>JACIZI010000009.1 GCA_014359475.1 Marinobacter sp. | reverse complement strand
GCCGGAGGGTGCTTTCCAAAACACGCCCGTAAACCCGTCCATGGGGGGCTCGGGTCGCGCCATCCCTGGCGCTCCACGGTTTTGGAAAGCACCCTCCGGCTCCCTCACGATCAAACGTCAGTGATGGCTGCCCCGCAGATTAAACCGCTAACGCAATCCTGTTCCCGACCCGTATCAGATCGCTATCGGAGCCTTGATAACCGGGTGCGGGTCATAGCCCTCGAACGCAAAATCTTCCAGCTCATACCCGAAGATTGAGTCCGGCTTGCGCCTGATGTTCAGGGTCGGGCGCTGCCGGGGCTCACGCTGGAGTTGTTCGAAGACGATGTCGTCGGTCAGGTGGTTCTGGTACAGGTGGCAGTCGCCGAAGGTGTGGACGAATTCACCTACACCCAGGTCGCATTGCCGGGCGATCATGTGGGTCAGCAGGGCGTAGGAGGCGATGTTGAAGGGTACGCCCAGGAACAGGTCGGCGCTGCGCTGGTAGAGCTGGCAGGAGAGTTTGCCGTCGGCCACGTAGAACTGGAACAGGCAATGGCACGGCGCCAGGGCCATGCGGCCTTCGCGAACGTTGTCCCGGGGACCGATGGATTCGTCCGGAAGTTCTGCCGGGTTCCAGGCGGAGACGATGAGCCGGCGGGAGTCGGGTCTGGTGCGGATCTGCTCGATGACTTCGCTGATCTGGTCGATCACCCGGCCGTCCGGGCACTGCCAGCTGCGCCACTGTTTGCCGTAGATGGGGCCCAGGTCGCCATTTTCCAGCGCCCATTCGTTCCAGATGCTGACCTTGCGTTCTTTCAGCCAGTTGTTGTCGGTGGAGCCCTGGAGGAACCAGAGCAGTTCGTAGATGATGCTGCGAAGGTGGATCTTTTTGGTGGTGACCAGAGGGAAGCCTTCGTTCAGGTCGAAGCGCAGTTGGCGGCCGAACACCGAGCGGGTACCGACGCCGGTGCGGTCGCCTTTGTCGATGCCGTTGTCGACGACATCACGCATCAGGTCGAGATAGGCTTTCATTGCGGGTTTCTCCGATAGGCCACAAACATCAGTGCCGCGCCGGCCAGAATCATCGGGAAGGACAAGACCTGCCCCATGGTCAGCCAGTCAAAGGCCAGGTAACCCAGCTGCGGGTCCGGCTGGCGCACGAATTCCACGAGGAAACGAAAAACACCATAGCAGACCAGGAACAGGCCCGAGACCGCCATACGTGGCCGTGGCTTTGCCGAGAAGAACCACAGAATAAGGAACAGCGCCACCCCTTCCAGGGCAAACTGATAAAGCTGGGAGGGGTGGCGGGCCAGGCTGTCCGGGGCCTGGGGGAATACCATCCCCCAGGCGACTTCGGTGGGCTTGCCCCAGAGCTCGCCATTGATGAAGTTACCCAACCGGCCCGCACCCAGGCCGATGGGCACCAGCGGGGCGACAAAGTCGGCCATGGCAAAAAATCCGCACCCTGCCTTCCTGCCGAACCACCACATGGCCAGCATTACCCCCAGCAGGCCGCCGTGGAAGGACATGCCTCCCTCCCAGACCCGGAACAGCCAGAGCGGATCCGCAAGAAACACATCGAAGTTGTAGAACAATACATAACCGAAACGGCCGCCCAGAATGACCCCCAGCGCGATGTAGAACAGCAGATCACCCACCTGTTCCTCGTTAAGGGGGCTGCCGGGTTGGCGGGCACGTAGCCGGCCCAGCCACCAGCCGGCCAGAAAGCCCACCAGGTAGGTGAGCCCGTACCAGTGGATCTGCAGCGGGCCCAGGGAGACGGCCACCGGGTCAAACTGTGGGTGTTGTAGCATTGCAGGCTCTCTCAGGTCAGATCAGGAATCGGATGCCCACGACCATCAATAGCAGGGCAAATATTCGCTTCAGTAGTTTTGCGTCCAGCCGGTGGGCCAGATTAGCCCCCACCCTGGCGAACACCACGCTGGTTGCGACCACCCCCAGTACGGCGGGCAGGTAAACAAAGCCGATACTGTATTCCGGCAGCTCAGGATGTTGCCAGCCGGTCCCCATGTTGGCCAGGGCACCGGCAATGGCGATTGGCAGTCCACAGGCGGCGGAGGTACCGACTGCCTGCTGCATGCGGACATTGCTCCAGGACAGGAAAGGAACCGTCAGGGTACCGCCCCCGATGCCAAAAATGGCCGAAGCCCAGCCGATACCGGTGCCCGCCGCAGCCAGTCCGGGCCTGCCCGGCACGTCACGCCCCGGCGAGGGATTGAAGCCGGTGAGCATTTTCAGCGCTACCAGGATGACAAAAATGCCGATCACCAGTTCCAGCGCCTGCCCGGACATCAATGAGGCGGTCCAGGCACCCAGGACGGCACCCAGCACAATGCCCAGGGTCATGGGACGGAACAGATCCCAGCGGACCGCACTGTGTATGTGGTGGGTGCGTATTGAGCTTAGCGAGGTGAACACAATGGTGGCCAGCGAGGTGCCCACTGCCAGGTGCGCCGCAATCTCGCTGCTGACACCTTGTAAACCGAAACTGAAGATCAGTACTGGCACAATCACCAGTCCGCCACCAATACCGAAAAGCCCTGCCAGGGTACCTGCCAGTACGCCCAGGGCAAGATAGATCGCAAAGACCGTCAGCAACGTCATAAGCAGTCCACAGCACGAAATTGAGGCTGTATGATACACGCCCGATCACCGATAAACGAGAGTCCTGCCCTATGTGCCTTATCGTGGTATCGATCGCCAATGATCCGCGCTACCCGCTGCTGGTGGCGGCCAACCGGGATGAATTTTTCCGCCGCCCGACCCGGGATATGCACTGGTGGCATGGGCGGGAGATTCTGGCTGGCCGGGACGAACAGTCCGGCGGCACCTGGCTGGCGGTGACCCCGGATGCCCGGGTAGCTGCCGTGACAAACGTGCGGGAAGGCACTGCAGCGGCAGGGCATCGAAGCCGTGGCGAGCTGCCATTGATGGCACTGGAGCAGAAGCTATCGAGCCTGAAAGTCACCCTGAAGGATAACCCGGCCCAGTGGTCGGGTTTCAACCTGGTAGTGGTGTCCGCAGAGGACGGGTGGTATTTCAGCAACCGGGATGCGCATCCTGGCAGGCAACTGCACCGGGGGATATTCGGGCTCAGCAATCATCTGCTGGAAACGCCCTGGCCGAAGCTGCTCCGGCTGCGAAATGCCGTTGGCGCACAACTGAGCGGCCACCAGGGCCCCACCGACCAACTGCACCGGACACTGATCAACACTCTGCGGGACGACACCCCGGCCCCGGACCGGGACCTGCCGGATACCGGCGTGGGACTGGACATGGAACGCTTCCTGTCGTCCCCGTTTGTGCGGGGCGAGCACTATGGCACCCGGGCTTCCACCATTGTCACCCTGGACCGGGATAACCAGGTGACAGTAACCGAACAGATATGGGGACCAGAGGGCCGCGCCGGCAACCAGCAACAGTTCACCTGGCAAAGGCAACCACCACCTTCGCTGCAGCAGTGAACCGGAAGCTTTGATATACTGCCCGGAAAATCCGAGAACCACACCGGAGACGCGCCAACATGGCCGAGCAGAAAAGCGAATCTTCCATTGCGGATTTCGAGAAATCCCTCGACGAACTGGAAAAGCTGGTCCGGGATCTCGAGCAGGGAGAGCTGTCCCTGGAACAGTCCCTTGGCGCCTTCGAGCGGGGGGTCAAACTGACCCGGGCGTGCCAGCACGCCCTCCGCTCGGCGGAGCAGCGGGTTGAACAGCTGGTACCCAGGGAAGATGGCAGCCTGGAGACACAACCGTTCCAGCCGGACGATACCACCGGATGAACCCTCAGACCGACCAGGCAGTCCGCTTTCTGGAAGATTGCCGCCGGCAAACGGATGCGCTGCTGGAACAGAAACTGGCCGATGCCCGTCCCGCCTCCAGCCGTTTGCTGGAAGCCATGCGCTACAGTGTACTGGGGGGCGGCAAGCGAATTCGCCCGGCGCTGTGCCTGGGTGCTGCAGAGGCGGCCGGCGGCGATCCGCTGAGCGCGCTGGTGCCCGCCTGTGCCGTGGAGCTGATTCACGCCTATTCCCTGATCCATGATGACCTGCCGGCCATGGATGACGACGGCCTGCGCCGCGGGCGCCCCACTACCCACATCGCCTTTGGCGAGGCCACGGCCATACTGGCCGGCGATGCACTGCAGTCACTGGCTTTCGGCTGGTTGTCCCGGGCGCTGGCACTGGATCCGGAAACGCGCCTGTCCATGGTGACGGAACTGGCCGCTGCCAGCGGCTATCAGGGCATGGCAGGAGGCCAGGCTATCGACCTGGAGTCCGTCGATCAACCGCCGGACCTGAACCTGCTGGAAACCATGCACCGGCACAAAACCGGTGCCCTGATTGAGGCCAGCGTACGCATGGGCGCGATGACCAACCCAGGCCTGGACGACCGGCGGATGCAGGACCTGACCCGTTACGCAAAAGCGCTGGGACTGGCCTTCCAGGTACAGGACGATCTGCTGGATATCGAAGGGGATACCAGCGTGATCGGCAAACCCCGCGGCTCGGACCTGGCCCGCAACAAGCCCACCTACCCTGCGCTGATGGGTGTGGATGGAGCAAGAGCCTATCTCGACGGGCTGCTGAACACCGCTCTGGACAGCCTGAAGGGCTTTGATCACCGGGCCGACAAGCTGCGCGCCATGGCATCGTTCGTGGTCGCCCGGGACCATTGAACCCCCACCCGTTAACGATGCACACTGACCCTGGCAGAGTAAAAAAAATCATTCGCAACCTGATTGGGTGTGAAACAGGCCGCGTTCATCCCTATAATATGTGTTTGCAATCAAACCGCCTGAACACCCGGGAAAGACCATAGCAGATGCAGGAACCAGTAACCTTTCAGGAAATCCCGGCCCGGCGGCCAGATACACCGCTGCTGGACCAGATTGATAACCCCGCCCGGCTGCGCAGCCTGTCCTCCGGACAACTGACGCGGCTGGCCAATGAGTTACGGGCTTATCTGCTCTGGACCGTGGGTCAGACCGGCGGTCACTTCGGTGCCGGCCTGGGTGTGCTTGAGCTCACGATCGCCCTGCATTATATCTTCAATACTCCGGAAGACCGGCTGGTATGGGATGTGGGCCACCAGGCCTATCCCCACAAAATTCTGACCGGCCGCCGTAACAGAATGCATAGTATCCGTCGCAAGGACGGACTGGCTGGCTTCCCCAAGCGGGCGGAAAGCGAATACGACACCTTCGGTGTGGGCCATTCCAGCACCTCCATCAGCGCTGCTCTCGGCATGGCCGTAGCCAACAAGCTGCAGAATAACCGTCGCAAGAGCATCGCCGTGATCGGCGACGGTGCCATGACAGCCGGCATGGCCTTTGAGGCCCTCAACCATGCCGGCCACCTGCACGCAGACATGCTGGTGATTCTCAATGACAACGACATGTCCATTTCTCACAATGTGGGCGGGCTGTCCAACTACTTTGCCAAGTTGCTGGCCAGCCGCACCTACAATCAGGTGCGTGATGGCAGCAAGAAGGTGTTGCAGGGTGCACCGCACCTGATGGCTCTGGCCAGGAAGACCGAAGAACACTTCAAGGGCATGATTTCACCCGGCACCCTGTTCGAGGAGCTTGGCTTCAACTACATCGGCCCCATCGACGGCCACGACCTGCCCCTGCTGCTGGAGACCCTGGAAAAGATCCGGGAACTGGACGGCCCCCAGTTCCTCCACGTGGTGACTACCAAGGGCAAGGGTTTTGCTCCGGCGGAGGCCGACCCGGTAGGCTACCATGCGATCAACAAGATCGAGCCGGTACCGGCGGACAAACCGGAACCCGTCAAACCAAAGCCGGCCGCGCCGAAATACGCTAATGTGTTCGGTCAGTGGCTGGTGGATGCCGCCGAGGCAGACGACCGGGTGGTAGGGATTACCCCGGCCATGTGCGAGGGGTCCGACCTGGTGGCCTTCTCGAAACGTTTTCCGGATCGGTATTTTGATGTCGCCATTGCCGAGCAGCATGCGGTCACCCTCGCCGCGGGCATGGCCTGTGACGGCGCAAAACCGGTGGTGGCCATCTACTCCACATTCCTGCAGCGGGCCTATGACCAGCTGATCCACGATGTGGCCATCCAGAACCTGGATGTGCTGTTTGCCATCGACCGGGCCGGCCTGGTGGGCGCAGACGGCCCCACCCACGGCGGTGCCTTCGACATCAGCTACCTGCGCTGCATCCCGAACATGCTGGTCATGACCCCCTCGGACGAGGACGAAACCCGCAAACTCCTGCAGACCGGTCTCAGCCATTCCGGCCCGGCCAGTGTGCGCTATCCCCGCGGCACCGGCCCGGGCACGCCGATCAGCCAGTCACTGGACACAGTTCCGGTGGGCAAGGGACGGCTGCTGCGGGAAGGCAAGAGCATCGCTATTCTCAATTTCGGCACCCTGCTGACACCGGCACTGGAAGCAGCGGAACACCTGAACGCGACCGTGGCAGATATGCGTTTCGTCAAGCCTCTGGACGAGGAACTGATCCGCCAGCTGGCAAGCCAGCATGACCTGCTGGTGACCGTGGAAGAAAATGCCATTGCCGGGGGAGCGGGCAGCGCTGTGACCGAGTTCCTCAACGCCTCGGATATTCTCCAGCCACTGTTACAGATTGGCATTCCGGACCGGTTTGTGGAGCATGCCCAGCATGGCGAGCAACTGTCAGAGTGCGGGCTGGACAAGGCAGGCATTCTCAAGGCCATCGAGCAGCGTTGTGCCCGCATGGATACCCGGCTTCGGGTGATACCGGGCAGCCTCTAAAACACCCGGTTTACCGGACAATTACTGGGGATCGTCATCCTGATGGGTTTCCAGCCAGTGACCCAGTTTACTCTGCTTGGTATTGAGGTAGTGTTCGTTGTGGGGATTACGCCCCACATGAAGGGGCACCCGCTCGGCAATGGTAATACCCATTTGTGACAGGGCATCCACCTTGCGGGGATTGTTGGTCATCAGCCGCAGACTGCTGATACCCAGGTGCTCCAGCATATCCCGGCACATGGTGTAATCGCGCATATCCGCCTCAAAACCCAGCCGCTCATTGGCTTCCACGGTATCGGCACCCTGGTCCTGCAAGTGATAGGCGCGAATCTTGTTCAGCAAGCCGATGCCCCGGCCTTCCTGGCGCAGGTACATCAGAATGCCGCGACCTTCCCGCGCAATACTGCGCAGCGCCTCTTCGAGCTGATAACCGCAATCACAGCGCATGCTGTACAGGGCATCGCCGGTCAGACACTCGGAATGGGTACGGGCCAGCATGGGCTCGTCACTGTCCAGATCACCCAGGGTCAGCGCCACATGCTCCTTGCCGGTATCCGGCTCCTCGAAGCCGTGCATGTCAAAAACACCGAAAGGGGTGGGCAGGCGGCAGGTCTGGATGTATCGAACAGCCACAGTGGTTCCTCGTGGTTAGATCCCGGTAGGCCGCGCATTCTAGCAGCCTGTCGGACGCAAGGCTAATCTACCGCGCCGGTGGGAAAACGGCGCGCCGTTACTGTTCTGCCCGCCAGTGGCCACTGCGACCGCCCTGTTTTTCCAGCAACCGGACCTGTTCTACCACCATGCCCCGGTCCACGGCCTTGCACATGTCGTACAGGGTCAGAGCGGCGATGCTGACGGCGGTCAGCGCCTCCATCTCCACACCGGTTCTGGCCGCCAGTTTGCAACGTGCCTGTATTTCCACTGAGCAACCATCCTCTCCCGGGGTCAGCTCCAGCTTCACCGAGGTCAGGTTGAGAGCGTGGCAGAGGGGAATCAGCTCGTGGGTTTTCTTGGCCGCCATAATGCCTGCAATCCGCGCGACCGCCAGTACATCCCCCTTGGGATGCTCCCCGTCCACGATCATCGCCAGGGTTTCCGGTGCCATCCGCACCGTCGCCGCTGCGACGGCTTCCCGCTCGGTCACGGGCTTGGAGGTCACGTCCACCATACGGGCCTCGCCCTGCTCGTTCAGATGCGTCAGTTTGCTCACTGGACCTCCTGCGGTCGTTGGTTGTCATTCATCCAGAAACGGATCCCGGCGATGCCCTGAGCGCCGGCCGCCATGGCCCTGGAAAGTCGGGAGCGGTTCATCCCGCCCAGGGCGAATACCGGCAGTCTGGCCCGGCTGGCCAGTGCCGCAAAGGCTTCCCAGCCCAGCAATCCGGCTCCCGGATGGGTCGGTGTTTCAGTAACCGGCCCCAGGGTAACGTAATCCGCCCCGATGGCCTCCGCCTGCTCAATCTGCGCCCGATCATGACAGGAAACACCCAACCAGAGATCCCCGGGTAACGGTCGCTCTGATAATTCCTTTGCTTGCAACCAGGGCAGATGCACCCCGGCCACACCGGGGAGGCTTGCGGCCAGGCCCGCATTACCATGCAGCAACAGAGCCGTGCCATGGGCTTCACATAGCGCGACCACCTCTTTCGCCATGGTCAGATAATCCGCACCATCCAGTCCCGGGGCACGCAACACCACCATTCCAGGCCGCTCTGTGGCGATGGCGGTGGCCAGTTGCGGCACCGTCACATCCGGGGCGGTAATACAGAGCGCGCGAGGCAGCCTCACCGCCCGGATGATCGGACGGTTGGCGGCGGGGAAATGCGGATCTTCCATACTGCCCGGCCCCATCCACTGCAACGGCTGCCCTTCCCGGCTCTCCGGTTCACCTTTTGCCTCCCGCGTCTCCCAGACATCCAGAAACACCCGTTTGTCGCCATAATCATGGCGAATGCCGATCACCGGTTGCCACTGATCCTCCCCCACCTGCAAGCCTGTTTCCTCCGCCAGCTCCCGGGAAAGGGCCTGCTGCACTGACTCTCCGGCCTCCACCTTGCCCCCGGGAAATTCCAGCAAACCGCCCTGGTGTGCATGATCGGGCCTGCGGGCGATCAGCACCCGGTCGCCCCGCCACACCACGCAGACCGCAACATGAATCTCCTTCACGGTCAGGTCCGGTATTCCGCATTGATGGTGACATAATCATGGGAGAAATCGCAGGTCCATACGGTTTCATTCACCGGTCCCCGACCCAATTCGATACGGATGGTGATTTCCTCCTGATCCATCACCGCCTGGCCACGCTCTTCACTGTAATCCCCGGCGCGACCGCCGTCCCGCACCAGGCAGACATCCCCCAGCCAGATCGCCAGCCGGTTCACATCCAGGTCGTCAATGCCAGACCGCCCTACCGCCGCCAGAATACGCCCCCAGTTGGGGTCCGAGGCAAACAGGGCGGTCTTGACCAGCGGCGAGTGGGCAACGGTATAAGCCACATCCAGCGCCTCCTGTTGGCTGGCCGCCTGGCTGACATCAATAGTGACGAATTTGGTGGCACCCTCACCGTCCCGGACGATGGCGTGGGCCAGCTCCAGAAACACCTCTTCGAGTGCCGCGCGGAAAGCTGCCAGGCTGGAACTGTTGCGAGTGATTGTCTCCGCTTCGCTGGTTCCGGTCGCAATCAGCATACACGCATCATTGGTGGACGTGTCGCCATCGATGGTGATGCGGTTGAAGGATTTTTCTCCCAGTTCACTGGCAAGTGAGTCCAGCAACTCCGGCTCCACATCTGCGTCGGTGGCGATAAAACCCAGCATGGTCGCCATGTTGGGGCGAATCATGCCGGCACCCTTGCTGATGCCGGAAATGGTCACCGTCTTACCATTCAGCTCCAACCGGCGGGTGGCTCCCTTGGGGCGGGTATCGGTGGTCATGATCCCAGAGGCGGCTTCTGCCCAATGGTTTTCCGACAGGTTGCGAAGTGCCTCCGGAATCCCCTTCACAATCTTGTCGACTGGCAGCGGCTCACCAATCACACCGGTGGAGAATGGCAGCACCCGGGCAGCATCAACGCCGGCTTCACGGGCCAGGGCTTCGCAGCAGGCACGGGCATCGTTAAGGCCTTTTTCACCCGTGCCGGCATTGGCGTTACCGGTATTGATCAGAAGGTAGCGGCTAGCTGCCTGTGCCATGTGCTGGCGGGTCAGGATGACCGGTGCGGCGCAAAAACGGTTTCTCGTAAAGATCCCTGCCACCTGGCTTCCTTCAGACAGTTCCAATACCACCAGATCCTTTCGTCCGGGCTTCTTGATACCCGCACTGGCTATTCCCAGCCGGCAACCCCGCACCGGGTAGAATTCCGGCAACTTGCCAGGTCCAACCGCCATAGATAATCTCCTTGATGCTGTTTCTGCGGCGCATGGCGCCTCGGCTTCAAATGAAAAACCCGCAGCCTGACAGTGACCAGGGTGCGGGTTGAGTTATCAGCATTAAAGTGTTCGGTCAGTTCACCTTACCGCAACACTGTTTGTACTTTTTACCCGACCCGCAAGGGCATGGCTCGTTACGCCCCACCTTGCGCTCCTGGCGTACAAAGGTGTCCGGACCGGCCTGCCTCTGCTCGTCACCTTCGTCGCCGTCCCCGGACACGCCGGTCGCACTGGCTTCTTCGTGGCGCAGACGGGCACGGGCCATTTCCTGCTCCAGCTCCTCCTTGCGGCGGCGCTCCAGCTCTTCCATTTCCTCGCGGCTCTGCACCTTCACATGGCAAAGAACACGGATCACGTCCCGCTTCATACTCTCCAGCATGTCCTGAAACAGGGTGAACGCTTCCCGCTTGTACTCCTGCTTGGGGTTCTTCTGGGCATAGCCGCGCAGGTGAATTCCCCGGCGCAGGTGGTCCATGTTGGACAGGTGCTCTTTCCACAGAGTGTCCATCACCTGCAGGAATACCTGCTTTTCAAACTTGCGCATGGGTTCAGCACCGGCGAGCTCTTCCTTGGCCCGGTAATCGGCAACAATGGCTTCAAGAATCCTCTCCCGCAGGTTTTCCTCATGCAGGTTCTGATCCTCGTCCAGCCACTGCTGAACCGGCAGTTCAATGGCCATTTCTGACTGCAGCTGAGCCTCCAGCCCGGCAACATCCCACTGCTCCGGCATGCTCTGGGGCGGAATATACTCGCTGATCACCGCATCCACTACATCCGAGCGAATGGAATCCACCATCTCCGAGATGTCGCTGGATGCCATCACCTCATTACGCTGCTCGTAGATCACGGTACGCTGATCGTTGGCTACGTCGTCGTATTCCAGCAGGGTCTTCCGCATGTCAAAGTTGCGGCCTTCCACCTTGCGCTGGGACTTTTCAATGGCGTTGGTCACCATCCGGTGCTCAATGGCTTCGCCTTTCTTCATCCCCATAGCCTGCATCAGGCTCTTGACACGATCCGGGGCGAAAATCCGCATCAGATTATCTTCCAGGGACAGGAAGAAACGGGAAGAACCCGGGTCCCCCTGTCGGCCGGCCCGGCCACGCAACTGGTTATCGATACGGCGGGATTCGTGGCGTTCGGTACCGATAATGTGCAGGCCACCCGCCTCCAGCACCTGATTGTGCCGTTCAGTCCACTCGGCCTTGACGCGGGCAATATCCTCTTCGGACGGATTGTCCATGGCAGCCACTTCGTATTCCCAGTTACCGCCCAACACAATATCGGTACCCCGGCCGGCCATGTTGGTGGCGATGGTCACCGCGCCGGGACGACCGGCCTGGGCAATGATCTGAGCCTCGGATTCGTGCTGCTTGGCATTCAGAATCTTGTGTTCGATGCGGGCTTTTTTCAGCAGCATGGACAACAGCTCGGAAGCCTCGATGGACGCGGTGCCCACCAGGATCGGGCGACCCTCGCTGGTAACATCCTTGATCTCATCGATAATAGCGTGGAATTTTTCTTCCTGGGTCAGGTAGATCAGGTCGTTATAGTCTATCCGCTGGATCGGCTTGTTGGGCGGAATCACCACCACATCCAGACCGTAGATCTGGCGGAATTCAAACGCTTCCGTGTCCGCGGTACCGGTCATGCCGGCCAGTTTCTCGTAAAGACGGAAATAGTTCTGGAAGGTGGTGGAAGCCAGGGTCTGGCTCTCCGCCTGAATCTTTACACCTTCCTTGGCCTCGATCGCCTGGTGCAGCCCTTCGCTCCAGCGGCGGCCGGGCATACTGCGGCCGGTATGTTCGTCCACGATCACCACCTGATCGCCCTGGACGATGTAGTCCACATCCTTCTGGAAAAGATGGTGGGCCCGCAGGGCGGAATGCACGTGATGCAGAAGGCTCAGGTTGGTGGCGGAATAGAGAGTTTCGCCCTCTTTCAGCAGGCCACGCTGGGTCAGCAATTCCTCCACTTTTTCATGGCCGGCTTCAGTGAGCTCCACCTGGCGGGACTTTTCATCGATGGTAAAATCGCCGTCCGGCTCGCCTTCCTCAGGCATTTCACCTTTTTCAAGGCTCGGCACCAGGCGGTTGATCTCCTGGTACAGCCTGGAACTGTCCTCTGCGGCTCCGGAGATGATCAGCGGGGTGCGGGCCTCATCAATGAGGATCGAGTCCACCTCATCCACAATGGCAAAGTTAAGCCCGCGCTGAACCTTGTCTTCAATGCTGAAGGCCATGTTGTCCCGCAGATAATCGAAGCCGAATTCATTGTTGGTGCCGTAGGTAATATCTGCCTGATAGGCCGCACGCTTTTCTTCCTGGGGCTGGCCGGCAACGACGACACCCACCTGTAGCCCGAGGAAGCGGTACAGCTTGCCCATCCACTCTGCGTCCCGGCGGGCGAGATAGTCGTTCACCGTCACAAGATGCACGCCCTTGCCGGAAAGAGCGTTGAGATAGACCGGCAGGGTAGCCACCAGGGTTTTACCTTCACCGGTTTTCATTTCAGCGATGTGCCCCTCGTGCAGGGTAATACCACCAATCAACTGCACATCGTAGTGGCGCATGCCCATCACGCGGCGGGCCGCCTCCCGGGCAGTAGCGAAGGCCTCCGGCAGCAGACTGTCGAGGCTCTCCCCTTCATCGTGGCGGCGGCGAAACTCGGCAGTCTTACCTTGCAACTCGGAATCCGACAAGCCACCAAACTGCTCTTCCAGATCGTTTATGCGCGCAACGGTTTTGCGCATCCTTTTGATTTCCCTGGCGTTCTTACTGCCAAAAACCTTTGTTGCAAGCTTTGTGAACATAGACCACTGCTTCTTTGGTTACACTGAGGAAGGTGGCATTCTAACCTTATTTCACAGCAGTTCAAAAGGCAGAGGTCGTAACAGGCCGGGCCGGTGGGTATCGTCAGGAATTCAGCAAGAAAGAGACGGAGGGAAAGGCAATAATGAGCCAGCCTCAGCGGCTGGCTCTGGAGATGTAGGTTTGAGGGTTTTCCGTCTTGCCATGGCGCAGGACTTCAAAATGCACGTGAGGACCGGTAGAGCGACCGGTGCTACCCATCAGCGCCAGCACCTGACCCTTCTGAACCACATCACCCACTTTCACCTTGACAGTCTTGCAGTGGGCATAGCGAGTGACCAGGCCATCTCCATGATCCACTTCAACGAGGTTGCCATAACCATAGCGCTCACCGGCGTAGGTAACCACACCACCAGCGGTAGCAATGATATCGCTGCCATCCTTGCCTGCAAGATCCACACCTGCATGCCAAGCACGTTTGCCGGTAAAGGGATCAGACCGGTAACCGTACCGGGAAGACAGCCAGCCCCAGGTAATCGGGCGGCCTTCCACATACCTTTCGTCTTCCAGCCGACTCTGGGAGGACACTTCATCAAGCAGCCGGAGCTGCTGCTCCCGGTCATCTATACGGGCCGCGAGTTCATCGATCATGCGGCTCAATTCCGGAACCGAAAACGTTTCCGCGGGACCTGCGGATTCTTCAGGGCCACCCATGGCGGGCGGCTGGTCAAAGTTGAACTCGCCACTGGCAACCATGCCGGATTCCACAAAACGCTGCCCCAGTGCATCCAGCCGCAGCAGCCGCCCCTGCAACTCACCGATACGCAGTGTCAGGGCATCCATCTGGTGCTGGGCATTTTCGCGGACCAGTGCCAGTTGCTCGCGCTGCTTGTTCAGCTTTTGCTGCCACTCGGACACCAGCTGATTCCGAACCGGCTCCTGCGGCTTCGCCGCAATGAGGGCCGCCCGGTAACCACCCCATGCAGCCACGCCCACCAATGCCAGCACAGCCAGCGCAGTGACCGCCAGAGCCGGCGCGTGCAAGGGTATAACGCGGGACTTCCCGTGATTTTTGCCAACCAGAATGACGTTCATATCATCTTCAGTATTCATGGGTGAGGCGCAGCCAGTTCCTGTGTCTTGCGTCTCATGAGTTGTAACCGGACCTGCCATGCATCCTTTGCCGGATTGCGGGATATCCCCGACAACTCATCGTGGCAGCGACTACCGACCAAGGCGGGAGCCTGTCACTGTATGACGTTGACACCATGTTAAGATTATCAACGACTGTAGACACACCCTCTGCTCAGTCTGTAAAAAAGAGTGTAATACAGCCGCCACCATATAACCGTGCCGAAGTGTAACCAATCGTTAACTGATACGTCGAGAACAAAACCACAGATGAAAGAGAAACCCAGCCTGGAACTCAGGCCAGAGAGTCTGGACCGGGCACCGGTTCTGAAAGAACTGATGGCCAGGGCCCGGGCTCACCAGCAGGCGGAAAAAAAAGCGATCGCCGCGCTCCCTCCTGCGCTGGCAGAAGGCACCCGTTTCGTCAGTTACCGGGAGGGAGAACTGATGCTGTCTGCCAGCAACGGCCCGAAAGCCAGCCAGATACGTTACCGCCAGCATGAGCTGATGGCCGAGCTGCGCAAATGCGAAGTGTTCCGGTACGTCTGGAAGCTGACGGTGAAAGTGGTGCCACCGAGATTCAGCGAGGTGCCGGAGGCTCAGCACCGCCCCCTGAGCAAAGAAAATGCCCGGCTCCTCAGGGAAGAAGCCGGGCACACGAAGGACAAACGATTACGCGAGGTTCTCGAAAAACTCGCAAGCCACGTTCAGGACTGAGGCATCCGGCCTCAGGCGTGAGCCGCCAGCGCAGGTTTCATGTAGGAGATGGGCGCCGTTGCCTCGTTATCGAAGGTAACCACTTCCCACGCATCCTTTTCTTTTCTGAGCTTGCGGAGCAGCTTGTTGTTAAGGTCGTGACCGGACTTCACGCCACGAAATTCGCCAATCAGGCTGTTGCCCAGCAGATACAGATCGCCAATGGCATCCAGTACCTTGTGTTTGACGAATTCGTCTTCGTAACGCAGGCCGTCCTCATTGAGGATCTTGTAGTCATCCACCACGATGGCGTTATCCACACTGCCACCCAGAGCCAGGTTCATCGCCCGCAGGTTTTCAATGTCGCGCATGAACCCGAAGGTTCTCGCGCGGCTGACTTCCTTGACAAAGGATGTGCTGGAGAAGTCAACGGTAGCGGTCTGGGCGCGACCCCGGAAAACCGGATGGTCGAAGTCGATGCCGAAGCTGACCTTGAAGCCGTCGAATGGCAGGAAGGTGGCTTTCTTGTCGCCTTCTTCCAGGGTCACTTCCCGCTTGATACGGATAAAGCGCTTGGCGGCATCCTGTTCTTCGATACCCGCGGACTGCAGCAGAAACACAAATGGCCCTGCAGAACCGTCCATGATGGGCACCTCGGCCGCACTGAGCTCCACGAAGCAGTTATCGATACCGAGACCTGCCATGGCAGACAGCAGATGCTCTACTGTAGCCACACGGACACCGTCTTTTACCAGCGTCGTGGACAGCATGGTCTCGCCTACGTTTTCCGCACAGGCCCGGATTTCCACGACAGGATCCAGGTCAGTACGACGGAAGACGATTCCGGCATCCACCGGCGCAGGCTTCAGGGTCAGGTATACCTTCTCCCCGGAATGCAGACCTACGCCTGTGGCGCGGATTGTGTTCTTGAGTGTCCGTTGTCTGATCATCGGTACATATTTCCGTCACAAAAAAGTGATATCATCTGGGCAAAACGTTACAGCGATTATATCTGAAAACAAGACTGAATACCATTTAAACAATCTGGCATGACTTCCCCGTCACACCGGCCAACCGGCCCGGCACCCAGGGCTACTTCAGTAACGGCAACCCACCTTGAGCGCAAGATATTATCAGTCAGCCTGCCGACGCAGGAATGCGGGAATATCGAGATAGTCCACGCCCTGCTCCTCGCGCTCCTTGCTATGATCAACGGCGACATTACCGTGAGATACCGCACGACGACGCAGCACTGCCGGACGATCGAGCTGGTTGTAATCGGTGGTACCGTCCAGGCTGCGGGTGTTGTCCACCACCTTGGCGGGCTTCTCCCGGTCGCCTCCCAGACCGGTGGCCACAACGGTTACCTTCAGTTCATCGGTCATTTCCGGGTCAATCACGGTACCGACGACCACAGTGGCAGACTCAGAGGCGAATTCACGCACAATATCGCCAACCTCGGAGAATTCGCCCAGATTGAGATCCATACCGGCGGTGATGTTGACCAGAATACCCTTCGCGCCCTGCAGGTTGATATCTTCCAGCAGCGGGCTGCGAATGGCTGCTTCTGCTGCTTCCCGGGCCCGATTCTCGCCGGTGGCGCGGGCGGTACCCATCATCGCCATGCCCATCTCGGACATCACCGTTTTCACGTCGGCAAAGTCGACATTGATCATGCCGTTGCGGGTGATCAGGTCAGCGATACCCTGCACAGCACCCAGCAATACGTCATTGGCGGAAGCAAAGGCATCCAGCAGGCTGGTTTTCTTGCCCATGACCGCCAGCAGTTTTTCGTTGGGAATGGTGATCAGCGAGTCAACGCTCTCCTCCAGCTCCTTCAGGCCTTCTTCGGCCACGCTCATACGCTTGCCGCCTTCGAACGTGAACGGTTTGGTAACCACCGCAACGGTCAGGATGCCCAGCTCCCGGGCCACTTCCGCCACAATCGGTGCTGCACCGGTGCCGGTACCACCTCCCATGCCGGCAGTGATAAACACCATGTCGGCCCCTTTTAAGGCTTCGGCAATGCGGTCCCGGTCCTCCAGGGCCGACTGACGGCCGACTTCCGGGTTCGCTCCGGCCCCGAGCCCCTTGGTGATGTTGCCACCCAGCTGGATGACCTGCCTGGCATCCAGATCGGTAAGTGCCTGGGCGTCGGTATTCGCACAGATAAACTCCACACCCTCAACATCACTGTGGAGCATGTGCCGGACGGCATTACCACCGCCGCCGCCTACGCCGACAACCTTGATAACCGCGTTTTGTTGGACATTATCTACAAGTTCAAACATTCCCCTACTCCTTCGTGCGTTTTCAGCCCCTTTGCAGGGCGCTTGATTGAATGTTGTGTTTTCGAGATACCTTCGTTTGTTACCGGTTCCCTCAGAAATGCCCCGTGAACCAGCTTTTAATTCGTTCCAGCAACGAGGGGGCATCCTCGCCACGAAGCGCCGGGCCGCCTCCCAGGTCCATCTGGCGGAACCCATGGATCAACAGTCCGACCCCTGTTGCATAGATCGGGTTGTTGACCACTTCCGACATGCCGGCCACTGCCTGCGGTGAAGCAAGCCGCACCGGCATGTGAAAGACCTCTTCGGCCAGCTCAACTACCCCTTCCATGGTGGAGGAGCCGCCGGTAATCACGATGCCTGCGGGAATCAGATCCTCAAAGCCGGAGCGGCGCAGCTCGGACTGAACCAGGGTAAACAGCTCTTCGTAACGGGGCTCCACCACCTCGGCCAGCGCCTGACGGGACAAATCCCGCGGAGCGCGATCCCCGACGCTGGGAACTTTGATGGTTTCATCCGCCCCGGCCAGCTGGGTCAGGGCGCAGGCGTATTTGATCTTGATTTCTTCGGCATTCTGCGTGGGGGTGCGCAGCGCCATGGCGATGTCATTGGTGACCTGGTCGCCGGCAATCGGGATCACTGCGGTATGGCGGATTGCGCCGCCGGTGAACACCGCGATGTCGCTAGTGCCGCCACCGATATCCACGACGCAGACCCCCAGTTCTTTTTCGTCCTCAGTGAGGATGGCGTGACTGGAAGCCAGTTGCTCGAGAATGATGTCATCCACCTCAAGGCCGCATCGCCTGACACATTTCTCAATGTTCTGAGCCGCATTCACGGCGCAGGTCACCAGGTGCACCTTGGCTTCCAGCCGCACGCCGGACATCCCCATCGGCTCCTTGATGCCTTCCTGATTATCAATGACAAATTCCTGGGGCAGGATATGCAGAATCTTCTGATCCGCCGGAATCGCCACTGCCTGGGCAGCATCAATCACCCGGTCCACGTCTGCCTGGGTCACCTCCCGGTCACGGATCGCGACGATGCCGTGGGAGTTAAGGCTCTTGATGTGGCTGCCGGCAATACCCGCGTACACCGAGTGAATGCGACAACCGGCCATCAGTTCAGCCTCTTCGACTGCGCGTTGTATGGCCTGCACGGTGGTTTCAATGTTGACCACCACGCCACGCTTTAGTCCCCGGGACGGGTGTGAACCGATCCCGACCACTTCAATGGTGCCGTCCAGTTTGCGTTTGCCGACAATCGCCACCACTTTGGAGGTGCCAATATCCAGGCCGACAATCATGTTTTCCGTTTCAACCGATGACATTTGATTCACCAAACCCCGGGTCTGAAAGTGAAAGTTCTAGGATTTTGTCTCTCCGGTGCCGTCCGCTTTCCAGCGCACCGAGACACCGTTGGTATATCTCGCATCGACCCGACTGACCTCTCCTGAGCGAGAGGCCAGCCGCGTCTCGTAAACCGTCAGAAAGCGCTCAAAACGCTCTGCCACCTGGTCCCGGCCCAGCACCACCTCGATGCCGTTCGCCAGGGTAAGGGTCCAGGCACCCCGTTGTTCCAGCGACAGCCCGGCAAAGCCCAGGTCATGGGCCGCCAGACGCTCTGCCAGCATCCGCGCCATAGCAATGACGTCGCGCACCCGCCCATCCGGTCCGGACAATGTCGGCAGCCGACCCGCCGCTTGCGGATTCGGCGGAGTAAAAAGCACACCGGAGCGACTGACCAGCCGCCGCTCATCCCAGTAGGCCAACGGCTTATGTTCACGGATTTCCACTTCCAGCCGGTCAGGCCAGGCCCGCCGGACCGCAGCCGAGGCCACCCAGGGACGCTCTTCCACCGCGGTCTTGATTTCCGACAGGTCGGTCGCGAAGAAGCTGCGCCCGACCCATCCGGAGACACTGCGCTCAACCGCCGGGGCATTTTCACCACTAAACTCGCCGGTCACGTCAATCGCCATGATCTGCCGATCCATCGCCGCCAACACCTGCCCCACGCTCCAGGGCACCATGGCCGCTAACAACACAATGACAGCACCCATGCCGGCCTTGCCCCAGGGCACTGCCGCCATAACCGCCCGGAACACCGCAAAGCGGTCACGTCGCGGCGCCAGCGTGGTTGCGCCCCGGCGCCGGGGAGGATCCTCGGGCACCGGGTGGCTTCTGATCAGAATCCGCTCAAGCATCACCATCTCTCGTCAGGGTGTCTTTGAGTATTCTCACCACCAGCTCCTCGAAGCTGATACCTGCTGCCTTTGCCGCCATGGGTACCAGGCTGTGGTCGGTCATACCCGGCACCGTGTTCACTTCCAGCAGCCAGAAGTTGCCCTCACTGTCCTGCATTACATCCACCCGGCCCCAGGTCTTGCAGCCCAGGGCGCGAAACGCCTCCAGGGACAGTTGCTGCAATCTGACCTCATCTTCCGGGGGCAGACCGCAGGGGATCCGGTAGCGGGTGTCGTCTGCAAGATATTTTGCGTCGTAGTCATAGAACACATGGTCAGTGCTTAATCCAATCGCCGGAAGCGCCTGATCCTGCAGCAGGCTCACGGTAAACTCGGGGCCTTCGATCCACTCCTCGATCAGCACCTGCTCATCCAGTTCGGCCGCCTCGCGCCACGCATCCAGCAGCTCTTCGCGGCTGGTGACCTTGCGGATGCCAATACTGGAGCCTTCCCTGGCCGGCTTGACCCCCACCGGCAGTCGCAGTTTTGTTAGTACCGTGCCGGCATCCTCTTCACCGGCCATGCTGCAGAAGCCCGGTGTCGGCAAATTGCAGCCCCGGAAAACGTACTTGGAGCGCAACTTGTCCATGGCCAGGGCGGATGCCAAAACGTCGCTACCGGTGTAGGGAATACCCGCCTGGGACAGAATCGCCTGAATGGTTCCGTCCTCACCGCCCCGACCGTGCAAAGCAATGAACACCCGGTCATACTCCGGGTTCTCCACCGTTTTCAGCAAGCAGCCGGTCACATCCACACCGTAGGCATTCACGCCGGCGGACTGCAGCGCCGAAAGCACCGCTTGCCCGCTCTTCAGGGAAACCACGCGCTCGGCAGAGTCACCCCCCATGAATACAGCCACCCTGCCCAGCCTGTTGACCAGCTCCGGATCCGCCTGATAGTTCTGCACACCCATACGGTTCAACTCACTCACTGGCAATCACTCCCGCCGCGGCCAATCGCGCGGCTACACCCCCCACATCACCGGCACCCTGGGTGATCAGCAGGTCACCATCCTGCAATACACCCGCGAGCAGTGACTCAATAGCCTCATTGTCATCCACAAATATCGGCTCCACTCTGCCCCGCTGGCGGATACTGCGGCACAGGGAGCGACCATCGGCGCCGGGAATCGGCGGCTCGCCAGCACCGTAAACGTCCATCAGCAACAAGCCATTCACCTCGGACAGCACCCGCACAAAGTCCTCGTAGAGGTCCCGGGTTCTTGAATAACGATGGGGCTGGTACAGCATCACCAACCGCCGCTCTGGCCAGGCCTCACGTGCCGCCCGGATAACCGCTGCCACCTCGGTGGGATGATGGCCATAATCATCCACCAGAGTGATCTTGCCATTGGGGGTCAGGTAATCCCCGTAGACCTGGAAACGCCGACCGACACCGGCAAAGCCCGCCAGCCCCTGGCAGATGGCGGCATCGTCGACGCCTTCGTCGGTGGCGACGGCTATGGCGGCCAGGGCATTCAGCACATTGTGCCGCCCAGGCATACGCAGGCTGACGTCCATGGACGGACGACCGCCGGGGCGCTCCACGGTAAAGTGGGTCTGCAGTCCGTCACTGGTAATGTTTGCCGCCCGGTAATCCGCCTCCGGATTGTCGATACCGTAGGTGATGATGGCCCGGGAGATCCGCGGAATGATCTCCCGCACATAGGCATCGTCCACACACATTACCGCCACACCGTAGAACGGCAGGTTATGCAGGAAATCCACAAAGGTCTGCTTGAGCCTTTCCACATCGCCACCGTAGGTGTCCATGTGGTCCGCTTCGATATTGGTCACCACCGAGATGACGGGCGTCAGATGCAGGAACGAGGCATCGCTCTCGTCCGCCTCCGCGACCAGATAGCGGGAGCCGCCCAACTTGGCATTGGTGCCGGCGCTGTTGAGTTTGCCGCCGATCACAAAGGTCGGGTCCAGTCCCGCTTCACCGAGCACCGAGGCAATCAGGCTGGTGGTGGTGGTTTTGCCGTGGGTACCAGCCACGGCAATGCCATGGCGGTAACGCATGATCTCCGCCAGCATTTCGGCACGGGGCACAATCGGCACGCGGCGCTCCCGGGCAGCAATCACCTCCGGGTTATCGTCCCTGACCGCGGATGACACCACCACGACATCCGCCATATCACTGTTGCTTGCCTGGTGACCGAAAAACAAGGTAATACCCATCCCGGCAAGGCGATCCGTCACCGCGCTTTCCCGCAGATCGGAGCCCGATACGTCATAGCCCTGGTTTTTCAGCACCTCGGCAATGCCGCTCATACCGGCACCGCCAATACCCACAAAATGGATATTGCGGATACGGCGCATTTCCGGCACCTGATACACCAGCGGTGGGTTGGTCGCCTTAACCATGGGCTGCCTCCAGACAATAATTCACTACTCTCTCCGTCGCGTCGGGCCGCGCCAGCCTGCGGGCTGCCACCGCCATGTCCCGGGCCCTGCTCCGGGACAGATCTGTCAGAATGTCAGCCAGTGCTTCCGGAGTCAGTTCCGGCTGGCGAACCATAATGGCGCCACCTTCCGACACCATGCGCCCGGCGTTGTGGGCCTGATGGTCGTCCACCGCGTGGGGGAACGGCACCAGAATCGCACCCAGTCCCGCCACACACAGCTCCGATACTGTCAAGGCCCCGGCCCGGCACAGCACCAGGTCAGCATCCCCATAAGCGGCAGCCATATCACTGATAAACGGTTCGATGTCCGCATCACAACCCGCCTGTCGGTAGGCTTCGCGGGTCGCCTCAAGATTCTTCTCGCCACACTGGTGGCGCACCTTTGGTCGACTCTGTTCCGGTATCAGCGCCAGTGCCTGCGGCAGCCGTTCGTTAATGGCCCGGGCACCCAGGCTGCCACCCACCACCAGCAGGCGCAGCGGGCCTTTACGGCCTGCCATACGCTCTTGCGGGGCCGCCAACGCGGTCAGATCGGAACGCACCGGATTACCGGTGCAGCGGGTTACCACCCCATCATCGAAGGCTCCCGGAAATGCTTCCAGCACGGTATGGGCGAAGCGCGACAGGATCCGGTTGGTCATCCCTGCAATGGCGTTCTGTTCATGGATCACCAGCGGCTTGCGGGTGATATAGGCCGCCAGGCCGCCGGGCCCTGCAGCAAAGCCACCCATGCCGATGACGCAATCCGGGCGCACACTGCGCACAACCGCAAACGCCTGCGCCAGCGCCCGGAGCAACCGGAACGGCGCGAGCAGAATCGCCAGACCGCCCTTGCCACGCAGGCCCGACACCTGAATCAGGTGCAGCGGAATATCGGTATCCGCCAGCAGGCGCTCTTCCATGCCACCCCGGGATCCGAGCCATTCCACATGGTGACCTTTTTCCTTCAGCATCCGGGCAGTGGCCAGTGCCGGGAACACATGCCCGCCGGTACCGCCGGCCATAATCAGGAAGCGACACTCAGTCATAGACCGCCCCTCCCTTGCCGCCTTTGCCAGCGGCCTTGGCCACCGCTTCCGAGCGCAACCTGTCCAGTCGCTCAAGCTCAACCCGCACGATCACACCGATGGTGACAGAAGTAACAATCAGACTGGAGCCGCCATAACTCACCAGCGGCAAGGTCAGCCCCTTGGTGGGCAGCAAGCCGGTACTGACCGCCATATTGATCGCTGCCTGCAGGCCCAGCAGGAATACCAGCCCGTAACAGAAGCACGCACCGAACGGCATTCCGGCCTTGTCCGCCCGACGGGCAATCACCAACCCGGACACCACCAGCACCGTAAACAGACCCAGCACCAGCAGAGAACCGAGCAAACCGAACTCCTCGGCGATAATCGCAAACACAAAATCCGTATGGGCCTCCGGCAGGAAAAACAGTTTCTGCACCGAGTTACCCAGGCCAACCCCCGCCCAGTCCCCACGCCCGAAGGCAATCAGGGACTGAGTCAGCTGATAGCCCGTATCGAACTGGTCTTTCCAGGGGTCCAGGTAACTCACCACCCGTTTGATCCGGTAGGGCTGGGTCACGACCAGCAGCACGCCCAGCACCGTGAAGAGACTGATCAGCGGCATAAACCGGCTCAGGCGCACACCGCTGAGGAAAATCATGCCCATGGCAGCCGTCATCAGTACCACCGTGGCCCCGAAATCCGGCTCAATGACCAGCAGGAACGAGGCAAACGCCAATACCACTACCGGTTTGATAAAGCCCATCCAGGTGTTCATCAGTTCTTCGTGGCGACGCACGAGATACCCCGCCAGATACGCGATCAGACAGAGCTTGGCCACTTCCGATACCTGGATATTGAACAGCCCCACCGGAATCCAGCGGGTTGAGCCGTTCACCGTCCGCCCCAGCGGCGTCAGCACCAGGAGCAGCAGAACAAGAGCCACCAGCAACAGCAGAAAACCGCTGCGCTGCCACCAGGCCAGCGGCACATTTACGGCTACCAGGGCCGCCAGCAGCCCCAGCCCGGCAAAGATCAGCTGACGCAGCACATAGTGGTAACTGTTGCCCAGGGTTTCCGCGGCCATATCCATGGAGGCGGAGGAAATCATCACCACACCCATTACCAGCAGTGCCGAGGCGCTGATCACCAGCAGCGGCAGCGGTCGTATGTCGCTGAGCAAGCCCTTGACATACGGCGCCTGCAGGTTGTTACTCAGGAGGGAGGAAATAGCCATCAAAGCACCTCCACCTGGTGACGGAACTGGTCGCCGCGATCCTGATAATCGCGGAACATGTCGAAGCTGGCGCAGGCCGGGGACAACAGAACCCGGTCACCCGCCTGCGCCATACGCCGGGCGGCAGCAACGGCCTCCGCCATTGTGGCTGCTTTTTCACAGACCACAGCATCGCCAATCACCCCGGCCAGACGATCCGCATCCCGACCGATCAGCACGACCCCGCGGCAAAAACGGGCAACCGGTTCCGCCAGCGGCGAAAAGTCGGCCCCCTTGCCATCTCCGCCGGCAATCAGCACCAGCTTGCCGTTGTCCGTCGCCAGACTTTCCAGGGCAGCAGCGGTGGCACCCACATTGGTGCCTTTGGAGTCGTTGACGTATTCAATCCCGTCCAGCCGGCGCACCAGCTCACAACGATGGGGAAGTCCCCGGAATTGCCGGGCAGTCTGCAACATCACGTCCATGGGCAGACCGACCACCTGCCCCAGCGCCAGTGCCGCCATGACATTGCTGACGTTGTGCAAACCCAGCAGGCTCAGCTCGCTGGTCAGCAGCAGGTTCTCGAACCCCCAGGTAATCCAGGTGCCTTGCTCGTCGTCCCGGGTGCTGAAGGTTTCCGGATTAACCCGGTTGAAACCGAAACACACAAAGCGCAAATTGTCTCGCGCCATGGGCGTGCTCAGGGCATCGTCCAGATTGACCACCGCATTCCTGGCACCTCGGTAGATCCGCTGCTTGGCCTGGAAATATTCCATCTTCGAGGTATAACGATCCATGTGGTCGTCGCTGACATTCAGTACGGTGGCCACCATCGCGTTCAACTCTTCTGTGGTTTCCAGCTGGAAGCTGGACAATTCCAGGATATACAACTCCGCGTCCTGGCCCAGCAGATCCAGAGCCGGTGTACCGATGTTGCCGCCCACCGCTACCCTGCGCCCCGCTGCCCGGGCCATTTTCCCCAGCAGGCTGGTGACGGTGGTTTTGCCGTTGGAACCGGTAATGGCCACTATCGGCGCATCCGCCGCTTCGCTGAACAGATCGATGTCACCGCGGATCATTGCGCCTGCTTCCCGCGCCGCCGCAATAGCCGGATCTGCCACACTGATACCGGGGCTGACCACCAGCTCGTTAAAACCTGCAAAGAGTTCCGGATCGAATGCTCCGGTGTGTAGCGGAACCTCCGGCCAGCCGGCTCGCAGTTCGTCCAGGCCAGGCGGATGCGCACGACTGTCCGCCACCACCAGGTCACGTCCCTGGTTGTGCAGATAGCGCACGCAGGAGAGCCCGGTCTTGCCGAGCCCTACCACCAGTGTGCGACGATCTGAAACGATGACAGCCATTAATACTCCACCCGCTAGCGCAGTTTCAGACTGGCCAGGCCAATCAGTACCAGAACAACGGTGACCACCCAGAAGCGCACGATAACCCGTGGTTCCGGCCAGCCTTTCAGTTCAAAATGGTGGTGCAGAGGGGCCATCCGGAAAATGCGCCGGCCGGTCAGGCGGAATGAGCCCACCTGCAAAATCACAGAAATGGTTTCCATCACGAACACACCGCCCATGATGAACAGCACAATCTCCTCCCGGACGATGACGGCAACTACACCCAGAGCCGCCCCCAGCGCCAGGGCACCCACATCCCCCATGAACACCTGGGCCGGATAGGTGTTGAACCACAGGAATCCGAGCCCCGCACCCACGATCGCGCCACAGAAAATGATCAGCTCCCCGGTGCCCGGCAGATGGGGAATCAGCAGATAGTTGGCAAACTGGGCATGGCCGGACACATAGGCAAACACCGCCAGCGCACCCGCTACCATGACGGTAGGCATGATCGCCAGGCCATCCAGACCATCCGTCAGATTGACCGCGTTACTGCTGCCTACAATCACGAAATAGCTGAGCAGAATGAAGATGACCGGCCCCAGCGTGAGCGATACGTCCTTGAAGAAAGGCACATAGAGGGATGTTTCCTGGGGCAGGGAAGATGTCGCGTACAGTGCCACAGCGGCACCTGCCCCGATCACTGACTGCCAGAAGTACTTCCAGCGTGCCGGCAAGCCCCGGGGATTGCGCTCTACCACCTTACGATAGTCATCCACCCAGCCAATGGCACCGAACAGCAGGGTCACCAGCAGGGTTACCCACACATAACGGTTGGTCAGATCCGCCCACAGCAGGGTGCTGATTGCGATCGCCACCAGGATCAGTGCGCCACCCATGGTGGGGGTGCCGGCCTTGCTCAGATGGGTCTGGGGCCCATCATTCCGTACTGCCTGACCGATCTGGTACTGCCCCAGCTTCCGGATCATCCAGGGACCAATCAGCAGGGAGATCAGCAGGGCCGTCAGAGTCCCCAGAATGGCACGTAGCGTCAGGTACTGAAACACCGTCAGCGCCGAAATATAATCAGACAGAACCCCGGTCAGCCAGAGCAGCATGAGTTAGTCACCTTTTTCCTTTAGGCCTTCCACCACTTGGTCCATGGCGGAACTGCGAGAACCTTTCACCAGTACTGACAGTGGTGCGTCAGTGACGGCCCTTAGCCGGCTGACCGCCTCCTCATGACTGGCACATACATCGCAACCCTTACCAAAACCCTGCAGGTAAGCGTTGCCTTCCGGACCCACTGCCAGCAGCCGGTCAATACCCTGACGACGGGCAAATTCGCCGATTTCACGGTGCAGCCCATCCGCTTCGCTACCCAGCTCAGCCATGGCACCGAGCACCGCAATCCGATACCCCGGCAGGCTGCCGAGAAATTTCAGCGCCGCCCGCATGGATGCGGGGTTGGCGTTATAACTGTCGTCCACCAGCCGGACCCGCTCCGACAGATGAATCACCTGCAGGCGGCCTTTCACCGGCTCCAGGCTGGCCAGCCCGCGGCTCACCGCATCATCTCCGGCACCCAGTTCCCTTGCAGCCGCAAGGGCCAGCAATGCATTGCCGGCGTTGTGTTCGCCATAAAGCCCCATATGAACTTTCTGTTCCCAGCCCAGCGGCCCCTCGGCCATGAAGGTCTGGCCATCAGGCTGCACTTGCAGCTGCCGGTAGCGATAATCCGCATCCGGATGCCCGGATGCACTGACAGCAACCACCCGCCGGGTACCCGCCCGGTCGCGCCAGATCTCAAACGCGGGGTCGTCGCGGTTCAGCACCACGACCCCACCGGGGACGACACCATCGATAATTTCGCCCTTGGCCTGCACCACCTTGTCGTAACCCCCGAAACCTTCCAGGTGGGCCTGACCCGCGTTGGTCAGAATCGCCACATGCGGACGGGTAATCGCAACGGTATGGGCAATTTCACCGACACCACTGGCACCCAGCTCGATCACCCCGAAACGGTGCTCCGGTGTGAGGCGGAACAGGGTCAACGGCACTCCGATGTGATTATTGAGATTTCCGCGGGTCACCAGTACCGGCCCGCCAGCCTCCAGAATTGCTGCCGTCATTTCCCGCACGGTGGTTTTACCGCTGCTACCCGTCACCGCTACAAACCGGGCACGGCTTTCGTCTCGCTGAGCCGCTGCCAGAGCTGCCAGGGCTTCTACTGTGTCTTCCACCACCAGCTGCGGAATCCCGGCGTCGGCAACAGCGACATCCACCACCGCAGCCACGGCACCAGAGTGTTTTGCCTGGCTGACAAATTTGTGACCATCAAACCGCTCACCCCGCAGAGCGACAAACAGATCCCCTTCGCGGATGTCGCGGGTATCGGTCGACACCCCCTCACAAACCACAGCAGGGGCACCCTCCGGCTCACTAACCCTGAGCCAGACTGCGGCCTCCGCCAGCGTAAAGGCGCGCATCATGCGACACCCCCATTAAGGGACAGGGCATAGCGAACCTGCTCGACATCACTGAAGGGCACCCGCTGCCCGGCAATCTCCTGGAATGTTTCATGGCCTTTACCAGCCACCAGCACAATGTCGCCGTCGCCGGCCATGCTGATTGCCTGGTGGATGGCCTCGGCCCGATCATGAATGACCCGGACCTGATCCGGGCTGGCCAGCCCTGCCACTATCTGACCGGTAATCATTGCGGGATCTTCAGTCCTGGGGTTGTCATCGGTCACCAGTACAAGGTCCGCGAGATCCTCGGCCACCTTCGCCATCTCCGGGCGCTTGCCGGTATCGCGGTCACCGCCGCAGCCAAAAACGCAAATCAGTCGGCCAGAAACATGGCTCCGCAAGGCTGAGAGGGCATTGGCGAGGGCATCCGGCGTGTGGGCGTAATCAACCACCACCTGCACTCCACCGGCTCCGGTAAAGGATTCGAGCCGGCCCGGGGGAGCAACCAGCGTTTCCGCTGCCTGACTGACTCTCTCCACCGGCACACCCAGGATGAGCGCTGTGGCCATCGCCGCCAGCAGATTGCTGGCGTTAAAGGCACCGAGCAGGGGCGCAAACACTTCAAAACGGCCCCACTGACCATCCACATGTGCGGTGAAGCCATGAGCCTGTGGCTTAAAGCGGGTCATCCACAGTTCAGTCTGGGCTTCGTGCAGGCTGTAACGCACCCGGTCACATTGCCCTTCCAGCTGCTCATAGAGCTGACGACCAAACGGGTCGTCGTAATTGATCACCGAGAAATGCAGTTCTTCGCGCCGGAACAGCTTCGCCTTGGCTGCAGCGTATTCCTCCATGGAGCCGTGGTAGTCGAGATGGTCACGGCTCAGGTTGGTAAATATCGCACCGGTCATCGCCAGCCCGTCGAGCCGTCCCTGATCCAGCGCATGGGACGACACTTCCATCGCCGCGGAACGCCCCCCCTGGGCCAGAATTCGCGCCAGTTCCCGGTTCACATGCACCACATCCGGCGTGGTATGAGTGCTTTCTTTCAGACGACCGGGAAGACCGTTACCCAGGGTGCCAATCAGGCCGCAGGGTGAACCGGTTTCGCCCAGCAGGCTGGCAATAAAGTGCGTCACTGAGGTTTTGCCATTGGTACCCGTCACGCCGAGGACCCGCATACGATGACTGGGGTGCTCGTAAAACCGGTCGGCGATACGCCCCAGTTTTCCGCGCAGACCGGTGACGGGCACCACCAGGGCACCGTGGTACTCGCGGCACTCTGCGGGCTGACCCGCCTCCAACAACACGACCGTAGCCCCGGCGGCAATCGCATCATCCACATAGTGATCCGCCGGGGTACGGGCTCCGGACAGGGCGACGAAAGCATCCCCCATCCCCACTTCCCGGCTGTCGGTCTGCAGCCCATGGATGGTCACATCAAATACCGACGGTACGGTTTCAATATCCTGCAGCAGCGTGCTAAGCGATGTAATACACATAGTCTACCCCCGCTCCCCGGAATGGACCGGGCCATCGGCCCGCCCCACTTCCAGTTCAGGCTTGACGTTCAACAGCCGCAACGCATCCCCCATCACCCGCGCAAATACCGGCGCAGCCACTTCACCACCGTAGTATTCGCCGGACTGAGGGGCATCCACGGCCACCACAGTCACAATGCGCGGATTATCAATCGGTGCCATCCCCGCAAAAATCGCTTTGTATTGACTGTCTTCATACCCCTGCTTGCCTACCAGATGCACAGTCCCGGTCTTGCCACCTGCGGTGTAGAACCCCGGGCTCGCCCGTTTGCCGGTGCCTTCTTCCACCACCTGGTGCAGCATTTTGCGAACTTCTGCAGTGACTTTTTCTGACAGCACTCTTTCCCCTCGCGGTGGCTCGTCTGCTCGCAACAGGCTCAGCGGATAACGAATACCACCGTTGGCGAGAATCATGTAGGCCTGGGCCAGCTGCAGGGCATTCACGCTCATCCCGTAGCCGTAGGACAGGGTGGCTTCTTCCACCGGCCGCCAGCGGGGAGGTGCGGGCAGCACGCCAACTGCTTCGCCAGGGAACGCTACGCCGGTAGGCTGACCGAGCCCCATCCGGGCGTACAGATCCCGAATGACATCACCGCCCACGTCATTGGCGATCTTGCTGATGCCCACGTTACTGGATTTGCTGATAATCTCGCTCAGAGTCACCACGCCGTAATTACGATGATCACGGATCGTGAAGCGTCCGAAACGCCGGTAACCCGGCGAGGTATCAATGCGGGTTTGGGGGTTGTACTTTCCGGTCTCCAGCGCCGCGGCCATGGCAACCGGCTTCATGGTGGAGCCGGGCTCGAACAGGTCAGTGATCGCCTTGTTACGCATTCGCTCGGGGCTGATCTGCCCCCGGTCATTGGGGTTGTAGGATTGCTGGTTGACCATCGCCAGCACCTCTCCGGTATCCACGTCCAGCATCACCAGGGTGCCACCCCGGGCATTGTGGGCATTGACCGCAGCCTTGAGTTCGCGGTAAGCCAGATACTGCAACCGCAGATCCAGACTCAGAGTCAGCTCTTTACCCGGCTTCGCGGTACGGATCAGACTCAGATCCTTGATCACCCGCCCCAGGTTATCTTTGAGTACCCGCTTGGCGCCGCCTTCGCCACTGAGCCATTCGTCATAGGCCAGCTCCAGCCCCTCCTGACCCTCTTCATCGATACTGGAAAAGCCCACAACGTGGGCTGTCACTTCTCCTGCCGGATAGTAGCGGCGATACTCGAGCCGGCTGTACAAACCGGGGATTTCCAGGTCCATAACGGACCTGGCCACCGAGGGACTTATCTTCCGTTTGACGTAGATGAACTCCCGGTGGCCATAGCGGGTCAAACGGCTCCGCAAGCTGGCCTCACTGACGCCCAGAAAACGGGCGGCAGTTTCCAGACGCGGGTCACTGGGGTCCACTTCCGACGGATTCGCCCAGACAGTCTGAACCGGCGTACTGACCGCCAGAGATTCGCCATGGCGATCTGTGATCATGCCCCGGTGTGCATCGATGGTCTCTATGCGGATGGTGCGGACATCACCCTGCTCCCGCAAAAATGCCTGGTCCACAACATGGAGATCCACAAGACGCCAGCCGATCACCCCGGCCACCGCCAGAAAAACAGCCAGCACCGCGCCGTGCCGCCAAGCTCCCGGCAAGGCGGTCAGATGACTCTGACTGGCGGACTGCTTCCCCTTCACTGACACCTTGGTCACCCTGTCGTTATCGTTATTGAGCGGACTGCGCCATTAACGGAACCAGAACAATATCCTGCCGACCCGGCACCACCATCCCGAACCTTTCAGCGGCCAGGCGTTCCACCCGGCCATGGGCGCTCAGTGCGCTCTGCTCCAGTAACAACTGGCTCCACTCACGCTGATAGGCATCCCGGGCTTCCTGTAACTGGGCCAGTTCGTTGAACAGCTTGCGATTCTGGAAGGAGCTGACGACCACCCCCAGCGCAGAAATCACCAGCACCATGACCAGCACAGCGGTCATCATTACCCGGGGTTGCTGGATGGCCCCGAACACCTGGCGGGACACCCGGGCAGCCGCTACCATGCCGCCCCTTACGATGTCGCGGTTCAGCTTCGCGGCTTTTACTTTCGGCTCTATCGCAACGGCGCCCATATCACAATCTCCCATACCGGCTTGCGGCCTTATCGGTTCTCTCCGGAACCCGTCTCTCCAGGACCCGCATCATGGCGCTCCTGGCCCGAACATTTTCTGTCACTTCCTGGTCACTGGCTTTCATCGCCTTGCCCACCAGACGGAAACCGGACTCCTGCTGATCCCCGGTCACCGGCACCCCTTTGGGCAACTGCGGACCGCGGGCCAGATCCCGCATGAAACGCTTCACCAGCCGGTCTTCCAGCGAATGAAAGCTGATCACCACGAGACGGCCACCGGGGCGCAAATTGTCCGTAGCGGCCGCCAGCACCTCTTCCAGGTCTTCCAGCTCCCGGTTAATAAAAATCCGGATAGCCTGAAAGGTCCGTGTCGCGGGATGTTTGTGTTTTTCCTTGCGGGGCACCGCCTCGGCCACCAGTTCCGCCAGCTCATGGGTGGTTGCCAGCGGCGCCTCGTCACGCCGCTGCACGATCAAACGTGCAATACGACGGGAGAAACGCTCTTCGCCATAGCGGAAGATCACATCGGCAATGTCTTTTTCGTCGGCTTCCGCCAGCCATTGCGCAGCGCTCGGAGCCTGCCCGGGATCCATGCGCATATCCAGGGGCCCGTTTTTCATGAAACTGAATCCCCGCTCCGCGTCATCCAGTTGCGGTGACGAAACGCCCAGATCCAGCAACACACCACTGAGCAGCCCCAGATCCTGCTCCCGGATAATGCTCTCAAGACTTGCAAAGGAGCCGTGCACTGGCGTGAAGCGGACATCCTGATCGGCAAGCGCCCGGGCACAGCGCAGCGCTTCCGGGTCCTTGTCAATGCCGATGAGCCGGCCGCTGGTTCCCAGGTGTTCCAGAATCAGCCGGCTGTGGCCACCACGACCGAAGGTGCCGTCCACATAAACGCCTTCCGGATCCTTAACCAGCAGGTCCACCGCCGAATCCAGCAGAACCGAACGGTGCCGGAACTGACCGTCGGTGCCGGGGGAGTCAGCCGGGGTCATAGCGAGAGTGCCTCCATTTCCGCAGGCATTTCCTCGTCATCCGTGGACTCATCCAGCCAGGCGAACCAGCGCTCCTCACTCCACAGCTCGAATTTCTTGCCCTGACCAATCAGCATCAGCTTCTTTTCCAGACGCGCATAATTGCGCAGGGGAGGCGGAACCAGAATCCGGCCGTTGGAGTCCAGTTCCAGGCGCGTTGCCTGGCCCAGCAGCAGCCGCTGCAGGCGACGCACTGCCTTGTTCATATTCGGCAGCGCCTGGATCTTCGGCTGCAGCTCCTCCCATTCCGGCTCCGGATACAGAAGAAGGCAGCGCTCCTCATCGGCATTGGCTGTGAGCACAATACGGCCGTCACAGGTGTCCGCGAGTTCCTCGCGCACCCGCGCAGGGATCGCCAGGCGACCCTTTGCGTCCATATTGATGGCATGACTGCCAAGAAAGTTGCTCATCCGATCCGGCTCTGGCCCCTGATTCCACTAAAAACCACTTTGATCCACTTTTTCCCACTGCTGCACACTATAGGAACACCCAATACACAATGCAAGCGCCACGGCGCCTGCCCGAGTGGGAAAACTTCCTTTCAGGACAATCAGTTACGGGAATCAAAAGAGAACGCAGCGAAGGTTACGGAGAAGAAACTACCGCAAATCAATTACCTGCAAAATAAAGCGAAGATGACAAGTGAGGTTTAAGAATATTTGGCTATAAAAAGCGGAGGATAGAAACCGTAACCCCAGGGGTTACGGTCCGGTAATCGTGAGCCCGCCGATAAGCCGGGTTCTGTCTGGGACAGTCATTCATCTAGGGCCTGCGTCACCACAGGCCTCAAGCGACCTACCCGAGTCCAGCGCGGGCCACGCCATAGGACTCCTATTTGGTCTTGCTCCAGGTGGGGTTTACCATCGCCGTGGACTGTTGCCAGCCACGCGGTGCGCTCTTACCGCACCATTTCACCCTTACCGGCGCCCGAAAGCGCTTAGGCGGTATACTTTCTGTTGCACTTTCCGTCGGCTCGCGCCGCCCAGGCGTTACCTGGCACCTTGCCCTGCGGAGCCCGGACTTTCCTCCCCCGGCAATAACCGGCGGCGACTGTCTGGCGAGCTCGGCGCAGACAATACTCTGACGGAACAGTCGACGCAAGCACAAAGGCCGGCTTACGGCTTCAGGGACAACGCCCGCTTATAGAGGTCATTGCGGGGCAGGCCGGTCGCATCCGCCACGATCCGCGCCGCCTTCTTGACCGGCAATTCCGTCAGCAACGCAGTCAGCAGCGCATCCACATTGATATCGCCCCCCGCCGGTCCGTTGCCCTCCGCGCCCCGCACCATAACCACATACTCCCCCTTCGCAGCATTCGGATCCTCCGCCAACTGCCCGGCAACCTGCTCAAGGGTTCCGCTATAGAAGGTTTCAAAGGTCTTGGTGAGCTCCCGCGCCAGTACGATCTCCCTCCTCCCACCAAAGGTTTCCGCCATATCCGCCACACAGCCGGCAATACGTCGGGGGGACTCGTAGAACACGATGGTTGCGGTTTGTTGACGACACTGCTCCAGCGCCCGCTTACGGGCTCCGCTTTTGGGGGGCAGGAACCCTTCGAACACAAACCGGTCCGTGGGCAGACCTGCCGCGCTTAATGCTGCAATCAGGGCGCAGGCTCCGGGGACCGGCACAACAGTTATCCCTCTTGCCCGCAGTTCCCGCACCAGCACATAACCGGGGTCGGAAATCAGCGGTGTGCCGGCATCGGAAATCAGAGCCAGCCGCTCCCCCTGCCCCAGCAGATCCAGCACCCGCTCCAGCCGGTCCCGCTCGTTATGGTCATGCAGCGAGATCATCGGTTTGCTGATGCCCAGATGCTGCAGTAACCGGCCACTGTGCCGGGTATCTTCCGCCAGAATCCGGTCTACCGCCCCCAGCACCGATCTGGCCCTGGCGGAGAGATCCTCCAGGTTGCCGATAGGGGTTGCCACCACAAACAGAGTACCGGCACGATCAGCGGGGGTATTATTGGCAATCATGGACAGAGCTCCGGGCAGCGGATGACGCTTACGTCATGTGAATTGGATCGGGAGCTGGTAAACTCTCAGGTCGATTTACCAACAACCTGTTGCAGCGCATGATGCCGCCGATCAACGGCGCCCACAAGCGCAAACTCCGGGAGACTACGGAATTGGCCATGACATTGCCCGCGCGGAACACCCGACGACTACGCCAGCTGACCCTTGTTACCCTGCTTGCGCTGATGGCCGGCGGCTGCGCCACCGTCAACCTCGACAGCCACCAGCCAGCCAGCGCCGAGGAGGCACTGTCCCTGGCAGCATCCGAAGAGCAGGCGGCCACCGCACAGGATTATTTGCTCCGGGCCGCGCAACAATTCCAGCAACAGGATAACCACGTGGCCGCACGCACCCTGCTGGTAAGCGATCATTTCCGCCCGTTTGCCAGCGACGCCCTGAAACGCCGTCATCAGCGTCTTGCCATGACCAGTGCCGTCGCACTTAAAGATGAATCATGGGCGCAGGCGCTCACAGCAGACCTTCCTGCGGAATATTTTCTTAACTATGAATCCGGACAGATGCAGGCTGTCGCTGAACTCCAGGCCCGCACACTGAAGGTGGCCGGTAAACCACTGGAAGCGGCCTATACACTCATGTCTCTGGTCATGAATGACCCGGACGCCGACAGCCAGCGCCTGCATAACGAAATATGGCGCACACTGGCACAGGTTCCGGCCGCACAACTGCGGAAGGCAGAGTCCAGCGCTATCGGCTATGAGACCGAGGGCTGGATAAAACTGGCGCTCACCCTGTCCGACCCCAAACCGGGCCTTGATCAACAGGGGCGCGCCATTCGAAGCTGGCAGAACAACTGGCCGGCACATCCGGCTGCAGCCATTCTGCCCTCTGATCTGGCGCTGATTGCCAGCCTGTCAGAGCAGCAACCCGAACGCATAGCGCTTGCGGTTCCCTTGACCGGCCCCCTGGCCAATGCAGGCCAGGCCATAAAAGATGGCTTTCTGGCGGCCTATTACCAGGATGACAACAAGGACGAACTGGACATACTGGTGGTCGACTCGGCCAAAAAGCCCTTCAAGGAGTTATATCAAGAGCTGATCCAGCAGGACCGGGAGCTGATCGTAGGCCCTTTAAACAAGGAGAAGCTGGCCGAGCTCAGTAACATGCACACTCTGCCGGTGCCCGTTCTGGGGCTCAATTACCTCCAGGATGGGGACAGGATACCGGAGGGACTCTTCCAGTTCGGCCTGGCTCCGGAAGACGAAGCCCGGCAAATCGCCGACCGTATGAATCAGGATGGCATTCGCCAGGCCCTGGCGCTGGTGCCCGAAGGCGGTTGGGGCAACCGGGTGGCCGGTGCCCTGCAAGCGGAAGCCGATGCCATCAACAGCAGGCTACTGAGCATCCAGCGTTACTTTCCCGAAGACAACCTGCGGGCGGTAACGGCACAACTGCTGGGCATCAATGCTTCCCGTGAGCGTGCCATTGATGTGGAGCGCACTGCAGGCATGGACGTGGAGTTTGAGCCTCGCCGCCGCCAGGATGCCCAGGCCATCATTATGGTTGCAGGCCCGGAAATCAGCCGGCAGTTCAACCCCCTGTTTGCTTTTTATTTCGGGGGTGACCTGCCCGTATACTCCCCTTCCCTTGTCTATGAGGGTACGGAAGATCCTTCCAGGGATCGCGACCTCAACGGCGTCATGTTCACCGATATACCCTGGATACTGCTTGACGAAATACCGCTGCGCAATAGGGCTAACGCGGTTTTCCCGGACATGACCGGCGGTATGCACCGTCTGTTCGCCATGGGGGCCGACAGCTGGCAACTCGCCAAGCGTCTGCAGTTCCTGCAGCAGGTGGAGGGTGCCCGCCTTCAGGGCCACACAGGACAGCTCACCATGAGCGATGACGGCGCGATAGTCCGGGAACAGCTCTGGGCCAGATTTACCGGGGGAACCCCGGAACTAATGACACGCCCGGAAGAACAGTACGAAACGGGAGAGGCAGCGAAATCCCGCTCGCTCTGAACCGGGAACAAGGAGGACAACCATGGACGGTCATCAGTCCCGCCGCGACCGGGGTCATCATGCAGAAGGGGTAGCAGCCCGCTACCTGGAAAGTAAAGGGGTTGTCATCCTGGAACGTAACGTTTATAACCGTGGCGGTGAACTGGACCTGGTCGGCCGGGATGGCGAAACACTGGTGTTCTTCGAAGTGCGCTTCCGCAGCGAGGGCAGCCTGACCGGAGCCGCCGAATCGGTGACCTGGAGCAAGCAGCAAAAACTCGTGCGCGCCGTGTCATTTTACCTGTATCGTAATGGCCTTTGGGATGCCGCCGCCCGTATAGACGTTATTGCTATCGCCCCCGGAGATAAGGCCCGCTACCAGATTCAGTGGATCAAGAACGCAATTCAGGCATCTTCATGACAGACCAGGAACAACAGATAAGCCAGTGGTTCGCCAGCCACATGGAACATACTGCGGAGGCGGCCAGTAACGCGCCGGCGACGATTGGCCCGGCCGCCAACGCCTTCGTCAGGACCCTGCTGGAGGACGGCAAGATCATTACCTGCGCCAATGGAAATGCCAATATCCTGGCACAGTATTTCTGCACAGCCCTTCTCAACCGCTTTGACCAGGACCGGCCGGCCCTTCCGGCCATAAACCTGGGTGCCGATGCCACCACCTATTCCGCCATTTGCCGGGACAATCGCTTTAACGACACATTTTCCCGGCAGGTGAGAGCCATCGGCAGGCCCGGTGACACCCTTTTTGTGATTGTCGATGACGGCCACAAGGCAAACCTGATCCAGGCAATACAGGCCGCGCACGATCGCGAGATGAACGTTGTCGTCCTCAGCGCCCGACAGAAAACCGACATCGACTCGCTGCTACAGCCGGAAGACTTCGGCATATCTCTCGACAACCTGAACAGTCACACTGCCACACCAGTGATGCTGGTCATTCTCAACATCCTCTGCTCACTGATTGAGCAGCAACTCTTCGGCGCATAAAAAAACCGGCCTCGAAAGGACGGTTTTCGTAACGGCAGGGCCGGACGGCGTTTATTTGACCACCTTGAGGGTTGGCCGGCCGGAAGGCCTTTCCGTCTTGCCGCTATCGTCGCCGGAATCATTACCACTACCGTCAGTGCCATCCGGATCCGGTGATCCCGGCTCACTGCCGAACACCATCCCTTCACCATTCTCCTTTGCGTAGACAGCCATAACCGCCTGGATCGGAATGAACACCTGCATCGGCACCCCCCCAAAACGGGCACTGAATTCCAGCGCCCCATTGCCGACCAGCAGACCCCGAACCGCGCCGGGGCTGATATTCAACACAATCTGCCCATTCGCCACATGCTCGGTGGGCACCTGAACACCCTGAACACCGGCATCAACCACAATGAAGGGTGTGCAGTCGTTATCCAGTATCCACTCGTTGAACGCCCGGATCAGATAGGGTCGACTGGACGTCATGGTTATCTTGCTGTCAGGCACTTTGAATCTCCCGATTGCCGCTCAGTCCGTCATCGCGGCATTGACTAGCTTCGGATGTCTTCTTCGAGGTCAGAGAGGCTTGCCTTGAAGCTTTCCCGTTCGAACATACGCTCCATGTACTTGACAAGCGGCTTGGCCTGCTTGTCGTCCAGCTCGATACCAAGAGCCGGCAAACGCCAAAGGATAGGCACAATACAGCAATCCACAATGGTGAATTCCTCGGAAAGGAAGTAAGGCATTTCACCAAACAGCGGCGCCGTGGCCAGCAGACTCTCTTTAAGCTCCTTGCGGGCGGCATCAGCCCCTTTGCCGGTGGGCTGCTCAAGAATCCGGTCAACCAGACCGCACCAGTCTTTCTGGATACGGTGAATCATCAGCCGGCTGTTGGCCCTCGCCACAGGGTAGACCGGAAGCAGCGGCGGGTGAGGAAAACGCTCGTCGAGGTATTCCATCATGATATTGGGCTCGTACAGCACCAGATCCCGGTCAACCAGCGTGGGCAAGGCGTTATAGGGATTCAGATCCGCCAGCTCACCCGGGGGGTTATCGGGGTCAACATCAACCACATCAACAGTGACACCCTTCTCTGCGAGCACAATGCGAACGCGGTGACTGTAATGGCTGGACGGATCCGAAAAGAATGTCATTGATGACCGTTTGGTCACAACGCCCATAGAGCTACCTCACGAATGAACAAAACTATTTGGTCCTGAAACACAAAATCCAGCGAGCCCGTGTGGGACTCGCTGGAGCTCAGGCGCGGACGGCATTATACCTGATTTTTCAGTGCACGTCCTTCCAGTACTCACGATTCAGCAACCAGGCGAATACAAAGAAGATTGCGACAAAAATCAGTACAAAGATACCCAGCCGCTCACGTTCAACCTTGACCGGATCTGCCATGTAAGACAGGAAGTTGGTTAGATCGTACATGGCACTGTCAAATTCGGCCGCATCCATGGTGCCCTTGATGGCATACTCCGGGCAGATGTCCGCATTGCGCACGTCGCCACTGAGCGGATCAACACTGGCACTCTCGCCAATATGGGGAGCGACCGCACAAAGACCCTGTTCGTTCACCATGACATGCGGCATGCCAACGTTATTGAACACCACATTGTTTACACCGAACGGGCGTGTGTCGTCCTTGTAGAAGCCACGGAAGTAGGAGTACAGCCAGTCGTCTCCGCGCACCCGGGCAACCAGCGTCAGATCGGGAGGTGCCACACCGAACCAGTCAGCAGCCTGCTCGGCGTTCATGGCGTTTTTCATCAGCTCACCGACCTTCGCGTCAGTGAAAATCAGGTTCTCCTCATACAGCTCGACAGGAATACCGGTATCAGTCGCCACCCGCTTGTAACGGGCATACTCCGCAGAGTGGCACCCCATGCAATAGTTGGTAAACAACGCGGCACCGCGCTGCAGGGAAGCCTTGTTGGTGTGGTCCGGCTCCATCGGGTCCAGCGAAGTCGCGCCACCCGCTGCCAGCCCGAGAGCCGGCAGGAATGCGATCAACAGAGCAAAAGTCAGCTTTCTCATTATCCTGTCACCCTCTCTGGCACTGGCTTGGTTTTCTCCATGCGCGTGTAAAACGGCATAAGAATGAAGTACAGGAAGTACAGCACGGTCAGAATCTGCGCCACCGTGGTCCGGCCTGCGGTGGCCGGAACCAGGCCGAGGTATCCGAGGACCACGAAGCTGATCGCAAAGATAGCCAGAGCAAGGCGGCTCAGCCACCCCTTGTAGCGGATGGAGCGGACCGGACTGCGGTCCAGCCAGGGCAACACGAACAGAATGGCAATGGCGCCACCCATCACAACCACGCCCCAGAACTTCGCAGGCAAACCGAACAGGTCCACCGTTACCGCACGCAACATGGCGTAGAACGGCGTGAAGTACCAGACCGGCGCTATGTGCGCAGGTGTCTGCAACGGATTGGCCGGCTGGAAGTTCGGCTTCTCCAGGAACAAGCCACCCATCTCCGGGAAAAAGAACACCACGACGAAGAAGATGAAGAAGAACACCGCTACGCCCACGAGGTCGTGAACAGTGTAATACGGATGGAACGGGATGCCATCTCTCGGAATTCCGTTCTCGTCCTTGTTCTTCTTGATCTCAACACCATCCGGGTTATTGGAGCCAACCTCATGCAGCGCCAGAATGTGCAGCACAACCAGCCCCAGAAGAACGATCGGCAGCGCGACCACATGCAGAGCGAAGAAGCGGTTCAGGGTAATACCGGAAATCAGGTAGTCACCACGAATCCACAGAGACAGATCCTCACCAATTACCGGAATGGCACCGAACAGGTTAACGATAACCTGAGCGCCCCAGTAAGACATCTGACCCCAGGGCAGCAAATAACCCATGAACGCCTCGGCCATAAGCACCAGGTAGATGAGCATACCGAAAATCCAGATCAGCTCACGGGGCTTCTGGTAGGACCCATACATAAGTCCCCGGAACATGTGGAGATAAACGACAATAAAGAAGGCAGACGCACCGGTAGAGTGCAGGTAACGCAGCAGCCAGCCCCACTGCACATCACGCATGATGTACTCAACCGAGGCAAACGCGCCCTCTGCGGTCGGGTTGTAGCTCATGGTCAGCCAGATACCGGTAACCAGCTGATTGACCAGCACCAGCATCGCCAGGGAACCAAAGAAGTACCACACGTTGAAATTCTTCGGCGCGTAATACTTGGCCAGATGTTTGTTCCAGGCCTCAACGATCGGCAGACGTTGGTCTACCCAGTCAATGAATTTATTCATTACGCTGCCTCCGGATCAAGACCAATCGTCAGGGTGACATCATCGTCGTAACGATAGGGTGGCACTTCCAGGTTCAAAGGAGCAGGCTGCGCCTCGAAAACCCGGCCAGCCAGATCATATTTTGAACCGTGACAGGGGCAGAAGAGGCCGCCCAGCCAGTCTTCACCAAGATCTGCCGGAGCCACCTCGGGGCGATAGCTCGGCACACAACCCAGGTGGGTACACAGACCGACCAGAACCGCGACCTCCGGTTTGAGGGCACGGTAGATTCCATCGATATAGGGTGGCTGCTGAGGCGCTTCGGACTGAGGATCTTTTACTTCCTCATTCAGCTTCTTGATGTTCTCCAGCATCGTTTCGGTGCGGCGGATGATCCAGACCGGCTTCCCCCGCCACTCAACCGTAATCTGCTGACCCGGTTCAATTTTGCTGATATTGACGGTTACCGGTGCACCGGCTGCTTCCGCTTTGGCACTGGGATTCCAGGATGCCACAAAAGGAACGGCCGCACCGACGACGCCGACTCCACCCACCACGGACGTTGCACCGATCAGAAACCGGCGTCGACCTTGGCTCACGTCGCCATTATTCATTATGGTTTTCTCCCATCAGGCGATGCGCAACCCGCTTTTGCTGCGGCCCTGCGCGTCGAAAAGGACTTCACAACCCAAAATTATAAGCGCTCAAATGGTAATTAAATTACCTGCCCCTTACAAGTCGAAAACCCTGCGTTGAAGGCCTCTTACCTGCTCCAGATCAATAAATCAGAGACCCTGCCTGGAAGAAGTACGCCACAGGAGATAGCATCCGGCAAACAAAAAAACCCGGCAACTCGGCCGGGTTTTTTCGGGCTGACAGCTCCAGCGCGTTAACGCTTGGAGTACTGGGGACGCTTACGCGCCTTGCGCAGACCCACTTTTTTACGCTCAACTTCACGGGCATCACGGGTAACGTAACCCGCTTTGCGCAGAGCCGGTCGCAGAGTTTCATCGTAATCCATCAGGGCACGGGTAAGACCGTGACGAATGGCACCGGCCTGACCACTGGTGCCGCCGCCCTTGACGGTGATGTTGATGTCGAAACGATCCGCAGACTCGGCAACCACCAGCGGCTGACGAACGATCATGCGCAGAGTCTCGCGACCGAAGAACTGCTCAATGGTACGACCATTGATCGTGATGTTACCGCCACCCGGCTTGATAAAGACGCGAGCCGTGGAGTTCTTGCGGCGACCAGTACCATAATTTTGTGCTACAGACATATCCGCCTTCCGTTAAATGTCGAGTTCTTTGGGCTGCTGGGCTGCGTGAGGGTGCTCAGCGCCGGCATAGACTTTCAGCTTCGTGAACATGGCGCGGCCGAGCGGGCCTTTCGGAAGCATGCCTTTGACAGACTTCTGGATAATTTGCTCGGGAGCCTTGTCAACCAGCTTCTCGAAGTTGATGGACTTGATTCCACCCGGAAAGCCGGTGTGGCTGTAGTACATCTTGGCAGATGCCTTCTTGCCACTCACCTGCACCTGGCCAGCATTAATAACAACGATGTAGTCGCCAGTGTCCACGTGAGGGGTGTACTCAGCTTTATGCTTGCCCCGCAGACGACGGGCGATTTCGGTTGACAGACGACCCAGCGTCTTGCCGGCTGCGTCTACAACGTACCAGTCACGTTTTACGGTTTCTGGTTTCGCACTCAGAGTCTTCATTGATTCCGCCTTGAACGCTATAAAAGAAACGTTAAAAAACCACCGCCGCATGCTCACATCCGGAGGAAGTTACACCTGTATGTCTGACAGTGCCATCAATCGGGGCTGAGTTGATGTCATTGCCTTGAAAAGCCAGGGCGCGAAGTATAGCGAAAGCACCAACAGATGCCAACCCTGAATGCGCCTGTTTCGATATTTCCCTACCCGGCCTCCGGCCAGCCATAGAGCCGGCAGGTGTTCCGGTACAGAGCCTGCTGTACTTGCTCCCGGGACTCAGGTCGCAGAGAAACCAGCACATCCAGAATCCGGGGCAGATTTTCCGGAGAGTTTTCACCTTTTTCGACACCTGCCGGGGGCATGTCGGGTGCATCGGTCTCCAGCACCAGCGAGTCCAGCGGCAGCTTGCTCACAGTCTCCCTTGTTTTCCTGGCCCGGTCATAGGTAATCACACCACCGATACCGAGGTAACATCCAAGATCGACCAGCTTGCCTGCCTGCTGAAAGCTGCCGGAAAATCCGTGCACCAGCACGGGCTGCGACAGGTCGGCCCGTTTCAGGACGGCAGCCACCTCATCATGGGCACGCACCGAATGGATCACCAGCGCAAACCCGGTGCGCCGGGCGATCCCTACCTGCGCCTCAAACATCGGCTGCTGCTCTTCCATCGAACCATGCAGACGATCCAGGCCACACTCCCCCAGTGCCACGCAGCCATGCGGCCGGGAAGCCAGGATTGCTTCAAGGGCATCAAGATCTTCCTGGGCATGCTGCCGGACGAACCAGGGATGAATACCAAGACAATAGGCGAGCAGCGGCGACGCGGAGGCAACGGTTTCCACCCGGGCCCAGTGCCGGCGCTCCACGCCAGGGATGACCAGTCCACTCAGACCCTGCGTCTCAGCATGGCCAAGCACTGCATCCCGGCACTGATCAAAAACCGGAAAGTCTAAATGGCAATGCGCATCGATCAATCGCACCTGCCCTCCTTTGGGAGCGCCGTCAGTGCTCCCGGGTCTTGTGGAACTCGATATCCGGATACCGCTCCCGGGCCAGTTGCAGGTTAACCATGGTCGGCGCAATGTAGGCAAGATTATCTGCGCCATCCAGAGCCAGGTTGTCGTTGGCCTTGCGCCGGAACTCGTCAAGTTTACGCTCATCACCGCTGGTCACCCAGCGGGCCGTGGCCACATTGACAGGCTCGTACATGGCGTCCACCTTGTACTCACTCTTGAGCCGGCTGACCACCACATCGAACTGCAGAACACCCACCGCCCCGACAATCAGATCGTTGTTCCGCAGGGGCCGGAAGACCTGAACAGCGCCTTCTTCCGCAAGCTGGATCAGTCCTTTCTGGAGCTGCTTGGATTTCAGAGGGTCCTTGAGGCGGATACGGCGAAAAAGTTCCGGTGCAAAGTTGGGAATACCGGTGAACTTCATATCCTCGCCATCGGTGAACGTATCCCCCAACTGAATGGTACCGTGGTTGTGCAGGCCAATGATATCGCCGGCATAGGCCTCGCCGGCATGTTCCCGATCCCCCGCCATAAAGGTGAGCGCATCAGAGAAACGCACATCCTTGCCGATACGAACGTGCCGCGCCTTCATGCCCTGAGCGTATTTGCCGGACACAATCCGCAAAAAAGCGACCCGGTCCCGGTGCTGGGGGTCCATGTTTGCCTGGATCTTGAAAACAAAACCGGAGAAGCTATCTTCGGTTGGCTCCACCCTGCGCCGGTCGGTGTCCCGGGCCATAGGGTGCGGAGCCCACTCCACCAGCCCGTCCAGCATGTGATCCACACCAAAGTTACCCAGTGCAGTACCAAAGAAAACCGGGGTCAGTTCACCCTTCAGGAACAACGCCTCATCAAACTCGTGGGAGGCTCCCTTGACCAGCTCGATCTCGTCGCGCAGGTCCTGGGCGTAGCCACCCAGGGCACCATCCAGATCCGGGTTGTCCAGCCCCTGGATGATCCGCTCCTCCTGAATCATGTGCCCCTGCCCGCTCTGATAAAGAACTACCTGGTCCCTGAGAAGGTGGTAGACACCCTTGAAATTCTTGCCGTTGCCAATCGGCCAGGTGACAGGTGCGCAGGCGATTTGGAGAACCTCTTCCACTTCGTCCATCAGCTCAATGGGATCACGGGTATCCCGGTCCAGCTTGTTCATAAAGGTCAGGATCGGCGTATCCCGCAGTCGGGTGACTTCCATCAGCTTGATGGTCCGCTCCTCGACACCCTTGGCACTATCAATCACCATCAGACAGGAATCCACAGCTGTCAGGGTACGGTAGGTATCCTCGGAGAAGTCTTCATGACCAGGAGTGTCAAGCAGATTGACCAGCTTGCCACCGTAGGGAAACTGCATAACCGAGGTGGTGACTGAAATACCCCGCTCCTTTTCCATCTCCATCCAGTCAGACTTGGCGTGCTGGCCGGATTTTTTACCCTTGACGGTACCGGCCTTCTGAATGGCCTGACCAAACAACAGCACCTTCTCGGTAATGGTGGTTTTACCGGCATCCGGGTGAGAAATGATGGCAAATGTCCTGCGCTGGGACACTTCCTCGGAAACATTCGACATATAAACTGATTTCCCGCGTCGGATTTACTGAAAAGTCGGCCATTATAAGGCCTATCGGGGGGCTAAGCGAATCACGGAAACTGCTCAGACATCGTCGGAAAGTCTGAGCTCCAGCGACATGACCAACGCGTCTTCCCGGCCACGACCGTCAGGATAGTAACCCGGGCGCTCGCCGATCACGGCCAGACCTTCACTGCGGTAAAGTGAGATAGCGGCGTGATTGCTGCGCCGCACTTCCAGCAACAGGCGGGTCATACCTTCCTTCGCAGCGTCGGTCACCAAATGTCGCAGCAACCGACGGCCGAGCCCGCTTTTTCGATGACGACCGCCCACACACAGATTCAACAGGTGGATTTCGTCAACAATGCAGGCAGCGATACTGTACCCGGCCAGTTTCCCGGCAACCCGAATGCCACGGAAGCGGTAATCAGCACGAAAGCAGTCCCGGAAAACCTGTTCACTCCATGGGGTGGCATAGCCCTGCCTCTCCAGCTCAAGGATCTCATCCAGGTCATCCGGGCACAAAGCCACGAGATCCACGGCTGATTGTTCAATTTTTTGATAGGAAGAATCCAAGGCTCACGACCTGTCGGCAAGTGGCTTCAGCAACTCCCAAAGCTCCCGCTTGCGCTCGGGAGAGGTTGCAAGACCTGCAAGCGTGTAGGGAAAGCCGGGGCCAGACTCAGCAAACGCCCGGCGAATAGCCTGGACGCCTGCCTCACCGCCTGCTTGTTCACCAAAGCCGAGAACTACAGACCGAAGCCCGGAGTATTGTTTACCCAGGCGGGACAGGCAATCCGTGAGGGAGGCCTCATCATTGACAGCCTGGCCATTGGCAAACACCGGCCAGCGAAATTCTGCACGGCTCTCCAGCCCATCCCCCAGCGCCCTGAGTATATTCGTCGCCAGCGTGTCCTGCAGCCGCGCGGATGCCTCTTCGGTCACGCCACTGATCAGCACAAAATGCCGGCCCGCCCAGATCCCCAGATCCAGCCTTTCCGGAACCGGGATGGGAGGCACCGGGGAAGCAACGGCAAGCGGCCCGACCGGCACCGCGGTTTGCTGCTCCGGATCGCCCTGGGGCTTTCCGGCCGGCTCCGCCTGAGGCCCCTCAGCGCTGCTTGCGGTTTTCCGGGCTTCCTGTTCGCCGGAGACCATTGCCTTGAGCCCGGACATTGCCGGCGGAGGCCCGCTTCTGGACGGGGCGGGCTCTGCAGGTGGTGTCTCAGGTGCGACTGTGGCCGGTGAGGACTTATCCCCACCCTCTTCCGGGAACAGGTACTCCGGACTCGGTGCGGCACCGGGCAGACCCTCGCGGGCATACCACATACGGATGCCTGCCATGGACAGATAGAACTGTCGCTCGGCCTCGGTTCTTTGCATGGGCGCACCGTGATCAGCTCGAAACATTTGAGAAAGTATAACGTTTTGGCAGGGCCAATGTCAGATGTCGTGCAAAGCTCAGGCAGTGCTTCGCACTGCAACGATGACCCGGAGCACCCCGAGACGGGGTGCTCGTCCTTACCTGAGAAGGCGTAGACTGAGACAGGCCGCGCGTTGCGCGGCAACGATGACCCGGCCCGGGGCGAGACGCCCCGGTCGTGCGCTCCCAGACAAAGCTTCGCTTCGTCTGCCCTGCGGGCACCGGGGCTCACACTCCCGTAGGTCATCGTCAGGCTCTTAATCCCCAAAAGGCGGAGACTGAGACAGGCAGAGGTGTAGCCTGAGACAGGCAGTGCTTCGCACTGCAACGATGACCCGGAGCACCCCGAGACGGGGCGCTCGTCCTTACCTGAGCGAGCAGTGCTCGCTCTGCCTTCGGCACCGGTGCGGACACTCCCGTAGGTCATCTCTTTCTAACGGCTAATAAAAAACCCCAGTACCTTGAGGTACTGGGGTTTTGTATTAGGCGCCTGACGATGACCTACTCTCACATGGGCAACGCCACACTACCATCGGCGCTGGTCTGTTTCACTTCTGAGTTCGGGATGGGATCAGGTGGTTCCAGACCGCTATGGTCGTCAGGCAAAACGGTTGATCACTGGGGGACGAGATGGAACGTGATGGTGATTTCAGAGCTGGTGGCTCTTGCGTTATCCGCAATTGTCTTGGGTGTTATATAGTCAAGCCGCACGAGCAATTAGTATCGGTTAGCTCAACGCCTCGCAGCGCTTACACACCCGACCTATCAACGTCCTGGTCTTGAACGGCTCTTCAGGGACCTCGAGGGTCCAGGGAGATCTTATCTTGGAAGGGGCTTCCCGCTTAGATGCTTTCAGCGGTTATCCTGTCCGAACATAGCTACCGGGCAATGCCACTGGCGTGACAACCCGAACACCAGAGGTTCGTCCACTCCGGTCCTCTCGTACTAGGAGCAGCTTTCCTCAAATCTCCAACGTCCACGGCAGATAGGGACCGAACTGTCTCACGACGTTCTAAACCCAGCTCGCGTACCACTTTAAATGGCGAACAGCCATACCCTTGGGACCGGCTTCAGCCCCAGGATGTGATGAGCCGACATCGAGGTGCCAAACACCGCCGTCGATGTGAACTCTTGGGCGGTATCAGCCTGTTATCCCCGGAGTACCTTTTATCCGTTGAGCGATGGCCCTTCCATACAGAACCACCGGATCACTATGACCTGCTTTCGCACCTGCTCGACGTGTCTGTCTCGCAGTTAAGCGGGCTTGTGCCATTACACTAACCGCATGATGTCCGACCATGCTTAGCCCACCTTTGTGCTCCTCCGTTACGCTTTGGGAGGAGACCGCCCCAGTCAAACTACCCACCACACAGTGTCCTCATCCCCGATCAGGGGACCAAGTTAGAACCTCAAACAGGCCAGGCTGGTATTTCAAGGTTGGCTCCACGATGACTGGCGTCACCGCTTCAATGCCTCCCAGCTATCCTACACAAGCATGCTCAAAGTTCACTGTGAAGCTATAGTAAAGGTTCACGGGGTCTTTCCGTCTAGCCGCGGATACACCGCATCTTCACGGCGATTTCAATTTCACTGAGTCTCGGGTAGAGACAGCGCCCCCATCGTTACGCCATTCGTGCAGGTCGGAACTTACCCGACAAGGAATTTCGCTACCTTAGGACCGTTATAGTTACGGCCGCCGTTTACCGGGGCTTCGATCAAGAGCTTCGCGCAAGCGCTAACCCCATCAATTAACCTTCCGGCACCGGGCAGGCGTCACACCGTATACGTCCACTTTCGTGTTTGCACAGTGCTGTGTTTTTAATAAACAGTCGCAGGGGCCTGGTATCTTCGACCGGCTTCCGCTCAACCCGCGAAGGGCGTCACGTACACACCGGCGTGCCTTCTCCCGAAGTTACGGCACCATTTTGCCTAGTTCCTTTACCCGAGTTCTCTCAAGCGCCTTGGGATTCTCACCCTGACCACCTGTGTCGGTTTGGGGTACGGTCCCGGATAGCCTGAAGCTTAGAAGATTTTCCTGGAAGCAGGGCATCAATGACTTCGCGCCCTTGGGCACTCGTCGTCGCGTCTCAGAATTGAGGGCCCGGATTTGCCTAAGCCCTCTCCCTACTCGCTTGAACCGGGACAACCGTCGCCCGGATCACCTAGCCTTCTCCGTCTCTCCATCGCAGCTATCCAAGGTACGGGAATATTAACCCGTTTCCCATCGACTACACCTTTCGGTCTCGCCTTAGGGGCCGACTCACCCTGCGCCGATTAGCGTTGCGCAGGAACCCTTGGTCTTCCGGCGTGGGGGTTTTTCACCCCCATTGTCGTTACTCATGTCAGCATTCGCACTTCTGATACCTCCAGCAAGCTTCTCAACTCACCTTCACAGGCTTACAGAACGCTCCCCTACCCCGCATACTTGCGTATGCAGCCGCAGCTTCGGTAACCAGTTTGAGCCCCGTTACATCTTCCGCGCAGGCCGACTCGACTAGTGAGCTATTACGCTTTCTTTAAAGGATGGCTGCTTCTAAGCCAACCTCCTAGCTGTCTGAGCCTTCCCACATCGTTTCCCACTTAACTGGTATTTGGGGACCTTAGCTGGCGGTCTGGGTTGTTTCCCTCTTCACAACGGACGTTAGCACCCGCTGTGTGTCTCCCGGATAGTACTCACAGGTATTCGGAGTTTGCATCGGGTTGGTAAGTCGGGATGACCCCCTAGCCGAAACAGTGCTCTACCCCCTGTGGTATTCGTCCGAGGCGCTACCTAAATAGCTTTCGGGGAGAACCAGCTATCTCCGGGCTTGATTAGCCTTTCACTCCGATCCACAAGTCATCCCCTGGCTTTTCAACGACAGTGGGTTCGGGCCTCCAGTTGATGTTACTCAACCTTCACCCTGCTCATGGATAGATCGCCCGGTTTCGGGTCTATGCCCAGCGACTAAATCGCCCTATTCAGACTCGGTTTCCCTACGGCTCCCCTACACGGTTAACCTCGCCACTGAACATAAGTCGCTGACCCATTATACAAAAGGTACGCCGTCACGGAACACGTCCGCTCCGACTGCTTGTACGCATACGGTTTCAGGATCTATTTCACTCCCCTCACAGGGGTTCTTTTCGCCTTTCCCTCACGGTACTGGTTCACTATCGGTCAGTCAGGAGTATTTAGCCTTGGAGGATGGTCCCCCCATGTTCAGTCAACGTTTCTCGTGCGCCGACCTACTCGATTTCACAATAATCAGCTTTCGGATACGGGGCTATCACCCACTATGGCGGCCCTTTCCAGAGCCTTCTCCTAGCCTTCATATTGCTTAAGGGCTAATCCCCGTTCGCTCGCCGCTACTGAGGGAATCTCGGTTGATTTCTTTTCCTCGGGGTACTTAGATGTTTCAGTTCCCCCGGTTCGCCCCGTACAGCTATGGATTCACTGTACGGTACCGACCCGAAAGTCGGTGGGTTTCCCCATTCAGAAATGCCCGGATCACAGCTTGTTTGCCAGCTCCCCGAGCCTTATCGCAGGCTTCCACGTCTTTCATCGCCTCTGACTGCCAAGGCATCCACCGTATGCGCTTAGTTGCTTGACTATATAACCCCAAGACAACTGATCTGCGCCCCATCACCCAACAAGAACCCCGCACCCACCGAAGTGAATCCAGATTCCTCATCCAGGATGAGATTCAGAGACAGCCGCTCGAAGTCATACACAACCACTTCAACGACAACACCGGATAACGCTTGAAATCGTTATCACTTTGAACATTCCCTCTCGGAGATAATGAGAGAAAATATTCGTGTTCTATCTCGTCCAATTTGTTAAAGAGCAAATCTGACCCAGTGATCAGAAAGGAAGGCTTCATCAAGTTGAAACACTTTTTTCTGCACACTGACTTTCGTCAGTAATCATCGATCTCTCGGGCTTTTGGTGGAGCTGAGCGGGATCGAACCGCTGACCTCCTGCGTGCAAGGCAGGCGCTCTCCCAACTGAGCTACAGCCCCGTCTGCTTGTCCAGCTTTCGTCACTCGTCGTTGTAGCACTCACTCGCATCAGTCATGACCCATCGAGGGTCACTCCTTCACTCGCTCGCACTACGCCTGGATTGACAAAACCTGTCCGGCGCATCCGCGTTCGCCTCCACATTCGAGGCCTACCAAACCGAGCCCAACGCCAATGTATCGGCTTACTCGGAAATCGTTCAGATCTAGGCGCTTTCAGGTGTAGTGTGCGAATAGCACATGAGCCTGGAAGCAACGACGAGCTGAGCGATTTTGGTGGGTCTGGGTGGACTTGAACCACCGACCTCACCCTTATCAGGGGTGCGCTCTAACCAACTGAGCTACAGACCCAATTATCACTGCATCTTGTGCCACCTGAGCGGCGTTGCAGTCTTCGCTCACTCGGTCACGTACTATTGTACGCTCCCTCACTCACTCCATCCGCGCCTTGTCAGCTGTCACAATCTACAGCGCTAATTTCCGGTTTTGCTTGTCTTCGAATCGCCTGGACTGCGTTGCAGCTTTCACTCAGTTGGTCACGTACTGATGTACGCTCCCGCCTTCACTCAATCTGCGCCTTGCCAGCCAATCCGAATCCGGCGCCAAACCCTGAGGTCTGACAAAACCGTTTTCGGGCCTGCAAAGACCCTTTGCTCTCTTCTTAAGCTAACCAAGTAATTCGTGTGGACTCTGACCGAAGCCGTCGGCTTCGTTTAAGGAGGTGATCCAGCCGCAGGTTCCCCTACGGCTACCTTGTTACGACTTCACCCCAGTCATGAACCACACCGTGGTGATCGTCCTCCCGAAGGTTAGACTAACCACTTCTGGTGCAATCCACTCCCATGGTGTGACGGGCGGTGTGTACAAGGCCCGGGAACGTATTCACCGTGACATTCTGATTCACGATTACTAGCGATTCCGACTTCACGGAGTCGAGTTGCAGACTCCGATCCGGACTACGACGCGTTTTGTGAGATTAGCTCCCCCTCGCGGGTTTGCAGCCCTCTGTGCGCGCCATTGTAGCACGTGTGTAGCCCTGGCCGTAAGGGCCATGATGACCTGACGTCATCCCCACCTTCCTCCGGTTTGTCACCGGCAGTCTCCCTAGAGTTCCCACCATGATGTGCTGGCAACTAGGGATAGGGGTTGCGCTCGTTACGGGACTTAACCCAACATCTCACGACACGAGCTGACGACGGCCATGCAGCACCTGTGTTTGAGTTCCCGAAGGCACCCATCCATCTCTGGAAAGTTCTCAACATGTCAAGGCCAGGTAAGGTTCTTCGCGTTGCGTCGAATTAAACCACATGCTCCACCGCTTGTGCGGGCCCCCGTCAATTCATTTGAGTTTTAACCTTGCGGCCGTACTCCCCAGGCGGTCTACTTAGTGCGTTAGCTGCGCCACTAAGACTTCAAGAGTCCCAACGGCTAGTAGACATCGTTTACGGCGTGGACTACCAGGGTATCTAATCCTGTTTGCTCCCCACGCTTTCGCACCTCAGTGTCAGTGTTGGTCCAGGTAGCCGCCTTCGCCACTGGTGTTCCTTCCTATATCTACGCATTTCACCGCTACACAGGAAATTCCACTACCCTCTACCACACTCTAGCCTGACAGTTCGAAATGCCGTTCCCAGGTTAAGCCCGGGGCTTTCACATCTCGCTTATCAAACCACCTACGCGCGCTTTACGCCCAGTAATTCCGATTAACGCTTGCACCCTCCGTATTACCGCGGCTGCTGGCACGGAGTTAGCCGGTGCTTCTTCTGTGAGTAACGTCAAGCCTCATGGGTATTCGCCATAAGGTTTTCCTCCTCACTGAAAGTGCTTTACAACCCGAAAGCCTTCTTCACACACGCGGCATGGCTGGATCAGGGTTGCCCCCATTGTCCAATATTCCCCACTGCTGCCTCCCGTAGGAGTTCGGGCCGTGTCTCAGTCCCGATGTGGCTGATCATCCTCTCAGACCAGCTACGGATCGTCGCCTTGGTAGGCCTTTACCCCACCAACCAGCTAATCCGACATAGGCTCATCCAATAGCGCAAGGTCCGAAGATCCCCTGCTTTCCCCCGTAGGGCGTATGCGGTATTAATCCGGGTTTCCCCGGGCTATCCCCCACTACTGGGCAAATTCCTATGCATTACTCACCCGTCCGCCGCTCGACAGCAGGGAGCAAGCTCCCCCTGTTTCCGCTCGACTTGCATGTGTTAGGCCTGCCGCCAGCGTTCAATCTGAGCCATGATCAAACTCTTCAGTTTAAATCATACAAGAATCCGAAGATCCTCTATTCTTGCTCAAGACAAAAACTCATTCTCGACGAGTCGCTTGCCTCAATATATCTATCCGACATACCTCGGCCAGCGCCCACACGAATTACTTGGTCAACTTTTTAAAGAGCGGTGAGCTGTCTGCTCAATCAAGGTGGCGTATTCTACAGTGAATGCCGGCCTTGTCAACTGCTTTTCTGAAGAATCTTTCGATCAATTTTCTTCAGCATTTTCAGTCAGTTACTCCCTTGGTTCCGCCGACCTCAGCCGCCTTGTCCCTCAGAAGTGGTGCGCATTCTACAGGCCTCAGGAAATGTGTCAACGAGGTTTCTGAAAAATTTCTGTTTTATTTCGCCTTCCACCCACGACACTGATCAGAAGATCGGCAGATTGACCGGAAATCCGCCAAAACACCCTCATCACTCCGCGGCGCGGGATGAACGACGCGCCCTGCGCAACAGCGCCCGAACCGGTCCGGACAGCGCATACAGAAGGAACACACTGAACAGAACCGTTGCCGGATCCAGAGCAATGACGACAAAGATCAGAACCACCAGCAGAATGGCTGCAAACGGCACCCGCCCCCGCAGGTCCAGATCCTTGAAGCTCCTGTAAAGGATATTGCTGACCATCAGCATACCGCCGCCACCCACAATTAACAGTGTGAGCATGCTGAGCCAGTTGCTCGGCTGATCATCATGGAAGCACCAAACCAGCCCCGCCACACAGGCGGCCGCGGCCGGGCTGGCCAGACCGACAAAATACTTCTTGTCCACAGAGCCAATCTGGGTATTGAACCTTGCCAGCCGCAGCGCGGCACCCGCTACAAAGATAAAGGTAACCGCCCAGCCGATCTTGCCCATCTCATTCAGGGACCAGAAGAAGGCCACCAGGCCCGGAGCCACACCGAAAGCCACCATGTCTGCGAGGCTGTCGTACTCTTCCCCGAACTTGCTCTGGGTATTGGTCATGCGGGCAACCCGACCGTCCAGACCATCCAGAATCATCGATACAAATATCGCGATGGCCGCATTATCGAACATGCCATTGGCTGCCGAGACGATGGCGAAAAAGCCGGAAAAGAGTGAGGCAGTGGTCAGCGCGTTGGGCAAAAGATAGATACCCTTGCGACGCACCCTGGTACCTCCGATCACCTCTTCTTCAACCACCTCGCCAGCTTCAATATCATCAATAACGTGGCTGCTTTCAGTCTTGTCTTCGCTCATTCCTGTTACTCCGGCAAGCATTTGCGGCCATTATATACGAAAAACGCGGCCACCCGGGCCGCGCCTCTCAAACAGACCGAAGAACGATGAATCAGTTCTTGTCCTTGTCCACGATTTTGTTGGCAGAGATCCACGGCATCATGGAGCGCAGCTTCTCACCCACCAGCTCAATCGGGTGTTCAGCATTCTGGCGACGACGCGCCGTCATGGACGGATAGTTCAGATCGCCCTCGGAAATGAACATCTTGGCGTACTCACCACTCTGGATACGCTTCAGCGCGTTGCGCATCGCTTCGCGGGACTGATCGTTGATCACTTCCGGGCCAGTCACGTACTCGCCATACTCCGCGTTGTTGGAAATGGAGTAGTTCATGTTGGCAATGCCGCCTTCGTACATCAGGTCAACGATCAGCTTCAGCTCGTGCAGACATTCAAAGTAGGCCATTTCCGGCGCATAGCCTGCCTCGGTCAGGGTTTCGAAAGCTGCCTTGACCAACTCAACGGTACCACCACACAGAACTGCCTGCTCACCAAACAGGTCGGTTTCGGTCTCGTCCTTGAAGGTGGTTTCGATGATACCGGTACGGCCGCCACCGATACCGGAAGCGTAGGACAGGGCCAGGTTTTTGGCATTACCGGATGCGTCCTGGAAGATGGCGATCAGGTCAGGGATACCGCCGCCACGTTCGAACTCGGTACGCACGGTATGGCCCGGAGCCTTGGGAGCCACCATGATCACGTCCAGATCCTTGCGCGGAACGATCTGGTTGTAGTGGATCGCAAAACCGTGGGCGAATGCCAGGGTAGCGCCCTGCTTCAGGTTCGGCTCGATCTGGTTCTTGTACAGGCCCGATTGGTACTCGTCCGGGGTCAGCACCATCACCACGTCGGCGGAGGCAACTGCGGACTCAACGTCAGCGGTTTTGAGGCCGTAGGCTTCCGCCTTGGGTATGGATGAGGAGCCGGGGCGCAGACCCACCGTTACGTCAACACCGGACTCTTTCAGGTTGCACGCGTGGGCGTGGCCCTGGGAGCCGAAACCAAGAATGGACACTTTCTTGCCCTGGATGATGGAAAGATCGCAATCCTTATCGTAATAAACCTGCATGGATAACCTCTGTTATGTTTTGGCCCCGCAGGGCCATCCGTTAATGTCAGACAACTGAATTTCTCAAAGACTCAGAACTTTTTCGCCACGGGCGATACCGGAGACACCGCTACGCACCACCTCCAGCACACCGGAGGTACCGACGGCCTGGATAAAGCCATCCAGCTTCTCGCTGTTGCCCGCCAGCTGGACCGTGTACACAGAACTGGTCACATCCACAATCTGGCCCCGGAAAATATCCACCGTGCGCTTGATTTCGGCCCGCTGGGAGCCGGTGGCCTTGAGCTTGACCAGCATCAGCTCACGCTCGATGTGGGCACCCTCGGTCAGATCCACCAGCTTGACCACTTCAATCAGCTTGTTGAGCTGCTTGGTAATCTGCTCAATCACCTTGTCGGAGCCGGTGGTGGTGACCGTCAGGCGGGACAGGGTCTCGTCTTCGGTCGGCGCCACGGTCAGGGTTTCGATATTGTAGTTGCGCTGGGAGAACAACCCCACTACCCGTGACAGGGCGCCGGGTTCGTTCTCAAGCAAAACAGAAATGATTCGACGCATGATCACACCCTCTCCGTTTTGCTGAGCCACATGTCCTTCATGGAACCCCGGGCTACCTGCATGGGATACACATGCTCAAACCGGTCCACATAGATATCGACGAACACCAGTTTGTCCTTCATGGCCAGCGCTTCTTTCAGCTTCGGTTCCAGATCTTCCTTCCTGTCGATGCGAATCCCCACATGGCCGTAGGATTCAGCCAGCTTGATGAAGTCTGGCAGTGATTCCATGTACGACTGGGAGTGGCGCGACTCATAGTTCATATCCTGCCACTGCTTGACCATACCCAGAGCCTGGTTGTTCAGGTTGATGATCTTGACCGGCAGATTGTACTGCTTACAGGTGGACAGCTCCTGGATGTTCATCTGGATACTGCCTTCACCGGTAATGCACAGAACCTCCTCCTCGGGGTAATTCAGCTTGACCCCCATGGCCGCCGGAAGGCCAAAGCCCATGGTGCCCAGGCCACCGGAGTTGATCCAGCGGTTGGGCTTGTCGAACTTGTAGTACTGGGCAGCAAACATCTGATGCTGACCGACATCCGATGTCACATAGGCCTCTCCATTGGTGAGCCGCCACAATGCTTCGATCACTTCCTGGGGTTTGATCACGTCATCGCTGGTTTCATAACGCATGCCATGGAACGCGCGCCATTCATCGATCTGCTTCCACCAGGCAGCCAGTGCTTCCTCATCCGGCTTTTCCCTGCTCTCGCGCACCAGGCTGATCATCTCTTTCAGTACCGCATCCACCGGCCCCACGATGGGCACATCCGCGTCCACCGTCTTGGAAATGGAGGCCGGATCAATATCGATGTGGACAATTCTGGCACCCGGGCAGAATTTCTCCGTGGCATTGGTAACGCGGTCATCAAACCGGGCACCCACACAGAGGATCAGGTCCGAGTGGTGCATGGCCATGTTGGCCTCGTAGGTGCCATGCATGCCCAGCCAGCCGAGGTGCTGCCTGTCGGTCGCCGGGTAGCAGCCAATACCCATCAGGGTGTTGGTGATCGGGCAGCCCAGCATCCGCACCAGTTCGGTCAGTTGCTCGGACGCCTTGCCCAGAATCACCCCACCACCGGCGTAGACCACCGGGCGCCGGGCCGCCATGAGCATATCCACCGCTTTCCTGATCTGGCCAGCGTGGCCGCGCAGGGCAGGATTGTAGGAGCGCAGCTTGACCTTCCTGGGGAAGACGTATTCGTAGCGCTCGTTGGGGGTGGTCATGTCCTTGGGAATATCCACAACCACCGGACCGGGGCGACCGGTAGTGGCAATATAGTAAGCCTTGCGGATAATCTCCGGAATTTCTTCAGGATGACGCACACTCAGGTTGTGTTTGACCACCGGCCGCGACACCCCGATCATGTCGGTCTCCTGGAACGCATCCTCCCCGATCAGCGAGGACGCCACCTGGCCACACAGCACCACCATGGGAATGGAATCCATGAACGCTGTGGCAATACCGGTAATCGTATTGGTGGCACCAGGGCCAGAGGTAACCAGCACAGTGCCGGCCTTGCCGGACGCACGGGCATAGCCGTCGGCCATGTGAACCGCCCCCTGCTCGTGGCGAACCAGAATGTGCTTTACCTTGTCCTGCCTGAACAGCGCATCGTAGATATGCAGCGCTGCCCCACCGGGATAACCGTAAATGTATTCGATCCCTTCATCCTGCAGGGACCGGATAAGCATATCGGCACCAGACAATAACTCCACGTTTTCTACCCTCTTCGACGAGTGAATGAGCCGGGCCCTGCCCGGTCGCCTGGATCTCCGTGCCCCCGGTTTCTTTTGAAAACCGCGCCGGATGATTCTGCCACACTGCATTACAGAGGTTGTCTCCTGGCCGACCGCCCTCCTGAGGGTTGCGGAGAACAGCCCGACAGCGGGTTGTCCGGAAATGCGACAACCCTTCCGTGCCTGCGCACGGTACTTCAGCATGGTGATTAACGGGGGATACTCGCTCGGGATTACCTGCCGTATTGACCCCTGTCTTCAGGCAATCGACAATTTTGACAGCGGGAAACCTCCTGTCAATAGTAGGTGCGGGATTCTGTGTCTATACTAGAGTCCCGCATTTTTTGAACCAGGCGGAAGAAAAGCCGGTACCATTATGGCATGGTAACCTGATACCGGCCCGAACCGGCGGCCAACAGGTAACGCAAGACGAGTGATTCCATGAAAATAAAAGCTGTGACCCTGGCCACACTGCTGGCACTGACCCCCGCGCTGGGTATCGCCCAGTCTGTCTACAAATGGACCGATGAGAACGGTGTCACCCACTTTGGCGACCGCCAGCCCGCCGGCAAGCAGTCCGAGCGTGTCAGTATCAAGACCGGCCGCCCCTCCGGCGATAGCCGCCAATCTCCCCGGGAACGCCTGGACGAAATGGAAGAGCAGCAGCGCCAGGCCCAGCAACGGGCCGATGAATCCGCCGCCGAGCGCGCCCAGCGCAAACAGCGCGAAGCCGCCTGCGAAACGGCCCGGAGTAATCTGAAAATTATCGAACGGAACAGCCGCATCCGCGTTGAGGAAAACGGTGAGCAGCGCTTCCTGTCCCCGGAAGAAATCAGCCAGAAGAAGCAGGAATTCCGGACCATGGTGGACGAAAACTGCGGGCCGGCTGGAAGCGATCAACAGTAACTGTTACCGCCCCACATACGGACAGTCAGCATCCGGAGATGGAGAAAGGGGTGCCTGAGGGCACCCCTTTCTCCTTTGCGGTGTCGGAACGCCCGGCTTACTTCCGGGTGAATACCAGCTGATCGCCATCCACTTTGGCAAGGATGGTGTCGCCGGACACAAAGTCCCCGTTCAGCAGGCGCTGTGCGAGGGGGTTCTCGATCATCCGCTGGATCGCCCGCTTCAAGGGGCGGGCACCGTAGACCGGGTCGTAACCCACTTTCGCCAGCCGTTCCATCGCGGACTCGTCCAGCTCCAGCTTCATGTCCTGTTCCTTCAGCCGCTTGCCCAGCAGCTCCACCTGTATCTTCGCGATACCGCGGATCTGGTCTTCCGCCAGAGGATGGAACACCACCACTTCGTCCACACGGTTAATGAATTCCGGGCGGAAGTGGGTGCCGACCACCTCCATTACCGCATTCTTCATGGACTCGTAGTTTTCCTCACCGGCCTTCTGCTGAATAATGTCTGACCCCAGGTTGGAGGTCATCACAATCACCGTATTGCGGAAATCCACGGTGCGGCCCTGGCCATCGGTCAGGCGACCGTCTTCGAGCACCTGCAACAGGATGTTGAACACATCCGGATGAGCCTTCTCCACCTCATCCAGCAACAAAACCGAATAGGGCCGGCGGCGGACGGCTTCGGTCAGGTAGCCACCTTCCTCATAACCGACATAACCCGGAGGCGCACCGATCAGCCGGGCCACGGAGTGTTTCTCCATGAACTCGGACATATCAATCCGCACCATGGCTTCCTCGGTATCAAACAGAAACGAAGCCAGTGACTTGCACAGCTCGGTCTTGCCCACCCCGGTAGGGCCAAGGAACAGGAAGGAACCGTTGGGGCGATGCGGATCTGCCAGCCCGGCCCGGGAGCGACGCACCGCGTTGGCAACGGCCTCCACGGCTTCATCCTGACCGATGACCCGGTCATGCAGCGCTTCTTCCATGCGCATCAGCTTGTCTTTTTCCCCTTCCAGCATCTTGGACACCGGAATGCCGGTCCACTTGGCAACGATTTCTGCAATCTCTTCATCAGTGACCCGGTTACGCAGCAGCGTCATCTCCATCATCTCTGCCTGACTGGCCATATCCAGCTGCCGCTCCAGTTCCGGGATCTGGCCATACTGCAGCTCGGACATTCTGCCCAGATCACCGGCCCGGCGGGCGTTTTCCAGGTCAATCCGGGCCTGCTCCAGCTGGCTCTTGATCTTCTGGGAGCCGTGCAGTGCCGCCTTCTCGGTATTCCAGACTTCTTCCAGATCGGCGTATTCACGCTCCACGCCGGCAATCACATCCGACAGTTCTTCCAGGCGTTTCCTGGAGGCCGGATCGGTTTCTTTTTTCAGTGCCTCCCGCTCGATCTTCAATTGAATCAGACGCCGTTCCAGGCGATCCAGTGCCTCGGGCTTGGAGTCCATTTCCATACGGATCTGACTGGCTGCTTCGTCCACCAGATCGATGGCCTTGTCCGGCAGTTGCCGGTCCGCAATGTAGCGATGCGAGAGCTTGGCGGCGGCAATGATCGCGCCATCAGTGACCTCCACACCGTGGTGCACTTCGTAGCGTTCTTTCAGGCCCCTCAGGATAGCGATGGTGTCTTCCTCGCTGGGCTCAGACACCAGCACCTTCTGGAAGCGGCGCTCCAGAGCGGCATCTTTCTCGATATTTTCCCGGTACTCGTCCAGGGTGGTCGCACCCACGCAATGGAGTTCACCACGCGCCAAGGCCGGCTTGAGCATGTTGCCGGCATCCATGGAGCCCTCGGCCTTGCCGGCACCCACGACCGTATGTATTTCGTCGATGAACAGGATGATCTGCCCTTCCTGCTTGGCCAGTTCGTTCAGCACCGCCTTCAGGCGCTCCTCGAACTCACCACGGAACTTGGCACCGGCAATCAGGGCACCCATATCCAGCGAGAGCACACGCTTGTTTTTGAGGCCTTCCGGCACCTCGCCGTTCACAATACGCTGGGCCAGACCTTCCACAATGGCCGTCTTGCCCACGCCCGGCTCACCGATCAGCACCGGGTTGTTCTTGCGGCGACGCTGCAATACCTGGATGGTGCGGCGGATTTCGTCATCCCGGCCGATCACCGGATCCAGCTTGCCCGCCTCTGCGCGCTCGGTGAGGTCTATGGTGTATTTATCGAGGGCCTGGCGGTTCTCTTCGGCGGAAGGGTCGTCGACCGACTCGCCACCGCGCACCTGCTCGATGGCCTGCTCCAGGGCGGCCTTGTCGAGGCCATGCTCGCGCAGCACACGACCGAGGCTGCCCCGGTCTTCCAGGGCCGCCAGCAGCATAAGCTCACTGGAGACGAACTGGTCATTACGCTGTTGCGCCAGTTTGTCGGCAATGTTGAACAGCCGGCCCATGTCGTTCGACATAGAGACATCACCGGCGGAGCCTTTCACTTCCGGCAGGTTTTCAATCTCCTGGGCAATCGCCTGGCGGATGCGGCCCGGCTCTGCCCCGGCCTGCTTGATCAGAGGCTTGATGGAGCTCCCCTGCTGGTCCAGCAGAGCCTGCATCAGGTGAACGGGCTCGATAAAATTGTGGTCTTTGCCGACCGCGATGGATTGGGCATCGGCCAGTGCGTTCTGGAGCTTACTGGTCAGTTTGTCGATTCTCATGTTCCGGTATTCCTTAATCTGGCGGCTGCCGGCGTTAGCCGAAAACGCAGCCTTTGGGGTTGTTGGCTTTGCAACTTAATGTAGGGGCGTTGAGGGGGACTTCAAGGTGCTGACCCGTGAAACTGTCAGAAAATTGACGGGCATCAGGTTTTGTTTTTCTTATAGGGCTTTTGCGGGGGCTGCAAGGGGCAGGGTAGCGCTTTCCGAAACACGCCCGTGAACCCATCCATGGGGGGCTCGGGTCGCGCCATCCTTGGCGCTCCACGGTTTCGGAAAGCGCTACCCTGCCCCTTGCGACCGGTCCTTGTGCAAGCCGCCCAGATATCAGGAACCAACTTTTATTCAATGGCTCACTCAGACATCAGCCAGATAAGCGTTGCCATTCTTCCGGTCGTGCCGTCACGGCGGTAGGAGTAGAAGCGGTCGCGTTCGGTGGCGGCGCAGTGGCTGCCGCCGTAGATTCTGGAGATGCCGGCGTTGTTGAGCCGCTGACGGGCGAGGTGGTAGAGGTTGGCGAGGTAGTGGCCGGGGCACTTCGGGCTGGGGTTGAAAGCGCTGATGGCTTCGGGACTGCGGGCGAGGAAGGCTTCGCGGACTTCGGGGCCGACTTCGAACTGGTCCGGGCCTATGGCGGGGCCCAGCCAGGCGAGGGTGTTTTCCGGGTCGCCGATTTCCTTTGCGGTGTTTTCCAGAATGCCGTTGCAGAGGCCGCGCCAACCGGCGTGGGCGGCGGCGATTTTGCTACCGGCGGTATTGCAGAAGACAACCGGCAGGCAGTCGGCGGTGAGGATGGCGCAGGCGAGGCCTGTTTCGCTGGTGACGGAGGCATCGACTTCGGGGTTATCCGCGCCGGGGAAGCGGGCGACGTGGGTGCCGTGGGTCTGGCGGACCCAGGCAATACGGTCCGCGGGGAGGCCGATGCTGTCGGCCAGGCGGCGGCGGTTTTCCGCCACGTGGGCGGGGTTGTCAGCCACGTGGTCACCAAGATTCAGGCTGTGCCACGGTGGCTCACTGATGCCACCGAGACGGGTCGTGGTCAGTGCGCGTACCTTGGCGGGAGCGGGCCAGTCGGGCTCTATGCAGATCAGGCCGCCGGTGTCCGGGTCAGAATTCACTGTTCTCGAGCTCCGCCGCATGCTTTCTCAGGGCTGCGATCAGTTGCACCATGTCTGCCGGCAAAGGTGTTTCCCAGGTGAGTATTGCGCCGGTTTCCGGATGCTCCAGGGTCAGTTGCCGGGCGTGGAGGGCCTGGCGCTGGAAGCGGGCCAGTTCTTCCCGGAGTTCTTCCGTCGTACCCTTGGGCAGGCGCAGCCGGCCGCCGTAGGCGGGATCGCCCACCAGTGGGTGGCGCACGTGGGCCATGTGTACGCGGATCTGGTGGGTACGGCCACTTTCCAGCTTGCAGCGAATGTGGGTGTGGGCGGCAAACCGTTCCATCAGCCGGTAATGGGTGACCGCCGGTTTGCCGGCTGCGACCACCGCCATTTTCTTGCGATCGGTGGGGTGCCGGCCAATGGGGGCGTCCACGGTGGCTCCGCCGGTCATAGTGCCTACCACGACGGCCTCGTATTCCCTGCCCATGGTGCGCTCCTGCAACTGTTCCACCAGCGAAGTGTGGGCAATAAGGCTGCGGGCGACCACCATGATACCGGAGGTGTCCTTGTCCAGCCGGTGAACTATGCCCGCCCTGGGCAGGTTTTCCACTTCCGGGGCGTAGTTCAGCAGGGCGTTGACCAACGTGCCGTCGGCATGGCCTGCGGCCGGGTGCACCACCAGCCCGGCGGGTTTGTTGATCACCAGCAGGTGCTGGTCCTCGTAGACCACGTCCAGCTCAATGGCCTCGGCTTCCCAGGTCACCTGCACTTCCGGTTCCGCGTCCAGATCCATCCGGTCACCCAGCATCACCTTGTCCCGGGGCTTGCAATGCTTGCCGTTGAGGGTCAGCGCCCCATTCCTGATCCAGCCCTGCAGCCGGGAGCGGGAATGCTCCGGCATCAGTTCGGCTGCAGCCTGGTCCAGCCGACGGTCACTCAGTTCCGGCGGTATGGTAAATTCGGCGGTAATACGGTTTTCAGACGACATTCAGCCCCCGGGGCCAGTGATTGGATTACATTCGGACCAGATTAAGAGGCAGCCTCCGACACAAGGCTGCACAAGGCAACGGTTCCCCGTTACAATGACCGATCATTTTCTGACAACCATTATACGGGATTCCGGCATGAGATCAGTTGTCCGCCTGCTTTTATTGACCACCCTTGCCCTGGTAATCAGCGGTTGTGCTTCCAACCGGCCCGAAGAGGTGCTGCCGGAGGAAACCTATTACAAGAACGCCCGCCAGGCGATGAATGCCGGCAACTTTACCAGGGCCGAGCAGAATCTGGGCTATCTGGAAACCTATTACCCCTTCGGCCGCTATGCAGAGCAGGCTCAGCTGGATCTGATCTATGCGCGCTATCAAAACCTGGACCTTGAGGGTGCCCGCTCCGCTGCGGATCGCTTTCTGCGCCTTAACCCGCAAAGCGAGCACGGCGACTATGCCCTGTATATGCGGGGGCTTGCCTCCTACAACCTGGACCTGGGCCTGGCGTCCCGCTACCTGCCCGTGGACGTGGATGCCCGGGAGCCCGGCGAGCAACGCCAGGCGTTTCAGGATTTCAGCCAGTTACTGAGCCGTTACCCGGACAGCCAGTATGCGCCGGATGCCCGCCAGCGGATGATCAGCATCCGTAACCGGCTGGCCGCGCTGGAAATCCGTGCTGCCCGCTACTACATCAAGCGTCAGGCCTATGTGGCCGCAAACAAGCGGGCAGCGTATGTGATCGAGAATTACCCTCGCACACCCTCTGTGGAGGAAGCGCTGATTATTCTGGCGGAGACCAGCCAGCGGCTTGACCTGGACAAGCCAGCCAAAGATGCCATCGCGCTGCTGCGGGTCAACTTCCCGAACAGCAGGGCGTTTGATCAAGAGGGCAAATTCCGGAGCAGCCTGCCGAAAAACGAGCGCCGTTCCCTGCTCAGTGTTGTCACCTTCGGCATGCTGGGCGACTGATCCCGCGCCGACCCTGTTGCGGGCCGAATGCAACAGGGTCGCCTCTCCCTGTCTTATTTGCCGCTTTTCCAGCCGTTGGTGATCGGATAACGCCGATCCTTGCCGAACCCCCTTTCCGTAATCCGCACGCCAATCGGGGCCTGGCGACGCTTGTATTCGTTGATATCCACCAGCCGGAGCACTCGCTCCACGTCGTCCCTTGCAAAGCCTTCAGCAATGATCGCCTCGGCGCTGTAGTCCCGCTCCACGTACAGGTTGAGGATCTGATCCAGTACATCATAGCCGGGCAGACTGTCCTCATCTTTCTGGTCCGGGGCAAGCTCGGCCGAAGGCGGCCGTGTAATCACCCGTTCCGGGATCACCGGGCTGATCGTGTTGCGGTAGCGGGACAGGCGGAATACCATGGTTTTGGGCACGTCCTTGAGCACATCAAAGCCGCCAGCCATGTCTCCGTAAAGGGTGGAATAGCCGACCGCCAACTCGCTCTTGTTGCCGGTGGTCAGCACCAGGGAACCGAACTTGTTGGATAACGACATCAATAACACACCGCGCAGGCGGGCCTGCAGGTTTTCCTCGGTCGTGTCCGGGGTGGTGCCGGCAAAGGCCTCCTGCAGGCTACCCATAAAAGCATCGTACATGGGCTCGATGGAGAAGACGTCGTACTGAACACCCAGGCTTTCTGCCTCCGCCGCGGCATCCTCCAGGCTCATGCCGGAGGTATAACGGAACGGCATCATCACCGCCCTCACCCGGTCCGCACCCAGCGCATCCACCGCCACGGCCAGAGTCAGAGCTGAATCAATACCGCCGGAGAGCCCCAGCACCACCGAGCGGAAGCCGTTCTTGTTCACATAGTCCCGCACACCCAGCACCAGGGCCCGGTAGACATTCTGCTCCAGACTGGGCTCAGGCAAGGGCGGCGCCGATACCGGCTGACAATGGTGTTCGCAGACAAACTCCACCGGGTAGAGCCCCTCCTCGAACTGGGGCGCCTCCACCGCCAGCACCCCGGAGTGGTCATACACCATGGAGCCGCCATCAAACACCAGTTCGTCCTGGCCGCCCACCAGGTTGCAGTAGACAATACTGACCCGGTTCTCAGCCGCCTTGCGCTCGAGCAGGGCCTTGCGGCGGGCCTGCTTGTCGATATCGTAGGGCGAGGCGTTCAGATTGATAACCAGTTGCGCGCCGGCCGAGGCCGCCCTTTCCAGCGGGCCATCGCTCCAGATATCTTCGCAGACCGTGATGCCAACCGGCACGCCGCAAATCTCCACCACACAGGTTTCATCACCCGAAGCGAAATAGCGTTTCTCGTCGAACACCTGGTAGTTCGGGGGGAATTGCTTGAAATACCGGGCGTTTATCCGCCCCTCACTGATCACCAGCGCCGCGTTGTACAGGAGTCCGGCGTGCCGCTGGGGAGCCCCCAGGATCACCGCGGCGGAGAAGGATTCCGTCAGCAAGGCATCCAGCGCCTCCGCCACGCGAATATCCATGCTGGGACGCAACAACAGATCCTCTGGCGGGTAGCCGGTCAGGCACAGTTCCGGGAACACCACAATATCCGCGCCATGCTGCTGTTCCGCTTCCCGCACAGACCCGATCACCTTACGGGTATTGCCGGGGATGTCGCCCACCAGGAAATCCACCTGGGCGATCACAACCCGCAGGCGCTGGCTTTGGCTACCGGGGGCGGTCTTGCGGAACTCGGACATAAGGGACTGCTCCTGTCACTCACTGGGAATAAGAGGTTATTATAACCCTGCAAGGCACTCCATTTCTTCCGGCAACCGGCGATTCATGAGCACGACCGCAAAAACACCCGGCCAGCAACAAACCAGCCTGTTCCGGATCTATAATCACTACCGGCTGGTGGTCAGCCTGCTGTTACTGGCCCTGTTGTTTGTTGAACCCATCAATGTTGAAACCCACTTTCGGGCACTGGCAACCTACCAGTTCACAGTGGTCAGCTACGCAGCCATTAACAGCTTTATTGGCCTGACCATTCTCGCGGGGTTTCAGCCTTCCCAGCGCCATATCACGCTGTCCATCCTGATGGATATTGTGATCATCCACATACTGCTGTTCGCCAGCAGCGGCATTACCAATGGGCTGGCCAATCTGACTATCGTTGTGGTGGCGGCCGGCAATATCCTCAGCCCGGGACGGATGGGCACCTTCTATGCCGCGCTGGGGGCGCTGTTTTCGCTCCTGGTGGCTATCTGGTCAGTACTCCGGCTGGGGCACTCCGCCGACGACATCGTACGGGCCGGTTCACTGGGCATTCTGTACTTCGCGGCGGCGTTTTTTATCCAGTACATCTCCCGGCGCATGATTCGCAGCGAACGCCTGGCCCTGTCCCGGGCCCGCAGCATCGCCGAACTGGAACAGATCAACCGGCAGATCATCCAGCGCATGCGCACCGGCATTGTGGTGACCGACCGTTTTGGCCAGATCCGGCTGGCCAATGCAGCCGCGGAAGAGCTGCTGTTCCCCGGCCAGAACCTGGACAGCCAAGAAGCCCACCGCCAGGGTCTGCCTGCGCCTCTCAAGCGGGGTCTGGAGACCTGGCTGAAAGAACCGGCCAGGCGGGCAGAGCCCTTCCAGCCCACCCCCACCTCTCCGCTGCTTCAGGCAAACTTCACTCAGCTGGATCAGCAACAGGGCGATCAGATCCTGATCTTTATCGAAGATATGAGCCGGGTGACCCAGCAGGCACAGCAAATGAAACTGGCCTCCCTGGGCCGCCTGACCGCCGGTATCGCCCACGAAATCCGTAATCCTCTCGGGGCCATCAGCCACGCGGCCCAGCTGATGGAAGAATCCCCCGCCCTGGATAATGGTGACCGCAAGATGCTGGATATCATCAAACGCCACTCACGAAGGGTGAACAGCATCATCGAGAACGTGCTGGACCTGTCGCGCCGGCGGCCCGCCAACAGCGATCTGGTGGACCTGAACCAGTGGCTGACCGAATTCCGTGAGGATTACCTGCAAAGCCTGAACAAAGACGGGGGCGACGCGGAAATACGGCTGCGCACCGGCGACAAACTGCCTCCGGCCCGTTTTGACCGCAGCCAGATCGAGCAGGTGCTGGTGAACCTGAGCGACAATGGGCTGCGCTACAGCAAACAGGCCTGCGGCAAGCCGCTGCTGGAACTGCGCACCGGCACCGCCACCGATGGCGAGCGGGCCTACCTGGACGTGCGGGATTTCGGTCCCGGCATACCGGAGAAAGACCGCAACTCCGTATTCGAGCCGTTCTTCACCACCGACAAGAGCGGCACCGGCCTGGGTCTTTATCTGGCGCGGGAACTGTGCGAGGCTAATCAGGCTCACCTATCCCTGGTTGAGGACGGTGAACCGGGATGCTGCTTCAGGATTACCTTCGCTCACCACGGGCGGCTGATATAATAACTAAACGTAGCGTCTGAACAAAAAAGGGAACAATAAACGCCCATGACCAGCCAGACAGCCCTGATCGTCGACGACGAGCCGGATATCCGCGACCTCCTGGAAATCACTCTCAGCCGCATGGGCATTGCCACACTTACAGCGAAGGACGTGGCCAGCGCCAAACAACTGCTGGCCGACAACCCCCCGCAGCTCTGCCTGACCGACATGAATCTGCCGGACGGCAACGGCATTGAACTGGTGCAGTGGATGCAGCAATACTGTCCGCACACGCCGGTGGCCGTGATCACCGCCTACGGCAGCATGGACACCGCCATCGAAGCGCTGAAGGCGGGGGCCTTTGACTTTGTCTCCAAACCGGTAGAACTGCCCCGCCTGCGGGAGCTGGTCAACAGCGCCCTGAAACTCTCGAAACCAGAGCAACCAGCCCCCGTCCAGGACGACGAACAGGGCCTGCTGCTGGGCCAGTCCGAGGAAATCCGCAAACTGCGCAGCCGGGTACGCAAACTGGCCCGCAGCCAGGCCCCGGTATTCATCAGCGGCGAGTCCGGCAGCGGCAAGGAGCTGGTTGCCCGGATGATCCACTCCCAGGGTCCCCGGGGCGACAAGCCGTTTGTGGCGGTGAACTGCGGAGCCATTCCTTCCGAACTGATGGAAAGCGAATTTTTCGGCCACAAGAAAGGCAGCTTTACCGGCGCCATCGACAACAAGGACGGCATGTTCCGGGATGCCAGCGGCGGCACCCTGTTCCTGGACGAAGTGGCGGACCTGCCCATGGCCATGCAGGTGAAACTGCTGCGGGCCATCCAGGAAAAAGCCGTGCGCCCGGTGGGAGACAGCCGGGAAATCCCGGTGGACGTGCGCCTCCTCAGCGCCACCCACCGCAACCTGCCGGAACTGGTCCGCAACGGCGAATTCCGCCAGGATCTCTTCTACCGCATCAACGTCATCGAACTGGCGGTCCCGCCCCTGCGGGAACACCCGGATGACATCCCCCTGCTCGCTGGTCATATCCTGGGGCATCTGGCAGAAGAATACGAATGCCCGCCGGCCAGCCTGACCACGGATGCCATCAACAAGCTGAAACATTACAGCTTCCCCGGCAACGTAAGGGAACTGGAAAACATACTGGAGCGGGCCTTTACCCTGTGCGAGGAAGACCGCATCGGCTCCGATGACCTGCAAATGGGCAATGCGCCCATCGCACCGGGCACCGGAAACTCCGGTCCCGGCGAACAGTGCGACCACATCGCAGTACCGGATGGCGAAGTAGACCTGGAAGGCTACCTGGAAACCATCGAACGCCAGACCATCGAGAAGGCACTGGAGGCAACCCGCTGGAACAAAACGGCCGCCGCGAAACGGCTGGGGATCAGCTTCCGGGCGTTGCGGTATCGGTTGAAGAAACTGGGGATGGAGTAGGTTATTTCTTACAGGGGATTGGGAAACTGACCCTTTATCCGGACATTTTTCGTTCGTTAGACTACTCAGCAGACTGAAAACAGAAAAACGGTTCCCAGGACGGGGACCGGAGGAGATTCAGGGATGAAACAAGGTTCCGGTCAGCGGGGGCTGACTCTCGTTGAGCTTATGGTTGCTATTGCCATCATCGGCATAGTCGCTGCTATCGCGGCACCCTCCTTTTCACCACTGATCGAAAAGAGCCAGCGCCGTGCAGTCATCAACGACACACTGGCCATGTTCGCCATGGCCCGCCAGGAAGCCGTTCTGGGCAGGCGCGTCGTCACACTCTGCCCGCTGAACAGCGACAACCGCTGCAGCAGGGACTGGTCAAAACCGGTCACCCTGTTTTACGACCCGAAGAACCTCAGGAAGGTCAATCACGCGGAGCAGATCATCCGGGTGGTGCCGCCACCTTCACGGGGAAAGCTCACGGTACGCTCCTTCAATCGCAGTTATTTCCAGTATCGGGCCGATGGGATGGTGTACAGCGACCTGGGTAACATCACCTGGTGCCCCGACATCCAGGAATCCACCAAGGCAGCTCACTTTCTGATTCCTAAAAGTGGCAAAGTGCGATTAGCACGAGATACCGACGGCGACGGCTATCCTGAAGATTCTGGCGGGCAGCCTGTACGCTGCTGAACGGGCTGCCCACAGGCACGCGATTACCAGCAATCAGCGACCGTACTGCCACCTTTAGTCGCGGTCTTGTTGCCCGCCTGATCCAGCGTCAGCGTACCGCAACGGTCGTCCGTCTGGCCGCCCGCCGGGGCAGCCTGAAGGGTGAAGGCGTTTTTACCAACCGCAGACAGAGACAGGTCATACATCTTGGTACCGTCTGACGGTGAGCGGGTCTGCGGCAGAGCGGGGGCACCGCCCCCATCCTGGTAGGAATAGTCCTGCTGGACGTACTTCCGCTCCATCCACTGGGCCAGCTTCATCAGATCCGCCTGGGCGTTGGCCCGGTGGGTGGCCATCACGTTATTGCGGTAGGACGGATACGCTATCGCCGCAATAATCCCGATAATGGCCACTACGATCATCAGCTCGATCAGCGTGAAACCTCTGGCGTTACTTCTGCTCATACGACTTTTCCTGTTTCTGGTCATTCGGTCATCTCGCGCCAGCCTTTGCGGCCCAGGCCGATGACGATTTCGGGCAGTTCGATAAACTCTGCACCACCACCTCCGGTGCCAAATGCAAGAAGATTACCCCATGTCGCAAGCTGCGAGGCTGTGCTACCTACACGGAAGCCCTCAGCACCCTCAGTAGAGTTCTCGAAAGCCGCATATCCCGGGGTGTAGTTCTTGGCCCGCAGGATCTCGAAGCCCATGACCCAGCCGTCACCACCACCGAGGCAGGGGTTGGCACCGGGAATCAGGGTATTCACATAAACGTACTCGCCACGGACAATCGGATAGTTAACGATACGCTCACCAGATGTGGGCAAGGGTGTATACCAGCCGCGCTTGGTCTCATAATCCACCCGGTTTTCAGTATCGGACGTAACACGGATGCTGCGGGTCGCACCGTCAATGGTACCGGACTGCTCAGCCACGGGCGCTGCAACCAGATCACTCACGGTGAGCGGCAGGGTTCCTGCGTTCGCCCGCTCATGAACACTATAGAAATACTGGTCACTGGTATCAGTCACATCCGCGTCTTCCAGATACTTGCCAGTGCCAAACAGAATCATGATATCCGGGTCCTGACCACCATTCAGCCCTAACCCCACAGCGGGAGCCGAGGTGATCGGCTGGTCGGCATTGAAATAAGGTACATCAGCCCCGCCTGAGGTGTAGGCCGTGGTCATGGTACCTTTATCGTTGTAGGCAACCCACAAGTTGCCATCCAGGTCACCCGCATACACTCGATCCACCAGATAATCATCGTTGACGTTGTCAACCACCGTTACCGGGGACAATCCCTCTCCGCCAGCCTTAAATTCATGATAAACAAAGTCCTTCTTGGGACCTTCTGTCCAGGTACCGTCAAGGCCACCTTCCAGTTTCAGCATAAAGAAACCGGTAGTACCTGAGTTATAGCCACTGGGAACAAATACGGTCCAGTAAATCTTACCGTCCGGCCACTCCATCTGGGCAATTTCCGGTGGCTCTACCAGATAACCAAGGCGGGAATCTTCGAACTCCCACATTACGTGCTTGGCTGCACTACCCTCAGAAAACTCGTCCGGGTTCGTCACATCCAGGGCAAAGATCCCCTTCGCGCCGGCCCGACTTCCGCCGATCAATACCGTCCGCCATTCCTCGGAACTATCGATACCATTGTTACCATTACTACCATCACTTCGGCCTCTGGAATAGACATCAACGACTTCAAGATTCAGGTCCACATAGTACCGATGGTCATATCCAGGCTGAGTCAGATAATGCAGGCCCTCATTCTCAGCTGCAGAGGCAATAAACGAAGGCACGTAGGCAAGGGCCTCCTGCCCTCCACCAACGCTGTTATTCTTTGCGATAAATCCATGTAACATTCCGTCGTTAGCGCCTACATAAACCACAGGGGTGCGATCAATATTGTTGTTGCGAAAGACCGTGTACTTGCCATCGCCAAAGTCATCCGTGTTCGGCCAGGCGGAATCAGGTTCACCCACGAACCGAGGTGTGGAGTTTACGATCGAACCCAGCAGCGACGAACGGTTGCGGAAAAAAATACCGATGCCATTATTTTCCGCTTCGATTTCCTGCTTGCGTTTACCCCGAAGATACTCGACACGTTTTGTTGCCAGCGCGGCATCCCCGAACTCAAGGTCACTCTTCTGATCATCCGTCAGATTATCCCAACGGAAGGGCACCCCTTTGCCGTCAGCATAGGTGATCACTGTGCGGGTATTCTGGTCAATGAGTTCAAGCTTTTCACTTGCACGCCAGCCCTCTCTTTCTTCGGGAGCCACTTCTATTGGACGGCCATCCTCGCCCGCTTTGAGCGATATCGCCTCCAATTCACCACTCCAGCCATTCGGCTCGAAATACGAAGAGAAGGACAGGGCGGCATCGACTGCATCGATGGATGCTGCGTTGAAATCCAGGCCGGTTGCCGAGCCTGCAGTGCCGAGGAACTGGTCCAGCAGTCCTTCCAGTTCACTCTGGAACGTTACGGGATCTGCAGCACTGAAGAAGTCACCCCGACCGTTCATGGACGCATGGAGGAGATCATTGATTTTGTTTTCCTCAGTGCTACCGTCCCACCAATTGACGGGCGTACCATTAAGCACCGCGCTGACGGCATCATCACGGGACACAGTCCCTTCAACACCAAAGCCGATGCCGTAGGTCATCATGTGCTGCCAGAATGCCGGGTTACCAACGGTTTCGCGAATGTCTTCGTTGTCCGCATCCTCTACCGCGTCAATTGTGGGCACAAAATTACCGATATCTCCACGCAGGTCACGCTTCCAGTAATAGGCGGCGATGTCGGCCAGCGTGACCCGGCCGGTAAAGTTATCGCTGAATGGATCCTCCGCGATGTACTGACCGGTATCACCCAGTTCGTTAGTGATCTGATCCCCATCGGTGTCATCTGCACGTTCACTCAAGTCCGGATTAAAGTCACTCCCTGTATTATAATAACCGTCTGTCATCAGCATCGTAGCGGAAATACGACACTCCCTTTCTACATTGGTGGTACTTTTACTCTGAGACGGATCATCGAGCCAGGCTCTGTCGCTATTTTCATAGTATTTACCCGCACCCTCCAGGGCGCGCTGTAAAGGAGTAGAGCCATCTGCATTGCCACCATAAAGCCATGAGAGAAAATCAGTTTTTACATCCTCGAATGGCCGTACACCTGCGATGACCCCTCTGACATCAGCACTTTCCACTGTATGCTTTCCCTGGTTTATTTCGCCCCATCCTAACCGGAAATCCGTGCTCAACTCGGGGTTGGCAAACACAGTGCCTATCCCTGACTTTGCAGCCATTTCACGAGTCCGATAATACGAGAACCAGTTAGCAAAATTCTGACGCTGCTGATCTGCGGTCTTCGAAGAGCCAGTGTAGGGAATGGTCCTTTTCTGATAGCAGCTTGAGGAGGTTGTGTCGGAGCACCCATCTGAGTTGTACTCATAATAGAAAGCCGCAGTTGCACTACCGTCAGTTTCGGAACTTATAGAGAAGCCACTTTCGGAACTTGTAGAGAAGCCACTTTCGGATTTGCCATCATAGTAATAATCATCCATGATCGCCGTATACTGGGTAGCCAAGTCAATTTCGGAAGAATTCGAATCAAACCCATTAACCTTGGCTGAACTAAAACTGGAGTCCGCAAACGAAGTGCCGTCGGCCTTGGTGGGCGGTTCATAATCGAAGTCTGGATTGTAATAAAGCTTATTAAACGACGGACTCACCAAAGGATACCGATCACCCAATGAGAGGACGCATAATGTGTCACCATCGTAGGTCGAAAGGGCTGCACAATTGTCTTTCAGATTATCCGTGGGTTGACCACTATTATAGTCAACCTGATCATCCATTAACTCGTCCGGCATAAACCCCCAGCGCATGGACCCAGAGTCATCCAGCATAAACATCAGATTAGGCTCCACGCCACCACCCGCAGCCAAGGGTTTCTGGGAAAAGTTGACCTCACCCCATCCTGCAGCGGGGAGTACCAGCGCCATTCCGACTGCGAGTATTCTCAGTTTCAATTGATTAAACATAACGGTCACCCTCACCCTTCTTATTCGAAGTTTTTGGCACTGACAAAGTAGTAGGCTTCAATGATTTTGCGGCTTTGCTCCGACGGCCCCTGGGCCATCACCACAATACGCATGGATTCAGCCTTGCCCATAATATCGGACCCTCCTGGCCCCGCCGCACCACCGCCGCCATCGCGGTTACCCTTACCTTCAAAATTCAGGTTCAGCAGATATTTGCCATTTCCGCCCTGTCCATCACGGGTCAGGGAGACCGGGCCCCGGTATTCAACAAAATAGCGGGGCGTGATGCCGTCGACTTCAGTCGCAGCAAGCGCATTTTTGGAACCGGTCCAGGTTGCACTATCGAAAACCCCGGGGGCATCCCCCGTATCGTAGAATCCTGTACTGGCTCCAAACGCGGTAAGCGCAGTCAACCCTTCCAGATTCTCCTCTATCTCACGCAAGGCAGTCTCCGCAGCCTCAAGCGCCATCAGCCCCTCCCGGCTGGAAGTAGACATCCGCTCCTGCATGATCGAGTTCTGCATGGACGATGTCGCCAGCAGGGAGAGTACCAGCAGAATCACCAGTGACATCAGCAGGGCAACGCCCTTTTGCCTGTGAATCATTTCGTGTCCCCCTTAGCTCGATTTGTTACGCACATTGGTGGTGAAGGAATACACCCGGTACATGCGGTTGTCGGTCGCAGTGTAATTGTCCCCTGCGGAGCAGTCGGTCCAGGCTGGAAAGCAGACCGTGGCTTTGTCGTCGAACAGATTGTCCGGGCCGCCCCGGACCAGCAGACTGACTCTGGCGGAACGAACCAGACCCCAGTCGGAAGTCTGCATGTTGTCGGCGTCCTTCCAGTTGCTGACCGCCTGTTCGGGACCAGACGACAGGCCATAACGCACCTGCAAATCGATCACCCCTTCTACCACTTCGAAGGTTGTAGAGCTCGCACCTTTATACTCCACCATTTTCAGCGCAGGTTCCTCGCCTCTCACGCTACTGGGACCTATGAAATAGGTGCGTTTGTAGGGTTTGAGAATCTGGGCACCAATGCCATAGTCATTGGACAGACAGTTATTGCCGGCACCGGCATTGCCGGTATTCGAACAGACATTGTCCGAAAAGTCGTTGCCTGGTACCTTAGAGGCCCCGCCTCCGGAGTTGGTCACCAGGGTAACCTCGAGGTCTTCGCCATCCCCCTGGATATTCGATATCTGAACCACATCGGTACCCTGACAATCGGTGATAGCGATGATGTCGCCATCTGACAGCTCACTGGCCGGGCCGCGGCCACTGCGGCTGGTCACATGGGTCGAAGCTGCCGTTGGCGGCTGGTCGGTGTAAATCTCTATGCCGGAACTTTCCATTCCGCTGAAATGCAGGATGTCGGTTCCGTCAATAGCTGCGGCAGGCCGCCACTGATCAAGGGAGCTGACCGCCGGACCACCGGCATAGTCGTACAGATCCCAGTTGGCATCGCCTTCTTCTACGGCGAGGTTACTAGCAACATTCTGACCATTGCACCCGTAATAACCCGCTCCCCGAACCTCACGGCTCAGCATCTCGGAAGCAATACGTCCATACTCCTGGGAGCGGGCGATCGCTTCAGACATCTGGAAGGCCTGGCTGTTAGAGGTAAAGATCTGCACCATGCCGACAGTCAGCAGGGAGCCCAGCAGCAGAGCAATCATCAGCTCAATGATCGACAACCCCCGCTGGAATCTGTTCAGTGTTGGCATGGGCTTCATTTTGCGTACCTCACCGTCACTTCAAACTTGTTGTAGTTAAGAAGGTCTTCCTCGGTTCCTTCCTGGCCTTCCGGGATGTCATCCCACTGGGTTTTGCGGGCAGTCCAGGTGAGCCTTACCTTTGCAGACTTGTCAGCCGTTACCGAGGTCACTGCAGCGGTGGCATCGTCGCCCAGGTCGTCCTGCACCGATGCGAGCCAAGCGGCTTTTACACCGGCTGTCGGCATGCCCCGGTTGGACCGTATTTCGTCTGCCATGCTCTGTGCGTGGAGCACGGCCACCGAGCGACGGTCCGCGCCCTGAGTCTGTTGCATCGAGATCGTCTGCATGCCAGCCACCCCGAGCAGACCCACAGCCAGCACCAGCAGTGCCACCAGCACTTCGATCATGGTCAGTCCGCGTTGTGTTCTGTTCATCTTTTTCACCCTGAACATTTCTGAAGCCGTTGATAAAAATGCCTATGGGCAGGTTGCGGGATCGGTTGAACGATTGGTCTGCCCCCCGGCATTTACAACTATTTTCTCCCCCGGGTCGCCATTGCCAGGGCAGATTTTGAATTCAGACCGGGCGTTCAGTTGCCGGTTCTTCATTCCATCCCCCCTGAATACCGGCATGTCTCCCGAGATTTTTGTTAACGCAACGGAGCCGGGCATGGGATCCGTCGTTCTGAGGATGTTCTCGGCTCCATCGTCTCCGGTGTAGACCACTTCAAGACCGTTCTGAAGGGAACCATTCACAGCTCGAACCGCAACCGGCTCCCCGCGCCGGACAGCCTCAGAGCGGGCATAGTTCAGTATGCCAAGGACCGAGTTGGTCGTGGATTTCTGACGATTACTCTCCACCAGCCCCTGAAAACTGGGCACGGCGATGGTGGCGATAATGGCGACCAGTGTCACCACGATCATCAGTTCAATTAGCGTAAAGCCGGAATTCCTGCGCCACATCCTCATAGTTCTCTTCCAGTCTGACTTGTTGGAAGATTAACTACAGGTTAACCACCCTGCCACAGGGAGGCGACAAGCGGTTTTTATCGGGGGACAAGCGGTGGCATAGGAAGATGATTCGTGACGAACGTCACATTTGCTCGGGGAGGAGGCGGTGAGAGGCGGGAGGGAGCACAAAACAGAAGCCCTGCCGATCATCACCGGCACAGGGCTTCTGAGATGGCGCTATCAGCCCAGGTTCACCGCATCAATCCGCAGCTCACGGGGCATGGAGAAGACGATATTCTCTTCCCGGCCGTCGATCTCTTCCGGAGTCTGACCACCCAGTTCCCGCAGGCGGCTGATGACATCGTTAACCAGCACTTCCGGGGCGGAGGCGCCGGCGGTGACGCCGATGGACTGTTTGCCTTCCAGCCAGGCGGGGTCAATCTGGCCGGCTTCGTCGATCAGGTGGGCGGGGGTGCCCATGCGTTCGGCCAGTTCCCGCAGGCGGTTGGAGTTGGAGCTGTTGGGGGAGCCTACCACCAGCATCAGATCGCAGTCGCCGGCCAGTTGTTTGACCGCATCCTGGCGGTTCTGGGTGGCGTAGCAGATGTCGTCCTTGCGGGGCCCCTGGATTTCGGGGAAGCGGGCGCGCAGTGCGTCGATCACCCGCGCGGTGTCGTCCATGGAGAGGGTGGTCTGGGTGACGTAGGAGAGCCGGGTGGGATCTTTGACTTCCAGTTTCGCCACATCGGCTTCGTCTTCCACCAGGTAGATGGCTCCGCCGTTGCTGCTGTCATACTGGCCCATGGTGCCTTCCACTTCCGGGTGACCCTGGTGGCCGATCAGTATGCATTCCCGGCCATCGCGGCTGTAGCGCATGACTTCCAGGTGTACTTTGGTGACCAGCGGGCAGGTGGCATCGAAGACTTTGAGACTCCGTTCGGCGGCTTCGTTCTGGACGGCCTGGGAAACGCCATGGGCGCTGAAGATCACGAGCTTGTCGTCCGGCACTTCGTGGAGTTCGTCGACGAAGATGGCGCCGCGGTTGCGGAGGTTGTCCACCACGAACTTGTTGTGGACGACTTCGTGGCGCACGTAGATGGGGGCACCGTAGACATCCAGGGCGCGGTTGACGATTTCGATGGCGCGGTCTACGCCGGCGCAGAAGCCTCTGGGGTTTGCCAGTTTGATTTGCATCTTATGATCCGGAATGTGTTGGAGTATGTCGCCCGCCGGCGGTGGAGGGGGCTGTTTTCGGGACACGCCCGTGAATCCCCGCAAGCGGGTCCGGCCCGCAATCACAGATTGCGGTCGTGAGTCTGTCGCATGAAGCTTCGCTTCATAAACGCTCGGCCTCACCCCTGTAGGGCTCGGCTCTGGCCATCCATGGCCAGAGACGGTTCCGGAAACCACCTCCCCCTCCACCGGCTTACTTCATCCGCAGCCTTCCGAAAGGTCGGCTCACTTCATCTTCGGCCTGCCGTCTATCAATACTCAGTGGGTTGTACCGGCAGGCTCCACATCAATAATTTCCACCTCAAAAATCAGTGTACGCCCGGACAGCGGGTGGTTAAAGTCCACGTCCACTTCATCCCCTTCCACCCGGCTGACCACGCCCGGCAGTTCCTGCTGGCGGGCATCGGCGAAGGAGACGACTACGCCGGGTTCCAGCACCATGTCGGCGCTGAATTCGTGGCGTTTGAAGCTTTGCACGTTGCTGGGGTTGTGCTGGCCGAAGGCTTTTTCCGGGGGCACTTCGAAGGTTTCCCGGTCGCCGGCTTTGAGGCCCAGCAGGTAGGCTTCGAAGTTTTCCGGGAGGTTGTCGTCGCCTATTTCCAGGGTGGCCGGGGCCTTTTCGAAGGTGGAGTCCACGATCTGGCCGTCGGTGAATTTGAGGGCGAAGTGCAGTGTTACTTTGGTGCCCTTGTCGATGGGGAGGTCGTTCATCAGCTGTGGTCGCTCCTGTGGTCGTCCCCGTCCGTGGCCGGTTTGCGGAATATGTCCAGTATCATCATGCCGGCGCCGATGGTGATGGCGGTGTCGGCCAGATTGAAGGCCGGGAAGTGCCAGTTTTGCCAGTAGACGTGCAGAAAGTCGACGACGTAGCCGTGCACCACGCGGTCGTAGACGTTGCCGATGGCTCCGCCCAGTATCAGGGCGATGGCGATGGCAGTCCAGGTTTCTTCCCGTTTGAGGCCTTTCAGCCAGATCACCAGCACCACGCTGACCACAACGGCCAGGGCCACGAAGAACCAGCGTTGCCACCCGTCGGCACCGGCCAGGAAGCTGAACGCAGCACCGGTGTTGTGCAGCAGGGTGAGGTTGAACATGGGCATGACCGCCACCGGTTCGGCGTAGGTGAGCATGGCGGTGGCCAGAGCTTTGGTGCCCAGGTCCAGTGCGATCACCAGTACCGATAGCCAGAGCCAGCGGAGTTTGCTGTCGGCTGTTTGCATGCTGTTCATGGCCGTTTCCATGGTTGCTCCGGGTCAGGCGTAGGTGCGGGTTTCACCCGGACCTTCGATGTTGGTGACGCAGCGGCCGCACAGGTCGCTGTACTGGTCGTTCTGCCCCACGTCCGGGCGGTGATGCCAGCAACGCTCGCACTTGGTGTTGCCGGAGCGGGTGACCCTGACCTTCAGCCCTTCCAGCTCCGTGCGCTCTGCGTCGCCGGCTTCCGCCAGTGGCCGCACTTCGGCTTCCGAGGTGATCAGTACGAAGCGCAGTTCCTCGCCCAGGTGCTTCAGGTCTTCCGCCAGGGTACCTTCGCAGTAGAGGGTGACTTCCGCGGTGAGTGAGCCCTTGATGTCGCCACGGCCGCGGGCGTCTTCCAGGCGTTTGTTGACGGCTTCCTTCACATCGTAGATGCGCCGCCAGTAATCCCGGCCCAGTTCGGCGTTCTCCGGCAGGGCGGTCAGGCCTTCGTACCAGGTTTCGTAAAACACGGTTTCACTGCGCTTGCCGGGCAGGTGCTGCCAGATTTCATCGGCGGTAAAGCTCAGGATCGGCGCAATCCAGCGCACCAGGGCTTCCGCCACTTGATAAAGGGCAGTCTGGCAGGAGCGGCGGGCCAGGCTATCCGCCCGGGTGGTGTACTGGCGGTCCTTGATGATGTCGAGGTAGAAGCCGCCCAGGGTGGCTTCGCAGAAGTTGTAGATTTTCTGATAGGCCCGCAGGAATGCGTAGTTCTGGTAATCCTGGTCCAGCTCCCACTGCAGCTCAAGGGCGCGATCCACCATCCAGCGGTCCAGGGCGATCATGTTTTCCGGTGCCACGCTGTGCTGCTCCGGATCGAAGCCGGTCAGGTTGCTGAGCAGGAAGCGGGCGGTGTTACGGATACGGCGATAACCGTCGGCGGTCTGTTTGAGGATGTCCCGGGAGACGGTCATCTCGCCGCTGTAATCGGTGGCGGCGACCCACAGGCGCAGGATGTCGGCACCCAGTTCGTTCATGACCTCCTGGGGCGCGATCACGTTGCCCAGGGACTTGGACATCTTGCGGCCGTTGCCATCCACGGTGAAGCCGTGGGTCAGGACTTGCTTGTACGGTGCAACACCGTTCATGGCGATGGAGGTTTTCAGGGAGGACTGGAACCAGCCGCGGTGCTGGTCGCTGCCTTCCAGGTACATATCCGCGGGGAACTGGCCCAGCTCCGGGCGGGCGCGCAGCACGGATTCATGGGTAACACCGGAATCGAACCACACGTCCAGGGTGTCGGTCACTTTCTCGTACTGGTCTGCATCGCTGCCCAGCAGGTCGGCCGGGTCCAGGTCGTACCAGGCGTCAATGCCGTCTTTCTCGATGGCCTGGGCAGCCTTTTCGATCAGTGCGCCGGTGTCCGGGTGCAGGTCCTGGGTTTCCTTGTGTACAAACAGGGTGATCGGCACGCCCCAGGTGCGCTGGCGCGAGATACACCAGTCCGGGGACTGCTCGAACATGGCCTCGATGCGGTTCTGACCCCAGGACGGCACCCAGCGCACGCCCTTGATGGCTTCCAGGGCATCGGCCCGCAGGTTGTTCTTGTCCATACTGATAAACCACTGGGGCGTGGCCCGGTAGATCAGCGGGGTCTTGGTGCGCCAGCAGTGGGGATAGCTATGGCGGAATTTCTCGGAGTGAACCAGTTTTCCTTCCCGCTGCAGTGCCTCGCACACCGGGTCGTCGGCCTTGTACACATGCACCCCGGCAAATTCGCCCGCAGCGCTGGTGTAGGTACCATCCGCCTGCACCAGGCTGATGGTGCCGATGCCGTAGGCCTTGCCCACTTCAAAGTCTTCCATGCCGTGGTCCGGGGCGGTGTGGACCGCACCGGTACCGGCATCGAGAGAGACGTGGTCGCCCAGGATCAGCGGCACCTGCTTGTCATACACAGGGTGCTGCAGCTTAAGGTTTTCCAGGTCCGCCCCCTTGCAGTGGGCAAGCACCTCAAAGTGATCGATGCCCCAGCGGGCCATGATGCCTTCAACCATACCGGTGGCCAGGATCATGCGCTCTGCGCCCTGCCCCGCGTCCACCTGCACCAGGCTGTATTCCAGCTCTGGGTTGAGGGACACCGCCTGGTTGGCGGGAATGGTCCAGGGCGTGGTGGTCCAGATCACCACAGACACCGGGCCTTTGCCCTGGTCGCCACCAAACGCAGACAACGCCTTGTCCTGCTCCACAGCGGTAAAGCGCACATCAATCTGGGTGGAAGTCTTGTCCTGGTACTCAACCTCGGCTTCTGCCAGCGCGGACTGACCCACCACGCTCCAGTAAACCGGTTTGAAGCCACGCACCAGGTGGCCTTTCCCGACGATCTTGCCCAGCGCCCGGACGATGCCGGCTTCCACCTTCGGATCCATGGTGAGGTAGGGTTTGTCCCACTCACCCATCACACCCAGGCGGATAAAATCTTCTTTCTGCCCGGCAATCTGTTTAGTCGCGTAGTCACGGCAGGCCTGGCGGAAGGTCTTGTAGTCCACCTTGTCGCCGGCCTTGCCGATTTCCTGCTCCACCTTGTGTTCGATGGGCAGGCCGTGACAGTCCCAGCCGGGCACGTAGGGGGCGTCATAGCCCATAAAGCCACGGGATTTGACGATCATGTCCTTGAGAATCTTGTTGACCGCATGACCAATGTGAATGCTGCCGTTGGCGTAGGGAGGGCCATCGTGGAGGATGAACTTGTCCCGGCCCTCACGCTGTTTGCGCAGGTTGCCGTACAGGTCCATGTCCTGCCAGCGCCTGAGCATGTCCGGCTCACGCTTGGCCAGGTTGCCGCGCATGGGGAAGGCGGTTTCCGGCAGATTCAGTGTGTGCTTGTAGTCGCTCATGGTCTGTGTGCGTGCTCTCTGGTCAGTGGTCAGTTGGTTGTATCGCTCAGGGCCTGCGATTCCATGGAGCCGTTGGCGGCAATCCAGGCCCGGCCGTGGTCGAAATCCCGGGCAATCTGCGCCTTCAGGTCGTCAATGGAATCAAAGCGGATTTCTTCCCGCAACCGGTGGCGGAATACCGTCTCGATATGCTGACCGTAGAGGTCGCCGGAAAAGTCCAGCAGGTGCACCTCCAGCGAGGGCTGCTTGCCGTCTACCGTGGGGCGCAGGCCAATATTGGCGACACCATCCCGGGTCTGGCCGGACTCCAGGGTGCAGGCCACCACATACACCCCTTCCAGGGCCGGCATCTGCGCTAACAGCACATTCGCCGTGGGGGCGTCCAGTTTACGCCCCAGTTGCCGGCCATACACGACCCGGCCGCGAATCCGGTAGGGATGGCCCAGCAACTGTTCCGCCTCTCTCAGCCGGCCATCCGCCAGGCATTCCCGGATACGGCTGCTGCTGACGCGTTCCCCGCCAACGGTCACCGTGCTGGTATTCTCGACGGAAAAGCCCTCTTTGCTGCCCACGGCACTGAGCAGGGAGAAATCCCCGGCCCGGTCGCAACCGAAACGGAAGTCGTCACCCACCACCAGATGACGCACGCCCAGCCCGTTGAGCAACACATCATCGATAAAGCCCATGGCGGTATAGCTGCGGAACTGCCCGTTGAAGCGGATGCACAGCACCATGTCGATGCCCGCCGCCAGCAATGCCTCGAACTTCTGCCGAAAGGCGGTCAGCCGGGGTGGTGCCTCACGGCCCTGGAAGTACTCCCGGGGTTGTGGTTCAAAAATCGTCACCACGGACGGCACACCCAGCGCCCGGGATTTTCTGACCACTTGCTCAATGATGGCCTGGTGCCCCCGGTGGACCCCGTCAAAATTGCCGATGGTGGCCACACAGCCGTTGGCCAGTGGTGACGAGTCCTGCCCGGACAGGTGTTTGAGGTTGGTCAGCCCCCGGATCAGACGCATGTGCTGCGATCCTTCAGATTGCCAGCGTGAGTTTCAGTATCGAGAAAACGCGCGATTATAACCTACCTCTGGCGGAAATGTCTTATCCGCACGCCCACCAGTGCGAGGGTGCCGAAGTAAGCCAGCAGTCCGGCCGCCACCAGCACCGCCATATCCTGGCTGCGCTGCAGGCCGCCGGCAGACAGCCAGTCTGATACCGGCGGGCTCAGCCACAAAATCGCCCCGGCCAGCACTGCATTGGCAAGCCCCAGGCGAAGCAGGAACACAGGCCAGCCGGACTGGCTGCGCCAGGCGCCCTCACGCATCAGACCACGCCATAGCAACAGAGTGTTGAGCCAGGCGGACAGGGCCGTTGCCAACGCAAGACCGGCGTGGGCCAGCGGCACGATCAGCGCCAGGTTGAACAGCATATTGGCCACCATGGCGATGATGCCGATCTTCACCGGGGTTCTGGTGTCTTCCCGGGCGAAAAATCCCGGTGCCAGCACCTTGATGAGCATAAAGGCCAGTAATCCGGCCGAGTAAGCCCTCAGGCTCCGGGCGGACATCGCCACATCGTGGTCGGTTACCTCTCCATAATGAAACAGGGTGGCGATCAGCGGCTCCGCCAGCAACACCAGTGCCAGCGCGGCAGGAACGCCGATCAGCAACACGCAGCGCACCGCCCAGTCCAGGGTTGCAGCAAACTGGTCCGCCGAAGAAGCCGCATGTTTTCGGGACAGGCTGGGCAGAATCACCGTGCCGATAGCGATGGCAAACACCCCGAGAGGCAGTTCCGACAACCGGTCTGAGTAATACAGCCAGGAGACGCTGCCTGTCTGGAGAAAGGAGGCCAGCACCGTATCCAGCAGCAGGTTGATCTGACTCACCGATACCCCGAACATGGCCGGCGCCATAAGCTTCAGAATGCGCTTAACCCCTTCGTGGCGATAATCCACCCGGGGCCGGGGCATCAGGCCCAGGCGCATCAAAAACGGTAACTGGAAAAACAGTTGCAGCGCACCGGCGATGAATACGCCCCAGGCCAGCGCCATCACCGGCGTATCCATCAGCGGGGTCATGAACACCGCCGCGCCGATCATCGCCAGATTAAGAATAACCGGGGTAAACGCCGGCACCGCAAAACGGTCATAGCTGTTGAGGATGGCCCCGGCAAAGGCGGTCAGAGAAATCAGTAACAGGTAGGGAAAGGTGATTCGCAGCATGTCGCTGGCCAGGGCGAAGCGGATGTCATCATTCAGAAAACCCGGCGCAAAAACGGCGGTAAGCAATGGCGCACCGAGCATCGCCACCAGCGTGACACCCAGCAGAACCAGCCCCAGCGAGCCGGCCACCGCATTCACCAGCCCCCTCACCTCACTGATCGAACGGGTCTCCCGGTAATTCGACAGCACCGGCACAAAGGCCTGAGCGAAGGCGCCCTCGGCGAACAACCGGCGCAGGAAGTTGGGAATCTTGAAAGCGACAAAAAAAGCATCGGCATCGGACCCGGCCCCGAAATACCGTGCGATCACCATATCCCGAACCAATCCCAGAACCCGGGACAGCATGGTCATCATGCCCACCAGACCAGAGGAACGGAGCAATCCGGGAGCAGCCGGCAGCGGCTTTCGGGAGGACTGGCTATCGGATGGTTCTGCAGACATAAATGGCCGGCTCAAAACCCGCAGTGAGTGGAAAAGCCGGGAGTTTACCACAGGGCCACGGAAATACCGCAGCAGGCCGCCGCCAGTCTTGACATTCCCGCTTATTGGCGGCATAGTTCCGCGTCATTTATTACGACGCGCAGATTTATGGCGCGCCCGCGATTACCGGGAGTTGCTGATCACGCTCCCAAACCCAATACACAGCAACGAATTCAAGTACTTTCAGGAGTCAAACGGTGGCAAATTCCCCACAAGCGAAGAAGCGCGCACGTCAGAACGAGAAGAACCGCAAGCATAATGCCAGCCTGCGGTCCATGGCGCGCACCTACGTCAAGAAGGTTCAGTCCAGGATTGAAGCGGGCAACTACGACGAAGCCGTAGCGGCGTTCAAGGAAGCACAGCCAATCATGGACAGCATGGTCAACAAGGGCATCTTCGCCAAGAACAAGGTTGCCCGCACCAAGAGCCGTCTGAACACCCGCATCAAGGCACTGAAAGCCTGATCCGGACCGTTCACGGCCAGCATGAGACCCCGCCGGAGTGCGGGGTTTTTTGTGTCTGCACATCCTGCCCGGCGGTATTGCCGGAACCCGGTTGCCAGATTCTGAAGCAGTCCCGGCCAGCCGCCTTGGCCTCATAAAGCGCCTCATCCGCCCACATCAGCAGATCCTCCATGGACGGCTCCGGCGACCCCGGCTCGCCTTCCACCACATAAAGACCGTAACTGGCTGAGACGCCGACTTCCCGACCATCACCCACATCAAAACGCAGCTCACTCATTGCCGTGCGCACACGCTCGATCACTTGTATGGCCGTCGCCCCGTCCGTGCCGGGCAATACCAGCACGAACTCCTCACCACCATAACGCCCGATGCTGTCCGAATCCCGCAAGGCCCCCTCCAGGCACTGCACTACCCCGACCAGCACCCGATCCCCCACTTCGTGACCATAAGTATCGTTAACCTGCTTGAAGTGGTCCAGGTCGAGAATGGCTACGACAAAGGGGCGACTGTCCTTGCGCACACTGGTCAGCTCAGTCTGGATCACGTCCAGCACTGCACGGCGGTTGGAGGCACCGGTCAGGTAATCGGTGAGAGACATCTTCAGGGCTTCCGCCTCCCGGGCATGCCACCGGGTCAGAAGGCTGTAGGTAATACCGAACGCGGTCAGGATCAAAGGAGTAACGAAGGCCAGAAGACTCAGCATCCAATAGGGTTCGGAGAGGTACTGAAGCCCGACATCAGGACGGAACAGCGGGGCATAGGGAATATAGCCAAGCGAAGTCAGCGCCGTTAAAGTGCCCGCACCAATCAGGTTCAGCACAACGGACCACATAACATCCCGGAAGCCGAACATAATAAACCCCACCAACGGGGCGCCCAGCAGAATACCCCCGGTTAACGGAGTGGCTATGCCAATCACATAGACCACAGGCACCAGGGAAAGCCCGTAATAAACCACCATGATCGTTGCAAAATACGGGGGACTACGACGCTTTGCCCGCAGCCACAAACCCACGCCAGCGAGCAGGAACCAGCCAACCATCCCGGCGCAAACGACGATAAGATTAAGGCGGACGCCTTCGGCACTGAAGTACGTCTGGCCGAATTCAGTGAAGTGCCAGGATCCCCAGGTCCACAACATAAAAAACGCAAACATGGGGATGGTCAGAATAGACAGCACGGTCGCTTTCTCACATGCAGACCAGTCCAGCAGATATTTCAGAGACAGATTTTTCATTCTTGTATTCAATGCTTGGCCCCTACCGACGGAGGGTTCTCAGTCCCCGGCCACAACCGGGATACCGAGATACACAACATCATTGTGTTATTGTTCTTTGTCTCTCCTGATCTTGCAGCAGGCCTGCCCACTCAGGCAAGTCGCAGAAACCTCATTGAATAAAGACTTTACAGTTAACCACAAAGAGACACACAAACCGGGTGCTGTGCTACTTATCTGGCAACAATGACCATATTATCCCGGTGAATCATTTCCTCTCCGGACATGTAACCGAGAATATCAGCGATCGCATCACTGGAACGGCCGGCAATAGCCCGGGCATCATCGGCATCATAGTTCACCAGCCCCCGCGCCACTTCCCGGCCATACTCATCGGTACAGGACACCATTTCTCCCCTGCGGAAACGTCCGGTTACGGAACGCACACCGACCGGCAGGAGGCTGCGTCCGCCCTTCAACAGCACCCCCACCGCACCCTCATCCAGGACAATGGTGCCCCGGGTCTGCAAGTGACTGGCAAGCCACTGCTTGCGCGCCGCCAGGCGCTCCTGCTCAGGAAGCAACAGAGTCCCCACCACATCGCCGCGACGCAGACGGGTGATCACCTGCTCAATACGACCCCCGGCAATCACGGTAAAGGCACCGGACCGGGCGGCCAGACGGGCCGCCCGCAGCTTGGTCTGCATACCTCCCCGCCCCAGTGTACCGGCACTGCCGCCGGCCATAACATCCAGCGCCGGATCCACAGCCGGGCGCTCTTCGATCAGTCTGGCATCGGGATTTCCGCGGGGGTCCGCGTCAAACAGCCCCAACTGATCGGTAAGAATCAGCAGACCGTCGGCATCAATAAGATTGGTTACCAGGGCACCCAGGGTGTCGTTGTCGCCAAAACGGATTTCGTCGGTGACTACTGTGTCGTTCTCGTTGACGATCGGCACCACGCCTACGTCCAGGAGCGCCCGGAGTGTGCTTCTGGCATTCAGGTAGCGTTTGCGATCAGAGAGGTCATCATGGGTCAGAAGCACCTGGGCGGTGTGAATACCGTGGCGCGCAAACTGGGCCTCCCAGGTCTGCACAAGCCCCATCTGACCCACTGCGGCTGCGGCCTGCAGTTCGTGAATCTGCCTGGGACGCTCACTCCAGCCCAGCCGGCTCATGCCTTCGGCCACTGAACCCGAGGAAACGATCACCAGCTCCACGCCCTCACCCAATAGCGCAGCCATCTGGTCTACCCACTGGCCCAGAGCCGGCACGTCCAGGCCCTTGCCATCGTTGGTCAGCAGGGCGCTGCCAATCTTAACCACCAGGCGACGGGCCCGGCGCAACCGCACACGTTCACTCATAGGTTGCCAACACGTCTCTTTTTAGCCGCTGTTATTCCGGTGCGTAGACGACTTCCACATCGTAATCGTCATCATCATCGCCTTCGTCACCCTGACGAGCGGCCCTTATCGCCTCTTTTTCTTCGGCGATGCGCTCACGAGCCTCTTCGTCCATGGCACGGCGACGCTCGGCTTCCTGCTCGGCGAAATCAGGATTGGTGGCTTCTTCTTCCGCCTGATCTTCCACCCAGCGCATCACCGCCTGAGTAAGATCCCTGGTGCCTTCGCCGCTCAGGGCAGAGATGCGGTAAACCGGCCCTTCCCAGCCAAGCTGGCTGATAATATCTGAGCAGACTTGCTCCCGCTCATCTTCCGACAGCATGTCCAGCTTGTTGAGCACCAGCCAGCGCTCGCGGCCCGCCAGGGTTTCACTGAACTTTTCCAGCTCGTGCTCAATGGCCCGCACACTGTCCACCGGAGAAGATCCGTCGTAAGGAGCCACATCCACCAGATGCAGCAACAGGCGGGTACGCACCAGATGCTTCAGGAAGCGGATGCCCAGGCCCGCGCCTTCCGCAGCCCCTTCGATCAGGCCGGGGATGTCCGCTATCACAAAACTCTGATGGGCCTGCACACTCACCACACCCAGATTGGGCACCAGCGTGGTGAAAGGATAATCCGCCACCTTGGGGCGGGCGGCGGATACCGAGCGGATAAAGGTGGACTTGCCGGCATTGGGCATGCCCAGCAGACCCACATCCGCCAGTACCTTGAGTTCCAGGCGCAGACTACGCAGCTCACCCTTGGAACCCTTGGTGGTTTGCCGGGGTGCCCGGTTGACTGACGACTTGAAGCGGGCATTGCCCAGTCCGTGGAAGCCGCCCTGGGCCACCTTCAGGCGCTGCCCCGCCCGGGTGAGGTCACCCAGTACCTCATGGGTGTCCATATCCACCACCGTGGTACCAACCGGCACCGGCATCACCAGGTCTTCGCCTTTGATGCCGGAACAATTGCGCCCTGAGCCGGGCTGACCATTCTGGGCCTTGAATTTACGCTTGAAGCGGTAGTCAATCAGGGTGTTGAGGGACTCCTCCGCCTCCAGCCAGACGGAACCGCCGTCGCCGCCGTCGCCGCCGTCAGGCCCACCCCTGGGAACATATTTCTCGCGCCGGAAACTCAGGCAGCCATGGCCACCTTTACCGGCCTCTACAATAATGGTGGCTTCATCAACAAACTTCATAGCTCAACCTGCCCGGGAATCCCCTGGTGTTCACAAACGAAAAAGCCCCGCAGCCTCGTGGAAGCTTTGCGGGGCTCCGGATTACGATGATGCCGGATTCAGCGATCAGCGCAACCCACGGCTCTGCAGAACCGGATCGCCTCGGCTCAGGCAGCCGGAACGATGCTGACAAACTTACGGTTCTGAGGACCCTTGGTCTCGAACCTGACCTGACCGTTTGCCGTTGCAAACAGTGTGTGGTCCTTGCCCAGACCTACGTTGTTGCCGGCGTGGAAACGGGTGCCACGCTGACGCACGATGATGCTGCCTGCGGTGACGGTTTCACCACCGAAACGCTTCACACCCAGTCGTTTCGACTCGGAATCGCGACCGTTACGGGTACTACCTGCTGCCTTTTTATGAGCCATTACCAGCCTCCTCTTCTAAAGGTCTAAAGGGTGTTCCAGGGCTCAGCCCGTGATACCCGTGATCTTGACTTCAGTGAACCACTGACGGTGGCCCTGACGCTTCATGGAATGCTTACGACGACGGAACTTGATGATCTGGATCTTGTCGTGACGACCGTGGTCGATCACTTCAGCCGTCACCCTGGCACCATCAACCACCGGCGCACCAACCTGGACCCGGTCGCCATCGGCAACCAGCAGAACCTTGTCGAACTCGACGGTGCCGCCGGTTTCAACTTCCAGCTTTTCCAGCTTGAGGGTTTCACCTTCTTTCACGCGGTGTTGCTTACCACCGCTGACAATAACTGCGTACATGCACTTTCTCTCCGCGATTGACCCATCCCTGCTCTTATCCACCTGGTTCTAAGGGAAGCGCTCTGGCGACCCTATAGCAGGGAGCGCAGGTTGGGATGAGTTGGGCGCGCAATTGTACGGGAACAAGCACCACCGATACAAGAGCGGATTTGCTCAGTTGACACCAGTGGGCGCAATACCTAGCATTGCCGCGACCTGCCCGTATTTTACAACAGACAACGCCAGCCAGGGGATCCTGAATTCAGATGACAGCCCAGCGCATCCATGACACCGTGGCCCACGACTTCCGTCGCGTCAATGAGCTGATTATTCAGCGGCTCGCTTCCGATGTCCCCCTGGTTGAAAAGATCGCCCAGTATATTATTGAAAGTGGTGGGAAAAGGCTGCGCCCGCTGCTGGTTCTGCTATCCAGCCAGGCCGCGGGTTACCGGGGCGACGACCACCTCAAGCTGGCGGCCGTGATTGAATTCCTGCATACCGCCACGCTCCTGCACGACGACGTGGTGGACACCTCCGATATGCGCCGCGGGCGACGTACCGCTAATGCCAGATGGGGTAACGCACCCAGCGTGCTGGTAGGTGATTTCCTCTATGCCCGGGCCTTTGAGATGATGGTGGAGCTGCAGAGCCTGCCGGTCATGAACGTGCTTTCCCACGCCACGGCGGTGATTGCCGAAGGCGAGGTAATGCAACTGGTCAATGTGCGCAACCCGGACCTTTCGGAAGAGCAGTATATGACGGTCATCCACAACAAGACCGCCATGCTCTTCGAGGCGGCCTCGCACACCGGAGCCCTGCTGGCCGGCGCAGACCCGGAACAGGAACAGGCTCTGAAGGACTACGGCAAGCACCTGGGGCTGGCTTTCCAGCTGGTGGACGATGTGCTGGACTATCGGGGCGATGCGGACACCATGGGCAAGAATGTCGGGGACGACCTGGCCGAAGGCAAGACCACCCTGCCGCTGATTCACGCCATGGCACATGGCAGCGAGCAGGAAAGTAACCTTGTCCGCCAGGCAATCCGCAAAGGCGGCCTGAATGACCTGTCCCGTGTTCTGACCATTGTGCAGAGTACCGGGGCCCTGGATTACACCATGGACAAGGCACGGGAACAGGCACGCAGCGCCCTTGCCTGCCTTGACTCCCTGCAGGATTCAACCTACTGCGGGGCGCTGAAGCTGCTTACCGAGGTGGCCGTCGCCCGCATAAGCTGAGCTACAGCCCGTAAGCTGAGCTATACCCCGCTATTACAGACCACCCCTGCCATGCGGTGCGTCGAAATCCAGCGCTGGCCCCAGCGGCACGATCCTGGTCGGGTTGATGGTCCGCTGACTGACATAGTAATGCCGCTTGATCTGGGCAATATCCACCGTCCCGGACACCCCTGGCACCTGATACAGCTCCCGCAGATAACCTGAAAGGTTTGCATACTCCCGGACAGGCCGGTGATTGCATTTGAAGTGGCTGTAATACACCGCATCAAACCGGATCAGCGTGGTAAACAGCCGCCAGTCCGCCTCGGTAATCCGCGCACCGGCCAGGTAACGCTGACGGGACAGCCGCTCCTCCAGCCAGGCCAGGGAATCGAACAATGCCCTGTAGGCTTCTTCGTATTTATCCTGGGCCGTGGCGAAGCCGGCCTTGTAAACACCGTTATTGACGGTGTGGTAAACCCGCTCGTTAACCGCCTCGATCTCCTCCCGCAGTTCGGCCGGATAGAAATCCAGATCAGAATCCACGCCATCAAGGTCATCAAACGCCGAATTGAACATGCGTATGATGTCCGCGGACTCGTTACTGACAATGGTTTCCTTTTCCCGGTCCCACAGTGTCGGCACCGTCACCCGGCCGGAATAATCCGGTGCGGCGCGGGTGTAGATCTGATACAGGAAATCCTGGTTATAGAGCCGGTCCCGGTGCTGTTCCGAATCCGGCCGGAACGCCCAGCCGTTCTCCAGCATATCCGGATGCACCACAGATACGCCAATATGCCGCTCAAGTCCCTTGAGCTTGCGGAAAATCAGCGTGCGATGCGCCCAGGGGCAGGCCATGGACACATAAAGATGATAACGCCCCGACTCTGCGGCAAAGCCCCCCTGCCCCGCCGGACCGGGCGAACCATCCACCGTCACCCAGTTACGAAAGCGCGCCGCCTCACGCTCAAACTTGCCACCGGTCTTGTCGGTGTCATACCACTGGTCATGCCACTTGCCATCAACCAAAAGCCCCATCAATTGCCTCCTGATTTTCTTGCCGCGGAATCCACGGAAGGACGCGGAAAAAAGATAAGTTAACTACCAATGAGGTCAGGCCCCTGTGGAAAACTCTCAAACTTATCAACAGGGATCTGACCCCATAGTTAGCTTCGTAATTTTCCGTGTCCTTCCGTGGTTTCAGCGGCTATCCTCGCCTTCTTCCGCGTCCTTTCCGTGGATTCCGCGGCTAAAAACCTGCTCAAACCTGAGGACAGGCTACCGTCGGCACTGTTACTCTCAAAGCAATCAATTCTGGCCATCACAATCAGATAAATCGAACATGCATACCGCCATTACCATTGATGCCCTGAAAGTTCTGGACGCCATTGACCGCAAAGGCAGTTTTGCCGGGGCGGCCAGTGTTTTGTTCCGGGTGCCGTCGGCCATCAGCTACACGGTACAAAAGCTTGAAGAAGACCTGAATGTGGACATTTTCGACCGCAGTGGGCACCGGGCAGCGCTGACACCGGCGGGGCGTTATCTGCTGGAGGAAGGGCGCAGTCTGCTGGCGGCCGCCGAGGCGCTGGCCCATACCACACGACAGGTGGCCGAAGGATGGGAGACTCGCCTGCGGATCGGCTTCAACTCCCTGTTGCCCGCAGAGTGCCTGTTTCCGGCCATCCGGGCATTCCAGCAGCTGGATGTGCCGGTGGACGTGCAGCTTACCGAGGAGGTCTTTGCCGGAGCCTGGGATGCCCTGCAAAGCCGGCGGGTGGACCTGATTGTAGGCGCTGACCAGATCAGCAAACCGGCAGGCCATTTCACCACCAGCCCGCTGGGCCTTGTGGAGTTCGTGTTCGCAGTGGCACCGGACCATCCCCTGGCGCACCAGCCGGAGCCGTTGCGGGAAAGCGACATCGCCCCCTTCCCGGCGGTGGTGGCGGCGGATACCTCCCGCTCACTGACACCGGGCAATGCGGGAATTTTCCAGCGCCAGCGCACCTTTACCGTCACCAATATCAACCAGAAGATCGAAGCCCAACAGGCGGGCCTTGGGGTGGGCTGGTTACCCGCAGCCCGTATCAGGCAGCAACTTGAGCGGGGGACGCTGGTGAGCAAGCCGGTCCACGAACCCCGGCAAGCCATCGCCATTCACCTGGCCAGGCGCTCCGGCGACAAGGGCAAGGCCTTGCTCTGGTTCTGGGAATACCTTCGTAAATCCAGTGATTTACAGCCGTGGCTCAGCGGGCAATAAATAATAGCCGCCACCCATGACTCCAGGACAGCATGCGCCGGGGCAACGGAGTCAACCGGCCACTTGAACCGCTGATATATACTGATGCGCCACTGAATCAAGGGAGTTCAGCCATATGCAGCAACTTTCAGAACTGGATGCCTCGTTTCTTTACCTGGAATCGGAATCCGCCCCCATGCACATCGGTGGCATTTACCTGTTTGATGCCCGGGACCGCAAGGAACCGCTGGCCTTCAGCACCTTTGTTGCCTACCTGCGCAGCCGCCTGCACGTGGTTCCCCTGTTTCGCCAGCGGCTCAAGGAAACCCCCCTGCGCCTGGGCCGCCCTTACTGGATTGATGACCCGAATTTCAGCATCGAGCGCCACCTGGCCTATGTTAACCTCGGCACCAATGGCCAGCTGGCCAGCCTGCAGGAGCTTTCCGAAAGAATCCTGGAAGAGCCACTAAAACGGGACCGGCCGCTGTGGCACATCACCTTCGTAGATGGTTTTCGCATTAATGAAGATGATCCGCAAAGTGAAGGCTTCGCATTGATCGTCAAGCTCCATCACGCCGCCATTGATGCGTTCAGCGGCGAGGAAATCATCGGCAAGCTGCTGGAGTACAGCCCCGAACCCCGGCCGATTACACCGCCTCAGCCCTGGACTCCGAGGCCGGAACCTTCCGGGGAGCGGGTAATTCTGCAGACCAGTGCCAACCTTTTCCGCAAACCCCTGCAGTTCACCTCGCTGGTGTTCAGCGCCGCCGAGGCGACTGCCCGGGGGCTGATCCGGCAACAGCTGAAACGCCTGCCCCTGCCGTTCCCCCTGTTTTCCGCGCCCCATAGTCCATTCAACCGGCAGATTACCCGTAACCGCAGGATTGTCGCCGCCAGCCTGTCCCTGTCCCGGCTGAAGGCCATCAAGGCCAACCTGGGCGATGTCACACTGAACGATGTGGTGCTGGGGCTCTGTGCGGAGACCCTGCGGCGCTACCAGGCAGCTCATAACGGGGATGCCAGCCGCTCCCTTGTCGCCATGACTCCGGTCTCCGTCCGTTCCCGCAGTCTGCGACGGGCCACGGGCAACCAGATGTCTGCCATGCTGCTGGACCTGGCCACCAACGAGCCGGACCCGGCCCGGCGCATTCGCCGCATCCACTGGAATGCAGTGGGCTCCGAGCCTTATCAGGAGGCGATTGCCGCAGACCGGCTGACTGAACTGGTGCCATCCACCATGCTGGCACTGTCCGCAAGACTGTATTCCGAGCTACAGATCGCCCAGCGCTACCAGCCGGTATTCAACGTACCGATCACCAACGTGCCCGGGCCCCAGGTGCCAATGTATCTTCAGGGCGCGCGGCTGGTACGCCAGTACAACACCGCACCCCTGTTCGACAGCATGGGCCTGGTGATCGTTGCAGTAAGCTATGAAGGAGTGCTGACGGTAAATTTCACCCTGTGCCCGGACGTGGTGGAAGACGGAGAAACCCTGACCGATCTTCTGAAAGAAAGCCTGGAGGTTATTGAGGCCGCCGCAGCCGAGCTGCCCGCCAGCAGTAACGAGCCGGAATTCCATGAGCAACAGAATCAGTCACTGGCGGACGACGCGCTGTCCGCCATGGAGTCCTTGTTGCGCAATATCCCGGGGCGTTTCCGGCGCTGAAACCCGCCGGATTACGCCCTGCGCTTTATCTGAAACCCCTTGTCAGTCCAGCGCCCAGCCCAGAAACGCCTGCCGCTCTGCGGCGGTGGCCTGATCCCAAAGCGCTTTGAGCTGCTCCAGGGTGGCGCCTGCCGCCAGGGGCGCCTCGCTTTCCCTGCTCACAGCCACCCGGCTCTGCTCCTCCGGCAGCGGTTCTGCCGTGGCCACGACCTTACCGGAGTTATCCAGCAGGGAAACCTCCGGAGCCGCTGCAAACGCCTGCGCCTCGCGCCGGTTCCCGGGCTTGCGGTTTGTTCTAAGCTGATAGGTCTCCCCGGCCTGCGCATCCAGCGTCAGGACCTGAGGCTCGCTTACTACCACATGAACCGGGCTCTCACCGTTTTCGGTTTTCTCATTTTTCGCCCAGATGCTGCGGTAAACAAAAACGATCCGGTTTTTGCCCGGTAGCAGCTCGTAATCGAGATTCAGGTCATCCATCAGAAAATTGGTCACGGACTTATCGTTTACTGCTGTAACGCGAATTTCACCTGGGGTCTGCAGAATGGCAACGCCTTCTTCAGGCGTCTCACCCTCCCAGGTCTGTACCCGGCTTAGCATACCGGAGCAACCCACCAGGGCAGCCGCGAGGGAAAAACAGACTAGCAGACGAATGAATTTATTGAAAAACAGAGACGCGTGACAGGTATTCATCTTACCTCCAGGGAAGGAAAATTGTAAAAAAGTGTTGAATTTCACAAAATTTGGATTAATTTTAACCAATAGCGCAAAAAAACTCACCCGGGGAGTCTGCAGTCCTTGCTTCCCGACAGGCAATGCTACAGGAGATCCCATGGATACCCATCTCAGGTCCGGAGAGCGAGGACCGGTTCCGTTCCGCAGCAGCCGTTTTTTCTGTGTGGGCTCCAAGTGGTACTTTACCACGCGGGAGGGCTTCGACAGTGGTCCATTTGCCACCAGGGAGCGGGCGGAAATCGGACTGAGGCGCTTCCTCCACGTGGTGCAGCTGCTTCCGGAAACCCAACAGGTCCACTGACCCCGACCGGGACCCTGGCAGCCTGTCGGACTCAAGGCTGCCAGACCAGTACTGTAATCAGCCAGCGGTCGATTGCATACAGGCAGGCCATAGCCATCCCCCCGGCCAGCACGTCATCCACCATTATGCCCAGGCCACCCGGAGTCCGTCGGTCAACCCAGCCGATGGGCCAGGGTTTCACCACATCAAACAGCCGGAACAGGGCAAAGGCCATCAGGACCCCGTGGACCGTATCCGGAAACAGGCCCAGGACAATCCACATCCCCACAAACTCGTCCCAGACAATACCGCCGTGGTCGTGTACTTTCAGGTCACTCGCGGTCCTGCCACAAAGCCAGATACCTGCCACGAATGCCAGTGCCACTATCAGCCAGTAGGCCGTTACCGGCACCCAGAAAAAACACAGCCAGAGGGGAATAGCTGCCAGACTACCCCAGGTTCCGGGTGCCCGCGCCGTGGCGCCACTACCAAAGCCAAACGCCAGCAAATGCACCGGATTACGCAGGAAACCGGGCGGCAATAACATTTCCGTCACCTCCGGCTCGCCGGGCAGTTTATTCTTGTTCATGAATACTCCCGGAAATGGTCATAACCAGCATCCAGCCTGGCAGGCGCGCCGGTCAAGCGAATCCCCGCGCCCGCCTCAACGGTGCCGATAACGGTCAACTGAATACGCACCGCCTCGGGGAGAGACTGGAAGCTGTCGGGACCTATGGTCACACACAGCTGATAATCGTCCCCGGAGGTTAACGCCAGCGCCACAGCCTTATCCCGGTTATGCAATGCCAACAGCGCTTCAGACAGCGGAAGCTTGTCTGCTCCCAGCTGTGCTCCGACACCAGACGCTTCAAGAATATGTGCAAGATCCGCCAACAGACCATCGGAGATATCGATGCCCGCAGAGGCGCTCCCTCTCAAGGCCTGGCCCAGCGCCAGTGGCGGGCGAGGGTAATGGTAACTGTGTAGCACTGCCCGCGCCTGTGGCCCCGGTTCATCGCAGGACAACCAGTTCAGTGCTTCCCCCGCATCTCCCAGGGTACCGGAGACACACACCAGATCGCCGGGCCGGGCACCGCTGCGGGTAATCGCCGCACCCGCAGGCACGGAACCGTGTACCTGCAGGGTTATGGTAAGCGGACCACGGGTGGTATCACCCCCGGCGAGGGCAATCCCGAACGCATCACTGGCTTTGGCCAGGCCTGAGGCAAATCCTTCAAGCCAGTCTTCTGTGGCAGCGGGTAACGTGAGGGCAAGTGTATAACAAAGGGGGTCCGCACCCATGGCCGCCAGGTCACTGACCGCCACGGCCAGCGCCCGCCAGCCGAGGTATTCCGGTGGGTAGTGCCCGGGGAAGTGAACACCCTCTACCAGGGTGTCGATCGAAAAAACCAGATCTGTACCAGGCGCAAGGCGCTGCACCGCGCAGTCGTCCCCCGGCCCTGCCACCAGCGTACCGTCCCGGCGCTGCTGCGCCAGTGGCAGGAAAAAACGCCGGATCAGATCAAACTCGCCCATGGCTCAGCGGGCGCGGGTCTCGGCCAGCCGCAACCGGCCGCTCAGCTTGTCCAGCAGACTGTTCACAAACCTGTGGCCCTCGGTACCGCCGTACTTCTTGGCCATTTCAATACCTTCATTGATGACCACTTTGTAAGGCACATCCATGCGGTGCTTGAGCTCGTAGGTGCCGATGCGCACAATGGCCAGTTCAATCGGATCCACTTCCCTGAGCGCGCGGTCCAGATAGGGTTCAATCAGCCTGTCCAGTTCGTCCTGCTCCCGGTGCACACCCTGCAGCAGGTCCCGGAAATAGGCGGTATCCACCTTGGTCATGTCGTTGTCGACCATGAACTCGGCTTCGATATCCGCAATACGGGAACGGCTGTAATGACGGTGATACAGCGCCTGCATCGCCAGCGCCCGGGCGCGACGGCGGTCAGCAGGCCGCGGCTGGGCCGGACCCGCTTTCTTTTCCTGCTGCTCGCTCATTGCTCACCCAGCTTGCTGAACAGGCTGACCATTTCCAGCGCTGTGATGGCAGCCTCAGCGCCTTTGTTGCCGGCTTTGGTGCCCGAGCGTTCGATCGCCTGTTCGATGGAGTCCACGGTCAGTACACCGAAAGTCACCGGCACATCCGTGTCCAGGCTGACCGCACCCAGACCACTGGAGGCCTCGCCTGCCACGAAGTCGAAATGTGGCGTACCGCCACGAATAACGGCACCCAGGGCAATGATGGCATCAACGTTGCCGGTTTCCGCCACCCGCTTGACCGCCAGCGGCATTTCGTAGGCACCGGGTACCCGTACGACGGTGATATTTTCATCAGGGATACCGTGGCGGCGCAGGGTATCCAGCGCACCTTCCACCAGACTTTCGACCACAAAACCATTAAACCGGCCCACCACCAGTGCATAGCGTCCGCTGCACCGGGTGAAATCACCTTCAATTACTTTGATATCTGACATATCGTTTCCTTTACCGGACCGCGTCTGTCGCAGCCGTTCAGTTCGTTATTCGGGGGTATAGGGCACGTATTCCACCACTTCAAGATCAAAGCCGGAAATCGCGGAGAACTTGACCGGCGGGCTCAGCAGTCGCATCTTGCCCACACCTATGTCCCTGAGAATCTGCGAGCCGGTCCCCACGGTAAAGTAGACGCCGGAGCTGCCTCTACCGGCCGGCTTCTGTCCTTCGTCAAAGAATTCGTGGATGCGGTCTTCCAGGTTGTAACTGTCTTCCACGCTGTTCAGCAATACCACGACACCCCGACCCGCAGCAGCAACTTTCTCGAGTGCATGGTGCAGCGGCCAGCTGCGGGAATCCTTACGCCGGGCTCCCAGCAGGTCCCGCATTGTATCGGTGATGTGCACCCGTACATAGACCGGCTCATCCGGGATGATATCGCCCATCACCATGGCCAGGTGAGTGGCACCCTGGATATTGTCCCGGTAAGTGCGCAGGCGGAAAAGACCGTACTCAGTGTCCAGTTCGTTTTCTTCGACACAGTCCACGGTACGTTCATTCATGGTGCGATAGTGGATGAGATCAGCGATGGTGCCGATTTTCAGGTCATGTTCCAGGGCGAACGCCTCAAGGTCCTCACGGCGGGCCATGGAGCCGTCATCGTTCATGATCTCGCAAATCACACCGGCAGGCTCACAACCGGCCAGGGAGGCCAGGTCACACGAAGCCTCGGTGTGGCCAGCGCGACTAAGTACACCACCCGGATCCGCCATCAGCGGAAATATATGGCCCGGCTGCACCAGATCCGAGGCTTTCGCATCCCGGGCCACGGCGGCCTGCACGGTACGGGCCCGGTCAGCGGCCGAGATACCGGTAGTCACGCCTTCGCGCGCCTCGATAGACTGGGTGAACTTGGTGCCGAAACCGGAGGCATTCTGCTGCACCATCAGCGGCAGACCCAGTTGTTCACAGCGGCTGCGGGTCATCGGCATACAGATCAGGCCCCGGCCAAAGCGGGCCATGAAGTTGATGGCCTCAGGCGTACAATGCTCCGCCGCCATCACCAGATCGCCTTCGTTTTCCCGGTCCTCGTCGTCCATCAGAATGACCATTTTGCCCTGACGGATATCCTCTATGATCTCTTCAATACTGTTCAGTGCCATACCGTTCTTTGCACCCTTGTCAGCCCGATTCTTTCACTCAGCGGACTCTGAATTGAATGTCGATGCCAGGGGAGCCAGGATCATGCGCTGGTCCTGCCCCACCTGGCGGCGATCCAGCACTTTCCATTGCACTTTTTCGGCCATGTTCTGCAGCGGCAGGTGGGCGGTGGGGCGCCCCGAGCTGCCCAGAAACACCGGTGCCTGGTAAAGCCACAGCTCATCCACCAGCCCCTCGCCAATAAACCCACCCGCCAGAGTCGGCCCGGCTTCCACCAGCAACTCATTGATGCCCAGTTCGCCAAGGGAGTCCAGCAATTCCGCCAACTCCACACCGCCCTCACGCCAGGTCACACCATTGAGGCTGACGCCCAGCGCCGCCAGATCCTGGGCTGCCGGCGTATAGAGTGTCTCCGATGCACAGTAAAGCTGCACCTCCCCGCCATGCAGTATGCGCGCCCCGGGCGGTGTCCGGGCATCCCGGTCTGCGATGACCCGCAGCGGCTGGCGAGACGGCTCGGTGGCCTCGCCGATATCACCCAGCTCATTACGGCGTACCGTCAGCGACGGGTTGTCCGCCAGTACCGTACCCACACCGGTAAGGATGGCATCACTCATGGCCCGCAGTTTCTGCACGTCCCGGCGTGCTTCGGCCCCGGTAATCCACTGGCTTTCACCGGATGCCATGGCGGTGCGACCGTCCAGGCTGGCCGCTATTTTAAGGCGCACCCAGGGACGACCGGCACGCATCCGTTTCATAAAACCCGGATTCAGGCGCGCGGCTTCTTCCGCCATAAGCCCTTCGGTCACCCGGATACCACCGGCCTGCAGCATTTTCAGGCCGCTGCCGGACACCGACGGATTGGGGTCCTTGGTGGCGGCAAACACATGGGCCACCCCGGCTTCAGACAAGGCCTTGGCGCAAGGAGGGGTGCGACCGAAGTGACTGCAGGGCTCAAGGGTGACATACACCGTTGCCCCGCGGGCATCCGCACCCGCCTGGCTGAGGGCCCGGATTTCCGCGTGGGCCTCACCGGCCCGCTCGTGCCAGCCCTCACCCACAATCTCGCCGTTACGGACAATCACGCAACCCACCCGGGGATTGGGGTGGGTCGAGTAACGGCCACGCCAGGCAAGCCGGATGGCCCGCGCCATAAAGGCTCTGTCTTTCGAGTCAATCATGCCTTGCCTTTGCCTGACTCTGACGAGGTATCCGCCAGCGCCTTTGCCACATCCACCGGAGCATCACCGGAATGGGCCGACAGCCGCTCAATCTCCTCCTTGAATTCATTAATGTCCTGGAAGCTGCGATACACCGAGGCAAACCTTACATAGGCCACCTTGTCCAGCTGGCGCAATTCGGTCATTACCTCTTCACCCAGCTGCATGGATTTGACTTCCCGCTCCCCGGTCGCCCGCAAGCGGTATTTGATCCGGTTCAGAGCCGCATCAATGGACTCGATACTGACCGGGCGCTTTTCCAGCGCCTTCATAAGGCCGGCACGCAGCTTTTCCTCATCGAAGGGCTGGCGGGTACCGTCCTGCTTGACCACCCGTGGCATCACCAATTCGGCATTTTCAAAAGTGGTAAACCGCTCCCGGCAGGAGAGGCACTCCCTGCGGCGGCGCACCTGATCCCCTTCGGCCACCAGCCGCGAGTCGATCACTTTGGTATCTGCTTCACCACAGAAAGGACAATGCATACTCAGGCACTCCGGAGAGGGTCGGCCCGGCAAGCATGCTCACCGGCCCGCAGTAGGTTACCGGCGCTCTCAGCCGGCGTAGACCGGGAACCGGGCACACAGGGCTTCCACCTGCTCACGCACCCGGCTGTTCACGGTTTCGTCTTCCAGATTATCCAGGATGTCACACATCCAGCCGGCCAGATCGCGACATTCGACTTCACCGAAACCACGGGTAGTCACAGCCGGGGTACCGATACGCAGGCCGGATGTCACAAACGGTGACCGCGGGTCATTGGGTACCGCGTTCTTGTTGACAGTAATGTGGGCACGGCCCAATGCCGCGTCCGCGTCTTTACCTGTAATATCCTGCTTGATCAGGCTCACCAGGAACAAATGGTTTTTGGTGCCACCGGACACCACGTCAAAGCCCCGCTCCACAAACACTTCCGCCATGGCCACAGCATTCTTCAACACCCGCTGCTGATAGGCCCTGAATTCGTCACTCATGGCTTCCCTGAAACACACCGCCTTGGCGGCAATCACGTGCATCAGCGGGCCGCCCTGACCACCCGGGAACACGGCAGAGTTCAGCTTCTTCTGCAGGTCTTCGTCGTCACAAGCCAGAATCAGTCCGCCACGGGGGCCGCGCAGGGTCTTGTGGGTGGTGGTCGCTACCACGTGGGCGTGGGGCACCGGATCCGGGTAGACACCGGCAGCCACCAGGCCGGCCACGTGGGCCATGTCCACAAACAGGTAGGCGCCCACCTTGTCAGCAATCTCGCGAAAGCGGGCAAAGTCCAGCTCCTGGGAGTAGGCAGAAAAACCGGCAATGATCATTTTCGGTTGATGCTCGACCGCCAGGGCTTCCACCTCGTCGTAATCGATCAGTCCGGTGTCCGGGTTCAGACCATACTGAACGGCATTGTAGATCTTGCCGGAGAAGTTCACCCTGGCACCGTGGGTCAGGTGGCCACCATGGGCCAGACTCATGCCCAGCACGGTGTCCCCCGGCTTCAGCAATGCCATGAACACGGCAGCGTTAGCCTGGGAGCCGGAGTGCGGCTGCACATTGGCATAGGCAGCGCCGAACAGCTCCCTGGCGCGGTCGATGGCCAGCTGTTCGGCCACATCCACGAACTCGCAGCCACCGTAGTAACGCTTGCCGGGGTAGCCTTCCGCGTATTTGTTGGTCAGCACACTGCCCTGAGCTTCCATCACCCGCGGGCTGGTATAGTTCTCGGATGCAATCAGCTCGATATGCACTTCCTGACGGTTGCGCTCCGCCTCCATGGCGGTCCACAATTCGTCATCGTAGCCGGCGATTTTCATATCACGATTAAACATGGATGTGCTGCCTCTGTGTACTTGGCTGGCCCGGAGCTGAGGCCGTTCTTTGCCCGCCCCGGAGGCCCGGAAAATTTGGCCCGCTATTCTATCTTGAAAAGCACCCGGAAATCACCCTTTATCGGGTCTTCGGATAGCATCACGGCAGTGGTTCAATTGCTATCCGGCACTGGTTTAGATACCTTACCGCAAAGCCAAGCGCAGGCCCGATGGCCGGCCTGCCGGAATCTTTTCGCCGCGGAATCCGCGGAAGGACGCGGAAAAGCACAGATGTAAAGACAGATTAGCCACGGAAAGACACGGAAGGAAAAGATTTATAAAAATTCTGTTTTCTTTATTCCGTGGCAAAGCTTTTCTGTTTTTCCGCGCCGTTCCGCGGTTTCCGCGGCTACAGATCATTGATTATCAGAGGACACAGCCGATATGGCCCAGTACGTCTACACAATGAACCGCGTGGGCAAGGTGGTTCCGCCCAAGCGGGAGATTCTGAAAGATATTTCCCTGAGCTTCTTCCCCGGCGCCAAGATTGGCGTTCTGGGTCTCAATGGCTCCGGTAAGTCCACCCTGCTGCGCATCATGGCCGGAGTGGATCAGGAATACTCCGGCGAGGCGCGCGCCCAGCCGGGAATCAACGTTGGTTACCTGCCCCAGGAGCCGGAACTGGACGAAGAAAAGACCGTCAAGGAAATTGTCGACGAGTCCGTGGCCCACGTACACAATGCCCTGGCCGAACTGGATCAGGTATACGCCGACTACGCCGAGCCGGATGCAGACTTCGATGCCCTGGCCAGGAAACAGGGAGAGCTGGAAGCAATCATTCAGGCCACCGACGGCCACGATATTGAGCGCAAGATGGAGGTGGCGGCTGATGCGCTGCGTCTTCCGCCATGGGATCAGAAAGTCAAGGTGCTGTCCGGTGGTGAACGCCGCCGTGTCGCCCTGTGTCGCCTTCTGCTGTCGGGTCCGGACATGCTGTTGCTGGACGAGCCGACCAACCACCTGGATGCAGAATCCGTCGCCTGGCTTGAGCGTTTCCTGCATGACTATGACGGCACCGTGGTGGCTATTACCCACGACCGCTACTTCCTCGACAACGTCGCGGGCTGGATCCTGGAACTGGATCGCGGCCACGGTATCCCGTTTGAAGGCAACTACAGCCAGTGGCTGGAGAACAAGGAAAAGCGTCTGGAAATGGAGTCCAAACAGGAGGCCTCTCACCAGAAAGCCATCAAGGAAGAGCTGGAATGGGTGCGCTCCAACGCCAAGGGCCGCCAGTCCAAGAGCAAGGCCCGCCTGGCCCGCTTCGAGGAAATGAGCTCCCAGGAGTTCCAGAAGCGTAACGAAACCAACGAACTGTATATCCCGCCGGGACCGCGCCTGGGCAACAAGGTGATCGAGGTAGAGGGTATCTCCAAGTCGTTCGGTGATCGCCTGCTGTACGAAAATGTGTCGTTCAGTGTGCCGCCCGGAGCTATTGTCGGCATCATCGGTGGCAACGGTGCCGGTAAATCCACCCTGTTCAAGATGATTGCCGGCTACGACAAGCCGGATTCCGGCGACATCACCGTGGGCGAAACCGTGGAACTGGCCTATGTGGACCAGATGCGCGACCTGGATGGCAGCAAAACCGTGTGGGAAGAGCTGTCCGACGGCAATGACATCATCAAGGTGGGCAACTACGAGACCCCGTCCCGGGCCTACGTGGGCCGCTTCAACTTCAAGGGCAGCGACCAGCAGAAGCGGGTCGGCGACCTGTCCGGTGGTGAGCGCAACCGCCTGCACCTGGCCAAGCTGCTGAAACAGGGCGGCAACGTGCTGCTGCTGGACGAACCCACCAACGACCTGGACGTGGAAACCCTGCGTGCTCTGGAAGAAGCCCTGCTGAACTTCCCGGGCTCCGCCCTGGTGATCTCCCACGACCGCTGGTTCCTGGACCGGGTGGCCACCCACATTCTGGCGTTCGAGGACGACGGAGAAGTGGTCTACTTCGAGGGTAACTTCACCGACTACGATGCCGACTTCAAAAAGCGCAAGGGCGACTCCGCCATGCAGCCCAGGCGCATGAAGTACAAGAAACTGGCTTGATCCCTTGCCGGGCCGGCCTTCGCGCCGGCTCGTATTCCTGCCCTGATTTGCCCGATACGGAATTCTGCCGATGGCCAAAGCCAAAACCGCCTTTGTATGCACCGAGTGCGGTGCGGATTACTCCAAGTGGCAAGGCCAGTGCACAGCCTGCCAGGCCTGGAACACCATCAAGGAAGTGCGCGGTGTTTCCGCCCCCGGCAAAGGTGCCCGCAGCGCCCGCTTTGAGGGCTACGCCGGCAGCCTGTCCCAGGTCAAAAGCCTGGACGAAGTCAGCCTGGCTGAACAAGCCCGCATCAGCACCGGCATTCAGGAGTTCGACCGGGTTCTGGGAGGCGGCCTGGTGGAGGGCTCCGCGGTACTCATGGGCGGCCACCCCGGTGCCGGCAAAAGCACCCTGCTGCTGCAGGCGGTCTGCAACCTGGCCGCAAGAACCCCGGCCCTTTACGTCACCGGTGAGGAATCCCTGCAACAGGTCGCCATGCGCGCCAAGCGCCTGGGGGTCCCCACCAAAGACCTGAAAATGCTGTCCGAAACCAGTGTTGAACGCCTCATCCAGGTCGCCGAAGCGGAGCAGCCGAAGATCCTGGTGGTGGACAGTATCCAGGTGATGCACGTAGCGGACACTGAATCCGCCCCCGGCTCCGTCTCCCAGGTCCGGGAGAGCGCCGCCTACCTGACCCGCTTTGCCAAACAGACCGGCACCATCCTGTTCCTGGTCGGCCACGTCACCAAAGACGGCAGCCTGGCAGGCCCCAAGGTGCTGGAGCACATGATCGACTGCTCCATCCTGCTGGAAGGCTCCAGCGACAGCCGCTACCGCACCCTGCGGGGCATCAAGAACCGCTTCGGAGCGGTGAATGAACTGGGTGTGTTCGCTATGCTGGAACAGGGCCTGAAGGAAGTGAAAAACCCCAGCGCCATATTCCTGAACCGTGGCGAAGAAGCCGCACCCGGCAGTGTGGTGATGGTGGTCTGGGAAGGCACCAGGCCGATGCTGGTGGAGATTCAGGCGCTGGTGGACATGGCCCAGGGAAGTTACCCGAGACGGGTGGCCGTGGGCACCGATCAGAACCGGCTGGCCATGCTGCTGGCCGTATTGCACCGGCACGGTGGTATGCATGTAGCCGACCAGGATGTGTTTGTGAATGTGGTGGGCGGCGTGAAAGTCGCCGAAACCAGCGCCGACCTGGCCCTGCTGGCGGCCATCGTCTCCTCCTTCCGCGACCGCGCCTTGCCCCAGGACCTGGTCATCTTCGGCGAAGTCGGCCTCTCCGGCGAAATCCGCCCCGTCCCGAGCGGCCAGGAACGCATCTACGAAGCCGCCAAACACGGCTTCACCCGTGCCCTCGTCCCCAAGGCCAACGTACCCCGCAAGCCGGTGGAAGGCATGAACGTCATCCCCGTCACCAAACTGTCTGAAGCGCTGGATGCCCTGCAAGACCTCTGACTTGTAGCCTGCGTGCTTTGGGGGCTGGAGCGGTTGCGGGGCTGGTTTTCAGGACACGCCCGTAAACCCATCCCTGGGGGGCTCGGCTGCAGCCATCCCTGGCTGCAGACGGTCCTGAAAACCAGCCCCGCAACCACTCCGAGCTAGCAACGGAGGTATATCCTCACGGAAAATTAAGGCATTTATTGGTCTATCAGGTGCGCAAACTCACGATCAAGCAGCGCCTGGTCGCCAAGGTTCAGCTCCACCAACCGCTTCAGGTGACTGGCGCTTTCCAGATCTATGTACTCACACTTGAACCCCAGACGCTCATCCTCCACATGACGCAATGAAACCGCCATCACAATCCCGGTTTCGCGATCATTCAGGTAAACAATCAACTCACAGGGCTCCCCCAGCGGCATGGTCCAGTTCCCGGGCCGGCTGAGCAGCACGCCCTTGAGGGAAATATCCAGCACCTCCGCGTCCCACACCTCATCCTTCCAGTGCAGCTCGCAGGGGGCATCAAACTGGATTCGATGGAAACGACGTTTCTCATTACGGCCGGTCGGCAAGGCTCTCTCCTGATCGGTGTTTTTGTTATGGACTAATTCGACTATAGAACGGAGATGGCAGGGAAGCCAAGAGGAAAACGGAGCGAGCGCTTTTAGCAAGAATTCATTAAGCGATAACTGCCAGGCTGATAAGAGCCGGATCGGGGGCCTTTTTCAGGAACGTCTCTGGCCATGGATGGCCAGAGCCGAGCCCTACATGGACGTATTTACGGGCGTTTCCTGAAAAAGGCCCCCGATCCGGCTCCCGCTCCCAAGCCAGCAGTCTTATCAGGAATGATACTGAGGACTCAATTCAACAACGGCCTCAATAAACGCCCCCGCATGCTCCGGATCCACATCCGGCGTGATCCCATGCCCAAGGTTAAACACATGCCCCGGCCCCGAACCATACCGCTTGAGGATATCCGCCACCTCCTGACGAATCCGCTCCTTCGGCGCATACAGCATCGCCGGATCCATATTTCCCTGCAGGGCCACCCGGTCCCCCACCCGGGCACGGGCATTGCCGATATCCGTGGTCCAGTCCAGGCCCACCGCATCGCACCCGGAATCGGCAATGGACTCCAGCCACTGACCGCCATTCTTGGTAAACAGAATCACCGGCACCCGGCGCCCGTCATTTTCACGGATCAGCCCGGCCACAATTTTCTTCATGTAGCGCAGGGAAAACTCCTCGTAGGCCCAATGACTCAGCACGCCACCCCAGGTATCGAAAATCTGCACCGCCTGGGCACCGGCCCTGATCTGGCCGTTCAGATAGTCGATCACCGCATCCGCCAGATGGTCCAGCAGACGGTGCATCACCTCCGGCTGACCGTACATCAGTTTCTTGGCTTCCGCGAAGTTCTTGGAAGATCCACCCTCGATCATGTAGGTGGCCAGGGTCCAGGGACTGCCCGAGAAGCCGATCAGCGGCACCCGGCCGTTCAGCTCTCTGCGGATGGTGGAGACCGCGTTCATCACATAGTCCAGATCCACCTCGGCCTTGAGCTTCGGCAGCGCCGCCACATCCGCTTCGGAACGGATCACATTGCGGAACTTGGGGCCTTCGCCGGTTTCGAAATACAGGCCCAACCCCAGGGCATCCGGAATGGTGAGGATGTCGGAAAACAGAATGGCCGCATCCAGCGGATAACGCTCCAGAGGCTGCAGAGTCACCTCGCAGGCCAGCGGTGTATTCTTGCACAGACTGAGAAAATCACCGGCTTTCTCCCGGGTGGCGCGATACTCCGGCAGGTAGCGGCCAGCCTGGCGCATCATCCATACCGGTGTACGGTCCACAGGCTGGCGCATCAGGGCACGCAGCAAGCGGTCATTCTTCAGCTCAGTCATGTTATACATCCAGATAATCCAGAATACCCTCGGCGGCCTGACGACCTTCCCAGATGGCGGTGACCACCAGATCCGAGCCGCGCACCATATCGCCACCGGCAAAGATTTTCGGGTTACCGGTCTGAAACGCCAGCTCTGCATCTTCCGGTGCCTGCACACGACCGGAGTCGTCCGTGGTCACATCCAGTTCTCCAAACCAGTCCGCCGGGCTGGGCCGGAAACCGAAAGCCACCAGCACCGCGTCCGCGGGAATCACTTCTTCGCTGCCCGGCACTACTTCCGGGCGGCGACGGCCGTTCTCATCCGGCTCACCCAGTTGGGTAGAGACCACCTTGACCCCTTCCACCCGGTCTTCGCCAATAATCGCGATAGGCTGGCGGTTGAACATGAACTTAACGCCCTCTTCCTTGGCGTTGGCCACCTCCTTGCGGGAGCCCGGCATATTCTCTTCGTCGCGGCGGTAGGCGCAGGTCACGCTGGCCGCCTGCTGGCGTATGGAGGTGCGGTTGCAGTCCATGGCGGTATCACCACCACCCAGTACCACAACCCGCTTGCCCTTCATGTCGATAAACTCCGACGGATTCTTTTCAAAACCCAGCCGGCGATTGACATTGGAAACCAGGAACGGCAGTGCGTCATAAACCCCCGGCAGGTCCTCGCCCGGGAAACCGCCTTTCATGTAGGTGTAGGTGCCCATGCCCATGAACACCGCGTCGTACTCGTCGATGATGTCCTGCAGCATGACATCCTTGCCTACCTCAGTGCTGAGGCGGAATTCCACACCCATTTCCTCAAACACCTTGCGGCGACGGGTCATGACCGATTTTTCAAGCTTGAACTCGGGAATGCCGAAAGTCAGCAGACCACCGATTTCCGGGTAGATATCAAACACCACGGGCTTGACCCCGTTACGCACCAGAACATCCGCACAGCCCAGCCCCGCCGGGCCGGCTCCGATGACGGCCACTTTCCTGTCAGTCCACTTGACGCGGGACATATCCGGCTTCCAGCCCAAGGCAAACGCGGTGTCAGTGATGTACTTTTCCACCGAGCCAATGGTGACCGCTCCATAACCATCATTCAGCGTACAGGCACCCTCACACAGACGATCCTGGGGACACACCCGGCCACAGACCTCCGGCAGTGAGTTGGTCTGGTGACACAACTCCACCGCTTTCATGATGTTGCCTTCGGACACCAGCTTCAGCCAGTTGGGAATGTAGTTATGAACCGGGCATTTCCACTCGCAATAGGGGTTGCCGCATTCCAGGCAACGGTGCGCCTGACTGCCGGCTTCATCCTGGGTAAACGGATGATAGATCTCGCCGAATTCTTTCTTGCGCTTTTTTGCCGGAACTTTCTTCGGGTCTTTGCGCCCCACTTCGACAAACTGAAAATCGTTGCTCAGTCGTTCTTTCATCGTGATGCTCTCATCAAATCAATTTCGACGGAGCGCCCGGCCCTGGGCCGGGTGCTCAACCTGTCCCTCAGTTATTACTCCGGACGCGCCCGGGTGCTGGCCAAAAGACTCCGCAGATTGGCAGCCTTCGGTTTAACCAGCCAGAAGCGGCCGACGTAATCGTCGAAATTGTCAAGAATGTGCTCGGCCCATTCGCTGCCGGTTTCCGAGATATGCTCACGGATCACGCCGCGCAGGTGATTACGGTAAGACTCCATTTCTTCGCTGGAGATCCGCTGGATTTCCACCAGCTCGTGGTTGTACTGGTCCACAAAGGTGTTGGCCTGATCCATCACATAGGCAAAACCACCGGTCATACCTGCACCGAAGTTATGGCCGGTGCGGCCCAGTACTGTGACCAGACCACCGGTCATGTACTCGCAGCAGTGATCACCGACGCCTTCCACGACCGCATGGGCACCGGAGTTACGCACGGCGAAACGCTCACCGGCAGTACCCGCCGCAAACAGCTTGCCACCCGTGGCACCGTACAGGCAGGTGTTGCCGACAATGGACGTATCCTGGGTCCTGAAACGGCTGCCCCGGGGCGGGCGCACCACCACCTTGCCACCCGTCATGCCCTTGCCCACGTAGTCGTTGGCGTCGCCTTCCAGAATCAGGTTAAGGCCGGCGACGTTCCAGACACCCAGGCTCTGGCCAGCGGTACCGACCAGGTCCAGGGTGATGGGCGCATCCGCCATGCCCTGGTTGCCATGCAGCTGGGCAATCTCGCCGGACAGACGGGCACCGATGGAGCGGTCGCAGTTGGTCACGTTGTAACGCCAGTGTCCGCCGCTCTTACCCTCAATCGCCGCGAGGATGTCAGCCACCATCTGCTCGGCCAGACGTCCTTCATCAAACGGCAGGTTACGTTCGACCTGGCAAGTCTGGGGCTTGTCCGCCGGAATATGGTCATTGGCCAGCAGGCGACTCAGATCCAGTTTCTTCTGGCGTTCAGTATTGCCCGGCAGGCGCTCCAGCAGGTCGACCCGACCCACCAGCTCCTCTAGGCTGCGCACGCCCAGCTTTGCCATCCACTCACGGGTTTCTTGCGCCACAAAACGGAAGAAATTCATGGCCATTTCCACGGTGCCCTTGAAATGCTCTTCCCGCAGATAATCGTTCTGGGTCGCCACACCGGTGGCACAGTTATTCAGGTGACAGATGCGCAGGTACTTACAACCCAGTGCCACCATCGGCGTGGTACCGAAACCGAAGCTCTCGGCACCCAGGATGGCACCTTTCACCACATCCAGACCGGTCTTGATGCCGCCGTCGGTCTGCAGGCGAATTTTGCCACGCAGATCATTCGCACGCAGCGCCTGCTGAGTTTCCGTCAGACCCAGCTCCCAGGGAGAGCCAGCATAACGAATGGACGTCAGAGGACTGGCGGCGGTACCGCCATCGTAGCCGGACACGGTAATCAGATCCGCATAGGCCTTGGCCACACCGGCCGCAATGGTGCCAACACCCGGTTCAGACACCAGCTTCACGGAAACCAGCGCCCCGGGGTTGACCTGTTTCAGATCGAAAATCAGCTGTGCCAGGTCCTCGATGGAGTAGATGTCATGGTGTGGCGGCGGTGAAATCAGGGTGACACCGGGCACCGAATAACGCAGCCGGGCAATCAGGTCATTGACCTTGCCACCGGGCAGCTGGCCACCCTCACCCGGCTTGGCACCCTGGGCCACCTTGATCTGCATGACATCGGCGCTGCGCAGATATTCTGCCGTGACACCGAAACGGCCGGAGGCCACCTGTTTGATCTTTGAGCGCTTATTGGTGCCGTAACGGGCCGGGTCTTCGCCACCCTCACCGGAGTTGGAGCGACCGCCCAGGGTGTTCATGGCCACCGCCAGGGCCTCGTGAGCCTCCGGCGACAGAGCACCCAGGGACATGGCGGCCGAGTCAAAGCGCGGGAAGATATTTTCCACCGGCTCCACTTCGCTTACATCAATCGGCTGAATGTCCTTCCGGAAGCCCAGCAGATCCCGCAAGGTTGCGACGGGGCGCTCGTTCACCAGCGCCGCGTATTCCTGATACTGACCGTATTCGCCGCTGATTACCGCATCCTGCAGCTTGCCGACCACATCCGGGTTGAAGGCATGGTACTCCTGACCGTGGACGAACTTCAGGAGACCACCCTGGGAAATCGGCTTACGTGCCTTCCAGGCGTGGCTGGCCAGCTGCTCCTGGTCCTGCTGGAAGTCATAGAAACCGGCTCCCTGGATGCGGCTGGGCACACCCTTGAAGCAGAGATCCACCACCTCGTCCGCAAGGCCCACAGCTTCGAACAGCTGGGCGCCCCGGTAGGAGGTGATGGTGGAAATACCCATCTTGGACAGGATCTTCAGCAGCCCCTTATTGATGCCCTTGCGGTAATTGTTCTTGGCATCAATGGGGTCCATCAGGATCTCGCCACTGCGAATCAGATCGTTCAGCACCTGGTACGACAGGTACGGATAGACCGCGGTGGCACCAAAGCCGAACAACACCGCAAAGTGATGGGAATCCCGGGCCCAGCCGGTTTCGACCACAATGTTGGAGTCACAACGCAGGCCTTTCCCCACCAGATGATGATGAACTGCGCCGGTCGCCATCATGGCATTGACCGGCAGCTCGCCTTCCTGGAGATCCTTATCGGTCAGAATCAGGATCACCTTACCGTTGCGCACCGCCTGCTCAGCTTCCTCGCAGACCTGACGCACCGCGTTCTCCAGCCCCTGCTCCGGGCGATAGCTCATGGAGATGCGGGCCACCTCGAATCCGACGCGCTCGTTGTTCAGGATCGTCAGGAACTTGGCCGGCGACAACACCGGCGTAGACAGGATCAGACGGTCTGCATGGTCCTCGGTTTCCTCGAACACATTGCGCTCGGCCCCGAGGCAGGTTTCCAGGGACATCACAATGGACTCCCGCAACGGATCGATCGGCGGGTTGGTGACCTGAGCGAATTTCTGACGGAAATAATCCGCGACATGGCGTACTTTTGAAGACAAAACGGCCATCGGCGTATCATCGCCCATGGATCCGACCGCTTCCTGACCATTTTCGGCCAGCGGGCGCAGTACCTGATCCCTTTCTTCAAAGGTGACCATGAACATCTTCTGGTGAATCTTCACCTGATCTTCATCCATGACGCTGAAGTCAGGCGCATTGCGATCCAGGGTGGCTTCCAGACGGAAGGCCTTTTCCCGCAGCCAGCGCTTGTATGGCTGAGCTGCCTTGAGGCGGTCATTGATATCGGGGGTGTGCAGCAACTCGCCGGTCTCGGTATCGATGGCCAGCATCTGACCCGGCCCCACCCGGCCCTTGGCCACGACATTTTCCGGCTTGTAGCCGTAGGTGCCGATCTCCGATGCCAGGGTGATGAAATCGTCATCGGTAATTACCCAGCGCGCAGGACGCAGGCCGTTGCGATCCAGCATGCACAGGGCATAACGGCCGTCGGACATCACCAGACCCGCCGGGCCGTCCCAGGGCTCCATGTGCATGGAGTTGTACTCGTAGAAGGCGCGCAGCTCACTGTCCATCGTGTCCACATTCTGCCAGGCGGGGGGAATCATCATCCGTACCGCGCGGAACAGATCGACACCACCGGCCAGCAGCACTTCCAGCATGTTGTCCATACTGGATGAATCGGAGCCAGTCAGATTGACCAGTGGCTGCAGGGTCTGCAAATCCGGCAGGTCCGGCGAACTGAACTTGGCCGCACGGGCCACAGCCCAGTTGCGGTTGCCTTCGATGGTATTGATCTCGCCATTATGAGCCAGATACCGGAATGGCTGGGCCAGCGGCCACTTGGGCATGGTATTGGTGGAGAAGCGCTGGTGGAACACGCAGATTGCGGTCTGCAGATCCGGATCACCCAGGTCTTTGTAGAAGTTTGCCAGATCCGCCGGCATCATCAGACCCTTGTAGGCCAGGGTGCGGTGGGACAGGCTGCAAATATAGAATTCGGGATCATCGACCAGATCCCGTTCCGTGTTGCGGCGGCCCAGGAACAGGCTGATCGCAAACTCTTTTTCCGGCTTGCCGGCGGCCTCCACAAACACCTGCTCAATGCGTGGCAGGCAGTCGAGAGCCATCGGGCCAAGGCAACTGTCATCCACCGGTACATCGCGCCAGCCCATGACATCCAGGCCCTGCTCTGTCAGCCGCTTCTCCAGGACATGGCGACCGGCAGCGGCTTTCTCCTCATCCTGGGACAGAAATACCTGGCCGACCGCAAACAGATCGCCCGGCTTCTTGCCAAAGGCCGCCTGCGCCGCCTTGTTCAGGAAGGCGACCGGACTCTGAATCAGGAGCCCGCAGCCATCACCGGTCTTGCCATCTGCCGCGATGCCTCCGCGATGCGTCATGCAGGTGAGGGACTCAATGGCCGTTTGCAACAGCTTGTGGCTGGCCTCACCTTTCATGTGGGCAATCAGGCCAAAACCACAGTTGTCCCTGAACTCATCGGGATGATACAAGCCTGTTGTCATAAGCGTTCTCTCGCGTGTAAATGCTTTCTCGCCAGCCCACATTGCACCCGATTAGTGCAAATGCCGGACTAACACCGAAAAAAGGGGGAAGGGATTTTACACACGTGGAACTACGTACACAATTTTTTTCCCTGTGCCGAAGCCGCCAAACCGCCGTTTTGCACCATTAAAGTGCAAAGCATGCGGCCACCTGATCAGAACCCGGAATAGGGGCGAATCCAGGGTGCGCCAACCCTCAGGTCTTTCGGAAGCCGGGCCGCGGCGGCCCTGGCGGCCTCCCTGCTGGGGTAGGTGCCGTACACCAGCATAAACCAGGGCTCGCCCTGTCGCTCACCACGTGTGTATACCAGATTATTGTCCTCCGGTACCCGATCCAGAACATTGAGTACCGTTTGTTCCAGATTACCTGCCACCAGCTGTAAGGTCCAGCCATCCCGTTGACGTAAATCGCCCAGCGCCCTGAACACCTCGGCCCGGGCAGGAACGAATGTAGGCTCAGGCTCAGGCTCAGGCTCAGGCTCAGGCTCAGGCTCAGGCTCAGGCTCAGGCTCAGGCTCAGGCTCAGGCTCAGGCTCAGGCTCAGGCTCAGGCTCAGGCTCAGGCTCAGGCTCAGGCTCAGGCTCAGGCTCAGGCTCAGGCTCAGGCTCAGGCTCAGGCTCAGGCT
>JACIZI010000085.1 GCA_014359475.1 Marinobacter sp. | reverse complement strand
CCGTTGTCGGGATTCAGAGTACTACCGCATAATCTGACCAGAAAGTGAGTTGACAAGAGTTTTAGCGCACAACTTTCAAGAGCCTTTATGCCTGCATCTGTTCCAGACAGAAGGCGGCGCCCTGATGGCGACCCGGCCGAGGATTCGACGGCATGATGAACTTCCGGGACGAGGCCGTGGTGCCACTCTCTGCCGTGCTGCTCAGCGAAGGGCAAGCACTGCACTACGAGTATGATTTTGGCGATGGCTGGGGGGGATCAGATAGAGCTGGAGAAGATCACATCCGTGGAGCCGTGCAACGAAAAATTGCCACGCTGCATCAAGGCCGTACGCCGATGCCCGCCGGAGGATGTGGGTGGCTTGCATGGCTTCTACGAATTCCTCGAAGCCATGGAGGATATGGCCCATCCCGAGCACATCGACGTTCGCGAATGGTTTGGCGAGTGGTTCGACCCGGAATTTGTCGATCTCGACCAGATCAATGCGGATCTTGCCGGCGGGGCATCTGTTGTGGCACCGATGGCCCCGTATTCACCGATTCGTTCCGAAGAACACGTGTTGGGGGTGATCCTCACCCGCGGTGAGCAGTGTTATTGGTTTTCGAAACATCTTGGGTCTGATCAAGAATTACTGTACTGTGTACATACAGGTGTAAATACAAGGATGTGTAATGCGTTTTGAATGGGATGAGGCGAAGAATGCCCAAAACATCCACAAGCATGGAATCGATTTCATGGATGCCGTCGATATTTTCAATCACCCGATGCTGACGTCTATTGATGACCGGTATGCCTATCATGAAGAACGCTGGGTCGCTGTAGGTTTAATGCGGCAGTTTATAGGGGTGATTGTATTCGTGGAGAAATGTGGAGATGTTGTCCGGATAATTTCAGCCCGAAAAGCAACCCGGCGAGAGGTGAAGCTTTATGAACAAAACATCTAAAACAGACTGGCAGCGAATGGCTGAACAGGATGACGAACGGATCGACACCAGTGATATACCAGAACTGGATGAGACCTTCTTTGAAAAGGCCGAGCTGCGGGTGCCGGCGAAGCAACCGGTAACACTTCGGATTGACGAGGATGTGCTGGCCTGGTTCAAAGCTCAGGGAAAGGGGTATCAAACCAGGATCAATAAGTTGCTGAGGCAATATATGGAAAACCAGGTTCACAGGCGCTGAATATCGTGCCCTCCGGTTGCTTGGCTGGATTGGCTTGGTTTACCGTTGTCGGGACTCAGAGTACTACCGCATAATCTGACCAGAAAGTGAGTTGACAAGAGTTTTAGCGCACAATTTTCAAGAGCCTTTATGCCTGCATCTGTTCCAGACAGAAGGCGGCGCCCTGATGGCGACCCGGCCGAGGATTCGACGGCATGATGAACTTCCGGGACGAGGCCGTGGTGCCACTCTCTGCCGTG
>JACIZI010000084.1 GCA_014359475.1 Marinobacter sp. | reverse complement strand
CATTCCCCGGGGGGCGGCTCTTTACAGTGCCCCGGAGACCTTCCTCGGAGAGCCGGGTAGCTGGTTATCGGACCAGTTTTCCCTGGGAGTGATTACCTACCAGCTGCTGACCGGCCAGCTACCCTATGGCCCGGAAGTGCCAAAAATCCACAGCCGGAACCAGCTTCGCAGCCTGAACTATCAACCCGCCCGACAGTTCCGGGAGAATCTGCCGGGCTGGGTCGACGATGCCATCGAAAAAGCGGTTCATCCTCAGGCCCACAGGCGCTACCCGGCGCTCTCGGAATACCTGTACAACCTTCGATATCCTCCCGCGGACTGGCACAAGCGTCATCGGCGACCACTGATGGAGCGCAACCCCGTGGCCTTCTGGCAGGGTGTTTCCGGGCTATTGCTCCTGGCATTGCTGGCAGCCCTCGGCCTCGGCTGAAGCGGGCATTACCCGAGCAACTTTTTGCCCCGCCAGCAATCCTTCGCCTGGCGTTCGGGCGCGGGATTGCCTGGCCAGACCGGGGCGCCACCGAAGAAAAACATAACTTACTGATTTAAAAAACACTATCTCTGTTGGCACAGGCTTTGTACTGAGAGTCGACGTCCAGGGAACACCCCGGGGACACTATTCATTCACAAGTCATGGAGCAGACTATGCCAACTCCTTGTTATATCAGCATCGAAGGCCAGACCCAGGGCAACATCACTGCCGGCGCATTCACTTCCGATTCCGTCGGTAACATCTACGTGGAAGGCCACGAAGACGAAGTGCTGGTTCAGGAATTCAGCCACGTTGTTACCGTACCGACCGATCCCCAGTCCGGTCAGCCTTCCGGCCAGCGCGTACACAAGCCATTCAAGTTCACCTCCGCCCTGAACAAGGCGACCCCGCTGATGTACAACGCCCTGGCGTCCGGTGAAATGCTGCCCAAAGTCGAGCTGAAGTGGTACCGCACCTCTGTTGAGGGCAAGCAGGAGCACTTCTTCTCCACCATCCTCGAAGATGCCACCATCATCGACATCAACTGCAACATGCCCCACTGCCAGGACGCCGGCAACGCCGACTTCACCCAGCTGGTCACCGTTTCCCTGTCCTACCGCAAGGTAACCTGGGAGCACGCCGTTGCCGGTACTTCCGGTGCTGACGACTGGCGTTCGCCGATCGAGGCGTAAGTCGATCCGCAGTGAGCGGAATAGATGCTCCGGAGACCATCGGGTCCTCGGAGCATCAGCTTTGGCGAGTCCATGGACCGGGTGGGTGCCAAATTTCCCTGGGCGCGTCCACGTCTCTGCTCAGCATCACAGGGCCAAGGAACTCAACCACCGCCTCTACTACCTCCGAAAAAGCCTCTGGCACATGTTCTTGGTCAAGGCGTTTACGGATCGATATCCCGTGTCGGTCTGCTGTTCGGCCCCTGCATTGCCCAGAGCATCAGCGCACCTTTGAGGGTAAAGCAGCGGTTATGGGGCGACTGACTCAACCGGTAAAGAAACCGCTCCATGGCGTAATATTGCAGCAGTTCATCAAAGCGGCGCTTTTCTTCCCGGGACTTATTCAGCTATCTCTGCCGAACGGACGCAGCAGTATTTTGTGCCACCGTGATCTCCTTTCACTCTTTTAATGCCATCGCCAGGATGATTCTGTTCACAGCTTGGCTTCCAAGTAGGGCGCCATGACATTGGCGACCCTGCAGATTCTGGCATATTCCATCAGTTTGCCTGGACGGAAGTTTTTGCGGGTGCGGTATAGATCCAACGCCTCCAGAACCACATCCATGCCGATTCGATTCCGGAACTTGAAACAGTCGGCCAGGGTTTTCTCCGGGTTGTAGACGTTCAGGGTGATAGCATCCACTTCAACCTGTTCAATGCCTTCACTAAAGGCCCGCCCGGAGAACCGATACCCGGCTACCGGCGGAAAATCCAGCACCGGCAAACGGGCATCCCGATCCACCGCC
>JACIZI010000083.1 GCA_014359475.1 Marinobacter sp. | reverse complement strand
CTCGCGGTCCTTGAGGAAGAAGAACACCAGGATCGGCACCAGCACCAAGTAGATCATCGCATTCACGGTGCTTACGATCGCCCCTTTAGATCTGGAGAGCGAATCATTCATCCTAGAAATTTCATTTGCTTCGTTGGCGTGCGCAATGATGACCTCTCGATTCTTAAAAACATCTAGTATCAGTCCGACTGTCAACTGACTAGCTTTATTGGCAACCCTCTGCTTATCGCCAATAACATTAAATGTCATCAAAGACACACCAGCGAATGAGCCGACTGTTACAATTAGAGCGATTGAGTAAATCTGCGGCACAAACTGGAATAGTACACTCACCGAGAATAGCAATCTTACTACCAATGGAAAAACCTGACCAACAAGACCATCTAAAAAAATCGGTACCGCCGAATTAATCTGCGTTAGTTTCGTAGAAAAAACACCTGGTGATAAATCAGGAGTTTCTTTTTCCTCAAAAATTGTATTCAGACAAAACCGACTGCTAGCCTGCTTCTTAACTTCCTCTATAAAGATCACACCTACAACGGCCTTAATACGGAGCAGTATTTCGGCAGCAAGCCAAGTTAAGCCATAACCGACACCAAGAATCGACAGACCGCTCCCAGAGGCGCCGCCATTATAAGAATCAATTAAGTGCTTCAAAATACTGGGAGCAGCGACCGAAAATGCCACGACCAACACGTCTAAGACGACTGACAGTAAAAAAAACACTCTCAAATAAGAACCTGAGCTCCAGAGAATATCAGCACAAACTTTAAGCGTGCCGGTGAACTCTCCCTTGCTCATACTTCTGCTCCTATTCTGATCATCACAGCCAAATCTTTTTCTAGATCATCTCGATCGAACACTACACCATTAGGGCCTTGGATCCAAGCATGAGAAAGGAAGGGAAAGGTCTGAACCCCAATATTTAGCCTGCAGGCTAATCCCTCGTCGAAAGCCATTCTAGCTAAGGAATACGCAAACTCAAGACACTTGATTTCTACATTTAGCATCTTTACCGCAAGATTAATATTACACGCGAGCCCAATTAGCCTTTCATGATTTTTCATCAAGGCCGAAGGAGCTTGTTCTCGCAGATGCCCAAGCAAACCTCTTAAATTCCCCTTTTCCGACTCCTCCTTAGCATGCTTTAGGTATTTTATGGCCCTCAATAGCTTAAGCGGCCGTATTGCTGAGATGCTCCACGCGTCACTACCACTTCGCCATGCACATTGGAAAGTACCTTTAGAACTTTTCACATCCGAAAATCCGCTAGTAACATCACTATTATTAACGAGAGATAAAATTTTTTGCTCTAGCAGTTCTTCGGTGTGTGCACGCTGCTCATCATTCAACCCCTCAAACTTTTCACCAATAATACTTTTAACAAACTCACTTTGCTCGACGGTGAAAAATATAAACTCATTACGTAGCTCGTCCAATATAACGACTTGAGAGTTGTATACTACCCGATGAAGGCTACTACTCCACTCGACATACTCATCATTAGCCTCATGCATAATTACCTTCCCAGTGCCGAATGAAAAGATTTGCAGAAAACAGGTTTATCAAAAAGTGCGGGCACTTCCTGGCACCGACGGAAACTTCATCAACTAAACGTTCTATCCGCACCACATCGACAACCCCCTTTTCAACAAGAGGGCCATTGAGTAGCACATCCAGAACATCTTGCTTATTATGCAACATAGCCCGTTGAGTCAGACCAGTCACACCACCCTTCCGGGTACCCCATACAGACTCGTCACCGTATCTATCATAGGCAGCTTGACGTAAGAAATGTCTATCTACTTTTCCTTTAAGCAACTTTTCTGGAGCTACATTTAAACCTAGAGAGAGAACAGACGGAGAAAGAAATGGATATTGGTAACGCCCCGGAAATGCGGATAGTGGACTAGTAGTCATTTGATACAAGTTAACTAATGCCCCAAGACGTCGATCACTTTTCGTCAGGTTTTCATCGACCGGCATACCGATCAGATTTCGGTAATACAAGCTTTCGGTTAAGTAATCCTGCCGTATTATATCTATACACCCCATTTCCCTAAGCAAAAAGCCCTTGGGGTCATTTAGTTTATTGGCGAGCCCCTTGTACTCCACAACTGCTTCTTTCATCATAGTTAGTAGAGGGCTCCTGTAACAACTAGAAAGATTGGACAAGCTATTTACAAAGCTAAAAACCCTTCCCGATCTTAGGAGCTCATATGGCAAAGCCTTTTGCGGTCTAGAGCAGAAAATAGCGTCACCGCCATCTACGAGCGCTTCATGCCACTGCAGATCAAGAAGATCGCCGTGCACTCGGCGCTGATCCCCGGCGCCCTGGAG
>JACIZI010000082.1 GCA_014359475.1 Marinobacter sp. | reverse complement strand
CCTGTTCGCGGCGGGCACGAATCTGGGCGATGATCTCGCGGATTCGCTCTTTCTCATCAAAACGGGCGTCGTTATAGACGTCGCGCAGGAGGCTGGTCAGGGCACTGCGATTCCGGGCCAGCGCCTTGCCGTTGAAGATGATATATCCCGAAAGGTCCTGAACATCATCGATACGACCCTTGGCACTGAACGAGGCGCCAATGCCGCCGGATTCCGCCGATATGCGGTCCTGCATCTGCAGGTAATCCAGCTCACCACATCCCACCTCGGAGATCAGGGTGGTGTAGTAAGGCACCAAAAGCAGCTCTTCCTCGGTCAGCGCTGGCACCGGAACAATAACCTGCTCATAGATCAGGCCGTTGGTGCCACGGGCATAGATCGTTGCCGAGATGTCGCCGTCATAACGGCCTTCCGGCTCGGGCATTTGCAGCGGCACATCGGAGAGATCCACTTTCGGCAGGATGGAGTCGTCGTCCTTTTGCATCTGGCGCTCTTCCAGTGCCTTGGCCCGATCGACAATCATCTGGACGTCATCGTCGGTCAGCTCAGCCTTGCGACTGGCCAGGGCTTCACGGATGGCCTCCTGGCGGCGGGATTCGAGCTTTTCATCCGGGCGCAGAGTCAGAGTGACCCGGTGTGGATTCTCCAGAAGCTTCCGGCGAATCAGGTCCGGCACGTACTGTGGGTCCCGGATCTTTTCACGGAGCGTTGCCAGCACCGGCTCCAGATCCAGCAATTCAACAGGGTCGCCACCGTGCACCATGGGTGCGATGGCACTCATGATCAGTTGCAGGCCATAAGGGAACTGGTCACCGGCGATTTCCCGCTGATGCAGTTCGAGCTGATGCAGGATGGCTTCCAGCCGTTCTTCGCTGACACCTTCTTCCACCACCTTGAGAAGGGTGGACTCAAGCAGCGCCTCCAGATCTTTGTGCTTGTCCGGCTCACTGCCCTCGATGCCGCAAACAAAGGTCATCTCTCGATTGGAATCTTCCAGGCCGCACATGGGGGATGGCGCATGCCCCAGGTCTGTGGTTTCCAGGGCACGCATCAGCGGCGAAGCACTGTTCTCGAGCAGAACGGCGGAGAGCAATTGCCCTTCCAGGTTTTCCTGCAGATCAAAACTGTGACCCAGAAGCCAGCCCACCACGATGTGAGTCTTGTTCTCGGTGCCCTCGCCCTCATTAACAGCGTAGCCCTGTTCTACACGCACCGGCGCAAACATGCGCTTCTCATCGCGAACCGGCAGATCAATGTTCAGTCGGTCGAACCGTTTCAGCGCCAGCTCTTCAAACTTCTCATGGTGCTCATAAGCCGGGATATCGCCGTAAGTGGCAAATATTGCATTGCTGGGATGGTAGTGGTGGCGATAGAACTGCAGCAGGTCCTCGTAGCTCAGATCGACAATGTGATCAGGCTCACCACCACTGTTGTAGTGATAGGTGGTCGTCGGGAACAAATGGCTGCTCAGGTTCTGCCACAACTGGGAGGTGGGCGAACTCATTGCGCCTTTCATTTCGTTGTAGACCACGCCCCGATAGACCAGATCGGTAGAAGGATCTTCCGGCTTGTCGAACTCCAGGCGGTGACCTTCCTGAGCGAAGTCCAACGGGTCCAGCTTGGAGAAGAACACGCAGTCCAGGTATACCGAGAGCAGGTTGTCGAAATCTTTCTGGTTCATGCTGGCGAACGGGTAAGCAGTCCAGTCGCTGCTGGTAAAGGCGTTCATGAAGGTGTTCAGTGACCGCCGGATCATCATGAAGAAGGGATCGCGCACCGGAAACCGTTCGCTGCCACACAGCGCGGTATGCTCCAGAATGTGAGCCACACCGGTGGAATCCATCGGAAAGGTCCGAAGGGCCACGAAAAACACATTCTCGTCATTATCGGCAGCCAGATGCAGGTGCCGGGCGCCGGTCTTCTTGTGGCGATACTCCTCAACCTCAAGGTTGAGCGTGTCAATCCGGTGACTGCGAAGTTTCTCAAAGGCCGGATGGGTTGCGTTGTCGATCACTGCAGCCATTCAAACTATCCTGTCTTTAAACAATTGGAGAATTGTAGGGTAACACGTAGTATCAATTATCATGCATCACTCCCGTAGCGATAAGGTACCCCGCCAATCCATGACAACACCTGCCCCCCATCAAAAGGCTGTTGATGCCCCCGAAGTCGCCGCCTACTGGGCGGAAAGACGCCGTTACCTTGACCGGATACGGAAAGTTCCGGAAATCAGACAGCGTTTCTGGCGGGAAGTTGCCCTCTACCTGCTTCGCCGTCTGCTCTGGTCATTCGGATTTTTTCCGGTCTTTATCGCCTTCTGGGTGCCCTTTGTAATGGCCAGTTTCAATCCGGTGGTGATGGCCTCGGACCTGATTCCGATACTGCAAGAGTTCGTCAACTCCAACCCGGAAGTTCAAGC
>JACIZI010000081.1 GCA_014359475.1 Marinobacter sp. | reverse complement strand
CCAGCGACAGCAGGAATCCGCACACACTGCCAAGCGCGACCCCCACAAAGGCGAAAGCCACGGTTCTCAGCAGCGCGGTCATCAGGCCTTCGCTGCTGAAGAAATTCGGAGTCACCACACCAAGGAAGAAGTTGCCCAGGTCCCGCCAGGGGTTCGAGGCGGTTATGGCAATATCGGCGAACAGCAGCGAGAACAGCGCTACCGCCACAAAAATCAGACTGGTGCGAACCGTCGGCGAAGAGAGCATGAAACTGGCCGGTTCCCTAATAGAGAGACATGATGTCTGATGCCGTCAGGCGATCACTGGATTCGTCCAGGGCGATCTGGCCGTCCTGAATTCCCACAATCCGGTTGCAGTATTTTAGCGCCATCTCGACATCATGGAGCGCAACCACACTGGTGGAGAAGCGTTCTTCGAGCAGTTTCATAACCAGATGGGCCATGGGGCCATCGAGCGCCGAAATCGGCTCATCGGCCAGCAACACAGGCGCGTTGCGATAGAGGGCTCGGGCAATGGCAACCCGCTGGCGCTGTCCGCCGGAAAGTGAGGCGGTGGGCATCCAGATCTTTTCCGACATGCCCAACTCTTTCAGCAGGGCCCGTACCTCATCCCGATTGCGGGAAAATGGTCGAACCAGGGTAACCGTGCTGTACCAGGTGGCGTGTTTATCGAGCTGGCCCATAAATACGTTGTGGAACACCGGCAGGGCATTCACCAGGCCCAGATCCTGGGGTACCAGTGAGGCTTCCCGGTTAACGCGTTCGTGAATCAGCCGTATAAGGGTAGACTTGCCGGCACCACTTCTACCGACAAGTCCGACCTTTTCACCCTGGTCAACTCGCAGCGAGAGCGGGCCAATCACCCGCTCGCCATCGAAAGAGGCCGTCAGGCCCGAGAGATCAAAGCCTGACATCAATCAAGGATTCCAATCTCTTCCGCCGTGCTGCGAATAGGCTCGTAATCGTCATTCGATGCCGGGATGAATCCGGTACGGGGGAAGCTTTTCAGCAACTCCGGATCGTCCATGTTAACCAGCGCTTCGGTAACGCGTTGCTTGAAACCATCGCCGAAACGTTCGTTGACGTCACCGCGAATGGTCCATTGATAGTCCGGATAGGGCGGGGTTTCCCAGATCACCTGAACGGCGTCTGTGTCAATGTTGCCGTTGGCCAGCTCGTTCTCCCAGACCTGGAAGTTCAATGCGCCCACTTCATAGGTGCCGGCCTCGACCAGGCGGAGCGTGCGGGTGTGGTTGCCGCTGAAACCAACGCGGGAGAAGAATTCGTCCGGCTGGGCTCCGAACACTTCGCGGATATAGTACTCAGGCATCAGGCGACCAGAGGTTGAGCCCTTGGAGCCAAAGGTAAAGGTTTTGCCACGCAGTTCGTCTTCAAGCGAGGCGAGCTCGTCCGCAGGCTCAATGCCGGTGCTGGTGTTGGCGATGAAATAGGTCTGAAATGCTTCGTCTTCCACGCCCTGGGCGATTGCCTCGGAGCCAGGCACCAGGCGCCGTGCCTGAACGCCGGAGAGCCCGCCAAACCAGGCCAGCTGGACCTGATTGTTGCGGAACGCAGAAACCGCCGCAGCGTAGGATTTTACGGGGACGTAGCGAACATCCACATCCAGTTCCCGTGACAGGTAATCGGCAACACCTTTGAAGCGCTCGACCAGCTTGGTTTCGTCCTGATCGGGAATGGCTGTAAACACGAAGGTTTCAGCGGATGCCGACGCAGCAGTGAAACAGAAAAGACTGGAAATCATCAATTTCCGTATAAGATTAAGGGCCATTGGAGTTCCTTGCATTACCAGGCTGTTTGGATTTTGTACCGTGAGAATCAACGCTTCCCGGTGCCCCGCAGGATACCTTGATTTACGTTAACTCTGAACAGCTATACGATTTGCGGGTTTAATTGGCTCAGGGATAATTGCCCTGTTTTTTCCGTTATCCGGCCACAAGCGAGCGCTATGAAAATAATAATGATTACACCGGCACCCCCTGGTTCGAAGGCGGGCAACCGGGCCACGGCCGAGCGCTGGAAGCGTCTGCTGGAGCAGGCCGGGCATCGGGTGTCGGTGGTTACCGAATACAACGGTGAATCCTGTGATGCCTTTATGGCACTTCATGCCTGGCGGAGCGTTTCAGCGGTTCGCCGGTTCCGTCAAAGTTGGCCTGACAAGCCCCTGATCGTTGCACTCACTGGCACCGATATCTATCGGCATCAGTATGAGTTTCCGGACGACGCGCATTATTCCATGGCCGAGGCGGATGCGCTGATCGGGCTGCATGATCTGGTCGGGAAGGATATCCCCGGCCGGTTTGCGTCGAAGCTGGTTACACTCTGCCAGTCAGCGGACGGGCCGGAGGTTTATCCATCTCCAGATGGTTCGGCGGCAAATACCGGTTTTGGCGTGTGTGTGATCGGTCATCTTCGGGACGAAAAGGATTCCCTGCGGGCTGCTTACGCAGCGAGGCTGCTTCCCGAGGATTCGAAAGTGCAGGTGTTTTGTGCGGGCAAGCCCCACAACGAACAATGGCAAAAGATGGCTGAGCAGGAAATGCAGCAGAACCCTCGCT
>JACIZI010000080.1 GCA_014359475.1 Marinobacter sp. | reverse complement strand
CGCTTCGATCTTGAATTCTTCAGGGTAACGCTGACGACTCATGGCACCTCCTATTTGGGCCTCATTATGAGGCTTGGAGGTGTCTACGAAACCAGGGGCGATTCACACCTTCAAGCTCACCATGTCATTCCTGAGCAGATTTGGAAAAACCACACATCATTCTTTAGTGCTATAGGCCTTGGCGGGGATATGGATAAAAAAGAGAATGGCGTTTTAATGCCGGAAAGCGAGGCTAAAGCAAAACAAATGGGACGTATGTTCTATCACTGCGGAAGCCACACGAAATACAGTGAGGGGGTTGATTTTGAGGTGTCCAGGATTTCAACCGCTTACTCTGCTGGAACAATCACTGATTCTGTTGCGCGGGACAAAATTGCGGCACTGCAAAATAGAAATAGAGTGTTACTGCAAGCTCCCGGTGTTCCTGGTATTACACCTAAGCGCTTAGGATAAGGGGTGAAAATGAAATTCTACATGATGAGCCAGAAAAAAGATTTTGGATCTCCCTTGGGGCTTCTTGATGCGGCCCTCTATGATAAGTTTTATGAAAATTGGAGGGATGTAAATCATGGAGACTTTCCTTGGTACTCCAATTCAGCGATGCACCGCGCCCATGAGAAAATGCCGGAAGGTATGGTCTTGGTGGGAGGAGGGAAGAAGTATTGTTTTGGTGCGCGTCGGCTGATTAATAATTTGTACGCAATTAGTGACGATTTCTACAATGCCTGCCTAGAGGTGGGTGTAGATTTTTTGGATGCTGTTCGTGTGAGCTTCAAGGTGGATGGGGGTAGAAGCGAAAACCTCATTAGCTACCATGCAGCAGTTTTCAAATCGTACGCAGTTGAAAAGGTTGTTGATGGGTCGTCAGTGTTAGTGCGTGATGAGTATGATCTGGTTGAATCATTCAGTAGGTTGAAATTGAATGATGTGGGTAATGCAGTGTTTAAAATAGCGGGGTTTTCTCCTTACATTAATACTCTGTTTTGTACGGAGGATTTCAAAAATAAAGCAGAGGAAGCCAAGATTTTAGGTGTCGAATTTTACTCTATGGAAGAGTGGGGGTCGGAGAAGATTCATCCACTATGATGAATCCTCGCCTGCTTTGAAGTTTGACTTCAGATGAAGAATGTGAAGGTATAGGCGCCTGTCGAGTGCGACTCGATGGGGCGCCTGCTCAAAGACATCAGCCGTCTGACTGTGGAAACCTTTGCCTTTGGCCCGGCCGGTAACCTGCTGGACCAGAAGACCCAGGAACTGAACCGCCCGCTGGAAGCCGACCCACGGCGCAACAACCTGCTGCGCGAGTACGCCGGCACTCACTACAAATACGACGAACGCGGCAACCTGATCTACCGCCTGCACAACGGCTCTCACGCGCACTTCACCTGGGACTTGTTCGATCGGCTGGCCAGTTACAACGACGATAAGCTCAAGGTCGACTACAGCTACGACGCTCTGGGCCGGCGTTTGCACAAGCATTCGGTGGCGCATTTCTGGGACCGCCCCGAGGCGGGTACCGGCTGGAACCAGTTGCAACGGGCCAAGCGTCAACGTGAACTTGGCTGTGGCTTCACCCTGTTTGGTTGGGATGGCGACACCCTGGCCTGGGAGAGTTCACCGCCGCGTGATGAAGGCGACACCGGCCGCACTGTGCATTACCTATATGAGCCGGGCAGCTTTGTGCCGGTCGCTCAGGCTCTGCGCAAAAGCCCGATCCGCCTGCACAAGCAACCGGACTGGAGCCAGCGCGAGTACGACTTCGATCAGGATCCGTTGTGGCACACGGACGTGAAGCCACAGCCGTTCGAGGCGATTGCCTGGTACCAGTGCGACCACCTCGGCACGCCGATGGAGCTGACCGATGAGCAAGGCAATGTCGCGTGGGCCGGGCAGTACAAGGCGTGGGGTGAAGTCAAAGAGGAGCGCTCGGACTGGGCGAAACAGCACGGACTGGGCAACCCGATACGCTTCCAGGGGCAGTACCACGATCATGAGACGGGGCTGCATTACAACCGTTTCCGGTACTATGACCCAAGAACGGGACGCTTCATGGGGCAAGATCCAATCGGTTATGCGGGAGGTTTGAACCTCTACCAGTATGTAAGCAACCCCAATCAATGGATCGATCCAAGTGGGCTATGTAGTAAGGCTCTGAATAATGCACTGGGAGGGGTGCCGAATGATCATATGCAGGCGCATCATTTGTTTCCAGAACAGATTTGGCGTGAGCGAGCAAGCTTCTTCTCGGATATTGGTATGTATGAGCAGCGCGATGCCAAAGAGAATGGATTGTTAATGCCCGATAGTGCAGATAAAGCAAAGAGTATGGGCAAGATGTTTTATCATTGCGGCTCTCATGGGAAGGTGTATTCTCCTATGGTGGATAACATGGTTGCGAAAGTTCAGGATAGGTACGACGCTGGAGTGATAGATGAGGCCCAGGCTCGCTCAGAGGTGGCAACTATCCAGAAGAGATTAAGGACAAGTCTGTCGGTTTTGGGTAAAAAACAGCGGCGTGTTAAATAAGTTAGGGGTTGGCAGAATGAAATATTTTGTTGTTTCGCAAGCAGAGGCACCGGGAGCCCCGTTAGGTTT
>JACIZI010000008.1 GCA_014359475.1 Marinobacter sp. | reverse complement strand
GCTGGAGTTGATGGCCAGCGCCCTGGGTGCCATCCGCCCCGGTCGCTCCAGCCCGCGAAAACGTCGGCGATGTGCAACCAAAGGCTGCGAGGGGTATAAGCCTACCCGCTGAGCGGACTTAACAAACCCGGATCCAATCACTCGCTACTCGCTAAAAGACTGCTTCCGGAGCGGTCGGCTTCCGCTCGCCTGGAAAACGCGCACCTCGGCTCCTTCCGGCCAAAACCAGCCTGGAATCCAGCCCACTCCCCGAAAAATCGCTTCAGCTGGCGCTCACCGCCGCGATATCGTTCCGATGATGCAGCCTAAACCCCACCAATGGCCCCCGTTGGGGCTGGCTTTTGGCCTCTCCAAGGCTTAAGTTGATGACGTTGCGTTGGGCGTAGGGTAATCATCGTCAAAGAAAATAGCTTTTCAAGCTTCTCAATCCTTACCTGTGAAATATATGGCATTTAGTTATTTGGCAAATCTGCCGGAGTCTCTCGAATCAATCCAAATGTATGTACACCAACTGGGTCAAAATATCGAAATAGGGCTACAGACTACGTTTGGTCTCGGTTTCATAGAATAAACGCCGCACTTGACCTGAAAGCTAGCGAACCAAGGTCTTCTTCCAAACCAGGCACCTTCAACCTCTTCATAATGCAGACAAATCCCATATATTCCAAAGAATGTTAAGTTTTGCGTAATAGGCGAACGCTAAAATAACTCCTGCCAAAAATGAAAGCTTATTCTGGACTTGACCTAAAAGCAAAAGTGCTCCAACAAAAAATAATTCGTAAAACCGCACTTGGACATCTGAAATACTTGCAAAAACCCAAGAAAGAAATGTTGCAATTATTACAGATATAAAACCTAAGAAAGCACGCCTATTCAATCCTTTTTTACGAAACTCTAGCAGCATAAAAAAGTAAAGGCAAACTACTAATAACAAAATTAGAGGCAATGATCTAAATGAATCGTAGTTACCTGAAGCTGCCCTATCACCATACATTTCCAGCTGGCCTAATGGTGTGCTGGCAGGCTCTGAAAAGCCGCTTACAAAAAGGGACATGACGTCTTCCAGGCTTAAAAAAATTCCAAATTCTATAAACAAGAGAAAAGTAAGAAAATAAAGAAAAGAAACACCAAGACTCGGATAAAAAATTACCGAAAATCCGTTTTCTTTTGACTCTGAACGCAAGAAAAGCCTTGACAATGAAATGCTATGAGCATTCCGTTTTTCTCTAACAAAAGCCCAAAAAATGGCTACGAAAAACGCAGAATTATGCGAAAGGACTGATGCTAAATACCATAAATAACTAAGCGCTTTATTTGAATTAACCAGTGACCATAAAAAAAACAAGAAAAATGCTACAGAAAGCGACGCCCTAAACTGAGTCAAATCATGCAACTGCCAAAAACTGCATAAATATACCAAAAGCACTAAGTTTAAACTCTTTCTTGTGCAAAGCTTAGTAAGTACGTATAACTTTACGACAAAGACAATCGCCGATAAGTAGGCGATAACATTTATATGCTCATAAAGCGATTTTAAAAGGAAAACTAGAAAGTACCAAATCGGATCGCGAGCTGCTAACACACCATCATTGAAATGTGATAAGTCGAGGTTATTAAATATATTTTTATATGCTCTATCATCTCTCATTATACCCCATTGTCGAAATGCGGTAAAACCTATAAACGGTGTAGCAGATAACCAGTAAAATATTAAAGCATACTTCCTGTAATTTTTACTAAAAAAAGAAATAAATGCATTTACCAATACAAAAATAAGAAAAAAAATAAAACCTACTTGTACCACAGCACGCTTTCCACTTTGTATGTACTTTAAAGGACATCTCAAAAATATTTATTCCTCAGTACGCCCAAAAGCGGGAACGGTTGCCACCACTAGGGAGACCCGGAATAAATCTATAAATTCAGCGACAATAAAATTACCTTCAACCGCAAAGGACCGTTGCCACTATGGCCTTTTCGCCTTCTCCTAAGCCCAATACCGAATGCAAGAAGCGCAAGTGCCACCGCGAGATCTTGCTGAAAAGGCCAGGATGTTTACCTTGTCGCGCTGGCGATTGCAGAACAAGAAGACCGCTTCGTCAAAAGGATTCAGTTCCATTGCTTCCTGAACCAGCAATGAAAGTCCTTCGATGGATTTCCGCATGTCGACCGACTCCCGGCAGAGATAAACCTACATCGTCAATTCCCGGCGCATCATGTGGCCACCGCCACGCTGACAAAACGATTGGGGCGGTGCATATCAGGAACGGTAATCTTCTTTACTATCAGCCGCCACCAGGCCATCAGTTCGGCAAAACACAATCCCTGCTCATCGGCGTAATCACTCACCTGAATCAGTGACTCTACCCCCAATATACCCACCCGGGCAGGACTCAAGCCAGTTTTCCCTGGAATCTGGCCAATGCTGGGTTGTTGAGGGCGGGAATACACGGGACAGGCTCAGTCAGCCGCCCGGGATTGATCAGTTTGTGACCAGAATCTGCTGTTCAGACAATAGCCGATTGCCCCGGCATGATTTCCCGGGTGATTTGAGGGTGGCGGTCGTTATGGGACCAGCTTATCCGGAGGCGGTCAGGCCTTCATGAAGGTCCCGATAAACGGCAAAGCCCGGACAGTGCCGGCCAAATCGCAGCAGCCATTGACGGCCGCTGTGGACCAAGCGGCAGGCCATGTAGATGAGTTCCTGCATCACCGTCCTCAGGCGACGGCGTTTAGCCGGGTGGCGCACCGGCGCATCCGGGCCGGTGAGTCTCAGGCCCATCCAGCGCAGCAGGTTGTATCCCAGTGTGGCGAAGGCCATGACCAGGTTGTTGGTGTGGAACTTCCCCGAAGGCAGGCGCTCCAGATCCAGGTCGGTCTTGAACTCGCTGTGGAACTGTTCACTGGTGGCGTGATCGCTGTACAGCGCCATGACCTGCTGTTCGCTGGCCACGTCGGCCGGCAAGGACGTGATCCAGCCTTCAATGCTGACGTCCGGTTCCAGATACAGCTGGCCACTGGCATCGCTGGTGCGCACAGTGACCCTGACGATCCGACGCAGCCCGGGTTCGTCCGGCAGTTCTTCTGACAGAACCGCTTCCATCTTGCCGTCGCGGTCCAGTGCCCAGGCTTTCCGGGCCTGGGCCTTGTCTGCCCAGGCCAGGGGATCCTGCTTGCGGGGATTCCACTTGATCAGGAAGTCGACCTGTTCCTGCTGGCGCAGGAAGTCGCGGTTGTCCCGGGCATCGTGAGCACTGTCCAGGCGTAACAGGATGGGCTTGTCCGTCAGTGCCCGGGCCCGGGGTAAAACCCGTTTGAGGGTGTCGAGAAACCCGTTATTGGCATGCTGGCTGCCGGGGCGCAGCTCGCATCCCAGACACCAGCCTTCCTGTCCCAGATAAGCAGCTATCGGCGCATAGCCGTCAAACCCTTTGTAGGTGTAGCTGACACCTTCCTTGCGGGTCTGGCTGTTGTCCATGGGAAAGACATCCATATCCAGCGCGACATGGCCCATCTCCAGAGGCGACACCGGTGCGCCGATGGACTGAAGAAACTCAACGCTGGCATCATCCAGCAGCGGTGTCAGGGCCTGGGCATCTTCATCAAACCGCTGGCGTAAGCGGGCCGAAGAAGGCGACTGTTTGATGCCCATGGCGGATTTGAAGAACGGGTCCGTCCGTACGGGCTCTGCCGCCTCGAAGTCGCTCTTGCCGAGCGTGATCAGGCCAAGATAGGTCCGGATCAGGTCGATGTTCGGAATACCATGGCGCTTGGCCACGGTGCGAGCGGTTTTGACCAGTGATGTGTGCCGGTTCAGACAGTGGCCCACCAGGGCCAGCCCGCCGTGGGGTGTGTAGACTTCGGTTCGGGATTGCTGGAGAGTGAAAGTGCGCATGGGCCCAAAAGCACTGACTGGGTGAATGGATGTCAGGGGCTATTATATCGTTCAGTGGCCTGTTATTGCAGGCCTTTAAGGTGATTTTGGCCGGTTGAAGTCACGGATTCAGGTACAGTGTAGAGCAGGCTGATCAAAATGGGTGATCAGGTAAGATTATGGTCACAAAATAGTCAGTCTCAGGCAGCTGACCGAACCTTTTCTGGACATCCCCGCCCTCAACAACCCGACCTTGGCCAGATTCCGGGGAAAACTGGCTTGAATCGTGCCGGGTGGGTATATTGGGGAACAGAGTCATTGATTCAGGTAAATGCTCAAGCCTCTGGCTGAAATGAAATGCAAGACTCCAACAATTAAGGCTTTCTATGGCAAAGTATCGATTCTTGATAAATAGCCCAAACACCGACGAGCTTCAGGGCGCGGTAATTAAAGCCAAATCGTTGGGGCAAGCATTGAAAAAAATGCACCCTTTAGTATCAGAGACGGAAACCATAATTTCCATTGATGTCGAAGTGAGCGGCAGGTGGCATGCATTGCGTGGTCAAATAACCAACGATGTAGTCATTAATGAGCATCGATCAAGCTCGCCAGGAGAACCCGTCACAGGGCCGTCACAGAACCTCAGCGGCTCCGAACTTAAACCTGTCGTGCAATTTCACAAATCGGCCTTCGAGATCGATAAGGCGGCACCGGATTTGTCTCATTCTCGGCGGTCTACTGCACCTACAGAAGTGTCAACGCCCGCGATCGTTACAGTGCTTTGGATTATTGCAGGGATGGTCGCACTTGGTTCCGTATTGTTCATTATCGATATTGACTTCAGATATTTGTCATCGGAGATGACTGCTGGGATTATTGTCGGGATTTTTGTGGCCAATATAGCTTGCATCGCCTTTGCTTCAGCAATGTCCTACCTTCACAAGGTAAGCCACTATACAAAGCTGAATGCGCAACTCTTGGAGAAGCTCGTCGCTCACCAATTAAGATGTAGTGAAGGCCTTAACGACACGAGTGTGCATGAAACCCCGAATAACCAAGCTCAAGTTTCACGGTAAAAAAATATGCCCATAGCGATCAGCATTCCCGGACGGAAAATGGCAAAAATTAAATCCTGGTTTGCCTTACCGGCGATGCTCTTGGCATCGGCCCTATCGTTTCCGGTTGCAGCTGATACGCAAACGTCTATAAAAACATTATCGCAATATATGGACTATGCCATGGGTCCCGGCGCGCCAGCTGATCTACGAAAAGGCTCCATGAACATGGGCGCTATAATGCAACATTGCTACAGCGCGAAGACGCTCGAGGCTTGCCAAAGGATACTTGATTCGAAAGGGCGATCGGCTGACGCTAATTTTCTGAAAACTTTTCAAAACATTCTTCCCAAAATAAAGGGTTTCGAAGAGGTTCGGAATAAAGTCAGTACGGGCCAAATCACTCCTTATTCCCCTGCGCTAAAAGCAGTTTTTGCCAAACGGAACTGCGGTAGCGCGATGGAATGTTCCAATTTAAGCAGAGAATATTTCTCCGCGCTGGCGTCCTTAGTGGCGGAATGCCCTAAAGGCAGTGATATCCCCAATACATTTATGGCGCAGAAGTCGTGGACATGCGTTCCTCTCGTAAAACGCGTTACGGACCTTTCGGGAAAGCTTAACGCTATAGATATTCCCCTGAACGATAAGGGGCAGCAAGCTATCGATACACTGTCTCAGTCCAACGCAAGCATGGTCATGCAGGTGTTCAAGGAGGACGGGGTCTACGAATCTTGTCTGCAAAAATCCCCTCAGGTTGACGATGACATTTGCTCAAGGGCAACAAGGCTCAGATCTGAAATTGGAGCAATTGAAAGTAGTATTCGCTCTCGCGGCCTATCTGAAAGAGGCGGCATTGACTTGATTGAAGCAAAGAAAAAGCCCTACCAATCAAGAGAAATGGAGGAGGTCCAGTTCAACGAGAAGCTTTCCGCTCTCAACGATATTTCTGCCGAATTTCTCACTTTCTATGTTTCTCGATCAGAAGAGATCTCAGTTAGGCTGCGTGAACAAAAGGTCTATGAAAAACGCATGGCCGAATACGACGAACAATATAAAGCGGCTTATACATCGTTTGTTAACAGCTTGGAGCGCGCTGGGCTGATGATGAGCAATTCCATCTCAGATGTTAATCAACAGGTACAGGATGGCGCTATTCGCCCGACAGATGTCAGTCAGTATCTAGTCGATATAAGAGATCCAAATCTTCGACTACATAACATTGAGGGATCGATGCTTATTTTTTCGGATGGCGCCAGATCACCTTATCGTGTTGCTTTAAGTGAAAACGATTCCGTGAATCTGGTAGCTAACGGTTCCTTGAAAACAATTAGCGGTCATGTGCTGGGTCGCATTGTTGAAACAACAGTTTCTCAAAATGAAAGCGGCCGGTTGGTTCAAATGTATGAGGTTTCGCCGTATACCAGCGCCGAATGGCAAACCTTATGGAAGATAATACAAGCCGCGCCTCAGCGGTAACTGTCAGCTGTCAATGCGCTCCCTTCGGGAGCCGGACGCTCGCAAGCTCGCGCCGTTGTGGTCGACGTTAATTGCTCTAATGTTGCGCGATGCGCATCACGCTACCATTTCCTCATGATTAAATCTTTCCGTCACAAGGGACGGCTTAGCTTCGCGTTAAGCCACTGAATCCTTGCATCTTTTTGTGTCTGCGCCAAGGCTTTTCGTTGCACATATTTGATGTGCAACAAATATGTGCATAACATGGGTGCATTATTCTTTGCGAGGAGTGACCATGCACGTTCCCGAAGCTACCAAATCCATACGAAAGCCAACGAACCTATCGCTAGATACTGACCTTCTCAAAGAGGCAAAAGCCTTGGGAATCAATGTTTCACGATCGGCCGAGGCAGGGATCGCGGAGGCTGTGAAACTGCATAAGCAGAAGAAATGGTTGCACGATAATGCCACAGCCCTCGCAAGCTCGAATACATACATTGAAGCTAACGGTTTGCCTCTTGCACGGCACCGTCAGTTCTGATGGCCCGTTTCGATATCTTTGAAAATAAGGATGGGGGTGGTTATCTGCTGGATGTTCAGTCTGACCTTCTCAGTGGATTGAACACCCGAGTTGTCGTGCCACTGTTGCCAAAATCTTCGGCGCCGTCTCCAGCCCAGGGGCTGAATCCCGTATTTAACATTGAGGGCCAAGAGGTAGTAATGGCTACTCAGTACATGGCTGCTGTGCCTGAAGGCGAATTGCGTTTTGGTGCGGGTAGTGCCATTTTGTGCTAGCGGCTTCCTCCGGACCTTTCCTCGCGGATCGGCCCTTGCCATTCGCTAGTGGTTAGCGTTCAATCGGGTAAAACCGGCTGAACGGTGATCTTCCCACAGGGGACTTTCACCCCATTAGTTCATGCCCATGCTGGGCGTACACAAGGCCAGGCACGGCGACGTCTACTACATTGCGGCTTCGCCTCCATTCCGTAGCCGCGCGTGCTGAGCGGCGTTAAATTTTTGCTGCACCCTAGAAGACTATGATGTAATACGTTGTAGTCACCAAATTCGGGGGTACAGTTATGAGTGTCACTACCGTTCGTCTTCAGGCCGAAGTTGAACAGCACCTGGAAGCAATCGCCGGCAGACTCCACCGGAGTAAAGGCTGGGTGATTAATCAGGCATTATCAGAATACATTGAAAAGCAACAGCGTGAGCAGGAGCGTTGGCAGCAAACGCTGGAGGCTATGGAATCGGCTGCCCAAGGAAAGGTAGTTGATGCTAGCGAGGTCCATGGTTGGCTCAATAGTTGGGGAACCGAAAACGAGCAGGATGCGCCGAGGTCAGGTAAGTGAAATTGGTTTACACGGACGAAGCCATTGAAGATTTGAAACGCCTCAGGGAGTTTATCGCAGTTCACAATCCTCCTGCGGCAGGCAGGATAGCCGCAGAACTGGTTAGCAAAATCGAATTACTACCAGACTTCCCCAGAATGGGAACACCGGTTGAAATGGCACCGGTACCTGATTCCATCCGCGACATGGTCTTTGGCAAGTACGTTGTTCGCTATTCCGTACATGTGAGTGCCATCATCATTCTAAGGGTATGGCACGGGCTGGAAGGTGAACGATAGCAATTTAATCGGGTAACCGGGGGTATCTAACCCCCAGTCCCCACAACACCCTGCACCGATGCGTCGGACCGACGGTTCCGCACAGGGCGTTTCTCGAAAACGTTTAGAGCAAGTCGGCCGATTACCTCCTGCTTACCCCAATGATGGCTTCTGATTTTGCGCCAATGTTCCTGGGGCCGGTCGGATATGGAATCATTGAGCTACACAGGCCCTCATTGATTTTCGAGTTCAGGCCTTCACCATGTCCCACCCATTACGATGGGCATTGGGCTACTATGCCGTCTGCTGACTTCTGTTCAATCACCGGAGGAGTTACCCCCGCTGGCGCTATCGGTGTCCATCTCGTTCGCTCGCAACCGCCGATGACAACGGCTGCGCCCAGGCTTGATCGACCAGTGGCCTGACTGGTCATTGACCGATCGCTCGTTGAGCAAACCCCGATACGTCGGACCGCCCCGGATAAGAGCATGAACTTTCCCTGCACAACTGACGGACGGCCGCCGCCATCCTTTACGGTAGCCGTTAGACCACGTGGCTTCGTTGTCTTGTGCCAACTCGCCTTCAGCCTACGCCTCGTATGATGTTCTTGTTCATCAGCTCGCAGTTTTATGAAATACATCCATGTATTTCACCAAGGCCAGCCTTCGGCTGTTCAAAATGGCTCCATGCCATTTTGTGCTAGTTTCCCGTCTGGTTATCTTCCCACAGGGGACTTTCACCCCATTAGTTCATGCCCATGCTGGGCGTACACAAGGCGCTGCACTCGGACAAGATAAAGCTGCGCTCGTTCCTCGCTACGCTTTATTTTGCCGGTGAGTTTGGTCGTTATGTGCTTTGACACCTGATACGTTACAGGGTACATTCAAGGAATGATTCGAAGCTTCAAACACAAGGGCTTGGCAAAATTCTTCAAGTCCGGCAGCACTGCAGGGATTCAGGCCGCTCATGAAAAGAGGCTTCGGCTAATTCTCGGTAGATTGAATGCAGCATCGAATGCCAAAGATATGGACTTACCCGGTCTTCGCTTGCACGAGCTCTCTGGCAATCGTGCCGGAATCTGGTCAGTGACCGTCAGCGGTAACTGGCGAGTGACCTTCCGATTCGAAGACGGAGATGCCGAGATTGTGAACTATGAAGATTATCACTGAGGTACCGTCAATGTTAATGCACAACCCTCCGCACCCGGGTGAAGTACTGCGAGAGCTTTGTCTTGAGCCCCTTGGCCTTTCTGTCACAGCAGCAGCAGAGGCATTGGGCGTTAGCCGAAAAACGCTGAGTGCCGTGTTGAATGGCAAGGCAGGTATCAGTCCCGAAATGGCGATCCGGCTCTCTATTGCTTTCGACACTTCGGCAGAAAGCTGGCTGAATCAGCAGTCCCAGTATGAACTCTGGCATGCCGAACAACATCGCAAAGAGCTCAACGTGAAGAAGCTTGTTGCAGCCTGAAGCAGCACATAATCGGGTAACCGGGGGCATCTAACCCCCAGTCCCCACAACACCCTGCACCGATGCGTCCGACCGACGGTTCCGCACAGGGCGTTTCTCGAAAACGTTTAGAGCAAGTCGGCCGATTACCTCCTGCTTACCCCAATGATGGCTTCTGATTTTGCGCCAATGTTCCTGGGGCCGGTCGGATATGGAGTCATTGAGCTGCACAGGCTCCTCATTGATTTTCGAGTTCAGGCCTTCACCATGTCCCACCCATTACGATGGGCATTCGGCTACTATGCCGTCTGCTGACTTCTGCTCAATCACCGGAGGAGTTACCCTCATCCGCGCGATCAGTGTCCATCTCGTTCGCTCGCAACCACCGCTGGCAACGGCTGCGCCCAGGCTTGATCGACCAGGAGCCTGACTGGTCATTAATCGATCGCTTGTTGAGCAGATCCGATACGTCGGGCGGCGGCACCCTGCTGAAGTACCTGGACGAAGTCGCTATTGGCTGTCAGACGGCATGATGTTTCCTCGGTAAGTCGCAGGCAACGTTTGAGCATAAGTACTCAAGTGATATCTTGTTATGAAGCCAGTCATCCAGACATCGGTTCGGCAAATACCGGAGGACGCTATGGCAGGTGGATGGTCACGTGATGGTGCGGTTCAGGATCAGATCGACGCAAGCGTTGAGGATGAGGTTAAGCGAGCCCGTAGCCAGCTGACGCGGGGCGAGAGCGCCACGGAATGCGAGGAGTGTGGCCGCCCTGTTCCGGAGGCCCGCCGCAACGCGATTCCGGGGGTCCGGCTTTGCGTCGAATGCCAGGCCGCTCTGGAAAAACAGAAAGCCCAAGCGGGCGGCATCAATCGCCGTGGCAGCAAAGACAGCCAACTGCGCTAGCCTGAATCCCGGGCGCTGCGTCTGGATATCCCCTTTTGTTCCTGGCGGCAGAAATCTCGTGCTGGAGCTTAATCGCTATGACAGACTACGAACTCTACTATTGGGACCTGCCCTTTCGCGGTAATTTTATCCAGCTTTTGCTGGAGGAGGTTCGGGCTGATTATCGGAAGCTGGATGCCAGCGAGGTCTATCCTGACAGCAACCTGAGCCTCCAATACCCCGGGATGGCACCACCGTATCTTTACGACTGCAGGGCCCAGCTCTGGTTCGCCCAGATGCCGGCCATTCTCATGCATCTGGCGAAGGCGTACCATTTTCTTCCCGACGAAGCTGAACAACAGACCCTGGCCCTGAAGGTGATTCTGGACTGCAATGATGTTCTCATGGAAATCACCAACCACAATGGCATGGTGATGTGGGAGAAGGATACATGGAAGGAGTTCCGGACCCATCGTCTGGCCGACTGGATGACCATCTTTGAAAAGACAGGCCAGGCGCATTCCCTCAAGTCGGACACGGGCTACTTACTGGGCTCCAGGCTTACGGTGGCCGATATTGCGACTGCTGCACTGTTCGGCTCCCTGGTCCACAGCTTTCCGGAGCTCGCCAGGGATTTGGAACACCACGCCCCCGGAGTGGCGAACCTCTGCCAACGCATAGAAAGCCGCCCCTCTATAGGTGCTTTTCTGGACAATCAGCGGCGGGAATGGGGTAACGGCTACTGTGGTGGTCAGATTGAGCAGTCCTTACGGGACGTCATACGATAGGCACAACCGCTCTCACAAAACGCGTGTTTTCGGGCCTGGCTTATAAAGCATGCTCTGCCCATTTCGAAAAACATTTATTAAACAAGAGCTATCAAACAGCAATGACGAGAAAAACATTAGGTTTAACCCGGAAACCAAGTAAAAACGCCAAACCAGTGGCTGAAGAGGCCGCGGCTGTGCTTGAAGCTGACCCACAAAAACGCTTTTTAAACGGTGTGGCTATCAATCCAGCGCCGGGGATTCGTTTGGAGTCAGGTTCAGAAAAACTCACGGTGCGGGCGATGGATTTGATCACGCCCATTGGCATGGGGCAGCGAGGTTTGATCGTTGCGCCGCCTGGGTCTGGAAAATCGACGATTTTAAAAGATATATGCCAGGCGGTAGGAAAGGCGTATCCCGACATTAAACTTTACGCGTTATTGATCGATGAGCGCCCCGAAGAGGTCACTGATTTCAAGCGTAGCGTCCCGGCTGAGGTACACGCTTCTTCTTCGGATGAAAGCTATGCTCATCATGCTCGCGTTGCCGATGAGCTTCTTGATATCGCTCGCCAACAAGCTGGCGAGGGTCACAACGTCATGATTGTGATTGATTCTCTTACCAGGCTTGCGCGTGTGCATAATGCGGAGCGAAAGAGCAGCGGTCGTACTATGTCTGGCGGGGTCGATGCCCGAGCGATGGAGATCCCGCGGAGGTTGTTTGGCTCTGCACGAAACCTTGAGAATGGCGGCTCGCTCACCATTCTGGCAACCGTTTTGGTGGATACCGGCAGCCGTATGGACCAGGTTATATTTGAAGAATTCAAGGGCACGGGCAACATGGAACTGGTCTTGTCACGGGAGGTTGCGAATCAGCGAATCTTCCCCGCGCTGGACATCTCGAAAAGCAGCACACGCCGTGAAGAGCTGCTGCTGGACCCGAAAGATTTAGCCAAGGCAAGAGCTTTGCGCCGGGCGCTGGGCGGCCTCAAACCCCTGGAGGGCACAAAAAAACTGGTTGAGCTGCTTGAGAAGTACCCCACAAATGCTGAGCTTCTGCAAAACATCCCCGGCGCGCCCACCAATTGAACCCGCGCTGGGGGGTCAGGCCCGAAGCCAGCCAGCTGACCCGGGGCGAGAGCGCCAGGGAATGTGAGGAACGTGGCCGCCCTATTCCGGAATCCGTGTGCCGCCGCGTCTGCATCGTCACAATTCCGTTAAAACCACACAAGAAGATGCCACCACTATGACGAAATCCAAACAGGTCACCGGCCTTGCGCCGGACCGCCTTTCTCACATTGAAGACCATCTTGACCGTCGCTATATCCAGCCAGGGAAATTGCCCGGCACGCTGACTCTGGTCGCCCGGCGTGGGGAAATTGCCTATCTGAAAGCTCAGGGGCTGATGGATGTGGAGCGCAACAGGCCCGTCAGCCGGGATACGGTTTTCCGCATTTATTCGATGACCAAGCCGATTACGTCTGTCGCGATGATGCAGCTCTATGAGCAGGGGCGGTTTTTGCTGGATGATCCGGTACACAAGTATATTCCGGCCTGGAAGAACCTGCGGGTTTACCAAAGCGGTGTCTATCCCAGTTTCCTGACCACCCCTGCAACCAGCACCATGACCATTCGCGACCTGTTCACCCATATGTCAGGCCTGACCTACGGGTTCATGAACCGCACCAATGTTGACGCCGCCTACCGGGAGCTGAAGCTGGATGGCAATCGGCATATGACACTCGAAGCGTTCGTCGGGCGTCTGGCAGAACTGCCGCTCGAATTCTCACCGGGTACCGCCTGGAACTATTCGGTCAGCACGGATGTGCTGGGGTATCTGGTGCAGTTGCTGGCGGATAAGCCGTTTGATGAGTATCTGCGCGAGCATATCTTTGAGCCTTTGGCCATGCCCGACACAGGCTTCCATGTTCGTGACGATCAGCTTGACCGTTTCGCCGCCTGCTATCAGTACGACCCTGTCGATCAGTTCAAGCTGCAGGACGATCCGCAGACGTCCCCTTTCCGGGATAAGAGCAAGTTTTTATCGGGCGGCGGCGGGCTGGTTTCCACCATTGACGATTATTTCCACTTTGCCCAGGCACTCTGTCAGGGCGGCGAGTTTGGCGGGCGGCGTATTATTGGCCGAAAGACTCTCGAATTCATGCGCCGCAATCATCTGCCCGGCAATCAGGACCTGCCTGGCCTCTCTGTGGGTGCGTTCAGCGAAACACCTTATGCCGGGAGTGGCTTCGGCCTGGGCTTTTCGGTAAAGACTGACGTGGCCAAATCCCAAATCAACGGATCGGTCGGCGAGTATGGTTGGGGTGGCCTGGCGAGCACCAACTTTTTTATCGATCCGGTGGAGGAGCTGGTGGTGATCTTCATGACGCAACTGATCCCCTCCTCGACCTACCCGATCCGCCAGGAATTGCGTGCGATTGTTAATGGGGCGTTGGTTTAGATGCCAAAAAAAGGGGACAGATCAGATCTGTTCCCTTGGGTGCTTCACTCGTGAAGCGAGGGTCGATTACTGGTCGGTGGGACGTTGGCCCGCAGCGCCTTCCTGCACTTCCTGATTGGCAAGCGCGTGGCAAAACTGGCCTCACGCAGCGAGAGTTTGCCGAGGTAATCCATAATTCTCCACGTACGTTGCAGGAGTGGGAGCAGGGGCGACGTAAACCGTCCGGGCCGGCAAAGGCGCTCATCGAGATTGCGTTTCGCCATCCGGAGGTTATTCGGGGAACCGGGGGTATCTAAGCCTCCCGCCCCCACAACACCCTGCTCCGATGCGTCGGACCGACGGGCTCCGCACAGGGTGTCATCCCGGGCTGTACGGAGACCGGAATTTTGATCAACCAGTCCAATACCCAGATTCCGCTTTACGATAGATACAGCGGTCATCTACGCTCGTCAGGCGGTGGATCAGGCGATGGTCGGGGCTGGTGGGGTAGTCGTTGTTGCTGATATCGTGTTGGCAATGGCCGCGTCACCCGGGAGCGCATTGCTTGGCTCGGCTTTACGGGGCCTGCACATGGCACAGACCCGTTAAACAGGTACCAGATGACAGGAGGTCACCCCCATGAAACGCATCGCGATCTGCTTTGACGGCACCTGGAACCGGCCGGAGGAGAACATTGGCGAGGACTTCCCCACCAATGTGTTGCAGTTTGCCCGGGCCATTCGGCCTGCGGATGGCAACGGGGTGGAACAGGTGGTTTTCTACGACTGGGGCATAGGCTCCTACCACGATGAGATCCGCGCCGGGGCCACGGGCTATGGTCTTGAAAAGAATGTGATGGATGGCTATCGCTTTCTGGTACACAACTACGAGCCCGGCGATGACATCTTCCTGTTCGGTTTCAGCCGGGGTGCCTACACCGCCCGCAGCCTGTGCGGGATGATCAACAACTGCAGTATCCTGCGCAAGGAAAACGCCTACCTGATCGAGAGCGCTTTCAGGCTCTACAAGACCAAAAGCCACAAGGCCAATGACGACTACTCCATGGCGTGGAAGCGCCAGCATTCCGTGGCTGAGCGCACCCCCATCCGGTTCGTCGGAGTATGGGACACCGTGGGTGCCCTGGGGCTACCTTTCACCTTCTTTGGCCTGATCAAGGACAAGGACCTGTTCTACGACCGCAAGATCGGCAGCAACATCCGGGTGGCGCGGCATGCGCTCTCCCTCGATGAACAACGGGAGGATTTTGAGCCAACCCTGTGGGAGCCCAAGCCGGGGACCGATCTGGAGCAGGTCTGGTTTGCCGGTGCGCACTCGGACGTTGGTGGCGGTTACGGCCCGGACAGGCAGGGCCGGATCCTGGCCGACATTCCCCTGCTCTGGATGGCGAAGGAAGCGGAAAAGCAACACCTGGTCTTCAATAACAACCTGCCAACCCAGACCCACGCCACGGCCGGACAACACAACGAGTACAAGGGCAAATACAAGCTGCTGGGCAAACTCGTCCGGGAAATACCGGCCCCGGACAAAAACCATACCTTCGTCCATCCCAGTGTGAAGCAGCGATATGAGAGCGGTTACCGCAGCGCCCCTATCGAGCAGTACATCAGGAAGCACGGGCAATGGCCGCCGTTGTGGCCGACCAGTTAACAGGCACAAAAACCCGGTCTGCCCTTGCCTCTGACACCGCTTTAACATTCCTTTGCAATCTTAGCTTCACTGTAACGAAATGTTACACACATATCCTGTAAAGGCTTTCAAGCGAAAGCGGTCCTTCCCAATACCCAGAAGACGGAGTTTCAACATGCACAAACCAGGCATTCTCGGTGCGGCCATCGCCATGGCGATCGGCAGCGTCTCCGCTCATGCGGGCAAAACTGTCAATGGCCCGATGGCCTTCGATCCCATTCCGGCTTCAGGCTATGAACTGACGTCCAGCTGGGGCGACACACCGTTTCTCATCCCGGATGGTTATCGTCAATACAAGGTTACTGACGAAAGGGACCTGAACATCTATGAAATTTACCCCGGTGGCACCGACGTAGGCCGTGATTACTCTGATCTCGCTGACATGAACACGGTCAACGAGACCGGCAAGCAGGCCGGCCGCTTCCTGTACCGTACCCATGAAGTGGACAACTGCGGAGCCGTATCCGTTCACAACCTCCAAACCGGTGAAACCAGAGTCATTGCCCAGGCCAGTGACTGTGTAACCTCCTCACCTGCCATCGGTCCTCAATTCCCGGAATTCACCCGTGGCGGCGATCTCGACGGCATCCGCTGGACTCCCTGGGGCACGGTACTGTTCGCCGAGGAGGATCCCCAGGGCCGCCTTTATGAACTCGTTCTGGATAAGAACGACCCGAGCGTCGCGATTGATGTAAAGGACCGGCCCGCAGTTGGCCGCATTCGTCACGAAGGCGTTGAGATCGGCCGCGCCGGCGAGGTCTACGTCATCGACGAGCTGAACGGGGGCTCCATTTTCAAGTTTGTTCCCGATACTTACGGTGACCTGTCTTCCGGTCAGCTGTATGCCTTGAAGGTGATCGGTATTGCCGATGCCGACCAGAACTGGAATGGCACCGCAGGCGCCACCGGTATGTTCGAGTGGGTGGCACTGGACCGCACCCAGGTTCAGATCGATGCCAAGGTTGCCGCTGACGATGTCAACGCCACCGAATACGGCCGCCCCGAGGATATGGAGCGCATCGGCAACACCCTGTATGTTGCAACCACTTCCTCAGACCGTGTTCTGGCAATTGATCTTGACCAGCAGACCGTCACCACTTTTGTTCAGGCTGGCGTCAATGTGCCCAATGAGGATCTGAGCGCCGTGGGCCCGGCGAATAACCCGCCGACAGATCAGTTCGTGACCGGATTTAACAATCCCGACAACCTGGCACAGGGACCGGACGGTCGGCTGTGGATCGTCGAGGATAATTCACCTTCAGACATCTGGGTCGCCGAACCGGATCATGACGGTGACGGCATGGCCGATGCGGTCCACCTCTTCGCCTCCCTGCGTGACGGATCATGGGCCTGTGGTGATAACCAGGGTGGTCAATGCTTCGATTGGAACTCTAACGGTGCCGAGGGCACAGGCATCTATTTCGGGAAGGATCCCAAGACCCTGTTCGTCAACATCCAGCATGCGGAGGCCGAGCTTCGTGACGGCACCTGGGCAATTACAAACCGTAATCTGCCCAACGGTAAAGGCAATAAGCAGTGAGCTCGATTACAGCAACAATAGAAACCTGACCCATCCTTGAGCGGCGCCTTCGACATTAGCCGTCATTGGCAACTTCCGGGCGCGGGCAGCGACTCATCAGCGCAAATCCGTTCTATAGTTGGAATATACCCTCTCGCCAGGGATTTACACTGGAGGCAACATGGATATCATTAGCTTAATAATATTTTTGGTCATCGGCGCACTTGTCGGCTGGCTTGCCGGCAACATCGTGAAGGGAAAAGGCTTTGGCCTTCTTGGCAACATTGTTGTGGGAGTTGTCGGCTCAGTACTGGGTGGCTTTCTATTCGGTCTGTTGGGCATAACAACAGGCGGGTTGCTGGGTTCAATAGTCATGGCCATTATCGGCGCTGTCATTTTGTTATATCTGATAAGTCTGGTTAAGAAGGGCTGATGGCGGCAACGCAAAACCTGTATCCTTATAAATGTTGGTTACGACACCCGACCGAAGAAATAATGGGCTAAGCTTAAGCCACCGGAAAATCCGGAGGCCAATCACTTTGATCTGGGTCATGAACAACAACCAGGTCTGAGCACACATTGAGCCTGGCACCGCTCCCTTGATGGGCCCGGTGCAGCCTTCAGGATGGATACCCCAAGGAAGTATGCGGGATCGATATCGCAAGGGCGTATTACTGATGGCATTCATTTAGATGCGAGCCCCAGGACGGAGGATATTCGAATGAAAGTCAACCAAGTAATGGTTACCGAGGTGGCGAGCTGCTCGCCACAAACTTCTCTTCAAGACATCGCCATGATGATGTGGAACAATGATTGTGGCGCCATCCCGCTGGTGGATGACCGGGAACATCCAGTGGGCATTATTACCGACCGGGACATCGCCATGGGTGCTGCGCTGCAATCCAAACCGTTGAGGGAAATTCGCGCAGAAGATATCTCCAGTGGTCGGGAGTTGTATTGTTGCGCAGCGGAAGAGGATATCGGGGAAGCACTCCAGATCATGGAAGCACATAAAGTCCGTCGTCTTCCTGTCGTCAACGAGGACAAGCAGCTGTGCGGTATGGTGAGCCTGGGGGATATTGTGTCTTTCACAGGAGCCAAAAACACCGCAAAAACCGGGAAAAAGCAAATCTCCCCGAAGGAGGCCATAGAATTTCTCAAGCACGTCAGTGGTCATCACCTCAGCCGCAAGACTGCTGCAGCCGTCTGAGAAACCAATCCACAGATCCACAGAACAGTCGACCGCTTCGCAAAGCGGTCGACCGTATACCGCCCCAGCTCACAGGTTCTGCCGGGGCGCATCCGGGAAGACCCATCAGAAAGGCCCCGAATCTTTTCCATCACGCCGACTTCCCCTTTGTGATAATGGCTGTCCCTATGGTGGATCCTGTAAGCTTGATTAACCGGTGACTGTCGCCTGAATCCCTGGAACTCGCCTTACGCGGGCTCTGTTGCTTTTGCCGCCAGGGTCCGCACCCGCTCGAAATCTTCTTCGGTAAAGACCCCGCTCACGCCGGAAATCGAGGCCAGTTTCATGCCATGCTTCAGTCCGAGCTTGTAGATTTCGCGGACCTTCTCCCACTCGATGTTCCGGCCCAGGGTAAAGTTCTCGAATCGCCCTTCCAGCGCCAGGACAATGGTCTCCGCCAGGCAGGCATAAGCGATGCCTTTTGGCAGCCCGATGTCCTTCATCTTCGGGTTTCCCGGCAGCTGGATTTCCCCGGATTCGATCACCAGCACGTCCGGGCGCCTGGCCACGTCTTCCGCCGGAATATCCAGGGGCCGGGCAACATCAGTGATCACGCAACCGGGCTTCACTTTCATGATATCCAGGATACGTTTGCCGGCGCCCGAAGTGGCGGTCACGATCATGTCCATATCCGCCAGGTCCCGGTTTGTGGTGGCGGCCACGTGAACCACCGCGCCCGGGGTTTCCAGTTCGATACTTTCCTTGAGGGCGAGCAATTTCGCGGCCTCCGGGGCCACCAGATAGATTTCATCCACCGCCTTGGCCAGCAGGCGGGCACAGACCGAGCCAATGGCCCCGGTGGCGCCCACCACCATGGCCTTGCCGGCCATCTTGCCGCTTTCGCCAACATGGACACGGCCGATTTTCTTCGCCGCATCATGGGCGGCCCACAGGGCTCCTGAGGCACTGTAGCTGTTGCCGGTGGTGATCGGTAACGGCGCTCGCCTGGCCACGGTGATGCCCGCATCCCCCACCACCTTGGTGAAGGCGCCGAGCCCCATGATCTGGGCGCCCAGCTTCTTGGCCAGCTTCGCGGCCGCGAGCAACCGGCTGTAGGTGAATTCCGGACCATGGGCCATGATTTCCCGGGGGGTACCGCCCACGGTGATAAGCCATCCCTCTGCTTCATCGCCGGTGGGTGAGCGGACGCCGGAAACTTTCGAATAGATGAAGGGCGGCGTATAGGCAATCGCCTTCTCCACCAGATCCATCACTCCGGGCGGCGCCACACTGGCCACCCAGTCCAGTGGCGGTGTCTTGGTCAGGTACTGCTGGGACAACGGATGAATCACGAAGGCAAACCGGTTTACCCGCCGGTAGCCGTTCGGGTACAGGATCCGGGGCTCGATGCCCAGGCTCTGGATGACGTCCAGGAAATCATCCGCGCCCAGTTGTTCCGGCGTGCGTGACAGGGCGGCGCTGATCATCGCCTCCATCACATTCACGCCGATGGGCCGTCCTTCCAGCCACGGGCTGTAGTCCACCACCATGGCCACGCGCCGGGAACGCATCCAGTCCAGTACCGAGTCTGTAACTCTCGAGGTGATAACGGTTTTGCCGTCCAGGTCCTTCTCGGTGAAGGACTCCAGGTCACCGATCGCACTCACGATCACATGGGAGTCGCGGACCGCTCTATGGAGGGAACCGGCCACCAACTTCTCACCCAACCTGTACAACGGGCTCCGGTGCAACGCGTTGATGGCTTTGATCGCCATCGGCCGGAACATCAACGGCGCAGTGAGCCGGGTGTAGGTCTCCAGCTGGTCCAGGGAAGTAAGTACCCGGGGAACCCCGAAATCGAGGTAGGGATCCGCGAACTGCAGGTTCCCGGTATATTCGGAAAGTGATTTGGCAATCCGGTAACTGGCCTGACCGTTCAGAAAGAGTACCCGGGCATTGTCGAAGAAATGGCCCAGCTCACTCTGCGTGTGGCGAACGGCCCACTCCTGCAGGATACCGCGCAAGCCGGCGCCGGTGGTGACCGGTTTGGCGGATACACAGGCTTCCAGCCTGGCGGTCTCCGGGTGTTCCAGTTGTTCCCGGCCTACCTGATAGTGGTCGTGAATCATGCTCAGGCCGATAGCGTCCGCCTGCGGGTATACCGACTCCAGAACGGCTTCGGCCTTTTCAAGGTCGCCATCCGTCCCGATGCGGATGATCCGGAATGCCTGCCCGAGGAATTCCGTTTCCACCTCGTAGTCGTATTCGGATGATCCCTGGCTTACGCTCACAACCGTTTTCATAGTGATCTTACACCCTTCCTGTAACTACTATTATTATTATTGTAGTGAACCTAATCCGGACTGATTCGATATGTCTTAGCGTAGGTCAAAAATGCCCGTATCACATCAGGGTTTATGCCTCACCAGATGGCATCAAAGAGTGAGCTCTGGAGCCACCACGAATAACGCTGCGGATTCCGGTACCAGTATTGCAAATCAACATCGCAACCTGAATCCTTGCGTATGAGGGTTCCGGCACTGATTTCAGGTAGTATACGCTCAGGCATGCCACCGAAACGCGATATGGTGGCCAGACAAACCCGATAACCCAGAGTTTTATGAAGATACCCAAACGATTACAGCCCCTTGTCGATGACGGCATGGTGGACGAAGTGTTGTTCCAGTTGATGAGCGGCAAGGAAGCACAGGTATTTGTCGTGCGCTGCGGCGACAATGTGCGTTGCGCCAAGGTTTACAAGCAGGCGCAGAAACGCAGTTTCAAGCAGGCGGTGCAGTACCAGGAGGGACGCAAGGTTCGTAACAGCCGCCGGGCTCGTGCCATGGACAAGAAAACCCGTTACGGACAGAAGGAACAGGAAGAAGCCTGGCTGAATGCCGAGGTGGATGCGCTCTACCGGCTGGCGGATGCCGGTGTACGGGTACCGGAACCTTTCGGGTTCGTGGATGGCGTACTGCTGATGGAAATGATTACCGATGAGGAAGGCAAGGCTGCACCGCGGCTGGATGATGTGACACTGACACCGGAGCAGGCGCGGGACTACCATGGCCGGGTGATATCCGATGTGGTTCGCATGCTCAGCGCCGGGCTGATCCACGGCGACCTTTCCGAGTTCAACGTGTTGGTGGACACCGACGGACCCGTGATCATCGACCTGCCCCAGGCGGTCAACGCCGCCGGCAACAACAGCGCAGAACAAATGCTGGAGCGGGACGTGGACAACATGCGCCGCTATTTCGGCCGCTTTGCACCGGAACTGCTGGTGACGGACTATGGTAAGGAAATCTGGGCGCTGTACGAGTCGGGCGACCTGCATCCTGACAGCCATCTCACCGGCCGTTTCGAGCACGACACGGAAAGCGCTGATGTGGACGAGCTTATGGAAGTGATTGAAGCCGCCAAGGAAGAGGAAAGAGAGCGCCAGGAACGAGCACGGGATGCGGAAGACGGCGACGACTGACAGGGTATCTCACCACGCAAGCCAGATAACGTGGCGGGCGCCCTTTCCGGGTCGGTGGGCCCGGACCGTGACCGCTTCCACGGAGAAACCGGCGCGTCGCAGGCGCTCGGTAAACGCGTGGTCCTGCCCCGCAGACCAATACGCCAGTACACCGTCAGGACCCAGCGCTTTCTGGGCCGCAGCAATGCCGGCTGGCGAATAGATCCAGTTGTTTTCCTTGCGGGTCAGTCCTTCGGGTCCATTGTCCACATCCAGAAGAATGGCATCCCAGCCGCCCTCACCCTCCCGGAGAAGTTCGGCCACATCACCAATATGAACACTGGCCCTGGGATCGTTGAGCGGGTTACCCGCTGCTGCGCCCAGCGGTCCCCGGTTCCAGCCCTCGACTTCCGGCACCAGTTCCGCCACCGTTACCCGGCCATTCTCGCCCAGTGCTGACAGGGCCGCCGCCAGGGTGAAGCCCATACCCAGACCGCCAATCAGAACGCGCGGGTCGTGTTTGCCAGCGATGCGTTCACAGGCAAGCGTTGCCAACGCATCCTCCGAGCCATGCAGGCGGCTGTTCATCAGCTCACCGGTGGTGCCGGCAATCCTGATGGAGAACTCCTCATTACGTTGCAGCAGGCGCAGGCGGGTGCCGTTGCCGGGAATGGTCGCAGTACCAATTTCTTTGAAGTCAGCCATCCAGTGTTCCGTTCCAGTGCAGGTGTCCCACAGGAAGATTCAGACTTCGTAAAAATCCCGGTACCAGTCCACGAAGTTGGCTATGCCCTCTTCCACCGGGGTATCCGGCTTGTAGCCCACGTCGTTGATCAGGTCGTCCACGTTGGCGTAGGTGGCGGGAACGTCGCCCGGCTGGAGTGGCAGAAGGTTCTTTTCTGCCTTCTTGCCGATGCGCTCTTCGATGATTTCGATAAAGCGGGACAGCTCCACCGGGTTGTTACTACCGATGTTGTAGATGCGGTAAGGGGCGCGACTGGTCCCGGGATCGGGCTTTGCGCCGGACCAATTTTCGTTGGGTTCGGCCACGTGGTCCAGGGTACGGATGACACCCTCAACGATGTCGTCTATGTAGGTGAAGTCCCGCTTGTGGTGACCGTGGTTGAACACATCAATGGGCTCATCGGCAAGGATCTTTTTGGTGAAAATGAACAACGCCATATCCGGACGCCCCCAGGGGCCGTATACGGTAAAGAAACGCAGCCCGGTGGTGGGCAGATTGTAGAGGTTGCTGTAGGTGTGAGCCATCAGCTCGTTGGCTTTCTTGGAAGCCGCATACAGGCTCAGGGGGTGGTCGACGTTGTCATGCACCGAGAACGGCATGGTTTCGTTGGCGCCGTACACCGAGCTGCTGGAGGCATAGACCAGGTGCTTCACATCATTGTGGCGGCAGCCCTCCAGGATGTTCATGAACCCGACCAGGTTGGCATCCACATAAGCATTGGGGTTTTCAATGGAGTAACGCACCCCGGCCTGGGCCGCCAGATGGACCACGCGCTCCGGCTTGTGCTCCCGGAACAGCATCTCCATGACCTCACGATTGGCGATATCCTCTCGTACTTCCGTAAAGCCCGGTTTGACGGTGAGTCTGCCAAGACGTGCTTCCTTGAGATTCACGTCGTAGTAATCGTTGACGTTATCCACACCAATCACTTCATCGCCGCGGTCCAGCAGACGATGGGCAAGGTGAGATCCGATAAAACCAGCCGTGCCCGTTACGAGAATTTTCAAGAATCTGTCTCCGTTGTTCAGAAATCCACACCAACGCTGGCATAGGGGCCACCCAGGGTGACATCCAGCAGGTTGTTGTCGTCTTCATAGTCCACTGCCATCTGGCGGTAGCCCAGACGCAGCTGAACCAACGCAATTTCATACTGGCCGTAGGCATCCAGGTCGTGGATGGAATCACCGTCAAAGCTGATCACATTGCCCTGCACGCCGGCTGATACACCGGTAAACGGCAGATCGAACCGGGCGGCCACATAGCCCATGGGCAGTGCACCGGAAACCTTGATTTTTTCCCGATTGGCGGCGTTATTCTGGTCCGTTATCAACAATTCTGCGCTGAGGTCACGAACGGTCAGGCCCAGGTCGAGGTTGACCCAGTTATCCAGAACCTCGTAATAGAGGGTCAGGTCCAGCTGCTCCAGTTCGAACTCGGAATTGGCAGCACCATTCACATCTCCATAGCTCACTGTGCTGCGGCCATCCTGCTCGATCTGCGTATAACCCAGACGAACATTGGGCAGCATCGGAAACGGATGCTCAATCAGCGCTTCTGCACTGATGCTGCTGTCATTATCCAGATTCAGGTCGTCTTCTACGTCAAATTTGCTGTTGCCAGAGGCAATATCACCGGAAAAATCAGGCTGCCAGTAGCTAACGCTGGCACCTGCGCCGAGCACGTCTGCAGCCGCCAGAGGAGCGATGGTCAGGGCCATTGAGCCCCCAAGGACAAGAATCAGTTTACGCATAACACACCTGTCAGTTTTTGTAGTGTTGTCTTTCAGTCGAAATTAATACCGAGCCTGCGCCCTACTTCTTCGTAGGTTTCGATGACTTCGCCCAGCCCCTGCCGGAACCGGTCCTTGTCCATTTTCTTGCGGGTTTCCATGTCCCAGATGCGGCAACCGTCCGGACTGAACTCGTCGCCCAGCACGATTGTGTCATTACTCCGGCCGAACTCCAGCTTGTAGTCCACCAGCAGCATGCCGGCTTCCTCGAACAGGGTTTTGAGGACCGAATTCACTTTATAGGTCAGTTCCTTCATACGGGCAAGCTCGTCTTCCTTTGCCCAGCCGAAGGTAACGGCCAGCGATTCATTGACCATCGGGTCGTGGAGTGCGTCGTTCTTGAGAAACAGCTCGTAGGTGGGCGGATTCAGATCCTGCCCTTCTTCCACGCCCAGCCGGCGGCAAAGGCTGCCGGCAGAGACATTCCGTACCACACACTCGACCGGAATCATGTCCAGCTTCTTGACCAGGGAGTCGGTATCGGACAGCAACCCTTCAAAATGGGTCGGTACGCCGGCCTGTTCGAGCTTGTTCATGATAAAGGCGTTGAACTTGTTGTTCACCATGCCCTTGCGGTTAAGCTGCTCTTTCTTTTCTCCGTCGAAGGCCGAGGTATCATCACGGAATACCATGACAAACCGGTCGGGATCATCGGTGCGGTAAACCGATTTTGCCTTGCCCGCATAGAGTTCTTCACGCTTTTCCATCCTGCTTCTCCGCAGACTTAATAGAGAGATTCGTACAATTTCGAGAGCACCTGCGCTGACCGGTCCGGGCCCTCGCTGTCCTCTGCCATGCTACTGGTGACCTTGAGGATGCCATCCACAGTGGTCAGTCTGATTGTGGCGGTATGACGTGGCTTTTCCTCATCGCTGAACCAGGAGAACCAGCCACCGCTGCGTTCTTCCGCGCTGCGCTCATCAATCTGGATATAACCGGCGCTGCGGTCCAGGTCGATCACCGTAAATCCGGCTTCCCGAACAGCCCGGTTCAGCTCTGCCCACGCCCGACCGTAGTCCAGATCCATCCGGATAGCGATGGGCTGCTCATTCTCGGTTTCCAGCCGCACCAACGGCTCAGTCGTCATTCCCAGAGCGGCGCGGGAATAGGAACGGCTGCCTTCACGGGCCTGCAGGAAGGACGACAGGTCTTGCAGCAATTGTTTCTGGGTCACAAAATCCGCCGCGCTGGCAGCCTGGTCACCGCTCCAGGGCAGCAGCTCTTCCGGGTCAGTTTCGACCTGAATCTGGCGCACACTGATTTCTGTGGTCTTGCGGCGAACGCCCGGTGCCACTCTGGCCTGGACCACCACAAGAGGCTCTTCACCAACCGGATTGGCCGGAAGCGAGAGCAAGGTGCGCGCCTGCTTGCTGAAATTTGCCAGCTCACTCTGCAGCAACCCGAGTTGCGGGCTGTCATAGGCGACACCCAGGCCACGCTCATTCATCCAGGCGGCAACGGAGGGCCAGAGAGTGGGCGGAACGTCATTGACCAGTAGCCAGGTACGCCCACCCAGTTCCTCGATGACATAATTCTCATCCAGAATATCGGCGGTCATGTCCGGTGGCCGCGGAATCTCCGATGGATACATGCGGGTAGTGGAAGGATCATTCAGTTCACGAATCGGCATGGACTGGCTGATTTCCTCACGTTCCATCTCCGATGGAAGCTCCAGTGGCGGCAATTGCCTGGCATCAACATAACGTTGGGAGCGGTCTTCGATCAGACCGCAGCCGGCAAGAGATACTGCCAGCGCCAGGCTGGCCAGTGATAATGCAGAAGCCGGCCTCTGGCCGGCTTCGGATTTCCTGATTACAGGCACCATCAGGTTACTCCAGGGTTCATACACGGAAGTGGTCAGGCTCAGAGTGCACCGGAGGCCCGCAATGCTTCCTCAACCTCGGCGTGAAACTTCTCACTCAGCGGTGTAAGCGGCAGACGAATAGCCGGACCGATCAGTCCCATCCGGTACAGCGCCCATTTAACGGGAATCGGGTTCGCTTCCAGGAACAGCTTGTGGTTCAGCGGCGTGAGGCGTTCGTTCAAACGGTTGGTTTCCTCCTCATTGCCAGCAATGGCGGCCTCGCACAACCGGGCCATGGCCTTGGGAGCCACGTTGGCCGTCACCGACACGTTCCCCTTGGCACCGGCCAGCATCAGCCCGGCGGCGGTAGCATCGTCACCGGAGTATACCGCCAGCCGGCCATCCAGGGCTTCAATCAGCTCTGCACCGCGGGGGATGTTGCCGGTCGCGTCCTTGATGGCCACAATGTTCGGTATATCCGCCAGCCGCAGCACGGTTTCATTGAGCATGTCGCAGGCGGTACGCCCCGGAACGTTGTACAGGATCTGATCACAGGGCACAGCTTCGGCAATGGTCTTGAAGTGCTGGTACAGGCCTTCCTGGGTCGGCTTGTTATAGTAAGGCACCACCAGCAGGCAAGCGTCAGCACCCAGTTTGTGGGCCTCGGACGTGAGATGGATAGCCTCTCGGGTACTGTTACCGCCGGTACCGGCAATCACCGGAATACGGCCGTTAACCCGCTTGATGATGTGGCCGATCACTTCCATGTGTTCTTCGGGGTCCAGGGTGGAGGACTCACCGGTAGTGCCGACGGCGACGATACCGTGAGTGCCGTTTTCAATATGAAAATCCACCAGCCCGTTCAGATGCTCCCAGTGGACACTGCCGTCCGGGTGCATGGGTGTGACCAGTGCGACTAGACTACCCGTAATCATGAAAAACTCCGTCCGTATAAAAGCGTTATGGTAATGTTGGCGGCCTACTGACACAAGGAAATTAAAGGAGATCTCATGTCAGCACCCTTGATAGACCAGCCCGTTGCAGATTTCGAAGGCCCGGCCACCGGAGACAGGACCTTTCGCCTCTCCGACCAGCGCGGCCGGAATCTTGTTATCTATTTTTATCCTAAAGACAACACCCCCGGCTGTACCACCGAGGGCCAGGATTTTCGTGACCGGTTCGAGCAATTCCAGGCCCTGGATACCGACATCGTCGGTGTGTCCAGAGACGGCCTGAAAGCCCATGAGAACTTCCGCGCAAAACACGGCTTCCCGTTCCATCTGATTTCCGACAAGGACGAAACCGTCTGCCGCCATTTTGATGTCATCAAACTCAAGAAGTTGTACGGCAAAGAGCACATGGGCATCGAGCGCAGCACTTTCCTGATCGACAGGGATGGCATCCTGCGCCGGGAGTGGCGCGGCGTGAAAGTTAAAGGGCACGCCGACGAGGTGCTGGAAGCAGTACGCGCTCTCTGACCATCAGGACCCGCGGGCATGTGTGTCCACTTCTCCCTGCACCGGCCATGCCGAGAAAATCGCCTTGAGCATGGTCGCCAGGGGGATGGCAAAGAATACGCCCCACATGCCCCACAGCCCGCCGAAGAACAGCACCGCAACAATGATCATCACGGGGTGCAGGTTGTTCACTTCCGAGAACAGCACCGGCACCAGCACGTTGCCATCGAGCGCCTGGATAATACCGTACACCACCATCACCCAGATAAACTGGGAGCCCCAGCCAAAGGCAAAGAGTGCAATCATTGCCACCGGGATGGTCACCACCGCCGCACCGATGTAGGGAATGACCACGCTCAAACCCACCAGAAGGGCCAGCAAGGCCGCATAGGGCATACCCAGAATCTTGAAGGCGACGTAGGTAACACCCCCGACAATCAGAATCTCAAGCGCCTTGCCCCGCACATAGTTGGCGCACTGCTGATTGACCTCATTCCAGATGGCCTGCATCAGGGGCCGCTGGGTCGGCAACAACCGGCTCATACTGGCGAGCAATACCCGGCGATCTTTGAGAAAGAAAAACACCAGGATGGGCAGTAACACCATGTAGATCAGCAACGCCACCAGATCCGGAATGCTGGACAGAGAGAAGGACACCAACCACTGGGTGAGATTTCCCGCTTCGGTGGTCACCTGACGATAGATGGTGTTCACCGCCTCCATGGAAATGAGGTGCGGGTACTGTTCCGGAAGCAGCTCCAGGTAGGACTGGGTTTCCCGGAAGATGCGAGGCATCTCCCCGGCCAGAGAGGTGACCTGACTCCAGATGAGAGGCAGCAACCCGAACAGGAAGCCCACCAGCACACCGAGGAATACAATGAACACACCTATAATGGCGACCAGCTCCGGCACCCGCATATTGACCAGCCTGGTTACCAGCCCCTGCAGGATGAACGCCACAATCAGCGCTGCGATGACCGGAGCCAGCATGGCCCCAAACAACAATATAAACGCAGTGCCGGCCACCAACAGCAGGAAAAGTATGACTGCTTCGTCATCTGAAAAGTATTTTTCCGCAAGACCGCGTAAAATCCGGACCATTCATAAACTCCAGGGCTGATAACAGACGGGCTGCTAGCCGCAACGTATAACGAACCGATACTGGTTGCTGCTTTCTTCAACACTCAGCAGCTGATGGGACGACTGCGCCAGATACGCCGGAATATCCCGGGCGGAACCGGCATCGGTGGCAAGCACCTCGAGTTGCTGCCCGGTCTTCAGCTCGCGGAGTGCCAGTCGGGTTTTCAGCAGCGGCATGGGACATCGCAGACCGCTTGCGTCCAGAACTTTGTCAGCCATAGTGATTGTCGACCACAATACTCGGAAAGAAGGCGGCATTATGCCGGCACTGCCAGCACATTGCATCCCGCTCAATGTAGCAGAACTTTTAATCCCGAAGTCTGTCCATTCGGTAATAACGGATACAGGTATTCATGTTGAACAACGTTGTCCCCTCTTTGCTGTCGCTGGTCACCGCCGCCCTGCTGATTCTGAGCACGGCCGGATCCGCAGCTTCTTCTGAGAGCACCACCCTGCCATCGATCGGCGGCATTGGCGGGGGACTCATATCAGACCGCCGGGAATCAGATATCGGTGAGCAGGTCATGATGTCCCTGCGTCGCAGCGCCCCACGAATTACTGATCCGATTGTGACAGATTACCTGTCGTCCATTGTGTACCAACTGGTGCCCTCAGCCCCGCTAAGTGACCGGAAGCTGACAGTCGTCGCTATTGATAATTCCCAGATTAACGCGTTTGCCGTACCCGGCAATATTGTGGGAGTGAACGGGGGCCTGTTTCTGAATGCAAAAACCGAACAACAATTTGCCTCGGTGATCGCCCACGAACTGGCTCACCTCAGCCAGCGCCACTTTTCCCGCAGGCTGGAGCAACAGGAAAATGCCGCCCCCCTGACCATTGCGGGAATGATTGCCGGTATTGTCCTGTCCGCCGTTACCCAGTCCGACCTCGGTATCGCCGCCATTGCCGGCACTCAGGCACTTTCGATACAGAACATGCTGGAATACAGCCGTGCCCACGAACGCGAGGCGGACCGTATCGGCATAGACATTCTGGCCCAGTCCGGTCTGGACCCGCGGGGCATGCCGGAGATGTTCGAAATCATGTTGGAGAGCAGCCGACTGCAAGGCAGCCAGCCGCCAGAATACCTCTCGACCCACCCGCTCACCCGTAACCGGGTATCCGACACCCGAAGCCGCGCAGAGCAATACCCCAGCCAGGCGGTGCCTGATGCTCTGGAATACCACCTGGTGAGAGCACGATTGCAGGTGCACTATGCTCGCTCGCCCGGTGAAGCGGTGGAGTTCTTCCGCAATTATCTGAATTCAAAGGGCAACGAAAAAAACCTGGCAGCGCGCTATGGGCTTGCCGTGGCGTACCTGGAGGACGGACAGGCGGACAAGGCCCGTGAACAGCTCCAGATACTGCTGAACGACAACCCGGCACGGATCACCTTTCTGGTGAGCCTGGCGGAAACCTGGCTGGCGCAAAAAGACTATGAAAAAGCGCGGAGCCTGCTTGTCCATGCTCTGAAGCGAAATCCCGGCAACTACCCGATTACCGAAACCCTCAGCCGCGTGGAAACAGAAGCGGGTAATGGCCGAAGGGCGGCAGATTATCTGAAAGACCTTCTCAGGGATTATCCGGACCGGGAACACCTGTGGCTGCGACTGGCCGAGGCAGAAGGACTGGCCCGGAACATTGTTGGCGTGCACCGGGCGCGAGCTGAATACGCACTGCTGATGGGTGACCCGGAATCCGCCCGCCGCCAGCTTCGCCAGGCCCAGGAGAAGGCGCCTGCTTCATCGCCGCTGCATCAGGTGATCAGCGAGCGGCTGGCCGAAGTGACATCCCGCATGGCGGCAAGCCAGCGCTAGCAGCCTGTCGGACTTAAGCAATCGTCGCGAGATTAGCCTTAAGTCCGACAGGCTGCTTGGTCAGGCGTTACCGGCAGCCTTGAGGCTCATATTGGCGGTGAAATCGAGCATGCGTCGCAACGGCCGCAAGGCTTCCTCTCTCAGGGCATCATCGACCTCAATTTCCTGATCGCCCTGCTCAAGTACCCGCAGCAGATTCTCCAGCCCGTTCATGGCCATCCAGGGGCAATGGGCACAGCTGCGACAGGTCGCGCCATTGCCCGCCGTAGGGGCCTCAATCAGGGTCTTGCCCGGAGCCAGTTGCTGCATCTTGTAGAAGATGCCGTTATCGGTAGCCACGATGAACTGTTGATTGGGCATGGTCTGGACGGCATGGATCAGCTGGGACGTTGAACCGACCACATCCGCCATATCCACTACGGCTTCCGGGGATTCCGGATGCACCAGCACGGCGGCATCCGGGTAAAGCGCCTTCAGATCCTCAAGCCCCCGGAATTTGAACTCCTCATGGACGATACAGGAGCCATCCCAGAGCAGCATGTCAGCGCCGGTCGACTTCTCAATGTAGCGCCCCAGGTGTTTGTCAGGCGCCCAGAGAATCTTTTCACCGCGCTGGTCAAGGTGCTCGACAATGGCCTGGGCGCAACTTGAGGTGACCACCCAGTCAGCCCGCGCCTTCACGGCGGCAGAGGTGTTGGCGTAAACCACCACCGTGCGATCCGGATGCTGGTCGCAGAAGTCACTGAACTCATCGGCAGGACAGCCGACATCCAGAGAACAGGTAGCCTCCAGCGTGGGCATCAGAACGCGCTTCTCCGGGTTCAGAATCTTGGCGGTTTCCCCCATAAAGCGAACGCCCGCCACTACCACGGTGGATGCCTTATGCTGGTTGCCGAATCGGGCCATTTCCAGGGAATCCGCCACACAGCCACCGGTTTCTTCTGCCAGGCGCTGGATATCCGGATCGGTGTAATAATGAGCCACCAACACCGTATCCTGCGCTTTCAGGGCTGCGCGGATGCGATCCTCCAGCTCTGATTTTTCGGCCCCGGTCAGCGGCTTGGGCTCCGCCTGACGGGCCAGATGTTCCTGAACCAGGATACGGTCTGCAAGTCTTGTCATCGGTGGCTCTCTGTTACGTGTTCAGGGGCAGTATACCACTTACCGACCCCCTTTCATGAGATGGTCTCACAAGTGTCACACAGTCATTGTATACACTGACCCTTACCCTCTACATTGAGGGCGGACAAGCAAAAAAAAAAGAGCCCTCAGGCTCTTTTCGTCAGCAGACAATTCTGTGCTGCCTGCTGTATTTGGTGGGTCGTGAAGGATTCGAACCTTCGACCAATTGGTTAAAAGCCAACTGCTCTACCAACTGAGCTAACGACCCGTGACTCTGGCCGGACTCAAACGGCTTGCACCGTTTGCTCTATCTATCCCGCCTGGAAACCGCCAGCATGACAGCTTCCGGATGTTTGGTGGGTCGTGAAGGATTCGAACCTTCGACCAATTGGTTAAAAGCCAACTGCTCTACCAACTGAGCTAACGACCCAAACGAGGCGCATATAGTACGGATTTTTTTACGCCGTTCAACCTTTTTTTCAGGGTTTTACCTCACGCCTGCTCTTTCAGATAATCCCTGGCCAAATTTGCAGCATTACTGTCCGGGTAATCCTTGATGACAGTTTTCATCCGCTCGCGGGCAGCCTCCTTCTCGCCCAGACGATCCAGGGTAACACCCAGCTTGTAGACCGCGTCCGGAGCCTTTCGGTGATCCCGGTAGCGGGTAGCGACAATCGTAAACGCCTGTTTAGCCTGCTCCAGCTTCGGTTGCACCAGGTATACTTCGCCAAGCCAGTAGTAGGCATTGACCACCAGATCCCCTTCAGGATACTTGTCTATAAAGTCGTACAGGCGGCCAATGGCCTCATCGTACGCTTTCTTTTCGCGGATAAGGGTCTGAATGGCCTGGTATTCCGCCTTCTCCTCCGGCCCCGGCTGACGGTACTCGCGGGACTTGACCGGGTTGCCGCCAGCCTCTGCGCCCGCTCCCGTCGCGGCCGACGGTGATGGCACCGGGCCGGAGGATTCCAGCCGGGAAGAAAGCTCCAGAATCCGCTGATCAAGGTCCACATACCGGTCACGACCCTGACGGGTCAGGCGGTCGATCTTGTTACCCTGCTCTTCCACCCGCCCCCTCAGTTCGCGTATTTCCCGCTGTAACTGCTGGATCATGTAAAAAAGTTCCGCATTGGCCTGGCTTGCAGCGGCCGGGTTACGGGATTCGGTCTGATAGACTTGTGGTGCTGAATTTGTGCTCTGCGCGAGCACCGCACTCCCCGGCACCAACACCAGAGAGCCGGCCAGTGCCGCCTTGATCAGGGATCTCATGGATTATCCTGCATTTCGTTGTGTCGGTTTATTCAAACACCAGTTCCACCCGACGGTTCTGGGCCCAGGCGCTTTCGTTGGAACCCATCACAGCCGGCTTCTCTTCTCCATAGCTGATGGTTTCAATCTGGCCACGGGAGGCACCGTTCACAATCAGGAAGCGCTCAACGGCGCTGGCGCGACGGTCACCCAGTGCAAGGTTGTACTCCTTGGTACCACGCTCGTCGGCATGCCCTTCCAGGCGCACGTTCCGGCCAGGGTTGGCTTTCAGGAACATGGCGTGGGCGATCAGCACTTCCCGGGCTTCCGGCTTGATCTCAGAAGTGTCGAAATCAAAATAGAACGTGGTGATCTCACGCATGGCTTGCTGCTCTGCCTGACGGGCAGCTGCTTCGGCTTGCTGGCGCCCGGACTCACTCATTGCAGAGCTGGAGATACCGTCCTCGGCGCCACCGCCGTATACGGTGCTGCCACTCTGCTCACCACTCTCTGCTCCGGCAGCGCCAGCCTGACCCTCTTCCATGGTTTCACCGGTAGAGCTACAACCGGCGATCAGGCCCAGGGACATGGCCAGTGCAAACAGACCTTTGCGGGACATTGTTTTCATCATCATTTCCTCTTCCAGGTTTTCAGGGTTTGTTATAAACGGGCTCAGCGCAATATCGGCGACCATGCCGGGTCACGGACATCGCCTTCTGCCGCCGGAAGCGAATAGGCAGCACCTCCGTCAGCGGAAATCACTGTCAGCACACTCCGGCCGTTTTCCCGGGTGGCGTAAATCAGCATCCTGCCATTAGGAGAAAGACTTGGCGATTCATCCGCACCGGTGCGCGTAAGAGTGCTCTGTTCCCCGGTGTCCAGATTCTGACGGGCAATATGGAACCCACCGTCCCTCTGATGCACATAGTAGATATATTTACCTTCGCTGTCCGCCCTGGGACGCGCGTTATAGCGACCATCAAAGGTGATGCGCTCAGCTTCGCTCCGGGGCCCTTGCTTGTGGTAGATCTGCGGGCCGCCAGAACGATCCGAGGTGAAATAGATACCCTCACCGTCCGGGTCCCAGGTGCCTTCAGTATCAATCGCCCAATGGTTGGTCAAGCGGGTGAGCTCCCTGGTCGCCAGGTCCATGCGATAGACTTCAGCGTTACCGTCCCTGGACAGAGTCAACAGCATGGAACGACCATCCGGCGACCAGGCGGGCGCGGAATTGAGGCCCCGGAACTCTGCCAACAAGGTTCGCTCTCCACTGGCCAGTTCGTGGATGAATATGGCCGGTTTACCGGTCTCAAAGGACACATAAGCCAGTTTTTTGCCGTCCGGCGACCAGGACGGGGAAAGGATCGGTTCGCGGCTTTCCAGACGTATCCGGGCTCGTTTGCCATCTACATCACTGACCTGCAGTCGGTACTGGGGCTCGCCGCCCACCTGCTGCAGCGTGACATAAGCCAGTCTGGTAGAGAAGGCTCCCGGTACACCGGTAATGGCCTCGTACACCTTATCGGAAATATGGTGAGCCAGGCTGCGTACACTATTGACGGATGCTGATGCGGTTTCGCCCAGAATACGGCGCTCCTGATTTACATCGAACAGTTCGTACTGAGCGGTGATGCGGTCGCCCTGTCGCTCGGCCTGCCCCACCAGCACGAAACGCTGGCCCAGCATACGCCAGTCGCGGAAATGCACGTCAGCACCGGTGGCCGGCAGGCTGAGCATCTTGTCCGGTTGCAGGGGGCGAAATTCCCCACTCATGGTCAGATCATCCCGCACGATCCGGCTGATGTTGTTACCGGGGGGCATGGTGCCACTGGTAGCAAAGGGCACCACCGCCACAGGAACCGCCGAGTCTGCCCCTTCAGTGATGCGGATCAGCAATTCCGCCCGGGCAACCTGGGTGGCCAGCATGACCGCCAGAAGCAGAATTGCCTGCGCGAACCGGATGATTGAAATCTGCCTGTGCTGTCCCATATCAGTTTCCGTGTTATCTGGGTAGTGTCCGGGGATTGAACTCAATGGTAAATCGCCGGAAATAGGTTTCAAACGTGTCACGGTCATCAGGCACCGGATAGCGGCGCAGTGACCTCACTGCGCTCAGCGCAGAGTTATCGAACGCTGCGTTGCCGCTGCCCTCCAGCAACTCTACCGAAGACAATTCGCCGGTGGGCAAGAGGGTAATCCGCAAACGCGCCGTCATGTTCTCGGTGGCAGAGGACGGCGGATACCATGCCTGGCTGAGCCGTTCCCTTATCAGCGCCTGGAACTTTTCGCTCTCCGAGGCCATGCGCGCTTCCCGGGCACGGGCAGCCGCTGCCTCCTGCTGCCTGCGGGCTTCCGCTTGCTCAGCCTCGCGAGCCTGTTCTGCCAGGGCCTCGAGCTGTTGCTCCCGCAGACGCTGTTCCCGCTCCCGTCGCTTGCGCTCGGCTTCTTCCCGTTCACGGCGAGCCTGCGCCTCGGCCTCCCGGCGACGGCGCTCCGCCTCTTCCTGGCGACGCTTTTCTTCTTCAGCCTTGCGGGCCGCCTCCTGACGGCGCCGTTCTTCGTCCGCCTGTTGGCGGGCACGCTCTTTGGCTTCCGCCTCAGCCTTCTTACGGGCTGCCTCCTGCTCTCTGACCCGTTGCTCTTCCCGTTTACGGGCCGCTTCGGCTTCCTGGCGCTTGCGCTCTTCCTCGCGGCGACGGACTTCCTCTTCCTTTGCTTTTTTCTGTTCGAGCCTGCGCTGTTCTTCCTGGCGGCGCTGTTCGTCGGCCTGGCGCTGGCGCTCCTCTTCCTGCCGATCCTTTTCCGGCTCCACTTCCGGAGTGGGCACCGGCTGGGGGCTGATCAGTCTGGCGGAAATGCTGCGCGGCTCAGGCTCCTGGATCGGTGAAAAGGTCCAGCCTACCATCACGGCCAGCACAATCACCCCGTGCAGCACCAGCGACAGCCCTACTGGCTTCTTCCAGGGCTGTGGATCGGGCTTGTTCACTTCACGTTCGTGATCTGACACAAATACTGCCCGTCGCCAATCATTTAGGGTTTGCCGGCGGGTCGGTAATCAGGCCGACCCCTGTTGCACCTGCGCTCTGCAATTCCGCCATCAGGCGCACCACGGTGCCATATTCCACGTGCTCATCACCCCGTACCAGCACTTCCCCCTGAGTACGCTGAGACAGGATCCTGGCCACCTGCTCCCGCACCTGAGCAAGATCCATCGGGTTACTGGTCTCACCTCCCACCTCCAGATAGTAGGCACCGTTGGTATCGATCGAGACGATGATCGACTCCACATCCTTGTCAGACTGAATGGGCTCCGAGGTGGTTTCCGGCAGCTCCACCTTCACCCCCTGGGTCAGCATGGGGGCGGTCACCATAAAGATCACCAGCAACACCAGCATCACATCGATGTACGGAACCACATTGATTTCCGACATCGGCTTGCGTTTCTGCTGGGGCATCATGCCCATACCTTTCATCACGTTACGCTCCTGATGGTCCGGTTCATGCGGCCTGACGGTCGTTGTGGTGCACCCGGCGGTGGAGGATGCTGGAGAATTCCTCGGCGAAGGTTTCGTAGTTCTTCAGCAAGGCATCGGACATGGCCGCGAAACGGTTGTAGGCCACCACCGCCGGAATCGCTGCAAACAGGCCCATGGCGGTGGCAATCAGCGCCTCGGAGATACCCGGTGCCACGGTAGCCAGCGTTGCCTGCTGTACCTGGGCCAGGCCCCGGAAGGAGTTCATGATGCCCCAGACGGTGCCAAACAGGCCCACGTAAGGACTGGTGGAACCTACGGTGGCGAGAAACGGCAGATGCTGCTCCAGTCGTTCCTGTTCACGGGAGAACGCCACCCGCATGGCCCGCTGTGTGCCTTCCATCACGGCATCCGCATCCCGGCTTTGCTGGTGCAGGCGGGAGAATTCCCTGAATCCGGCTCGGAACATGGACTCCATACCGGAAAACGGCGTGGGGTTTTCACTCACCTCCTGATAGAGCTTGCCCAGATCCATGCCGGACCAGAAACGTTCCTCGAATGCCAGTTGTGCCTGTTTCGCCCGGCGGAACACCTGCAGGCGCTGGAAGATAAGGGCCCAGGACATGACTGAAGCGGCCAACAGCAACAGCATCACCAGTTGCACCAGTACGCCGGCATTGGCAATCAGATACCAAACAGAAACTTCTGTCTCCACCTTGCTACTCCTGACTCGAATCCGTGTTCGTGTTGGCTGCCCGATGTTGCTCCAGCAGCTCTCGCAAATTGTCCGGCAAACGCCTGGGCCGCGCAGAATCCAGGGCCACGCAGGCCACCCGCACGTCAGCGTCCGCCAGCAGGCGTTTGTCGTCTTTTCTCAACACCCGCTGCCGGAAGTTCATCCAGACCCGGCCCATGGCCGTGGGTTCCGCGGTAACCAGCAGCTCATCATCCAGCCGCGCCGGTACCGCGTAGTGAATCGACAGCGTCTGCACCACGTAGCTGATGTTGCTCTCAAGCCCTGCCCGCAACTGCACACCGCAATGACGCACCCACTCGGTGCGCGCCCGCTCCATGTAGTGCAGATATTTGGCATGGAAGACAACACCCCCTGCGTCGGTGTCTTCGATGTAGACCCGGACTGGCAGGGTAAATACTGAGGGGCCGAGCGGATCAGTCAAACAGATCCTCCCCTTTCCGGGTGCCCCTGACCGGCACACCGAAGTGCTGATAAGCGTGGGACGTTACCATGCGGCCACGGGGCGTGCGCACCATGTAGCCCTGCTGGATCAGGAACGGTTCCAGCACATCCTCAATAGTACCGCGCTCCTCGCTGATGGCAGCCGCAAGGCTTTCGACCCCCACCGGCCCGCCATCAAACTTCTCGATCATGGCCAGCAGCAGTCGCCGGTCCATGTGGTCGAACCCCTCACTGTCCACCTTCAGCATGTTCAGTGCCAGGTCGGCTATATCCGCAGTAATCACGCCATCGGCCTTTACTTCCGCGTAGTCCCTTACGCGTCTTAACAGCCGGTTGGCAATGCGGGGTGTCCCCCGGGAACGGCGGGCGATCTCAAAGGCTCCGGATTCTTCAATTTGCACAGTGGAGAGGTGCGCCGAACGCTGGATAATACTGGTCAGGTCACGGGTATTGTAAAACTCCAGCCGCTGTACGATGCCAAAACGATCTCGTAACGGCGAGGTCAGCAGTCCGGCACGGGTGGTGGCACCCACCAGAGTAAACGGAGGCAGATCCAGCTTGATGGAGCGGGCCGCCGGCCCTTCGCCGATCATGATATCCAGCTGGTAGTCTTCCATCGCCGGGTAGAGCACTTCTTCAACCGCAGCACTGAGCCGGTGGATCTCGTCGATAAAGAGGACATCGCCCTCTTCCAGATTGGTCAGCATGGCTGCCAGATCACCCGCCTTTTCCAGAACCGGACCGGAAGTTGTCTTGATGGCCACCCCCATCTCGTTGGCGATGATATTGGCCAGGGTGGTCTTGCCGAGGCCGGGCGGACCGAAGATCAGCACATGGTCCAGCGCTTCCCGGCGCTTGCGAGCTGCGGATATAAAAATGTCCATCTGCTCAGCCACGACAGGCTGACCCACGTATTCCGCCAGCAGATTGGGGCGGATCGCGCGGTCCTGTACTTCCTCGTACTCTCCCGGGCGGGGGGAAATCAGACGATCAGACTCAATCATGGTAGTGCCCGTTGCTGGGACTCGACGTCATGCCTCGGCGTCCTCGGTTTGCAGTCGGTTCAATTGTACAAAGGGCTCTGTGGCTGTCACGTTACGCTCTATACAGGTTCCGGGCCACCATGCCCGCACATTACCAGAATATCACCCGGTCGGGATCATGTTTTTCAGGGCCAGGCGGATCAGTTCCTGGCTGGACATGCCCTCTTCCGCGACACGGCTGACGGCTTTCGCTGCTTCCTGTGGTTTGTAGCCCAGGGCTATCAGAGCGGCCTCTGCCTCTTCGGTGGGAGCGTCCTGCCGGGCCGGCGCTCCCCCGGCCAGATCACCGGCCCGGACACCGCCCGCGGCCCGGAAACTGACCTCCAATTGGCCGATCCGGTCCGCCATATCAATCAGCAGTCGCTCGGCGGTTTTCTTGCCAACCCCGGGGAGCTTGACCAGGGCGGACACATCTTTTGCTTCAACACAGCGGATGAACCGGTCAGCATCCAGCCCGGACAGAATGCCCACGGCCAGTTTGGGGCCGACACCGTTGACCCGGATCAGCAGGCGAAACAGATCCCGGTCAAGCCGGGCGGTAAAACCATACAGGCTCTGGGCATCCTCACGCACCACAAAATGAGTGTGCAGGGTGACTTCGGTGCCGGCTTCGGGCAGATGGAAGAAGGTAGTGTAGGGAATGTCAATTTCGTAACCCAGCCCATCACACTCTACCAGTGCCTGGGCGGGGGATTTTTCGATGAGAACGCCTCGGATACGACCAATCAAGGGATGCTCCCCGTCTGTTTATCGCTGTTATTCAGGACTGACGGACACGGCCGTTGCGCGCCTTGCCCTGGGTGCCCGTGAGGCGGCCGATACTCTGACTCATGTGCGCATGGCAAAGGGCAACGCCCAGGGCATCCGCGGCATCCGCCTGGGGCTGACGGGCCAGCTTCAGCAGGACCTGCACCATGTGCTGTACCTGAGACTTGTCTGCTCCGCCCTTGCCCACTACGGCCTGTTTGACCTGCCGTGCCGAATACTCGTAAACCGGCAGCCCGCTGTTAGCGGCACTGACAATTGCCGCGCCCCGGGCCTGGCCCAGCTTGAGGGCTGAATCCGGGTTGCGCGCCATGAACACCTGTTCAATCGCAAACTGCTCCGGTCGATATTCGCCAATCAGCAATGCCAGGCTGTGAAAGATGGTCTGCAGCCGCTCCGCCATGGGCTTCTCACCCACCCGGATACAACCACTGTCGATGTACTCTATCTGCCGGCCTTCGGCACGGATAATTCCGTAGCCGGTAATCCGGGACCCTGGATCCACCCCCAGGATGATCGGCATCAGTGATCCTGACCGCCCGGCTCTGCTTCGGCAACCTTGACCGCAGACCGGCGCAGGCGAATGTGCAGCTCTTTGAGCTGCTTCTCGTCAACCTCCCCCGGCGCCTGGGTCATCAGACAGGTGGCGCTCTGGGTTTTCGGGAACGGAATGACATCACGAATGGAGGACGCACCGGTCATCAGCATCACCAGGCGATCCAGCCCGAACGCCAGGCCGCCATGGGGTGGGCAACCGAACTTCAGGGCATCCAGCAAGAAGCCAAACTTGGCCCGAGCCTCCTGATCATCGATACCCAGGGTCCGGAAAACCGACTGCTGCATTTCTTCGTTGTGAATACGAATGGAACCGCCACCCAGCTCGGTGCCGTTCAGTACCATGTCGTAGGCACGGGACAGGGCTGTTTCCGGGTTGGCGGCCAGTTCTTCGGCCGAACAGGACGGTGCGGTGAACGGATGGTGAATCGCGGTCAGCTTGCCGTCGGGGGTTTCCTCGAACATCGGGAAATCGACCACCCACAGCGGGGCCCACTCGCTGGTGAGCATCTCCAGATCGTGACCGATTCTGATGCGCAGGGCACCCAGCGCCTCGTTAACCACGTTGGTCTTGTCGGCACCGAAGAACACGATGTCGCCATCTTCGGCGGCAACGCGCTCCATCACGGCCATGGCCACTTCGTCGCCCAGGAACTTGATAATCGGCGACTGCAGGCCTTCCACACCCTTCGACAGGTCGTTGACCTTGATGTACGCCAGCCCCTTGGCACCGTAGATACCCACGAATTTGGTGTAGTCGTCAATTTGCTTACGGGTCAGCTCGCCACCCTTTGGTACCCGCAGCGCAGCGACCCGCCCTTTCGGATCCTTCGCCGGACCAGCGAACACCTTGAAGTCGACACCTTCCACCAGATCCGCTACGTCAATCAGTTCCAGCGGGATACGCAGGTCCGGCTTGTCGCTGCCATAGCGCTGCATGGCTTCGGAGTATGGCATGCGGGGGAATTCCGGCAATTCCACATCCAGTACATCCTTGAACAGGGCACGGATCATGTCCTCGTTCAGGGCCATCAGCTCTTTTTCATCGATGAAGGAGGCCTCGATGTCCACCTGGGTGAATTCCGGCTGGCGATCCGCCCGCAGGTCTTCGTCCCGGAAGCACTTGGCGATCTGATAATAACGATCCACGCCGGAGACCATCAGCAGCTGTTTGAACAACTGCGGGGACTGGGGCAGCGCAAAGAAGGAACCCTCATGGGTGCGGCTGGGCACCAGATAGTCACGGGCACCTTCCGGGGTGGCGCGGGTCAGGATGGGCGTTTCCACATCCATAAAGCCACGGCTGTCCAGAAAGTTGCGGATATAGCTGGTCACCCGGGAGCGAAAGCGCAGGCGGTTGAGCATTTCCGGACGACGCAGGTCCACAAACCGATACTTGAGGCGCACGTCCTCGCCCACATCCACATGCTCATCCAGCGGGAAGGGTGGTGTCGCAGCCGCATTGAGGATGTTCAGCTGTTTGCCCAGCACTTCCACCTGGCCGGTGGGCATGTTGTCGTTCTCGGTGCCGGCAGGACGACGACGGACACGGCCAGTGACCTGAATCACAAACTCACTGCGCACTTTTTCAGCCAGGGCAAAACTTTCTTCGGTATCCGGATCAAACACGACCTGGGAGATACCATCCCGGTCACGAAGATCCAGAAAGATCACCCCGCCATGGTCGCGACGGCGATGTACCCAACCGCAGAGCGTGACTTCCTGGTCGATGTGAGCTTCGTTGATTCCACCGCAATAATGGCTGCGCATACCGGTTCCCGTTGTTACAGATGTTGGCAATGAATTCTGAGGGGTAAAAAGGTTTTGGCGGACCCTACCCGAAAAGCCGCACATTATAAACATAACAGACGGGAAAATCAGGCATGGATAACACAGCATTTCACCGGTTTTCACATCAGGGCGGTTCGTCTTGGCGAGGTCATCCCGCTATAATACGGTGCTTTTGAATTTCTGGAGTCATTCCGTGTCCACCCGAGCCGAACAAAAACTGAGAACCCGCCGCGCGCTAATGGATTCCGCCCTCAAGCAGATGAGCGCGGACCGGGGTTTCGGCAGCCTGAGCCTGAGGGAAGTCGCCCGGGAAGCCGGTATTGCCCCTACGTCCTTCTACCGGCACTTCTCAGAGCTGGATGAGCTGGGTCTGGCCCTGGTGGATGAAGGCGGCGTGGCGCTGCGCCAATTGATGCGCCACGCCCGCAAGCGTATTGCAAAAAACGGAAGCGCAATAAGCACTTCCATCGAGACTTTCATGGAGTACCTGAGCAATAACTCCAATCTTTTCCGGCTGATGCTGCAGGAAAAGACCGGTGTCTCAAAAACCTTCCGGACCGCTGTGAAGGCAGAAATCGAGCATTTCGTCACCGAGTTGGCGGATGATCTCCGGCGGTTTGCTGTGGAGCAGAACAAACCGCTCTCGGATTCCCGGCTGGTGGCGGAAGCCATGGTCACCCTGGTGTTCAATCAGGGCGCCGAAGCACTGGATGCCACCCCCACCGAGAAGGACGTGCTGAAAGAGAAACTGAAGACTGAGCTACGAATGATACTGATAGGTTCACAGCGCCTTGCACTGTCCGCCAAGTCCGGAAAAACGCAGTGACTGGATCAAGGGTCTGATTTCACGTCGGAATCCGGACGCTCCCTCTCGGGGTCAGTCCGGGCTTCAGCCTCACGCTGCTTCAGCAACGCGACACCACCGTCCAGCAAAAGAGATTTGAGCCTAGGATCACTCTGCTCAACAACGCCTACCGCAAATGCCGTGAATGCGGATTCCACGGGATTTTCCCGAATAACCTCGCGCAGTGCCTCAACCAGATTCGGCGAAGACCCTGCCTCAGCATCACGCTGGGAGGATCGACGGGGCGCAGGTCTGGTCACGCGATAAAACGCTGCGACCAGCAAAAGGAGGCATAATAACCCTGTGGCAGCCAGTGCACCAGCCTCTCCCAGGTAGGGTGTCATGGCAAGAGTGGCCGCTTTGCCCAGCAGGTATATGCCTCCGATCAGCAGGGTAAGGAGCAGAATCAACGCCACCAGGAAACCAACCACAGCGGCGATCGCTTTGCGCACTGCACCCTGCACTTGCGGGGAATCCAGCATGATCAGCGATCAAGCATCTTACCGACCAGGAGCCCGGCGAGGAACATAATGATAATACTCAGGAACGGCCGCTCCTCAATTCGGTCCTCGACACTGTGAACGGCCTTGCTGCCGGCATCCCGGGCCTGATTCAGCGCCTCGTCACCACGCTGCCGCACATGATCCAGCGCTTCCCGGCTTTCACGCCGGATTTCATCCCTCAGGTTGCTGATGTTACTTTTCTGGCCATCAGCAACGGATTTGGTGAGTTTGGCAACATCCTCACGCAGGGCCTGAAGATCCGCCTTGACCTGATCGTATTCGCTCTGATTCGATTTCGCTTCCATTTATTGCCTCCTTAATCAGTAAAAGTTCTACGTCGGCGTTTCGAAATTTGCCATCACGAACGCCCGGCAATACACCTTGAATTAAGAGCCAAAGACGACACTCGTTGATGAAGCCACTCACCATCACTCTAGCATACAAAGACCAGATCGCCAGAAACCGGCACCAATTGCATTAAGAATTGGCCACCGGCCTGCTTCACCCTCCCCCTCCTGAATTCGTGACTTCATCCGGCTGAAATTGCGGTCCGGGCTTGACGTAACACCCTGCTCACGGCAGCAGGTTGAGTCGGTACACCGCCTCATTGTTGGCATTTACCTCGAGGAAGGTGGCATTCGGTGCCTTCTCCGCCACGAAGTTGCGCGCGCGATCTGTATCGGGCACCCGGAAGACCGGCTCGAGCGACGCCGTTCCGCCACTGATGCTGGCAAAAGACCAGTTGCCGTCGGCGGTCGGGGTCACCGGGCTGTTGTCGCGGATGTAGTTGGCCAGGACCGTGCGATTGGCATCCGGAGAGTTGATCACGATGTGATCGCTGCCGGTGCCGGGGAACACGCCGCCATTGGCGCGGTAGTTGTTGGTGGCCACGATGAATTCCTGGTCGGGTGTCACAGCAACCCCCTGGTACTTGAGATTCCGGATCCGCTGGGCACCCTCGTTGATCACGTTGCAGTCCCGGTCATCCCGGGGCGGCTGCGTCACGTCGATCTCGTAGGTGACACCGTCAATCACGTCGAAATTATAGGTCGGGAAGCCGGTGTAATTGACCAGTTCCTGGCGCTCACTGCTGTCCGGATCAATCTGGTAGAACTGCGATGCCGAGCACTCCAGCCAGCCCCGAAGCTCGTCACCGTTTACCTTTACCGCCACCAGGGTGTTCGCATACAGGTACAGGTCCGCCGCGTTGCGCAGGGTAAGCTTCCCGGCAGGCACAGTGGTAAAGCTGCTTTCCTCGCTGCAATCGCCGTTCCGGTCACAGGCCTTGAACGGAGCCGCCGCTGACAATACCGGCAGGTCCTGCAAATTCACATCGCCCTGGATCAGCTCCTCCACATAGGCTTTCTGCGCGTCGCTGACGATCTGGATCGACGGGTCATCCTTTACCAGGGCCAGGAAGCTGAATATGTCGTCGGTTGACGAACCAATAGGCGTGCCCATGTAATCCAGCGTGGCCTGATGGTCGTCGGCAACGGCCGTGGCGATCATGCTGTCGGCCTCCACGACGGGTTGACCATCCACCATGATCGGGCGCGCCGCGACCTGACTGTCGGTCACTGTCCAGCTGTCCTCGTCTGCGCTGTAGGCCAGTGTCAGGTCGATGACACCCAGGTGATCCCCCCAATAGCCCGGCATAACAGTGGGCACGCCTTTGACGGTCCCTTTCTCGACATTCACCTCCGGGGTATCAGCATAGGCCTCGGACGGAAACACCAGGTGACTGTGGCCCAGCATCATCACGTCGATACCCGGCACGTCAGCCAGGTACCAGCTGCTGTTCTCGGCTTTGGCGGCAGGATCGTAGGGTTTGGTGCTGATGCCGGAATGGGCGATCGCCACAACCAGGTCGGCCCCCTCTGCCTTCATCTGCGGTACATAGTGCTCGGCCATCGCCCTGATGTCCTTGGTGATGACGCGGCCGTCCAGATTGGCCTTGTCCCATTGCATGATCTGGGGCGGCACGAATCCGATAAAGCCAATGGTCAGCTCATGCACATTGCCTTCCCGGTCCTGAAGCGTTTTATTGACCAGCTTATAGGGGCTGAAATAGGGCTCGTCGTTGTCCGGATTATCATCGCCGTCATCCCTGAAGATGTTGGCGCTGACGTACGGGAAGTCGGCATCGTTCACACTTTCGGCCAGGTACTCGAGACCGTAGTTGAATTCATGGTTGCCGTAATTGGAGACTGTGTAGTCCAGCAGGTTCATCGCCTTGTAGACCGGATGGACCTCACCCGGCGCAAGTCCTACGGCCGCGCGCCAGTCGCCCATGGGGCTGCCCTGGATCAGGTCGCCGTTGTCAACGAGGACGTTGTTACCGGGCTCGCTCAACTCCTCACGAGCCTGGCGGATCAGGCTGGCCGTGCGCACCAGGCCGATCGTGGGATCCGGCATATCGCTGTAGTAGTTGTAATCCAGGACATTGGAGTGGATATCCGTGGTTTCCATCAAACGCAGATCGACGGTGGCACTTTCAGCCACCTGATCGTCGTCTGAATTGCAACCGCTCAGAACAGCGGCGCTGGCAATCATGCAAAGAGGCAGGGTTCGGGTCAGGTGGCGCATTTTGAGTCCTTTTTTAATGGCTTTCCGGTTTGCTGGTAGTCGTCGGCAATAAAAACACGCCTTTACACTGGCCACGAAGTTTGCCAGTGCGGACGGCTCGGGTAAACGGGCGATAACGTTAGGTCGGAATCAGGACATCCGCCGGATTGAGTGGTCACCGTTCTTGTCGATATGCCCAGATATTCCTGTATCGATAGCACCCAACAACAAGAGCATCGGCAAACCGCGAACGAAACCGGGCCGAGCCGAGCACAACATTCCCCATGGACGAACAAGGCGTCATGGCCACTATGGGAAACTCAAATGACCGGAGTATGGCTACGATGTGACTGTTTATTGACGGTGCCGGTGTAGCACGATTATTCGCTTAGCTCAGGATTTCCCGCAGGCCTGCCTGACCCTCTGACTAAAGCGTTCCCGGATACGGGTATTATCTTCTTCGCTGACGAATACTTTTTCGCCATCCTCATTGAGATTGTAGAAAGTAGACACACTGGCCATGTGCTTCAATTGTGCCTTGAGTTTGCGGCACCGGGCCTCCTGCATTTCGGCCCGCCGCTGAATTTTCGCCTCCTCAGCCTGACGAACCTCCCGCTCTGCCTGGCGCTGACCCAGAAACTCGTTCATCTTCCGGATCCGCTCACTGGCTGCCGCATCCTTGCCAGGAGGTTCCGCGTTAATGGTGACCTCCTCTGCCGTTTTTTCCGCGGGTGGGCGATCACCAAAATGGACCTGGCCGTTGGCATCGGTCCATTTGTAGACACCGGCCATGGTGGGAAGTGGGAGGAAGAGAAAGACGAGCAACCAGTGCTTCAAGAGATTGTCCTTAAACCATTACCATTTATTGTTGTACAGCTTATGACGATTGTCGTCTTTGAACCGCTCATACTCTTGCTTGCTCATATCACGCCAGTATCGTGGATTACGACCGCTCTTCTCATCGTGACGGAGCGTGCGGGGATCTTCGTGACGGAAGGATTCAAACAACGGAATATCCGGCAACGGCTGAGTAACGTCCATGTACCGACAGATCAACAGCCAGAAAGCCAGAACGTCCTCCCGGTTGGTGGTCGCCGGCATCAACTGATTAAGGGGTAAGGCCCACTCTTCGGTTTTGTGTACCAGATTCAGTCGATACCATAAGTTGCCCTGACGATCTGGCAAAGTGACAAGGTAACCATCCCATTCATCGAACGGAGCCTGCGCGTTGATCTGACCCGCTCGTTCATCGGTGTCCGGATCATAGTAGAGAGTGACCATGCCAGTGCGGCGGTTCAGTTCCCATTTCGGACCTTTGGGGCGGCGGTAGATGAAGTGAGGGAAGTGCTTTTCCACTAGGTAGCCGATCCCCCAACATATGAACATCGGTAGATAGAAATAACCAATGAACGGAAAAACCACTTCCCACCAGAAAATACTCCAGCCTGTTTCCGATCCCAACTCAAACCACATCGTCAACATAGCCAGGATAAATGGCACCAATAACCAGGTAGATGCGAATCGCCCGCCATGTCGCATCCAAAGCAAAGCCCAACTTACCCTAGGAAGGGTTGCATATCGAATGCTGGTTCCGTTGATCCATCCCGCAGGGTTATAAGGCTCACCGCCTTGAGCTGCTTCTCGCTCAAACTGCTGTCGGAGGTCATCCTCTTCCACCATGACTGCAGGAGACCAAGTCTCCAGGGCCTTGGGCGGAAAAACACCGGAGCGGCTGCTTTTCTCGAGCGGCCGGCCACCTTGGGTCCAGCCATTTACAAATAACTTACGTTGTGCAGGTGGCGCAACAGGTTCAGGGCTTTTTCTATTGCCACGATATGCGGTGTGTTCATACTGAACCGAGGCAGCATTACTCATAATTTACTTCCAACCTAACTTATACCGTGAGTCTTCTGGCTGGCCCAGAAGAGCATGTTATCTGATTCAAAATCAGGCTCACCGTGTACGGCCGGGTCAAATCGAGTAACATCAGCAAGCTTTGGTGCAGGAAAAACGAGCTTAAGGCATTGGTGGGCACCGTCCCAGACGGAAGTCCATTGGGCGCGCACTTCCAACCGCGAAGTGGAGATACCAGAGTTCGCCTCCGGTAGGGCCAAGTACAACCTTTTTCCGTTCTCGATCGGTTCCTCCGCCAAAACCTTAACATCTTGCGTCCTACTTACCTTACGCGGGCCCAATCCCCAATTTGACCCCGATGGGGATGCTTCAACGATCCTTAGTTCAGACCTTAAAGAAACCTCATCCATTAAACCCCATAGATTATTTTCTATGGTCACTTCCGTGTTTATATCTGAAAGCTCTCTATCCTGATCCGCAGACAAGACATAGCCTCGTTTCGCCGCATTAACATTGAAGTTATGAGCGCTTTTTACAGCAACACGCGGCCGGGTAACCAGATTGACCAATCGATAGAATGATTCGTCCGGATCACTCTTTAAATGCTTAAATTCGTCGTCATTCTCTTCTCCGAAGGGACCACGTTTCAGCCACTCCTCTAGCGGGCCATCGTCGAGGAATATCGCAGCCACGCCACCAGCGACCGCCAAAGTCAAACCCAGGGCAACCCAGCCCCAAGGGCCAGCCAAGGCTAACCAGCCTGCACCATTCCCTGCGATTTGACTCAATAAGAGCCCACCATACATGGTCATTCCCGTGCCAACGATCGACACTCCATACGCCGCAGCAGAGTCGTAATCAGCGGTATCTACTTCGTGTACTAGATCTAATACTGATACCAGTAAAGCGAAACCACCAGTTGCCATGCCAGCGGCTATACGAGTAGTAATTACTTCAGGAAGAACCTTGCTTAATGTGGGAAACAGTCGCACTATCAACGATCCCTCTGTTCTGAGTAGAGCGTGATTCAAGGCTCCGGGCACTGTTTTCCAAACGCCTAGTTCTTTGCTGAGCCTTTCAGCGGCAATAGCTCCGGCAAACGTAAGGTCTGCATAGGCGCTCAGAATTCCGGCCGCGGCTCGCACTTTACCTTTATCACTGACTATCTGAGATACCAAACGGCTTTCATTCAGTACGTTGAACGTTTCGATCGCAAAGACCAAATAAGGGATTCTCGCGTGATCAAAAAACTCCTCCCAGCTTGTCGTTGACCTCAGCTTCCTATGGGTTTTAATCACTTCAGAATCTGCAGGCGCTGCAAAAACCTTCATCTCTCGCGCATGACGCGATGCCCCCGGATCCAGGTCTGCGGCGGACGTTTCCAGACGGGATTTTGCAGTTGATGCAAGAATGTTACCCTCCGCATCGTACATCTCGCCATAAAACCTTTGGTGTTGATTCGCATTATGGCGATACTCATGATCAGCCTGAGTCAATCCATTCTTTAACCCGATTGCCGGGTCAGCAACCCCAATGATCAACCAACTCTGCGGGACCGCATTTCTGGCAACCAGCTGCACCGTGTCAAACAAGTCGGGATCGCGCCCCTTCGCCATGCGCAATAGAGGTCCGTAGAATTTCCCGGAGATTGAATAACTGCGGGACTTCAACTTGTTCAGAAGTGCCTCTGAATATTTCTGCAGATTATTCACTACCGTATTAACTACAGCACTCCACCGCTTCAGTTCTGTCACCAGATCCAAGCTATTTTCGTCCTTCGCAACAGCCGCGAGAGCGACTACCGTCAGGGACTGGGAATCATCTACTTCTGGTAAGGATTCAGATATTCCTTTTAAATCACTTGGCCGGCAACGGCCATCACCGCACTCTTCAGGTGTCGTAGGTTCGTTCCTTGATGCCAACGCCTCCTCGGTAGGGAATATCATCTTGTGTAACGGCTGATCACTTCCCTCTTCAATGATCTTCAGCAAAAGGTCATTTGCATCGCGTACCTGATCATCGCTGACGACTTCTCGCTCGGACTCTGCATCCCAATCGTTCGGGTTCTGGCAAAGGACCTGAAAAATATTGCTGCAAACAGCAAACCCTTCGAGATAGTCCGCCTTTTTCAGGGTGAACAGGTCCGCCAATACTGACTGGTACTCGGTTGACTTGATAATGTCCGACACGAGTTTCTGAGCCCTGGCCAACTCTTCCCTGGCAATCCGTCGTTGAGCGGACCGTAACGCCATGTGAAGCGGACCGAAATAGGTGGTGTCAAGGTGGCGGGAAAACTCATTCAAAGGGTTTTTCTTTCCGCCCAGCTTCTCGGGCAGAATCACCGTTTGCACAAGATGGGCGCTTTCTATGTGTTCCGATTTTTGAGCCAACTGCGCCACATTTTCAATCAAAGATTGGGCAGACAATGCCTGAGATACATGGTGACGGACACAAAACAAGTGATCTTTCAGAATCACGCCGGTGTAGCCTGCATCTCTCGATTCTGCCAGGCTATCGCCCGTTTCGCGGAGTGCTTGCCAGAGTTCGCTTTCTTCACCGCTTAGCTGGGTCTCTAGCGCTGCCAATCGAGCCGCTGGTGCCCCCCTCAAGGCCGAATCCCTGTACCCGGCATTTTCCCAGGCGGAACTGGCGGATTCCTTCTTTTCTGTAAAGGCTTCGGCTTCCTCCTTGGCCTGAGAGTATAGGTTTCGGGAGTATTGACCCTTAAGATCATAAACGCTCTTCCATGGTCGCGACAGGTTTTGCTCCAGATAGGGTTCCCGCAGCCTCATTTCCGGAAGTTTCAACAAAGAAATAAGGCGACCGGGTTTTTCCCTGTCTTCCGGTTGAGAGGCCACTTCAGGCACGGGCTCAGGCCCTTTGAGTGACTGGCATCGCTCCTTTCGTGCAGAATCGGATGCTTCGAGGTAAGCAATACGCTGAGCTGACCACTGTACCTCGGAAAAGGCGATCTCGAATTCCGACAACAGGGACCGGTCCATTTCACTGACCGGAACCCATATGGCGGGCTGGGCTTTCCCTGCCGCTGGCCGCCGATCTTTGGTGACACCTTTCCCTCTGCCTTGACGATAATCTGTCAGACGAACATCCAGAAACTCCATGACACCTGAGTCGGCGTACTGCACCTCAAGTTCTCGCCACAGCCGGCCATTGCGGAACACGTAAATGAACCCGGGCCGCACCGGCACAAGGTGCTCCTTCGGGTGCCCCGGCTCAGGTTCCGGATCATGGATCAGCGTCAGGGGCACCAGCGGCAGGATACGATTCCATTGCTTATCCATCTGGCGCGGGGTAGAGGCTACCTCCGAGAAAAGGGGAACCCTGACCGGATCGCCATCATCGCTTTCAATATCAAGCCAGATGTTACGGGCTGGCTGATTTTTCCATGGCCAGACATGGAGAACGCTCTCACCGGGTCTTTCTTCTTTAACCTGATCTTCCAGCCATGCCTGCTGTTGCTGGTCCGCCTCGTCATAGATTCGGAATTCATGGCCTTCAGGGTGCTGCTCGCCAATGACCTCAATAATGAAGGATTCACCTTCGCAGGCCGGTCCACGGGTTTGGTTCTCGCTGTTTTTTTCTGACATCCGGGTCATCTCATCCTTTGATAACAGTATTCTGCACCCCTTGCGGCTATCACGCCGGGGCAAGTGCCTTCCGTTGTTCAGGCTCCAGTATGGGCATCTCGTTCATAGTTAATGGATCCGGGTGGACGTTTATTATCCAGCGGCCCTCACCTGCTGAGCCATGCCAATAGATCGCCCGCCCTATAGGGTTGTCATTAGCGTTTTCACCGGGTTCCAGCTTGTGCCAGATGACCGGATCATAGAACCTGAGCAGGGCTGTACGGTCTTTATCAAGACGAACAGTCAGACGCGCCCGCGCCCACCCGGCTACCTTGTTCATGCCTTTGTCGGATTCCAGAATCAGGCCGGTTATTTTTCTGGAACCCTTCAGACCTGCCAGCAGCGCACGATAGAGTTCGCTTGACTGCATTGCTTCAACAATCACCGGTCCCTGATGCTTATAGGGTGCCCATTCTGTTTCCTCGAAGAGATAAGCCCAGACGGGTTGGGACTCGTTCTCGTAGATTGTTGAAAGCAATGTTTCACCCCTGATCGCCTCGAGGATCAGATAACGTATGGTGTCTGCCTGGGCGACTCCGCTCATGATGTTTTCCCCTCCTCTATCACGCTGGCTGGCTTTTGCCACATGGGCAGTCGTTAAGGGGGCAGGTTCCATCGGGTCGTTCCTGGCACTGCTCCACCAAGGCAGCTCGCTCCCGTTTTGCCTGCTTGAGGCGCTGCACTACCACCGGCTTCGCCTCCCCGTTCTGACGGACTCCCACCTCCGCCAACACCGGCGGCTCAACCGCCCCACCATTCTTCGCTACGACTCTGGGCATATCAGCAGCCTGGGCCTTAACGCCACCCCCCACTCCCGGCGCGCCGCCTGCGTTCAGCTTGATGGCCGCACCGATCAGATGGACACCCGCAGGATCTATCTTGGCAATACTGCCGCCGGCCATCAGGGTGATTTCGGCACCGGCTTCGATGACGGCTTTCTGGCCGGCCTTGATGTGCAGTTCGGTGCCGGAGTCGGTGAGCCAGGCGGTGCCGGCACTCAGGTGCAGGGTGCCATTGACGATGAAGCTGTGATTGGCGGCGGTCTGTTCTTTCTTTTCGCCCTCGATGGTCAGGTCGTCGTTGGCTTTGACATGGGTGTGGCGATTATTGCCCACGGTCAGGTGACTGTCGTTGGTCACCACCTCGGTGCGGTTGTTTTGCGTCAGCAGGTCCAGGTCTTTCTGGGCGTGGACGTAGATCTGTTCTTCGCCGGCTTCGTCTTCAAAGCGCAGTTCGTTGCTGCCCTCGCCCTTGTGGGTTTTGGTCTTGAGGGTGGTGCGGGTTTTGTGTTCCGGCAGCGCATAGGGCGGTGTGTTAGTCGCGTGCCAGGTGCGGCCGGTGATGATCGGCTGGTCCGGGTCGCCGTCCAGGAAGGACACGATCACTTCGTGGCCGATTCTCGGCAGCGCCATGAAACCATACTGGCCGCCGGCCCAGCCCTGGCTGACCCGCAGCCAGGCGCTGCTGTTTTCATCGTTTTTGCTGCTCTCTCCCTCTGCTGGCCGCAGGCGCCGATCCCAGGGAAAGCGGACCTTGACGCGGCCATGCTCGTCGCAGTGGATTTCCTCACCTGCGGGGCCAGTGACCATCGCCATCTGAGGGCCGTCCATCACCGGGCGGTTGGGGATGGCCGGTCGCCAGGTCTTGTCGGCGGGAATGGCCTGAAAGGTGTTGTGGTAGGTGGTGGCACCGCTGCCGCCCTCCTCTTCCATGGCCTGGGGCTGCTCGCCTTCGTGGATCACGCCGGTAATCAACCACTCCCGGTTGAAGCTCTGGTTGTCGTGGCCTTCCAGGGGGAGTCTGGCACCGGGGGCAACGTCGGCCCGGTTGCTGGTGCCGGCGGCGGTGTTGGCATCGTTGCGCAGGGCATCCAGACGGGCTTCGGTGAAGGGTTTTCCGCTGGCATCGGCCTTGTAGCGGCCAGGGTAATCATAATGCTGATAATCCTCCCGGTGATGGTGGGAGGCCGCATTGTGTTCGTGCATCAGGGCGTAGGCGGGATTCTTGAAGGTGTAGTCCTTCAGTACGGCGGAAGAAACCCGTACACGCTCCTGGTATCTGAAGCTCAACACCGCGCTCTGGCGGGTGCTGCCGCCGGCCAAGGCGTTGTAGGTGGCGGGCTCCAACACCGGGGCATCGCCGTGGTGGTCGGCGATGATCAGACCGGGCTGCTCTTCGCCTGCCACGTCACCGTGGTTGTAGCGGTAATGCCAGCCTTCCTCGGCGGCCAGGCGCTCGATAAAGGCAAGATCGCTTTCCCGGTGCTGTACGCAGTATTCCCGTTCTTCGGGGCTGCGTTTCAGGTCGAACACGGAATCCACGATGCCCCGCTCTTCCAGCAGGGTGCGCACGATGGCATCGGTGGTCTGGGTCTGGAAAATGCGGCTGTTGTGCATCAGGCCCAGTCGCCATAACGGGGGCTGGATAATCAGCTGGTACCGGGTGCGGCGGTGGCCGGTGTCGTTGCGGGCAAATTCCTGTACCACACCATGGAAACGCCGCAAGGGGATGCCCTGGTCCCACACAACCAGTTCCACCGGTTGCTCAAGCACCTCATCGGCACTGACGGACGGGTCGGTGCTGGCCAGTTCCAGCGTACCTTTGAAGAGAGAGGAGAGGGATTCGGTCAGCCTGAAGCTGACAACAGCAAACAGGTCTTTGGGCAGGTCACCGACCAAGGCGGTGAACTTCAGTCCATTCGACTGGCTCATACACTTCTTCCCTGAAGCAGATTTTAAATGGCTTACACTTCCTGATCGCGCAAAAATCTATCAGGATGGGCCCTTCCAGTCCAGCCGAAGGACCCGTTTTTTAATGCGGGCTGAGAACTGCTCCGCCCCTCATCCATCAAGCCGGCTGATTTCTGCCAGCAGTGGCTGCAGCTTGTCGGATATCTCGGCCAGTGCGGCCTCGCCGTAGGGTTCGGCGGGCACCCTGCCCCAGACCGGTCCCGGCCAGGCAGGATCCCCTTCAAAGCGGACAATATGGTGAAGATGCAACTGGGGCACCATATTACCCAGTGCTGCCACATTCAGCTTGTCGCCTCCGAACAGGGTCATCATTCCCCGCCCAAGGCAGGCAGACTCCGCCAGCAACTGTTGCTGCTGCGCCAACGGCAGTTCGTAGAACTCACGAACATCCGCCACCCGGGGCACCAGCAGCACCCAGGGCCAGTGGCTGTCGTTCATCAACAGCACGTCGCTGAGCGGCCCCTGCCCCAAACTGACCGTGTCCGCCGCCAGGCGCTCGTGCAGCTGAAAACCGGTGTCACTCATGGAAAACCTCAGTCAGCCCGGTGAAACTGATTCAGGCCGCGGCCGATGGCGTAGTAGACCAGACCATAACGCTGAACCATCTCCGGCTCGTACAGGTTCCGGCCATCAAAGATAACCGGCTCCCGGATGGTCGATTTGACCTGTTCGAAATCCGGGGAGCGGAATTCCTTCCACTCGGTACAGATTACCAGAGCATCGGCTCCTTTCATGGCCTGTTCCTTGGTACCACACAGCAGCAATCCATCCTGATCGCCATAGATCCGCTGGGTTTCTTCCATGGCTTCCGGATCGTAGGCCTGTACTTTGGCTCCGGCCTTCCAGAGGTCTTCCATCACCGTGCGGGACGGGGCTTCACGCATGTCGTCGGTGTTCGGTTTGAAGGACAGACCCCAGATGGCGATGGTCTTGCCGTTCAGGTCACCGTTGAAGTAATGGCTGATCTTGTCGAACAGCACATGCTTCTGGGCGTAGTTCACGGTCTCTACCGCGTTCAGCAACTTCGCTTCATAACCGCAATCGTGGGCAGTACGCGCCAGGGCCTGCACGTCTTTCGGGAAGCAGGAACCGCCGTAACCACAGCCCGGATAGATGAAGTGGTAACCGATGCGAGGGTCGGAGCCTATGCCCTTGCGAACCGCTTCGATATCCGCTCCCAGGCGCTCTGCCAGGTTGGAAATCTCGTTCATGAAGCTGATCTTGGTGGCCAGCAACGAATTGGCTGCGTATTTCGTCAGCTCCGCAGAGCGGATGTCCATGAAGATCATTCGGTCGTGGTTGCGGTTGAACGGATAATAGGCTTCCCGCAGCAGCTCTTCAGCTTTCTCGCTATCGGTGCCGACGATGATCCGGTCAGGCTTCATAAAGTCGTTGACGGCCGCCCCTTCCTTGAGGAACTCGGGGTTGGACACCACATCAAATGCCAGCTCCACACCACGGTGGTCCAGCTCGTGAAGAACCGCTGCCCGCACCTTGTCTCCGGTTCCCACGGGAACAGTGGATTTATCGATGATGACTTTGTACTCGTCCATGTGCTGGCCGATGGAACGGGCCACAGCAGTGACGTACTGCAGGTCGGCGGAACCGTCTTCGTCCGGCGGGGTGCCAACGGCAATGAACTGCAGCAGGCCATGGGCCACCGCCTGTTCAGTGTCGGTGGTGAAAGACAGACGGCCAGCGTCGACATTGTGCTTCACAATGTCTTCCAGGCCGGGCTCGTAGATCGGGATAATACCGTTCTTCAGTTTCTCGATCTTGCCCTGGTCCACGTCCATGCACACTACGTGGTGCCCTACATCGGCCAGACAGGCCCCGGACACCAACCCTACATAACCAGTCCCGAAAATCGTGATATTCATTAACAGGTTCCGTTCTTCAAAGGTAAATAACTGAATTGAGTGCGATCAGGCTTTCTGTTTTTTCTGCCAGATCTTCTCCCAGGCCAACGCCGTTTCCACGATGGTTTGCAGGTCATCGTAGTCCGGCTCCCAGCCCAGGGTTTTGCGAATTTTCTGATTGTCGGCCATCAACGCGGCCGGATCCCCTGCCCTGCGGCCGGTTTCGGTTACCTGGAAATCCACGCCCGAGGCATGCTTGACCCGGTCGATCACTTCGCGAACCGTAAAGCCGCGGCCGTAGCCGCAATTGAGCACTTTTGAATCACCACCCCTGGCCATGTAGTCGAGCGCCATCACGTGGGCCTTGGCAAGGTCCTCCACGTGAATATAGTCGCGGATACAGGTGCCATCCCGGGTGTCATAGTCCGTACCAAAGACACTCATGCCCTCGCGCTTGCCGGTGACACATTCGCAGGCCACCTTGATCAGGTGGGTGGCTTCCGGCGTCGCCTGTCCCAGCAGTCCGTCCGGATTAGCTCCGGCCACGTTGAAATAGCGCAGGATGACATAGTTCAGGGAGCTGGCGGCGGCCAGGTCCATGATCATCCGCTCGCTCATCATCTTGGAAGCGCCATAGGGGTTGATCGGTGCGAGAGGCAGCTCCTCGGTGAGCACTGTTTCCTCCGGCATGCCATAGACTGCAGCGGTGGAGGAGAACACCATGTACGGCACCTGGTGTTCTTCAATTTTCTTGATAAGGTTCAGGGTGTTACGGGTGTTATTGGAGTAATACTTGAGGGGGTTTTCTACCGATTCCGGCACCACAATATTGGCGGCAAAATGCAACACCGCATCAAACCGGTGGGCACCGAACAGCTCCGCCAATGCCGATTCATCAGCGAGATCCCCGACCACCAGTTCACCGCAGGTGACCGCCCAGCGATAACCGGTGGAGAGATTATCGAACACCACAATGTCATGGCCGGCCTCGCCCAGCTGGCGTACCACATGACTGCCGATATAGCCGGCACCGCCGGTAACAAGAACCTTCATTGCGGGGTTTCCTCCTTCCCTGGGCCTGTCTGTTTGCGGCGGCGGATGGCCGCGCGCCGTTGACTGAAAAATTTGCTGATTATAGCGCTGCATTCGGCCTCAAGCACACCACCCCGCGCCTCCACACGCCAGTTCAGGTGCGGATCTTCAAGGGTTCTGCGTGCGGAGGCCACCGCGCCGGCTTTGGGCTCGGTGGCGCCGTAAACCATGCGGCTGATGCGACTGTGCACAATCGCCCCCACACACATGGTGCAGGGCTCAAGGGTGACGTAAAGCGTTGCCCCGGGCAACCGATAGTTGCCCACCCGTGCCGCCGCATCCCGCAAGGCCCGGATTTCGGCGTGGGCGGTAGGATCGCAACCGCTGATGGGCGTATTGAAGCCACTGCCGATTTCCCGGCCTCCCAGCACAACCACCGAGCCCACCGGTACCTCGCCCCGTGCCCCGGCTTCCGCCGCCAGGGCCAGGGCCCGGTTCATCCAGTACTGATCGTCATCCCCGGAAGTCATTACGCTCGCTCATGACTGCATCCTCACAACAACTGAGATTGTGGCTGTGCCGTCAGCAACTCCTTGTTGCCCTGCCTGCTCATGGGGTGCCGGATTGCCTCCTTCGTGATGTTCACCTCCAACGCCACTTGCGCGATTTCCTGTATGCCAGTATCAATCTCGTAGCCGCCTCTGGCCCTCAGCCAATCAAGAATTTCCGCCGGATGCCAGATCGAGGCGCTGCCTTCGTGAACCGGCATTAGAAACGTCGCCCGGTGGGCCAGCATGAGCTTGCGCATCGCTTGCCGGGAAATGCCAACAACGCCGGCCAGGGCGGTACGAGCCAATTCCTCGGCGCTGCCCGCCTCGCGGAAGAATTCCAGCGCCAGGCGACCAGGCTGCTCCACACCGGCAAGGGCGTCATCACAGCCAGCGGTGCCCAATCGTTCGACGAGTGCATCCAAATCGCTGTCGTGATCAGCCAATAACCAAGGGGACCCCGCATGCGAGAGACCCGCAATGGTCAGGCCAGTATATTCGAACATTACTCAGATCACGAGTATGGCATCAGACTTCGGAAGCTGTCGGAGGTTCTGGACAGGCACCCGGAATTTTTGAGCTTGCCGCTCTGGCGTATCATGTTCGGCCAGATCTCGGTTTCCGTGATGACCAGAATGCGGGGACGGGTGCGATTGAAAAACCGGCGAATGGAACCGGGGGTATCATAGGGTGCGTAGGCATAGCGTACCCGGTTACCAAACATCTTGCGGGCCTGAGCGAGACCGGTGTCGGTCATGGCCGTCATCAGAATGGTGGCATCAGGCTTGCCTGCCAATAGCCGCCTCACCATCGGCCCGGCGGCAATCGTTTCAACCACGGAAACCGCGTGCACCCAGATGACCGCCCCCGGGATTTCCGGCACAATGCCCAGGCGATGCCACCAGTTTTCACGACGCTCGGGGGCACGACGGCCACGCCACCACAACCGAAACAGGATGAATGGCAAAGCCAGCCTTATTAACTGGGAATAAATGAACAGCAACACAGGGCTCCCGGCGGAACGATGCGTTATGATAATGCAATTATTCTGTCGCGGGGCATCTTGCCCCTCGACAAGAAGTTTGTCGATTCAGGAACAGGATTTTGCAAAAGAAATACCGCCAAAAGTCCCGAAACACTGACTACTCAGCTTACCTGCATCCCCGCTGGTGGCCAACCTGGCTCGGCATCGGTGCTATGTGGCTGGCTGCACACCTGCCCATCCGTTTCCAGTGGTTACTTGGAAAAGCGATGGGACTTATTGCATGGAAACTCGCAAAAAGCCGCCGGCAGATTACCGAAACCAATATTCGCCTGTGCTTTCCTGAACTCAGCGACAAGCAGCAGGCAGCGTTGGTGCGCGACACCTTCATTGCCAATGGCATCGGCTTGATGGAGATTGGCACTGCCTGGTTTCGGGATCCCGCCAGAATGACCGGCATTACCCGAATCCACGGACTGGAATATTTCAAGGAGGCATTGGCGGCCGGCCGCGGCGTTCTGCTACTGGGTGGTCACTACAGTACGCTGGACCTTGGTGGCAGCCTGGTAACCGAGTTTATTGAGGCTGACGTCATGCAGCGTGACCACAATAACCCGCTCATGAACGCCGTCATGACCCGCGCCCGGGGCCGGCGCTATGGCACCGTTCTGGGCGCCAGGGATATCCGGGGACTGTTCCGCCGCCTGCGCAAAAACCGTGCGGTCTGGTATGCCACTGATCAGGATTATGGCCGCAAAGATATCGTGTTCGCCCCCTTTTTTGGTATCCCTGCCGGCACAATTACCGCCCCCTCGCGGATTGCCGGGCGCAGCGGCTGCAAGGTGGTGCCCTTCAGCCACTTCCGCCGGAAGGGCAAGCCGGGCTACGACATCTACTTCCACCCTCCCTTGGAAAATTTCCCGAGCGGAGATGATCTTGCAGATGCCACACGTATCAATGCAGTAATTGAAAACGAAATTCGTAAAGCGCCTGACCAGTACCTGTGGATGCATCGGAGGTTCAAGACCCGACCAGGCCGCGAGGACTCCGGGTTCTACGACAAGAAACGCAAGAAACATCCCGGGGCTTCAAAATGAGCCATCCCGTTATCCTGGCCGGCGGCAGCGGGTCGCGCCTTTGGCCGACGTCGAGACAACTGAACCCGAGCAGGTCATGAGCAAGCTGAAATACCACCTGATCATCAGCCCGATTAAAGCAGCGGGCATCCTTTCTCTGGGCCTCGCGCAACGCCTTGGGAAATGGGGCGGCAAACTCGCCTGGATACTGGGAACAGACGCCAGCAAGCTGCTGCAGAAAACCGGCGCTGCTGTCCTGGTAACCTATGCCGAACGATTGCCCGATCACCGGGGGTTTCGGATTGTAGTTACTAAAGCCGAACAGGATATGGCAGACAAAGATCCGACAACTGCTGCCACCGCCCTGAACCAGTTGGTGGAAAACGTTGTCCGCCGCATTCCCGAACAGTACCAATGGGAATACAAGCGTTTTCGCCATCAGCCCGGGGGCAAACCCAATCCTTATAAATTCAAAAGCTAGAGCCGAACCTATATGTTCAAAGCAAAGCGAAGGTTGAAGCGCCTTAAGGCAAAACAAGAAACACTGGAACTAACCAAAAAAACTGTGATCTCGGCACAGCTCTTACAATCCGCCCTGGCATCTCGGGAGGCTGGTATCGGCAACACTAAACCACAGGAAATCGCCGTTTCCCTGACCAGCTTTTATAAACGAATCGATAATGTCCACCTGACGATTGAGAGCATTTTCCAGCAGGCTTTGCGCCCGGACAGGATTATCCTCTGGTTGTCCCGGGATATCGATGAAAATAACCTGCCTGAAATCCTGATAAAACAACAACAACGGGGTCTGGAAATCCGGTTTGTGGAGCGGGATCTTGGGCCCTATGGGAAGTTTGTTCATACACTCAAACAGTCCCCCGATAGCCTAATTATAACCGTTGATGATGACATCCTTTATCCGCACGACATGATCGACATGCTGTACCGGAGCTGGGTCAAGGAGCCGGACGTCATTCACTGTCATCGGGCCCACACCATTGAGTTCGATAAAAACGGAAACTTACGCCCCTATAAACAGTGGAATAAAGGGGGTGCAGGTACATCCCCATCCCTGCTGACATTTCCCACTGGGGTCGGCGGGGTCCTCTATTTTCCTGGATGTTTCGACGAGCAGATCCTGAATGAAGAGCTTTTCATGTCCATCTGCCCGAAAGCCGATGATATATGGCTGAAAGCCATGAGCCTGAAAAAAGGCGTTCCATGCAAGCGCGTTGAAGATTATCGCAACTACGGTACACGCTTTCTTGTGGTGGAAGATTCTCAGATCACCGCGTTGAAACGCGCCAACAAGTCCGGACCTCAAAGCAATGATGTGAAATTCAAGGCGGTCTGGGGCTATTTTGATTTGTGGGACAAAACCAAGGATTCAAGAGCTGTGGAATCCAGAAGGGTACCCTAATTCGTGAATTTCATTGATACGCGTTACCCTGTGGTCTGGCTCATTACCGATCAGAAACCTGGGCACCGGAACCAGTTGCGAGGCCTCGGTGACCGGCTCGCAGCCCGCGCCGATGCCCAGATTCACTGGATTGAGGCGAAAAAGCACCCTGTCTCCTGGCTCCAGGCACTTTTGGGGCTTGCTCCGAAGTTGCCATATCCAACTCCAGACATCCTTGTCGCTGCCGGCAGCCAGACACAGAAGCTGCTGCTAGCTTGCCGCAATCGATACTCGGCGCTGAGCGTTGTGCTAATGCGCCCAGTGCTTCCGTTTGCACGTCCGGACCTCTCGATCATTCCAGCCCATGACAACCCACCAGACCGGCCAGATGTGCTGGTCACCCGAGGGGTGCTCAACGCCATCACCCCGCAACTGAAAACCGTGAACGGTCGTAATGGCCTGGTCCTGCTTGGTGGGCCCTCGGAACACTACGAGTGGGACAGTGAAGAGATCCTCCAGCAACTGGAAACCCTGGCTGGCGAATACCCGGACTGGCACTGGAAAATTACCTCATCGAGGCGAACTCCTGCAGACCTGCTCGAAAGGCTGTCAGGCCTTACCCTGGAAAACATCACCTTCTACCACCACGACAAGACCGCTCCCACTTGGCTGCTCGACACACTGGCGGATACGCGGACTACCTGGGTGTCTCCAGATAGCGTATCGATGGTTTATGAAGCACTCACGGCAGGCACACCCACCGGGCTGTTACACTTGAAAGCTCGCCATGACAGCCGCGTGGTCCGAGGCATGGAGGCGCTGAAAGTCGATGGACTGGTAACGGAATGGCGTGACCGAGCACAACTCATGAGGGCAGAAAACAGCTCCGCACCCCAATTATGGGAGGCGGATCGGGCATCCGAATGGCTGATTAAAAAATTCAGGGAGTCTCGTTGATGAGAGTACTGCAAGTCCTCCCGGCGCTAAACAGTGGCGGCGTAGAGCGCGGCACAGTGGAACTCGCCCGGGAACTGGTCAAACAAGGCCATGAATCAATCGTGCTTTCTTCCGGCGGACGCCTGGCCGGTCAGTTGCAAGCCGAAGGCTCCCGCCACATTACCATGCCGGTCCACCGGAAATCGCTGGCGTCCTTCGGCCAGATCCGGCCGGTACGCCAGCTTCTTGAGCAGCTCCGGCCCGATGTGGTCCACGTCCGTTCCCGGCTTCCAGCCTGGATTATCTGGCTGGCATGGCGAGGCCTGCCGAAAAACGACCGCCCCGCCCTGGTCAGCACCTTTCACGGTATGTATTCCGTTAATGCCTACAGTGCCATTATGGCAAAACCACGGCACCTGATCGCCATTTCCCATTGCGTGGAACAGTACATACTGAATAACTACAAAGTCGACCCCGGGCGCATTACCGTTATCCAGCGGGGTGTGGATACCCGAGCCTTTTCCCCGGCACCTCCCGACCCGGCCTGGCTCAAACAGCTTTATTCTGACCAGCCCCGGCTGCAGGGCAAGAAGCTGATCCTGATGCCCGGGCGGCTAACCCGCTGGAAAGGACAGCGGGCGTTCCTGACCATGATGGCGGATCTGATCCGGCGTGAGCCCGGAGTACACGGCGTTGTCGTCGGCGGCGCGGAGAAAAACAAGGAAGGTTACCTGGCCGAACTGAAAAAACAGGCCGGAAAGCTCGGCATTGAGCAGCATATCACCTTCACCGGCCACCGCTCGGACATCGTAGAGTTTTATCGCCTGGCCGATGTGGTCTGCCATATGTCGAGCAAACCCGAGCCTTTCGGCCGCACCCTAACCGAGGCCCTCGCCGTGGGCACGCCGGTCGTTGCTTTCGACCGTGGCGGGGCGGCGGAATCGCTGTCCGCCTGTTTTCCCCAAGGACTGGTACCACCGGATGACCTGACCGCTTTTGCAGCGAGGGTGCGCGAGCAGTTGAACCAGCATCCGCGGATTGTCATTCATCCGGAATTCCAGCTGGAGCACCAGGTACAGGCAACGGTTGAGGTCTATCACAGAGCTTTAGCCTGCAATTGAAGACCCGGACTGCACTGACTGGTATGATAGGCGTTTTGTCAGTCAAGAGACCCGCCGGACATGCGAGTACTTCACATTGCCTACCAGCAACTGCGCCGTTATGGCCAGACCAGGGTAAGCTGGGCCCAGAAGCTGACCAACGGCCTGATCAAAAACGATCACTATGTCTCCGTCTTCAGTGACCGGGATGTAGCAGCCTTCGAGGCGCCGCTGGGTATTCGCGATCTGGGCAGGAACAAAGCCAACCGCAGGCTGCTGGAAACCGTGGAAGCCGTTGAGCCGGACCTGGTGATCGCGGGCCACTGCGATATCATCAGCAACGAAACCCTGATGGAAATCCGAAATCGCCACCCTGCGGTCACCATCGCCCACTGCAACAATGACCCGCTGTTTGTGCCGGATAATGTCGAACGGATCAAGCACCGTGCCTCGGTGGTCGATGCCATCTTTGTTTCCACCGGGCGCCGGGAACTGAACATCTTCGAGGGCCTGGGCACCCGGGTGTACCACATGCCCAACCCCGTGGACCCGGCCATTGAGTGCATGAACAATGCCGAACGCACCGACCTGGATATCGACCTGCTGTTCTGCAGCAACAGCACCAACTTCACCAAGCGCCTGGAACTGGTCAAATGGCTCAGGGACGAGCTGGGCGACGAGCTGAACTTCAAAACCTTCGGCAGCTTTGGTGACCCGCCTGTGTGGGGACGGGACTACGACCGGGCGCTGGCACGGACCCGCATGGGGCTCAACCTGAATCGTCAGGAAGGTCACTACTGGTATTCCTCGGCCCGCATGGCGCAGCTCGCCGGCAACGGCATCCTGCAATTCACCCACAGCGGCCCACGGTTTGACGAACTCCTGCCACCGGAAAGCATTGTCTACTTCAACGACCGCGACGACCTGCTGGCCAGAATCCGGGAATTCCATCACGACGACACCAAGCGTCGGCTTTGGGCCTCCCGCGCCAGAGCATTCTTCCATGCCGAAATCAATTCCCGGCTTTACGCCCAGTACATTGTTGAAGCATCCCTGATGCAGCCCTTCTCACACGACTATGTCTGGGCCCGGGACATTAACCTGGATGGCAGTTTGCAATGACCCTGGTTCTGACTGGCCACAAGCCCTTTGCCCAGGGCGGGAACCGACTGTGTTTTGTGCACCCGGAAGCACCGGAGCGCTGCATCAAGATCCGGCGCCCCGACTTCAGCCTGGAGGATTTGCGGCGGTCGAAAGGCTTTCCAAAAAACCTGCGGCCACTGAAGAGCTTTGATGACAATCTCGAGGAGTGGCACGTCATCAACACCATCGCCGGACGGGTGGGCGCCAGGGCCTTTGAGCACATTTACCGCTGTTTCGGCTTTGTCGATACCGATCTTGGCAAAGGACTGGTCTCGGAACTGATTCGTGATCACGACGGAGCTATCTCTCAGACTTTAAAAAAATATCTGTGGGATCACGGCCTAACTGAAGAATGCCAAACCGCCATAAATACTCTCTGTCGCTTTTGGAAGCAGGAAGTTATCCCATCACGGGATCTTTTGCTGCACAACATTGTGGTTCAGCAGAGCCAGCCTGGCAAAATTAACAGGCTAGTCGTAATCGATGGACTGGGTAGTGCCGGCCTGGTTCCATTCCATTGGCTGCCCATGACCCAAAGAAAAAAGAAAGTGGCGCGCAAAACCGCCAACCTGCACGAGCGGGTACAAACCCTGCTGGGGCAAAGGGGGCAGGATACCTTCCCCGGCTACCATGGACTTTTGATCCATGACGGCCGCCCAGAATCACCTACAACAGATCACGACGCCCATTCCAGCAAACAGGGAGGCCCCGGGGCTTCATGAACTCTCCAAATGAAAACACTCTCCGAATCGCCCAAGTGCTGGCCGGGGCCGAACGGGGAGGCGCCGAGAATTTTTTCGTGCGGTTGGTCAAAGGTCTTCAAAACAGTGGGAAAGTGGATCAGCAGGCTTTCATCCGGGCCCACCAGCAGCGAATAAATTCGCTGGAATCCGCCGGCGTGCCCACACGCGGTTTCCGCTTTGGTGGGAAGCTCAACCTGCTGGACCGCATGCAATTCCAAAAAGCCCTTGGGCAGTTCCATCCCGATATTGTCATGACCTGGATGAACCGGGCCTCCATTGCAACACCTCCGGGTGACTACACCCTGATCAGCCGCCTGGGTCACTATTACAACCTGAAATACTACCGGCACGCCGACTACTGGGTCGGCATTTCCCGCGGCATCTGTGACCACCTCATCCAGGGCGGCATGCCCGCCGACCGGGTATTTCACATCCCCAACTTCGCCGATGAAACCCCGGTTGAACCCTTGCCACGGGCCAGTTTCGACACCCCGGCCGACCGGCCCCTGCTTCTGGCAGCCGGCCGTCTGCATGTGAACAAAGGCTTCGATATCCTGCTCCAGGCCATGGCCGGGGTACCCGATGCCACCCTCTGGCTGGCGGGCAGCGGCCCGGAAGAACAGGCCCTCCGGCGCCAGTGCGCCGAACTGGGGCTGCAAGACCGGGTGCGCTTCCTCGGCTGGCGTAACGATGTCACACGCCTGATGCGTACCGCGGACCTGTTTGTCTGCCCGTCCCGGCACGAAGGGCTGGGTTCCATCGTCATGGAGAGCTGGGCCCACGAGTGCCCGATCATTGCCACCGATTCCCAGGGACCGGGGGAGCTGATTGATTCCGGTGAGACTGGCATCCTCACTCCGGTGGATGAGCCGGAGGCCCTGGCGCAAGCCATCCGGAGTCTGCTCGAAAACCCCGACCAGGCCCATGCCCTGGTCACTAACGCACGGAGGCTCTATCAGGCAAAATACAGCCAATCGGTAATCGTGCAACAGTATCTGGACCTGTATCAGACCATTCGCCGACCATAAAAGAATATCGCCAGCCGGCATAACAAGGACCATCCTTTCAGAGGGCAAAACAGCACCTATGAAAATAATGCTCGTTTTCGGTACCCGCCCGGAAGCCATCAAAATGGCCCCCGTGTTTAATCGCCTGCGGAACACGGATTGCGAGGTGCGCGTATGCATCACGGCACAGCACCGTCAGATGCTCGACCAGGTCCTCGCACTGTTCGAGATCCCGGTGGACCATGACCTGAACCTGATGAAGCAAAACCAGGATCTCACGGATATCACGTCGGGTGTGCTGGTGGGCCTGAGGGAGGTTCTCACCCAGGAACGTCCGGACTGGGTGGGTGTCCATGGCGACACCACCACAACGATGGCCGCCAGCCTGGCAGCCTACTATCAGCAGATTCCCGTGTTCCATGTGGAAGCCGGACTGCGTACCGGCAACATCTACGCTCCTTGGCCCGAAGAAATGAACCGGCGAATCGTGGGCACCCTGGCCAACCTGCATTTCGCCCCGACCCCCAAGGCAGCGGAAAACCTTGCCCGGGAAGGTGTCTCTCCGGAAACCATTCTCGTCACCGGCAATACGGTGATCGATGCCCTGCTTCAGACGGTGGACACGCTCAACCGGCAGGACGCATTGCGGCGTACATGCCGCGAAGCCACCGGCATAGATCACGTCCCGCCCCATCGCCACCTGCTATTGGTGACCGGGCACCGCCGCGAGAACTTCGGTGCCGGTTTTCAGAGCATATGCCAGGCCTTGCGGGAATTGGCGACACGCCACCCGGACCTGGCGATTGTATACCCGGTGCACCTCAACCCCAACGTCCGGCAACCTGTGCACGACTGGCTCTCCGGGCTGGCCAATGTGCACCTGATCGAACCACTGGATTACCTGCCTTTCGTCTATTTGATGCAGGAGGCCAGCCTGGTCCTGACCGACTCCGGAGGTATTCAGGAAGAGGCACCGTCACTGGGCAAGCCGGTTCTGGTCATGCGGGAGACCACCGAGCGCCCGGAGGCGGTAGAGGCCGGAACCGCAAAACTGGTCGGCACGAATGCCACACTAATCGTGGGCGAAATCGAGCGCCTGATGCTCGATACCGAAGCCTACGAGCAGATGTCCCTTGCCCATAACCCTTACGGAGACGGACAAGCTGCGGAACGTATCGTCTCTCACCTCGTATCATTGTCACCGCAACCATGAAAGGCCTCTATGAAAATCGTCATGCTGACAAATGAATTTCCTCCCAGTATCGGGGGCGTACAAACCCACGTACATGAGCTGGGCAGAGCCCTCGCTCAACTGGGGCATGAAGTCCACGCAATTACCCGCTGGAAAGACAAGCGCACGAAGCGGGAAGATAGCCTGGACGGAATACTCGTTCACCGAGTCCATTTGGCCAACAGCCACTGGCTCTTTGACTGGCAGCTCAGGGGCCACATACAAAAAATTCATCGTCAGTCACCGGTCGATATCCTCCACGTCCATGGGATGAGGCCATTGAAGGCCTGTGCGGACCTGAACATTCCTGTCGTGTTTACCAATCACACCTCCTCCTTTCTGAAAAGAGTTGATCAGGGCCGGAAAGTGCTCGACAAAATGGCTACCCAGCTTCGGGTTGCCGACTTGGTTCTGGCCCCCAGTGAACAGCTTGCCGAGGCCACGCGCCGTTGCGGATACACCAACCCGGTGACATTCATTCCCAATGGCGTAGATATCGAAAAATTCTCACCGGGTGAATCACGACTGCGCACACGACTCGGCATTCCCGATGACGCGGTCGTGGTTACCCTGGCCCGCCGACTGCATGAAAAAAACGGCGTGCTCTACCTCGCGCGCGCGATTGCGCAACTCGACCACCCCGGGCTTCACCTGGTCGTCGCGGGTGATGGCAGTGAGCGCCAAGCCTTCGAGCAAATCATCCGGGATGCGGGCAAGCAGGAACAGCTTCACATGCTTGGAGGCGTTGCCAACAGCGACATGCCCGACCTCTATCGGGCCAGCAACCTTTCCGTGCTGCCCTCCCTGATGGAAGCCACGAGCATTGCAGGTCTTGAGGCCATGGCTTGCGGCCTGCCCCTGGTGGGAACCCGTGTCGGCGGAATTCCCGCGATCCTGCACCACGACGACAACGGCCTGCTGGTCGAACCCAGGTGCCCGAACCAGCTTGCCCAGGCCATCCAGACACTGGTAGCCGAACCGAGCCTGCGCGCGCGCATGGGGGCACGGAGCCGTCAACGTGCCATTGAGGAGTTTTCCTGGCAGGCCATCGCTGGCAGTACACTTCATGCCTACCAGCAACTCCTGTAACCGGAATAGCGTCGATCAACCCCAATGCTGCACAAAAACATCGTGATCTTCAATACTGACATTCCTCCTGCAGCACCCATCACTCGGGAGCGGGCCATCCGGCTGGCCGGGTTGCTGATTCTTGCCGCCTTCGCCACCACTTATCTTCTCTCGGAGGACGCGGTCTGGCATCCAAAACTTCTGGTGCTGGTCATGGGATGGGGAGGATTCTGCCTGTTTGGCGGAGCACTCAGACGGACAGCCCCGGCCCTCTTTCTGATCTCGGCGCTGGTCATTGTGCTGACCTCGTGGGGTTTGTCCTGGCTCGATCATCCCCAGTGGGCCGAAACCTCTCCCAAAGTCCATCGACTGACGAACTGGTGCGCCTTTATCGCGGTGGCCTGGCTGCTGAGGGGCAAGACCTCCTGGACCCTGGCGGTCTGGAGCCTGGCCGGCCTGGCCCTGTTGCTTACGCTATGGATTCGGGGAGACGGCATCCAGGAATGGCTGAAAGGGCTCAATGGTGTAAGGGTCGACTTTGGTCTCAACAATGCCCAGCATACCGGCATGCTCACGGGCACAGTTTTCCTGGGGGTCCTCGCTTACACACGGAAGATACTGGCACCAGGCCGATGGCAACTGGTCCGTACGCTAGCTTGGGTGGCCGCCCTTGTCGTTTTTGGTACGGCCCTGGTGATCAGCCAGACGCGGACGGTGTGGATCGGGGCCTTCGCCGGGCTCTGCGTTTATTTCATCGGCTTACTGGTCTGGATATTCCGGATGCCGCCTCAGCACAAGACGCGCATGATGCTCACCACGCTCAGTGGCCTGATATTCCTCACGGCCCTGGCCGTCTACAAGCTCGAACCGGTCATCGAAAAACGGCTCCACGCAGAACAAGAGATCATCGAAGGGCTGACATCCCTGAAGCTCAAAGACGATGGATCTTCCAGCATTTCCTACCGCACCAACAGCTGGAAAACTGCCGTTCCCTGGATTGTGGAACGTCCGCTGATTGGCTGGGGCGGCAACGGGCGCGGCCTTGTCCTCGATCACTCTCCTGACCTGCCTGACTGGTTTATGGCCAAGACAGGCCATCTGCACAGCACCTACGTAGACACACTGGTTAACTTCGGCTTGCTTGGGCTCGCCCTGTTCCTGGCGATCCTGGGGTGGACACTGATCCGGGCATACCAAGCCTGGCGTCAGGATTACATGAGCAGTGAAATGTTCCTTTTCCTGATCGCGTTTTCCATATTCTGGCTGACCATCAACCTTACCGAATCCTATATGTACTATTCCACCGGGCAATATGCCTTTGCCCTGGTGATCGGCGGCATCGTGACCCATATATGGCGCATGCAGGCAGAGCAAAGGTAGAAGGCTAGTTAGTTTCCATCTATAAACATAAAAAACTGATCACAGCGGCATTCATCGTCATTGTAGTAGGGGCAGTAGATCTTGCCCCAGGGCATGACTACCACCCACCTGGACTCGCCAACCCTCATCTTCCGCATGCTTGAGCGCGGCTTCGATTTCCTTCTTCGGGCGTGATGGACGAGTCATTCCCTGCCTCCAGTATGGGGATGCAACCCAGGATTATCACGGGACAACCCTGGGTTGCATAAAGCATTCCCCTGACCATTCCGCAAGTTTACCAAACAACCGATAGGGTCATTCAGAGTGAGTCTACCGGCTTTTCTCCATAAACCCCTGGTCATGCCCAACACTCTGCCCAGTATTTTCACTCCCACTCAATGGTAGCCGGCGGCTTGGACGACACATCGTAGGTGACTCTGGATACACCGGAAATCTCGTTGATAATCCGGTTCGACACCGTTTCCAGCAGGTCATAGGGCAGGTGCGCCCAGCGCGCAGTCATGAAGTCGATGGTTTCCACGGCCCGCAGGGCAATCACCCATTCATAGCGGCGGGCATCCCCTACCACGCCGACGGATCTTACCGGCAGGAACACCGCGAAGGCCTGGCTGGTCTTGTGGTACAGATCCGCCCGGTGCAGCTCTTCCAGGAAGATGGCATCAGCGCGGCGCAGGATGTCTGCGTATTCCTTCTTTACTTCACCAAGAATCCGCACCCCCAGGCCCGGCCCCGGGAACGGGTGGCGATAGACCATATCGTAAGGCAGACCCAGTTCCAGGCCAATGCGACGCACTTCGTCCTTGAAAAGCTCACGCAGAGGTTCCACCAGTTTGAGCTTCATGGTTTCCGGCAGGCCGCCCACATTATGGTGGGATTTGATGACATGGGCCTTGCCGGTCTTGGAAGCGGCGGATTCGATCACGTCCGGATAGATGGTGCCCTGGGCCAGCCAGTTCACATCGGTGATGCGGATAGCTTCGGCATCAAATACATCGATAAAGGTGTTGCCGATGATCTTGCGCTTCTTCTCAGGGTCATCCACCCCTTTGAGCCCGGAAAGGAACTGCTCTTCCGCGTCCACCCGGATAACCTTCACGCCCATGTTGTTGGCAAACATGTCCATGACCTGATCGCCCTCATGCAGGCGCAGCAGGCCATTATCCACAAACACACAGGTCAGTTGGTCCCCAATGGCCTTGTGCAGCAGCGCCGCAGTAACCGAGGAGTCCACCCCCCCGGACAGCCCCAGCAGTACCTTGTCATTACCCACCTGTTCACGGATCTGGCGCACCGCGTCGTCAACAATCCTGGCGGGGGTCCAGAGTGCCTCACACTGGCAGATATTGAGCACGAAGTGCTCCATGATGCGTTTGCCCTGCAGGGTGTGGGTCACTTCCGGGTGGAACTGAACACCGTACAGGTTGCGGCTGAGATCCTGTATGGCGGCAATAGGAGCGCTTTCGGTGGAGGCCAGCAATTCGAAGCCTTCCGGCATCTGCACCACTTTGTCCCCATGGCTCATCCAGACATCCAGCAGGGAATCCCCTACCGCTGTGAGGTGGTCGGTAATATCCGCCAGCAGCGGGCCCTTGGCGCGAACCTTCACCTGGGCATAGCCGAATTCCCGCTTCTCGGAGCTGGCCACACGTCCACCGAGCTGCTCGGCCATGGTCTGCATGCCATAGCAGATGCCCAGTACCGGAATGCCCCGCTCGAACAGACCGTCCGGCGCACGCGGGCCGCCCAGCCGGGTTACCGATTCCGGACCACCGGCCAGGATGATGCCCCTGGGGTTAAAAGCCTCCAGCTCGCTATCGCTGATATCAAACGGCTTGATCTCGCAATAAACCCCGATTTCCCGGACCCTGCGGGCAATCAGCTGGGTGTACTGGGAGCCGAAATCAAGAATCAGGATGCGCTGGTCGTGAATGTTCTGGGCCATGTATTCCTCGAGTATCAATGAAAAACGCGGCCCGGTGGGCCGCGTCTGAAACGGTCTTGTCAGCCGATCCGGTAGTTGGGCGCTTCCTTGGTGATGGTCACATCGTGCACATGACTCTCACGCATGCCGGCGTTGGTAATCCGCACAAACTGCGGACGGGTGCGCATTTCGTCGATGGTCCGGCTGCCGGTGTAGCCCATGGAGGCCCGCAGGCCGCCCATCAGCTGATGCACGATATTGCGCATCGGGCCTTTGCAGGCGACGCGCCCCTCAATACCCTCCGGCACCAGCTTCTCCAGTCCCTTACTGGCATCCTGGAAGTAACGATCGCTGGAGCCCTGCCCCATGGCACCGATGGAGCCCATGCCGCGGTAGGCTTTATAGCTGCGGCCCTGGAACAGCTCCACTTCACCGGGTGCCTCATCAGTACCTGCCAGCAGGCTGCCGATCATCACACTGTGGGCACCAGCCGCGATGGCCTTGGCAATATCGCCGGAGAACCGCACACCACCGTCGGCAATCAGCGGCACACCACGATCCTTCAACGCTTCTGCCACGTTGGACACGGCGGTAATCTGTGGCACACCGATGCCCGCCACAATACGCGTAGTGCAAATGGAACCGGGTCCGATACCAACCTTCACCGCATCCGCACCGGCTTCGGCCAGGGCAATCGCCGCTTCAGCCGTGGCGATATTGCCACCAATAACCTGCACCTGGGGGTAGTTCTCCTTTACCCAGCGCACACGGTCAATCACGCCTTTGGAATGGCCGTGGGCAGTATCCACCACAATGACATCCACACCCGCCTCCGCAAGTGCCGCAATCCGCGCATCGGTATCCCCGCCGGTGCCTACCGCTGCCCCTACCCGCAGACGACCCTGGTCGTCCTTGCACGCCAGGGGGTAATCCTTCGCTTTCTGAATGTCCTTGACGGTGATCAGGCCGCGCAGCTCGAAACCGTCATTCACTACCAGCACCTTTTCGATCCGATGGCGGTGCAGCAGCTCTTTGACTTCGTCCAGATCCGCCCCTTCGCTAACAGTGACCAGTTGATCCTTGGGGGTCATGATCTCGGAAACCGGGGTTTCCATGCGGCTTTCAAACCGTATGTCGCGACCCGTAACGATCCCCACCAGATCCTGCCCGTCAACCACCGGCAGGCCGGAGATGTTGTTGGCCGTGGTGATATCCACCAGCTCCCGGACAGTGGTATCCGGGGATACGGTAATCGGGTCCTTGACCACACCGCTTTCAAATTTCTTCACCTTGCGGACCGCTGCCGCTTGCTGCTCGACGCTCATGTTCTTGTGCATGATGCCGATACCACCTTCCTGGGCCATGGCAATGGCCAGTTCCGCTTCCGTCACGGTATCCATCGCCGAGGACACCAGCGGCACATTGAGCTGAATCTCGCGGGTCAGCCAGGTTTTCAACTGGACATCATTGGGGAGAACTTCCGAGTGCCCCGGAATCAACAGGACATCATCGAAGGTGAGGGCTTCTTCGGCAATTCGCAGCATTGGGCTCCGCCTTTATAACGTGCTAGGTTGAGAATTCAGTTTGCCGCCCGGGCAGGCGCGACAAAGCAAAACCCTTAATCGACCTATTATAAATCCGGGGCGCTGCACAGTAAACCGGCCCCGAATGAACTCCTGATTGCATCTTTCTGAATTTCCTTTATTTTTGTCCTTAACGTTTTTCGGCAATTGCGTATATATCCATCGGAGTGTCTTTGTGAGCAGCCCTTTTGCGGATTCCCGCCCCAGATCACTCACCGTCAGCGAGTTGAATCATCAGGCCAGGCATCTGCTGGAAGCCAGTTTCATGCAGGTCTGGGTGGAAGGTGAGCTGTCAGGCTTCTCCCGCCCCTCATCGGGGCATTGGTATTTCTCATTGAAGGACCGCAAATGTCAGGTCCGCTGCGCCATGTTCCGGGGTGCCAACCAGCGCATTCGCACGCTCCCCAGGGAAGGTGACCAGGTCCGCATTCGTGGCAAGGTAACGGTCTATGAAAACCGGGGCGACTTCCAGATCATCTGCGAACACCTTGAGCCGGCCGGACTGGGAGCTCTGCAGCAGGCGTTCGAGCAACTGCGGGAAAAGCTGCGCCAGGAGGGCCTGTTTGATAACGAGCGCAAGAAACCAATTCCGGGCATGCCCCGGCATATCGGGATAGTGACCTCCCCGACCGGCGCAGCCATTCATGACATTCTCACCGTGCTTGGCCGACGCTGCCCCGGAATACCCGTAACCCTCTACCCCACCGCAGTCCAGGGGGAAGCCGCCACAGCCAGTATCGTGCGGGCCATCGAGCTGGCACAGGCACACGGTAAAGCGGATGTGCTGATTATTGGCCGGGGTGGCGGTTCCCTGGAGGACCTGTGGTGTTTCAATGAAGAAGCCGTGGCCCGGGCAATCGCAGGCTGCACCATACCCACCGTCAGCGCCGTGGGCCACGAAGTGGATGTCACCATCGCGGATTTTGTGGCAGACCTCCGCGCCCCCACGCCGTCTGCAGCCGCCGAGAAAATTTCACCCGACCAGTCCGTGTGGCATCGCCAGTTGGTGGAGCAGCAACTGCGACTCAATGCCGCCATGCGACGCTTGCTCCGGATCACCGGCACACGGTTGGGCGATCTTGCCGCCCGGCTTCGGGATCCCCGCCGGGAACTTCAGGAAAAGGCCCAGCGACTGGACGACATGGAACAAAGGCTTGCAGGTGCTTTCAACCGAAGACTGCAAAGGGATGCAACACGAGTCAGCCACCTGCAACAACGACTGACCATGCAATCCCCCGGCCGCACCCTGGCTCAGGCGGACAGCAACGTCACGCAACTGGGTGAACGACTGGTCAAGGCAATGCAGCTGTCCCTGCGACAACGACGGGAGCAGCTGGAGCACAGCGCCCAGACCCTGAACGTCGTCAGCCCATTGGCCACCCTCGGCCGGGGCTACGCCATTGTGCACCGGCAGGATGGCAGCATCGCCCGCCGTGCCAGCGATCTCGGCCCGGGAGAAGCCATAACCGCCAGACTCGCTGAAGGGACGATTGAAGCGGATGTGACGGCCATCAAGTAAGCCCCGCAACTTCTTCTTATCCGATGGTCTAGTAGAGCTTTCCGACAAAGCGCCTAAAGTGGTTTGAAACAACAAACCGCTCAATCACGAGGTGCTGTCATGTCCTATCAAGCGGAATTCCAGCGTGCCATCGGTCAGCCTGAATCCTTCTGGCGGGAACAGGCGGAACAGATTGACTGGATCACGCCTCCGGCAACCATCTGGCAAGCCAGGGATAACGGCCATGGCGACTGGTTCCCCGATGGGACACTGAACACATCCGATGTTGCCCTGGATGCGAACATCCGCGCCGGGCGCGGTGAGCAGACGGCATTGATTTACGACTCCCCCGTCACCGGCAGCACCGGCAGCTGGACCTACCGGGAGCTTACCGCCGAGGTAGCCCGGTTTGCCGGGGCGCTGCAGCACGAAGGTATCGGCAAGGGGGACCGGGTGGTCATCTACATGCCGATGATTCCCCAGGCGGTCATTGCCATGCTGGCCTGTGCCCGGCTTGGCGCGATTCACTCGGTTGTATTCGGCGGCTTTGCCGCCCACGAGCTGGCCGTGCGTATCGAAGATGCCGAACCCAAGGCGCTGATTACCGCTTCCTGCGGTATCGAAATCAACCGGGTCATCGAATACAAACCGCTGGTAGACCGCGCCATCGAGCAATCCAGCCACAAACCTGACTGCTGCATTGTTTTCCAGCGCGAACAGGCTGTGGCCGCCATGCTGGAAGGCCGGGACAAGGACTGGAACGAACTGATGAGCAACGCCGGCCCTGCCGGGCCGGTGCCGGTCAAGGCAACCGACCCGCTCTATATTCTCTATACCTCCGGCACCACCGGAAAACCCAAAGGCGTAGTGCGGGATAACGGTGGCCATGCGGTGGCCCTGCGCTACAGCATGAAGCTGGTCTATAACGCCGAACCCGGCGATGTGTTCTGGACGGCATCCGATGTGGGCTGGGTGGTTGGCCACAGCTATATCGTTTACGCGCCTCTGCTCACCGGCTGCACGACCATCCTCTATGAAGGCAAGCCGGTAAAGACTCCGGACGCCGGTGCCTTCTGGCGCGTGGTTCAGGATCACAAGGTCAACCTGCTGTTCACCGCACCAACGGCCTTCCGCGCCGTTCGCAAGGAGGACCCGGAGGCTGACGAACTGGCCAGATACGACACAAGCTCCCTGAAACGGATTTTTGTGGCGGGGGAACGTCTCGACCCACCCACCTATGAATGGCTGCGGGAACACACCGGTCTGCCGGTGCTGGATCACTGGTGGCAGACAGAAACCGGCTGGGCCATCTGCTGCAACCCGGTGGGTATCGAGATGCTGCTGACCAAGCCTGGTTCCGCCACCATGCCCTCCCCCGGCTTCAATGTGCAGGTGGTCGACTCCCGGGGCCAACAGGTAGCCCATGGGGAGCAGGGACAAATTGCGGTCAAATTACCCCTGCCGCCCGGATGCATGACCACCGTATGGGGTGACGATGAGCGCTTCCGCAAGACCTACCTGGATCCGATTCCCGGCTTCTACAGTTCCGGCGATGGCGGCTTTGAGGATGAAGATGGTTACATTTTCATTATGGGCCGCACGGACGATGTCATTAACGTGGCGGGGCACCGTCTGTCCACCGGCGAGATGGAAGAGGTTATTGCTTCCCACCCGGCGGTGGCCGAGTGTTGTGTAGTAGGTGTACAGGATCAGCTCAAGGGACAGGTGCCGGTTGGCCTGGTGCTGGTCAAGGACAGCGCCACCATTGACCATGATGAACTGGAAGACGAACTGGTGGAGATGGTGCGGGAGCGTATCGGGGCCATCGCCAGCCTGCGCCGGGCCATGGTGGTGGATCGCCTGCCCAAGACCCGTTCCGGAAAAATTCTGCGTCGGATCATCCGCCAGATCGCCGATGGGGAATCCTACAACGTGCCCGGCACCATCGATGATCCGGCAATACTTGACGAGATCAGTGAACAGTTTGGCCGAACTGACTGATTTTCCGACAACTCTCCCCCATTCCGCATCTGCCCGCACCGGTTGCGGGCCGGTGCCGTCAGCCTTACTTTATGCCAAACAGCTGTTTTTAAAGCTAAAACCTTTCCAAAATGGCATAAAAAGTCCATTGACCGGTCACATTCCGGGCCTATACTGAAAACTCCGGCACCCGCCGGACTCTGCAATTCCTCAAGGTAAGCCCGAAGGTCCCGTGAGGTAGAAAACGTCTGCAATAGGAAAGATCAATGTCTGATACGAAAACCGGCCACGTGAAGTGGTTCAACGAAGCCAAAGGCTTTGGCTTCATCGCCCAGGACGGCGGCAGTGATGTATTTGTACATTACAGCGCCATTAACGCTAACGGTTTCAAAACTCTGGCGGAAGGTCAGCAGGTTCAGTTCAACGTCACTCAGGGACCGAAAGGCCCCCAGGCGGAGAACGTCACACCGGTGTGATCCCCAGTCAGGTCCTGCCCCTCACGGGCAAGCCATTCCAGGTTACCTCAACATGACCCGGAAGACAGAGAAGCCGGCAGGTTCTGCCGGCTTCTCTGCGTTACAGGCCCACGGTCAGCTTCACTGTCAGACCCCGGCTTTTTCCATCGCCGCCATGGGGCCGGATACACTTTCATCTGCCACCTGGGCCACAGCAGACAACAATGCCTGCAGGGTGGCGGAGGTGGTGTCTTCTGCCAGTGCCGCCGCACTGCAAAGCTCACCGTTGGCCTGAATCCGGATACACGCCAGGGCGTTGGCATTGGTGCCCTCACCCAGCGCAAACTCGTCGTAGGCTTCCACCGCCAGAGACACATTAAAGGTCTCTTCCAGCGCCGCGGCCACCGCCTCAACCGCACCGAGCCCCTTGCCTTTCAGCTCGGTGGGTGATTCGCTGTCGCCAAAGCGAACGCTGGCCTGCACGCCCTCTTCATCCCGGTGCAGATCATAGGAGCGCAACTCCCAGGGCTTGTGCACTTTCAGGTAACGGCTTTCGAACAGACGGTGGATGGTCAGGGAGTCAATTTCACCGCCATTCTGCTCAGCTTCCCGCTGCACCACCTTACTGAATTCGATCTGCAACCAGCGCGGCAGCGTGATCTTGTAGTCCCGCTCCAGCACATAAGCCACACCGCCCTTACCGGACTGGCTGTTAATCCGCACCACTTCCTCATACCGGCGACCCAGATCCCGGGGATCAATCGGCAGATAGGCCACCTGCCACTTGTCCCCTTCCTTGCGGCGCGACAGGCACTTGCGGATGGCATCCTGGTGACTGCCGGAGAAGGCAGTGAATACCAGTTCGCCAGCGTAGGGATGGCGGGGATGGGTGGAAATTTCTGTGCAGGCTTCCACTACATCCGTAATCTCCGCCATGTTGGACATGTTCACTTCCGGGTCGATGCCCTGGGAGTACAGGTTCATACAGAAGGTCACCAGGTCCATGTTACCGGTGCGCTCACCGTTACCCATCAGGGTACCTTCCACCCGGTCGGCACCGGCCATAACCGCCAGCTCGCCGGCCGCCACGCCGCAGCCGCGGTCGTTATGAGTGTGCACGCTGATGCTGATGTGCTCCCGGTATTTCACCTGGTCACAGACCCACTCGATCTGGTCGGCAAACACGTTGGGTGTCGCCATTTCCACCGTCGCGGGCAGGTTGATGATGACTTCCTGACCCTGGTCCGGCCGCCAGATGTCGTTGACGGCATCCACCACTTCCACGGCGTAATCCAGCTCGGTACCAGTGAAGCTTTCCGGCGAGTACTGGAAAGTCCACTCGGTATCGGGGTGTTTCGCCGCGTTGGCCTTCACCAGCCGCGCACCGTTGATGGCAATCTCCTTGATGCCTTCCCGGTCCATGCCGAACACCTGTTCGCGCTGCACCGTGGACGTGGAATTGTAAACGTGCACGATGGCACGTTCAGCACCCTCAAGCGCGTCAAAGGTGCGCTCGATCAGCTCGGGCCGCGCCTGGGTCAGCACCTGGATCCGCACATCCGAGGGAATCCGCTTTTCCTCGATCAGCTTACGGCAGAAATCGAAATCTGGCTGACTGGCGGCCGGAAACCCGATCTCAATCTGCTTGAAGCCGACCTTGACCAGCAATTCAAACATGCGGGTTTTCTGCGCCACACTCATGGGCTTGACCAGCGCCTGGTTTCCGTCACGCAGGTCGACGGCACAGTACTGCGGCGCTTTTTCGATAACCCGGTCAGGCCAGCGGCGGTCGGTTTTACGGACCGGCTGGAACGGAATGTATTTGCGATGATCAAAAGCCATGGTCTGAATTCCTTGCGTCAGGTACAGGTCGGAATATCTATGCTTACTATCATAGCGCTGCCGACGGGGAAAATGATTGCTAATTTCCGAAATACGGCTATCATTTCGAAATAATAATTCAATTTTATACGAATTCCGGCAATTTTATGTCAAAGAAAGAAAAGGGGCTCGTCAACATTGACTCGACAGACCGGCGCATCCTGGAACAACTTCAGAAAGACGGCTCCCTGACCAACCAGGAACTGGCCGACAAGGTGGGCCTTTCCCCCTCCCCCTGCCTGCGGCGGGTCAAAGCCCTGGAAAAGGCGGGAGTGATCGTGGGTCGGGCCACGATTCTCGACCACAAGAAACTGGGGCTGTCGCTCACTGCAATCATTCTGATCGGTATGGACCGCCATACGCCAGAACGTTTTGCCGCTTTCGAGGAGCAGGTGAGCGGCTACCCGGAAGTACAGGAGTGCTACCTGATTACCGGGCAGGATGCGGACTACATGCTGAAAGTGGTCGTTCCGGACATGGACCACTATCACCATTTTCTGCTGAACCGGATCACCCGGATACAGGGGGTCAGCGGCGTACATTCCAGCTTCGTACTGCGCCGTGTCATCGACAGCACCGCCCTGCCCCTGGGCTATCTCAGCTGAGGGGCTGGCCCGTCAGCTCGGTCAGGCCGCCGCAGTCATTGTCATGTGCTGCCTGCCGCCATCTGTACCTTGCCCGTCTGGCTCCGTACAATAACGACCGCTGTTTGATAAATAAAGAAGACTTTCGCCCAACCCGACCCGGAAAACACAATGCGAGCAAGCCGTTACCTGATTGCCACCCAGAAAGAAACACCCGCAGACGCGGAAATTATCAGTCATCAGCTTATGTTGCGGGCCGGCCTGATCCGCAAGCTGGCTTCCGGACTCTACACCTGGCTGCCCGCCGGCCTGAAGGTCCTGCGCAAGGTGGAGAAAATCGTCCGCGAGGAAATGGACAGAAGCGGAGCCCAGGAAGTACTGATGCCCGCTATTCAGCCAGCCGAGCTGTGGCAGGAATCCGGCCGCTGGGCGCTCTATGGTGGCGAACTGCTGCGCATCCATGACCGGCATGGTCGGGAGTTCTGCTTCGGCCCTACCCATGAGGAAGTGATCACGGATCTGGTGCGCAACGAGCTGAAGAGCTACAAACAGCTGCCTGCCAACTTTTACCAGATCCAGACCAAATTCCGGGACGAACGGCGCCCCCGCTTCGGGGTCATGCGGGCCAGGGAATTCCTGATGAAGGATGCCTACTCCTTTCACCTGGATACCGACTCGCTGAACGAAACCTACCAGGTGATGCACCGCACCTACTGCGCCATCTTTGACCGGCTAGGGCTGGATTATCGTGCGGTTCAGGCGGATTCCGGTGCCATCGGCGGAAACGCCTCCCACGAATTCCATGTGCTGGCCTCATCCGGCGAGGATGACATCGTGTTCAGCACCGGCAGTGATTACGCTGCCAATATCGAGAAGGCCGAAGCAGTAGCGCCGGCCGGCGAGCGCGCGGCCCCGACCGAACAACTGGAAGAAATCGCCACGCCGGACCAGAAAACCATCACGGAAGTATCGGAGTTCCTGGGCATCTCCGCGGGTCGCACCGTGAAGACCCTCGTGGTCAAGGGTGAAGAAGACGATCAGGGCCAGTCCGGCCTGATCGCACTGGTGTTGCGCGGTGACCATACCCTCAACGACATCAAGGCCGGGAATCTGGCTGGTGTAGCAGAACCTCTCGCCATGGCAACAGACGAAGAAATCAAGGCGGCGACCGGCTGCGAGCCCGGCTCCCTGGGTCCGGTCGGCCTGAAGCTTCCTGTAATTGTGGATCGCAGCGCAGCACATCTGGCGGATTTTGTCTGCGGAGCCAACAAGAATGGCCACCATCTGAAAGGCGTGAACTGGGAGCGGGACCTTCCGCTGCCAAGAGTGGAGGACATCCGCAATGTGGTGGAAGGCGACCCGAGCCCGGACGGACAGGGAACGCTGGAAATCCGTCGCGGTATCGAAGTCGGTCACATCTTCAAGCTGGGCAACAAATACAGCCAGGCGATGAATGCCACCGTACTGGACGAAAACGGCAAGAGCACCCTTCTGGAAATGGGTTGCTACGGCATTGGCGTATCCCGCATCGTGGCAGCGGCGATAGAACAGAATCATGATGAGCAGGGCATAATCTGGCCGGAGGCCATCGCACCCTTCGAGGTGGCGCTGGTGACCCTGAACGCCCATAAGTCCGAGGTGGTGCGTGAAACGGGTGACAAGCTTTACGAGCAACTGCGCCAGGCCGGATTCGATGTCATTCTGGATGACCGCAACGAACGGCCCGGCGTGAAGTTTGCGGATATGGAACTGATGGGCATTCCGCACCGGATCGTGGTTTCCGAGCGGGGCCTGAAAGCCGGCACCCTGGAATACAAGGGACGGCGGGACGCGGACAAACAGGACATCCCCCTCGAACAGGCCCTGTCCTTCCTGCTGCAAGCCTCGCCCCGAAACGGGCTCTGATCCGGCGGTTACCGGGCATCACTTTCTATGATGCCCGGTTCCCGCTCCAGAGTAATACCGTAGCGCTGCTCCACATCCTTCCGGATGCGTTCCGCAAGCTCGAGAATATCCCGGCCGGTACCTCCGGAGTGGTTAATCAGAACCAGTGCCTGGCGGTTATGCACGCCAACCCGTTCATTACGATACCCTCTCCAGCCGCTCTGATCGATTAACCAGGCCGCCGGCACCTTCATCCGGTCACCCACAGGATAGCCCGGCATTTCCGGCCATTGCTCTTTCAAGTGTTGCCACTGTGAGAGACCCAGTACCGGGTTCTTGAAGAAACTGCCGGCGTTGGGCAGTTGCACCGGATCCGGCAATTTCCGGCGGCGTATCGCCATCACGGCCTTTGCTACCTCCAGCGGTGTTGGCTCATCTTTTTCCTGACGACCAGAGAAGTAATCCGCCAGCTCTCCATAGCCAAGACTCAGAGGACGGCTGCGGGAGAGGCGCAGGCGCAGTTCCAGTACGATGTAGCGGTTCGACTCATGCTTGAAAATACTGTCACGGTACCCGAAGCAGCAACCCGGTGCCTTGAGCACCCGGATATCGCCCGTCCGGGCATCGTAGACAGTGACCGACTCCAGGGTATCGCACAGTTCTACCCCGTAGGCACCGATGTTCTGGATGGGCGCAGCCCCGACAGTTCCGGGAATCAGGGCCAGGTTTTCGATACCACGGAAGCCGGATGAGGCGGCGTACAGCACCGATTCGTGCCAGTTTTCCCCGGCCTTCAGTACCAGTGTGGCCTGGTCGCCACTGACCGATTCCCAACGACGGCCCCGCATGGCCATGGCAATCACCAGGCCGTCAAAATCACCGGTAAATACCAGATTGCTTCCACCACCCAGAAGCAGGGTGCACAACCTGCGGGTGCGTGCCCAGTCTGCTACGGCCAGCAGTTCGTCCTGACCTGTGATCTCACAGAACCATCGGGCGCGGGCCGGCACACGCAGGGTGTTCAGATTATCCAGCGCTACGTTCTCGCGGATCTCGGGCAGAGCATTCAAGCCAGCTGCCCCCGGATATCCGCAATCAGACCCCTGGCAGCGTCCTCGATCAGATCCAGCACCTGCTCAAAGCCATCCTCACCCCCGAAATAGGGATCGGGCACCTCATCCCTTCCGGTCTTACTGTAACCGAGAAACAACTCGGGCTCCGTGCCACCGTTTTGCCGCCAGATAGCCCGGACATCCGCCAGATTCTGCCGGTCCATCACCAGTACGTAGTCAAAGCGGTCCAGATCCTGCTCGCTGATCTGCCGGGCCCGCAGGTCTGAGATATCAATGCCGCGACGGCTGGCCGCCTCCATTGCCCGGGCATCCGGCGGTTTTCCGATATGCCAGGACCCGGTGCCGCAGGAATCCACTTCCAGGCGGTCGAGCAACCCGTGCTCCCGGGCAATGCGGCGGAATACACCTTCAGCACTGGGTGAACGGCAGATATTGCCAAGGCAGACAAACAGTATGCGTACCGGGTCATTCATCACGCTTCTACCTTTCGATCCAGTCTCTCAGTCTCTGCAGGTCGGCTTCTGTGTCCACACCGGCAGGCGGTGCTTCCGCCGCTACCGCCACATGAACAGGGGCACCGTTATAAAGGGCCCTCAACTGCTCGAGGCTCTCCGCCTGTTCGGTGGGGGCCGGCGACCAACGAACGAAGTCTGCCAGCAGTCCTGCCCGGTAGCCGTAAATGCCGATATGGCGATACCAGGTAATGTCTTCCGGCAGTGTCTTTGGGGCATTGGCATTGCCCCAGGCATCCCTTGCCCAGGGTATGGGTGCCCGGCTGAAGTAATGGGCCATGCCCCGGTGGTCGAACACCACCTTTACTACACTGGGATTGAGTATCGTGTCGATATCGCCGATTGCTTCGCACAGGGTGGCGATGCGGGCATCGGGATGGCGATCCAGGTTGTCCGCTACCTGATTGATCAGCACGGGCGGTATAAGCGGCTCGTCCCCCTGGACATTGACCACCCGGTGGCCGGGGTCCAGCCCGAGCTTTTCGGCGACCTCCGCAAGGCGGTCGGTTCCGCTGGCATGGTCGGAGCCGGTCATTATGGCCTCGGCACCAAAACGCTCGCAGACCTCGGCAATGCGCCGGTCATCAGTGGCCACGACCACACGCTCTGCACGGCTCTCCTTTGCCCGTTCCCATACGTGCCGGATCATCGGCTTACCGGCAATGTCTGCCAGGGGCTTGCCGGGCAACCGGGTGGAGGCGTAACGGGCGGGAATCACAACGGTAAATGACATATCAACTCCGGCGGTAGTCCTTGTCCAGCCGCTCGTCCGTGGTGAGGGTCCTCGCCTCCGCGGCCAGCATCACCGGGATACCCTCGCGAATCGGGAATGCCATGGCATCGGCAAAACACACCAGTTCGTTCTTTTCCCGGTCCAGTTTCAGTTCGCCCTTGCAAACCGGACATGCAAGCAGTGCAATGAGTTTCTTGTCCATGATCTTTCTCAGTCAGTGTATTGGCCATTCCGGCGCGGAAACGGGTCAGCTCCGGGACCCTTTCCGGCTGGCAATATTGGCCAGCTTCCGGTCCAGTAAATCAGTGAAGCCAGTTTGCAATTGTGCCCGGACTTCGAGCACCAGAGTACCCCCCGGTGCAATGTCCCGGCACTTGACCGCATCCTTGGCGGTGATCACCAGGGTTTCATCACCGGCAACGGCAAAATCCTCGCGCCTGAACCGGTGGTGATCCGACAGGGCCCGTGGCTGCACGTTGGCCCCAAGCTCCGCCAGGGTACGGAAAAAACGGCCCGGGTTGCCGATGCCCGCCACGGCCCTCACCCTGCAGCCCTTCAGCTCCGACAGCGGTACGATTTCCCCGCTATCCAGCCGGCGCAGGGCGCAGGGCAGCAACTCCATGGCAAAGCAGTGGTCGCTGACCACCGGCAGCCCGGAGCAGGCTTCCGTGTCGCCGTTTATAACGACCAAATCCACTTCCGAGAGCCGCTCAGGTGGTTCCCGCAAAGGCCCTACCGGGATCGGAGCCCCATTTCCCAGGCAGCGGGCACCGTCAATCACGGCAATCTCCAGATCCCTCGGTAAACGGTAGTGCTGCAGGCCATCATCACACACCAGTATATTGCCCAGGTCCCGCGCTATGGCATACCTGGCAGCCTGCTGACGATCCGGATCCACGACCACCGGGCAACCGGTCATCCGGGAGAGCATCAGAGGCTCATCACCGGTTTCTTCTACCGGCGTGTGTGACCCGACTTCCAGAGGGTAGTGATCGGAACGTCCCCCATAACCACGGGTAATAATCACCGGTCGCCAGCCCTGCTCACGCAGGTGTGTCACCAGGCTCGCTGTCAGGGGCGATTTGCCGGTGCCGCCGGCGGTGATATTACCCACCACCAGAACCGGCAGGGGCAGGGAGTCAGGGGGGTGGGACAAAAACTGCCTGCGCCTGCGACCGGCAATTGCCCGGTAAAGCCAGGCCAGTGGCCAGAGGGGCCACAAGGGCCGTTTACGTTGGTACCAGAGGCGCTCCACCCGACTGCTCATGATGCATCATTAAACTGCATCTGGTGAAGCTGGGCGTAGGCTCCGCCGCTGGCCAGCAGCTCACTGTGACGACCGGACTCCACAATCCGGCCATTCTCCATCACCAGTATGCGATCCGCCTTTTCGATGGTGGACAGGCGATGGGCGATGACCAGGGTGGTACGACCTTTCATCACCGTTTCCAGTGCTTCCTGAATATGGCGCTCGGATTCGGTGTCCAGCGCGGATGTGGCTTCGTCCAGGATCAGGATCGGTGCGTCCTTGAGCAATGCCCTCGCTATGGCAAGTCGCTGGCGCTGTCCGCCGGACAGCATTACGCCATTATCACCAATCATGGTATCCAGTCCGTCCGGCATACGGTCGATAAATTCCAGCGCATGGGCCTTGGCGGCTGCTTCGCGAATCTGCTCCCGGCTGCAGTCCCGCAGCGCACCGTAGGCAATATTGGCGGCCACCGTGTCGTTGAACAGCACTACGCTCTGGGTGACCAAGGCTATCTGCGCCCTTAATGCCGACAGCCGGAACTCCTTCAGGGAGTGGCCGTCCACGCGGATATCGCCGCTGGTGAATTCGTAGAACCGCGGCAGCAGGCTGACCAGTGTGGACTTGCCACTGCCGGAGCGGCCTACCAGAGCCACGCTCTGCCCAGCCGGGATGGTTTCGGTGATGTCCTGGAGCACGTTATCCAGCTCGTCACCGTACCGGAAACAGACGTGGTCGAACTCGATTGTGCCGGTTACCCGTTCCGGGGCATAGGTCCCCGGATCATCTTCCGGCGCTTCATCGATGGTGGAAAACACATCCATGGCTGCGGCTACACCCTTCTGGATCTTGGCATGCACACTGGTAACCTGACGGATCGGCTTGGCCATGGTGGTGGCTGCGGTAATAAAGGCGACCAACTGGCCGGTGCTCATCTCGCCGCGGATTTCCGGCGACAGCATGATCCATACCAGCGCGGCAATCGCAATAGCTACCAGCACCTGTATGACCGGCACACTGATCGACTGGGTGGATGCCATTTTCAGGCTTTGTTTGAGATTGCGTTCACTGACATCACGGAAGCGCTGCTGCTCATACTCCTCTCCCCCAAAGGTTCTCACCACCCGGTAACCGGTAATCGACTCAGATGCTACGTGGGTAATATCCCCCATGGAGCCCTGGATACGTTTGCTGATCTTGCGGAAGCGCCTGGACGCATAGGTGACCACCAGGCCGATGAAGGGTCCGATCACTGCAAATACCAAGGTCAGCTTCCAGTTGGTATACAGCATGAAACCGAGCAAGCCGATAACTGTCAGGCCTTCCCGCAGGGTAATGGTTACAGCGCTGGTAGTGGCCTCGGCCACCTGCTCCACGTTAAAGGTCAGCTTGGAAACCAGTCGACCCGAGGCATTGTTGTCAAAAAACTTTGACGGCAGAGCCAGGAGTCTGTCATATACCTGGGTGCGCAGGGCATGGATCACCTGCCGGCCCACGTAGCTGATAAAGTACTGACTCATGAAGGTGCCCAGTCCCCGCATGGCAAACACCCCGACAATCAGCAGCGTCAGCTGCAGGCGGTTTTCTTCCGTGGGGTTCTCGATGGCGGTGATGACATACTCCATCGCCGCCGCCATGCCGGTAGACGCACCGGCATAGATAAAATTGCCAACCACCGCCAGCGAAAAGGCCACCCAGAAAGGCTTCGCGTAGGCAAGCAGGCGCTTATAGGTCTCCCAGTTACTAGCCTCCGCTAACGGTTCAGGTGTTACCGGTTCATTCACTATTCTTCACCCTGGCGTTCGGTAGTAATGCTCAGGCGGGCAAAGCCCAGCCGACCGGCCACATCCATGGCACGCACCACAAACTCGTGGGGGGTAATGGCATCCGCGGTGATAATATAGGGCAAGGATGTGTCCCCACCGGCCAGATCACGTATGGCGCGCTCCAGGGTTTCCCGGCGGTTATTCACCAGCGTTTTGTCATTGAGGATGTACTGGCCATCGCGGGTGATCACCACGTCGATCTGCTCGACTTCGGACTCCACCGCTTCGCCGTTCGCCTGGGGCAACTCCACCTTGAGATGGCTTTCCCGGGTAAAGGTGGTGGAGACCATGAAAAAGATCAGCAGCAGAAACACCACGTCGATCAGTGGTGTCAGGTCTACGCCGACCTCCTGGCTTCTCTGGCGCTTGAACTTCACAGTGTTCAGGCTCCTTCCATGTCGATTTCCCGGTCTCCGTGGACCACTTCAACCAGCTTGATCGCCTCCTGTTCCATGTTCACGACCAGAGCATCCACCCGGCGGATGAAATAGCGATGGGCGATCAACGCGGGAATGGCCACACTCAGACCGGACGCGGTGGTGATCAGGGCTTCCGAAATGCCGCCGGCCAGGTTACCGGCATTGCCGACACCGGCGAGCTGAATCTCCGTAAACACCTTGATCATACCTATGACAGTGCCCAACAGGCCAAGCAGCGGCGTAATGGTGGCGATGGTGCCCAACGGATTCAGGAACCGCTCCAGCTCATGGATCACCTGGCTGGCCTCATGCTCGATGCTCTCCTTCATGATCTCACGACCATGCCTGGCGTTCATCAGCCCACCGGCCAATATCCGCCCCAGCGGAGAGGAATCCTGCAGTGCCTTTAGCTTGCGGCTGTTCAGTTCTTTCTTTTTGATCCAGCGCCAGAGCTCATTGATCGTGTGCTCAGGCGCCACCCTCGATTCCCGAAGGGACCAGAACCGTTCCATAATGATGGCCAGTGCCAGAACGGAACAGGCAATGATCGGCACCATGAGAATGCCACCGGCTTTGAGAAGCTCGAACACACTGGGTCTCCCTGATTGATAACAAGCCGCGCTACTTTAGCATAGCTGCAGCCAAGGGCCACACCCGGTTTGTCACGGTATCTTACCCCGGCTCGCAGGGCGGCCCCGGCGAATCAATCCAGAAACCGGCGGAATCACGACTGCGCAGCACCTGTACCTGCCCGTCTTCCAGCACAAACGTCATGGCACCGGTACAGGCAATATTTTCAGTGCTGAGCCCGTGCCGGCGGTAACGCTCTGTCACATCGGGATGGGGGTGGCCGTAACGGTGCCGGTATCCCGCGCTGAACAGGGTAAGATCCGGCCTGAAACTCTCCAGCAATACATCCCCGGATGACGTTTTGCTGCCATGGTGGGGTGCCAGCAGCAACCGGTACCCGCTTTCACGCATTCCGGCCGACCCGTGCAGCCAACCACTGGCGACCATTTCTGCCTCGGTTTCACGCGTGATATCACCGGGCAGCAACAAGGTCAGGCCCGGTGCCTCGACCAACAAGACGCAGGAACTGTCATTACCGCCAGAGGGGTTCTCTGACCGCCAAAAACGGACCTTTACTCCTCCTGCAGCGGCAAGTGTCGGATTCCGGCATGGCATCACCTTGCTGGCGGGCAGCACCTCTCGCACCTTATCCGGCTCACCACTGAAAATCCGGCCAACAGGCAGCTGGCCCTTCAGCTGCTGCAATCCTCCAGCATGGTCGCTATCCCAATGACTGACGACCAACGTATCGATCCTGCGGACATCCAGTTTCCGGAAATTAGGGATCAGCACATTTTCAACCGCCGAGTAGCTCCCGGGAATTGCTGGTCCGGTGTCGTAGAGTAATGTCCGGGGGCCATACTCCAGCAACACCGAAAGCCCCTGCCCCACATCCCAGACGTGTACGCGGAAACGATCATCCGGCGGCACCGGCGAAATGCTCTGTGTGGAGGTTTCCTGCCACATCCAGATAGCTGCCAGCAAAATCCCCGGCCAGAATGCCCGGGATGCCGGTATCAGTGCCAGCGAAATGAACAGCCCGCTGAGCAACGCGGACACCGGGAGATCCGGGTACAAGCCGGGAAAAGGCAGTCCGGCAATGGCTTCCAGGGGCAGCCAGAGCGCGGCGAGCACAAGGTCAATCAGCCAGCTGATCCAGTGGGCGGTTACCGGCAGCAACGCCAGCAGGATACCGGCAACCATGAGCACTGGCATGGCCAGCAGTGAAATCAGCGGAATCGCCAGCAAATTGGCCAGCAACCCCGCCAGGGGAGAACCTTCTCCAGCCCACACCAGCGCAGGCAGCAACCCGGCGAAGATGCCGGTCTGGGCCATCACCAGACCTTGCACCGTCCCTGGTCGCCCCAGTCGGCCACCAAACAGCATCAATAACAGCGCCACTGCCAGAAACGACAGCCAGAAACCACGGTCCAGGGGAGCCACCGGATCCATCAGCAGAACCGCCAGCAGAGCGATCAACCAGCCCTGCCACAAGGGAGGTCTTGCCGCGCGTGTCAGATACCAGCTACCGACTACCACCATAATCAGTGCACGACGGGTGGGCACTGTAAATCCTGCCAACAACGCGTATCCGGTACTGACCAGCACAACACTCCAGAAGACGGCAACCCGGATGGTCTGTGCCGACACCCTCTGTGCCAACACAAATACCAGCACCAACCGCACCAACCAGGCTGCAGCCATTGCAACCAACCCCAGATGCAGCCCGGAAATGGCGACCAGATGGATGGTGCCGGTTTTTTTAAGGGTATCCCAGTGGGCATCGGTGAGCTCTCCCCGATACCCCGTGAGTAACGCCAGGGCCAGCGGAAAATGATGAGAGTGGCCGATGGTTCGGGATAGGCTATCAATCAGCTTCGATCGCCAGCCATGGTAGCGACAGATCAATGGACAATCCTGACCATTACCGGCTTCCAGAGACCGAACAGAACCGGTCGCACCGTACCCGTGTCGGAACAGCCAGCTTTCGTAGCGGAAACCCACCGGGTTTACTGACCCGTGGGGCCGTTTGAGTACGACGGTGGCGGAAAGCGTTCGGGGTATGACCTGCCGGGCCTTGTCACCGTATATCGACAACCGGAGCCTGTCCGGCAATTGCTTGTAGCGGCGGGTCAGGGATGCACTCCAGCCGGTTACGCAAAGAGAGAAGCGTTGGCTGCCGAAGTTGCCCGGGGTGGGGTGGTCACAAAGATAGCCCTGAACCTGCAACGGCTCGCCTTCCAGCTCCGCGGGCAAGGCGCTGCTTTGCTGCTTGCCTGCGTGCCAGGCTGTCCAGCCAGTCCCGACAACAAGTCCGGCCAGCATTACCCACCACAGCCTTGCCCGCGTCGGACCGGCCTGGCGACGGACAAACCAGAGCACAGCGACAATGCCCGGAGTCACGGCAAAAATGCGTAATGGTGGCAGTAGCGGGCTGCTATACAGTAAGATAGCGCCAGAAGCGCAGGCAGCCAAGAACAGCCAGCGTTGTCCATTGCGGGACATTCCTTGTCCTCCGTGGCAATCACAGAGCCCAGTCGCGGTTTTTTCCGAACCAGGCTATTTCCGGATCAGGCAGAATTTCCCATGCCTAAAAAGTTCATGAAGCGCTATCTGCCATCCCCGGACAAGGTCCGGAGCATGCAAGCATTGAGCTTCCTTGGCGACATTCTGCACGAACCCAATCTGTGGCACATCAACCGCCACAGCGTGGCCCGGGCGTTTCTGATCGGCATTTTCTTTGCGTTCATCCCCATGCCCTTCCAGATGGTGGCGGCAGCGTTTTTTGCTGTCTGGATGAACGCCAACCTGCCCCTTTCGGTGGTAACGGTCTGGATCAGCAACCCGATCACCATGCCGCCCCTGTTCTACTTCAACTACAAGGTGGGGGCCTGGTTACTGAACCGCCCGATACTCGAATTCGAGTTCCACCTTTCCTGGAGCTGGCTCAGCAACCGGTTAATGGACATCGGCATCCCCCTGTACGTGGGCTCACTGGTGCTGGGCACCCTGGCCAGCTGCATTGCCTACCTCACCATCCAGTACCTCTGGCGGCGCAAGGTGCGGGCAGAATGGCGTGCCCGGCAGCAAAACGGTCGGCGGACCGCCACCCGGTCTAGCTGACCTGCTGTAATCTGCCTTGCTCCAGACGCATCACCCGGCCCAGACTCTGCGCCATGGCCCGGTCATGGGTCACCAGCACAAACGCAATTCCCAGCCGATCCCGCAAGGCTTCGATCAGTTGCCTGACCCCCTCCCCGGTCTGCTCGTCCAGGTTGCCTGTGGGTTCATCCATCAGCACGCAACCGGGCTCATTCACCAGGGCGCGGGCAATCGCCACACGCTGGCGCTCACCTCCGGACAATTCGCCGGGCTTATGACTTAACCTTGCCGAAAGACCCACCGAATCAAGCATGGCCTTTGCCTTTTGCTCTGCCTTGCGGACCGAATCCTTGCCTAACACGCAGGGCATCATCACATTCTCGAGAGCAGAAAATTCCGGCAACAAATGGTGGAACTGGTAAACAAAGCCCAGGTTACGACTACGGAAACGGGCCCTTCCCGCCTCGCTGAGGCGGTGAATATCCTCGCCACAGATGGCGATCCTGCCTGACGACGGCTTGTCCAGTCCACCCAGCAAGTTAAGCAGCGTGGTTTTCCCCGCCCCGCTGCTGCCCACAATCGCCACCGTTTCTCCGGCGGCAACCTGCAGGGAGATGTCGGAAAAGATGGTCAGTTCCTCCGGTCCCTCCCGGTAAGTCCGGGTAACCGTCTCACAGTCGATAACCAGGCTCTGGTTCTCCGGAGTCTTATTCATAGCGCAACGCCTCCGCCGGGTCGACCCGGGAAGCACGCCAGGCCGGGTAAATGGTAGCCAGCAGGCTGAGCGCCAGCCCCGAACCACTGATAACTATCACATCGGCCCACTGCAACTGGGACGGCAGGTAGCTGATGAAATAAACATCGGCGCTCAGGAACTGCTGCCCCAGCACACCCTCTATCCAACTGATGATGCCACTGATATTGAGCGCACCAAGAATGCCCAGAGCAGTGCCGGTCAGGGTACCGACAATACCAATTACCGCGCCCTGAATGATGAAAATGCGCATGATTCTGCCGGGCGTGGCCCCCATGGTACGCAGAATGGCGATATCGCCGGTCTTGTCGGTCACCACCATCACCAGTGTGGACACGATGTTGAAGGCAGCGACCGCCACTATGAACATCAGCAACAGGCCGATCATGGTCTTTTCCATCTGAATGGCCTGAAACAGATTGCCATGGGTGCGGGTCCAGTCTGAAATATAGTAGCGACCGCCCAGCGTCCGGGCGGTTTCGTTGGCCACCCGGGGAGCACTGAACAGATCATCCAGTAACAGGCGCACCCCCTGGGCTTTGCCACCGGTACGCATCAGTTTCGCAGCATCATCCATGTGAACCAGGGTATAACTGCCGTCCAGCTCTGCACCCACGCTGAAGATGCCTTTCACCTCAAAGCGCTTCAGTCGCGGCAACACTCCGGCCGGACTGAGAGTCGCTTCCGGCAGTACGATCGTTATCTTGTCGCCGATGCCGAGACGCAGATTTCTTGCCATCAGCCTTCCGATGATGATACCGAACTCACCGGCCCGGAGATCATTCAGGCTGCCCTGCTCCATGTGATTCTCGATAATCGAGACGGTACGCTCTTCCTCGGGTAACACGCCATTGATCATTACGCCACGCACCTCACCACCGCCGGTCACCATACCCTGTCCCTGGATGAACGGTGCCGCCGCGATCACCTGCGGATGCCTGGTCACCTTTTCATCCACCGACTGCCAGTCATCCATGCCGTCCGGAGCCTGAATCGTGGCATGGGGAACCATGCCAAGAATCCGCTGCTTCAGCTCCCGGTCAAAACCGTTCATCACCGAAAGCACAATGATCAGTACCGCCACCCCCAGCATCAGACCGATCATGGAAGTCAGGGAAATAAATGAAATAAAATGGTTGCGTCGTTTGGCAGCGGTGTACCGCAAACCGACATACAAGGATAAGGGTTTGAACATCAATCCGGCCTGTTGTCATCCTTACGAGAGTTGGGTGCAGCCTTGCAACAGACTGCACTACACTTGACTTACTAACTACAAGAACAGCCAGCCACAATGGAGTAAAGATGCGCAGACCATCCCCCAGCGATGAACCATCAGCCAGCCCGGATATCGAGAGGCGCAACTATTTCCGCATTGAGGATCACATCGGACTGGAAATCTGCCGCTCAGCCAGCGCTGAAGGCAGCAAGCAATCCGGGGCAGCCGGGCATCTGCATGCCCTGCGGGGCGAGTTACGGCGCCTGGACCAGGACATTCGCATGAACCTGGCGACTCTGTCCGAAAGGGACCGTCTGCTGGGCTCACTGTTCAAGACCCTGAACAGCAAGCTGGATACACTGGCGCGCATTATCACCTTTGAACAAAACATGATGCAAGCAGTGCGATGGCAGGACGTGATCCTCAGTGAGGGCGGGCTGGCATTTATGCAGGACAGTGCCGCCTTCAGCCCCGGTGAAGAGATCACTCTGCGCATGGTATTGCCGCCGGAACTCTATCAGGTGGAGGCCCGTGCAAAAGTGTTGGATATATCCGCCAGCGGCCGCGTACACACTGAATTCATCGACTTGCCGAATACGGACCGGCAATTGATTGCCCGGCACGTCATGCGCTGGCAAATCCGTAAACGCCAGCATGATCAGCAACAGGGGCTGGATACCTGAGCGTTTCAACGGTATACATGGAATCCGGAACAGGAATTTGCCAGCCAGACGAGCAGGCCCGCAAACTATCAAGGGGTAGCGCAGTGTTGAAAAACTCACCTAAACGATCAATAAAAACCACCCTGGGGGTCATGGCGAGCGCCGTATTGCTCACCGTATTGCCCGCCACCTCCAGCATGGCAGAGCAGACCCGGGTGCCAGTCATGTCCCAGGCGGACCGTGCCGCTGTGGGCGACCTGCCGCAAACCGGACAGAGCAAGGCCCAGGTGCGTGAGAGGTTCGGTTCTCCCGGACAGATTGAAGCCCCGGTCGGCCAGCCACCCATTACCCGCTGGCACTATGCGGAGTTTATTGTCTATTTTGAGCAGGGCCGGGTCATCCATACCGTGGTTAAACCGAGGTAATAACGCTTTGATCCAAGACCAGACCCCGACGATGATTCCCGAATGGGCCCCGCAGAGCGGTGTCATGCTCACCTGGCCTCATCCCGGTACCGACTGGTACCCGGTACTTGAAGAAGTGGAGCCGGTATTCCTGGCCATCGCCAAAGGCGTGCTGCACCATGAGGACCTGCTGGTCAGCTGTGAACACGTCACCCGGTTGCAATCCCTTGAGGCAGAGCTTAATCACTACATCCAGGACCAGAATCTTCCCGGGCGGGTCATTACCGTGCCGGCTCCGGCCAACGACACCTGGGCCAGAGACCACGGCCCGCTGTCGGTCAGCGGTGCGGAAGGCGTGCAACTGCTCGACTTCCGCTTCAACGCCTGGGGCGGTAAATTTCCCTGGGAAAAGGACGATGCGCTCAACGCCCGGCTTGCCGCCAGTGGCTGCTTCGGCAACACGCCCATGCGCAGGGTGGACATGGTACTGGAGGGAGGCTCGCTGGAATGCAATGGCCAGGATACCCTGCTGACCACCAGTGAATGCCTGCTGAGCTCCACCCGCAATCCCGGCATGCACCGGGAAGACATCGAGCAGATGTTGGCGGAGTTACTGGGCTGCCGCCAGATACTGTGGCTTAACCACGGATACCTGGCCGGCGATGATACCGACAGCCACATTGATACCCTGGCGCGATTTTGCGGCCCCGGGCATATCTGTTACGTGCGCTGTACGGATCCCGGCGATGAACACTACCCTGCCCTGCAGGCCATGGAGCAGGAACTGCAGCAGTTCCGGACACCCGAGGGCAAACCATGGCAGCTCACCGCCCTGCCCTGGCCCGAGGCCTGTTACGATGCGGACGGCCAGCGGTTGCCGGCGACCTACGCCAATTTTCTGATCATTAACGGGGCGGTGCTGCTGCCCGTCTACGATGTGCCCCAGGATGCCGAGGCCATTACGATTGTCGGCGCGCTGTTCCCGGAACGGGAAATCATTCCGGTTAACTGCCGGCCGCTGATTGAGCAGCACGGCAGTCTTCATTGCGTCACCATGCAACTGCCTGAAGGAACCTTGCGACCATGAAGCCAACTTCTTCCCGCCAGATCCGGATCGCAGCCATACAACAGGCCTGTGGCGATGACCGGGAAAACAACCTGCAGACCAGTGAGCGCCTGGCGCGTGCAGCGGCCGCGGACGGTGCCCGACTGGTGGTCCTCCAGGAACTGCACACATCACGATATTTCTGTCAGACCGAGGACACCAACCGTTTTGAGCTGGCCGAGCCGATTCCCGGCCCGGCCACCAAACAGCTGGGGGCCCTGGCCGCAGAACTTGGTATCGTTCTGGTCGGCTCCCTCTTTGAGCGCCGCATGAATGGCATCTACCACAACACCGCGGTGGTGCTGGACAGCGACGGCACTCTGGCGGGCACCTACCGCAAGATGCACATTCCGGATGATCCCGGCTTTTACGAAAAATTCTACTTCACGCCCGGAGACGGGGGGGAGAATTCCGCCGGCTTTACCCCGATAGACACCAGCCTCGGGCGACTGGGTGTGCTGGTCTGCTGGGACCAATGGTACCCGGAGGCGGCCCGGCTGATGGCACTGGCGGGTGCCGAATTACTGATCTATCCCACCGCCATCGGCTGGGACGTGACGGATGACCCCGCTGAGCAGGCCCGGCAACTCGATGCCTGGGTCACGGTGCAGCGGGGGCACGCCATCGCCAATAACCTTCCGGTTATCGCACCTAACCGTATTGGCACGGAACCTGACCCATCCGGTCAGTCCGACGGCATCCGCTTCTGGGGCAACAGCTTTATCTGCGGCCCTCAGGGAGAATTTCTGGCCAGGGCCGACAATCACAGTGAGTCCATTGTCAGTGCCACGCTGGATATGGACCGCAGCGAATCCATACGCCGCATCTGGCCCTACCTGCGAGACCGGCGCATTGATGCTTACGGCGACCTGACGCGAAGGGCGAGGGACTGATCGCCATGAAGAAACTGACAGACTCGGTCGTCGACCAGCTCAACGGTATCCTGCTGGGCAAGGAGCAGCAGGTCAGGCTGGCCCTGTGCGGGTTACTGGCCAAAGGTCACCTGCTCATCGAAGACATTCCGGGTATGGGGAAAACCACCCTGTCCCACGCCCTGGCCAAAGTCATGGGACTTACGTATCAGCGTATCCAGTTCACCAACGACCTGTTACCGGCGGATGTGCTTGGCTTCTCCATGTACGACAAACAGGCCGGAGCCCTGGTGTTCCACCCGGGCCCGATCTTTGCCCAGGTAGTTCTCGCGGACGAGATCAACCGCGCATCCCCCCGCACCCAGAGTGCCCTGCTGGAGGCCATGGAAGAGCGACAGGTGTCCATTGAGGGGCAAACCCGCCCACTACCCTGGCCGTTCTTTGTGATCGCCACCCAGAACCCGGTGGAACAGGGCGGCACCTATCCGCTGCCGGAATCCCAGCTGGACCGATTCCTGATGCGCCTGAAGCTCGGTTACCCGGACCCCAGGGCGGAACGAGAATTACTGGAAGGCGCCGACCGCCGGGAACTGACCGCAAAACTGGCCTCTCTGCTCGGTGAAGCTGACCTCAAGACCCTGCAGGATGGCGTGGAGCGGGTCACCGCCAGCCCGGCGCTGCTGGATTATGTCCAGCGCCTGCTGCAGCAAAGCCGGAAAATGCCCGGTCTGATGTACGGTTTATCCCCCCGTGCAGGTCTGGGGCTGGTCCGTGCAGCCCGGGCATGGGCCCTGATGGATGGCCGGCACCACGTGCTGCCGGATGATGTTCAGGCCGTGTTTCCCGCAGTCGCCGGTCACAGGCTGGAACAGGGTGAATCCGGCAAGAGCGATGAGCGGGTCCGGCAATTGCTCAGCACCGTGCCGGTAATTGAATAGTCCGCCTTAATCTTCGGAATTAGCCAAATCGAATGGCACGAAGGCGCGGGCATGTTACCCTTTGCGACCTGGATTCAAAATGGCACCGTCCCTTTTAAAGCGGAGTACACACCCGTACCCCCAAGGGCTGCCTCGATGACAAATGACGAGAGAGTCACCATGAGCGAAACCAAACACTCCCGGCTGATTATTCTGGGTTCAGGCCCCGCCGGTTATACCGCCGCCGTTTATGCCGCCCGCGCCAATCTGGAGCCCACCCTGATTACCGGCATCGAAGTAGGCGGCCAGTTGACCACCACCACCGATGTGGACAACTGGCCCGGTGACAATGACGGCGTGCAGGGTCCGGAACTGATGCAGCGCATGCTCAAGCACGCTGAGCGGTTCGATACCCATGTCGTCTATGACACCATTAACGAAGCCGATCTGAGTCATCGCCCCTTCCGACTCAAGGGCGACAGCGGCGAATACACCTGCGATGCACTGATCATTGCTACCGGTGCCTCCGCGATGTACCTCGGCCTGGAGTCGGAAGAGAAGTTCAAGGGCCAGGGTGTTTCCGCCTGCGCCACCTGTGACGGCTTCTTCTATAAAAAACAGAAAGTGGCGGTGATCGGCGGTGGAAACACCGCCGTGGAAGAGGCTCTGTACCTGTCCAACATTGCCGATGAAGTCACTCTGGTGCATCGCCGCGACAGTCTTCGTGCGGAGAAAATACTGCAGGACAAGCTGTTCGAGAAAGCGAAGAACGGTAACGTAAAAATTCTCTGGGATCACACCCTTGATGAAGTGCTGGGCGATAGCACGGGTGTAACTGGCATCCGCGTCAAGAGCACCCGGGATGAAAGCGTCCGGGATCTTGAGCTGGCGGGCGTGTTCATTGCGATCGGCCACAAGCCCAATACTGACCTGTTCGAAGGCCAGCTGGAGATGAATGACGGTTACATCCGCATTCGCTCCGGCCTGGAAGGCATGGCCACCGAATCCAGCGTTCCCGGCGTATTTGCCGCCGGCGATGTGGCGGACCATGTGTACCGCCAGGCGGTGACCTCCGCCGGCTTCGGATGCATGGCGGCACTGGATGCCGAAAAATTCCTTGACCAGGACTGACAGCTCATACACGGAGCCGGCAACGGTCCGGCTCCCTTTTCCATGCCTGCCTGTTTCTGATATATAAGGGTTATGACCTCGTTACCCTGGATTGACCCGGACCACCTCTGGTTTCCCCCGCCCGAACAGGCCCTTGAAGATCCCGACGGATTGCTGGCCGTGGGTGGAGATCTCTCCCCGAAGCGCCTGATTCTGGCCTATAGCCAGGGTATATTTCCCTGGTTCAGCGAGGAACAGCCGATTCTGTGGTGGTCTCCGGATCCGCGCTGCGTACTATTTCCTGATGAAATCCACGTCTCTCGCAGCCTTCGCCGCACCCTGAATCGTCAACTGTTCCGGATAACTGCAGACCGGGATTTCCGGCAAGTAATCAGACTCTGCGCTATCACCCGGGATGAGGGCACCTGGATTACCGACGATATGAAAGCCAGCTATACCCGCTTGCACGACATGGGTATTGCCCACTCCATTGAAGCCTGGAATGCGGATGGCAGACTGGTAGGGGGCATGTACGGTGTCGCCCTGGGGCGCTGCTTTTTTGGCGAGTCCATGTTCTCCCTGGAAACCAACGCCTCCAAGGTCGTCATGGTGCATCTGGCAAATCAACTCCGCCTATGGGGCTTTGTGCTGATTGATTGTCAGGTGGAAAGTAACCATCTGTTACGGATGGGCGCGCGCACTATTCCCAGGCACCATTTTTTATCTATACTCAAAGCAAATGCCGGGCAGAATCCCGGAGGCAGTCACTGGACGTTCGACTGGCAATGGCCCGGTCCGGAGGCATGAATGAGCAGTCTGAGAACCCTGGTTTTCTTTGCAACCCCGCCCCACGACTGCAGTTACCTGCCCGGGCGGGAAGCCACCACCATGTTTGTGGACCCCCGGGCCGACGTCGACAAGAAGCTCTACAGCCAATTGACAGCACTGGGCTTCCGGCGCAGTGGTTCCCACTACTACCGTCCCCACTGCGAGCAGTGTAACGCCTGCATTCCGGTTCGTCTGGTGGCTGCGGATTTCCGGCCGGACCGGAACCAGCGACGTACCCTTACCAAAAACTCCGATATCGAATGCCGTCTGGTCCCGGCAAGGTTCAGCGAACGTTACTACGCCCTTTACGCCAACTACATCGAGCAGCGCCATGCGGACGGGGACATGTATCCGCCGTCTCGTGACCAATTCACATCGTTTCTGGTCGATGGGGCAACCGATTCCTGGTTCCTGGAGATGAACCTGGGCGGCAGGCTTATCGGTCTGGCCGCTGTTGACCTCCTGAACGACGGTCTGTCAGCCATCTACACTGTGTTCGACCCTGCCTGCGAGCAACGCAGCCTTGGCACCTTTGCCATCCTCTGGCAGCTTGAGGAGGCCCGCCGCCGGGGGCTGCCCTATGTGTACCTGGGCTACTGGATCCGGGAATGCCGCAAGATGAACTACAAGACCCGATTCCGCCCGATCGAAGCCTTGCGGGATGGTCACTGGCAGGAGCTGAAGCCCGAATAATCACGCAAATATGCGGTTATTTTGCCAAACGCCCATAATTCAGGCAGAATTGCGCCATTTAGTGAACCGCACAGATAATTCCAGAGAGGTTGCGACTGAATGGCGAAATCAGATGTCATTGAAATGGAAGGCGTTATCATCGATACGCTTCCGAACACCATGTTCCGTGTTGAGCTGAGTAACGGCCACGTGGTCACCGCCCACATCTCCGGCAAGATGCGCAAGAACTACATCCGCATCCTGACCGGCGACAAGGTAAAGGTCGAACTGACCCCATACGATCTGAGTAAAGGCCGGATCGTTTACCGCGCCCGTTAATCGTCATGGCATCTGAAAAGCCCCGTCATTGACGGGGCTTTACGGGTTATGACGCACCAAGATCAGGGCTGACCGGAGTCCCTGCCACTGCTCACTCCACGCCGCCGGTCATGCACTCGATAGACCCCGGATTGGTGTAGCAGCGGATTTTTCTCAACACCCTCATCATCTCTGGATGATAAGCCCTCGCCGCCAGTTGACCCTCTTCGGTTTCCGAATTCTGCATTTCAATTCGCACATTGCGAAGCATTTCCTGATAGCCGCGAACAGCCTCGCCAGAGATCTCGACCCAGCGTTCCTCCGGTATATCCCGTTCATATTGGCGCACATAACGCATGGCCTGGGGATAAAGGCGCGACATGTTCTTGCGGGAACGATCAACAAAACGCTCATCAAACTCACCTTTACGGGCAAACAGCTGAATGGTGATCTGTCCCACGGGATATTTCACCAGCCCGCCACCATTGTTCATTCCCTTGTACATCTCAAGCACTTCATAGGCGGCCGCGGGTCCGTAGGCAACATCCACCTCTCCCCGATTGAACATGGTATGAAAATTGGAGATTTTTGCCTCAACCGCGATGCCACCCAGATATTCGATCGTGTATTCCGCATCAAGATGTCCTTCGAGCACCGCGAAACGCTTACCCCGCAGGGCATCCACGTGGTTGATGGACTTGTCATTAACAAACAGGTAGGCGGCCCCCATGGGAGCCGCCCCCATAAAGACATGATCACCTTCTTCCAGGTATTCATCGACCCGGCCACTGGCCAGAATGTACATGAGAACCCGCAGATCCTCATAATAAGGCAAGGCACCAATGGCACTGATAGAACCGGTAAATCTGTTGAACTTCCGCGCCCCCATGTCCGTCACACCGGCCAGATCACAGGTCCCGGCCACATAATCCTCCACCAGCTTGTCTTCATCCGGATAAGGGCGCATATCCAGGCGAATGCCGGATGAAATCGCTTTGCTCCGGTAGTCTTCCATCATCCGGTAGATAGGGCCATTGGCACCGCCCGGATCGAATACGCAGAATACTTTACTCTGCTGGGCAAGGGTTGTACCCGATGCCAGCAGAGACAGCAGGCCGCCCAACAGCATAGCAGCATACACTTTCATGGCCTCTCCTCTTGTCTTTGTTATTGGCGCGACAGCCGGAACGAAATGGACTTGCTCCACCTGTCATGTTTACAAAATGACACATTCGTCAGACAAAAAAGTTGACGTGTTCGGCATACCCGAAGCCCAACTTCAGTCAAGGATAAAAAAATGCCGCATCCCGGGGAATGCGACATCAGGCTTTGCGCTGTGAACGGATTCAGACGGCTTCGGCCGGTTCGTCTTCGTAGTCGAATGCCAGATCGCCATCTTCCAGGCGGATGTGCACCTCGCCGCCATGCTCGGCCAGGTGCCCGAACAGGATCTGCTCAGCCAGAGGACGTTTGATCTTGTCCTGAATCAAACGCGCCATCGGCCGGGCACCCATGGTCACATCATAACCCTGCTCCGCCAGCCAGGCCTTGGCATCATCGTCCACATGAAGCACCACATGCTTCTCGTCCAGCTGTGCCTGCAACTCTGTGAGGAACTTGTCCACCACATGCGTGATGGTGTCAATCTGCAGGTCGCTGAACTGAATGATGCCGTCCAGACGGTTGCGGAATTCCGGCGTGAAGGTCTTGCTGATTACCTCCATGCCATCGGTACTGTGATCCTGCTCACTGAAGCCGATGGAGCGGCGGGCCATGCTCTCGGCACCGGCGTTGGTGGTCATCACCAGGATCACATGCCGGAAGTCCGCCTTGCGGCCGTTGTTGTCCGTCAGAGTACCGTGATCCATCACCTGCAACAGCAGGTTGAAAACCTCCGGGTGCGCCTTCTCGATCTCGTCCAACAGCAGCACACAGTGCGGGCTCTTATTTACCGCCTCAGTCAGCAGACCACCCTGATCAAAGCCGACATAGCCCGGGGGCGCACCAATCAGGCGTGACACGGTGTGACGCTCCATATACTCGGACATGTCAAAGCGCACCAGCTCGATACCCAGAATCTTGGCCAACTGACGGGTCACCTCCGTCTTGCCCACGCCAGTGGGGCCTGCAAACAGGAAGGCACCTTCCGGTTTCTCCGGTGATTTGAGGCCCGCGCGGGCCAGCTTGATGGCCGTGGACAGAGACTCGATCGCCGGGTCCTGACCGAACACAGTCATCTTCAGGTCCCGCTCAAGATTGCGCAGCAAGTCTTTGTCGCTACTGGAAACACTCTTTGGAGGAATCCGCGCTATCTTGGCCACCACATCCTCGATTTCGTGCACATCGATGGTTTTCTTGCGCTTGTCTTCGGTTACCAGGCGCTGGCTGGCACCGGCCTCGTCGATCACATCAATAGCCTTGTCCGGCAGGTGCCGGTCGGTGATGTACCGGTCTGCCATCTCTGCGGCTACCCGCAGGGCCTGATCGGTGTACTCCAGGTCATGGTGTTTCTCGAAATGAGGCTTGAGCCCCCGCAGGATCTGATAGGTGTCGTCCACGGAAGGTTCGTTTACGTCGATTTTCTGGAAGCGACGCGCCAGGGCACTGTCTTTTTCGAAAATGCCACGAAACTCGCTAAAGGTAGTGGAGCCTATGCAACGCAGTTCACCAGAGCTGAGCATCGGCTTGAGCAGGTTCGATGCGTCCATGACACCGCCAGAGGCTGAGCCGGCGCCGATGATGGTATGGATCTCGTCGATAAACAGGATCGCGTGATCCTCTTTCTTGAGTTCCGCCAGCAGTCCCTTGAGGCGCTTTTCAAAATCCCCGCGGTACTTGGTGCCGGCCAGGAGCGCGCCCAGATCCAGAGAGTAGACCACTGCGTCGGAGATCACCTCCGGCACCTGGCCGTCCACAATGCGTTTGGCCAGGCCCTCGGCAATCGCGGTTTTGCCGACACCGGCCTCACCCACCAGCAGCGGATTATTCTTGCGGCGGCGTACCAGAATCTGTACCACCCGCTCAACTTCATGCTCGCGCCCGATGAGCGGGTCAATACGACCCTGGCGGGCCTGCTCGTTCAGGTTGGTTGCGTAACTTTCCAGCGGACGTGAGGAGCCACCTTCTTCGCCCACCTCATCCTGGCCATGCTGCTCCTGGTGATCCGCATCTTCCGCGCCCTGCACCCGGGAAATACCGTGGGATACAAAATTGACGACATCGATGCGGGCAATGCTCTGCTTCTTGAGCACATAAACGGCCTGACTTTCCTGCTCGCTGAAGATAGCGACCAGCACGTTGGCACCGGTCACTTCCTTCTTGCCGGAGGACTGGACATGGAAAACCGCCCGCTGCAACACTCGCTGGAAGCCAAGTGTTGGCTGGGTTTCACGCTCATTGTCGCCGCCCGGAATCAGCGGCGTGGTGGAGTCAACAAACTCGGTCAGCTCGTCTTCCAGCTGCTGCAGGTCTGCCCCGCAGGCCTTGAGGACACCCACTGCCGATTCATTATCCAGCAGGGCCAGCAGCAAATGCTCCACGGTCATGAACTCATGACGCTTTTCGCGGGCACTTTTGAAGGCCGAATTCAGCGTAATTTCTAGATCTTTGCTCAGCATGGGCCACCCCAAAGTCTTTCAGTCTGCGCGTTCAATCTCGCAGAGCAACGGATGTTCACATTCCGAAGAATACTGGTTTACCTGTGCTGCCTTGGTCTCGGCAATATCACGGGTATACACACCACATACGGCTTTTCCCTGTGTATGGACGAGCAGCATTACCTGGGTCGCCTTTTCCTCGTTCATTCCAAAGAATGTCATAAGGACCTCAACAACGAAGTCCATCGGCGTATAGTCATCATTCAACAGTATGACCCGAAAACGCGCCGGACGTTTCAGGGCCGGTTTATCCGGAGCAACACTCAGATCGTCCTGGCGGTCCGGATCTTCGTTACCCTCCTGATTTAATACTAGTTGAAAATTCTGGATAGTCCGCATGATTCTTTAACCGGTTTATCGGTGCCTCACATTGATAAGATGGCTGCACGCTCTCAGGTTTTCAAGGCGGCCAGCAGAAGAACAAGCCTATCACGCCCCGCCCCGGAACATGGACAGAAATTCGGGACAGCCCGCCAGGCCCCACCGGGACTGGTGCGTGCACTGGTTACCACTGTTTCATCATAACCTTTCAGGGCCTGCAAGAACTACTGCCGGCTCAGACTATTGACTCTGGGCAAATATTGGTCAACAGTACACCATGGAATGTGAAATAATGTTAAGCGGCGCTGTTCATATTCCGGACGATGGTTCAGCCATTGCCCTCAACGTGACGGCGCCAAGGCCAGACCGGCAGCCGATACCGGTCTGGCGGCCATGAAACCAGCTGATAACAATGACAGACAGAGAACAGGGGAGTTCATCATGCCTAGAGGCAAGGTAAAATGGTTTAATAACGCCAAGGGGTACGGCTTTATTATTGAGGAGGGTTGCAGTGATGACCTGTTTGCCCACTTCTCCTCGGTACAGATGGACGGCTACAAAACCCTGAAAGCCGGCCAGTCGGTCACCTTTGAAAAGAAACCCAGTGACAAGGGCATCCACGCGGTGAACATCGTTCCGGATGAAATGGCCCAGAAGGCCGGAAGCTCCAACCAGAATGATGCCAGCGGTGCTCATTCTGACAGCGACCGGGACGACAGCTACAGAGATCATCCCCGGGCTGCCAACGCCTGAGGATCTGATACCCGTCTGACTTAACCGGGGCTTCCCCGGTGCGGCGGCGGGCATTTTACGCCTGCGGCTGTAAAGATTGTTACCGGACCCGCCCTGTCATCCGGAGGGTGGCTCCGGCAGCGTTGCGATTGTGCTATCCGGATCACTTCCTATCACCCTCCCGATTCGCTACCCTTTCTGCATCAGTCAAACACAAACTCCAACACGGCGTACAAGCCTGATTATGGCCAGCCTTATTCTGTTCAACAAACCCTTCCGGGTCATGTGCCAGTTCACCGATCCTCGCGGACGGGCTACCCTGGCGGATTATGTTGCGGTGCCGGGCGTGTATCCCGCAGGGCGGTTGGACTACGATTCCGAGGGACTGCTCCTGCTGACCGATGACGGTCGTCTGCAGCACCGGATAAGCTCGCCGGACCAGAAGATGCCCAAGACCTATCTGGTGCAGGTGGAGGGCCAGATCAACGATGAAGCCCTGCAACTGCTGAGTAATGGCCTGGAATTGCCTGACGGACCAACCCGCCCTGCCCGGGTCAGCCGGGTAAAGGCACCGGATCTGTGGCCACGCAATCCTCCGATCCGCCAGCGGGACTCGGTACCCACCTCATGGATCGAAATCACCGTCAGCGAAGGTCGCAACCGGCAGGTCCGGCGCATGACGGCGGCCACCGGCTTTCCGACGCTCCGGTTGATCCGCACCCGCATCGGAGACTGGGATCTGGGCTCGCTGGCGCCTGGCGAACATCGCACCACCGTGATTCATCTTCCGGCCTCACCCGGTGCCGGCGGCAGGCCATTCAATCCCAAAGGAAGGACGAAGCCCGGCGGCGCTCCCGGCCGGCATCCGAACAGGAGAAAGCAACCATGACATGGACTCCGCACGCCACAGTGGCCGTTATTGTCGAGGACAACCAGAACCGTTTTCTGTTAGTCGAGGAACGCAGCCGGGGCCAGGTAGTATTCAATCAGCCTGCGGGCCATGTGGAAGAGGACGAACCCATTTTACAGGCAGCTCTCCGTGAAACCCTGGAAGAAACCGGCTGGGAGGTCGAGCTTCGGCACTTTATCGGCCTCTATACCTACAAGGCGCCGGCCAACGGGGTTACCTATTACCGCTTCTGTTTTTCGGCGAGGCCGGTTCGCAAGGCGACGGACAAGCTGGATGACGATATTATTGCGGCCCACTGGATGACCCCGGAAGCGATCCCGGACCTTGGCAACCAGCTGCGAAGCCCGCTGGTACTCCGCTGCCTAGAAGATTACCGAAACGGTAAGCGCTTTCCACTGGATGTGATCGTCGACCAACAGACTTGATCGTCCATCGATGGTATAATTGCGGGTTTTTACCGGCGTTCAGATTCGTTATGAGCAAATCCCCCGAAGAAACCCGCGTTATTGTCGGCATGTCCGGCGGTGTTGATTCCTCCGTGGCTGCCTGGCTCCTGAAAGACCAGGGCTACCAGGTGGAAGCCCTGTTCATGAAGAACTGGGACGAGGACGACGGCACTGAATACTGCACCGCCATGGACGATCTGGCGGATGCTCAGGCGGTGGCCGACACCATGGGCATCACCCTCCATACTGCCAGCTTCTCCGATGAATACTGGGACCGGGTATTCGAGCATTTTATCGCCGAGTACAAGGCAGGACGCACACCCAACCCGGACATTCTGTGCAACAAGGAAGTGAAATTCCGGGCCTTTCTGGACTATGCCCTGACGCTGGGTGCGGACTACATCGCCACCGGCCACTACGCCCGCCGTCGTGTGCCGGTCGATACGCCGGATACGGCCCAATTGCTGAAGGGCCTGGATAACAACAAGGATCAAAGCTACTTCCTGCATGCCGTCTCCGGTGAACGCCTTGCCCGCACCCTCTTCCCGATAGGTGAACTGGAAAAACCCCGGGTTCGTGAGATTGCCGCAGAACGGGGCTTTATCACCCACGACAAGAAAGACTCCACCGGCATCTGTTTCATCGGCGAGCGCAAATTCCGGGACTTTCTCAAACAGTATATTCCGGCACAGCCCGGCAACATCGAGACCCCGGACGGCCAGGTGATCGGCCGTCACGAGGGACTCATGTACCACACTATCGGCCAGCGTCAGGGTCTGGGCATTGGCGGTCTCAGCACCTTCAGTGATGAACCCTGGTATGTGGCGGAAAAGGATCTTGCGCGAAATGTATTGGTCGCCGTGCAGGGCAAGCAACATCCCCTGCTGTTCTCCCGCGGCCTGATGACCGGGGAAGTGGACTGGGTCAGCGGGGGGGCTCCGGCCGACAGCTTCCGGTGCCAGGCCAAGACCCGCTACCGTCAGCCAGATCAGGGCTGCACCGTCACCCGCACTGAACACGGCTTCCGGGTGGTCTTCGATGCAGCGCAGAGAGCCGTCACACCGGGGCAGTCGGTCGTTTTTTATGACGGAGAAGTCTGCCTCGGAGGCGGTGTGATCGAAACCACCTGGCGTGACCAGGACGCGGTGAACGAAAAGACAGGGCCCCGGGAGGCTGTTCAATGAGCCACAGCCTCGAAGAGCGCACCATCGCGCTGGCCGGTGTCTTCCAGGCCGCCACACTGGTGCAGCAGATTGCCCGTACCGGTCGTTTTCATGACGCGACTTTGGAAAACTCCCTGCGCTCGCTGTTCGCCACGGATCCGGCCACCACGCTCGATGTATTTGGTGGAGAGTTGCGCGGTATCCGCGAGGGCCTGACCGCCCTGCACAGCGTACTCGGCAAACAGGGCAAGCCGGATGACATCGAAGTACTGCGCTACGCCCTCAACCTGATACATCTGGAATCCCGCCTGAACCGCAAGCCGGAAATGCTCGATATCATCGGCAAACGCATCGATCAGGCACGCCATACCGCTGCTCATTTCGGTTATCTCCACGGCAACCTTGTCAGCAATCTGGCCTCCATTTACCAGGACACCATCAGTACGTTCCGGTTGCGCATCCAGGTCAGTGGGGACCCGGCGATTCTGCAGCAGGAAGAAAACGCAGCACGGGTACGTGCGACACTATTGGCCGGAATACGTGCAGCCGTGCTTTGGCGGCAGACCGGCGGCCGGCGCTGGCAACTGGTGTTTGCACGGGGCCGCGTAGTAGACATGGCCCGGAAACTGGCGGACCAGGCGAATGCCTCGGTTTACCACTGATTCCCCCCGGCCGCTGGTGTATCATAGCGGCCTTTTCCCAGAACAGTCTGATTGTGACGAATTGCGAGGTTATTGATGGAACTCACCGCCCTGACAGCCATTTCCCCGGTAGACGGACGCTACGGAAGCAAAGTCGAAGTATTTCGTGAAATCTTCAGTGAATATGGCCTGATCAGGAACCGGGTGACTGTTGAAATCCGCTGGCTGCAGAAGCTGGCCATGCACCCGGCCATTACCGAAGTCCCTGAGTTCTCCGCCGAAGCCAATGCTTTTCTGGACAAAATGGTCAACGATTTCAGCCTGGCCGATGCCGAACGCATCAAGGAAATCGAGCGTACCACCAACCACGATGTCAAAGCGGTGGAATATCTGATCAAGGAAAAGATCGCCGATATACCGGAGCTGCACGCGGTCACCGAGTTTGTCCACTTTGCCTGCACCTCCGAGGACATCAATAACCTGTCCCATGCCCTGATGCTGCGTGAAGGTCTGGACCATGGACTTCTCCCCGCCATGGAAAGGGTTGTCGATAAACTGACCGAACTGGCAAAAGAACACGCCGGGCAGCCCATGCTGTCACGCACCCATGGCCAGACCGCCTCTCCCACTACCGTGGGCAAGGAACTGGCCAACGTAGTATATCGCCTGCGCCGGCAACTCAGGCAGGTCACGTCGGTGGAGCTGCTGGGCAAGATCAATGGTGCGGTGGGCAACTACAACGCCCACCTGTCCGCCTATCCTCAGGTAGACTGGGCCGCCAACGCCAAAGACTTCATTGAAAGCCTGGGGCTGGACTGGAACCCTTACACGACCCAGATCGAGCCCCATGACTACATCGCCGAGCTGTACGATGCCATTGCCCGCTTCAACACCATCCTCATCGATCTGGACCGGGATATCTGGGGCTACATCTCCCTCGGTTACTTCAAGCAGAAGACCGTGGCCGGTGAGGTGGGCTCATCTACCATGCCCCACAAGGTAAACCCCATCGACTTCGAGAACGCCGAGGGCAACCTGGGCATTGCCAACGCCCTCTTCGGACATCTGTCTGCCAAATTGCCGATTTCCCGCTGGCAGCGTGACCTGACCGACTCCACCGTGCTGCGTAATCTGGGGGTCGGCTTCGCCCATAGCCTGATCGCCTACGAAGCCACCCTGAAGGGACTGGGCAAGCTGGAGATCAACCCGGTACGGCTGAATGAAGACCTGAACAACGCCTGGGAGGTGCTGGCCGAGCCGATCCAGACCGTGATGCGTCGCTACAACATCGAAAAACCCTATGAGAAGCTCAAGGATCTGACCCGCGGCAAGGCCATGACCCCGGAACTGATCAGGAATTTCCTGGAGACCCTGGAAATTCCGGAAGAAGCCAGGGCCGAACTTCAAGCCCTGACTCCGGACAATTACATCGGTAACGCAGTAGCACAGGCCAAAAACATCTAGCGGGAGCAACACCATGGAAATGCTCGGCGGACGGACAGCCTCTGAATTTCTGCGGGACTACTGGCAGAAGAAGCCAATGGTTATCCGCCAGGCGTTTCCCGGCTTCACCTGCCCGATTGATGCCGATGAACTGGCCGGCCTGGCCTGTGAGGAGGCGGTGGAATCCCGCCTGGTGATCGAGGAAGAGAACGGCAAGCCCTGGCAGCTCCACAACGGCCCTTTCTCACCAGAGCGCTTCAGCCAGCTGCCCGAGCAGGACTGGACCCTGCTGGTGCAGGGACTGGACCACTGGGTACCGGAGATCGCTGATCTGCTTGAGCACTTTCGCTTCATTCCCAACTGGCGACTGGATGACATCATGGCCAGCTACGCCCCGAAAGGGGGTAGTGTGGGCCCCCATTACGACCAGTATGATGTTTTCCTGCTGCAGGCCCAGGGCCGCCGGCGCTGGACCTTCGGAGGTCACTGCGACCACAGGTCCCCAAGGGTGGAGGGCACGCCGCTGCGCATCCTGAGCAGCTGGGACGGGGAGGAAACCGTTACCCTGGAGCCCGGGGATATGCTGTACCTGCCACCAGGCATCGGCCACCACGGGGTTGCGCAAGAAGACTGCATCACGCTGTCAGTGGGATTCCGGACACCGTCCCTGGACGACATACTGACCGGATTCACGGATTTTCTCTGTGCCCGGTCGGATGTCAGCGAGCACCTGTCGGACCCCGACCTTCAGGTACAGGACAATCCGGGCACCATCAATCCGGCGGTTATCAGCCAGCTGGACACCCTGATCCGCGAACGCATCGGCGATAAGCGGCAACTGGCGCTGTGGTTCGGCCAGTATTCCACCGCACCCAAGAGCCCCGAGATTGTCGCACCCCCTGAGGAACCGCTGACGGAAGAGGACTTTCGTGAACTGGTGGAGGAAGCTGCGCCACTTCGCTGGAACGAAGGCTCCCGTTTTGCCTATTATAAGTTCGAGGATGAAACGGCTCTGTTTGTCGACGGGGAACAGTACCTGCTGCGCGGCGATGCCCGACCACTGGCCCCGCTGCTCTGCAAGGCCTCGAGAATCGACCTGTCTTCTCTGCAGCCGTTTCTGGATGATCCGGCCGTTGCCGGTTTACTGACTCATTTGTTCAACCTGGGATCACTCTACTTCGAATGAATCTGCGGTTCCGCAAATACAGCTGGCAACTGGCTCCCGGCCAGGTACGGGAGATCCGGGAGCGTGTATTCGTCAGGGAGCAGTCGGTGCCTCCGGATCTGGAGTGGGACGACACCGACGAAATTGCCGACCATTACCTGGCGGTACTGGCGGACAACACCCCGGTAGCTACGGCTCGCCTGTTTTCCACCCTCGAAGAAACTGCCCACATCGGCCGGATGGCGGTTCTCCCGGAATACCGGGACCAGGGTTTTGGCGCCGCCCTGCTGCAGCATCTGATCCGGGATAATGCCCATCGCTATCCACGCTTTGAACTCTCTGCCCAGATCCAGGCCATCGGTTTCTACCAACGATGCGGCTTCCACGTGTGCTCGGACACCTATGAGGATGCCGGCATTCCCCACGTCGATATGCGCTGCCTGGCCCCTCTGGCACTGGTCAGCGCCCTCGATGAACAAGACCGTGGCCCCGCCCCTTTAGTGCTTGGCATGGACAAGCGGCCCTGGCGCTTTGTATCTGAACCGGAGCTGATCCCCCTGCTGGACACGGTGGCCGGCCAGGCTGCCCGGTGCATCTGGATTTATGATCGCCTGCTGGAACACAGTGTATACGACCGGGCCACACTGCGGCAGATACTCTCGGACCTGGCCCGCAGCCATCGGGCGAGTGAAGTGCGCATCCTGATCCATGACGACAAGCCGCTGGTCAAACGCCGCCACGAATTCGTGCAGTTAATCAGGCGCCTGCCCAGCCACATAACACTGAAACTGGTCAATCCGGACTACCCCTTCGAGGATACCGCGTTTTTGCTGGCAGACAGCGAAGGCCTGGTTTACCGCCACGATGCGACACAGCCTGCCGGCTTTGCCGGATTCACCCATGCCGGCCGGGTGCGGCAACTGGCCGAGTCCTACCAACGCATGTGGGAGGTGGCCCGCCCGTCTGTCGAACTGCGCGATCTACCGCTCTGAATGAAATACCCGCGGGGTATCAGCAGACTCGAACTGGACTCCAAAAGGCGCAAACTCCTCATCCACTTCCTCTGCCACTTCGGCAATCAAGCGGCGCAGCCACTGATGGTCAGGGTTGTGCTGCAGTAACGGACTCCAGGCCATTTTCAGTTCGAAAGGCGGGATCTCGAAGGGCGGCACCTTGACCACCAGGTCAGGGTTATCCCTCTGCAGCCAGGCCGCCCGGGACGGCAGGGTGGCAATCAGGTCGTGCTGTTCCGCCAGCAACATGGCCACCTGATAATGGCGAGTAAACACCGAAATCCGCCGCTTGCGGCCGATCAGGGACAGGGCTTCATCCACCCACCCCAGCCGTTGAACATCCTTCGGGTTAACCCCCACACCCACACCGAACCCGGTCTTGCTGACCCAGATATGACTGCCATCCAGATAGGCATCCAGGGTAAACGGTTGCTTGAGCACCGGGTTGCGGGCGCTCATCAGGCAGGCAAAATATTCGGTCCAGAGGGTTTTCTGGTGGAATGACTGGGGAATCTTGTCAAACCGGTTGATGGCCATATCCAGCCGGCCCTGCTCCAGATCCTGAAAATCCACATCACTGGGTGTCAACACATCCAGTGTCACCTGCGGCGCTTTCTGGCGGATTCTGCGCAACACCCGGGGCATCAGGCAGGATTCCGCATAGTCACTGGCCATGATGCGGAATACCCTCTGACTGTCCCGGGCGGAGAAGGCGGTCTTTTCCTGCACGGCCTGCTCAATATCGAAGAGGATGCTCCGCACCATCGGCTGCAATTCCGCAGCCCGCTCCGTTGCCGTCATGCCTTCGCTGGTACGCACAAGCAGAGGGTCACCGAACAGATCCCGGAGCCGCCGCAAGCCATTACTCATGGCTGGCTGGGTAATGCCCAGGTGATTGGCAGCCTTGGTGACGTTTTTCTCCCGCAACAGCACGTCCAGATAAACCAGCAGATTGAGGTCCACCCTGGAAATATCCATAATGCTTCTATTGGCCTGTAACATTCACATGATTTATGCTAACACACAGCACGATAGGATTCCGAAATACCATACGGAATTCAGTCACATTTCTAAACGGTGGAAGCGGCCTGTTTCTGCTAACCTCAAGGGAATAGGTGGATTTTCCGGATTACTCCAATCCGTCACCCTTCAACCCGAAACCAAGGTCTGCGCCCAAACAGAATGAATACTTCAACCATCATCCTGATCCTTGCTATTGTCGTCACTGCCTCCATTGTGCTGGTTATTGGCAGTCAGCTCCGGGAGCGCAGCCGCATCGAGCGGGCCCGCCGGGTCACCGCACTGGAAGACAGCTATAACAGAGCCCTGCGCCTGCTCACCGAGTTACCGGGGCAGTACCTGAACAAAGAGCTGAAACTGCTACTCATCCAACAGCTGGAGCTGGCCTCCGCCGGCCTCAAATCCCTGAAGGCCGGCGAGTCAGCCAACCGGAAAGCGCAACAGGCAGCGCAATTGCGCCAGGCCGCAGAAGCGGGCACAGAGAAACAAGCGCCTATCAAGGTGGATACTCCCGAAAAAAGCAAGCATATCCAGGAGCTGCTTCAGGTTCTTTTCAAGATGCTTGAAGGCATGCACAAGGCCCGCCAGATAGATGGCGCCACTGCCAAAAAGAATCTTAAGTACGTGCTGTTTCTGATCCACAAGACCCACGCAGACCTGCACGTCTTTCTGGCGCGCGAACATGTGAAGCAAAACCAGATTCGCAAGGCCATTCACGAGTATCATCTGGCCAGTACAGAAATGAACAAATCCAGGGACAATCCTTTGGCCGTCAAGGCAATCAAGAGTTTCCGGACACGCATTCACGAACTGGAAGACGCTGCCCGGGAGATTAACAACGACCAGGCAGCCATTCAGGATTCCCAGACCAAACTGGACCGGGATTGGGATACTTTTCTGCACGATGATGAATGGAAAAAGAAAGCCGATTATGATGACTGACTGCCCGAGCCTGCCTGCAGCCGGCTGACCCCGACCGACAAGGACCGTTTTCCATCGTGCAGAACCAATTCCGCAAACGGTTATCCTACAGACTCGCGCGCAATACCGTTCTGCTCGCCATGGGCGTGGGACTGTTGCTCAACCTGGTGCAGGTAGGCCTGGATTATGCCAATGCCCGCCAGACCATGACCGATGAAATCAGTGCACTGCTGGAAATCAGTCAAAGCCCCGCCTCACAGATTGCCTACAACATTGACGCGAGACTGGCAGAGGAGCTGCTGGAAGGCCTTCTTCATCATCCCGCGACCATTGATGCCCGTATAATTGACGATGGCGGCCGCACACTCGCTGCCGTCAGTGAAAGCAGCACCGGATCGAACTACCGCTGGCTGAGCGACCTGCTGTTCGGGGAAAGCCTGCAATTTACCCAGAAACTATCGGTACCCCAGCTTACGGATCTGGCTCTGGGGCACCTGCAGGTCACCATCGACACCTACTACTACGGCACGGGTTTTCTGGAGCGGGCGGCCTACACCATCGTCAGCGGCTTTATAAAAAGTATTGTACTGTCCATGGCGCTACTGGTGATCTTCTACTTCCAGCTGACACGCCCCATGCTCAACGTCATTGGAGCTTTGCAGCAGGTCCAGGCGGATACGCCGGAAAAGGTGCGGCTGCCGATACCAGAGCAACACCGCCATGACGAGATCGGTACTATGGTGGAGATTATCAATGACCACCTGCAGACCATCGACGCCACGCTGGAGAAACTGCGCCAGGCGGAAGTCAGCATGAAAGACTACTCCTTTCGGCTGGAACGAGAGGTGGAAGACCGTACCCGGGAAATCTCAGAGAAGAACAAGGCTTTGCAGCGGGGCAACCGTGCACTGGTGCGCGCCAAGGAAGATGCGGTAAGGCGCGCGAGAGCCCGCGCCAACTTCCTGGCCAGTATGAGTCACGAAATTCGTACCCCGCTGAACGGCCTGCTGGGAATGCTGGGGCTCGCCCTGGAAAGTGAAGCCGATGAGCATCAGCAAGAACGCTTGAATATCGCACTTGCCGCCGGCCAGAGCCTGTTGGGACTGCTCAACGACATCCTGGACATATCCAAGGTGGAGGCGGGCAAACTCAGCCTGGAGCGCATTCCCTTCAGCCTCCGGGATCTGGCCCGGGAGTGCGCCACGCTCCACGCCCAGCAGGCGCATCGCAAAGGGATCGAAGTAATAGCCGACATCGCCCGTGATCTTCCTGACTGCTTCCTCGGTGACCCCACCCGGACCCGCCAGATTCTCAACAACCTCCTGAGCAACGCCATCAAGTTTACCGACGAGGGCACTGTTACACTGCGCATCGATTTCCTGGAAGGCGATGTGCGCATTGAAGTGATCGATACCGGCATCGGCATGTCAAAACAGGGCATGCACCGGATCTTCTCGCCCTTCTCCCAGGCAGACTCCGGCACCACCAGGCTGTACGGAGGCACGGGGCTGGGCCTGACCCTTTGCCGCCAGCTGGTCGAGCGCATGCACGGGCGCATCAGCGTTGAATCGGAAGAGAACGTCGGCACTCATTTCACGGTCACACTGCCACTGCCGGTTTGCCAACCCGCCGTCAACGAACCGGACGAGGGCCCGGCAACTGTCTTCCCTGCCGCGCAAAATGCGCAACCCGAAGACCTGTCACAGAAGCTGAACATTCTTCTGGTAGAGGACAACGACGTAAACCAGATGGTGGCAACCGGGATTCTGAAACGTATGGGGCACTCGGTGGTGAGCGCCGCAAATGGCGCGGAAGCACTGGAATTCCTGAAATCCGGGCAGCATCCGGTGGATATTGTCCTGATGGACTGCCAGATGCCGGTTATGGATGGCTACCAGGCCACCCGGCAAATCCGGCAGGACCCGACCCTCCGGAAGCTACCCGTGGTAGCGGTAACCGCCAATGTCATGCAGGGGGACCGGGAGGAATGCCTTGCCTCAGGCATGAACGATTACGTCACCAAGCCCTACAATCGCAAAGAGCTGCAGAAGATTCTTAACCGCTGGGCTCCCGGGAACCGGCATGCCGACTGAGAACGGGTTATCCAGGGCCAGAGCCGAATCATCCGGTTGATTCAATTGCGCATCAGACACAGTGTCCCGTCTGGTTAATTCGCTGACCTACTGAGCCACTGAGAGCCTTGAGAGCAAGGCGCGATGGTGAAGGTTTGGTGGTTCCAAATCGAGTCAGCGCAACACGGCTATCAAGGCTCTCAGTGGCTCCCGAAGGGCGCGGCGCTGAGGCCCCTGGCCGGTGTTGCCAGCACTTGATGTGGAATACGCACGCGCCGGGACCGGGCGTTCCTGAACCGTTCGTCCTACGAAAAGCTGGCCGCCTGAAGGGAAGCTATATTGGATATCGATAGGTGGGTCGCTGACGCGGCCTTCAAAGGGCTTGAGCTGTATGATGGGAAACTATCACGTACAGTTCTTATGGGGCGAAGGGCCGCAAGGCCCTTAGCTACCAAGTAAGGAATGCGATGATGGGCGTGGAGTTGCCCCTAATTGACCGGGCACGAGGCGGTTGCTGATTTGCTGCGGGTCGGCGTGAAGCGCGGGATCTCGAAGGTGTCCGAGCACCAGCGCAGGTTGGATCGCAGGGTGATTACCTTGCCGTCGCGGCTGATCTGCCGTCCACGGCCAGTATGGCGGGCCAGCAGCAGGCTGTTCTGCGACATCAGGCGGTAGGCCCGCTTGTGATTGACGGGCATTACCCGCGCGCCGGCGCGCACTGCCCGACACCCGGCAGGCCAGTTGGGAGCGCGATACCCCGAACGTCTCAGCCACCGCCTTCATCGGGAATCGTCCTCCGGCAGCAACGGCACATGCGATATCAGTTTTCTCACGTCCGACCTCAATGGCTTCCTTGAGGATCTCGCCCTCCAATGCCTTGCGACCCAAGGCACGCTCGAGATCACGGATACGGTTCTTCAGCTCGGGCTGTTCCTGGGCACTGACCACCGCATCATCGGCATCGACGCTGCACGCAGGTGATCACCTTGATCTCTTTCCAACCCCTAAGCACCAGGCATACGCCTATCTCCTGACGGTCAGCCTGGTGTCCGGTCGAAATGGGGGCCACTCCAATCCTCGAACACTCGACGGTGTCCGCGATCACTTAGCTGCGTTCTAATGTGGTCGCATAGGCACCTGACAGTCTCCGTTTCCCGTGCGGGGTCGCAAACAAGCGCGACCTCAACATCGCCGAGTTCCGGCAACTCCGGCTGATACGTGGTCCCACTCGCCTGTCGCGGCACAGCAACCGTCGGCAGGGCAGCAAGCCCCAGCCCTGACGTCACCGCCGCCCACACACCATAGTGGCTTGTACTGGTATAGACGTCCACCCAGTCCAGGCCCGCACCTTCAAGCGCGCTGATGGTACGTGCACGATACGCACAGCCTGGAGGAAAACCGGCTAGCGGAATCGGCTGGCTTGACCTCCAAGACAGGCTGTTGCTCGCCACCCACGTAAGGCGTTCCGTGTACAGCCGATCGGGCAGCACAGCAACGGGGTCGCATCGATTGATGAGGGCCAGGTCAAGCCGTCCACGATTGATCAGATCGTCCAACTCAGTCGAAAGCCTGCACGTCACCTCAAGGCGTACTAAAGGGTACCGCGACCGAAAGGCCGCCAAGGCCCGGGAGATCACGGAATGGACGGATTCGTCTGGAACACCGAGATGTACGATGCCGGCAAGCTTGGGGCTGTCAAGTGCGACGGCCGCCTCATCGTTGGCGCGAATGATGCGCCGAGCATGATCAAGCAGGGTTTCCCCTGCATCAGTCAGCCCAAGCACCCGTCCTTGCATCCGCTGCACCAGTCGCTTATCAAGTTGTTGTTCTAGCCGCTTAAGCTGGAGGCTCACGGTCGATTGAGTGCGATACAACCGCTGACCCGCCCCGGTGAAGCTGGTCTCCTCAGCGATTGCCACGAATACCCGGAGCAGATCAATGTCGAGACTCACCATTCAACATTTCCAATTCTAATGATGATTTTATTGATAATTCATTTTGAGAATGTTGTCAAATCACCTAGCCTAGTTCCATCAATATTTCCCGGACTAATCGAGGAGGAAAAGGCCATGGTTCAGAATTCAACCGCGTCCGGCATGGAGACTTTTGAGCTGTCCTGGAATCAGCTCTTCGGAACCGATTATTCACCAGAGCGAATAACTGACCCTTTGCTAATTTCGGTCACGCCGAATACCTATCCCCCTAAGCTCGACATACCGCGTGCTGACTGGGTCACCACCGGTGCGCTTCCGGCGTTTCAAGCGCTCACGAACCGCGATATTACTGTTAGTGCTTTTGCGAGTATTGGCACTGGCGCGGGCGTCGACGCCCTCACCGCTGCCGAGATTCTCAAACCAAAGGTCTTAGTGGTCACGGACGTTCACGAGGCCGTGGTGCAGGCTGCACAATCCAATATCATGCATAATTTGAAAAACATGAACACCCATATCCTCGCCGGTGTTGGCGATTTGTGCAGGCCTCTCGCCGAATTCAACCTCAAGTACGACGTCATATATGAAAACCTGCCAAATATTCCGCTACCCGAAACCCAAGCGCTGCTTGATGGTTTGAACAGTTCCAGCTTCACAATTTGGAGCGGCACCGGCACCAACACCGATGACCAGGCTTATCTACTCGAGTTGCACCGTGCGTTTCTCCGCGAAGCAAAGCCATTTCTGGCTCCTGGTGGCCGCGCCATCTCATGCGTAGGTGCCCGAGTTCCAATTGAAACCATTCTCAAGGTCCCAATGACAGAGGGTTATGCCCCGGAGATTCTCGTCTACAACTGGAAGCTTCAGTCCGAGGCCACAGAGGTCATTCGAGGCTATGCGGAGAACCAGCGGAAAGGACTCGGACCATTTCACTTCTACCCTATGGAGCCTCTTGTGAAAGTATTCGATGGGATCACGCCACAGATAGCCGCAGCCAATGCACTCGAGTTGGAGTACCAACTCGCTCCGCATGCCATCGACGCTGAAACTGCGCTCACTGCTCTTGAGCGAGGGGAGGCACTAGCCCACACACTGGTGGTCGTGGCAAGCAGCCTCAGGGGACAGCCGCAACACGATTGAGGGAGGAAAATCACTATGGAGCGGCCACAGCAAATCAATGATGCTCTCGCGCAGCCCACTTATGTAGACTCTAGCTTCGGTAACACGCCGCTAGTTACTCTGCGACGCCTCTTTCCGCCGGGGATCGTTGTTCAAGCGAAGCTTGAATACTTCAACCCGAGCGGGAGCGTCAAGGATCGCATTGTCGCCTATATTATTGATGATGCCGAGAACCGCGGCGCGCTTAGACCTGGCAGTACCATCGTTGAGCATACCTCGGGCAATACAGGTGCGGCCGTAGCCATGATCGCAGCGGCTCGTGGATATCATGCCATTCTCACGATGCCCGATAAAGTCAGTCCCGAGAAACAGGCTGCACTCCGTGCCTATGGAGCTGAAGTGGTCGTCTGCCCTACAGACGCGCCACCAGATTCGCCAAAGCACTACGTAGAGCGAGCACGATACATAGCTGCTGAACGTGAAGGGTCTTTCTTGGTGGGGCAATACGACAATCTAAAGAATCGAGAAGCCCACTACCACACTACTGGACCTGAGATATGGCGCCAGACACAAGGGCACATCGATTATCTCGTTGCTAGTGCGAGCACTGGCGGCACTATAAGCGGAGTAGGCCGGTACCTCAAAGAACGCAATCCTGAGATCAAGGTTGTTATGCCCGATCCGCTCGGCTCCATTTACGAGCACTACTTCCGCACGGGCATTGTCAACAGCAACTGTGCCTACCCATACCAAGTCGAAGGCATTGGGGAGGACCACATCGCCGGCTGCATGGACTTTGCCGTCATTGACGACGTACTAACGTTTTCCGACGAACAAGCATTCCTCGCCGCTCGGAGGCTTGCTCGATACGAAGGAATTCTTGGCGGTGGCAGCGCCGGTGCCAACATTTGGGGATGCCTTGAAGTAGCCCGCCGTCTGAAGAGCTCAGCACGTATCGTGACGATCATTCCAGACTCGGGTTTAAAGTATCTTACCAAGTTCTATGACGATACCTGGATGCACAACGCAGTAAACACTCGGACCTGTTGAGGACGACGTCAGATGAGCGCCACATCTTACGGAAACGGCATGAAACCTACAGTGACCGATTCCAGGCAGGCTTTAATGATTGCGGCGGCTGGCGTTCTGTTCAGCGCCCTATGGAGTTCGGCATTCATCGCTGGGAAAGTGGGTCTGGATGCCGCGCCTCCATTCTACCTTCTCACAGCGCGCTTTTTGGTAGGCGGTATACTGATGATATCAGCCTCTGTCGTCATCACAAGCTGGCGGCCTTATTACACCGATGGATGGCGGCCATGGCTCCTGGTGCTTCTTCTGGGTCTGTTAAATAACGTTTTTTATCTGGGCATGAGCTTCTACGCCCTGCAGAGTCTGCCTGCGGGATTAGTCGTTCTTATAGTCAGTACCGCCCCTATCGTAACGGCGGTTATGGCTTACTTTATCCTTGGCGAGTCATTGACGGTGCAGAAGATAATCGGACTGCTCGTCAGCCTCGCTGGCGTTGGCATCATTATGTACCCTCGGATCGACAGGGGCGATTTTTCGGAAATACTAGGGATTATGCTGGTTAGCATGAGCACCCTCGCTCTCGCGAGTGGCACCGTCGTCTACAAACGCTACGCTGCGCACATTCCCGCACTTTGGGTCAATGCCTGGTCAACGCTTTTCGGTGGACTGATGTTACTTCCGGTGGCGCTTACACTAGAAGACATCACGGCCGTGAAGTGGAACGCAACGCTGCTCGAAACTATAGGCTATCTTGTGTTCGTGGTTTCAATCGGTGCAATGCTTTTGTGGCTCTGGCTCATTCGGATGGCCGGCGCAAGTAAGGCCAGCACCCTGCATTTCCTCAACCCTCCCCTCGGTCTGTTCCTCGCATGGCTGTTACTCGACGAAGTCCCGGCCTGGAATGAACTACTGGGCGTCTTTCCTGTAAGTCTTGGCGTACTGCTGGTAGTCAGAGGTAAGTAAATACTGGCTGGTTCGGCAACATTTCACAGGCAAGATCTAAACACGGTACTTCCAGCGCCAGGAGCAGACCAACCAGCGGCCGCCGTGTGCTGGTCTCCACACGAACCTACACCGACACCCGCGACACCGCCAGCCGGCTCAAGGGCCTGCTGGAGGGCCACGGCCTCAAGGCTGCGATTTTGAGGGCCAGCATCGACACGAGCCGGCGGGAAGACTGTATCTTCGATCAGATCGACCGCGGGATCGACATGCTCGTCACTGACCTGAGTTGGTGAAGACCGGCCTGGATCTCTTGGACCTGCCTCGGCTCGACAGGGTCCAGCACGTTGAGATCGGTGGCCGCGCAACCGGTGGATGAGATGCTGAGCAGCAAGTCTAGGAGGAGGGCGGGCCACTGCGGCCGAAGTCGTCCCAGCATCGGGAGCAATATCACACGCTCTGGGCCGCCATTTTGAATTCGAGGGTCATGTTGTAGGCGGCTCCACGCAAACATATGACGTGACGAATGAACTGTTCAGCCTGTCCCGACAGGTCGACACCGGGGTAGAAGGTTTCGGCATCGACTATCTCGTGAGACAGCGCCCAGTCCTCATACTTGAAGATGAGGGTGGTACTGGTGTGGGAGATCAGTTCGGGCTCTGGGTAATCCAACGCGAGGTCTTGCGACAAAACGAGATTACCGGCCATGCAACCCGTTGCAAAGAGGCACAACGCCAGCAGGGGAGCGATAAAGGTTCTTCTCATGATCCTGGTCCATGGAATGATGTTTGGTCCGTTATAGCCGGATATTACTGACTGGGCGCGTGGATGAAAAGACGGCCACTGCAGCCACCGCTGTCTCTGTTTATAATGCCGCACTTTTAACCATCGCGGAGAACCCTATGCCCATCGAAAAGAACCAGGTTGTCCTGTTTCACTACAGCGTCCGTGATGAACAAGGCAACGTCGTTGAAGACTCCCGTGGCGGCGAGCCGAACGCCTACCTGCATGGCCACGGCGGCATTATCCGGGGCCTGGAAGAAGCCCTGGAAGGTCGCGACGCCGGCGAAAGCTTCAGTGTCACTATCACTCCGGAAAAAGCCTACGGCCCGCGCAAGCCCGATGCCGTGCAGCGGGTGCCGATCAAACATTTGATGGGTGCCAAACGCTGGAAGGCGGGCATGATCGCCCAGGTGCAAACCGAGCAGGGCCCGCGCCATGTGGTGGTCGTCAAGGTCGGCCACAAGTTTGCGGATGTCGATACCAACCATCCGATGGCCGGCAGGACCCTGACCTTCGATGTCGATATCATTGAAGTACGTGCTGCCGATGCGGAAGAGCTGGCGCACGGCCACGCCCATGGGCCGGGTGGGCATCATTGAGGGATTAAGCCCTGCGAAATGAATGCAGCCTTTCAAGCTGCGGCCTTATCCGTAGGAAGTAAACTGTTGCCTAGCAGCCTGTCGGACTTAAGCAATCGTCGCGAGCAAGGTGGGAAGGCGAGCGCAGATTTTCTGGATTTTGAGGCGCATAGTGGTTCTATGCAACGAAAAAGCCGGGAAATATGAGCCGTTTTCCCACCGGCGCAGTAGATTAGCCTTAAGTCCGACAGGCTGCTAGGCCGACACTGGCGGTTCAGCTCTGATTCTGGGTAAGATCTGGTGTTTTCATACCAAGGGAGCTATTTAGCATGGAATGCCCAGACATACGCAGTTTAGAACTTGACCGAGCCGACAAAGAAGCCCTGGAAGAGATCCGGAAGGCGCAGAGAGCGGGTAACCTTCTGGAGATCGTGATGCCATCCGGCGTGCTGGCTACGATATTCCTGGGGAACAATGCTGCTCAGGCTAGCTACAATATCCACTCCACTGACTGGGTTCTCTTCGCCCGCGCAATGAACGCTCTTCCGAATCTTATCCGCCACCGGGTTAGTCAGGTGGCTAAACTGCGTATTCTTAGTGGCGGCCTGAGCAATGAACAGCGCCAGTTCTGGGATGCGGTGGATAAAGGGTGCGGGGGTTACTGATATGCGGAGAGTGATGCTTTTGTGTGTGTTCGCGCTGGTTCTGTCTAATCCGGTGGCTGCGGCCAGCGGCGATCACCATCAGTATATTACGGACAAAATTGCCCATTACTCGAGTGCGTTTGAGCGTTGCAAGAACGTGGCAGATGAACGGACTCAGCCTGAGGATGGTGTCCTCAGTAAACTCAGGGAATATCCGAAAGCCCAGGTAGAACGCTTCCTGATGACCAGATACGATCTTGCTATGCAGGAATGCACCAAGCCGGAATCGCTTGAGCTGGCTTACGCAATTCTGGTTACGGAAACGCTGGAGCTGGAGCAACAAACCAAGGATGCCATTTCTGCGATTAAGGAGCTGGCGTTTTCCGGGGATAACCGGAAACTTGAAGTGATGTATCTGTCTCTGCCAGGAGAGATGAGGCAGTCACTTGAGGAACTGGGCTATTTCCAGAAACCATTCGACGATCGTTTGGTCCTGGAAATGGTGAGTAAATAGTGCTTTCCGGATGATCTCTGACGATTCATCTGGCTTCGCCTGCTGGGTATATGGGGCGTTTTCCGCTTGATTGAGCTGACAGTGTTCCTCACGTTGGTCGCCCTCTACCTGTATTTCAACAGGGGCGAGCCCATAGAACCAGAAGTCCTCGGTGCGACTCTGCTTATGGCAGTGTACCTCGCGATTTATCTGTACGTTCCGCCCGCACTTACGATGTCGTCCCGGCACATCGGTCAAGTTTTTGGCTACGTGCCGGCGGTTTCGTTCGGGGCGATTCTGTTTCCCGAGCTGAACAGCCGGTTTCCGGTTCGTGCCACCAGGCTGCTTGGCTGGGTGGGACTGGTGGTTATTTTACTGATACTTTGTTTTTTAAAGCTGTTTGTCTGGTAGTGACGAGTTTCAGATACCCTTACTCTGGAGGAAGTGTTCTAGGCGTTGGAGGCTGCCGAGAGCAATCTTTCCCGGGCCATTAACCCATTATGGGTAAAGCGTCGAAAACCTGAAAAACCGGGACGGGTTTATGGAAGCCCGGTGGTCTAGTCCTCATAAATCATTTTACGGGTCATGCCGCCGTCGATCACGAAGTTCTGGCCGGTCACAAAGCGGGCGTCCGGCGAGACCAGGTAGGCCACCATAGCCGCCACGTCCTCGGGTTTGCCGACACGCCCACTGGGGTGTTGCTCATGATCAGTAGCAGACAGAGGCTGCGGTTCAGAGGGCGCATTAGCCTGCCAGGCACGGACATCTATCCAGCCCGGGCTGATACTGTTGGTCCGCACATCGGGCCCCAGGCTCATGGCCAGAGCGTGGGTCAGGGCGAGCAGGCCGCCCTTGGTTGCTGCATACGCCTCGCTATTCGGCTCGGACTGCAAGGCCCGGGTAGAGGCGATGTTGACGATGCTGCCCCGGCGTTGGCGCAGTTGGGGTATCGAGTGTTTTGCCATTAGAAAAGCGCCGGTCAGGTTGACGTCGATTCGCCGTTGCCACTGCTCCAGTTCAAGCATTTCTATGGGGCCAGTGTCAGGATCGGCGATCCCCGCATTATTGACCAGAGCGTCCAGTCCCGGGCCCCATTGCGCGGCCTCCTCTACGGCCGAGGCGACGTCGGGCTCACGGGATACATCCGTTGTGATCAGTAGCAGGTTGTCCGGATCGCCTAAATCCTGTCTGCATGCGCTGATGGCTTCTGTATCCTGGTCCAGGATCACCACTCGCCAGCCCTTGTCCAGGAAATGGGCGGCAATACCCTTGCCGATGCCCTGGGCGCCGCCGGTTATGAGGATGACCGGGGGTTGCTGTGTCATGGGTCTGGGCTCCTTTTGATCGGGAGAGTGCAGTCAGCAGAAACCGGCGCGTCGGTCATCTTGTTTCCCCGCTTCGCCTTTCCCGGACTCGCTGCCATTTTGTGTGGTCAAAGATGAGTTCCAGGATCCATTCTCTGATGCAGAACCCGAATAATAACGATCACTGGCTCTTTCTCAATCCGAAGATAAAACAGGTGGGGTGAGGCCTTGCCTTCCCGCGCAATAGGGTAAGTAATGATACCCGGCCTAATATCCGGCCTATTTTTAAGGAGCGGCGCACGGCTTCCTGCTTCTTCGAGCTCTCGGATCGCATTCTGGATCTGGATCGTATACCGCTCGAGCTGGAGAGTGCCGAATTCATCTAATGTATTTTCGAGTATGTTGTCGAGATCAGCCAATGCGCTGTCAGTAAAATCTACCATCCATGGTTTCATTGGCTTCAGGTGTCCCGCTTCGTTCGGGTGATCTGCTCGGCGCGCTCGGAAAGGTAGGTGGCAAACTCGTCACCGCTAAAGCGCCGGGTTTTCCCTGTCCCCACATCGTCCTCGCCTGCATCAATGGCCGCTCTGAGGGCATTCATCTTTGTTGTGTAGGTCGACTCGACTTCTTCTACCATTCTGAGTCCCGCCCGCAGAACTTCGCTCGCATTCTGATAACGGCCAGAAGCGACCAGACGATCTACTACTTGTGATTGGTGGTCAGTAAGTACGATGTTTCTCGTGGCCATCGGCGTGTCATCCTGTCATAACTATATTGGCATATTATGCCATTGAGCTGGTTTCAGCAATCAATCGGAAATCGGGACAGATCTATTTTCTACGGTCTCTTGATGGATCAGGAGGGCTTGTTTTTCGCCTTCCTTGAAGGGTCCTTTTTTGGTGCCTGGCATCCAGGACTTTATCATGGCCAGGGGAATGGTTGCTAAACGTGAGGGTGATCGGGTCTTTGCGCTTCCTAAAACCTGGGGCTATATTGGAGAGGTTCTACCGTTTTCCAGCCTGATCTACACCAAGGCACTGGCTTTCTCCTGATCCGCACCGTTCTGGTAAGAGCACAGAGGCAACGCATGTTTTTTCGACTTTGGCTTTCGTAATGGGTGGCAGCGCAGAACTTCAGAATCTGGCAGACCCGAAGACTCACATCCGGGAATATGCCGTAAACTCCTTGCTCTTCATATTCACCTTCTGGGTTGTCAATCAGGTGGCTTACCTGTTTACGGTGACCGAGGGTGTAAGCCTGTTCTATCCTCCTTCCGCCTATGCGATGTATTTGATTTTTCTTTTGGGAGGAAAATACCTACCTGTTCATTTTCTGGCGATCTACCTGGGTGGCCTGCCTTATCGGGATGTCTTCAATTACGACCTGGAAATGCTCATCCCGGATTTAAGGCAGTTTGTTATCTATGGTACGGCCGGCCTGATACTCAGAAAAATAAACTCACCAGAGGACATCCTGAACGCGAAGTTCTTCTACTCAGTCATGGTTGCCTCTTTTTTGACAGCGCTCATATCGACGGCTGTCTTTGTGACTGACATAGATTTAGAGGCTCAATCCTTTTCCTCGCTAATTGAAATATCATCCTCGTTCTTTGTCGGAAACCTCACGGGGGCCGTCACCGCCATTCCCCTTTTTCTGCTGTTCCATAAATTATGGAAGATTGGCTGGAACGAATTCACATCGTCGTTTTTGGTCAATCTTTTCAAGCCGCAAAAAGTCGCAGCATTACTCATTATTATGATATTGACTGCCCTGGTTTTTCAGCTGGGGAAAATGGATGAAGAGTTTTCAAAATTTTACTACCTGATCCTGATTCCGATCGTCTGGAGTGCGGTTAAGTGGGGGCTTAGCAATGGACTGGTCTTCGCCTTTATTGGCAACCTTTTTGCCTTGTCGCTATTCATTCTCGGAGGTTACTCGCACTATGGCATTTTCGAAGTACAGATCATGTTTACGATTTCCATAGTGACGGTGATATTGATTGGTCTTGTGCATGATGAAAGGGATCTTTTCTATCAACGAGCGATGTATGACGACCTGACGGGTTTGGCGAATATGCGGCTTTTCAGGGAGGTTTGCTTCACTTCGATCGCAAGAGCCAAAAGAAAAGGGCATGAATGTTCCGTCCTGTTCATTGATATTGACGGTTTTAAATCGGTGAATGATACGTTTGGCCATAGGGCTGGAGACGAAATACTTCAAAAGCTTAGCCAGGACATAAAAGGGTGTGTCCGGGATTCAGATATTTTTGCTCGTTTTGGTGGCGATGAGTTCGTCATTTTTCTTGACGAGATTTCTGCCGATAAGGCCGCAGGAGTTTCTGAAAAAATAATCGAGAAATTGGCTAACACCGTTCGGATTGGGACTGGTACCGTTCAACTTGGTGTCAGTATTGGCATCTCAACCTATCCTCGGGATGGCGCTGATATCGACACGTTGATACGCAGATCTGATGAAGCTAGAGTTATGGTGATTTCTGGTGTATGGAAGCAGGCTGAAGGTATGGCGTATCCTGTTGGTTGATCACCGCCAAGATCACAACCAACAGAGGATGGATACGCCATGTCCAAGTCTAACCTGCATGCT
>JACIZI010000079.1 GCA_014359475.1 Marinobacter sp. | reverse complement strand
CTGCTGCCGGGCGGCGCCGATAATGGCCACCACGGTAAGTCCACCCAGCAAGTAAGCCAGAGTATAGATACGCTCGAACAGTTTGTCCGAGGGCGTGGGGCGATAGGCCAGCCAGACCACCAGGGCAATGAGCGGGCAGGTTATGGCCAGCCGGATGGTCACCGTAATCTTTGCCAGCTCGTCGGGTAAGGTGACCAGGTCCATGCCGGCATAGATCAGGAATAGTATCAGACCGGCAACTGACACCGGTCTGGCCCGTAGCCGGATCATCGCTGCCCGGTTCTGTTGATAGATGTCCTCGAGGTCGGGGACAAAACGCAGGTTGAGGAATCCGGCTGCCTGTTGTTGTCTGATCTGCTCGGCATTCATGACCGTGTCCGATAGCGGGCAAGTCTACCGATTGTAACTGGCCCGGGCTGACGCTTTCGCGAGCCCGGACACATTCTGGTCAGCTGTTGCCCAGCATTCTCAGGCGTGCCCAGGTTCGCTCCTGCTGGTCCGGGAAATATTGCTGCAGCAGCGCTTCGTGATTGGCATCGATGTCCTGCTCTGCCAGTCCGGGAGCTGCCTGCTGATCCAGGGCTTTCCGGAACGTCTGAAAGCGCTGGTCGAATTGTTCCCGGTCTTTCAGGTAACTCACCACATCGGCGGTACCTTTGGAATCCAGACCCAGCTCTGAAAGCCGCTGGCCGGCTTCTTCGGGAGAGCTGGCGGAGGCTATGGCCGCGACCCGCGCCTGTTGCTGGCGGCTACTCTCGGCAAGCTGTTTCTCGGTTGCCTGCATGGCCTCCGGCAACTGGTTGCGGTGCCACTCGATCAGGGCCTGCTTGCCCTGGTCGCTCAGATCCTGCCGTTGCTGTATGGCGAGGGTCGCGAGTGTGTACTCACTGTAGGCCTCTTGCTGCCCGAAGAAGGCATCGTGAACGTTGGCGTCAAAGGTAGCCTGGCGGAGTTTTTTCAGCTGTGTCAGAGCGTCACCCAGGGCCGCGAGCTGATAGGCCGGGTCGCCCCGGCGTGCCGGGTCCAGCCGGGTTTGCATGACTGTCAGGGCCGCCTGTTTATAGGCCAGATACTGGTCCAGCAGAGCCAGGGCCTGGTCAGCCGCCGGACTCGGTAAATGGCTCTCGGCCATCTGCTGAATCTGGCCGATAGCGACTTCTGGCGACACTTCCCCGACGGTGCTGAGGAAGTAGTCGAAAAAGTCGCGAACCTGCAGATTAATGATCAGTTGGCCATTTCCGTCTGCCTGCAAGGCACCGTCGATGTCAGTGCCGGCCAGTGACGGGGCAAAAGGTTCTGCCCCGAGTGATTCCGGAGTTGTGGCGTTTCCCGGAGCCTGCCCAGTGTCACCGATCACCGGTTTGGTGTCAGCCTCGGAGGGTGGGGCGACCGATTTGGTGGCCCCGGCAAAGTCCCCGGCAGCTGAACCCGGAGCGCTCGCTGCGGGCTGGGGTGTCCCGGTCAGGCCATACCAGAGGACACCGCCGGCCAGAGCGGCCGACAGTGCGCCCGGAATCAGCCATCGACGCGGTCCGATGGATATCCGAGTCATCATCACCTCAAAGCCCGCGGTTTTGCAGACGGTTGGCCTGGGTGCGATAGAGGGTCACCGGGTTGGTCCAGAGCGACCGTGCGCCCAACAGGTGGTTGATGGCATCCACATGGTTCATGTCGTAGTGGGTGCCAATCACGTTACCCATCATGGTGGAGCAGACACCGACCAATCCGTCGTTGGGTTCACTGCCGAAAGCCAGGGCGGTAATGCCGAGGAACGGATCGGTAATGTCAAAGACATTGGTCCAGACTCCGCGGCCGGTCCAGGAGAAGAACTTGATTCGATTGCCATTGATCCAGACGTCCTCGCTGGTGCCGGCGCAGGCATTCCGGTTGACGCCTTTCCAGCCCAGTGCATCGTTCAGGCTGATGGTGCCGGGTGTGGTCAGGGTCTCCAGTGCGGCCAGGCCATCCTGGGGATTATCTGCGCCGGAGAGGGCATTGATCAGGTCGCCAAGTGCGTTGGCAATGGCGTCGGCCCCGCCCTCCACGTAGCTGCCGGGTGGCAGGATGCCCCGGACTACATCAGCCACCCGGGAGCCCTTGTTCACCCCGTCGATGGAGGTGATGGAGGCAATCCGGTGGGGAACCAGAGCCGCCGCAACCCGGGATGTCGGGGCGCCCTGGCTGTGGGCCATGAGGTTTACCTTGGCGTGGCCGAGGCTGTTGATGTAGTTGGTGCGCGACTCTTTCCTGGAGGTCTGGCAGGCTGATGCCGATGGCCGCTACCAGGATGAGTTCAACCACGAGAACGCCTTCAACAGCTTCGGCCGCACCGCGACCACCTTCGATGCCGGCGAATGGACCCTGCATACGGTCAAGCCGGGTGTGGTGAACAATGCCGCGGGCGTGCCGATGGCGCCGCACATCAACATCAGCCTGTTTGCCCGGGGGATCAACATCCACCTGCATACACGGTTGTACTTCGATGACGAGGGTGAGGCGAACGCCCGGTGCCCGGTGCTCAACCTGATCGAGCAGCCGCAGCGGCGCGAGACGCTGATCGCCAGGCGTTGCGAGGTAGAGGGGAAGACGGCGTATCGTTTCGATATCCGTATCCAGGGGGAAGGGGAGACGGTGTTCTTAGATTTATGACTGAAGCTTCAGGGGCCGCTTTGCGGCCCATTCCGACCGGTCCGACG
>JACIZI010000078.1 GCA_014359475.1 Marinobacter sp. | reverse complement strand
TTGCGTGATTTCAGGAACAGCGGTAGCACCGTGCCCACCAATGCCGCGGCCACCAGATTGATCACCAGCGCTGCAGCAATGATCGCTCCGATCAGCATATCCTGGAACCACAGCATGGCCGCACCGGCGACCACGGCGGCCCAGAGCAGCCCGTTGAGTATGCCTGACAGAAACTCCCGGTTCAGCAGCCAGCCAACATTGGCACCGCTGATCTGCCCCACCGCCATGCCACGGATGACCAGGGTCAGCGTCTGACTGCCGGCAATGCCGCCCATACTGGCAACGATAGGCATAAGCACCGCAAGTGCCACGACCTTGGCGATGGTCGCCTCGAACATGCCAATTACCGCCGACGCGGTAAACGCAGTGAGCAGGTTGATGCCGAGCCACACTGCCCGCCGGCGGGTGGTCTTCCAGACGGGCGCAAAGGTATCCTCATCCTCATCAAGACCGGCCATACTCATCAGCGAATGGTCAGCGTCCTCCCGGATAACATCTACCACGTCATCGATGGTGATCCGACCCAGCAACCGCCCGTCTTCGTTCACCACCGGCGCCGAGATCAGGTCGTAGCGTTCGAACAGTGTTGCTACCTTGGTGTCGGACAGGGTGACGGGAATCGGCTCGATGTCGGTATCCATGACTTCCCGCACGGTGGCGGCCGGGTTGGATACCAGCATCTTTGTGATTGGCAGCATGCCAATGAACTCATCGCGCCGGCTTACCACAATCAGGCTGTCGGTCATGGGCGGCAGGGTGCGGTGGCGACGCAGGTAACGCAGCACAACGTCAATACTGATGTCCGGGCGCACCGTGATGGTGTCCGTGTTCATCAGGCCGCCGGCGGTGTCCTCCGGGTAGGAGAGCACTTCCTCCACGCGCTGGCGGTCCTGCTCGTCCATGGTGTCCAGAACTTCCTGGATCACCGTGTCCGGCAGCTGCTGCAGCAAGTCGGCGAGGTCGTCCGACTCGAAGTCCTCGATGATATCCGCCAGTTCCTGGGCGTTCAGCTGGCTCAGGAAATAGCCGCGGATATCGTCGCTCAGGTACTGGAGGACTTCCCCTTCCAGCTGTTTGTCGACCAGGTTCCAGAGCAGGGCACGCTGCCGGGGCGGGGAGGATTCCAGCAAGTGGGCAATATCACTGGGGCTCAGGCCACCATTCAGGATGCGGGCCACCTGCTTCAGTGCGCCACTGTCCAGGGCTTCGCTCAGGGAACGAAGCCGCTGGCGGGCCTGGCTTTTTTCCAGAATATCGGTCATGGCTTCAGGTTACTCGCCCTCACCGAAGTAGTCGTTGATCAGCTCCGACAACGCTTCGATGGCCTGCTCTTCATCCGGCCCGTCGGCAATAAGCTCGACATCGGTGCCCTTGCTGGCGGCCAACATCATCACCTGCATGATGTTCTTGGCATCCACGTCCCGGCCCTTGCCACTGATTCGCACGCTGCTGTCGAATTCAGACGCTGTGGCAACCAGCTTGGCGGTGGCCCGCGCATGCAGTCCCAGCTTGTTGATGATGGTAATCGGGCGGCGAATCATGGGCGGATCAGTTCTCTTCCCGTGTCTGCAGGTGGGGCAGTTCGGTGTGGCGTACCTGCACATTGTTGTAGCGTTGCCGGAAGTACTCACCCAGCTGCTCGCACACATACACAGAGCGGTGCTGGCCCCCGGTGCAGCCGATGGAAATGGTCATGTAGCTGCGGTTGCTGTCTGCGAATGAGGGCAGCCATGTATCCAGAAATGCTTTCAGATCATCGATCATCTTCCGGCTTGCAGGCTCATTTTCAAGGAATTCGATCACCGGCTGATCGGTGCCGACATACTTCCTGAGGCTGGTGTCCCAGTAGGGGTTTGGCAGGCAGCGAACGTCGAAGACATAGTCCGAATCCAGTGGCACACCGTGTTTAAAGCCGAACGACTGGAACAGAAGCGCCAGCTCCTGGTCTTTCCGGCCAACAACCCGCTGCTTCACCATGTCCCGGAGTTCATACATGGACATGCCAGTGGTATTCACGTACAGGTCAGAGAGCTTGGAGAGTGGCTCAAGAAGTTTCTTTTCGCTGGTTATGGCTTCCCGAAGCGAGGTTTTGTCGTCGCTCAGGGGGTGTTTCCTGCGCGTGGCGTGGAAGCGCTGGAGCAGGGACTGTTCGTCGGCATCCAGGAAGATGATTTCAACCGTTACCCCGGTTTCCTGAAGGCGGCGGTAAATCTCCTCGAAATTCGCCAGCTCACCGGACAGGTTGCGGGCGTCGATGCTCACGGCCATCTTGCCGAGCCGGCCGGGCTTGGTCTGGCTTGCCGCTTCCCGGGTGAGGGGGAAGAGCAGGCCGATGGGAAGATTGTCGATGCAATAGAAACCGAGGTCTTCAAGCACATGAAGTGCCGTACTCTTGCCGGATCCAGATCTGCCACTGACGATAATCAGCTTCATGACCACGTTACCTCCGCTGCAATGACTGTTATCCGCCTGAGGCGGTCATGCGCTCGTACAGAGTTCTGGCGTCCTCGCATTGCCGCAGGCGATCACAGAAGGACCGCTCATTGAATTTCTCGGCCAGCTGGCTGAGCAGTTCAAGGTGTTCACTGGTCGCCTCTTTCGGGACGATCAGGGCAAACAGGAGGTCTACCGGCTGATTGTCGATGGCATCAAACTCAACGGCTTCCTCAAGAGTCATCAGCACACCGACCACATGATCCAGCC
>JACIZI010000077.1 GCA_014359475.1 Marinobacter sp. | reverse complement strand
AACGACCGTAGGCAATGCCCGATTTTCACCACTTTCCACCGTAACCGTGGTCTCGGTGAGAATGCGGATGTCCTCCAGGCCGCTTACGGACAGGGAAAAGGTCTGGGGCACTTCTGTCATGTTGGCGATTTTAAGAGTGTAGGAGTTTTCAATCCGACCTTCACCGTTATAGCTGTAAAGGGCACCTCGATCACGCAGTGCGTCCATCTGGGCCGGGACCCTTGTCGCAATGGTGAAGATGATTGCCGCAATCATCAACGACAGCACCGCCCCATAACCAAAGGTGCGGGGCCTCAGGAGCTTGGAGGTTTTTCCTTCAAGTTCGTTTTCGGTGGTGTAGCGGATCAGGCCCCTCGGGTAATTCATTTTGTCCATGATTTCATCGCAGGCATCGATACACAGCGCGCAACCAATGCATTCGTACTGCAAGCCATCCCGGATATCTATGCCGGTGGGACAGACCTGGACGCATTGGCCACAGTCAATGCAGTCACCCAGACCCACTTCGGCAGGATCAACCCCTTTTTTACGGCCGCCCCGTGGCTCACCGCGGTTTGGATCGTACGATACAACGCGGGTATTGGGATCAAACATCACCGACTGGAAGCGGGCATAAGGGCACATGTAAAGGCAGACCTGCTCACGCATCCAGCCTGCGTTCAGGTAGGTGGCCACGGTGAAAAAGGCGACCCAGAAGTAGGCCCAGCCGTTGGCCTGAAGTGTGAAAATGTCCGTGAGCAGCTCCCGGATAGGGTAAAAATAGCCGACAAATGTCAGGCCGGTGGCCAGGGCTATCAACAGCCATACCGTGTGTTTGGCCGATTTCTTGAACATCTTCTCCGCCGAGCGGGGAGCCTTGTCGAGCTTCATCCGCTTGTTTCGGCTACCTTCAATGCGCTCTTCTACCCACATGAAAATGAAGGTCCAGACTGTCTGCGGACAGGTGTAGCCACACCATACCCGGCCGAACAGCGTGGTGATAAAGAACAGGCCAAAGGCGCAGATAATCAGCATGCCCGAGAGCAGGATGAAATCTTTAGGATAGAAGGTGGCGCCGTAGAGATGGAATTCCCGGGCGGGGAGGTCGAAATGAATCAGTGGCTGGCCGTCCAGAGTGATCCAGACAAACAGAAAATACATCCCCATGAGTGCCATGAGGCTGACGTTCCGGATCTTCTGGAAAAAGCCTTTAACTTCTTTTACGTAGATTTTCTTACGGCTGGCGTAAAGCTCGACGGTTCCGGATTTATTGTTGTTGTCGGAGGGGTCAGAGGATGGGTCAATCTGTTTGACCGGGATCTCACTGCTCATCGTTACCTCCAGGAAAATAGTAGTGCGGGGCAACAGGCCCTGAGGCTGCTGATCTTTTCAAGCCTGGGCCCGCAACGCAGACACAGGGTTGAAAAGACCGGACCGGGGCAGGACCCCGGCCGGGAGACTCAGTTCGACAGGCTGTAAACGTAAGCTGCCAGAATCTGAATCTGATCGTCCGAGAGGCGACCTTCCTGGGCAGGCATCTGGTTCTGGCGACCATTCATGACCGTTTCCTTGATCCAGTCATAGGTGGAGCCATAGAGCCAGGTGTTGTCCGTCAGGTTGGGGGCGCCCATGGCGTTGTTGCCCTTGCCGTCCTGACCGTGGCAGGCCACACAGGCCTGAGCGAAGACCTGCTGTCCGGCTTTTGCGGCCTCGGCGTCCTTCTCACGTCCACTGAAGCTCAGGACATAGTTCACCACCTGGTCAACCTGCTCGTTGGTCATGCCGGGCATGGTGCCCTTGGCTGGCATGTTGCCCATACGACCTTGATGCAGAGTTGTCAGAATGGCATCCGGACTACCGCCGTAAAGCCAGTCATCATCCGTCAGATTCGGGAAGCCAACCTGACCGCGAGCGGCTGAGCCGTGGCATACCGCGCAGTTATTAGCAAACAGACGCTGGCCGATTTTCATGGCGTCGGCGTTTTCTGCCAGTTCCGGGACTGGTGTCTGGCCGTACTGGGCGTAAATCTCGCCGTACTTTTCCTCAGCTGCAGCAACTTCCGCTTCCCACTGATTGGTAGAGGTCCAGCCCAGCAGGCCTTTCCAGTTGCCAAGGCCCGGGTAAAGCGCCAGGTAGCCGAGCGCAAAAATACAGGTAGCGAGGAACAGATAGAACCACCACTTGGGCAGGGGGTTATCGTATTCCTCAATGCCATCGAAGGAATGGCCCATAGTGCGGTCGGTTTCGCTATCGGTCGTCTGGCTCTTACGGGTTGCCCAAAGCAGCCACCAGCAGCCAAAAACGGTACCGAGCACGATCACACTGATCCAGATGCTCCAGAAGGTACTCATTGTTTCTTCTCCGTTTTTTCCTGTTCGAGCGTACGCTTTTCCACGTCGTCATCGTCGAAGGGCAGGTGGGCTGCCTCCTCGTTGGCCTTCTTGCGGTGGGCACTGTAGGCCCACCAGACGATCCCGAAGAAAACCGCCATTACCAGAAGAGTGTGAATGCCGCGTAACTCATTAATATCCATGGGTTCACCGTTTTTCTGAAAGCACTGTACCCAGCTGTTGCAGGTAGGCGACCAGAGCTTCAATTTCAAATTTGCCTTCAACCTGAGCCGCTGCGTTCGCAATCTGCTCATCGGTATAGGGCACGCCCAGGGTCTGGAGAGTCTCCAGCTTTGCGGCGGTTTCGGTATGGTCTACCTTGTTTTCAAATAGCCAGGGGAACGCTGGCATATTCGATTCGGGCACCACGCTGCGTGGGTTGTAAAGGTGCTGGCGTTGCCAGGCATCGGAATACCGACCCCCTACGCGGGCGAGGTCCGGCCCGGTACGCTTGGAGCCCCACAGGAACGGGCGATCATAGACAAACTCGCCCGCGACGGAGTAATGGCCATACCGCTCGGTTTCCGCACGGAACGGGCGGATTTGCTGGGTATGGCACACATGACAGCCTTCGCGGATGT
>JACIZI010000076.1 GCA_014359475.1 Marinobacter sp. | reverse complement strand
GAATAGGGCATTGCCCGACTGAAAGACGCCGCGGGCCTCCTCTTCGGTGTAGTTCAGGACGCTACGGGGGGAGATGGTGTCGATCCAGGTACTGGCCAGGGCCAGGGCTTCCCGGGCCCGGGGGTTGTTGATGGTGACCTCACCCTCGGCATTCACAATGGTGCCACCGTTATGGCTGGCCACCCATTCCAGAGCGTCGCAGGTCAGGCCTTCGTAGGCCCGGCCCTGCCAGACAAAGCCCCAGAACTTGTCGTTGCCCGCTTCACGTTCCGCACTCATGACGATCCTGGCGGTTTCAGTGAGCTGCTCCCAGGTTTCCGGCACCTGCTGGTCGTATTTATCCAAAAGATCCTTTCGGTAATACAGCACGCCGGCGTCGGTAAACCAGGGCATGGCCACCAGCCGACCGTCCACGGTGTTGTTGCGGATCAGCGACTGGAAATGGTCGTCCTCGGCACCTTCGGTGTACTCCGAGAGATCCACCATGTGATTGGCGAGCATGCCCGGCCAGACCACGTCGATCTGGAACACATCAACGTCGCCGGACTGGGCGGCGAGCAATTGCTGGTAAAGGGACAGGCGCTCGGTGGCCGAGTTGGGCGTGGACACCACCTGGACATCGTGGCCGGTTTTTTCCGACCAGGCCCGGGTGCCCTCTTCACATAGCTGTCGCTCGGCGCCCACGGCGCCGCAGGAGATGGTGATGGTCTTGGCCTGAAGGCCACCCGCCAGCAGGCAGGCAGCCGCGCCACCGAGCACAAGGTGCTTGATTGTAGAACGGGACATAGTTGTTACCTCGTCTTGTTGTTATTCAGCTCAGAACCAGATTTCCATCTGGGTGCCAAAGGTCCACTGCGCGCTCTCGAAATCGCTGTCCGCGCCCAGGGCATCGCCGCCGGCATAGGCGTCCAGCTCATCATCCCAAGTGGAGTAACTGGCAAAGACCCGGATCTCCGGGCGGTTCCAGAATCCGCCCACCTGGGGCTTGAACGTCGGCGCAACCGTGAAACGGCTGTAGTCACCCTCTACCGCATTGCGACCGGAGTAGCCCAGAGGCGTAATATCCATGGTCTGCCACGACGCCTCGTACTGCATCTCAAAATTGGCACTAAACTCCTGGGCCAGACGGGCATTGAAGGTCAGCCACTGGTATTCGTCACCCTTGATATAACGGTCTTCACTGGTTTCCGCCAGAATCGCCGGCGCCAGTCGCCAGCTCTCACTCAGGTAGGTGGTGCCATACACCGCAAAGCGGGTGCTGACTGCGTCCTCGTGCAGGTCGCCATCGGCGCCGATATTCTTGGCCTCGGCCCCCAGCCCCTGTCCGTGCATCACCGCAACCTTGAAGTTGCCGTCGGAAACACCGAAGAAACTGTCACCATGGTAAGCCAACATGGTGTGAACGCCGGTCTCGGCAGCCGTGGTATTGCCCTCGACAACCCGCTGGTCGTTGTCCTGGGCCTTCATGCCACTGATCATCCACTGCACGTTGCCGAAGTAGTTGTTGGCGGTAAGGATCAGGTTATCGGTGCTGTAGCTCCCTTCCGGGACAAAATCCGTGTCCGCGGGAAAGTCGATAAAACTGCGGCCATAGAGGGAAAAGTTGGATTTGACGCTATCGGTGAACTTGACGTCATAGATACCGGCACCAAGGCCTGCGAGAAAGACAAAATCGCTGTCCAGCCAGTGGATGTCAAAGTTGTCCCGGTCAAAGCGCTTGCCGGCCCAGATCGACGAGTCCTCGAAAATGCCGGAGAAACTGGCCAGGTTGCTGAACTCCACATAGGCCTGGCGCACATTCAGGGCGCCATCACCGGCCGTCCAGTCGTTCGATGAGGTGGTGGAATCGGCAATCATCAGGCGGTAATGGGATTTAGTGCCGTTCTCGGCCACCTGCTTGTAGTTCAGGATGGCCTCAAGATAGGTATCGGGCTCATTGCCAAGACGGCCAACCGCGCCGCCCACCGAACCGGCAGGGGTCAGGTAGGGACCACCCGGGGCACTTTGCAGATCGCCGTTGAGCAACAGGCCGGAACGAGCGTAAGTGTTGAAGGAAAAGCCTTCCAGGCCGCTGGCCTTGGGCTCCACTTCCGCCAGCTTGGCCTCCAGGGCCTGCAGGCGCTCTTCCACGCTCTGGCTGGTCTGTGCGACCAGGGGGGTGCTCGCCATCGCCAGGGTCATAGCTGCGGCCAGGGGATTGCGAAGGTGTGCTTTACCAAAAATCATCTGTTGGAACCTCGTGTTGTTTTTGTAAGGTCTGTTTTGATGCATACGACTGACAACTTAATGCATTAAGCTTTACTCCGAAAAAAATGGGTCAGATACCCGGGAGAACAACTTAAATGATTAAGTAATGACCAAAGATAAAAGCACAGAGTAGCTTCTGCAACCTTCCAGAAGTCTTAATTTCAACTTAAATGACGGGGTCGGACGGCCGGCGCAAACCGGCCGCCGGACATCAGGAATTGCGGGGATCTGTATCGGCAATCCAGGGGTAGTCCTTGCGGCTATCGCGGAAAGCCAGGAGACTCTCGACACCAGTGAAGTCCACCAGGTCCCGGAAATCCAGCCAGTCCACCAGACAGTAAAGGCAGATTGCCGGGTAGTTCCAGGTCTCGAACTGGCCTTCTTCCACCATAGCTGACAGGGTGCGAAGCGTCGTCATGATTCGCTCCCGCTGGAGGTTGTAGAACATGACGTCCTGACTGGTGTCGATACCGGATTTTTCTGAAAGCAGCATGGTTACGGCGGAATCATTGGCGCCGTCGATCATGGTCAGCTGATTCTGTTGGTCCCAGGTCAGCGGGTCACGGCCCTGCTTGGCACTGACGTAGCGGGCGATGATCCGGGAATCGTAGATTTCCTGGCCGTCGTCTTCGAGTACCGGGATTTTCAGGGTCGGATTGTTGCGCCGCAGTTCGTCGCGGCCTTCACCATAGATATTGAGATTGATGAACTCGTAGGGTTCTTCGTCCAGCAGGATGCGGATGCGTCTGACGTAGGGTGAAGTAGTGGATCCGATCAGTTTCATG
>JACIZI010000075.1 GCA_014359475.1 Marinobacter sp. | reverse complement strand
TGCCAGGATTCTCTATAATCACCATCCTCCTGCCTGTGGCCGATGGGGTCACAGAAGGAAACGCCATCACGATGCTTAATGGTCAGCAGGGTAATTTCATAATCGAAATCCACAAACCCCTCTACGATTACCCGGCCCTTACCGGCACGACCGCCAGACTGGGCATATTCCCAGGCCGCCTCAATGTCATTTTCACTCCTGACGGTACTCTGCCCTTTGCCGGACGAGCTCATAACCGGCTTGACGACCAGCGGCATTCCGATCTCCTGAACGGCCGCCAGGTACTCTTCCCGGGAACCGGCAAATCGGTAGGGAGAGGTAGCCAGCCCCAATTCTTCAGCCGCCAGACGCCGAATGCCCTCACGGTTCATGGTGAGATTAACCGCTCTTGCAGTCGGGATGACCCGATACCCCTCCTCTTCCAGCCTGACCAGCTCGGGAGTTGCGATAGCTTCGATCTCCGGAACAATCAGATCCGGCTTTTCCTGCTCAATCACCCGGCGCAGGCTTGCACCATCCAGCATATCGATGACATGGCTGCGATGTGCCACCTGCATTGCCGGCGCGGCGGCATAACGGTCCACGGCTATAACTTCAACACCAAACCGCTGCAACTCGATAACAACCTCTTTGCCGAGCTCGCCGGAACCGCAGAACAATACCCTGAAAGCATTACCTTTAAGGGGCGTACCAATTCGAACTGTGTCAGTCATGATTTACCAGCGCCTTTCATCAGCCATGGATCAGAGCTTTCTTTTCCCGCTCCGCAACATTGCGGAGCACCTCAAGCCTTTCTTCATTATTTAACCGGCCCCATCGTGTGATCTCGTCACCGCTGCGATGGCAACCCACGCAGATATCGTCGTCATCCAGTGCACAAATGCTCACGCAGGGAGAACGCACTTTATCTGCAACCCTCATTTTTCAGGCTCACAAGGGGTCAGGCCCTCAGAGTAGCGTGCGGCGTTCTCGACATAGTGCTGCGCACTCATCTCCAGCATTTTCTTCTGATTCTCATTCAGTTCACGCTTGATCTTACCGGGGGAGCCCACGACCATTGAACCATCGGGCACTTCCATACCTTCCGGAATCAGCGCATTGGCGCCAATGAGACAATGCTTGCCGATTTTCGCCCCATTGAGAACCACTGCGTTGATGCCAATCAGGGAATAATCACCAATCTCACACCCGTGCAGCATGACCTTGTGGCCAACGGTTACACCCCTGCCCAGAGTCAGCGGCATGCCCGGATCGGTATGCAGAACGCAACCGTCCTGGACATTGGATTCCGGTCCGATGGTAATCAGATCGTTGTCGCCCCGGATCACCGCATTAAACCAGACACTGGATTTCTCCATGAGCCTCACCCGGCCAATCACCGTAGCGTTGTCAGCCACGAACACCCCGTCACCGTCGAGCTCTGGAATCCGCTCGTTTAACTGGTAAAACATGTCAGCCTCCTTTGGGCGGTTCAAGCAAATCAATGCCGGCATCGTACACAGCGTTCAGAAAATCAACCAGAACAACAGCGGACAGCCCCCATATCTGATAGCGCTCCCACCGGTAGCAGGGCACATAAAAGGTATGGTTAAGAAAATTCAGCGCATCCGTTCGCTCCCGCCTGTCCTCGAGAAAAAATGACAGGGGCACTCGGAATACGCTTTCAATTTCGTGTGGATTAGGCTCCAGTGGATGATCCTCTGGAATAACGCCCACGTACGGAGTAACCAGGATTCCGTAACGCGACATAACCTGGCTCAGAGGTGCAATAATCTCAACCTGATCTGGCGGCAGTCCAATTTCTTCGTGGGTCTCCCGCAAAGCGGTTGCCGCCAGTGACGGGTCACCAGGATCACGCTTGCCTCCCGGGTAGGCAACCTGCCCCCGGTGGGTGCTCAGATTTTCAGATCTGAGCGTAAAAATCATCTCAGGGTTTCGGCGATCATCCGTAACAGGTACTAATATACCGGCTTCCGGATAGTCCAATGCCAGTTGCCGGGGCGCATAACCGGCCAGGCGCTCAGCGAGTAAATCACGCAAGTTTCGTCTCCAAAGTACTATCCAAAGCACCACCTGATGCAAGGTGAGACAGAGGCAGCCGGGATCGTTAAACTGACTATCACACCAATTTCAGTATACGGGGAAAATCATGAAGTACTGCAGCACATGCGGCCATCCGGTTGAACAACGCATCCCCGAAGGCGACAACCGGCACCGCTACGTCTGTGTCAGCTGCGATACGATACATTACCAGAACCCGCGCATCGTCGCCGGCACAGTTCCCGTGTGGGAGGGCAAGATACTCCTTTGTCGGCGTGCTATTGAGCCGCGTTACGGCTACTGGACACTCCCCGCGGGCTTTATGGAGAATGCAGAAACCACGGTTGAAGCTGCGGAACGGGAAACCCTTGAGGAGGCCCTGGCAGAAGTAACCATCGAAGGCCTCTACTCCATTATCGATGTCCCTCACATCAACCAGGTGCACATGTTCTATCGGGCCAGCCTGAAGGACGGTCAATTCGGTGCCGGAGAAGAGTCCCTGGAAACCAGGCTGTTTGAGCTTGATGCAATTCCCTGGGACGAGATTTCATTTCCGACCGTACGACGCACACTCGAATACTTTCTTGCCGATATCAAAAACGAATCCTTCGGCGTTCACGTCAGTGATATCCGGCATCCGATGTCGAAGCCTCATCGAAATACAGGCTGACTAGAAGTCTGCCAGGCGATAAATTTCATAGGCGGGCTCCTCGTAAGGGTGGGCCCGCTTGAGCGCCGCAAGAGCTTCCCGGACGAGGTCATCCCTGCAAACCAGCTCCACCTTGTACTCATCCACCACTTCAACCTCGCCTTGCTTGCCTAAAAAAGGATCGCTTCCCTCCAGCGGCCGGAACTGTCCTTTGCCAAGGCATTGCCAGGCACAGCAATCGTAATCGCCAATACGACCGGCTCCGGTCTCGAAGATGGCCTGCTTGGTCGTTTCAAGGTGAGCTTCCGGAACGAAATAACAGATCTTGTACATCGAAAATCCTCCTCGGGATCGGATATTTTTTGTACAGATTAATGGCTTAGA
>JACIZI010000074.1 GCA_014359475.1 Marinobacter sp. | reverse complement strand
CCTTTTAGGGGCAGAGCGTGTGGCAGGAATTTATGCTGAGTACTGTAAGAAATATGCCCTGAGTGTAGATGTCAATTCTTCGGCTCTGGCTGAGTTGTTTCAGCGGCATGTGTTGCTGGATAAGCACGAGCTTAAGCGGTTGTATCAAGAAGTTTATAGTGGTATTCCGGATACCGAGGACTACAGTGATGAGTTGGTAGATCAGGCCCAGTGTGCTGTGATTTGTACATCTTACTGTGTTGAGTATTTAGAGAATTCCAGCCATGAGTCAGTTCGATACGCCATTGCGAAGGTGGCTGAAGCAATCGATATTTTTGACGAAGATGTAGATAGGAAGACTGCACTAGAGGTGGAGTGGTGTAATCAGTTATTGGATGCATTAATCGGAATGGATATGAGTGATGCTCAGGAAATTAAGGGTGTTAGGCAGAAAAATTTACTGCATGAAGTCCCAGTGGTAGGAGTTTAGTCCTCTTGCATAGAGGTCCATCTGCGAAATCGGCTGGCCGCTTGTTACAGGCTGCCAGCCGTCTGGCTATCGAAATCATTTTCTTTGGCTTAGTCCTGGCCTAATGCAAGGTAGTCCTTCAAGAACTCAAAGATCAGAAATTTCCCAGAACGATCGTGCTCTGAGCTTTGCTGCTCTAGCTGTAACGGCAACCTGATCCAGGCGATCAATGCGGCCAGCAAGCTGCAGTGGTTCCATGACGAGGCGGGCAACCTGACCCGCGAGCACCAGTACTACCTTGGTACCGAGGTGCCGATGGTTGCGGTGTGGCAGCACGAGTACGACGTGCTCAACAACCGTGTCGCGACCGTTCGCCCGGATGGGCACAAGGTCAGCGTGCTCACCTACGGCAGCGGCCATGTGCTGGGCATGACCCTCGACCAGCACGAGCTGCTGGGTTATGAGCGCGATGACCTGCACCGCGAAGTGGTCCGGCATCAGGGCAACCAGCTGATGCAAACCCAGGCCTGGGACCCGGCGGGGCGTCTGCAAGAGCAGCTGCTGGGTAGCCATGACGGCAAGTCGACCTTGCTCAAGCGCCAGTATCAGTACGATGCCGTCGGCCAGCTGACCGATATCCACGACACCCGCCGTGGCCACCTGGCCTACAGATACGACCCGGTCGGCCACCTGCTGCAAGCCGCCAGCCGCCTGGGCGTGGAGACCTTCACCTTCGACCCGGCCGGCAACCTGCTGGACGACAAGACCCAGGAACTGAACCGTCCGCTGGAAAGCGATCCGCGCCGTAACAAGCTGATGGACAACCTGCTGCGTGAATACGCCGGGACTCATTACCAGTACGACGACCGTGGCAACCTGATCCATCGCCTGCACAACGGCGAACAGGCCCGCCTGAGCTGGGACCTGTTCGACCGATTAGTCCGTTTCGACGATAGCAAGCTCAGCGTGGTGTACAGCTACGACGCCTTGGGCCGCCGTTTGCACAAACACTCCACCGCGCACCATCAGGATGATCCGCGTGCGGGCAGTGGTTGGAACCAGATGCAGCGGGCCAAGCGCCAGCGCGAACTGGGTTGCGGTTACACCTTGTACGGCTGGGATGGCGATGCCCTCGCCTGGGAAAGCTCACCGCCGCAGGATGAAGGCGACACCGGGCGAACTGTGCATTACTTGTACGAGCCGGGCAGTTTCGTGCCGGTTGCCCAGGCTATACGCAAGCAGCCGATCCGCTTGCTACGCCAACCGGACTGGAGCGACCGGGAATACGATTTCGATCAGGACCCGCTGTGGCAACACGAGGTCAAACCGCAGCCGATCGACGCCATTGCCTGGTACCAGTGCGACCACCTCGGTACGCCGATGGAGCTGACCGACCACCATGGTGAAGTGGCGTGGACGGCGCAGTACAAGGCGTGGGGTGAGGTCAAGGAGGCCCGCTCGGAGTGGGCGAAGCAGAATGGCCTGAACAACCCGATCCGCTTCCAGGGTCAGTACCACGACCATGAGACCGGGCTGCATTACAACCGCTATCGGTACTATGATCCGAGGGCCGGGCGGTTCATCAACCAGGACCCGATCAGTTACACCGGTGGTTTGAACCTGTTTGCGTATGCGCCGAACCCTGTCGAGTGGGTCGACCCGTTAGGGTTGTGGAAAGGGCAGCCGCGGCAGGCGGGTGGTAGGTTTGGGGCGGGGAAAGATCCTTCGAAGCCGTGTCCGTGTAAGTCGGATGGTACTCATGGGAATAGTCTCGATTCGAAAAAGCCTGCGATTGGCTATACATTGAGGCAAGAAGATGATCACAGTGTTCTGAAGTATGGTGAAACTACGATGGGTGAGCGTAGGTATACCGATAAATACCTAAGTGATAACAATGCATATATGCAGCGTGAGGAGTCTGGCTCGAAGCGGGAAATGCACGCCTGGCAACACCAGAAAATTCTTGAGTATAAGGCGCAGAATGGCGGTAAAAGACCTCCGCTAAATAAAAGTGACTATTAGAGGTGGTTATGATTTTTCGAACGTCAAGTGAGCAAGATTTGCTTGTTGGTGAGGCAGCGCAAGTCGCTAGAAAGAAAGTTAAAGATGTACTTGTGGATATTTTGTCAGGAGTCACGCTTGAGTGTGGAGCCGAGACGTGGAGCTTTATCTCAATACTGATGCGAGATGAGTGGATTGGTGATTATCCTGAGGTTAAGCGATACCACAAATCTAGAAAGGTCATTGAGGTTCGCGTGCAACTCCCGATTTATGAATTTAAGGATGCAGGGGAGATGCAGCAAGTGGGATTGATGCTTGATGCAGTACTTCGCTCAGTCGAGATGATGAAAGAAATAAAAAGTTTGAAGCTTACTGAGAATGATGCCCTTGTGCTTAAGGAGTCAGTTGAGAAGGCGCGTGCGAAATTAATCAGTTAATTATAATAATGCCCTACAAGTTTGGTTGTTCAGGGGGAGGCGTGGTGGAATCGTCCGCTGGAAAGCGATCCGCGCCGTAACAAGCTGATGGACAACTTGCTGCGTGAATATGCCGGGACCCACTACCAGTACGACGACCGTGGCAACCTGATCCCGGTGAACAGGCCCGCCTGAGCTGGGTCCTGTTCGACCG
>JACIZI010000073.1 GCA_014359475.1 Marinobacter sp. | reverse complement strand
CCAGCAACGAGCAGCTCCAGCGTGTTTACGGCACTGCCTGGGGCAACAAGAAGGATCTCAAGGCCTACCTCCACCGCCTGGAAGAAGCCGAAAAGCGTGATCACCGGAAAGTCGGCAAGAAGCTCAATCTCTTCCATATGCAGGAAGAAGCGCCGGGTATGGTGTTCTGGCATCCGGACGGCTGGTCGTTGTACCAGGAAATCGAGCAATACATGCGCCGCAAGCAACAGCAGCATGGCTACAAGGAAATCAAGACGCCGCAGGTTGTGTCTCGTACCCTTTGGGAAAAGTCAGGCCACTGGGACAAGTTCAAGGACGACATGTTCACGACCGAGTCCGAGAAGCACGACTACGCCATCAAGCCCATGAATTGCCCCTGCCACGTACAGGTGTTCAACCAGGGCCTGAAGAGCTACAAGGACCTCCCGCTGCGATTGGCGGAGTTCGGTTCCTGCCACCGGAACGAAGCATCCGGCGCACTCCACGGCCTTATGCGGGTTCGCGGCTTCACCCAGGATGATGCGCACATTTTCTGCGAAGAGGATGCAATCCAGCAGGAAGTGTCAGCTTTTATCGAGATGCTGCACGAGATCTACACCGATTTCGGGTTTACCGAGATTCTGTACAAACTGTCTACTCGCCCGGAGAAGAGGGTCGGTTCCGATGAGGTCTGGGACAAGGCCGAAGCCGCTCTTGAGCAAGCGCTGAATCGTGAGGGCGTGGATTGGGAGCTTTTGCCAGGTGAAGGTGCCTTTTATGGCCCGAAAATCGAGTTCTCTCTGAAAGACTGTATCGGTCGGGTATGGCAATGTGGCACTATTCAGGTCGACTTTTCCATGCCGGGCCGGTTGGGCGCTCAGTATGTCGCCGATAATTCCGAGCGGAAAACTCCGGTCATGTTGCATCGGGCGGTGCTGGGCTCCTTCGAGCGCTTTATTGGTATCCTGATTGAGGAATACGAAGGTGCATTCCCGACCTGGCTGGCGCCGACTCAGGTAGCGATCCTCAATATCACCGATAATCAGCGTGATTATTGTCAGAATCTGGCGAAAAAGTGGGATTCTTTGGGCTTTAGGGTTAATGCTGACTTGAGAAACGAGAAGATCGGCTTTAAAATCCGCGAGCATACTCTTAACAAGGTTCCCTATCTTGTCGTTGTCGGTGACAAAGAAGTCGACAACAACGCGGTTGCGGTGAGAACCCGCAAAGGCGAAGATTTGGGAACTTTATCGCTTGAAGCGTTTGAGCAACTCTTAGATGAAGATGTTGAACGCAAGGGCAAAACAAAGACGGAGATCTGATTATTAAACAGCGAACGAATCGGGGTGGGCGCACACCTAAGGCGCCGATCAATGAGAATATTGACGCAACCGAAGTCCGACTGATTGACGCAGAAGGCAATCAGGTCGGTGTAGTACCAATTGAGGATGCCCTCAAGCAAGCAGAAGAGGCATCACTTGACCTGGTCCAGGTTACGGATTCCGATCCGATCGTCTGTAAGATAATGGACTACGGCAAGAAAATCTTCGACGAGAAGAAGGCGAAAGCGGCTGCCAAGAAAAAGCAGAAGCAGACGCAAGTCAAAGAGCTTAAGTTCCGTCCAGGAACTGAAGAAGGGGATTACCAGGTCAAACTACGCAACCTGGTACGTTTCCTTGAAAACGGGGACCGCGGCAAAATCACGATCCGCTTCCGTGGCCGTGAGATGGCACACCAGGAAATTGGTATGCAGCTCATGCAGCGCATTGAAGCAGATATTGAAGAGCTTGCCCAGGTAGAGATGCGGCCGAAAATGGAAGGCCGGCAGATGACCATGGTTGTGGCGCCCCGCAAAAAGAAGTGAACCTGATCGGGTGCTTTTCCCCCGCGCATGCGGGGGATTTGTCGTTCAGGGGCACATGATTGTTTATTTAAAAATAGAATGCGGAGTTTTAAAAAATGCCTAAGATGAAAACCAAAAGCGGAGCCACCAAGCGGTTCAAGAAAACCGCGACTGGCTTCAAGCACAAGCAGTCCTTCACCAGTCATATCCTGACCAAGAAGAGCCCGAAGCGTAAGCGTCAGCTGCGCGGCACCAAGCTCATCGCCAAGTCGGATGTTGCATCTATCAAGCGTATGACCGCGTGCTGATCCAGCCGCGAGAATCATTCCTTAGAAAGTACAGGTAGAAGGATTAAAGTATGGCTCGTGTTAAACGTGGTGTGGTCGCACGCCGTCGTCACAAAAAGATTCTCAATCAGGCCAAAGGTTACTACGGCGCTCGTAGCCGGGTATTCCGTGTAGCCAAGCAAGCGGTTATCAAGGCCGGTCAATACGCCTACCGTGACCGTCGTAACCGTAAGCGTGCGTTCCGCGCTCTGTGGATTGCCCGTATCAATGCTGGTGCCCGCGCCAACGGCCTGTCGTACAGCCGTCTGATCGCTGGCCTGAAAAAGGCTAACGTTGAAATCGATCGTAAAGTTCTGGCCGATCTGGCCATGAACGAGCAACAGGCGTTTGCCGCTGTTGTTGAGAAGGCCAAAGCGTCCCTGTGATCGCTTAGCTCTTTCATCGATTGCTGATCGATACGGGCGCCTCATGACACCATGACGGCGCCTCCTGATAGGGGAAGGGCACGCTCTTCCCCTATTTTTATTTATGAATTTGCGTTTTTAGCACTTCCACTTCTGGTTTGGAGCAGGGTCAATGGAAAACCTGGGGCAACTTGTTCAGGATGGTCTGGCGGCAGTAGACAAAGCGGATAGCCTGCAGGCACTTGATCAGATTCGTGTTGAGTATCTTGGCAAGAAGGGTGTGATCACCCAACAGGCGAAAACCCTGGGCAAGCTATCCGCCGAGGAACGCCCGGCGGCGGGCCAGAAGATCAATGAAGCCAAGGGGCAGGTGGAGCAGGCTATCAACGCAAGGCGCAATGATCTTGAGCGTGCCGCCATCGAGCAGAAACTCGCCAGTGAATCTATTGATGTAACGTTGCCGGGGCGGGGCCAGGATCTTGGTGGGCTGCACCCGGTTACCCGTACTCTGCAACGTATTGAACATTTCTTCTCACGGGCGGGCTATACCGTAGAGCAGGGGCCCGAAATCGAAGACGATTACCACAACTTCGAGGCCCTCAATATTCCAGGGCACCATCCGGCCCGTGCCATGCACGACACCT
>JACIZI010000072.1 GCA_014359475.1 Marinobacter sp. | reverse complement strand
TCCCTGCTAACCACAAACCTGGGTGAAGAAAAGAATATGTCAAAATAAGCAAAGTCGCGGCTTGATTCATAAAGAATGTTTATCCGTTGGAAAGGAAGGTATGCTTATCTGGAGCAGCGCTGATAATTGGCTTTGGCGTCGCCGCCAGCCTGCCGATAATACCCGCCTTCGAGCTGTGGCAGTGCATCATGTCAAACCGCTCTTTTTTGCATTAAATTTTTGGTTCTAAAATTTTTTTCAAAAACTGTCTTGACAAAAGGGTCCATTTCGATTGATATATTAAGACAGGGCGAGGCATTGAATCGAGAGAAGCCAGGGACCGGCATTACCGGTCCCGGCTATGCCAGTGAGCTTCTTGTGATCAAGCTCTGCAAGGCAGGTTTTCAAATGATGGGTCTTAATTTGATGGGGAAAAGGTCATCCGCGCACGAGCGCTGCATCCGCCGGGACAACCCGGACATAGGCATCCGGTGGCCCATCGATGCAGCCTAGATTTTCTCGCCCAAGGATCAGGCAGGGTCCAAATTCGCACACGCGGAGGTATTCGCATGAACCCCCACCAGGCTCACCCCGCCACGCCCGTGGCCATGTTCACAAGCCTCTGGCGCAACCGCCGGCTCATCGGGCAGATGACCCGGCGCGAGGTCGTGGGCCGTTACCGCGGCTCGGTTATGGGCCTGGCCTGGTCGTTTTTCAACCCGGTGCTGATGCTTTTCGTCTACACCTTCGTCTTCTCCGTTGTATTCAAGGCCCGCTGGGGCGCGGGCGGGGAAGAAAGCAGGGTCGATTTTGCCATTATTCTATTCGTGGGCATGATCGTTCACGGCCTCTTTGCCGAATGTATAAACCGGGCGCCGGGGCTGATTCTTTCCAATGTCAATTACGTCAAAAAGGTGGTCTTTCCCCTTGAAATCCTGCCCTGGGTGGCCATGGGGTCGGCGCTCTTCTATAGCCTGGTGAGTACGGTTGTGCTGTTGCTGGCGCAACTCATCATCAACCAGTCCTTGCCCTGGACCAGCGTGCTTTTTCCGCTGGTACTGCTGCCCCTCGTTTTTGCCGGCATGGGCTTTGCCTGGTTTCTGGCGGCGCTGGGGGTTTACGTGCGCGACATAGGACAGGTTACGGGTATTTTCACCACAGTGCTCTTGTTCCTTTCGCCCGTGTTCTACCCGGTGTCGGCGCTGCCGGAGGAATATCGAGGCTTGCTGCAGCTAAACCCGCTCACGCTCATCATCGAAGAAAGCCGCAAGGTGTTAGTCTTCGGCAGCCTGCCCGATTGGCCCTCCCTGGGCATCGGATTGCTGGCGGGCCTGGCCATCGCTGCCGCCGGTTTCTGGTGGTTCCAGAAAACGCGAAAGGGGTTCGCGGATGTCCTCTGACGACATCGCCATCCGGGTCAATAATCTGTCCAAGTGCTACCTCATTTACGACCGGCCACAGGACCGGCTCAGGCAATCTATTATTCCGCGCTTGCAAAGGCTTGTGGGCAGGCAGCCCAAAAACTACTTCCGGGAGTTCTGGGCGCTCAAAGACGTTTCTTTTGAGGTCAAAAAAGGCGAAACCGTCGGCATCATCGGCCGCAACGGCTCGGGCAAATCCACCCTGCTGCAGATCATCTGCGGTACCCTTACCCCGACCAGCGGCACGGTGGAGACCAAAGGCCGCGTTTCGGCGCTGCTGGAACTCGGCTCCGGCTTCAACCCGGAATTCACAGGACGGGAGAATGTATACATGAACGGCGCGGTGCTGGGCTTAAGCAAAGAAGAAATTGATGCCCGTTTCGACGATATCGCCGCTTTTGCAGATATTGGCGAGTTCATTAACCAACCGGTGAAGATGTACTCGAGTGGGATGGTCGTGCGCCTGTCATTTGCGGTAGCCATCAATGTTGACCCCGAGATATTAATTGTAGATGAAGCGCTGTCTGTAGGCGACGAACTTTTCCAGCGCAAGTGCTTCTCCCGCATCGAAGCCATCCGTAACAACGGCGCTACAATTCTCTTCGTTTCCCACTCCGGTACCACCATCGTTGAGTTATGTGACAGGGCCATGTTGATGGACGCCGGTGAAAAACTGGCTATTGGCTTGCCTAAACAAATCGTTGGGCGCTATCAAAAGTTGCTGTATGCCCCGGCGGACAAGCAAGAAGCTATTCGAGACCAGATTCGCCGAATGGACGAACAACCCGTGATTTCTGGAAAAAACATTGTTCAGGACATATCGCCAGAGCATCAGGGATCGCCGGAGGACAGACAGCCCATGAAAGAAAGCTTTGATCCCTATCTCAAGCCTAGCAGTACTATTGAATACGAATCTCATGGAGCCTATATCGAATCTCCGTCAGTGCTTACCCTGGCTGGAGAACAGGTTAATAACCTGATACGCGGAAAAACATACCGTTACACATACACTGTGCGGTTTACAAAAAGTGCAAGCAATGTGCGCTTTGGGATGCTGATCAAAACTATCTCTGGTGTTGAATTGGGTGGTGGGGTATCTGCCAGCTCACTCAGAGATAGTTTAGCCTACGTAGAAGCAGGTTCCAATTATCGAGTTGAGTTCCGCTTTAGATGTGCATTGAATCCTGGTGTGTATTTTCTGAACGCAGGTGTGGTCGGCGACGTGAACGGCAGTGAAACCTACCTGCACCGCTTGATTGATGTCGCCATGTTCCGGGTATTACCAGATACAGAAAACTTTGCAACGGGTATAGTTGACTTTGGCTGCTTTCCGGAGCTTGAGTTCCAGGAGGCGCAGTGACCATGAGACGAGCAAGTATTGAAATGAATAACAAGAGATTGATTGTAGTTTTAGGAATGCACCGTAGTGGCACCAGCGCAATCACGCGAGGGCTTCAGGTCCTTGGAGTCGGGCTTGGAGATAGGTTAATACCGCCTATGGAAGGCATTAATGATAAAGGTTTCTTCGAGGACATCGACCTCAACGCGCTCAACAATGAGATACTACAAGCACTCGGAAGTGATTGGCATTATCTTTCCCCAATCGAAACCAGTGATGTAGATGCGTTGCGTAAAAAAGGATACTTTCTCCGTGCTGTTGAATTGCTTCGTCAGAAAGTTGGTGATGCTCCCACCTTTGGGTTCAAAGACCCGCGGGTGGCAAAGCTACTTCCGTTCTGGAAAGATGTGTTTGCCCATTGCAAATTTGACGTGGGGTATATCCTGGCGGTACGCCACCCTCTCAGTGTAGTTAAATCTCTGGCGAAACGTGATGGCTTCGAT
>JACIZI010000071.1 GCA_014359475.1 Marinobacter sp. | reverse complement strand
CAGCACGCCCTTGTAACGTCGGCTATCCACACGTTCCAGCAGATGTTCCAGACCCTGGTTATTGAAACCCATGCGATTGATAATGGCCTGGTGTTGCGGCAACCGGAACATTCGGGGCCTGGGGTTACCGGGCTGAGCAAGAGGCGTGACGGTACCCACTTCAATGAATCCGAAGCCCAGGGCACCCAGGGCATCAAGGTGATCGGCATTCTTATCGAGGCCTGCCGCAAGTCCAACGGGATTGGGGAAATCCAGCCCCATAACCTTCACTGGCAATGAATCTATCTTTGGCGAAAAAGCGTTCAACACGCCCATTCGGTGAGCAAGATCAAGACTATTCAATGCAATATTGTGAGCCTGCTCCGGTGGAAGGCAAAAAAGCAGGTTGCGGATAACGCCGTACATCAGAAAACCCCCTTCGTTCAAGTGGGCGAAGTATACCGGAAGTTTTCCACAGCATCCCGGCGCAGAACAAAATCAGCGCTAAATGACTGTATGATGGCAGTCTCGTGACCTTTTCCACGGAATCTGTGGATAACCCTGTTGAAAATCGAGGGGCAACGTTTGCCATCCCTTGATAACTGCGCCAATCTACAGATTGATCATTTTTTGACCAGTCTTTTTTCTCTTTATTTTCAGACGGTTACAGTTTACAAGCATTGCTATCGACAAAACCTGTACAAAATGTTATCCGGTCACCGTTCTGCAATGATGTGCATAAATCATATGAATTCGCAGTCTTAAGGCAACCTGCCACAACTGACGTGAATAACGTTATACTAACGATCGCCATCTGATCCGGAGTGCCCCCATGCAAGACCCCATCTCTCCCGCACAGCAACATCGGGAGAATCTGGCAATTGAGATGAAGGCCGCTTCGCGGGTCACCATTATCGGAATGATTCTTGATGCCATTCTTGGCATCATAAAAGTCATCGGAGGTGCACTTTTTCATTCCCAGGCCCTGTTGGTGGACGGCATTCACTCCTTCACTGATGTCGCGTCAGATCTCGTGGTTCTCGGGGTGATGAAGGTTTCCCGCCAGGAGCCGGATGATGACCACCCCTACGGCCACCAGAGAATCGAAACCTTTGGCACCCTGGTACTGGGCAGCATACTGATCGCGGTAGGTGCTGCCCTGGCGTGGGAAAATACCCTGCGACTCATCGAGGGAGGCGTCGACACGGTCCCCGGCTGGCCGGTTCTTGTTGCCGCTACGGCATCTGTCGTCGGCAAGGAATGGATTTTCCGTTACACCCGGCATGTCGGCCATGCCATACGCTCGGATCTGATTATTGCCAACGCCTGGCACAGCCGCACCGATGCATTTTCTTCCGTGGTGGTGGTCGTCTCCACTGCCGGAGCAATGCTTGGCATGGTGTGGCTGGATGTGTTCGCTGCCGTGGTCATCGCCGGCATCATCATCCACATTGGTTGGAAGTTCACCTGGGACAGCGTAAAAGAGCTGGTGGACACCGGGCTCTCTCCGGAAGACACGGAAATGCTCAAGAGCATTGCCCGGGATACCAACGGCGTTCGCAATGTTCACGAACTTCGGAGCCGCCGGATGGGCCACGACATTCTGCTGGATATTCACCTGGTGGTCCGACCCGAAATCAGTGTTTCGGAAGGTCATCAGATTGGTATGCAGGTGGTTTCGGGTATGCGGGACGCCCTGGATAACATCCGTTACATCAATTTCCACATTGACGCCGAGAATGATGAGGATCAGCCCCTGACGTCGGAGGGCCTGCCTTCCAGAGAAGACATCCGCGCGATTCTGGCCCGACATCTCGGGGAGCTGCCCCACCATAACCGCCTGCGTCTTTATTACCTCAGGAACAAAGTACATCTGGAGCTATTCCTGGACGAACCGGAAGTGAACACCGTATTCACTTCCGGAAATATCCGGACTGAGTTGAAGGATTATCCCTGGTTCGGCAGCGTCCGGGTCTGGGTCGCCGGCCCCTGACAGCGGGATCCCGGCACCTGTCCTATCGGCGCCGGTTCTCCTCCATCCGGGACAGGAACTCCTGCATGATCAGGGTATAAAGCTCTCCGCCCAGGAATTTGTCTTCAACTCCGGCATCGATGCTGGGGTTATCGTTCACCTCAATCACGGCAACCCGGTTCCCGGACTGCTTGATATCCACGCCATAAAGCCCGTTACCGATCAGCCGGGTGGCATTCAGGGCGGCCTGAATGACGTTCCTTGGCACTTCGTAGGTGGGCATGGTTTCAAAGCCACCGCTTTCACTGGCCGATTCGCCGTGCTGATAGATCTGCCAGTGCCCTTTCACCATCATGTACTTGCAGGCGTATATTGCGCGGCCACCGAGCACTCCGATCCGCCAGTCGTAGTCGGTGTACAGATACTCCTGAGCCAGCACCAGGGCGGACTGCTTGAACAGATCCCGGAGCCCGGCACGCAGGGACTTTTCATCTTCCGCCTTGGTGACGCCACGGGAGAATGCCCCGTCCGGAATCTTGATGACCACCGGGAAACCCAGTTCCCTGATCACCTGTTCGACGGCGTCCTTCTGGTCCTTGGACAGGATCAGTGTCTTGGGCGTTGGCACCTTGTTGTTCTTCAGAAGATCCGCGAGAAACACCTTGTTGGTGCACTTCAGGATCGACACCGGATCATCAATCACTACCATGCCCTCAGCATCGGCCTTGCGGGCAAACCGGTAGGTGTGATGGTCAATGGCTGTGGTCTCCCTGATGAACAGGCCATCGTATTCCGGCAGGCGCATATAATCCCGCCGGGTGATCTGCTCCACATTGATACCCAGTTTTCGACCGGCTTTCTCAAACCGCTTCAGCGCTACCTTGTCGCTGGGCGGCATCTCCTCGTCCGGATTGACGAGCACGGCGAGATCAAACCGGTAGCGCCTGCGTGTCCGGGGTTTGCGCCAGATCATGCTGCTGAAACGATCCAGAGAGGCGGCAAACACGTCCTGCTCATGCTCGCCCAGATCCGCCGGCGCAGCCGGTTTCATGGATTCAATCTGCCACTGCTTGCGGCGCTTGAAAACAATCTCGAGAATCGGACAGGGGAAACGCTCGAACAGAGCTCGCGCGACCGGCTTCAGGTCCGGGTGCTCGGATTGGCCGAAATAGGTCCGGATCTTCACTTCGTGGGTCGCGTCACGTTCATCGCTGGCCGGGTCGATCGCAGAGCCGGCAGCCTCCAGCCAATTGATGACGCTGGCGTCCAACTCTTCCAGTTCCAGAGAAAACAATCCCTTTCGGCTCAGGTCATTAAGGGTCATCACCGAGGGCACCACGTGGTGGCCACGGGCTTCCGCGAGCAATGAGCAGTAATAGCCCCGGCTCAGGTATTTGGCGCTCTGGCAAAGATTGATCACCC
>JACIZI010000070.1 GCA_014359475.1 Marinobacter sp. | reverse complement strand
GTGGCAATGCCGGAAGGGTTTGAGCTGCTGGCATCTACCGAGAGTGCGCCGATTTCTGCGATGCAGGATCTCAGCCGCAATCTCTACGGTGTTCAGTTCCATCCTGAGGTAACTCACACTCTCCAGGGCAAGCGCATTCTGGAGCATTTCATACTGAATATCTGTAACTGCGAAGCCTTGTGGACCCCGGCCAAGATCGTCGATGACGCGGTTCGACAGATTCGTGAACAGGTTGGCAGTGACAAGGTGTTGCTCGGCCTGTCCGGCGGTGTCGATTCATCGGTAACGGCTGCACTGTTGCACCGTGCCATCGGCGACCAGCTGACCTGCGTGTTCGTGGACAACGGTCTCCTGCGTCTTCACGAAGGCGACCAGGTGATGGACATGTTTGCCAGCAACATGGGCGTGAAGGTGATTCGGGTTGACGCTGAAGACCTGTTCCTGTCGAAGCTAAAGGGGATCAGTGATCCCGAACAGAAACGCAAAATCATTGGTAACACCTTTATCGATGTATTCGACGATGAGGCGGCCACCATCAAGGACGTGAACTGGCTGGCCCAGGGCACGATCTATCCGGACGTCATCGAGTCCGCTGCTTCGAAGACCGGCAAGGCGCACGTCATCAAATCCCACCACAACGTGGGCGGCCTGCCGGAAACCATGAAAATGAAGCTGGTGGAGCCCCTGCGGGAGCTGTTCAAGGATGAGGTGCGCCGGATCGGTCTCGAGCTCGGCTTGCCATATGACATGGTTTACCGTCACCCGTTCCCGGGACCGGGCCTGGGTGTGCGGATTCTTGGAGAGGTGAAGAAGGAATACGCCGATATCCTGCGCAAGGCAGATGCCATCTTTCTTGAAGAGCTTCATCGTGCGGACTTCTACCACAAGACCAGTCAGGCCTTTGCGGTATTCCTGCCAGTCAAGTCTGTGGGCGTGGTTGGCGATGCCCGCCGCTATGAATACGTCGTGGCCCTGCGAGCTGTCGAGACCATCGATTTCATGACTGCCCGCTGGGCGCATCTGCCGTATGACCTGCTTGAAACCGTCTCCAACCGGATCATCAATGAGATCACCGGTGTGTCCCGGGTCACTTACGACGTTTCCTCCAAGCCGCCAGCCACTATCGAGTGGGAATAAAGCCGGCGACTGCCGGTTAAGCTACATAGTCTTCCAGGTGTCGTCATCCCGCCCGGTGTTGCTGCCGGTGCGGGATTCCACTCTCAGTGCTTCCAGGGAAGCCAGTTCTTCCTGGCACATTCCTGCGTCGTTGGCGCGGGCAATGGCGTAGGCCGAGAGCTTCGCGACCGGCCGTCCAAAGATCTCCGGTGCAATACTGTCCAGCGACGCCAGTGCTTTCTGCAGGCGGATCTGGACCTCAATGAACGTAGCACCATCCCTCGCGATAGGTCTGAACGCATCAATAATCATGTCGGTGGGCCGAACTGCGGGCACATGTACCAAGGGATAGTCGACAGGTGGTTCTTGCGGTTCCTTCAAGGTGGATAATACCCGAACCAGGTGGCCAATAACGCTGATGGCGGTTCCGGGATCATTCACCGCTGGCGATAGCGCTCTGGAGGCAATTTCTGATAAAACGATCAATGCAAACCTTGGATCCTGATCAAATGAGCGTTTGGTCTCGATGGTAAAGGCATCGCGCAGGAACTGCTGTTGTTTGGCGCTGAGGCTCGCCCCCCGCACGCGAACCAGCTGGGCAGCGGCATGCACGAAGGTGCCGGGCAAGGCGTCGATATACAATTCAACCCCGTGTTCGTTGGCACAGTCATTGAGTGCTTTGATATCGATATGCTGAACATAGCCGGTGCGGGTGGGTGCGATCGGGTAGGCATCATCGGGCACGCGGCCTGACAGGGGCCTGGCGCGCAGGTAGGGGTTTTCCAGTTGGTGTCGGAACGAGATCGTTGCCGCCCGTTCCACACGGGTCAGGATATCGTGCATTCGGCCGAAGTTGCTGATGTGCCCGATCCAGCGCAGCAATGCAATTACCACCAGCGCCACAACCACCAGCGTGGCCATAAACAGAAAGACTTGTCCCGACCGGTCGTAGTAGTCGGTTCGCAGGCCGATCAGCCCGATAAGGCTGAACAGAAAAGCGCCCAGGAAGGTTGAAAGCACATTTTGCGTGGTGGGATCCTGTTGCAGGATCGCTGTTGCCCGCGGTGTTGCGTTGGCGGCGGCAGCAGCGAATGCGGACACCGCGATAGACAAAGAGAAGGTGGTCACCGCCAGCATCGACGAGGCGAGGATTGTCAGAATCTGGTCGACCGAAACACTGCCGAGGCTCGCGCCCACATCGGTCGGGATAAGTGGCGATAGAACCGGTGTCAGGGCCAGCGTCAGGACGGCGAGCAGCGCGAAGCTGACGACGCGCACCCAGATCTTTCTGAGGTGCTGCCGGATAATCCAGAAATATTTGGAGTCCACTGGCGCGACCTTCCGTGGTTTTGATGGGTAGTCAATCATCCTACCGTAATTGTTCATGGCACAGGAAGGCTGCGAAATCCCGGTCGCAGCGAGCAAAGCGGTATCGCCGGTGGAAATCCGGAAGGGCTGGCGCTATCCTCCCGTTCGCTGCCAGGCGCGTCCCTTGCGCGGTCTGGGTTATCCACGGAAAACGGAGTGCAATGGCTGAGCAGAGCAGGGTTGATGAATACTGGATGAATCGCGCGCTTGAGCTGGCGGCCCAGGCGGCGGCGAAAGGTGAAGTGCCGGTGGGTGCCGTTGTGGTGCTTGAAGGCCGGGAGATCGGGGCTGGCTTCAATGCGCCGATTTCCGGATGTGATCCGACCGCCCATGCGGAAATCCGGGCCCTGCGTGATGCTGCTGCCAGGGTTGGTAATTACCGGCTGTCCGGTGCCACGCTTTACGTTACGCTGGAGCCCTGTACCATGTGTGTGGGGGCCATTGTGCATGGCCGGATCAGTCGTCTGGTATACGGTGCCGCTGAACCCAAGGCAGGTGCGATAGAATCGGCGCGTCGAACCCTTGAGGAGCCCCATTTGAACTGGGATGTGACGGCTGTTGGCGGTGTGCTTTCAGATCAGTGCAGTCGGGTGATCAGTGAGTTTTTCAGTCGGCGGCGGGCAGAGATCCGGCGTCTTCGCAAACAACCTTCAGGGAAGGAGTAGTTCTCGCCTATGAAAGTCCTCGTTACCGGCGGTGCCGGGTATATTGGCAGTCATGTGGTGCGTCAGCTGGGCCAGGCCGGTCACGACATTGTGGTTTTCGATAACCTGTCCACGGGGTACCGCTGGGCGGTGACCGCCGGTGAACTGGTTGTCGGGGATCTGGCGGATGAGGCGGCAATTGAAGACCTGTTTTCCCGTCACCGGTTTGAAGCGGTACTTCATTTCGCTGCCAATATCGTCGTGCCGGAGTCCGTGGCCAATCCCCT
>JACIZI010000007.1 GCA_014359475.1 Marinobacter sp. | reverse complement strand
GAAAACGGCTCATATTTCCCGGCTTTTTCGTTGCATAGAACCACTATGCGCCTCAAAATCCAGAAAATCTGCGCTCGCTTTCCCACCTTGCTCGTGACGATTGCTTAAGTCCGACAGGCTGCTAGCCTTTTAAGTCCTCTGGCTTGTTTCTGTTTTTGAACACATCTTCCGTTTCCGGACAATCCACGGCTATCGCGCCCGCCCGCTCGGCAAAGGTCACCACCCGGCGTTCGCCGGATTTCAGGTAGCATTCCAGACAGCCCATCAGGCCCACCGGGTATACGCCATGCAACGGGTGTATCCGGCCGTTACTTTCGGCGATGGCCGGGCGGTCCGGGCAGGTTTGCCAGGCGGTGATCAGGGCGCTCAGGGTGGCGGGATTGATGTCGGGGGTGTCGCAGGGGCAGATGAGGACGGCTTCGGCTCCCTGTTCGCTGGCTTTTCTGAGGCCGGTGAGCAGGCCAGCCAAAGGGCCCTGGTCCGCGTGTTGCGGGGTGTCCCGGAGGATGTGGCCGGGGGCCAGGTGTTCGTAGTCTTCCAGGGAGCGGTTGGCGCTGATGTAGACCCGGGGAGTGAGGTTTTTCAGGGTGCGGTAGACCCGTTGCGCCATGGGCTGGCCCTGCCAGGGTAGCAGGCCTTTGTCCTGGCCGCCCATGCGGGTGCTTTTGCCGCCTGCCAGCAGCAGGCCGATGACTCGCTCCGGTCGTGTCATGACACAAAAAAACCGCCCGTGATCTCTCGCTCAGGGGCGGTTTCCTTCAACAGCCAGCAATCGATCAGAGGTTGCTGTCGAGGAAGGCGGCCAGCTGTGACTTGGACAGGGCACCAACCTTGGTGGCATCCACGTTGCCGTTTTTGAACAGCATCAGGGTCGGGATGCCGCGGATGTTGAACTTGGGCGGGGTTTGCTCGTTCTCGTCGATATTGAGTTTGGCGATTTTGAGCTTGCCGTCGTATTCATCGGCAATCTCTTCCAGTACCGGCGCAATCATTTTGCAGGGGCCACACCATTCGGCCCAGTAGTCTACCAGTACGGGTACGTCAGACTGGAGCACGTCCTGCTCAAAGGATGCATCAGTTACGTTTACAATATTTGCGCTCATTTCAGATTCCCGAGTTCGTCACCAGAATCCGGCACCCGTCCTGCTCAGACGCTGGCCGCTCTCCGGTCTGGTGGTGGTTGATTAAAATGAATAGGGTGAACACCCCCCGGCGGGAGGTCGTCAATCACGCTTCAATGTCCAGAGCACTACTTTACGCGATTGGCGGACCGGATGTGAAGCGCTTGCGATTCTGCTGACAGGCGGCGGTGTTATCGCTTATAGTTGGCCAGAATCGCGCAGAGCACGTGATACCCGAGGGTGCAGAGCACCACAGCCAATATACCAGTCAGGTCCAGGATAAGGGGAAGTACAGATCCGTGACGGGCGACACCAGCGATACCTCACCCGAATTGCTCGCAGCCATCGACATGGGCTCCAACAGTTTCCACATGGTGGTAGCCCGCCTGGTTCATGGTGAAATCCGCACCCTGGAAAAAATGGGCGAGAAGGTCCAGCTCGGGGCCGGGCTGGATGAGCAGAACCGGCTCACGGAGGAAGCCCAGCAACGGGCCCTGGATTGCCTCAGCCGCTTTGCCCAGCGCCTGAGGGGCATGCCCCGGGAGATGGTGCAGGTGGTGGGCACCAACGCCCTGCGAGTAGCCCGTAACAGCCATGCCTTCATTCAGCGGGCTGAAGACGTGCTCGGTTACCCGGTGGAAATCATAGCTGGCCGGGAGGAAGCCCGGCTGATCTACCTGGGGGTTTCCCACACCCTCTCCGACGATAGTGGCCGGCGACTGGTGGTCGACATTGGCGGCGGCAGCACCGAGTTCATTATCGGCCAGCGATTCGAACCCCAGGAAATGGAAAGCCTGCATATGGGCTGTGTATCCTTCCGCAACCGTTATTTCTCCGACGGCAAGATTTCCCGCAAGCAGATGGACAGGGCCATCACCCACGCCGAGCAGGAATTGCTCAACATCCGCCAGCGTTATCGCAATATCGGCTGGCAGAGCAGCGTGGGATCCTCCGGCTCCATCAAGGCGATTGCCAGCGTACTGGCAACCCTGAAGGTGACGGACGGCCATATCACCATGGAAGGCATGGAGGAGCTGCGCAAACGGCTGGTGTCCATGGGCAAGACGGAGAAACTGGCGGACCTCGGGGTGAAGGACGACCGGCAGAGTATTTTCCCGGCGGGCTTCGCCATTCTGATGGGGGCGTTCCGCTCCCTGGGCATCGAGAACATGGCCTTTGCCGACGGTGCCCTGCGCGAGGGCCTGCTGTACGACATTGTCGGGCGCATTCACCACGAGGATGTGCGGGACCGGACCATTCAGGCGCTGCAGGAACGTTACCATGTGGACCGGGAGCACGGGGCAGCGGTGGAACACACGGCCCTGGCTGCCTGGCAGCAGGTGGCACAGACCTGGGGCATCGACACCCCGGAAGACGAAGATGTACTGCGCTGGGCTTGCCGGTTGCACGAAATCGGCCTGACCATTGCCCACAGCCAGTACCACAAACACGGGGCCTACCTGCTGCGCTACTCCGACCTTCCCGGCTTCAGCCAGCAGTTCCAGCGGGAGCTGGCCACACTGGTGAGGGGCCACCGCCGCAAGTTTTCCTCATCGGTGTTCGATGTGGCGGACAAGGAGGAAATCCCCCGGCTGCGCTACCTGGTGGTATTGATCCGTCTCGGGGTATTGTTGCAGCACCCCCGTAACCATGAGCCGGCTCCGGACTTCGTGCTGGAGCCGGGCCAAAACGGCCTTACTATCCGCTTCCCGGAGCAGTGGCTGGCGCAGCGACCGCTCACTCTGGCCGACCTGAAAAATGAGCAGGACTACCTGAGCCGGCAGGATTTCGAACTCAGGGTGGAGCCTGCGGAGGGTTAACCCAGCTCCGCCTCCAGGGATTCCACCGTTTCCGAGACTGCCAGCCAGTCGGCCTCGACATCATCAAGCCGACGCTGAGCCTGCCCCTGCTCGGCCAGCAGCTCCTTGAGCCGCGCCCCGTGCCCTTCACCATACAGCGCCGGATCCGCCAGCTGTTCTTCCAGAGTCAACAGCTTTTGCTGCAATAAGTCCATTTCCGTTTCCAGCTTTTTCTGTTGCTTGCGGTAGGGGCTGAGCCTCTGGCGCAGTTCTGCCTCCACCCGTTTGCGGGCCTTGCGGTCTTCAGCGTTATCACCCGCAGCAGAGTCCGCTCTGGCGGCAGCTCCGGAGCTGCCCGGCTTAGTTGTCTCTGCTTCCTTGCGACGGTCCGCCAGCCAGCGCTCATAATCCTCCAGATCACCCTCGTACTCACTGACCCGGCCTTCGCTGACCAGCCAGAACTGGTCCACAGTGTTGCGCAACAAATGCCGGTCATGGGAGACCACCACAATCGCCCCGTCAAAGTTCTGCAGCGCCAGGGTCAGGGCCTGGCGCATTTCCAGGTCGAGATGGTTGGTAGGCTCATCCAGCAGCAGCAGGTTGGGCTTCTGCCAGGCGATAATCGCCAGTGCTACCCGGGCCTTTTCGCCGCCGGAGAAAGAGCGCACAGGTGCCAGGGCATCGTCACCGTGAAAATCAAATCCGCCCAGAAAATTTCGCACCGCCTGTTCCGAAGCGGAAGGAGCCAGCCGTTGCAGGTGGAGAAAAGGGCTGGCATCCAGATCCAGGGTTTCCAGCTGGTGCTGGGCGAAATAGCCGATGGCCAGATGCTCGCCGGTACTGCGTTCGCCGCCCAGCAATGAGGCCTCCCCCCGCAAGGCATCGATCAGGGTGGATTTACCCGCCCCGTTTGGCCCCAGCAAGCCGATACGGCTGCCGGGCAACAATGTGATGTTGATGTCTTCCAGAACGGTACGCTCACCATGCCCCCCCCACCCGTGGCGAATCGACAACAGCGGGCTGGAGACCTTGTCCGCCACCGGAAACTCGAAACTGAACGGTGAGTCGACGTGGGCCGGGGCGATTTTCTCCATCCGCTCCAGCGCCTTGATGCGGCTCTGGGCCTGGCGGGCCTTGGTGGCCTTGGCCCGAAACCTGTCAATGAAGCTCTGAATTTCCTCTATGCGCGCCTGCTGACGCTCGTAGCCCGCCTGCTGCTGGGCCAGGCGCTCACTGCGCTGGGCTTCAAAGGCGGAATAATTGCCGGTATAGGTTACCAGATCACGGTGATCAAAATGGATGACCTGGCTCGCCACGCGATCCATGAAATCCCGGTCATGGGAGATAAACAACAGCGTACCGGGGTAGCGCCGCAGCCAGTTCTCCAGCCACAAACAGGCATCCAGATCCAGGTGGTTGGTGGGCTCGTCGAGCAACAGCAGGTCCGAAGGCATCATCAGGGCCTGGGCCAGGTTCAGGCGAATCCGCCAGCCCCCGGAGAAATCAGATACGGGGCGATCGGCATCCGCATCACTGAACCCGAGACCGCGAATCAACGCTTCGGCCCGGCGGGGGGCAGACCAGGCTTCATGAACATCCAGCTCGCCATGCAGCCGGGCGGCTTCCAGGTCATCGCCCTGCTGTTCGGCCCGGGCCAGCCGGGCCTCCAGCTCCCGCAATATAATGTCGCCATCCAGCACATAATCCCGGGCAGTCCGACTCGAAGACTCCACTTCCTGAGCCATATGGGCAATGCGACAACCACCGGGGATCGACACCTCCCCATGCTCCGGAGAGAGTTGCCTTAGCAGCAACTGGAACAGGCTGGATTTGCCGGCTCCGTTGGACCCGACAATGGCGACCCGCTGACCGGGCTGAATGGTGGCGCTGGCATTCTCTAGCAACCAGACACCACCCCGTTGTAGACTGAGATTGGATATCGTTAGCATAAGGCGTATTTTATCAGGGATGCTTCCCGGAAGAACCCGTGATGTGCAGATTAACACCCGAAGAATAAAGGGCTGCCTGCATGACCAAGTTGATCACAGCCCCGGAACCACTGGAACCGGACTCCCCCCTCTGGCGTTTTGCTTTATGGTTCTGGAAGCAGCCGGAGGTAGAAAGTCTGTGCCTGACGCTTCAGGCTGAGGGCTGGCATGTAAGCAAGCTGCTCGCCGCCTGCTGGATGACCGCTTGTGGTCAGGATTGCCCGGCAGGCATCAGCCGGCGCGCCGATCAATGGCACACCGATGTAACGGGTCAACTGCGCAGGCTGAGAAAGCAACTGGACCGGCAAAGCCGGGATCTGGCACCGGTCCGCAGCGCCATTGCCAGGGCCGAACTGGAAGCCGAACAGGTGGAGCTGGCCCTGATGTACCGCGAACTGACCAGGCATCAGCCTGTTGCCGACAAAGCGACAGGACCGGTTCAGGCGCAATTGGCCAGCAACCTGCGCGCCATTGCACCAGATCACATAACCAACACGGAGCTGACTGAGCTTGCTTCACGTTTTTATGGCTGGCTCGCCGCCCGACCAACGGGAGAACGAACGGAATGATCATGCGATGGCTGATCCGGCTCGCGTTTCCGGCACTTGGAGTGTTGTTGCTGTTAATCTTTTTTGGCATCAACACCCCGGAAAACACCACACCCCCAGCCGGAAAAACCCCGCCGGGGGACATTCCGGCCTTTGAGGGGCTGGTTCCTACCCCGGTCCCCACCCAAGGGCCCGACATCGTCTTCAAGTGGCAGGATGACTGGGGGCGCTGGCACTATGCGGACCAGCCCCCGGAGGAGGGTCCCTGGAATGCCTTCGCCATCGAACGCCCCCAGAGCACCAACACCCCGTCTGCGGATGCCAGCCCGGAACCTGACTGGGACGCTCCTTACAGAGCGCCTTTTGACCTGGACTCGCACCCCCGGAATGGGACCTGAGCACTCCGGAGCCCAAGCGCAGCCTTACGACATATTCAGTAGAAAAACACACAATAACAAGTTACCTTGCCCATTCCGAACCCAATGCTTGGCAAAAATTAAGGACCGACTGCATGAAGAAGATGGTACTCGCACTGGCCGTTTCCGGTGTAGCCCTGGCCGGCTGCAGCAACCAGGAAGCCCAGCAAACCCAGGAAGATGCCGCACTGGAAACCACCGACCAGAAGGTCAGCTACGGCATGGGCCTGGTACTGGGCCAGCGTATGCGCAACGACCTGCCCGAGCTGAAGATGGACCAGTTCCTGCAGGGGTTCCGGCACGGCAACTCCGGGGATGATGCCCAGGCCCGACTGAGCCAGGAGGAAATTCAGGAAGCACTGATGACTTACCAGATGCAGCTTCAGGAGCAGCAGGCAGCAAAGACGGAAGAACTGGCCAGCAAGAACAAGGAGGCCGGCGAAGCTTTCCTGGCGGAGAATGCCCGGAAAGAGAGTGTAAAAACCACCGATTCCGGCCTGCAGTATGAAGTGATCGAGGAAGGCGACGGCGAAAAACCCACAACCGACGACTCGGTGAAGGTGCACTACACTGGCGAACTGATCTCCGGTGAGGTATTCGACAGCTCCCGGGAACGGGGCGAGCCGGTAACCTTCAGGCTGGAGCAGGTGATTCCGGGCTGGACCGAGGGATTGCAGCTGATGCCTGAAGGCAGCCGTTACAAGCTCTATATCCCGGCGGACCTGGCCTATGGCCAGGGCGGCAACCAGCGGATAGGGCCAAACGAAACGCTGATTTTTGACGTGGAACTGCTGGAAGTGAATCCGGAATCCTGATCCGGGCACCGGGTCTTCGCCACCAGGGCGGAGACCCGCATAACCCGATCCTCAACGCCCCGCGCCATCAGGCCGATGACAGCACCTTGTCTGCGTGGGCGTTGTGCAGGTGCTCGATCATAAAATCTTCTATCTCAAACCGGGTTTCCAGAGCCTGGCCCAGCTCTGACAATTGGGCAAACAGGTCATCCAGCTGCCCGCCGGAAAGCGCCTTGCCATCCAGCCGATCATTGAAATTCAGTACCTGCTCCGTGGTTTTCTGCAATCCGGGATATAACTTTTCCGCCAGCTCACGACCACCGTCGTTAAACTCGTCAGCCTCCCGGATAAGCTGTTCATAAACCTCGAAGTGCCCGGCCGAGATGTAATCCATCAATACTTCACAGAACCTCTCGAACTGTTTTTGCAAGGTTTCTGAAGCCTGCTCATCGCTCTTTGACGAAAGGTCACAGTACTGCACCAGCAACTCCTGGCGCTCCTTGAGCCAGCGGTCAATCAGCTCGCTTACACCGCCCCAGCGCTCCCTGGCATTCCGGCAATTTTCCAACATAACAGCTCCCCAGATTCCTGTTTTGCTCTATCGTTGTTGTGAGGCTTCCAAATTACCCCAAGCCCGCAAGGGCAGGCAACCGTTTCAGCTGATCTTCCACCTGGCATCAGCGCGGGTATGGAACATCATGACCAGACCCGCAATCACCATCAGCGAGAAAAACACGGCAGTCCAGCCGGGAATGCTCAGCCCCAGAAAGCGCCAAACCACTTCAGCGCAATCGCCCGTGCCCCGCAGGGCCGTCAACAGCACCTCGGTCCAGGGCAGCACCTCCAGCATATACTCCACAGAGGGACCGCAGGCGGGCACCTGATCCGCCGGCAGGTTCTGCAGCCACAACTGGCGACCGGCGATCCCCAGGCCGGCACCGGCGGTCAACAGCAAGAAAAATCCGTAAATACGCACGCCCAAACGGCCCGGCCCGTGCAATGCTCCCAGCAGGGCCACCACACCGGTTCCCATGAAGGCATAACGCTGCAGCCAGCATAAGGGACAGGGCTCGAGACCCATCACGTACTCCATATAGAAAGCCGCGCCCAGCAGGGCGGCACACACAATAAAAATCAGCAGAAATACAACTCTCGACATCCGGGCCATTCCTCGTGCGTGTCCGGCAGGTGCTGCATACCAGTAGCAGTGCTGCTATTCTCCGATATCAGAAAGTTCCGGAATTCTCGGAACCCCGGTCACTTAACCCTAAACCAAGGTGAACTTCAAGCCTATGAATGCTCCGCAACCCCCTCTGCTGACACTCCTGTTTGCCCTGCTGCTCAGTCTCGGCACCAATGCCTGGGCGCAGGAAGAAGGCGAGGAGGCCGCCGAGCCGGAAAGGGAAGAAAACCGGGTAACGGATTACATCGAGATGGAACCGGCATTCATTACCAACGTCGGGCCGGCGCAAGGAAAGATCAGTTACCTGAAAGCGACGGTCAGCCTGCGCGCCTCAAGCGACACAACACGGCCGGCCGTGGAAGCCCACATGCCTAGGATTCGGCATGAACTGGTGATGCTGTTCGGTGAGCAGACTGACCTGCAGAAGATCAGCGGCAATGAAGGGCGACAGTACCTCAGCGAGACCGCAAAGGCACGCATCAATGCGGTGCTGGAAGCCCAGCAGACCGGTGAACAGGTTGATGAGGTGCTGTTTACTGAGTTCGTGATCCAGCGCTAATCAGGCGGTGCGGGAGAGCAGATCGTCGTCGCGACCTGCCCCGCTCAGGAACGCAGATATTCCTCCAGGAACTGTGCAAACGGCTGGGTGGAGCCGGCCTCGATGGCTTTCTGCTCCGCCAGCGATTCGCGGCTCATTCGCTCGAAATCCGCGACCCGATCCGGAGCCAGCGACTCCTCACGCAATGTCTGCTGATGCCGGCGGGACATTTCCATGGCCCACTCCCTGTGCCCCAGCCCGGAGTCTTCCATGGACTGCAGGACTCTTGCCGAAGGCACCTGGCCATCCGTTCCCAGTTTTTGCCGCTGCGTTTGCAAGGCATCCCGGTAACGATGACCACCATCCAGGCTATCCAGTTCTTCGGCCAGGGAGGCCAGTTCGTCCACCAGCCCGGTTGCTGCCTCCCGCACCGCCTGGCGCTGACCTCCGCGGCACACTTTCAGCGACGGGTCCCGTCCCTGGCTGATGACATCCTTGTAGTTGTCATCCAGCCGCCGGCATTCGTCATCATCGACCCGCGGGCTGTCGCTGAGCAGGCAATCAAGCAGGAACAGGTCGAGAAAATCCACCTGGGCTTCACTGATACCCAATGGCGAGAACGGGTCCAGATCCAGGCAACGCACTTCGACATACTCCACGCCCCGGGCTTCCAGCGCCTGGATCGGTTTCTCCCCTGAACGGGTGGTGCGCTTGGGCCGCACCGCGCTGTAGTACTCGTTCTCGATCTGCAGCACGTTGGTATTGATCTGGATAAACTCGTCGCCACGGCGGGTGCCGATCTTTGCGTAGGGCGGCCAGTTGGTGTGGATGGCCCGGTCCAGGGTGGCGGTATAGGTGCTCAGCTCATTGAAACAGATATCCAGCGAGGCCTGGGCGTTATTGTGGTAACCGAGGTCCCCCATCCGCAGGGAGGTGGCATTACGGCCATACCAGGTGTCCGGCGCAAAGCGGTCCAGATTGTGCTTTACACCCGCCACAAAACTGGCATCCAGCGTCGGGGAAGCGCCAAACAGCAGCATCAGCAGCCAGCTGCGGCGACGAAAGTTGCGGATCAGCCAGAAATACTGTTCTGACTTGAAGTCCTGCAGGCTGTCCCGGTTATTCAGTGCGTCCTGCCAGAAACGCCAGAAGCTGTCGGGCAGCGACAGGTTGTAATGAGCACCGGCGATGCTCTGCATCATCCGACCATAACGCACCGCCAGACCCTGGCGATATACATGCTTGAGTTTGCCGATATTGGAGGTGCCGTATTCGGCAATGGGAATGCTCTCATCACCATCCAGTTCACAGGGCATGCTGGCGGCCCAGAACACCTCATCCCCCAGATTCTGCTGCACAAACTGATGAATCTGGCGCAACGAGGCCATCATCTCCCCGGTGCTACGGCATACCGGGGTAATCAGCTCCAGCAGAGCTTCGGAGTAATCGGTGGTGATGCGCGGATGGGTCAGGGTCGAGCCCAGCGCCTCCGGGTGCGGGGTCTGGGCAATGAAGCCATTGGTATCCACCCGCAAGCCTTCCTTTTCTACTCCCTTCAGGAATCCCTCCCACTGGTGGTCCGCAAGCTGGCGGAACAGGTGATGACGGGACTGGGGCATCAGCTTTTTTCCTTACGGGCTGCGGCGAGTGCCTGGGCCATGGCACCGGCCATGGCTCCGTTTACGGTGGAGGCCGCCTTGCGGCCCGGTTGTTTGCCAGCCGGTCTGCCGCTGCTGCGGTTGCCGGTGGGCCGGGAGGTTTTCTCACCCGGCTGGTCATCCATACGCATGGACAGCCCGATCCGTTTACGGGGAATGTCCACTTCCATCACTTTCACTTTCACAATATCCCCGGTCTTGACCACATCACGGGGATCTTTCACAAAGGTGCTGGACAGGGCAGAAATGTGCACCAGGCCGTCCTGGTGCACGCCGATGTCCACAAAGGCACCGAAGTTGGTAACGTTGGTCACCGAACCTTCCAGTACCATGCCCGGCTTCAGGTCATTAAGGGTTTCCACCCCGTCCTCGAAAGCCGCAAAGCGGAACTCCGGCCGCGGATCCCGGCCCGGTTTTTCCAGTTCGGCGATAATGTCCCTGATGGTGGGCAGGCCGAACCGTTCAGTCACATAATCTTCCGGATTCAGGGAGCGCAGGAAGGCACTGTCGCCGATCAGATCGTCCACCTTTCGGTTATTCTTCTCAGCAATGGCCTCCACCACACCATAGGCCTCCGGGTGCACCGAAGATCGATCCAGCGGATTCTCACCACCATTGATACGCAGGAAGCCGGCGGCCTGCTCAAAGGTCCGGTCGCCCAAGCGAGACACTTTCAGCAGCTCCTTGCGGTTGCGGAAAATACCATTCTGGCTGCGGTAGTCAATGATGTTCCGGGCAATGCTCTGGTTAAGACCGGACACCCGTGCCAGCAGTGGTACGGACGCAGTGTTGAGATCCACACCCACGCCGTTCACACAATCTTCCACCACCGCATCCAGACTGCGGGAAAGCTGCACCTGGGATACATCGTGCTGATATTGGCCCACACCGATGGACTTGGGCTCGATTTTCACCAGTTCGGCCAGAGGATCCTGCAGGCGCCGGCCGATGGAGACAGCACCCCGGATGGTGACATCCAGATCCGGCAACTCCCGGGAGGCGAATTCGGACGCGGAATAGATAGACGCACCAGCTTCGCTGACCACAATCCGCGCCAGTTTAAGTTCCGGATAGCGCTTGCACAGATCGGCCACCAGCTTCTCGGTCTCCCGGGACGCAGTGCCATTACCGATAGCCACCAATTCGATCTGATAGTCCCGCGCCCATTTAGCCAGTTGCTCGATGGATTCGTCCCACTGATTGCGGGGCGCGTGGGGATAGATGGCTCCATGGCCGACCACCTGACTGGTGCCATCGATAACCGCCACCTTCACACCGGTACGCAGGCCCGGGTCCAGGGCCAGGGTGGGCCGGGGGCCGGCGGGAGCCAGCAACAACAGATCCTTGAGGTTGGAAGCGAACACATGGATGGCTTCGGCCTCGGCGGCTTCCCGCACCCGGGTCATCAGATCAGTTTCAATCTGGGTGGAAAGTTTGACCCGCCAGGTCCAGCGCACCACGCCGGACAGCCATTTGTCCGCCGGACGGCCTTGATCGCGGATATTCCAGCGCCCGGCAATGCGGTGTTCCGCGGGGTGCGGCTGGCGGCGATCCTCTTCCCCGTCGCCCACCACAATGCTGTAGGTCAGAATGCCTTCGTTACGGCCGCGCAGGATGGCCAGGGCCCGGTGGGAAGGCACTTTTTTCAGCGGTTCCACATGGTCGAAATAATCCCGGAACTTGGCCCCCTCGGTTTCCTTGCCCGGCACCACGGTCACCTTCAGTTGCCCTTCCTGCCAGATGAAATCCCGCAGGCCACCCAGCAGCTCGGCATCTTCAGCGAACCGTTCCATCAGGATATAGCGGGCACCCTCCAACGCAGCCTTGGTGTCCTCAACGCCCGCTTCCTTGTTGAGATAACCGGCCGCTTCTGCTTCGGGATCCAGCGAGGGATTATCGTAGAGCGCATCCGCCAGCGGCTCCAGGCCTGCCTCACGGGCAATCTGGGCCTTGGTCCGGCGCTTGGGTTTGTAGGGGAGATAGAGATCTTCCAGGCGGTTCTTGGTATCCGCCGCCTCGATACTGGCGCGCAACTCGTCGCTGAGCTTGCCCTGCTCGTCAATGCTGGAGAGGATGGTGGCGCGACGGTCTTCCAGCTCGCGCAGATAACGCAGCCGCTCTTCCAGGTTCCGCAACTGGCTGTCATCCAGCGAGCCGGTCACCTCTTTCCGGTAACGGGCAATAAAGGGCACGGTGGCCCCTTCATCCAGCAATGCCACGGTGGCATCGACCTGTTGCTCTCGAACACCCAGTTCGTCCGCTATGCGCCTGGAGATACTTGTCATGGAACCTCTTCCGATGTCTCTGGACCAGTGCGCAAAGGTACAGCGGCTTACTGCTGCAGGCAAGCCGCGCTGTTACGATTGCTCAGGAATTGCACAAGGTCGTCCCAGGGCATCGGGCGGGCGTACAAATAGCCCTGGATTTCATCGCAGTGTTGCTGGCGCAGGAACTCCAGTTGTCCCTCGGTTTCCACCCCCTCGGCCACCACCCCCATCTGCAGACTGTGGGCCAGGCTGATGATGGCCCTGATGATGTGCTCGGCATCCGCGGACTTGCCCAGTTCCTGCACAAAGCTCTTGTCGATCTTCACCAGAGAGATGGGCAGGTGCTGCAGATTGCTGAGGGAGGAGAACCCGGTGCCGAAATCATCCAGCGCAAAACTGATACCCAACTGGCTCAGCTCCCGGAGGCAGCGCTGGGCATATTCCGGGTCGTGCATCATGGCGCTCTCAGTCAGTTCCAGCTCCAGCAGACTGGTATCCACATTGGCGTTGAAAATGATGCGGAAGATCGTTTCGGTCATTTTGCGGTCATGGAACTGGCGGAATGACAGATTGACCGCCAGCACCAGCCCGGGATAGCCGAGATCCGCAGCATCCTGCAGCCGTTTGCAGGCCTGTTCGATCACCCAGTAGCCAATGGGCACAATCAGGCCACTGCGTTCAGCCACGGGAATGAATTCATCCGGGGAAATCATTCCCCGCTCAGGATGATTCCAGCGCAGCAGGCATTCCAGCCCCCTCACGCCATCAGTAGCCAGATCGATACGCGGCTGGAAATACAGTTCCAGCTCACCGCCCCGGATTGCGTTACGCAGGTCCGCCTCCAGTCGCAGCTGATAACCCGCCGCGATATGCAGCTGCTGGTCATAGAACCGGTAGCTGGTGCCCGGATCGCGCTTGGCCTCAAACATGGCCCGGCTGGCCCTGCGCAGCAGGTTTTCCGGGTTATCACCGGCCTCCGGATAGGTGGCCACGCCGAGGCTGGCACTGACCACCACATTCTGGCCATCCACGGTCAGCGGGTCATTCAGGGCATTCACCACCTTGCGGATAATGCGGGAAATATCCAGGGAGTCTTCCACCATCTCCGCGATGATCGCCAGCTCATCTCCGCCGATACGCATCAGCGAGTCCGAGCGTCGCAGATGCTGGCGAATACGCTCCGCCAGCTTCAGCATCAACTGGTCGCTTTTCTGGTAGCCGAAGGATTCATTGAGGGTACGAAAATCATCCAGATTGATATGCAGCAGGGCCAGGCTATGACCCGCCCGCCCGGCACGCAGCAACGCCTGCTGCAGCCGGTCAAAGAACAGATCCCGGTTAATAAAGCCGCTGGCCACTTCCCGGCCAAGATGACTGGCTTCCGGACCGGTCAGCTGCTCCCGGTACCAGAGGCAACGCACCGCCCTGCACAGGTTCCACCGATCCAGACCCTGGCGGCAAAGATAATCTGCCGCTCCCGCAGCGAGCATGGGCGGTGCCAACCGGTATTCCGGATCCGCGCCGAGCGCAATGACCGGCCTTTCCCGGCCGGAAACGGTGAGGTACCGGAGAAACTCGGTTTCCGACCCACCATGGAAAATGCAGTCCCAGAGAATCACGTCAAACTGGGCATTGGACAACAGATCCTCGCAATCGATAAGATCCGGACACCATGTTAACTCCGGAGCCATTGCAGGATCCTGCTCCAACAGATATCCCAGCCACAGGAAATCCCTGTATTCCGGGGTCAGCACCAATAGCCGGATTCGTTCCGATTCCGGAGTTTCCATAGGCAGGCTCATTGTGAAACGACCGTTTCTCCCTGATTAAAAACAAGTTCCCGTGGACCAAGCATAGCTGATAGTTGGTGGACTGCTACCTGATGTAGAATAAACAGCTATTTACCCGCTTTCCCATAGCACTATCCATTACACCCACCAGTCAGGCGGTAACCGTGACCCAGCTCAACCCCCGACAAAAGGAAGCAGTACGCTATGTGGATGGTCCCCTGCTGGTGCTGGCCGGTGCAGGCAGCGGCAAGACCAGCGTGATAACACGCAAGATCGCCTGGCTGATCGAGCACATGGGCATTCCCGGCCGGCACATTGCGGCAGTCACCTTCACCAACAAGGCCGCCCGGGAAATGAAAGAGCGGGTCGGCCGGCTGGTGGATCGCAAGCTGACCCGGGGACTGATCGTGTCCACCTTCCATAACCTGGGCCTGAACATCATCCGCGAGGAGCACCCCCACCTGGGCTACCACCCTGGCTTTACCATCTTCGATGCCGAGGATGCCAAAGCTTTGTTACAGGATCTGATGATCCGCGAAGCCAGTGCCGATGCCGGCGACGAATTGTCGGACATCCAGATGACCATCTCCTCCTGGAAGAACGCCATGAAAAGCCCCCAGGAAGCCTGGAGCAAAGCGGCCGACGAGCGTGAACAACGCATTGCGCTGATCTACAAGCACTATAACGAATACCTGAAAGCCTACAATGCGGTGGATTTTGACGATCTGATCCTGCTGCCCGTACAGCTGTTTCGCCAGGCCCCGGACATTCTGGACAAATGGCGGCGCAAGATTCGCTACATGCTGGTGGACGAATACCAGGACACCAACCTGTGCCAGTACGAGCTGGTCAGGCAACTGGTGGCCCAGCGGGCGGCGTTCACCGTGGTAGGCGATGACGATCAATCGATCTATGCCTGGCGCGGTGCACGGCCGGAGAACCTGGCACAGCTGAAGGAAGACTTCCCCAGCCTGAAGATCGTCAAACTGGAACAGAACTACCGCTCCACGGCCCGCATCCTGCGCAGCGCCAACACGGTCATCGCCAATAACCCCCACGTATTCGAGAAGGCATTGTGGAGTGACCATACCGTGGGGGACGAGATCCGCGTCGTACGATGCCGCAATGAAGACGCGGAGGCAGAGCGGATTGCCACGGAAATACTCGATCAGAAACTGAAAAAGGGCCTGACGTTTAAGCACTTCGCGGTGCTCTACCGGGGCAACCATCAGGCCCGGCTGCTGGAGATGAAGTTGCAGGCCTACCAGATTCCCTATCGTATTTCCGGGGGGCAATCTTTCTTCTCACGCAACGAGATCAAGGATGCCATGTCCTACCTGCGCCTGCTGGTGAACCCGGATGACGATGCCGCCTTCCTGCGGGTGGTGAATGTGCCGCGCCGGGAAATCGGTCCCCGCACACTGGAGCAGCTCACCCACTACGCACGCTCCCGGGATGTCAGCCTGACCCGCGCCATGGGGGATATCGGTGCCGCAGCGCATGTATCCGAAAAGGGACTGGACCGGCTGCGCCGCTTTGCCCACTGGGTGAACCGCACCTGCGAACGACTCTACACGGAAGACCCGGTGCCGGTTATCAAGCAGATGTTCACCGACATCGAATACGAGGAATGGCTGCACCAGCACGCAGGCACACCGAAGCAGGCCCAGCGTCGCATGGAGAACATCTGGTATCTGGTGGAGTCCATACGCCGCATGCTGGAGGATGACAGGGGCACCGCTGACGAAATGAGCATCGGGGATGCCATCACCCGCCTGGTGCTGCGCGACCTGATGGAACAACGGGAAGAAGAAGATGACAGCGACAAGGTACAGCTGCTGACCCTGCACGCCTCCAAGGGTCTGGAGTTTCCCCATGTATTCATCATGGGCCTGGAGGAAGAAATACTGCCCCATCGCTCCAGCATCGAGGAAAACAACATAGAGGAAGAGCGGAGGCTGATGTACGTGGGCATTACCCGCGCCCGGGAGACGCTGACACTGACCTACGCAGCCCAACGCAAACAGTACGGCGAGAAGATTGAAACCATCCCCAGCCGTTTCCTGGACGAACTGCCGGAAGAAGACCTGCGCTGGGAAGGCACCGGCGACCTGGATGTGGAAGCCAACCAGAAGAAAGGCAAGGCGACACTCAGTGCGCTACTGGGGGACCTGGGCGCCTGACCGCAAAAGCCCCCGGAACCGGGGGCTTTCCTGGAATCCGCTGGCTTTACTGGCTCTTGGAGACCATGTGCTCGACGGCGGCCTTGATCTCCTCCTCGGGGCAGCTGGCACAACCACCCTTGGCCGGCATGGCATTAAAGCCGTTGAGAGCGTGATTGATCAGAGTGTCCATGCCCTGCTCGATGCGCGGTGCCCAGGCGGACGCATCACCAATTTTGGGTGCACCGGCAGCGCCGGTTGAATGGCAGGCCATACATACAGCATCATAAACTTCTGCACCGGAACGAGGCCCTGAGCTGGCCTCGGCAGAGGCCGGGGCTGCATTGCCGCAATCCTCACCCTGCAGGCAAACCTGGCCCACCGGCTCGATACGCTTACGAATTTCATCATCAACACTTGCCACAACGGCACCTGCAGTCAGGCCGAAACCGACCAGTACAGCAGCCAGGACTCTCTTCATCTTCACAGTGCACCTCACAATTGGGCGTTCTAATCTTTTGGTGAGCGCATTATAGCCGTTGCGCCCCGGCAAAAAAACCAATCTGCCATTTCATGGCTTGATCTGCGCCAAATCCGCTACTATTCCGTAACTTATTAAATCGCGACAAACCGGCTAGTATGTGCCAAATCCCCGCTCACAGACGGAGCATTCAGATGCAGCAGCCCTGGCGCAAACGACTTCTTGCCACTGAATTCATTTCCCTGGCCGTTCTCGTCGCATCCATGGCGTGGCTCTCCTCCGTGGGAGAGCCCGCCCAGGCGGCGAATGCGTCTCCTGCCTGGCTGCTGGTGCCGGCACTGGCCAGTCTGGGCGTTTTTGCAAGTTTTACCGGGCTGATGTACCTGCGCTGGATTGCCAGTGCCGAAAGCGGACATACCTTTCGCAACAAACTGATCTTCGCGTTGCTCGCAGTGACATTAACCGGAGTGTGGATCTACGCAGTCGCGGGCACCTGGATGAGCCTTGAAACAGGGAACACCTGATATGCCTCCCCGCACTGACCGGAATGTACTGTCCCGATGGAACCATAGCCGCCTGACCACAGCGACCCTGTTACTGGCCACGGCGCTACCCTTGCACGCTCAGGACCAGGCGCCTCTCCCGTCGGAAAGGGCCCTGCAGGATTTGACCGAAGAAGACTGCGCCCTGATCCGCCAGGGAGTGAAACGCCTGGCCTGTTACGACCATTTGCGGGATCCGGACAAGGCGCGCGAGACGGCAGAAGACGAGCGCATTGAGACGGTTGAACAGCAAACCGCGACACTGCAGCCGCCAGATACGCGCGATCCGGTCCCCGACACCAACGCGACAACAGAAAAAGCAGCGCCAGGGGATGAAGATAGCGGCGTGATGAGCAGCCTGGTCAATCGCTATATGGCGGCGGAAGAGGCAATATTTTCATTCTCCGGCAGCTTCCTGAGCCACCGTCCGACCTACATTATGCCGGCTACCTGGGTCAAGGAGCCCAACGACATCCCCACCAGTCCCAGCCAGGGGGCTAGCCATTACGATTACACTGTTGACCGGGAAGAGGCGAAATACCAGATCAGCTTCAAGGTGCCATTGCTGACCGGCATGCTGGATAACCGCACGACCCTGTGGTTTGGTTATACCCAGCGGTCTTTCTGGCAGGTGTACAACAGGGAAGGCTCCGCCCCTTTCCGGGAGACCAACTACGAGCCGGAGCTGTTCCTTCGTTACCAGACCAACCTGGACATCGGCCCCGGCACCCTCAACGGGGTGACCCTGGGCCTCAACCATGAGTCCAACGGCCAGTCGGACCCCCGCTCCCGCAGCTGGAACCGCGTGGTGGGCTCTGCCGCCTACAGCTACAACCGCTGGTTATTCATAATACAACCCTGGTGGCGGATACCGGAAAGCCGCCGTGAAGACGACAACCCGGACATTGAGCGCTACCTCGGGCACGGCAACTATTACGTGATCCGAAAGCTCGGGGAAGATCGCACCCTGTCAGCCCGGCTGATGAACAACCTGCGCTCTGACAACAACAAAACCTCGGTGGAACTGGGCTATAGCTTCCCCATGGGCGACACGGTGAAAGGCTTCTTCCAGTACTACAACGGGTATGGGGAAAGCCTGATCGACTACAACAAGCGGATTGAACGATTCGGACTGGGCATCATGATCAACGACTGGCTCTGAACCTGAAAGCCAGTCGTTGACTGGCATCACGCCTTGTTGAGGCGATCCATTTCCGCCAGCAGCTCGGAGGTTTTCTCTTCCATCAGAGCCCGGTCACCCCGGGATTCCACGTTCAAGCGCACCACCGGCTCGGTATTGGACATTCGCAGGTTGAAGCGCCAGTCGGCAAATTCCACGCTCAATCCATCCACATGCTTGACACTGACAGCCCCCGGGCCATAGGTGGCCTCGATGGCGGCAATCACCCCGGGGGGATCGGCAATGGTGCGGTTAATCTCACCACTGGCCGGGAACGCCTCAATGCGGGCATCAATCAGAGATGACAGAGACTGGCCGGACTGGCACAGGCGCTCAGCAAGCAGCAGCCAGGGAATCATGCCACTGTCACAGTAGGCAAAATCGCGGAAATAGTGGTGGGCACTCATCTCGCCGCCATACACTGCATCTTCCTCGCGCATGCGCTGCTTGATGAAGGCATGGCCGGTTTTGCTCTCGACGGCTTCGCCACCGGCGGCTTTCACCAGTTCCAGAGTATTCCAGGTCAGGCGCGGGTCGTGGATGACCTTGCCACCCCCTGTCTTGCGCAGGAACTGATCTGCCAGCAGGCCAACAATGTAATAGCCCTCAATAAAGCGGCCATTCTCATCGAAAAAGAAACAGCGGTCGTAATCGCCATCCCAGGCAATCCCCATGGCCGCACCATGCTCGACCACCGCATCGGCCGTGACGGCGCGATTCTCCGGCAGAATCGGGTTGGGCACCCCATTGGGAAAATGCCCGTCCGGCTCATGCTGCAGCTTGATGAACTCAAACGGCAGGTGCTGTTCCAGCTCATCAATCACCAGCCCCGCTCCGCCGTTGCCGGCGTTGACCACCAGAGAGAGAGGTTTCAGGCTGACGGCATCCACATAACCCAGCAGATGATCGATGTAGGAGCTCATCACCTCCAGTGGCTCATAACGGCCCTGCTCAGGCGCGTTACTGAAGGGCTCAGGAACCCGGTCACGGATCTCGTTCAGGCCATTGTCGGAGCTTATCGGCCTGGACCCGGGCCCCACCATCTTCATGCCATTGTGATCTTTGGGGTTGTGACTGGCGGTGACCATGATGCCACCGTCCATTTTGTAGTGGGCCGTGGCAAAATACACCAGCTCGGTGCCGCACAGACCGATATCGAACACATCGGCACCGGCAGCCATCAACCCGGACGCCAACGCCTCCGCAATTTCAGGACTGGACAGGCGGATGTCATAGCCTACCACCACCTTTCTGGCGCCGGTAATGTCTACATAAGCCCGACCGATTCGCTCGGCCAGTTCCGGGTTGAGCTGGTCCGGCACACGACCGCGCAGGTCATACGCCTTGAAACAGGACAGATCCATTGTCATGACTCATTACTCCGCGGCTGAAGACTGAAGTTGAATATAGTTCTGGATGCCCATCTTGCTGATCATGTCGAGCTGGGTTTCCAGCCAGTCGATATGCTCTTCCTCACTGTCGAGAATGCTGCGGAACAGCTCACGGCTGGTATAGTCCTGCACCTCTTCACAATAAAGCACGGCCTCTTTCAGGTCCGCGTGGGCGGTGAGCTCCAGCCTGAGATCGCAGTTGAGCATCTCTTCCACGTTCTCGCCGATCAGCAGCTTGTTAAGATCCTGCAGGTTGGGCAGGCCCTCCAGGAACAGAATCCGCTCAATGAGCTGATCCGCATGCTTCATCTCGTCGATGGACTCTTCGTATTCCTTGTCCGCCAGCCTGGTGATCCCCCAGTCCTTGTACATGCGGGAGTGGAGGAAGTACTGGTTAATCGCAGTCAGTTCGTTGGCCAGCACCTTGTTGAGATACTGGATAACCTTCTTGTCGCCTTTCATCGGCAATCTCCTTGCATTTGGTCAAGCTGACCACAAGGATAGCCCTTAACGTTGTAAGAAAAAATGACAAATGGGAACAGACTGCGGGAATGTCAGGCCGGTTTGGCCAGCAAGTCCGCCATACGCAGAAAATCCGGTGAGCGATGCTCCCGGAGAATCTCCCTCGCCATACAGGCACAGCGACCACACTGACGGCCCACGCCCAGCTCTTTCCCCAGCTGGCGCATGGAAGAGACACCGTTTTCGGCGGCTTCACGAATTTCCCGGTCGGTTACGCCATGACAGAGGCAGACATACATGATTTTGACTCACTGACAACGAAACGTTAGTGATAAGTATTGTCATTTGCAGGCGTAAATGCAACCCCCGATGGTGTATTTTTTCGCCAATAGCGGTAGCATTCCACCATTCCAAACGGCAGGGACTCCCATGGCACTGAAAGCAACCATCTACAAAGCCAGCCTCGGCATTGCCGACATGGACCGCCATTATTATGCGGACCATGCCCTCACCCTCGCACAGCATCCCTCGGAGACTGACGAGCGGATGATGATCCGCCTGCTGGCCTTCGCCCTGAGCGCCGATAACAACCTCACATTTACCCGCGGCCTGAGCACCGACGACGAGCCGGAACTGTGGGTAAAGGACCTGACCGGTCACATCACGCTCTGGATAGAACTGGGCCTGCCGGACGAAGACCGCATCCGCAAAGCCAGCAACCGCGCCGACAAAGTCATTGTGTATGCCTACGGCGGACGACAGGCCCGCATCTGGTGGGACAAACACGGCAACAAACTGGAGCGCTACAACAATGTGACGGTGATCAACCTGCCCGACGAAGCCACAGCAGAACTTCCGTCGCTGATGGAACGCACCATGACCCTGCAAGTCAATATCCAGGACGGCGACGTCACCCTCGGCAACGAAAACCGCATTCTGTCAATTCGTCCGGAATACCTGGGGGCACGAGACTGACCCGGGGGACTGGACAGACGGAAGCTTCGCACGTAAGATTGCGCACTCGAAATCAGCACACCGCTGACTTTCGTTCCGCCCGTAGCTCAGCTGGATAGAGCGTCGCCCTCCGGAGGCGAAGGTCTCAGGTTCGAATCCTGACGGGCGGGCCATCTTTCTCAAAAGAGCCTCGCAAAAGCGGGGCTTTTTTGTGAAAGACGGTTTGATCGTCAGCTTTGGTAAGAACCTGCGTTCGACAAATCGCGCAAGCGATTTGGGCGCCGCAGCGTGGCGAAAGTGTTTCTCTGCCACTGGAATCACTGGGCATTCTGCACGAGCCAGCTGAAATCGTGCACATCTACCTGGGCACCTACGTCTTGCCCATCCTCATAGGTCTTCATTTTCTGGGGGCGGCCAGGCATTACCTGACAAAGCGCCAGGAGACACCTGCGGATCTGTCCTCCCTTGAGTAGGGACGAGAAGACTTCTAAGCTATCCCCGGCCATAACCGGCCTGTTTTCAAGGCTACTCGCCCACCAGCTTTGAGCTATTGAGAGCCGGGCGATTCATACCAGGGTAGCCCATGCCTTGCGCTGCGTTCCAGTTCAGCGATCACCTGGGCACCGAGCAGGAGGATGATGGCGGCGATTTCGAGACTTATCAGTACCACTATGATGGTAGCCAGTGAGCCATAGACAGCGCCGACCAGAGATATGTTGCGGAAGTAGTATATCAGCAGCAGCCGCGTTGCTTCCCACAGAATAGCCGCGACCAGACCACCCACCACCGCCCGTTTGGGGGCGATGCGCACGATGGGCAGCACCTTGTATATGGCACTGAAAAGAAGAAAAACACTGACGAAGCTCAGTATGTCAAGGACGAACGCCGGGTTTTCATAGATCGTACTGACAATTGCAAACAGCACGGTTATTGTCAGAAGACCGATACCCAGGACCAGTATGAACGCATAGGGGAGGATAGCGGACACCCAGAAACTGCGGTGTGGGTTGTCCGGCTGGTGGAAGATAATGGCCATGGAATCTTCCAGCATGCGAAACGCGAAGGAGCTGAAGAACAGCAGAACCGGAATACTCACTACGCCTATGATATCGCTCGACTCCATGAAGGCTTGCACTGCCTCAAGCACCAGGCTTGCGTGGGCCGGCGCGAGATGCCGGGCCTGGACGCTCATTACCTCCATCAGCTGCGCTTCGTTTACCACCTGGGTCAGCAGTACACCCAGTATCGCGAGCATCGGGACAGCAGAAAGAAGGATGTTGTAGCCCACACCTCCTGCCAGAAGAATGCCACGATTATGCAGGAAATTGCTGACGACGCGGCGTGAGAATCGCAGAAAATGCCTGGCGGCCGTGGTGGCATCATGAGCTTTCGGCGTTTCGTCTGTCATGATCTGGTCCGCAGCTCCGGATGATGAATGAAAGGTTCCGATGCTCTGAAACTACCTGATTCGATTTGGTCCTGCCAGGGGCCGGAGCAGGAGGCCGAAGAAAGAAACTGTGTCACGTGTCTGAGCTAAACTGTATCTCTCTGCCCGGATTGGGTAGGCTCGGCAGAACATGTTTTCCGGACAAGGGAGCTGGCTTGAACAGAAAAAAGAAACCACTGATTGGCGTAACCGGTCCTGACCGTGGCGGGCGTGCAGCCTGGTGGGCTACTCGATGGCTTCTGAAAAAGGCAGGGGCGCGGGTCTGCTGGATCACGCCCTCCCGTCGCCGCCGGATCGAAGATCTGGACGGTCTGGTCATTGGTGGGGGCGCCGACGTGGCCCCCCAGCTCTACGGCCAGGAGCGGATGGAAGAGGTATTCGAGGCAGCCCGGGAGCGCCAGACGCTCCGGCGGAAACTGGTGATTCTGCTGCTTTTTCCCCTTATCTACCTGGTGCGCCGTCTGCTGAGTGGCCACACCGCAGCCAAAAAGGATTCGGACCGGGACGACCTTGAGCTCGGGCTCATCCGCAAAGGGCTGGATGAGGGCATACCCCTGCTCGGTATCTGCCGGGGTGCGCAGCTGATCAATGTGGCGCTGGGAGGTACCCTCCATCAGGCATTGACCGATTTCTATACCGAAACACCACAGATCCGCAGTGTACTGCCCCGCAAAAAGGTGGAACTCGAGCCAGGCAGCCGCCTGCTGAAAATTCTTGAGTGCAACCCCTGCAAAGTCAACGCACTCCACAGTCAGGCCATCGACGAGCCGGGCGAGGGCTTGCGAATAGTTGCCCGGGAGGAGCCTACCGGTGTGACCCAGGCGGTGGAGCACAGGGATTACCCTTTCGTTATCGGCGTTCAGTGGCACCCTGAATTCATGCCCCAGAGCGAAGGCCAGTTTGGCCTGTTCATTGCCCTTACGGCGGCAGCAGCGGATAAACAGCGCGAGCGACTTGGTGAGGCGCTCAGCAACAGCTAACCGGTGCGAGGCAATTGACTATGACCGACACATTGACACCCCGGTTTGGCCTGGTTCTGATTGGTGACGAGCTTCTGAACGGCCGGAAACAGGATGCTCATCTGCCAGCGATGATTCCCCGCTTCGCGGAGCGGGGGCTGGAGCTATCCTGGGTCAGGATGGTAGGTGATGATCCGGATCTGATTACACGAACGCTCGCTGAGACTCTTGAGACCGGCGACATTGTTTTCAGTTTCGGTGGGATAGGCGCAACACCCGATGATATGACCCGCCAGTGCGCAGCTGCGGCCATTGGCGTACCCATTACGCTTCACCCGGAGGCAGAAGTTGAAATCCGGGCCCGGCTCGGGGAAAAACTGAATGACCATCATCTTCGCATGGGCGAATTCCCCGCGGGCAGCGAGATCATTCCAAACCCCATCAATCGCATTCCGGGATTCTCGATCCGCAATCATCACTTTGTCCCCGGTTTTCCCAAAATGGCCTGGCCCATGGTGGAATGGGTGCTCGATCACCACTACGCCGCCCTGCAGGCTCCGGGCCGCGAAGTCAGCCAGACGCTGCTCCTCACCGATACTTCCGAGGGCCCGCTTATTCCGCTCATGGAAGTGCTTCTGAAAGAGTTCCCGGGGCTGCGCCTTGCCTGCCTTCCTGACGCTGAAGGCGAGCGAAAGGTGGAGCTGACGCTCAGGGGTGCGCCTGAGGAAGTGGTCAAAGGCATGGGCCGCCTGCGGGAATTGCTGGGGGCTTAGTGTCTGGCACCATGCGTTCGACAGGCGATACGGGGTTCCGGGCATCACCGATTCTTCAAGACCTGGAAAACTGCCCCGGGCGCCGCTCTTTGACCGCTGCCAGGCCCTCTCTGTGGTCAGCCGTTTCAGCCAGCCAGGCCTGTTCGGCGAATTCATGCTCAAGCCTGGCCGGCAACTCCTCGGCCAGGCCCTGACGCAGCGTCGCGCGGGTCGATTCCACCGCCAGGGGTGCACATCGGGCAATTTCGGTGGCTAGCGCTATCGCCTCGTCGCGAACCCTGTCCGACGCGACCAGCTTGTCCCCAAGGCCAGACGCCAGGGCTTCCTCTCCCTTGATCCGCCGACCGGTGAGCAGCATTAACTGCGCCTGCTGCTGGCCGATAAGCCGCGGAAGGACCAGGCTGATGCCAAACCCCGGGTGAATACCGAGCTGAACAAAGTTGGCGGCAAAGCGTGTTTCGGGGCAGATGACCCGGAAGTCCGGCACCAGTGACAACCCCAGCCCTCCACCGATGGCGGCACCGTGAATGGCGCCCACCACCGGCTTTCGACAACGGAACAATCTCGCGGCGGCCCTATACAGAGTGACCGCATTGTTATCGCTTTCAGGCTTGAACAGGTCACCCCCGCCGGATGAAAAATCCGCACCCGCACAGAAAGCCTTGCCTTTCGCAGCCAACACAATGGCACGGCAATGATCCTTTTGGTCCAGAGTCTCGAAAGTCTCAGCGAGATGCTCAATCAGCGTCACATCAAAAAAGTTCAGCGGCGGACGACAAATCTCCACTAGTGCTACATGTCCATGCCACTCAACAATCACATCTTCGAAGGTTTTCATGGTCTCTCCCGATCAGGTTATTGGGACACAAGATCCCGGGTACAGCCAGCGCCGTGGTTGATGCCATGGGCGTTGATTCCGGAGGCAACTGCCATTCCCAGACGCTCGGACCAGTAAAATTCCGGGCCGAACGCCTCTCGCCAGCTCCAGACTCTCCGGCTGTATTGCTGCAGTCTGGTTTTTTATTTGTTTGAACTGGCCACGATTTTCTCATCAAAAAGCCTGGCAATCTCGCCTGAAGAAAGGCCGAGAGTGTCTGCCAGGATTTCCTCGGTGTGTTCCCCAAGTGCTGGCGCGGGTCGTACCGGATCCCGATCCACGGAGGTAAAGCGCAATGGGTGGCCAGGCATCAGGTATTCCCCGACCCCAGGCTGCTCGACCATCTGAAACAATGGGTTGTCCACGGAGCAGTCGATATCCTTCTCAACAACTTCCCGGATAGTCTGATACTTACCCCAGCAGGCACCGGCATTGTCCAGTTCCGTGGCCACCTGCCCGAACCGGCGAGCGGAAAACCAGGGGCGGAATATGTCAGTGATACCATCCCGGCCTTTGTAACGGTCGCCCTCCTTTCGGAAGTCGAGGCCCAGGCGCTGCTGCAAGGCGGCAATCTCTGGCCCGGTACCTGTCACGTCTACCAGCGCCCGCCACTGGTTCGGACTGACACCGACAACCATCACCCGCTCACCATCCCGGCACTCAAAATCATGGCCGTAGGTGCCGAAGATGTTATTGCCGATAGCTTCCCTCTCCTCGCCATTGATCATCATCTCGGCGATATACCCGAGGTTGCCGAGAGTCGCCAGTGCAACATCCGCCAGCGCTATGCGCACCAGCTGCCCTTGCCCGGTCCGGCTACGATGACGCTCAGCCGCCAGCAGCCCCAGGGCGATCTGTTGCCCCGTAATCACATCCCAGGCGGGCAACGGATTGTTCAGCGGAGGAATCCCCCCACTCTTACCGTTGCCGGTAAGTGCCGGGAAACCCACCTTACAGTTGACCGTATAATCGAGTGCCCCGCGACCGTGACGGTCGCCCACAAGATTCAGATAAATCAGGTCTTCCCGGTACTCCTTCAAGCGTTCGTAAGCCATCCATCCTTTGGCAGGGAAATTGGTCAGGAACAGTCCGGCCTCGTCCCCTGGCTGGGTAATCAGCCGCGTCAGCAGTTCCTGGCCTTCAGGCCGCCGGAAGTCCACAGCAATGGAGCGTTTGCCCTTGTTAAGGCTGTGCCAGTACAGGCTCTTGTTATCCGCGGTCACCGGCCAACGCTGGTAATCGATACCGCCACCGATGGGATCAAACCGAATAACGTCTGCACCCAGTTGTGCCAGCGTCATCCCACCGGAGGGCGCGGCCACAAAAGCGCTCCCCTCAACGACTCGAAGGCCTGAAAGAATGTTCTGCATGAAGCTTGATTCCTGGCTGTAGAAACATTGCAGTCACCGGGCCACTCGCCCGGCGACCGGACAAATCATCAGCTGACTTCAGCGTAACCGTTATTGATCACCACCAGGTCGCGCCCGGTCACCCGGCAACGGAATGCCACTTCATTACCATTACGCCAGATTTCCGTGCGGATGGTCTCGCCCGGATATACAGGTGCGGAGAACCGCAAACGAATCCGCTGTAAGCGGGCGGGATCGTAGTCACATTGCGTTCTCAGAATGGCATGCGTAGCCACACCGAAGGTGCACAGCCCGTGCAGGATCGGGGCCTTGAATCCGGCGGCTTGCGCCACTGCCGGGGAGGCGTGCAGCGGGTTGTAGTCGCCGGAAAGTCGGTAGATCAGTGCAGACATGGGCAAGGTCGGGAGGTCGCAGACCAGATCCGGTTCACGTTCTGGAACGGGGTCCGGCTTCGGAGACGCAACCGAAGGGCCACCAAAGCCCCCGTCGCCCCGGGCCATGGTGGTGGTGATCAGGGTACAGAGGTCTTCACCCGTTGCAGGGTCCCTGACGGTACGCTCAGACAGAATCAGCGCCCCTTTACCCTCACCCTTGTCGATGATTTCGTTGATTTTAGTGGTAGCTTCAACCGTGCCGGATACGGGCAGCGGTTGGTGCATGATCATTTCCTGGCCGGCGTGCAGAATCTTCACCCAGTCGATCCCGGTATCCGGCTCTTTCGCCCAGAAACCGGGGTAGGCCAGTATGTTGGCCATGCTGGGCATCGCCTTCAGGCCATCTTCGTAGACGAATTTCAGGCAGTCTTCATCGAGGGGATCGATACCCATGCCCACACCAAGCGCGTAAAGGATGGTGTCTTTTTCGGTGTAGGTGTGTTCGAGACGCTCGAACTTGCGATTCATCAGCTTATCGTAATCGATGGCCACCGGGGCGCTCCTTTATTGTGACTGTCCGGGCGGTACAGGTGTCCGGCCCTGCAGGGCCGGATCGATTCTGCAGTATCAGAGCGGGATCAGAACGGGTCCCAGCTGAACACGTCCGCGGAGCGGCTCAGGGGATAGAAATCCGCTTCGAAGGCCGGCAGCACGCGGTTCAGTACCGTCTCCGGAGTCCAGCCCTCGGACGTGTGGGCAGAACGGAACGGGCGCGGCTGGCTGAACAGAAAGATTTCATTGTTACGCACGCCGAAGATCTGGCCGGTAACGTTCTTTGCCTGGTCGCTGCACAGGGACACCGCCAGGGTGGCGATCTTGTCCGGGGTCATCTTCTGGATCTTGGCAACCCGGGCTTTCTGTTCCTCACTGTCAGTAGGAATGCTGCCGATCAACCGACTCCAGGCGAATGGCGCGATGCAGTTGGAGGTTACCCCGAAGCGCTGCATATCCAGGGCCATGGACTTGGACAGACCCACGATGCCCATCTTGGCCGCCGCGTAGTTGGCCTGGCCGAAGTTACCAATCAGGCCGGAAGTGGACGTCATGTTGACAAAGGTGCCGCTGCCCTGCTCCCGGAAGATGGGAGCTGCAGCACGGCTGACATTGAAAGTACCTTTCAGGTGCACCGCCAGGACTGCGTCAAAGTCTTCCTCGGTCATCTTGTGGAAGATCCCGTCACGCAGATTACCCGCGTTGTTGATAACGCCATCGATACGGCCGAAATGGTCGATGGCAGACTGCACGATCTTCTGACCACCTTCCCAGGAAGTCACGCTGTCAAAGCTGGCCACCGCATCGCCCCCAGCCGCCTTGATCTCATCGACCACTTCCTGTGCCGGGGTGGCATCAGTGCCAGAGCCGTCTGAGCTGCCACCAATGTCGTTAACCACAACCCTGGCGCCACTTTCTGCCAGCATCAGTGCGGTCGCACGGCCGATACCACGACCGGCACCGGTAACGACGATGACCTTACCTTCCAGCAGTTTTTTATCGCTCATGACACCCTCCTACAGGTCTCTTGTTGTCCGCTCTCTGTCTGGCTTATGGCAGTTCAGAACTGCCGTTCATTCGATTCTGGCGTGACCACCGTTCAGGCATTGGCCACCAGGTTTCTTGCAATCACTTTGAGTGCCAGGGTTTCCTCGGCACCTTCGAAAATCGACAGCACACGGGCATCGACGAAATAACGGCTCACGGCCGTTTCCTCGGCATACCCCATACCGCCGTGAATCTGCATGGCTTCGCGGGTTACCCACTCCGCTGCGCGACAACTGAACAGCTTGACCAGGCTCGCTTCCATCTGGCCGGCGCCCTGGTCCATCATCCTTGCTATGGCATAGCTGAACTGGCGGGATGCGGTCAGGGTAGCCATGATGCGACCGAGCTTCACCCGGGTAAGCTGGTAGTCACCGACCGGGTTGCCAAAGACTTTACGTTCACGGGAATAACTCAACGCCTTCTCGAAGGCCGCCTGCATGACACCCGTGGCCCGGGCCGCAGTCTGGATACGACCGCCGGCAAAGCCGGCCATGGTCAGGTAAAAGCCTTTACCACGGCCGTTTTCCTCGCCAATCAGGCGATCGGCGGGGACAAAGTAGTCCTCGAAAAACACGTCATAGGAATGCATGCCACGATAGCCCAGGGTGGCGATGGCCTTGCCCTGGATCACCCCGCCTCCGGGCTGCTGGTGGCGGAACTCATGGCCGGCCGCCGCCGGCTTTTCCACCAGGAACAGGCTCAGCCCTTTGTGTCCCAGGGCCGGATCCGGCTCGCTGCGGGCCATCGCCAGCAGCAGGCCGGCCTTGCCGGCAAAGGTACACCAGGTCTTGCTGCCGTTGAGTACCCAGCCGCCGTCCACCGGCGTAGCCTTCAGCCCCAGCGACGCCACGTCCGAACCGAAGTCCGGCTCGGTAATGGCGATCGCGCAAAGCTTCTCGCCAGAGGCAATCTGCGGCAGCCAGGTTTCCTGCTGGGCCGGCGTACCGCCATGCAGCAAGGCCTTGGCCGCGATTTCCGGACGGGTAATCAGCGAACCGGCGGCACCGAGGGAGGCCCTGGAGAGTTCTTCGGTGACCACGATCATGCCGAGGCTGTCGTCGCGGTCGTCCGGCTGCAGGCCACCAAACCGTTCCGGAATGCTGATTCCGAAACAGCCGAGCTCTGCGGCCTGGTTGAGAATCTCATCAGGAATGTCGAGGTCATGGCGGTGGATTTTCTCCGCCAGCGGCGCAACCACACCGGCACCGAAACGGGCAAACATGTCGCGGACCATTTCCTTGTCTTCACTGAGCAGAGTAGGCAGGCGGCTGCTACCACGCTCGGAGACAGCCCCGCCGATGCCAGCCAGAAACTCCGCACTGCCGTAACTGGCACGCAGGGTGCGGACAGCACTGTCGCCATACAATGCCGACACCTCGGCAACATCCAGCCCCAGATCCGTGGCCCTGGCCATCAGGCGCTGGAGTGCCGAGCTGACGGCTTCCGCGGTAAACGCCAGCGCGGTATCCGCGGCAAGGCGGTCGTCATCACCCACCTTGCGGGCATAGGCGCACACCTCCCGGGCGGCCACCAGCTCCGCGGTACAGAATGCGAGCTCGTAACAACCCAGCTGATGGCGGTCCAGCAGGTCGCCATCCAGCTTGCCGTCCACGGTGCTGAACGCCTTGAGGTTCTTCAGTCCCTGACGGACCGACTGCTCAACCGTGTTGACGCTGCTGTTTGCAAGTTCGAGGGCCGCAGCCTGTTCACCGACACTCATGCTCAACCTTCCTGACCCTGTGGATTGGGAGAAACGGACCGGGACCGCCAACGGAGTGCTGTCCCGGATGAACCACGTTACTGGTAGCGACCGATGATCGAGATACTGCAGATGTTCTGATGCGGGAAGCCACCCAGGTTGTGGTTCAGCGCCAGCCGCGGACCTTTCAGCTGGCGGTCGCCGGCTCGGCCATGGAACTGCAGGTAGTTCTCGTAGATCATCCGCAGACCTGAAGCACCGATCGGGTGTCCGAAGCACTTGAGGCCGCCGTCAATCTGGCAGGGAATGCGGCCATCGGCATCGAAGTCTCCGTTGAGCACGTCCCGCACCGCCTGACCTTCGTCCGACAATTGCAGGTCCTCCATGGTGACCAGCTCGGTGATCGAGAAGCAGTCATGCACTTCGGTCATACTGACTTCCTCCCGGGGCTTGCGGATACCCGCTTCGTCGTAGGCCCGCTGGGCCGCGATGCGGGTGGTCTTCAGATAGGATCCGTCCCACTGGCTGAAGCTGGCTTCTTCACCGTTGGAGGCGGCAAGCTGCAAGGCTTTGACAGATACCAGGTCGGCCTTGCCAAGGGCGCGGGCAATTTCCGGAGTACAGACAATCGCACAGGCGGCGCCGTCACTCACACCACAACAGTCAAACAGCCCGATCGGCTCGGCAATGTACGGGGCATTCATGGCCTGTTCTTCGGTGATCTCGCGCTGCAGGTGGGCCTTGGGGTTCCTGGCCCCATTCGCATGGCTCTTCACGGAGACGTGGGCCATGGCACGCTTCAGATCGCCCTTGTCGACACCGTGTCTGGCACGGTAACCGCTGGCGAGCTGCGCGAAAGCGCCCGGCGCAGACAGGTTGGGCCAGTACATGTCATTCTCCACGCCCCGGGTACGTTGTGGCAGACCGCCGTACCCCACATCCTTGAGCTTCTCCACACCCAGTGCCAGGGCAATATCACAAGCACCGGAAGCAACGGCGTAAACCGCGCCACGGAAGGCCTCGGTACCGGTGGCACACATGTTCTCGACCTTGGTCACCGGAATGTTGGGCAAACGCAGGGCGATGGACAGCGGCATGGCGCTGGAGCCCACGTTGTAGGCATCGATACCGGCACCGAACCAGGCCATCTCGATCTGGTTCTTGTCGATACCCGCATCCGCCAGGCTTTCCTCAAACGCTTCGGACATCAGGTCGGCAGGGCTGGCATCCCAGCGCTCACCAAACTTGCTGCAGCCCATTCCAAGGATCACTGCTTTATCTTTGATTCCACTAGCCATTGTTCATCACCTGTCGTCGCTGCGTGAGTTATTGCTGAGCCGGAGTGGCCTTCCAGAAGTACTTCCGGAAGCCACGCTGGTTGTCGAACTGCCGGATACGGAAGTGCACGGAAACCTCAACGCCGGTATCCATGGTGTCCGGCTCAACTTCCGTGAAATCCATCATCAGGCGACCACCGCCCTCAAACTCCACCAGGCCAAAGTACGCCGGCGGGTTCCAGTCGAAGGTCAGGCGGTCGGCAGTCCAGGTCATCACGCGACCCTTGACGGCAGACATCGGGTGATCATCCTGGCTGTCCAGGGCACCACACTCAGGGTTAACGCAATATTTTTCCCTGGGAATCTGCACGGTGCCGCAGCTGCGGCACTTGCCACCGATGAATCCGGTGAGCAGGTCCTTGCGTCGGTACATGGCCGCCAGATAACTCTGCTTGTCCAGCTCGCCACGCTTGCCGACCTCACGGTCCACGAGGTTGTTGAAGCTCAGGAACCTGTTGTAATTGGCATCTTCACGGCGACGAGCCAGAGCACCACTGAAGCCTGTTACCGGACGCTTGCCGGCGAGCGCATCAGTTGCGCGCAACAGCACGGCATCACTACCCTGCCCGAAACCAGTCAGCAGGATCAGGTCACCGGTTTTGGCTTTCTCCAGCGCTTCGGTGAGCAACAGAATCGGATGCGCAACGCCGGCGACGCCCAGATCCCCGATGTGGTTGTCGATCACGGCGTCGGCGGAAATACCAATTTTCCTGGCGACGGCACCAGGAGTACGGGCCTGATCGCAGGCCAGAACAAAGTGGGCAATGTCGGATGGCTTCACGCCGGTCTTATCCAGAAGCCGTGACACCACCAGCGGAACACTCTTCAGGTAACCTTCGTCGCGAATCCAGCGCTCTTCCCACTCGTAGTCAATGGTGGAATCTTCACCACGGTAATGGTCTACAAAGTCAGTAACATAGGTTTCGCTGCCCAGGTAGTCCGCAATCACGTCCTCATTTCCCACCGAAACAGCCGCAGCACCATCGCCCCACAGCATTTCCGCCCGCGAGCCACACTTGCTGCGACGGTGCTCGGAGGCCACCAGCAGGGCATTTCCCGGGCTCGGTCCGGACTCAAGCATGGCAATCAGGGCCGAGGTGCCGGCGCGCTGGGACGCCGCGACATCCATGGTGCGAAGATCGTCGCCCAGATTAAGTGCCTGAGTGACGACCACCGAGTTCTGACGGTCCAGAAATGGCAGAGTGGTTGAGGCCAGATACAGAGTATTGACGGAACCGGCATCGAGAACGGACAAGCAGTCCTGGCCAGCTTCCACAGCCATGGTGATAGTGTCTTCGTCCCAGTTGCAGACGCTACGCTCACCCCTGGCCAGACCACGCAGGCTGGCATCAAACCAGTCATTGGCATCAGCAATAGCAGACTTCTGCAGGCGAGTCCGGGGAATATAGGCACCGTAAGCGGTAATACCAGTCATGTGAACTCCTTCCTTTCTTGTTGTGCACCCCCGGCCGCCCAAGGCACCCGGATTGCCGGATGAGCAGCCGAGTCACAGGAAGCGGGTGATAACCGGATTCATGACATCAAGGCGCCGCTCGTGACTACTGCTGAAGATCGTACGGTTTTGCATAGCCTGTGCATCTTCAGGATTTTTGCCAGGGGTGATCCGGGAACTTCAACATAGCCATGACCATGCCTCCCTGGCCATTCTTTTATTAAAGCGGGCAGTCTTTGCGGAAGTTCGGTGCACGCTTTTCGCGATGCGACAGCACCCCTTCCTTGACGTCTTCACTCATGAAGCCGAGCATTTCCAGTGCGGTCGAGGCATCGAAGATGGGACCGGCCTGACGCAGCCAGTTGTTGAGAGAATACTTGGTCCAGCGGATAGCGCTTTGCGAGCCGTTAGCCAGCTCAACCGCCGTATCCAGCGCGATTTTCTGCAATTCGTCATCCTCGACGCACAGCGACACCAGGCCTATGCGCTCCGCCTCTTCACCGGAAACCGGCTTGCAGGTCATCAGATAGTATTTCGCCTTGGCCATCGAGGTCAGCAGTGGCCAGATGATGGCCGCCACATCACCGGCTGCAACGCCCAGGCGCGGGTGGCCATCGACGATCTTTGCCTTTTTGCCGGCGATGGAGATGTCCGCCAGGAGGCCAACGACCAGACCCGCACCCGCGGCCGGACCGTTGATGGCGGAAATGATGGGTTTGTTGCAGTTGATAATGTTATAGACGAGGCCCCTGGCCTCTTTCCAGGTTTTCATGATCTCCTGGGAATTCCCGATCATGTTCTCGATCAGGCTGAAGTCGCCGCCCGCCGAAAAGGCCTTGCCCGCGCCGGTCACGATCACCGCATTGATGTCGGGGTCGCGGTCGATATCGATCCACATATCCGTCATCTGGGTATGGGTTTCCGCATCGACTGAATTAAAAGACTCGGGCCGGTCAAAGGTAATGCGCAGGACGCGATCCGCCGGATAGTCAAATTTCAGCTTGTTGTATTGTGCATAACGGTCCGACATAGTTCTGTTCCTTCGTTGAATGTTAGTTTGAGTTCAGCCTGGTAATCCAAGGACGGCCTTGGAAAGAATGTTGCGCTGGATCTCGTTCGACCCACCGTAGATCGTTGTCGGTCGGGCCTTGTAGAAGCTCGCCAGGATGTCCACGCTGACGTTGCCGACCTGCAGCGGACTTATTGTGGCGCCATCCGGGCCGGCGGCCTCGATCCTCAGCTCGGTAATACGCTGGAAGCATTCAGTTACCCAGATTTTCAGCATCGAGACATCCGCACCCAGCGTTTCGCCACGCTTAAGCTGATCCGCGAAACGGGCATAAAGCGCGGCGTGGTCTTCAACGTCGAGGGCGGCCTGGGCAAAGCGGTCACAGAACACCGGATCGTCAAATGCGCCGCGGCACCGGGCAAAGCTTTCCAGCTGCCCCAGGGCGTTCTGGGCAAGGCTTGGAGAACCGATGAAGATACGCTCGAAACTCAACAGCGCCTTGGCCATTGTCCAGCCTTTGTTCAGCTCGCCGACGAGGTTCTCGCAGGGCGTGCGGGCATTGTCGAAAAAGACCTCGCAAAACTCGGTTTCTCCCGCAAGTGTCCGGATAGGACGGACCTCCACCCCGGGCTGGTCCATCGGCGCCAGCACGAAGCTGATACCCTGCTGCTTCTTTGGCGCCCCCGGATCGGTCCGCACCAGCATGAAGATATGGGTGGCGTCATGCGCCATCGTGGTCCAGGTCTTCTGCCCGTTGATGACGAAGTCGTCGCCATCGATGTCTGCGCGGGTACGCAGACTGGCCAGATCGGACCCGGCTCCGGGCTCGGAATAGCCCTGGCACCAGATGTCTTCGCAGCTGAGGATGCGCGGCAGCCAATAGTCTTTCTGTTGCCGGGTGCCGAACTTGATAATCAGCGGGCCGACCATCTGCACACCCATGTCGCGCCCGCGGTTCACACCCCAGCGTTGCTGTTCTTCGTAAAAGATCAGCAGCTTGGCGGCATTCAGCCCCATGCCGCCATATTCAGCAGGCCAGGCCGGAGCCACCCAGCCCCTGGCGTGCAGCTTGCGGTGCCAATGCTCCACCTCGGCGAATTTCGGACGGTGCGGCAGATGGCGCAGCTCTTCGGGGTATTCTGTTTCAAAGAAGCGGCGCACTTCCTTGCGGAATTCCGCATCACTCATTGTGTTCCAGTCCGCCATTATGCCGCCCCCTCTTGTTCACGTGCCTTGAACCACATCCGCCTGTGATAGGCGTCGTCGCCCAACCAGGCCGACAGTACCAGCGCCCGGTTCAGATAAAGCCCGATATCGAATTCGTCGGTATAGCCAACGGCCCCGTGCAGCTGAACCGCATCCCGCGTGATCTTCTTTGCGGCCGTGACAGCGCGCGCCTTGGCGCGGCTGGCGAGCCGCTTGCGGACCCCCGGATCCGTTTCGCAATCCATTCGGGCCAGAACCTCGCGCACGCCCGCCTGTGCAACCTCACGCATGACATTCAGATCCACGGCGCGATGCTGAAGGACCTGGAAGGAACCGATGGGCTTGTCGAACTGCTCACGGGTCTTGATGTAGTCCAGAGTGATTTCAAAAGCGCGATCGCTCAGGCCGACGAGCTCGGCCGCGGCAAGCGCCGTTGTATCGCTGATTGCGTCGCTGAGCGCCTCTGTTACGGCGTTGCCCCGGGCAAGTTCCTCGGCCGGAGTTGCCGAAAACGAAAGCTCACCCATTGCACTCCCGTCGGCCTGCACGCGCTGGTCGACGGAACATCCGTTTGCGGTGGCCTCGGTCAGGGCCAGAACCGGACCATCAGCCCCCTCGGCCACAACAAGGAAACCCTGTGACCCGGGCGCGCCGACGACCCAGGCCTTGCTTCCGGTCAGCTTGCCATCTGCGTAGCGGCATGCCGCATCGCCCGGCGCACCACCCGCGCCGCGTTCCTGCCAGGCCACCGCCAGGACCGTGTCACCGCTGATCAGTTGCGCCACCCTCGGATGATCCGGGCAAAGCCGGCGCAGAAGACCAAGGCTCAGCCCGACCGTCATTACCACCGGTTCGGGGGCAAGCACCCGGCCGACTTCCTCAGCGATAACACCCGCGGCGGCCAGCCCCATGCCCAGCCCGCCATTCACTTCGGGCACCGTCACACCGAGAACCCCGGCCGCGGCCAGTTCGCGGACCATCTCCGGGTCCCAGGTGCCACCGGCATCACGCAGTTTTCTGGCCCTTCCGCTTCCGCCAGCCCGTTCAAACAGGGTGCGGGCGCTCTCACGCAGCAAGCGAAGGTCGTCCTGGTCGCTGGAAAGCATATCAGTCTGTGTCATTTTGTTTTCGCTGCATCATGAAGGTATTTCAAGAGGCCCCCTCCTCGGAAAAGCCGCAATCGTACCCCCTCGCACCCCCGGAAAACCGGGCCTGGCTGAAGGCCTCCAGTTTCGGGTAGGTTTCCTTGAATGCCGTGATGAATTCCCGGATCGGAGCATCGAAATATAGCCCCCGGTCTTTCACATATTCCATGTGCCGGTGGTTCTTTTCATCGAACTCATGGAACAGGGCATCGTGATACCCGTCGAAGACCAGCGGTTTGACCCCGAAGCGTTCACATAGCTCCATATTGAACGCAGGCGTGACCTTGTAAGACGCTCCTTCCAGCCACAATTGAACGTAGCCGTGATAGATGAAGAGGTCGGTCCCCATGAGTTCCTGCAACTTGGGGGTATTCAGGTGGTTGCGCACATCCGCAAACCCCAGAGCGGCGGGAATACCGACCGCACGCAGGCAGGCCGCAAGCAGAATCGCCTTGGGAACGCAAAACGCCGCCTCTGTCCCGGCCACCCGACTGGCCCGATAGGAGTCTTCGTCCAGGGATAAGCAATAGGGATCGTATCGGATATCATCGCGAACCGCCTCGAACAAACGGATCGCTTTGTCCCGTTCGGACGCATCCGGCGGGAGATCGCGCAATGCAGAGGACACGAAGTCCTGTACTTCAAGGCTATCGCTTTCTACAAAGTGCGATGGCATGAGATAGCGCTCCGCCTCTGTCGGCAGGTTGTCTGTGGATTTTGCCATTTACCCTCCGCTTTCTAACATATGTTAGAATAATAGTTAATCCCGTGACAGCGCCGGCGCCGCCCTGGGAGGACCCGCAGCCGGTACGGCTTACTAGCAGCCTGTCGGACTTAAGGCTAATCTACTGCGCCGGTGGGAAAGCGGCTCATATTTCCCGGCTTTTTCGTTGCATAGAACCACTATGCGCCTCAAAATCCAGAAAATCTGCGCTCGCTTTGCCACCTTGCTCGCGACGATTACTTAAGCCCGACAGGCTGCTAGACTCGCCCGTCGCTTCTGGTCAGTAAGACTTGGGAAGCCCAAGCGCCTTTTCCGCGATGAAAGACAAAAGCATCTGTGGTGTCACGGGCACGATGCGAAACAGCAGTGCCTCCCTTACCAGACGCTCAACATGATATTCCTTGGCGTACCCGAAGCCGCCAAAGGTAATCTGCGCCGCTTCGGTGGCTTCCACAGCAGCATCTGCGGCCAGAAGCTTGGCGGCGTTCGACTCCACCCCGCACGCCTCTCCCGAATCGTAAAGGGCGGCGGCATGCATCACCATGAGATTGGCAGCTTCCACCCGTGCCCAGGCCTGAGCCAGCGGATGCTGAACGCCCTGATTCTGGCCGATCGGCCGCCCGAAGACCACACGCTCGTTGGCGTATTGCGCCGCACGCGCCAGAGCGTTGCGCGCGATGCCAATGCATTCGCCAGCCACGAGGATGCGTTCGGGGTTCAATCCGTGCAGGATCTGCCGGAAGCCCTTGCCCTCTTCCCCGATCAGGTCCCGGGCCGGAATCGGCAGGCCGTCGATAAACACCTCATTCGAATCGACTGCCTTGCGCCCCATCTTCTCGATTTCACGCACATCCACGAAATTGCGGTCGAGATCCGTATAGAACAAGCTCAAACCCTCGGTCGGGTCGGTCACATCCTCGAGCCGTGTGGTCCTTGCCAGAAGCAACATCTTGTCGGCCACCTGGGCGGTCGAAATCCAAACCTTCTGGCCATGCACGACATATCGGTCGCCCTGTCGCACGGCCATGGTTTTCAGCTTCGTAGTATCCAGACCCGTCGTCGGCTCGGTCACGGCGAAACAGGCCTTTTCATCACCGGCGATCAAGGGGGGCAGCATTCGGGCGCGTTGCTCATCGGTTCCGAACTTCACTACCGGGTTGAGGCCAAATATATTCATGTGCACCGTCGAGGCCCCGCTGGCGCCACCCCCCGACTCCGCGATCGCCTGCATCATGATGGTCGCCTCGGTAATCCCCAGGCCGGCACCGCCGACCGCTTCCGGCATGGCGATTCCCAGCCACCCGCCATCGGCCATCGCTCTGTGCAGCTCATGAGGGAAATCACCGGTACGATCCCGCTCCAACCAGTAGTCATCGTCAAACTGCGCACATATTCGCAGGATCTGGCTGCGAATTTCTTCCTGCTCATTGGTCATCCGAAAAGTCACTACGTGCCTCCTGTCCCACAAACCCTGCCTCATGCAGGGCTGTGATGTGGGCGTCGTCATAACCAAGATCGCGCAGAATATCGCGGGTGTCCGCTCCCGGTGGCCGCCCCAGCCAGCGCAACTCCCCTGGCGTGGCGCTCAGGTGCGGGACCGGACCGACAACCCGGGTCTGCTCGCCCGCGACCGACAGGATGTCTCCGCGATGGCGTATCTGCTCATTCGTCGTGATCTCTTCGACGCTCAGCACCCGTGAGGCAACCGCATCATGGCGGGCGAATTCCGCCTCAACCTCGGCAAGCGTGCGCTGCGTGACGAAATCATTGATGGCATCAAAGACCACGGCCATATGCCGGGACATCAGGTCAAGGCTCGCAAACCGCGGGTCCTCGGCCAGCGCCTCTCCGCCCACCGCCCGCAGCAGTCGCTGGGCCGTTTCTGCGCTGCCTGCGGAAACGGTCAGCCACACCCCGTCGGACGTGCGGAACATGCCGCCAGGTGCATAATCCATCGGCTGGCGCAAGCCATTGCGCCGGGGTGAAAGGTTCGCGCCCGTCAACGCGGGCACCGGATAGTCCATCAACCGAAGCAGCGTCTCAAACACCGCAAGATCGACAACCTGACCGCGCGCAACCCCTTTTTCCCGGGCAAACAATGCGATCATAATGCCCAAAGCGCCCATCAATCCTGTGGTGCTGTCGGCCGCGGGAAATCCAGGATGCATCGGCGGTCCGTCAGCATAGCCGGTCAGGTGGGCGAGACCACTCATGGCCTCTGCCGCACGCCCGAAAGCGGGCACATCCCGCATCGGGCCCTCCTGTCCGTAACCCGACACGCGCAGCACAACCAGATCCGGGTTCCACTCATGCAACGTGTCCGGCCCGACACCCGCCCGCTCAAGCACACCGGGGCGGAAATTTTCGACCAGCACGTCGGCACCTTCAACCAGCCTGCGCAGGATGTTCCTGCCTTCGTCCGACTTCCAGTCCAGACTCAGAATTTTCTTGTTGCGGGCAAGGGTCTTCCACCAGACGCCGACCCCGTCCTCTGCCTTGGGGCCGAGGTCGCGCATCATGTCCGTCCGGCCGGGCGCCTCGATCTTGATGACATCCGCACCGAAATCAGAGAGCAGAGCTGACGAAAGAGGCCCGGCGATAACATGGCCAAGTTCGATGATTTTCAGTTGATGCAGTGGGCTGGTCATCCGCTCTCCATGTTATTATTCTAACGCTTGTTAGAACCTTAGCGTCGTGGAAGACAAACCTCAAGACATGGGGGTGATGAAGTGTGATGCCGGAAACCTGCCTTGACATATTTTCGAACATGCGTTTGATTTTAGTTGACGCTGCAGATAGCATTCTTTCGGGAAGAAGAAGATTATCCAGGCACAACCAGGCGGCCATGGCTGACCTGGACACCATCCGGGCAAACTGTTCGCTGACCGATAAACAGCGCCAGATCGTCGATCATGGGGACCGGATGTCGCGTTTATCGAAAAAACCAAAGCCCCGCTTCACGGAACACGGGACGCTAAAGGAAAGATCGCATGTCTGACATCACACAGAAGAAGAGGGAGCAAATCGCGCAGATGTGGAATGCGCGCGGCAAAGGGCTGATTAGTCATATGGAGCTGGAGATCGAAGAGGTATCGACCGAAGGCGTTAAGGTACGGATGCCCTTCAACCCGGACTTTTGCGTCGACAGGGAGCAGACCCTGCTTCATGGTGGCATCCTGACGGCCCTTCTGGACAGTGTCTTCGGGCTTGCGAACTTTGTGGCCATTGAGGGTGTCAGCACCATGGCCACTCTTGACCTCAGAGTTGATTACCTGCGTCCCGCCCATTCCCGCGCGGATATCATCGTCCGTGCGCATTGCTTTCGGCAAACCCGGCATATTGCGTTTAATTCCGGCAGCATCTGGTTCGATGGCCATGAGGATGCGGAAATCGCCCGTGGGTCCGCCTCGTTTGCCCTGACGCACGGTGAAACCAGCATGTTTGAAGCGATCAGAAAAGGAAAAGCCTCGTGATGGACTTGCAAACCGTCAATGCCAACGTATCCCGTGTTCCGTTCTTCCGATTTCTTAACTTCGAAGTCCAGAGCCTGGACAACCTTCACGCCGCGGCAGAGATGACCTTTGAATCACGCCATATCGGAAACCCGGTCATGGAGTATTACCACGGCGGGATAATCGCAAGCTTGATGGAAGCCATCGCCGCCATAGCGGTGCGCCCCGATTTCGCGGAAGCGCCCGCCAAACCGATCAATCTTACCGTGGATTATCTCAGACCTGCCGTGAAGGGGCCGCTGTATGCGTGTGCAAATGTTACCCGCAAAGGAAAGCGCATCGCGAGCGTCAGTGTAATCAGCTGGCAGACGGCCCGGGAGAAACCGATCGCGGAAGGGCTGTACCACTTCCTGCTGGTGTGATCGCAGCGGTGTCGATCACTGCGCTGCTGTTTGTTCTGGGTAAGCCGCGTGACTCCGGTCGCAGATCCCCTCAAAAAGGAGCCTGATGAGCATGTCGGAAAACTCGGGCAGTGAGAGGTACCCCTGTTTTCCCGCCTTGTCCGGATCAAACCACTCCACCGTCCAGTTCAGGGCACCCAACATCACCTGACGCAGGGGCACAATTTTGATATCCGACCTGATGGCATCGTCTTCCTGCGCTTCGCGGAGAACCTTGTCCCACAGCTGTCCATACAAATGACGCACTTTCCGGTGCCTCTCCTTGAGATGTGGGGGAAGCATCCCGTAGCTTCTGATGTTTGCAGAAGTGAATTCGCTTGCCCTGAAAAGAAAATCAAGATGGGTCCGGATCGCAGTCGCGATCCTGGCATGATGGTCATATGGCTCATGATATTCTTCGATCGCGGCGCTGACACCCGATAGCAAATCCCTCAATCCGGCATCCAGAACCTCATCCACGATCGCTTCTTTGGACTTGAAATGGTAATAGACGCTGCCCGCTTTCATATCCGCTTCTGCCACGATCTGTCTCAGCGTGGTCGCCTTGTAACCATTATCCCTGAGCGTGCGTGCTGCCGCCCTCAGGATTTTCGCGCGGGTATGTGCCGCCTTGCCGACCGGTTCAGGCGCCCTGGCGAATATGGTGGATGCGCTCTCCTTCTGCCCCTCCGTGTCAGCTCTGTGGCGCACGCACATTCCGTCAAGTAACAGTTTGCTCATGCGTTCCGCGAGGGTATGCACCGGATACCGGTCGATGTCATACCATTCAACGGTCCAGTTCATTGCACTTAATATGAACTGGCGGATCGCAGAAACGGAAACGTCACTTCTCAGGCGGCCAGCACGCCTCCCGTCTTCCAGAAAACGGCTCCAGGCCTCCGCGTAGGCTGCACGCAACTCACGGTGCGGCGCGCGCGCCTTATCCGACAGCATCGGGTAGTTGCGGATATTGGCAGAGGTGAAGTCGCTGTCAGTCAACAAACAGGTCAGGTGTGTTTCGATGAGCAAAGCAAACGTCTTGCGAAAATCCTCAGAATTTCTTCTCGCCGAGCGGGTAATCTCACGGACCTTCTCGTAAAGTTGCCGCACGCCCCGATCGAGAACCTCGTTCAGAATCTCATCCTTGGATTGAAAATGGTAATAGATGCTTCCCGCTTCTATTCCGGATTCCTCGGCGATGTCGCGCATCGTTGTCGCGTAGAAGCCTTCTTGCCGGAATAGGCGGCCGGCCGCAGCGAGGACGCACTCGCGCGTTCTCTCTGATTTACTCAGCTCATCGTCGGCTTTCCTGATTGCATCAGGCTTTGGTACCAGTCGCTGTTTTCGCTTGGCTGCCACTTTTCAAAGGTGTCCTTTGCAAAAAATCTAAAGGTTGTTAGAATAACTTGTTCGGCACTTAAAATCAACTTCATTTTCAAGGTGTTAGCGGGACAGGGGGATTTCTGCATGCGAGGACTGAATGGAAAACGGGTGATCGTCACCGGCGGCGGAAGTGGCATAGGGCGCGCGGTTTGCGAACGCTTCGGCGAAGAAGGTGCCGAGGTTGCGGTGTTTGACCTGAACGAAGAGGGCGCGCAGGAAACGGCCCGGATCATCCAGGGCTCGGGAGGCAAAGCGCAAGCTTTCAAGGCGGACATCACCGACCGCGGCCAGGTCGACAAGGCGGTGGCCGAATTCGAAGCCGGGGGCCCGATCGACGTGCTGGTGAATAACGCAGGATGGGATGAGATCAAGCCGTTCCTCGACACCGATGCCGACCTCTGGAAAAAGGTCATCGACATCAACCTTTATGGCCCGTTGAACATGCATCATGCGGTGCTTCCCGGCATGGTCAAAAACGGGGGCGGCCGCGTGGTCAACATTGCCTCCGATGCCGGTCGCGTCGGCTCATCGGGCGAAGCGGTTTATTCTGCCTGCAAGGGTGGCATTATCTCGTTTACCAAAACGGTAGCGCGGGAACTGGCTCGCAAGGGCGTTCAGCTGAACGCGGTTGCGCCCGGGCCGACCGATACGCCGTTGTTCGCCCAGATCGCTCAGGGCGAGTCCGGAGAAAAGATCGCCGAAGGCCTCAAGCGGGCCATTCCGATGAAGCGCCTGGCGCAGCCGGCAGACTACCCCGGAATCATCTGTTTCCTGTCGTCGGACGATGCCGGCTTCATCACCGGCCAGGTGATTTCGGTCTCAGGTGGCTTGTCGATGCACGGCTGAGCCCGCAACCCCAAGCGATGAAACCCGTTGCAGATCTGCGAAAGGAAACGCCATGATAACCGTCTTCGGCGCGACCGGCACCACCGGCGCGCCCCTTGTCGATACGCTTCTGTCCAAGGGCGTGAAACTGCGCGCAGTCACCAGCGATCCGGCGAAGGTCGCTTCCCTCAGGGCCAAAGGGTGTGAGGCCGTCACCGCCGATTTCTCCGACCCTGCCACGTTGGAAAAGGCATGTACCGGTGCCGAAAAGATCTATCTGGTGACGCCCGCCCATCCGGACATGCGCCGCTGGAAAGCGAACGTGATCGAGGCGGCAAAAGCCGCGGGTGTTCGCCATGTCGTTCTGGCCACCGGTCTGGGCGCGTCGCCCAAGGCCAGGGTGACCTTCGGAAAATGGCATTCCGAAACCCAGGAACGGGTGAAGGAAAGCGGGCTTGACTGGACCTTTGTCCAGCCGACCTATTTCATGCAGAACCTGCTGTGGCAGGCCGGTAACATTGCGAAGGACGCGGTTTATTACGACGGTCTGGGCGGACCGGTGGCCTGGGTCGATGCCCGCGACATCGCCGACGTCGCCGCAGAGGCGCTGACCGGACCGGGGCACGAAGGCAAGATCTATGGCCTGACCGGCCCCGAGGCCCTGACAGGTGAGGAGATTGCCACGGTTCTGTCCGAGGCGACCGGACGATCCGTCACCTGCATGCCCTTGTCGGCGGAGGCCTCCAGGGCGGCCATGATCGCCGACGGGATGCAGGAAGAGGTCGCCGCCGCCATGGTGGAACTCGCCTCCCTCGCCCCAAAGGGCTATCTCGCCGGCACCGAGACCACGATCAGCGACGTGCTTGGGCGCCCGGCCCGTCGCTTCCGCGATTTCGTCGCCGGGAATCGGGCTGCTTTCGTCCAGTGAGCTGACGGCTGCACAGCGGAGGGGGATGGGCGCGCGGAGAGGTGAAAGCAAAGCGTGCACCCCCAGCTTTCCCTCTATCTGCGCACCCTCCGCCTCCCCTCCATCCGCACATCCTCCATGGTCAACATTCTCACCGAAACTCAGCTTGATCTATATTCTAACATTTGTTAGGTTTTTTCACTGGGACACATTTTCCTTCATGGAGAGGCGCGCCGATGCAATTCCAGCCAACAGAAGATCAAAAGGCGTTTCGCGAAACCGCGAAGCGATTCGCCACGAAAAAACTGGCGCCCGGTTACCAGGAGCGCGCACGCGGCCACGTCCTTGATCGTGCGCTGATCCGGGAAATGGGCGCGCTGGGTCTGATTGCGCCGGATCTGCCGGAGGAATTCGGCGGGCTTGGCGAAAGCTCGGTCACTGCGGGCCTCATTGTCGAAGAAATTGCCTATGCGGATTTCAATGCAAGTTATGTGCAGCTGCTGGGCTCCCTCATGGGAGGGATGGTGGCCAGGCACGCCCCCAGGGAGATCGCATCGGAATGGGTGCCCAAGGTTATTTCCGGTGATGTCGTCATCGGCCTGGGCCTGACGGAGCCACGTGGCGGATCGGATGCGGCGAACCTGACGCTCAGGGCCGAAAAGTCAGGCAACGGCTGGCGACTGAGCGGCGAAAAGACATCCATGAGTTTTGCCAGCCAGGCCGACGCAGCCGTTGTTTTTGCGCGTACGGGCGATCCTGACGGGGGCTCTCGCGGGGTCAGCGCTTTTTTTGTCGATCTGAACCAGGACGACATCAGCCGCACGCATTTTGACGACATCGGCACCAAGCCTGTCGGGCGTGGATCGGTGTTTTTCGACGACGTCTTCGTGCCGGCCGAAAACATGATGGCCGAACAGGATCGCGCCTTTGGCACGATCATGTCGGGGTTCGACTATTCCCGGGCGCTGATCGGGCTGGAATGTCTGGGCGCGGCGCAGGCCTCGGTGGACGAGACCTGGGCGTATGTCCGGGAACGCGAGGCGTTCGGCGCACCCATCGTGCAATATCAGGGCGTCAGCTTCCCCCTCGCCGAGGCCGAAACCCAACTGACCATGATGCGCCAGCTTTGCTATTACACGCTGGATTTGCGCGACCGCGGCCTGCCCCATACCGCCGAGGCGGCGATGTGCAAATGGTACCTGCCAAAGACCGCCTGCGAGATCCTGCATCAGTGCCTGATCCTGCATGGGCACTACGGCTATACTACTGACCTGCCCCACCATCAGCGTTACAACGACGTGCTCGGCCTGCAGATCGGCGACGGCACCGCGCAAATCCAGAAGCTGGTGATTGCCCGCGAAAAGGTCGGGCGGATCGCGCTCCAGTATGACAAGAAGGCAAAGGGAGCGGCAAAATGAGTGGCGTGATCGACGCCTTCATTGAAGGCAGCGTCGGCATCATCGAACTGGCGCGCCCGGAGAAATTCAATTGCCTGTCACTGGACGTGCATGACCGCATCGCCGCCGCGCGCATGGAATTCGAGGCGAATCGGGAAGTCCGGTCGATTCTCATTCGTGCGCAGGGCAAGCACTTCTGCACCGGCGCCGATCTCACCGAAGTGAAGGGCAAATTAAACGACCCGGCCGCACTGGATCATTTCATCGCCTTTGGCATGAAAAACCTCCGCGCGCTCGAAACGAGCACCCTCCCTGTCGTCGTGGCCGTGCAGGGGCTGTGTCTGGCCGGCGGGATCGAGCTGATGCTGGCCTGCGACGTGTGCTTTGCCGCCGAGACCGCGCAATTCGGCGATCAGCACGCGCAATTCGGCCTGATCCCCGGCTGGGGCGGTTCGCAGCGGCTGACGCGGTTGATGGGCCAGCGCCGGGCACTCGACCTGATGTTCTCGGCGCGCTGGCTCAAGGCGGACGAAGCCAGGGAGGCCGGCCTGGTCAATTATATTGTGCCGGATGCAGAACTGCACAAGGCCGCGCTGGACTATTGCCAGACCATCGCTACCCGCTCACGCCCTGGTATTGCCGAAATGAAACGCCTGGTCCGTGAAGGTGCGGACATGACGATAGACCAGCAGATGCGGCTCGAGCGGGACGCAGCAGTGCGGGCACTACCCGGCGATGACGTTGCCGAAGGGCTTGATGCTTTCGAGAGCCGGCGCAAGCCGGCTTTTAAATGCTGAAGATGAGCCAGGGATGTCACTCTGAACGACGAACCGAGTCAGATTTACGAACACGGCGGCCAGCGGCTCCTGCCGGACCGGCGGGGCAACAGGACCGGTCGCCAGTATCGCCCTGTCGATAGATAAGCAGCGGCCGGCTCGGGATCCGGTTATTTGTCGAGACCCGATCCGGCTCGCTCGAGGATGCTTCTTGCCATTGCAATGACCGGGGCATCGACCATCTGGCCATCGACCTTGAACGCCCCGCCACCCGACCGGGCGGCCTCCATGACCTTGCGCGCCCATGCAACCTGATCCGGGTCCGGGGAAAATCCGGCTTGCACCGGAGCAATCTGCCCGGGATGAATGCACAGCATGCCGGCAAACCCCATATTCCGGGCCCGGCGCGCACGGCACAGTAATGCTTCCTCGTCATCGAGAACCGGGAAAACGGTGTCAATGGGTGCCAGTAAACCCGCTGCGCGGGAACTGACCAGAAGCTGATAACGGCACTGGTCCATAACCGTTTCTGCGGCGCTGGTATTACCTTCGAGGCCGAGGTCATCGCTGAGGTCCAGACCCCCGTAGCTCAGTCGCTCAACCTCTGGCACCGCGGCGATGTCGTTGAGGGCAACCAGACCACGTGCTGATTCGATCAGGGGGATGATGCGCTTCCCGGCACCAGCGACAACCCGGACATCCTCCGCTGATTCGGCCTTTGCCAACATAATGCCGACGACATTGGCGTGACGTGCACACAGTGCCAGATCCGCCTCGAAGCCCGCAGTGCCCCGGGCATTGATGCGCACGAAAACCCCTGCCTCTTCATGGTCACGAAGGAACGCCTCCAGCGACTCACGCGCGGAGTCCTTGGCCGCTGCAGGAACCGCGTCCTCCAGGTCCACAATGACCGCACCGGCAGCGCTTGCGATCGCCTTGGGGATGCGCTCCGGTCGGGAGGCCGGCACGAAGAGCATGGTTTTCAGATCTCTGCCTGCGGTCATGATCAGCTTCCTGTTTCCTGTATTGTGTTGATGTCGGACCACGCCATCACGTTTCCACTGGCCGATTCGGTCGGGAGAGAAGTAGCCAGGCTGGCGGATGTCAGAACGAGCGGGGCAGCTCCAGCAGATGCTCCGCCACGTATGACAGAATCAGGTTGGTGGAAATGGGCGCCACCTGGTACAAACGGGTTTCCCGGAACTTCCGCTCCACGTCGTATTCAGTGGCAAAACCAAATCCGCCGTGTGTCTGTAAACACACGTTAGCAGCTTCCCAGGACGCCTCCGCAGCCAGGTACTTGGCCATATTGGCACTCGCGCCCGCGTTGCGGCCACTGTCGTATTCCTCACAGGCACGCCAGCGCATCAGATCCGCCGCTTCGACATTGATGTGGGCCTTGGCGATGGGGAACTGGATGCCCTGATTCTTGCCGATCGGGCGACCAAACACTTCACGCTCCCTGGCGTAATGGCGCGCCTTGTCGATAAACCATCGACCGTCGCCAATACACTCAGCCGCAATCAGTGCCCGTTCGGCATTGAGCCCGTCGAGAATATAGCGGAACCCCCTGCCTTCCTCGCCAATCAGGTTCTCGGCGGGAATCTCCAGGTTATCAAAGAACAGCTCATTGGTTTCATGATTGACCATGTTGGCAATCGGTTGCACCGTGAGCCCGCTACCAATAGCTTCATGCAGGTCCACAATGAAGATCGACATGCCGTCGGCCTTTCGTTCCACCTCTGCCAGCGGGGTAGTGCGGGCCAACAGGATCATCAGGTCAGAATGCTGGATCCGTGAGATCCAGACTTTCTGGCCATTCACCACATACTTGTCGCCCTGACGCGCTGCCATTGTCTTTATTCCGGTGGTATCGGTACCGGTGGTCGGTTCAGTAACCCCCATGGACTGCAGACGCAGCTCACCTGCAGCAATTCTTGGCAGGTATTTCTGCTTTTGCTCCTCACTTCCATGACGCAACAGGGTAAACATGTTGTACATCTGACCATGGACTGTGCCGGAATTACCGCCGGCACGGTTGACTTCTTCCAGAATGACCGAGGCCTCGGAGACGCCGAGGCCGGAGCCACCATATTCCTCGGGAATCATCGCGGCCAACCAGCCGGCACGAGTCATTGCCTCAACAAAGGCCTCGGGAAAGGCTTTGCGCTCATCCACGCCACGCCAATAGGCCGCATCGAACTCGGCACACAGGCCACGGACCCCCTCGCGAATATCCTCAAACGTCTGCGGGGATGAATTATTCATCTATTTTTTCTCCTCGAATTCAAGTTCTGCCTCATGAGCCGGGCCGTCTTCGTTAGCGGCCCAGAGCTCTGCCTTGCCTGCGTGGGCAAGTCGCCCTTCAACCCGGAACGATTTGTTAACGGTTAAGGGGCGCAATCCCCTGTAAGACAGGCGCACCGCTCTGAGTCCCGGATTGGCATCGACAAAGGCCTGTACCATGAGCGTCGCAATCAGCGGGCCATGGACAACCAGGTCCGGATAACCCTCTTCACGAGTGGTGTAGGGGTGATCGTAATGGATCCGGTGACCATTGAAAGTGATCGCGGAATAACGGAACAACAACAGGGGGGACGGGGTAACCGGCTGACTCCACCGGGCTTCAGCAACCGGCTTGTCCAGCGACAGCCGTGGTGCGGCCGCGGCCTTGTAGACAATGTCCTGTTCCTCGCTCAGGCACAACGCATTATTTTGCCGGTACTCATGCTTCACTGTGACGAACAGCAACTTGCCGGAGCGACCATTTTTTTCATTGACCGCCTTGATGCGGGACTCACGCCGCGCCGACTGCCCGATGGTCAGTGACTGATGGAACTGAACACGGCCACCGGCCCACATCCGGGTGTTACCCTCGGATTTCGGCAGAAAGCCACCCGGAGCAATATGGCCATCCGCTCCGGTCCCGGAAGGTGGTACCGGAATCTGGAAAAACGCCCAGTGCCATAATGGTGCCAGGGCGTCGCCTTCCTGAGGAAAAGGGCGGTCCAGCATCGCCGCAATGCGCGCCGCATGCGAGGGATCAAGGCGGTCACGGCAGGATTCCTGCTTGCCAATCCAGTCTTCGGGAGAGCGAGACATCATGGATCCTCTATCAATCGTTATTCCGGGTTTTGAGCACTGGTAAGGATGCCGGCTACTCAGAAGAACGCCTGAATCCCCGTCTGAGCCCGACCCAGAATCAGGGCGTGCACATCGTGGGTGCCTTCGTATGTGTTCACCACCTCCAGATTCACCAGGTGCCGGGCCACGCCGAACTCATCACTGATGCCGTTGCCGCCGAGCATGTCCCGGGCCAGGCGGGCAACATCCAGGGCCTTGCCGCAGGAATTGCGTTTCATAAGCGAGGTGATTTCCACCGCCGCGGTGCCTTCGTCTTTCATGCGGCCGAGGCGCAGACAGCCCTGCAAGGCCAGGGTGATGTCGGTCTGCATGTCCGCCAGCTTCTTCTGGATCAGCTGGTTGGCCGCCAGGGGCCGCCCGAACTGTTTGCGATCCAGTACATACTGACGGGCGGTGTGCCAGCAATCCTCGGCAGCGCCCAGGGCACCCCAGGAAATGCCGTAACGGGCGGAGTTCAGGCAGGTGAACGGTCCCTTGAGGCCTCGCACCTCAGGGAAGGCGTTTTCTTCCGGAACAAATACCCCGTCCATCACGATCTCGCCGGTGATCGAGGCGCGCAGGCCCACCTTGCCGTGAATCGCCGGCGCGCTCAGGCCTTCCCAGCCCTTCTCCAGCACAAAGCCCCGGATCTGACCCTCGTCGTCCTTGGCCCAGACCACAAAGACGTCGGCGATGGGGCTGTTGGTGATCCACATCTTGTTGCCGGTGAGCCGGTAGCCGCCGTCCACCTTGCGGGCACGTGTGGCCATGTTGCCCGGATCGGAACCGTGGTCCGGCTCGGTCAACCCGAAACAGCCGATCCACTCACCGGAGGCAAGCTTCGGCAGGTACTTGTGGCGGGTTTCCTCGTTGCCGAATTCGTGGATGGGCACCATCACCAGGGAGGACTGCACACTCATCATGGAACGGTAACCGGAGTCAACCCGCTCCACTTCCCGGGCAACCAGACCGTAACACACGTAGTTCAGGCCACTGCCGCCGTACTGCTCGGGAATGGTGCAACCCAGCAGGCCGTTCTCGCCCATTTCCCGGAAAATCTCCGGGTCGGTCTGTTCGTTGCGGAAGGCGTTCAGCACCCGGGGCCGAAGTTTGCTTTCGGCAAACTGGCGGGCACTGTCACGCACCATGCGCTCATCTTCAGTCAGTTGCTGGTCCAGCAACAGGGGGTCTTCCCAGTTGAAGCTTGCTTGGTTGGCCATGTCGGTTGTCTCCGTTTGTTGACTGTGTCTTGATGGTATTTACAAGAAACTGGAATATTCTTCTATGCTATAAGCATAAGGGTATCCTTATGAAATACACGCGCAATGAGAGAGGAGCCTGATCGTGAGGTATTTCCCAATAACACTTGCTGCGCTGGGCTTGGTCGCCTGTGCCAGCGTTGTGGAGGCAGCTTCAGAAGGCGATCCGGAGCGTGGGGCGGGGCTGGTTACCCCTTGTGCTACCTGCCACCAGGCGGATGGCAGTGGCAAGCATATTGAGGGTGGCCAATCCTGGCCTCGATTGGCGGGCTTGAACGCCCGGTACTTCATTAAACAATACAACGACATCAAGAGCGGCTCACGGCAAAGCGCAACCATGATGCCTTTCGTCAATATGCTGAACGGACAGCAGCTAGCCGATGTGGCAGCCTACTATGCCCGGATGGAACCGACACCTGGCCAGGGCGGTGAAAATGCTTCCGAAGGGGTGCTGGAGCGCGGCAAGCAGATTGCCGAACGTGGTGACTGGTCCCAGTACATTGTCGCCTGCAGAAGTTGCCATGGGCCTGGCAGCCGGGGCGCCGGCGAGGCCTTCCCGGGCATTGCCGGTCAACATGCCGGATACATCGAGGCCCAGCTCAAGGCCTGGAAAGAAGGCACCCGTAACAATGATCCTCAAAACCTGATGGGCAGCATCGCCAAACGCATGGGCGATGAAGACATTCATGCCGTAGCCGTCTGGCTTGCAAACCAGAGCCCTGTGGCCGAATAAAGGAGTTCCAGGACATGATTCGCAAATTTTTTCAGGTAGCGTTGTCGGGAACCGTCTTGCTCTCCTCCACTGCGGCTGCCAACGACTACGCCAGCGATGCCGAGATCCAGCAATACATTGAGACCCTGACTGAAATGGGTTTTCCGGCCCCCAAAGAGGACCAACTGGTGCACATTCCTCCCACCATGGAGGATCTTGAAGACGCTGACATTCACCCCGAACTCAAACGGGTCATTCGCCGCGGCTACGATCTGTTCACCAATACCCAGCAGCTTCGCGGGAAGAACGTCTTCAACAACATGAACTGCTCCAGCTGCCACCTTGGCGCAGGGCGCGTGCCGTTCAGTGCTCCGATCTGGCCAGCGGCGGTCACACTGCCTGACTATCGGGGCAAGAATGGCCACGTAAACACTCTGGAAGAACGCATAGCCGGTTGTTTTGCCTACTCCATGAACGGCAAACCGCCCGCCTACGGTAGTGATGACATGGTAGCCCTGGCGACCTACCACACCTGGCTGGCCAGCGGTGTGGAAATGTATCCCAAACAGTCCATCTACGGCCGAGGATTCCCGGCACCTGAACGGCCTGGAAAGTTGAGCTACGCCAACGGTGAAAGGTTGTTCCAGGAGCAATGTGCCGTTTGCCACCAGGAAGATGGTTCGGGTCTCCGCGTTGATGGCCAGACGGTTTACCCGGCATTGTGGGGCAATAACTCCAATAACTGGGGTGCCGGCATGGTACGGATCTTCACCGCCGCCGGCTTCATCAAGAATAACATGCCGCTGGGCCAGCCCCATTCATTGTCAGACCAGCAGGCCTGGGATATTGCCTATTACATGAACAGCCAGGAACGCCCCCAGGACCCGCGCTACACTGGGGAGGTCAAGGAAACCGCCGAAAAGCATAAAAACTTCCACCAACACTCCATGTATGGAAAAATCCGGGAGAGTGACGGCAAACTTCTGGGTGATCATGACAACACCGGCGACAAACCATTCCTGAAGCCAGACAATCTTCGGCCGAGAAGTTTCGAGTAGCAGGGAAAATCGGGACAGATCTATTTTCCGCGCAGTCGAAATGTATTTTCTCAGCTGGCGTGATGCCGTAGCTCGATGAAATGTTGATAATTGAGCCGCGGGGCCTCGCCTGTTCCCGAACCGGACGCCTGTGCCGACAGATCAGGTGTCGGTGGCCGCCGCCGGGCGATTTCAGACCGGGCCAGTCAGACTTGCTGGCCGGTATAGCTCTCGACATCGCCATTCCCGGTATAGACGCGCACCTGATTGCGGCCCGCCCGTTTAGCCTGGTACAGAGCCTGGTCGGCCCGGTTGAGCATGACATTGACGGACTCCTCCGCACCGAGGTCCAGTTCGGCCACGCCCAGGCTGATGGTGAAGTGAAGCTGCCGGCCACCGTCAAGGTCCATTGCCTTGTCGGCGACAGCCTGGCGGATGTTCTCGGCCACGGTCGCCGCTTGTTCCTGGCCGCAATTCGGCAGCAGGATCACGAATTCCTCTCCGCCAAAACGGGCAATCAGGTCGCTGGACCGGCTGCCGCTTCTCAGCACCTGGGCCAGTTCCACCAGTACTCGGTCGCCAACGGCGTGGCCGTGGCTGTCGTTCACCGCCTTGAAATGGTCAATGTCCATGATCAGGGCCGACAGGGGCGTTTTCTGCTGTCTGGCGATGTCCGCCAGGTTGCCGGCCTCGGTAAAGAAATGGCGCCGGTTGTAGAGCCTGGTGAGGGGGTCGGTCAGGGCCTGAAGTCTGAGATCGGCCTGGGATGCCTTGATGTCCTCAAGAATCCGGATTCGGTAGGCAATGATGAAGGCCAGCATAAGCGCCTCCAGGGTAATGCCAATGCCAACACCGTGGCTGGCGAGGTAGGTGAAGTCGATCATGCCCTTGTAGAACAGGACCGCCATACCGTTGAACAACAGGAAACAGGAGTGGCCGATCAGGAAGTATTTGGCTAGAGGGTTGCCTTTGCGGTAAAGGGATATGCTCACGGACACGGTTACCACCATCATCAGGGCCGCCAGGGAGCTTGCGGGCTTCAGGGCACCGTAGATGTCGAACAGGCCGTACACCAGGTCCGCCAGCAATGGCAACAGCATGAGCTGCAGGCAACGGTGCTCCGTCGGGTAGTCGCGCCGGGTCTCGAAGATGGCCATCATGAAGAGGATCAGGAAGATAGGCATGGTGATCAGTGACAGGTGCAGGCGAAACACGCCGGCGCCGTAGACATTGAACACCTGGGCCAGCAGTCCATAGGACAAGGCGATCCAGACGGCCCCGGAAATCAGGTAGAAGGCGTAGAGGATGTTCTCCTTCATGCCGGAGACCAGGTACAGCAGGAAGTTGTACACGATCAGCGCGAGCAGAATTCCGATCAGCAGAGCAATGTCAATATGGCTGCCGATCAGGGCCCGCCTGGAGCGGTCTTCATCCAGTAGCAGCAGGGTGAACCACTGGTGCGAGTAGGACACGCTCCGGACATACAGGGTCCGGCTCTGACCGGCCTCCAGACGGAACGGATAGACGGCGCTGCCCCGGTACATCAAGGGACTGTCGCTGGCCTGGTCCAGGTCCAGGACCTTGCGTTCCACCAGAGTATCGCCATCCTCCAGGAAGAAGGCGACCTGGCGATTGTGGTAGGCGTAGGGGTGGTGCAGGAACAGCTCAAGGTCCTGACCCGAGTGGTTAACCAGTCCGATGCGCGACCAGGTGGTCCTGGCCTCGGTTCCCAGCGAGACCCGGTTACTGGATGGCGTAAACGCCTGGCTCCGGACCGCCTCGAACGCCATGGTTTCGGTTTCGTCAATGAAGGTGGCCATGGGGAAGTCAGTCAGGTTGACGACCGGCGAATCCAGCACCACCGCGGCTGAGGCATGGCCGCCCAGGCACAGCAGGAGCAGGGAGATCAGGGAAAGCTGTCGTACCATGGGGCTACCCTGTCCTTGGTTTCGGGACGCGCCTTCATTGGAGCTGCTTTATACGGCACGCAGTTGGTTATTATCCTACAGGATATGGACAACCGTCATCATCCTGAATCAGCGACTCCGCTCCTCAATAGCGTGGTCGCTGTGCAGGGCCATGATTTGCTGCTCGATGGCCTCATCGAGCCGAGGGCGGTGCGAGCGGTTTTAGTGAGCGACCCATGCGCCGGTACAGACAGTATACCAGCAGCGCCAGGCCGCAGCGGCGGCATTAAGCAGTGCTCAAGGCCTCTTGCTACCCATGATACTTTCCATTTCTCCGGGCCGGGGCGCGCCCTGCTTCATCTTCACGTCGCCGGCACTGTCACGGTAGTAGGTGCTCGGCGTGGCACTCAGACCAAGGCCGGACATCAGCTGGTTGTTGGCCTGCACTCGCCTGGCATGGGCGCTGACGATCTGTCGGTCCACCGTAATGCCGCCCTCGCTGTATCGGTCGTAATTTTCAGCCAACGCCGCACTCGGGTTTTCCGATCCGATAATAGTGGCGGCCTTGGGCAGGCTGTCCTCTTTCAGGATGCCCACAAGGATATGGCGCAGTTGTACCCGGCCGGCATTAATCCAGGGCTCAGCGGCTTGCCGGAACCGGTGACAAAAGGGGCAGTTGGGGTCGGTGAAGGTGTATACCACCACAGGCGCATCGGCACTGCCATCAAGTACCCAGTCAGCGTCTTTTAACTGGCTCCAGGCTTTTTCATTCTGCGGCCCGAGTACCAGCTCCTGGATCTTTGACTCGGTCAGGTTTTCGCCCTTGGCGTTAAGCATGGGGCCGACAATTACATGGTCTTTGTCCTCGGTCAGGTAAAAAGCCACGGCACGGCCCTGCATGTTACCGACATAGCCCTTCATGCCGCCGGGAGCATCAAAGGAACCATCGATGGATACACCGCGGTCTATCAGTTGCTGTACTGCAGGCGGATAGCTTTGGGCCCACGCCGGCAGGCTCAGACTGGCGGTCACGAGGGTCACGGTCAGCAAGGTGGGTTTCAGTAAGACGTTCACAGATTTCATTGGCAGTCTCCGAGTCGGGTTGGTGTCAGTCAAAGCGTTCAAGGTTATGGGCCAGCGAGGCGGCAGACAGCTCGCCCAGATGGGCGTTCACCTGCCGCCCTTGGGCATCGTAGAAAAGGGTGGTCGGCAAGGCGTGGCTGCCGGTAGTCCGGCCGAGGCTGGAGCGGATATCAGTTAACACATTGTCCAGGGTGAGGTTGTGCTGGTTCAGGAAACGCACAATGGTTTCGGGCTGTTCGCCCTGGTTAACAAAGACAAAAGTAATGTCAGGGTTGTCTTTCCGGGCTTCGTCCAGCACCGGCATCTCGCGGATACAGGGCGGGCACCAACTGGCCCAGAGATTCACCACCATGGGTTTACCATCAGCTACTTGCGACAGAGTGACCGGACTGCTGTCCAGCTGAGCAAAGGACGACTCCGGCACCTCCCGGGACTGCCCCTCCATCAGGATAATCAGCAGTGACACCGTGCCCCAGGTCAGTAGGCCGGCGGCGGCCGCACTGCCAAGCGGCACTCGGATCGCAGGGTGGCGCCAGAGTTTCCAGCCGAGTATGACGAGCGCACCGACAAGCCCGGCAAGCATGTCAAAGCCACCGTCCCGGATATCGATTATCCCTAAAATATCGCTCTGGTAATGCTCGAAATAGCGGATGACAAAGCCGATGCGCGCGGCCAGCATGGCCGCCAGAAAGATGTCCGACAGCGGTCCGGCGATGGCAATGCGGCTTTTGCGGCCGACCATCGCACCGACGATCAAGGCGACGATAAACGCGATAAGCAGCAGTGCCTGGCCCAGGGGCAAAGCGAGTGGTCCAACGTTAATGCTCAACATGGGGTCTCCTTCAGGATTCGCGTGCCTGGGCCAGGCGGTCCAGGAACACGTTGGCGGATACTTCGCCGGTGGTGCGTTGCGCCCGGTATTCCCGACCATCCGGCCCGATGATGAGAATGGTGGGCGGACCAACCACTTGCAGGTGTTTCATTACCGCCTGATCCAGGGCGTCGTTGGCGGTCACGTCGGCGCGCAGTAGCTGCATGTCGGACAGCGCAGCGATCACGGCGGAATCACCGAACACTTCTTCTTCGATAACTTTGCAGGACACACACCAGTCGGCGTAGAAGTCGACCAGTGTCCATCGGCCTTTTGCGCCGGCCTCAGCAACCGCTTGCTCCAGATCGGCCACCGATTTAAAACCATCGAAGTCTGCATGCTGCTTTTGGCTGGCCGCGCTGACGTTGCCTGCGGCAACCAACCCGCTCAGTGGTTGCCAGGGCTGGCTGCCACCAGCCGCCGCCCCGATCATCATCAAGGCACCCCAGAACGTGACCACTACCCCAGCGCTGGCGGTTAGCGTGCGCAGCGGTAACGTTCCGTTGGCGGCACGGGCGATGTGCCAGAGCGAGAGGCCCAGGGCGATGGTTAACGCACCCCAGAGCGCCAGGACCAGAGCATCATCCAGAATGCGGTCGAGGAAGTACACAGTGGTACCCAGCAGAATGAAGCCAAACACCGCCTTGACCCCATTCATCCATCCACCGGGTTTTGGCAGTAATCCGGACCCCATGGTCGCCAAGGCAATCAACGGAGCGCCCATGCCCAGACCCAGCGACAGCAGAGCCAAGCCGCCAAGCGTGGCATCGCCTGTGTCCGCAATGTAGATCAACGCACCTGCCAGCGGGGCGGTCATGCACGGGCTGGCCAGCAGCGCGGCAACCACACCCATGGCTCCGGCACTGGCCAGACTGCCACCCTCCTGCCGGCTGTTGGCCCGGGCCAGCCGGTCGCGCAGAAAAGGCGGCAGTTGCAGTTCATAAAGGCCGAACATGGATAGCGCCAGCAACACGAACACCACCGCAATGGAAACGATGAACACCGGTGCCTGGAGCATTGCCTGAAGGTTGGCACCGGCTAGCGCTGCGGCGACCCCGAGCATTGAGTAGGTGACCGCCATGGCAACCACATAGACACTTGACAGCACAAAGGCCCTGCCTTGGCCCGCATGTTGGCCTACAATCACGGTGGACAATATCGGAATCATCGGCAGTACACACGGGGTGAACACCAGCAGCAGCCCCAGTCCGAAGAACACCGCCAGATTCCAGAACAGACCACTCGTAGCCAGTTGCCGGGTCAGCGACTGATCACCGGCCAGTTCGTTGTCACTGGCCGGCGCGGAGCTACCGATCTTTGGCGAACCCTCTGCTGGCGGGGCAGGGCCCGTGCCCGGGTTCTCTGTCGACTTACCGTTGAAATCCACCACAGCGGATTGCGGCGGATAACAAAGGCCGGCATCGGCACAGCCCTGCCAGCCAAGACTGAGTGCGCTGGCATTGCCGGAATGGATCAGGATCTCGGCCCGGTTGTAGAACACCTCCGACTCGCCGAAGAATTCGTCACGGATAACGGTGCCCCCGGGATAACGGATGTCACCCAGGTTACCGTCGGTACCCTCAATGGTCATGCGTTTGCGGTAAAGGTAGTATTCCGGCGCGATCTCCCAGCGCAGAGTCAGCGTGCCATCCCCATTGTCCTCAAGCTCATACTGGAAGGCTTCCTGTGGCGGCAGGAAGTCATCGCCGCCGCCCAAAAGGGACTGACCGGCTGCCGGCCAGCTAGTTGCTAAAACCATGAGAACGGATAAGATCGGTATCCAGAGTCGGATTGCTCGCACGCACTACTCCCGTTTGTTCAGGTGATGACTGGTTCGATCCTGGAGCAGCAGTCTGTGGTGGCTGGATTAAGTCAGCATTAACGCCGGACATCCGCCGGTCGAAACGGAGGGGAATAGATATCCTGCATGTACTACTGATAGAAGACGACGATCTGGTAGCCTCCGGTCTTGAGGCCGGCCTGGAGCTGCACCATTGCACCATGGACCGGGTACGCACCGCCCGGGAAGCCAGGGCGGCCCTGGCGCAGTTTGAGTGCGACGTGGTGATTCTGGATCTGGGTCTGCCGGACGGCGACGGTATGGGGTTGTTGTCAGCCTGGCGCCGGCAGGGAGTGACCATACCGATTCTGATTCTGACCGCCCGGGATGCGGTCGAAGATCGGGTGCATGGATTGGAAGCGGGCGCAGACGATTACGTGCTCAAGCCTTTTGATCTGGACGAGCTGGCGGCCCGCCTCAATGCGCTGGTGCGTCGTGCGGCGGGACGAGCGGTGCCTGAGGTTCGCCATGGCGAGCTTCAGGTCTACCCCGATTCTGGCAAGGTGCTGCTTGGGGGAGTGTCCGTGTCCCTGTCACGGCGTGAACTTGCGTTGCTGGGTAAACTCATTAATGCCCGTGGGGCAGTGTTGTCGGAAGAGCAGCTCAAAGACGGTCTTTACGGCATGGGCACCAGTGTCGAGAGCAATGCCCTGAATGTCCACATCCACCACCTGCGACGAAAACTCTACCGGGACGTGGTGATTACCGAGCGCGGTCTTGGCTACCGGCTGGGACCGCCACCCACCCAGCCGAAGGAAAACACATCATGAGCCTTCAGCGCCGCCTGCTCTGGTCCCTCGGCAGTGCGTTCCTGATGCTCTGGCTATCCGTCGCGATGCTGATGTACCTGCACCTCGACAAGCAGGTATCGCAAACACTGGATCAGCGTCTTGCAGCCTCGGCCACGATGGTGGCGGGCCTCATCACCCGGCAGCCGGAGATGCTGCTTTCCTCCCAAAGCAACCCGCTCCTGATGTCGCCAGAGGCGGAAGGCGTTGCCTGCCAGATCCAGGCTGCCAGCGGTGAGGTGCTGTTGCAGACGAAAGGCATGCAGGGTCAGTTGCTGCAGGATGCGCGGCCCGGATTCAGTACCCGTGGCACAGGTGATCAGCAGTGGCGACTCTATACGCTTGAGCAGAATGGTACGTTCATTACCACCGCCGACCGAATGTCTGAGCGGGAGTCGCTGACAAACAGCATCATTCTGGTGATGGTTGTCCCCTTCACCCTGGCCTTGATTGGCGGACTGGCAGTGCTCTGGTGGGGCGTACGCAAAGGGCTCAGCCCACTGCAGGCCCTGCACGATCAGTTGCGCCGGCGCACCCCCGAAAACCTCGATCCGGTCCAGGTCGAAGGGTCCCCGGCTGAACTGACCCCGGTTGTGGAGACACTGAACAGTTTGTTCGGGCGAGTCGCCACTACCATGGCCTGGGAACAGCGCTTTGCCAATAGCGCCGCCCATGAATTTCGCACGCCGCTGGCCGGCATCAAAACCCATTTGCAGGTTGCTGGTCGGGTATCAGGTGAGCGCCAGCAGCAGGCGCTGGCCAATGCCGAAAAAGGCGTAGCGCGGTTACAAACAGTGACCGAGCAGTTGCTGTTACTTTCACGAATGGAACGCCGAGGGGGAGCCTCTTGTGAAGATTGTGCAGTGGCGGATGTGATCGACGGCGTGTTGGAAGATTTACCTGGACAGGACCGGGTCCGGCTGGAGAATCGGTGTTCAGATGGCCGGATCGCAATGCCCCAGGCACTGGCGATTGTGGCTCTTCGAAATCTGGTCGAAAACGCTTTAAAGCATTCAACCTCGGCGTGTGAACTGGTGCTTGACTGCCCGGCGGACGAACGCGGTACCAGTACACCAACGGTGCAGATGTTAGTCCACGATACAGGCATAGACGAATGTGCCCGGGACAAATCCGGAATTGGCCGCTCCAGGCTGGAGAGTCACGGACTCGGGCTGGCAATTGTCGACATGGTCGTGAGCCAGTACGGCGGCTCCATGTTTTCCAGTTACAACCAGGGTGGCGGGATGGACTGGCTGCTCCGATTGCCGCTCGCTTCCGAAACCGCAGCAACTTGAGCCGCTGTATGTAGCGAGCGTCGAGCTCATGAATTCAGCTCTGTGTACTGCGTCGCACCATCCTCATCCGGCACGGTCACGCTCTTGCGGTTGATCCTGGTGACGATGCCCGGCACCGGGCCTTCCCGGCCCGGCCAACTGGCGCGGGTGTTGCTATGTCTCAGGTACACTCACCCATGGCGCAGGATAACCACCCCATGAACAAGACTGACAGCGCTCTGCTCAACATCCTGATCAAGGACGGTCGCACGTCCTATGCGGATATTGCCCGGCAGCTTAATGTCTCCCGGGCCTACGCCCGCACCCGGGTCAATGCACTGGTGGAAGAAGACATTATCGAGCAATTCACCGTCGTGGTGAATCCGGAAAAGCTGGGCAAGATCATCTCGACCTTCGTGGACGTCAAGGCCAGGCCCCAGAACATTGAGGTGGTGGCCCGGGAGCTCGCCGCCCGCCCGGAAGTGGTCAGCCTGTACATCATGACCGACCTGAAAAGCCTGCACATCCATACCCTCACCGACAGCTACGAAACCTTCAATGAGTTCGTCCGCACCTGCCTGTTCGAGCGTGACGATATCATCTCCGTCGAGTCCAGTGCCCTGCTCAAGCGGGTGAAACACCGGCGCGGCGGCGCACGTTTGTAAACCTGCAGAGTCCCCGTCAGCGCGCTCCAAAACAGGGCGGAGGGACACAAACGGGGCAAGGGTTTACAAATGGAAGCCGACGGACAGATTCCGGTCTCACTTGTACCCATTTTCGATGGCAAACCGCTGCAAAAATGCCGGTTTTATAAGCAGCCGAATCATTTGTAAATCGTTTGGCTCACATTTGCGCCTCATCCCGAGGCAACCTGCAAACCCGCTCCTCTCAAAACAAACAACATCAAGCCTCTGAAAATCAAATACATTTTTCATTTCTAGGCATTGGCACGGCAACTGCGTAGGGCTATCAGACCGATGGCGCCACCAGGGCCATCATGATCCGCAGGTTTTGAGGAGATACAAACCATGAGCATAGACCGTCGAAAGTTCCTCGGCGCTGCGCTGGCATCCACGGCGACAGGCCTGACCCTGGGCGCCTCCAGCATGGCCCGCGCCGCCGTGTCCAAAGAGTCCTTCAACCTGAAAATGACCAACGCCTATCCGCCCGGCGCGCCGTTTTACGTGCAGGGCCCGGGTTCGCCGATGGACTTCTGCAAAAAGGTTAGCGAGATGTCCGGTGGCCGGCTGAACATTCAGCACTTCGCCGCCGGCGAACTGATCCCTGCCCTGGAGGGCTTCAACGCGGTCTCGTCCGGCACCGTTGAGATGAACGCCGCCAACGCCTATTTCTGGGCCGGCAATATTCCGGCCGCCCAGTACTTCACCACGGTGCCGTTCGGCATGAACACCCAGGGCATGAACGCCTGGCTGTATCAGGGCGATGGCCTGAAGCTCTGGCATGAGATCTACAAAGAGCACGGCCTGATTGCCTTCCCGATGGGCAACACCGGCGTACAAATGACCGGCTGGTTCCGTAAACCCCTGGAAACCGTGAAAGACCTGGACGGTCTGAAAATGCGGATTCCGGGGCTGGCGGGCAAAGTCTACAGCCAGCTGGGGGTCACCGTCCGCCTGTTGCCGGGCGGCGAAATCTTCCCGGCGCTGGAACGCGGCGTTATCGATGCGGCCGAATTCGTGGGTCCCTACCAGGATCGTCGTCTGGGTCTGCACAAGGCCGCCAAGTACTACTACACCACCGGCTGGCACGAACCCACAAACGTCACCGAGCTGCTGATCAATCTGAAGACATGGGAAAGCCTGCCCAAGGACCTGCAGATGATCATTCAGGCCGCCGCGCAAGCGAGTGTGGTCGAGAGTCTGTCCTGGTCCGAGTCGGTGAACTCCGATGCGCTGAAGGACCTGGTCGAGAACGAAGGGGTTATCGCGCAGCCACTGCCCACACCCATTGTTGACCGACTGCGTGAGGTCACCTTCGACACCCTGGAAACCATGGCCGCGGCCGATCCGCTGACCCGTAAGGTGCATGACTCGTTCATGGCGTTCCGCAAGAAGCACGAGGAGTGGGCTTCGCTGAGCGAAGAACCGTTCCTGAAACTGTAACCAGACGGGGCACTAGCCATGACCGTGTTGATCAAGCGTATTGAATGGTTGGTGGAACTGATGGGCGGGCTGGCACGGGTTTGCGTGCTGGCCCTGGTTCTGCTGGTTGCCACCAATGTCATTCTCCGTTATCTGTTTTCTATCGGTCCGGTCTCTCTGCAGGAGCTGGAATGGCATCTGATCTCGCCCATTGCTCTGCTGGGGCTCTCCTACTCGATGAAGCATCGCGCCGATGTGCGCGTGGATTTTCTGTATGACCATTTCAGTGTCCGGACCAAGGCGATAGTCGATCTGCTGGCATCGGCGCTGACGGTCGCCATCGGCCTGATCATTACCAGACTGGCGCTGGATTATGTCGCCCAGTCCTATCAACTGGGCGAGGGATCGCCGGACCCGGGTGGCCTGACCATGCGGTACCTTCTCAAGGCATTCCTTCCCCTCGGGTTCATCCTGCTGGCCCTGCAGGGCATTGCCGACTGCCTGAACTCCATAAAGCTGCTGCGTCATCGCGAAAAACCACGAACCACAGTAGAAACCAAGTCAACGGCAGGCAATGCATGACCGGTGACGAGTGGCTGGTGCTGGGTATGATTGGCGGCTTCCTGGGACTGATGCTGCTGGGCATTCCGGTGGCTATTTCCCTGGCAGTCTCAGGCTTCGTTGCGGGCTACCTGGGCTTCGGACCGAGTCTGTTCAACCTGATGCCCGCCCGCCTTTATGGCGTGGTCACCAACTACACGCTGCTGGCGATTCCGCTGTTCGTGTTCATGGGCGTGACACTGGAGAAATCCAAAGTCGCCGAGGACATGCTGGAAACCATCGGCAAGGCCATGGGTGGTCTCAACGGCGGCATGGGTATGGCGATTATTCTGGTCGGCGTGCTGATGGGGGCCTCCACCGGCATTGTCGGTGCCACCGTGGTGACCGTCGGCCTGCTGACACTGCCGGCGCTGCTGCGGCGGGGCTATGCACCCAGTGTTGCCTGCGGCACCATTTGCGCATCCGGCACCCTGGGGCAGATTATCCCCCCGAGCCTGGTGTTGATCCTGCTGTCGGACATTGTCGGCAAATCCGTGGGCACCCTGTTTGCGGCTGCGTTCATTCCGGGCCTGGTGCTGGCTATCATTTACATGATGTACATGCTGCTGCTGGGCTGGCTCAAACCGAACATGGTCCCGGCCATCCCCGCTGAGGAACGGGCGCAGACCAGTGGCAAACAGCTGGCCAAAAACCTGGTCATGCATGTAGCACCGCCCCTGTTGCTGGTCTTTGCTGTCCTTGGCTCGATTGTCGGCGGTGTCGCCGCGCCCACCGAAGCGGCCTCCATGGGTGCCCTCGGGGCGCTGCTGATCGCGCTGGTTGCCCGGGGCCTGGATCGCAAGCTGATCCGGGAGACCCTCCACGGCACACTGGTGATCTCGGCGATGGTATTTTTCATCCTGCTCTGTGCCCAGCCCTTCTCGCTGTCGTTCCGGGGTCTGGGGGGTGAACAGATGGTTCACAGTCTGTTCGAGATGCTGCCGGGCGGCGAATTCGGTGCCGTCCTGTTCCTGATGGCCCTGCTGTTTGTGCTGGGGTTTTTCCTGGAATGGATCGAAATTTCCTACATTGCGCTTCCCATGTTTCTGCCGGTGTTTATAAACTACGGCACCGACATGGTCTGGCTCGCGATCATGGTGGCCATGAACCTGCAGATGTCGTTCCTGACTCCGCCATTCGGCTGGGCCCTGTTTTTCCTCAAGGGCGTGACGCCACCGGGGGTGACGACCCGCGATATCTATGTTGGCGCGATACCGTTTGTGTCGCTTCAGTTGCTGGCTTTAATCGTTATCTTCCAGTTTCCGCTGCTGGTCACCTGGCTGCCGGACGCCATCGGCTGGTAGCCCCCAATTGAGGACTTATATCATGGCTATACTGTCTGACCACTCCATCGGCTGGCTGCTGGCGCTGGCGCTGTCGCTGGTCACAACGGGCATCATTGCCGGCATAATGGCAGGCCTGCTCGGCGTGGGCGGGGGTATCGTGATCGTACCTGTGCTGTACCACCTGTTCACTCTCCTGGGCATTGATGAGGCCGTCCGCATGCATGTGGCCGTGGGCACTTCGCTGGCCACCATCATCCCCACTTCGATCATGTCGTCACGATCCCACTTCAAACGAGGCAGTCTGGATACGGCGTTGCTCAAGCAACTGATTCCCGGCGTCATTGTGGGGGTCATCCTTGGCGCGATTCTGAGTGGCTACGCCAGTGGCGTGGAACTGACCGCGGTATTTGCCACGATTGCTCTGCTGGTGGCCCTGAACATGGCGTTTAAAAAAGATGGCTTCAGCATACGTGACGGCCTGCCAGGCCCCATTGGCACGGGTATCATTGCATTTTTCATTGGCGGCATTTCCACTCTGATGGGCATTGGTGGCGGTACCCTCAGTGTGCCCGTTCTCAGCGCCTTTAAAACGCCAATGATCCGGGCGGTGGGCACTGGTGCCGCACTGGGCCTGGTCATCAGCCTGCCCGGTGCGATTGGTTTTCTGATCAATGGCATGGGCGTAGAAAACCGACCACCGTTATCCGTGGGCTACGTTAACCTCATCGGGCTGGCACTGATTGTCCCGGCCACCATGTTCATGGCGCCCAAGGGAGCCCGTCTGGCACACGCCATTAATGCCAAGCGGCTGCGGCAACTGTTTGCACTGTTTCTGTTGATCACCTCGATCCGTATGTTTTACGGCCTGATTTACTGAGTGGGGTCAGCCAGGCCTTGCGGGTCTGGCAAACGGAACACCGGATTAAGGAGAGATGAAAAATGCTGAAAACCGTTTACTCGAACAAGGGCCTGTTTGTAGCCCCGCATCATCTGGCGGCTCAGGCAGGACGGGACATTCTCAAAGAAGGCGGCAACGCTGTTGAGGCCATGGTAGCGGCAGCAGCAAACATTGCCACCGTCTATCCCCACATGAATTCCATCGGTGGCGATGGCTTCTGGCTGATCCACGAACCCGGCAAGGAGCCGGTGGCCATTGACGCCTGCGGCCGTGCGGCCGGTGCGGCCACCCTGGATTTTTACGCGGGTCACAAAACCATCCCCTCCCGCGGCCCGCTGGCTGCGCTGACCAGCGCCGGCACGATTGCCGGCTGGCAACAGGCCCTGTCGGTAGCCGCACCCTGGGGCAAGGCGTTGCCCGTATCCCGCTTGCTGGAGCCGGCCATAGCCCATGCCCGCGACGGTATTGTGGTCACCGAGAGCCAGTCGCGGCTGACCGCAGAAAAGCGCTCGCAGCTGGAATCCGTGCCCGGTTTCGCAGAGACCTTCATGCCCGGCGGTGGCAGCCCGGTGACCGGGTCACTGCTGAAGCAAACGACGCTTGCCGGTACCTTCGAACAGCTGGCACGGGCCGGGCTGGACGATTTCTATCGCGGGGAACTGGCGACCGCCATTGGCGCGGAACTGTCCCGTCTGGGCAGTCCCCTGACCCGTAACGATCTGGCGGGCTATCAGGCCATGCGAGTGGATCCGCTTCAGGTTCAGTTACCCGGCGTACGGATTTTCAACCTGCCGCCGCCGACACAGGGCCTCGCGGCGTTGATGATTCTGGGCATTTTCGAGCGTCTGGGCGTATCCCGGGCCGAAAGTTTTGATTATGTTCACGGTCTGGTGGAGTCCACCAAACGTGCCTTCCGGGTCCGTGACCGGATCGTAACCGACCCCGATCGGGTGCCCGAGGCTCCTGTCAGCTTCCTGACCGCCGACCTTTTGTCCAGGCTGGCTGGCGAGATTGATCCGGCACGGGCGTTGCCGTGGCCTGATCCGGCCCAGCCCGGCGATACCATCTGGATGGGCTGCATGGACAGTGACGGTCGTTCCGTCAGTTTTATCCAGAGTATCTTCTGGGAGTTTGGCTCCGGGGTCGTGCTCAGGGACACGGGGATCCACTGGCAGAACCGGGGCATCAGCTTCTCCCTGGCTCCGGGCTCCTTGCAGGCTCTGGAGCCCGGCCGCAAGCCTTTCCACACGCTGAACCCGGCCATGGCCCTGTTCGATGACGGTCGCACCATGAGTTACGGCACCATGGGCGGCGAAGGCCAGCCCCAGACCCAGGCCATGGTGTTCAGCCGCTATGCCCTCTTCAATCAGCCTCTGCAGCAGGCGGTAACCGCGCCGCGCTGGCTACTCGGACGGACCTGGGGCGATGTGACCACCTCGCTCAAGCTCGAGCGCCGGTTTGATCCGGCGCTGGTGGATCAGCTTCGCAGTGCCGGTCATGTGGTGGAGGTTCTGGATGAAGACTTCAGCGACACCATGGGACATGCCGGCGCACTGGTAAGACGGCCCGACGGCATACTCGAAGGCGCGGCCGATCCCCGCAGCGACGGTTCGGTCGCGGCGCTTTAGTGTCCCGTCTGGTTGCCAACTACATCAACTCCCAGAAAGGTACTCAGGATCGGCGTTATACCGCTGATGTGAAAGAGACCCGTGAGAAATACTTTAACTTCCACAAGCACACGAATTATGGAACAGTAGTCAACGGAAAGTTACTGGGCGATCACGACAACACCGGCGACAAGCCTTTCCTGAAACCCGACGTCCTGCGGCCCAGGACCTTCGAGTAAGGGTCCCCGGACGTTTCCGGAGAGAAGCACTGCAGGGAGACCATCATGCCACGCCTACTGCCTTTCCTCTCGGCGCTTTTCATTCTGAGCGGCTGTCAGTTGCTGCCCTCCGAAACAGAAGGCGATGATATTGCCCCGGGCACGGTGCTCCTCAGCGCCCAACATTGCTTGAAGGAGTACATAAAAGATCTCCGTAAAATCCATTTCGGCCCCTGTCTCAAAGTCGTGTCCGTCAATGGCCAGGCCCCGTCGGTCAGGGAGGACGGTTTTATCACGCTCCCCATCTCCACGCCACTCCGGCTCGAGACCAGCTGCGTCTACCGCCATGCCGACGGCACCCCCATTCCGGCAACGGTAACCACAGCCACCTTTGAGGTGACAAGTGACACCTTCACCAAAGCAGGAAAACGCTGGTACCTGCATCCTCACAAACAAGCCCGGAATGTCGCAGGGTGTGAACCCACCCTTGCGCCTTCGGTATATCCGACCTACGGAACCCACTAGCCCCCTGGATCGGAATGATCGTTCAAAAGTCGCCTGGTCCCATTTGCGCATGCATCTTTCCTCTTTCCGTATCGGAGCGTGAAGGTACGGACTGATAAACCTGAACCCATGGACGAACCACTCCGGCGACTGGGAATGGCATGGGCGAGCCAGGGCATCCATAAGTCCGAATTCCGGGTGATGCAGCATGGGGGAAATGTGCCCGCCGCAGTGCACTTTGATAAAATCAGTCTCAGAGGTACATCTGTATGCCACGACTTTTCTTCGGGCTGGAGCTTCCATCCGAAATCAAGGACCGCTTATTGACAGTTCAGTCAGCGGTCCCGGGCGCCAAATGGCAGTCTGCCGCACAACTGCACCTTACTGTTCTGTTCCTGGGAAATGTAGAGGAAGAACAGGTCCCTGCCGTTTGCCATTCTGTCGCGGATATTCAGGCCGAACCCTTCTCGCTGCAGGTCACCGGCCTTGGCTGTTTCGGCCGGCCCCGGAGGCCACGGAACCTGTGGGCAGGCATTCAGCCAGAGGCGCCAGTGGCCAGGCTCCACAAGGCACTTCAGCGGCGGATGCAAAAGCTGGGCTTTGCAACAGAGAACCGGGCTTTTCACCCCCACATCACCCTGGCCCGTTTCAAACGCGAGTCTGGCTCTGTTGAGGCGTTGCTGGCAGAACAGGGTGAACATGTTTTCGGGCAGTTCCCGGTAACAGAATTTGTACTGTTTGAAAGCCAGCAGGAGCCCGCCGGTTCCGCATATAGCGCCATCAGGCGCTTCGCCTGCCGCCTCAAGCCTGGCCTGGCGTGCGCCGCCGATAAGACAAAAGGGGGCAGAATCGATTATGACCTCAGTGGCGCGAGCAAAGCTGAGCGTTATTGATAATACATAAGCGGATTCCCCAGTCGGGACCCTAACGCCCGCCCATCACCGCCAGTCCAGAGTCGTTGGTTCGGCGGCATGTTCACAGAACAGGTGCCCTACATCTGGCACCGCAAAGCAACGATCACCGCGCTGGGGGTGACGGGCGTTAAACTCGGTGTGGCTGATGCCAACCTCCCACAATTCCTCACATTCCCAGCCATCCGGTTTGAGTTCAATGCGGACTTCCGCACCGATCAGATTGATGGCCTCAATACGGAATGGCAAGTGGGCCCGATCACTGGCGTCCTGGGTCAGCCTTACCTCGTGAGGCCTCAGGTAAAGCTGGGCGTCGTCGTTTTCACAACCCTCGGGCAGGCGAATCCAGGCATCTCCCTGGCGCATAATGCCGTCGCGGATCTTACCGGACAGCACGTTCACCTGGCCCAGAAACTCGAAGACAAACCGGCTGTCAGGGCGGCCATAGAGCTCCACGGGCGAGTCGACCTGCTCGATGCGGCCGCTGCTCATCACCACCACCTGATCGGAAAGCTCCAGGGCTTCCTCCTGATCGTGGGTCACGAATACGCTGGTAAAATGCAGCTCGTCATGAAGGCTACGCAGCCAGCGGCGAAGTTCTTTTCGCACCTTGGCATCAAGTGCACCGAATGGCTCATCCAGCAGAAGAATCTCCGGGCGCATGGCCATGGCACGGGCCAGGGCAATGCGCTGCTTCTGACCACCTGAGAGTTGTGTCGGGTACCGGTTGGCGAGGTGGGCCAACTGCACCATTTCAAGCAGATCTTTAACCCGCTTGCGGATCTCCGGCTTGCCAGGGCGTTCCTTGCGCGGCAGCACGTTGAGGCCAAAAGCCACGTTCTCGGCCACCGTCATATGGCGGAACAAGGCATAGTGCTGAAAAACAAAACCAACGCGCCGGTCCCGCACGTGCAGATCAGTCACATCCTTACCGCTGAAACGAATCCTGCCCTCTTCCGGTGTTTCCAGGCCAGCAATAATACGCAAAAGCGTGGTCTTGCCCGAACCGGAAGGGCCCAGCAAAGCCGTAAGTTGGCCATCCGGAATGGTCAGATTGATATCATGCAGGGCCTGAAACTTGTCGAAAAACTTGTTGATACCCTGTATCTCGATGCTCATGAAAACCCTTAGTTACGACTCTGACGCCATTCAACGATGGCTTTCACCACAAGCGTGATCAACGCGATACCGGCCAGCAGCGATGAGGCTGCGAACGCACCCACGGTGTTGTAGTCCTGATACAGCAATTCCACCTGCAGCGGCAGGGTATTGGTCTGACCCCGGATACTTCCGGACACCACCGATACCGCACCAAACTCCCCTACTGCCCGGGCATTGGTAAGGATCACGCCGTACAATAGCGCCCAGCGAATGTTCGGCAGGGTAACGCGACGGAACAACTGCCAACCGGACGCCCCCAGCACCACGCCGGCCTCCTCCTCTTCACGACCCTGTTGCTGCATCAGTGGGATCAGTTCCCGGGCCACGAACGGACAGGTTACGAACACGGTCACCATGACAATGCCCGGCCAGGAGAACATCAGTTGAATATCGTATTCACCGAGCCACTGCCCCACCCAGCCATTGCTCCCGTAGAGCAGCAGGAACAGCAGGCCGGCGACCACGGGTGAAACCGCGAACGGAATATCAATAAGGGTCGTCAAGAGCTTGCGCCCGGGGAACCGGAAACGGGTTACCAGCCAGGCCAGGAACACACCAAATACCATGTTTAACGGGACGGTGAGCAGAGCAACGAAAAGCGTCAGACCGATCGCGTGAAGTGTGTACTCATTGAGAATATTGCTGACGTAACCGGCCCAGCCTTCGGCAAACGCCTGCACAAAGATCAGCGCCAGCGGCATGAACAGAAACAACAGAGTCAGAGCGACAGCCAGACCGACCAGGCTGCGACGAACCACTGGGCTGTCACCTACACGGCGATGTTTGCGTGCAGCCATACCCTAACCTCCCTGCAGACGCTTGAGGTAGCGCCCCTGCCAGACATTGATCACCAACAGCAGCAATAGCGATATCGTCATCACCACTGCGGCAATGGCACTGGCCGCCGGGAAGTCATATTCCTCCAGGCGAACAAAAATCATCAGACTGATCACTTCGCTGACATAGGGGGAGTTGCCGGCAATAAAAATGACCGCACCGTATTCACCCAGGCTGCGGGCGAACGAAAGCGCGCCGCCGGTCACGATTGCGGGCCAGAGCGTCGGCATCAGGATCTTGCGGAACACTGTCATGTCCGAGGCTCCCAGGCTCATGGCCGCTTCCTCGTCTTCCGGCGCCATCTCTTCAAGCACCGGCTGCACCGTACGCACCACGAAGGGCAGGCTGGTGAACGCCATGGCCACCACAATACCCAGAGGCGTAAAGGCGACTTCAATGCCCAACTTTGCCAGATACTGGCCATACCAGCCGTTCTCGGCAAACAGGGTCGCCAGTGTAATCCCGGCCACGGCGGTCGGCAGGGCGAACGGCAGATCCATAATGGCGTCTAGCAGACGCCTTCCCGGGAACTCATAACGCACCAACACCCAGGCCAACAACAGACCGAACACGCAGTTGAACAGGGAGGCCGCCAGAGCTGCCAGCACCGTGACCTTGTAGGAAGCCACCACTCGCGGATCGGTGATCACAAACCAGAACTGCTCCCATCCCATGCCAGCAGCACGAATAAACAGGCCACTGATGGGCAAAAGCAGAACCAGGCTGATAAAGAAAAGCGAAATGCCGAGGCTCAGTCCGAACCCTGGCAATACGCGTTTGGTGGCGGGAGCGCTCAGCCGTTTTGCCGGGCGCTCCGAAAGCTCGGTGGTGGCCATGGATCAGTTACGCATCCTTTGGTGGCACATCGCCTATCGGCGACGCTGCAACTGGTCCAGCTTGCCGCCGCTGGCAAAATGGGTCTCCATGGCGTTTTTCCAGTTGCCGGCAATGTCCTGAATCGGCATCAGCTTCAGTTCGGGAAACTTGTCAGCCACTTCAGCCTTCACGGCTTCGTTATGTACCCGATAATTGAAACCAGTCAGCATACGCTGGGCTTCTTCGGAGTACAGGTACTCCAGATACGCCTTAGCCACATCCGCCGTACCCTTCTTCTCGATGTTCTTGTCGATCCAGGCCACCGGGAACTCGGCAAGGAAGCTCACTTTCGGAACCACAACCTGGAAGTTCCTGTCCGGGTTCAGCGCCGGGATGTTGTTGGCCTCGGATTCAAACGTCAGCAACACATCCCCCAGTCCACGTTCAACAAAAGTGGTGGTAGCGCCGCGCCCGCCGGAGTCGAACACCTTTACCTGCCCCAGCAGATCGCTCATGAAAGCATCAATCTTTTCCTGGTCATCCCCGAACTTGTCCTGGGCAAACCCCAGCGCCGCCAGATAGGTGTAACGACCGTTACCGGAGGTTTTCGGGTTCGGCATGATCAGCTCGACATCCTCACGGATCAGGTCGTCCCAGTTCTCGATGTTTTTGGGGTTACCTTCGCGCACCAGAAACGCCATGGTGGAATAGTAAGGTGAGCTGTTGTTGGGCAAGCGTGATGCCCAATCGTCGGGGATCAGGTTGCCACGCTCGGCCAGGATATTAACGTCCGTCACCTGATTGTAAGTAACCACGTCGGCACTCAGGCCCTGCAGAATCGCACGCGCCTGCTTGGAAGAGCCGGAGTGGGATTGCTGGACGTTCACGGTTTCGCCGGTCTTTTCTTTCCAGTAGTCCTGGAATATCACGTTGTATTCCGCGAACAGTTCGCGGGCAATGTCGTAGGACGAGTTCAGAATCTCACGTTCCTGCGCAGCAACAGGCCCCACGACCGAGACCATCAGTGCCAGAGCGCTTAACCAAAGACTCCGACGAGCTTTAGAGCGAGAAAAAATCGATTTGGCCATGGTGTATAGGCTCCGTGTTTGTTCACAATCATCATAAGCGGCTGAATAACAACGGCAGCGCTTAAAGAGAGCAAACGATACGACCAAACCCCACAACCGACAAAACATTTCCTAGATGGATTTACACCGAGATAAGAACTTTCAGTTATAAATGCGAGAGGGTTGTTCGGTTTACCCCCCCCTCCCTTACCTCCGGGTGATGCAGATCAGCCGCCCGGGCACTCCGCTCCGGTGTCGATCCAGGCCTGGGTGAGTTCGCCAAACATCTTCTGGCTGCCGGGTACCGGTGTTCGGCCTTCGCCGGGGTTCCAGCCCCACCCCACCAGGCCATCGGTGGCGTTGTGCTTCTGCAATTCTGCCAGGGTCATGTGGCTGCGCTTCTGATCCTTGAGCTGGCGGCATATCTCGCCCAGGCTCTTGCCTACCCAGGCCTGCTCGGGCGGAGCCAGTCGCCAGACCGCGTGGCCGGGTACGGAGCCTTCACTGTCCATAAAGGTGACATTCTCATCACTGTGGCAGGTTGAGCATCTCATGGCGGGCGCACCCATACCGCCTGCGCCCCTGACCACCGGGGGCTCGTGTTTCTGCATGTTCATGCCCTGCAGGGGGCTGTCACCTTTGGGGTGGCAATTCATGCAGCGGGGGTGGGTAATGACTTTACCCATTTCATTAAACAGCGCCACGGAACGTTTGCTCTTGTCGCTGATGGACTTGAACGCCTCAGGCGACTTGAGGGTTTCATTACTGATGCCGTTCTCGCTCGCCACGTTGGCCGCGCCCAGGGTCAGAAACGCCATGGCCGCAATAAGGCCGGCACCTCCCAGTGAATATACCGCGTGTTGCATGGTGTCAGCTCCTCAGACGTTGATGGGGACAAGAGGCAGGCGATAGACGCTCTTGCCGGTCAGGCGTCGCCAGGCGTTTGCGACTGCCGGCCCGGAGGGCGGTGTGCCCGGCTCGCCAACGCCGGTGGGCGCTTCCGTGGACTGGATGACCGCCACCTCGACGTCCGGCATTTCGCTGATGCGCAAGGACCGGTAGCGGTCGAAGTTGGACTGCTCCACGTAGCCGCCTTCGCTCAGGGTGATGGCGTCGTAGAGCACCGCTCCTATACCGAAGCCAATGCCGCCTTCCATCTGCGCGGCGATCACATCCGGGTTGACCGCAACGCCACAGTCCACGGCACACCACACCTTGTGAACCCTGGGTTCGCCGTTACCGTTATCGGAGACTTCGGCGATCTGGGCGACAAAGGAGCCGAAGCTCTTGTGCAGGGCAACGCCGCGCTGCCGGCCAGAAGGCACGGGGCCTGCTGCATCCGCCATTTGCGCAACTTTTTCCAGGACGCCGCGGTGACGCGGATGCTTGTCGCCAAGCAGGGCAAGGCGCCCCTCAACAGGGTCTTTGCCGGCTTTTTCCAGAAGCTCGTCGAGAAAGGTTTCGTTGGCGTAGGCGTTGTGAGTATGTTCCACCGAGCGCCACCAGAGCGTACTGACACCGTTTTCCATGAGGTGCTGGCCAATGCGCAGGTTGGCAATGCCATAAGGCATGGCCCGCGAACCTTCGACCGCGCTGGCATCGATGCCGTCTTCGAACATGCCGCTCTCGAAGGCCGTCCCTTTCATGAAGGACTGCACGGCGATTTGCTGATCCCAGCCGATGATATTGCCATCCTTGTCCAGACCGCCGCGCATTTTATGGATCGCGAGCGGGCGGTACCGACCGCCCTGAATGTCATTCTCCCGGGTCCACATGAGCTTGACCGGCCGGTCCGAGCCCAACGCTTTGGTGACCTCGGCCGCCTCGGCGGCAAACTCGCCGCCGGGCTGCGCCCGCCGGCCGAAGCTGCCGCCGGCGTATTGGGTATAGAGCGTGATGCTGCTTTTATCCACACCGAACACGCTCGACAGGGCGCCCACATCCAGAGTCTGGATCTGGGAACCGAGCCAGGCCGTCACCTTGCCATCCTTGAACTGCATGACCGCATCCAGGGTTTCCATGGGAGCATGGGCAAGGAACGGAAAAAAATACTCTGCCTCGATTATCCTATCCGCTTTCGCCAGGGCTTGCTCTACATCGCCGTCGTTCCTGGCGTTGAGACCGGGTGTTTGCGCGGCTTTGCTGTAATCCTGTTCCATCTGCCGGGTGGAGCGGGTTTCGGCCTTGCTGGCATCCCAGGTCACTTCCAGCGCCTTGCGGCCCTTCAGGGCAGCGTAGGTATTGTTGGCATAAACGGCCACACCGGCCGGCACGGTCTTCACGTCAATGACATCTTTGATCCTGCGCGCCTTACTGTCGTCCAGCGAGGCGACGGTGGCGCCGAATTGCGGCGGGTGCAGGATGGTGGCGGTAACCATGCTCTCCGGATACAGATCCTGGGTAAAAACCTGTGTGCCGTTGGTTTTGTCCAGGGTGTCGAGCTTGCGGACCCTGGTGCCGATCAGGTTGAACTGGTCCGGGCTTTTCAGGGCGGGGTCGGCCGGAACTTCCAGCCTGGCGGCCTCGCTGGCCAGGTCGCCGAAGCTGGCACTCTTTCCGCTGGCGCCGTGGCTGACGGTACCCTTGCTGACCGTAATTTCATCGGCATTCACACGCCAGCGATTGGCTGCGGCCTGGACCAGCATCGCGCGAGCCGCAGCACCGGCTTTGCGCATCTGTTCGTAGGAATTGGCCATGGCGGTGGAGCCGCCGGTGCCCTGGATACCAAACAGACTATTGACGTATTTTTCGGTATCCGCCGGCGCAAGCTCTGCCCGCATCTGCCCCCAGTCGGCGTCCAGCTCTTCGGCCACCAGAGTGGAAAGCCCGGTGGCCGGACCCTGGCCGAACTCGATGTGCTTGATTATGACCGTCACGGTATTGTCAGGCGCCACCCGCACAAATGCATTGGGGGCAAAAGCCGCCGATTCGCCTGCGGCCGACGCGGCAGCCCCGGCCCGTGCTTTTCCCGGCAAATGGATGCCGATGACCAGGCTGGCAGCCGCAGCCGCCGTGCCCTGGAGAAAGCTGCGTCGGGAGAGGCCGGTACTGGCGGCCCGGTCAATACGCCGGGTGTCAGCAGGGTTGGTGCCGGAAAGACCGCTGTCTGCGGTCGTCGATGGAATATCGGCTCTGAAAATTTGATCAGCCATTGCTTAACCCTCCAGCGTATCAGCGGCGTTGTGGATGGCCTTGCGGATTCGCACGTAGGTCGCGCAGCGGCAGATGTTGCCCGCCATGGCCTGATTGATGTTGTCGTCGCTGGGTTTGGGAATTTCTTTCAACAGGGCGGTTGCGGACATCACCTGGCCGGACTGGCAGAAGCCGCACTGGGGCACGTCAATGCCCACCCATGCGTCCTGGACGGCCCTGGCTTCCTTGCCATCCAGCCCTTCGATGGTGGTGACCATGCCGCCTTCTGCCTGGGAGACCGGAGTCACGCATGAGCGCCGGGTCAGGCCATTCAGGTGGACCGTACAGGCACCGCACTGTGCAATGCCGCAGCCAAACTTGGTGCCGGTCAGACCGAAGGTATCCCGGATTACCCAGAGCAGGGGCGTGTCCGGCTCCACGTCAGCGGACACCTGTTTGCCGTTGAGCTCAAATTTGACGGCCATAGCCATGCCTCCCTTACTTGCCTGTTTGTGCCACGCCAGCCTTTCACCAGGTTCATTGCGAGACTGAGGCGGTCGAATACGTTCTAGCCTAGACAGCCTGTCGGATTTAAGCAATTGTCACAAGCAAGGTGGGAAGGCGGCGCAGTGGATTAGCCTTAAGCCCGGCAGGCTCAGGCGGGAAATGGGCGCCACCGGGTGAAGGCCGGCTTTGCCGGAACGGATCCCGGTCATCTTTCTGAAAAGTAGTCGTGCTTACAATGGCTGTGCCATTCCGGCCCGCGGGGAATTCCTTGCGGCCTTGAATATACCGCCCGGCCCCGCTGAAGTAACCAAGTGGGTGACGATAGCCCGAGCATCCGGAGACCTCCATGCCGACCGAGTTCCTGGCTCTCTTTTTCCGCTCCTGGCTGCCGGCACCGGACCAGCCGGCGCGTCAACTCTGGCGGCGCTGGCTGATGCTGCTGCTTTTTTGGCCGTTGCTGCTGACGCTGCTGCTCATCAATGAGCTCGGGCTGTTACTGGACCGGGTGTTCTTTTCCGGTTATCGCAGAGTTCAGATCAAGGCTCCGGTATTTGTGGTTGGCGTTCCCCGCAGCGGCACCACATTTCTGCACCGGTTGTTGGCACTGGACAGTCGATTCTGCACAACAGCACTGTGGGAACTGGTGTTTGCGCCCTCCATAATACAGCGCTATTTCTGGCTGGGCCTGGCGCGACTCGACCGGTTAGCAGGGGCGCCGCTGGCTCGCCTGCTGACCAGACTCGAGCGTCAACTGCTGGGCAAACTGGACGACATTCACCGCACCGGGCTGGCGGCCCCGGAGGAAGACTATCTTGCCCTGGCCCCGGTTATCGGCTGTTTCCTGCTGGTCATCCCGCTTCCGGACGAGCGGCTCTGGCGACTGGCCCGGGGAGACCGCGAACTTTCCGAATCGGAAAAACATCGCATCCTTGGCTATTACCGGGGCATCGTGCAGCGTCATCTCTGGTTTCACGGCCCCGGGCGCACGCTGCTGTCCAAGAACCCCTCTTTTACGCCCCTGATTGAAAGCCTGGCAGCGGCGTTTCCGGATGCCCGTTTCATAGCCTGTTTTCGCAATCCTACCCAGGCAGTACCGTCGCAGATCAACTCCATTCTGGTGGGCGCGCGCATCTTCCGCGGTCGCGGCATTGATGCGGATTATTGGCGCGACAAGCTTACCGATATGCTCTGCTTTTATTACCGTCATCTGTTCGAAACCCTGCCGCGTTTGCCCGAGTGCCGGCATGCCAGGATACAGCTGGAAGAGCTGGCACCCCATCCGTATGCCACTGTGTCGTCCCTTTACCAGCGATTTGGCTGGGACCCGGACAAAGACTTTTGCGCCGCACTGAAAAACGAGGAAGAACGCGCCCGGCACTACCAGAGCGGCCATCAGTATTCGTTGACCGGGGTGGCTCTGGCCCGGCAGCGCCTGGCGCGGGATTTCGGCTTTGTTTACCAGCATCTGGGCTATCCGTTGCCCGCGCCTGAGCAGATATGATTCGCAGCGTTCTGTTAAAAATTGGCCTGAATATCCCGGCTGATCCGTCATATTTCAGACATATGGCAGGCACAGAATGGAGCAATGGAGACACACAAGCTACGTATACTCTTTATCATGGACGCCGTGCAGGGGCGCAACGGCGTGGGCTCCTATTACCAGGATCTGGCAGGGCAGCTGGGAGAGCGTGTTGAGCGAGTGGAGCTCGTCGCACCTTCTCTGGACAGCCCTCATCCTTGCCAGGGCGGTTCCGTCCTCATGCCAGGCGACAGGACCCAGCGACTGTTCTTTCCCCGTATCCGGACACTGACTCGGCTGATGGAGGAAATGCGGCCCCATGTGGTCGTGGTTCCCGGGCCAGGTATTTTTTCACTGTGCGGCTATTGGCTGGCCCGCAGGTTGGGCATTCCCGTCTGCGTAACCTTCCAGACCGACTACACTCATCTCGCGCAGCTCTACTGGGGAGCACTACTGGCAAAAGTGAACGGCGGTCTGCTGGAACGGCTCAACCTGGTAATGTTCCGCGGGGCATCGTCTGTGGCCACAATCAGTGAGGCGATGGTGGAGAGGGCCTGCGCTGCCGGCGTAACCCGGCCTCACCTGGTGGGAACGCCGATAGCGGAGGAATTCATTCGCCGTCCGGCGGCACCCCCGCAGGGCGGGGTCCGGTCCGTGCTTTTTGTGGGGCGACTCGCGGCGGAGAAACACATTGACGCTTTTTTGGAGCTGGCTGCCTGTCGCCCGGAGCTGAGCTTCACTGTTGTGGGCGACGGTCCTCTGCGTGGCCTGGTCCAGAGCAGTGCCGGGCGGCTGGACAACCTGCAGTACGCGGGCTGGCGCTCACGCAGTGAAGTCATCACCTTCATCGACAGCCATGAAGTGTTAATGCTGCCCTCGTCGGTGGAAGCATTTGGCACCGTGGCTCTTGAAGCCATGGCCCGGGCGCGCTGGGTAATTACTTCCCCCGCCTGCGGCATTAACCACTGGCCCGAACTGGCCGAAGGGCTTCTGCCACTGAGCGAGGGAGAAACCCTGGATGAGGGCCTGCGGCGGCTGGAACAGATGGCACCGGCTCGTCGTACGGAACTCGCCGAGCTCGGCCGCAATCTGGCGTTGGAAGTCAACAACAGGACCCTGGCAAGCTGGGAAGAAATACTTCACCAGACGGCACTGCATCCATCATGGGGTTCGCCTGTGCCACCGCTGACTCTGCGGCGGTTCAGGCGCACAGGATCCCGGCCCTCTCTATGATCGGCACCCGGAACCGGCTGGAGGCACTGATCTCCATCCATGATGTTATGCCGGAAACCCGGCAGCAGGTCCAGGCACTGCTGGACCAGGTACTGTGGTCAGTACCTCCGCACGCTGTCCTGCTGCTGGTGGTTCCCGGACGAGGCTGGTCTGAGGAAGACCTGGCCTGGCTGGCTTCACTGCAGCGCCAGGGCTACCCGCTGGCGGGCCATGGCTGGTTTCACAGGTGCCCGCCGCCGCGCTCGGTCTATCACCGCCTGCACAGCGCACTGCTTTCCCGCAATGTGGCGGAACACCTGGCTCTGGATGGCGATGCCATTGCCCGGTTGATGCGGGACAATTACCAATGGTTTGAACAGCAAGGCCTGGTGCCGCCAGAGCTCTACGTTCCGCCAGCCTGGGCTTCGGGGCCGATTATTCGCTCCACCCTGAGCAGCCTGCCGTTTCACTATTACGAAACCATTACAGGCATCTATAATGCCGAAACAGGCCAGTTCCGCCGACTGCCGCTCATCGGTTTCGAGGCGGACACTACCGGCCGAGCGCTGATGCTCCGATTGTTCAATAGCGTGCAACTCTGGCTGGCGCGGTGGCTACGCCGCCCAGTGCGCATTGCTATTCATCCATACGACGAGGAACTTCACCTGGCACGGGATCTAAAGGCAGCCGTAGCGGCGGTGCGTCACCCCCTGACTCTGCATTCGTCATTCGTGCTGCCTCCAGGCAGTTGACAAATGAGAAGATCAGCAACAAGGCTGCCACAACGCTCAAACAGAAACCGAAACAGGTCCGGGGTCGACAGGCTTACCCCTGTACAGCACCATAAAAGCCCCGCCAGCGCGGGGCTTCCGGTTACTGGCAGTGATTGAAGGTATCAGGCGCCTTTCACCAGAGCCGGGATACCACTGGTGCGGTTTGCTTCTTTTGCCAGTACCTTTTCTTCTTCACTGGCGTATTTCTTATCCCACTCCAGCACTTTGGGTGTCATCAGCTTGTGCCACAAGGGTGGAATCAGGGCAATTACGATAGTCGTCAGATAGCCGTTAATCATGGTCGGGGCTTCCGGATACGGACGCAGATTCTGATAAGGTACCTCACCGTGCGCATGGTGATGCGAGTGACGTGTCAGGTTGAACATGGACCATGAGCTGAAACGCTTGTTGGTATTCCATGAATGACGTGGTTGCACAGGAAGTTCCGGGTTACGGACCATGCCGTAGTGTTCCATGTAATTTACAATTTCAAGCAATGCTTTACCAAACAGGCCCGCAGCGATGAACAGCAGCGTGGCTTCAAAACCACCGACCATATAGACCAGTGCCACAATACATGCGCTCATAGCATAACCACGCAGGACGGAATTACGGATAGACAGGGGGCTGAAACCCATTTTACGCAGACGTTCCGCTTCCAGTTTCAGTGCACTGATATTGCCTTTAAGGGTGGACGCAATAATATGGAAGTAGACGTTACGGCCGCGCGGCGCAGTCGCCGGGTCTTTGGTGGTGCTGACATAACGGTGATGACCGTATACGTGTTCAACAGCGAATGCCACATCAAAACTGAATGCCAGCAACCAGCGCCCGACAAACATGGATACCGGGTCCCAGGTGCGGTGGGTCAGTTCGTGTCCGGTAATGGTACCTATCATACCGATCATCAGGCCGGTAATCAGGACGGCGCTGACATTCGACAGAACCGAGGCTTCCGCTTTGGATGCCAGCAGGTCGTAACCCGTCACCGATGTCAGGAACTCGCCAACACCAAGGACATCGCCCGGACTGACCTGCCAGACAAACGCGAAAACAATCAACGACAGCAGAGGCAGAGCCAGCCACAACTGAGCGGTCAGAATACCGGGGTGCTTGAAACGCGGTGTCGAGGTATCGTCACCCAGGATTGCATCCAACAGTATATAGCCGCCAAAAATCCCCGTCAGGCCGTAAACAATCCAGTCACTGCCCATGAATAACGACACAGCAGCCAGAAGGCCGATGATGTGGAACAAAAAGTACTTCAGATAATGGAACATAGGTTCGCCCTCGTTATGCTCAACAACTACTTGTTGTTATATGAGCGGTTGGTAAAACGATCACAGAAAATCCCATCGTTGCTCAGGTTATGCTCTTTCAGGCAGGCCTCAGCAGCATCAAGCATGGGCGGTGGCCCACACATATAGGTTTGCGTTACAGCAGCGGCTTTTTCAGGAATGAAATCAGTGACCAGGCCACGTAAACCTTCCCAGTCGCTGTCTTCCGGTTCTTCAGACAGCACAGGAATAAACCGGAAAGCCCCGGACCAGTTGCTGGCAATCTGTGCGATGTCTTCCTGACAAGACAGGTCAGCCTGCGTGCGCGCACCGTAGATAAAGATCACGTCGCGGTCGATTTTGTGCGCCATCGCATCCTCAAGAATGGCGAGTACCGGCGCAAGGCCACTGCCGCCCGCCAGCATCAGCATTTCGCCGCTACCCGGGCGCAGATAGAAATCACCATAAGGACCATCGATGGTGATGTTTTCTCCCGCTTTGGCCGACTGGTTAGCCCAGACTGACATTTCTCCACCCGGTACCTCACGGATAAAGAAATCAACGGTGTCTCCCTTTGGCGCCGTGGCAAAGGAATAACTACGAGGGCCGGATGTGATCGACGGTACCGATACCAGTGCGTATTGCCCGGGCAGGTAATTCAGTGGCTCCGGCAGCTTGACTGACACTCTGACCATGTCCTGTGTCAAGCGCTCAACCGCCGCAATCTCACCGCTGAGGGACTTCACTTCAGAGCTGCCATCCGACAGTCCGCCTACGTACACAGTCACATCAGACTTCAGCTGCGACTGGCAACCCAGAATAAATTGATTATCGAGGTCTTCCGCGCTGAGAATAAATGCCGACGATGTCAGCTCTTTTACCTTGCCGCCTTTCAGCTGACACTTGCAGGTCGCACAGCCACCGACCTTACAACTATAGGGAAAACGAACCCCCTGTCGCAGGGCCGCACTGAGAATGGTTTCTTTCGGGTTAACTGTAAATTCACCTACCCCTTCTATCGTCAGGGTGTGTGGTTTTGCTGACTTGAAAAGACCGAACATCTCTTGCCTCTTGCCTTTGTTATTATCACTGACCGATTGTAAGACAATCTTGCATGTAATGTAGGCAAAGGCAATATGCTATTTGGTTACCGTTAAAGCAATATCGTGATGAAAAAGGGACTGGCAGGATGGAATAGAGGCAGGTGACTGAGAATGAAATACCGCTCAACGCCTGTAACCATGCGCCTTGCAGTCAGAAATGAAAAAAGACGTATCCCTGTCAACGCAAGGATCTTCACGTTCAAAATAACCGACCTTTTTATTGATACAGGTCAAATGCAGCGCCCCGTTTTCAGGCACTACCCAACAGTGCCTTCCCGCCGATGCCCAGGCCGCCATGATTGATTTCAGCCCACAGGTTATTCTGTTCTCCAGGCTGAATTTTACGCACTTCGACGGTTTCAGTGGTCTGAAAAAGAAACTCGCAACGCCTGGTTGTAGATAACTCAAACGCCGTTAAGCTATCCTGTTCTCCCGGATCGGATTGGCTTGCCCTGTTTCAGCAAAGAAGGTGCTATTGCCCTGTGTGCAGCCCACCATAAGCATTAGCTGTTGCTCGCCGAAGAACAAATGAACTCGGACTGCCCGCCACCGGACAAGACCATGCGGTTTACCACGCCCACTCCCGGTACCCGGGAAAACTGAACTTGGGGGGGGGAAGGGAAAGATGGCCTGCCATCAGAGAACTGTCATTTTTCAGGAGAAGGCTCATGGGACACTCAGAACACCATAAAACACACCGAACCGGTTGGTTGAGAGCCGCCGTACTGGGTGCGAACGATGGTATTGTCTCCACTGCAAGCCTTATTCTTGGAGTGGCTGCCACGGGAGCAAGTGCCGAGGGCATTCTGGTTGCCGGGGTGGCGGGGCTGGTTGCAGGTGCCATGTCGATGGCCGCCGGCGAGTATGTTTCAGTGAGCTCTCAGGCCGACACCGAACGTGCCGATTTACATCGGGAGCGGGCAGAACTGGAAGATAATCCGGAGCATGAACATGCGGAACTGGCAGCCATTTATGCGGAGCGCGGCCTGGACGAACAATTGGCCTCTGCTGTCGCCAGCCAGTTGATGGCGCATGATGCCCTCGGTGCCCATGCCCGTGACGAACTGGGCATTTCCGAAGCATTGGCCGCCCGACCGGTGCAAGCGGCCCTGGCATCAGCCGGCACATTTGCCATAGGTGCTGCACTCCCCCTGCTGACCGTGCTGCTATCTCCGCTCTCACAGCTGGTGTGGACGGTTTCGGGCGCTTCACTGGCATTTCTTGCCCTGCTTGGCGCTCTGTCTGCAAAGGCCGGGGGCGCACCCGCGTTGCTGAGCGCGACGCGGGTGACCTTCTGGGGGGCCCTGGCGATGGCACTGACCGCCGGAGCAGGGGCACTATTCGGAGTGGTTGTCGGTTGATCCCCCGGCCTGCCCCCCACTTTTACCGGACCCCGGGGCCGGGAGGGTTCTCGATGATGATTTCCACCCGCCGATTCTGCTGGCGTCCGGCTGCAGTGCCATTATTCGCAACCGGCCGCTCCATGCCCAGTCCTGCAGTGGCGAGTCGCCTTGAGGCGATTCCCTGCTGTCTCAGGTAACCTCTTACCGATTCGGCACGACGTTCAGATAACCCACGGTTGAATTCCACACTGCCCACATCGTCCGTATGCCCCTCGATCAGCACCTGGCGGTCCGGATACTGATTCAGAAAGCTGACCAGCTTATTCAGACTGTTGTTGGCATCCTTCTGCAGGTCAGAACTACCAGTGGCAAACAAGACGTCACCCAAAGTCAGAACCACACCGCGGTCGGTAATTTCAGCCTCGAGAGCTTCGATCTGGCGCTGGTAGTCCTTACTTTGCTGCATGGCGGCTGCAGCTGCATCGGCCTGCAAGCTCTGTGCTGCCAGTTCCGCAGTGCGGGCTCTGGAGGCTTCATCGCGGGCCCTGTCCACTTCCTGCGTACGAGCCTGCAGGCGGGCAGCATCACGATCTTCGCCAAGCCGGAGCCGCTGGTCCTCAGCATATTTCGTCGCCGCCCTGGCTTCAGCAATCTCTACCGCCCGGTCCGCCATATAAACCCGGTGCTTGCCCAGCTCCGCCTCTCTGTCGCTGACCGGTTGTTCGGCAATGCGCACAGCCACCTCTGCCGCCCGGATCTCGATCCTCGCCCGTTCTGAAAGGTCAGGATTCTGCTGTAGTGCAGTCAGTTTGCCACGTACCTGTTCAGCGCCGGGGGGTGCCGACGGCGACATGGCACAAGAGGTCACCAGCAGCGACGAGGTCAGCACAGCCGCCAGCAGCGACCCACGCGTGACATATTGCATTGTTGACGTAATCATTGCTGATCTCCTGTGCGCTGCATTTCTTCGGTCAGGGCATCAGCCCCACGGCCCATTTCCCTGTTGATGGCTACTGCCTTCGCGGACGCTGTGCGTGCGGCGGCAAGTTTCGCGACAATGGCTGCTTCCCGGGCATACCTTTCTGCCTCACCCATTCGTTCTTTGCGTAAGGATTGCTCGGCCTGCTCCAGTTTCTGCCGGGCTTCATCCAGTTCGGCTCCGGCATGCTGCCGTGCACCGTCCTGTTCCGCACTGGCAATCGCTTCGCGGGCTTCAGTCAGTGCGCCCGTGGGTGCCTGGGATGCGGCTGCGCAGGCGGTAAGCAGCAAAGCTGCCAGAGCCATACACAAGGCCCCGCGCAGGTGGCTCAAGCGCTCTTTATAGATTGGCTGATACATATCGTTTCTCCCCTTGAAGTCTAATGTTTCATATCGACTATAGGAGCATGTGGCGCAGGCATCTGTATGCTACCGCACCCACCGGCAGATTTTTTCCGGATGGGCGCACTAAAAAACCTGCGGTGGTAAACCGCAGGCAAAGTGCAGAACACCTGAAATAAGGGAAGGTCAGTGCTTCTGGGCTTCTTCGAAGTCCTTGATCTGCTTTTCAGCTTCATCCCTGGTAACACCATAAGCCTGCTGGATCTCTCCAGCCAGCTCTTCCCGCTTGCCGGAGATCACATCAAGCCGGTCATCCGTGAGCTTGCCCCACTGCTGCTTTACCTTACCCTTGAACTCTTTCCAGTTGCCTTCAATGGTGTCTCTGTTCATTAGTCTTCTCCTTGTATTCAGAAGGGAAACGATCGGCAAAAACGCCGGTAACAGACCCTGCTCCGACTGCCAGCAGGCTATGCTTGTGCATTTACACGGCTGAAGTCTGTGCGCTATCACACCCAGGGCTGGCAACACCGGACAGAGGCGTCGGAAGATTGGCACCCAGGGCGCCCATACCGATGACACCTGCCTTGTCATCGGCTTTCCACCGTAATGAGGCAGCGGTGAGCAGGTGGCTCAACCCCATGCCAGTCGTATCTATTGATGCATCACTTTTCGACCCGGATTCTGGTACGCTGTGGCTTGTGCGACAGATACAACCGTATCGACCACAAGGTAGTATCTGCCCATTGACCAACACAGGCCCACGGCATGACCATCAGCCAACCTGCAAAGACGCTGGCCGCCATCATCGACTCCAGCCAGCCAAAGACACTGCTTTGCTGTGGCGAGACCGCCGGTAAGGTTGGCCAGGTCTGGCGGGGCCAAAAACCGGAACACCGGCAGCTGACTCTCGACAGCTCCGACCCGAATGCCGGATTGCCGCCGGAGGTGGTGCCGGATCTGGCTATTATCACTGACACCCTGGAGCATCTGAGCCACGCACAGGGCACGCTGCTGCTGGGGCAGCTTCGGAACTTCGGCACCCAGCGGATCGCAGTACTGGTTCCGGAAAGCAGCGAATGGCACTTCAACGATTTTATCGGCCTCGGATTTCAGCGCCACGGGGAGATCCAACAGGACGAACAAACCCTCACCCTGTTCACCTACAACCTGGACAGCTACAACCACAAGCGCACCTGGAACAACCCCGATTACTGGGCCAACCCGGAAATGTGGGGCAAGGCCTGGTGGTGATGTGCTACGGTTGCTGATCCGCTACCTCGCTGACGGCTGCCTTATTCGCCATCTGTAGCTGGGAGTCATAGGCGGCCTGCAGGCCGGCATCTTCTTCCTCTTCATCCGCACCCTGATCGATGTACCGGGGATAGAGGGGTGAAAGCATGGCCACCAGGATGCCAATGACGCAGAAAATGGAAAACGCGTCTGCATAATCAAACTGCTCCACCAACAGCCCTACCACCGGGGAACCTGCCGCCTGGCCGAGGGCACAGGCTATAAAAGGCAATACCGGCCCCATGGACAAACGACCGGGCAAAAGACGGATTCCGGTGAGCAGGTAAAGCCCCGTCAGGCTCATATAGGCCAGACCAAACACCAAAGCCGAGAACACCGAGAGCACCAGCTGATCCGGGCTCGCAGCCAGCAATGCCAGGCTGGCGGAAAGCATCACCAACATCAGGGCATGGGTAATCGGCGGGTTATTGCGGTCGGCAAGATCACTCACCACAGCCCCGCCCAGCCCTGCAATACCCACCGCCAGCCACAACCAGCCCGTTCCCCCGGGTGGCAGTGCCCCGACGTTCACCGCCAGATCCGGCGCAAAAATCCAGTAGGCCGCAGACACGAAGCCCATAACAAAGGCGAACAGGGAAAGCCGGAACAATCGCCACCACTGCAGCGCGCTGACAGGCGGTGGCGGCGACGCACCCACCGGCATCAGCCGAGAGACCGAAGGAATGAAAAACCAGGTAGCCAGCACCCCTAGTGCCGCCAGCACGGCAAAGGCGCTGTAGGCATAGCGCCAGCCTCCGGTGAGAAAAAGTATCGCGGGTACTGCCACGATCACCCCGATACTGGTGCCCGCATTCATCACCGAGCTTACCCGGCCATGTTTTGAACGCTTGACGGTCACCTGCATGGCCGCCGTCAGCGCGGGCATCATCAGCCCTGTGCAGACACCACAGGCAAACACCCCGGCACCCAACGAAAGCCCGCCAGCCGACTGGCTGATCAGCCCCAGCCCGGCCGCACCCAGACCACCGGCAAGCATCGCCGTATTGCGGGCACCCAGACGGTCTGCTAAAAATGGTGCCACCAGCATTGCCAGGGAGAAGCTGACCAATGGTAGCGCACCGATGACACCAATAGCGTAGGCCGACAGTTCCAGCTCCGCCCTTATGGGCGGCACGAACAGACCAAATGCAAATCGCGCCAGGCCGAAACTGATCGCGACCAACGCCGCCCCGAGAAGGGCAAATCCAGTGGACGATAGCTGGTTCATGGCAACACACCTGATTACCCCGGCCGCCTGCAACAAAGGCCCGGACATTTGCATGCAACAAGTACACAGTAGCAGGTGATTCCCGGCACAACCCAGTCGGTCACCATCTGCAATCGATTCTGCTATCCTGACAGCCTGTCGGACTTAAGGCTAATCTACTGCGCCGTTTGCCTACCTTGATCGCGGCGACGCCTTAAGTCCGGCAGGCTGCCAGGAAAACTCTGAACACACCGGTTAACCGAGGCCCACCGAACCATGACCGACGTTTATCTTTGCCATCCCCGCCGCTCCCCCATCGGTCGCTTTGGGGGCAGTCTCTCGCCGGTGCGTCCGGACGACCTCGTCGCCCACGTGATGCGTGCGGTGCTGGAGCAGGCTCCTGCGCTGGATCCGGCCGCCATTGACGAAGTCATGCTGGGGGCCGCCAACCAGGCTGGCGAAGACAACCGTAATGTAGCCCGCATGGCTGTTCTGCTGTCGGGCCTGCCCTCCTCGGTACCTGGGGTAACCCTGAACCGGCTTTGCGGCTCCGGTATGGATGCGGTGGGCACCGCGTTCCGGGCCATCCGGGCCGGGGAACTTGAGCTGGTGCTGGCCGGCGGGGTTGAATCCATGTCCCGGGCCCCCTACGTGATGGGCAAAGCGGATTCAGCCTTCTCCCGCGGCCAGAAAATCGAAGACACCACCATTGGCTGGCGGTTCGTCAATCCGCTGATCAGGCAGCAGTATGGCATCGATTCGATGCCGGAAACGGCGGAGAATGTCGCCGAACAGTTCGGCATCTCCCGGGAAGATCAGGATCTTTTTGCGCATCGTTCCCAGCAAAAAGCCGCCGATGCACAACAGAATGGCGTTTTTGCGGAAGAAATCGCACCTGTCAGCATACCGCGGCGGAAGCAGGAGCCATTGGTGGTGGATACTGATGAACACCCCAGAAACACCACCCTGGAAAAGCTCGCCCGCCTGCCCACCCCTTTCCGGGACGGTGGCACTGTCACCGCCGGTAATGCCTCGGGTGTCAATGACGGGGCAGCAGCGATGCTGGTGGCCAGCGAAGCGGCCGCTAAACGGCACAACCTGCAACCCGTAGCGCGAATTCTCGGTATGGCCACCGCCGGAGTAGAACCACGCATCATGGGCATGGGTCCGGTACCGGCAGTACGCAAGCTGCTGGAGCGCCAGGGCATCCCGCTGACCGGTATCGATGTAATCGAACTGAATGAAGCCTTCGCCGCACAGGGCCTGGCGGTAATGCGCGAACTGGGCATTGCCGATGATGACCCCCGGGTCAATCCGAACGGTGGAGCCATCGCCCTGGGCCATCCGCTGGGTATGTCCGGCGCGCGACTACTGATGACCGCCGCCCTTCAGTTACAACGCAGCGGGGGGCGCTATGGTCTCTGCACCATGTGCGTGGGTGTGGGACAGGGCATCGCCACACTGATCGAGAGAGTCTGAATCACCAACATTGACGAGGCACCGCACCATGAACCAGGTAATCGAGCTACTGAAAAACCACCGTTCCATCCGCAAGTTCAGCGACCGGCCCATTGCGCCGGAGCTGTTGCGGTCGCTGATTGAAGCGGGCCAGTGTGCGGCCACCTCCAGCCATGTCCAGGCCTGTTCGGTCATCCGGGTAACGGATCCGGGTAAACGAAAAAAGCTGGCTGAACTGGCCGGTGGCCAGGATTACGTGGCCAGCTGCGCGGAATTCCTGGTGTTCTGCGCCGACATGAAACGCCCCACCGATGCCGCTGAGCGGGCCGGAGCCGACGTCACCCGGGGCATGACCGAACAGCTACTGGTGGCCACCGTGGATACCGGCCTGATGGCCCAGAATGTCGCCATCGCCGCAGAATCCGCAGGACTGGGCATCTGTTACATCGGCGGCATCCGCAACAACCCGACCGAAGTCAGCCAGCTACTGGGTCTGCCCACCCACGTATACCCGGTGTTCGGCATGTGCCTGGGCTACCCGGCGCAGAACCCCGAAATCAAGCCCCGCCTGCCGGTGGAAGCCGTGCTGTACGAAAATGAGTACGATGCCTCTCGGCAACAGGCACTGGTTCAGCAATTTGATGAGGCCATGAACGAATACTACCTGGCCCGCACTGGCGGCAAAAAAGACACCGACTGGACCCGGCAACTGGCCCCCCTGTTCAGCCACAAACTCCGGCCCCATATGCGGGAGTTTCTGAAGAAGCAGGGGTTTGAACTCAAATGAAGCGGGCCTGGCCAGGGGCAACCCTGTTATCACTGGCATCCTTGCCAGCCATGGCTATCACGCCCTTGCCTGATCCGGGCATCAGCCTGGGAGTCCAGCTGGAACAGTTTGATTACCGGGAAAAAAGCAACGGTGAACGGCTTAATGAAGAAGACGGTTCCCTGCAAGGTGGCTGGCTGAGCCTGGCAAGAAATGTGGGGCCGGTTACCCTCGGGCTCAGCGCCTCACGGATGAAAGGCACGGTGGACTACACCGGCCAGACCCAGTCCGGCCGGCCACTGAGTACCGAAACAGATCAGGGCATCAGCCGCTTCGGCCTCAGTCTGGAAGGACCGGCCTGGCATTCCGGAGCGCTTCCCGTAGATCTTTCTCCCTACCTCACGGTGGGTCACTCCGGCTGGAACCGGAGCATCAGGCCTACCGGCATGTCCAGAGGCCTGACCGAGAAGTACCGCTGGTGGCAGATTGCCGTCGGGGCAAGCGCCTGTGTGAGTAATCACGGGCAATGGTGTCTCAGGACCGGGGTAACCCGCACCTTCGAAGGAAGCATGACCGTCAGACTGGGCAGCCTCGGTGCTGGTGAACCAGAACTCGAACTGGGTGCAGAGTACGGAGGGGAAATCGCCTTGGGCTGGAGCCGCGGGCCCTTTTCAGTGCAGACTTACTATCAGCAATGGTCTTTCGGCGCCAGTGACCCGCAACGGATCAACGCCGGCCAGGTGTTGCTGCAGATTCGGGAACCCGCCAGCAAGACCCGCATTGCGGGCCTTGCCGGTGGAGTGCGATTCTGACCTCAATAAGTAACCAGGAAGCTATTTCCTTTGAACTCCACAGAGTAGTTGATACAGCCATCGAACACGATACTCACGACCGCACCACCATTATCGCTGACAGTGATTGCTCCACTGGTGAAGCCGATGCCTGACTCGCACATTACAAGGTTATCAGCCTCATACCTCACGTACCCCCGCTCTCCATCGTAAACGGTGGCCGACACAGAATAGCTATTACCATCATACTGGACGGATACGTCCTGAGAGCGGTAACGCCTTCCGTTGGTACCCACATATTCCGTTTCTTCACTGCAACCATTGGTGTCACAGCGCCGAGAGCCCTGATAGCGATAGGTTTGCCCCAGATAAGTCAGTGTGTAGTCATACTGCATCACGTACTCGGTGACGGAGTTGTTCTGATAATCGATATCAAACCGCCCATCGATCACCGACTGTCCTGATCCCGTATTGCTGCAGTAGTTGTTATAGACTACCGAACCATCGAAAGTGGACTCGTCGACACTCACCGTGTAACTACCGCCACAGTCGCCATTCTGGCTATCGACGACATTCCCGGTTGGGGAAAACTCACTCAGCAAGACAAGGTTCGTCATGTCGACAGTATCCTTGTGCAACTGGATCTCTTCAGACTGTATACCGCCTGGTAATGGTACATTCGAGGATTCTTCATTGAGCACAGCTTGACGGGCTGATTCCCGGGCCGCTTCCGCACCGGCCTCGGCATCGGCCTCGTCTTCAATGACTGCCGGATTCTCATTGAAGCCACTCACGCCACCATCAGAACCATCACCACCGGCACCGGCACCACCATCACCGGAACTACCACCACCACAGCCCGCCAGTAAAAGGCCGAACGCACAAAGCACGGCAAAAGTTACGTGCCTGAATGTATCAAGAAAAAGTTTCATAGCATCTTTCCTTAGACGAAAGGGTTGGACATTACTCCAAGGGGCAAAGCCACCTCGCCCCTTTCGTCAAGAATAGATTAACTTCCCTTAATCAACAACCAGATCCGTCTCGGGTGATACAGTGCCTCGCAAAATCCTACAAACTAAAATCCAAATGCCAGCAACGGAACACCGGGCACATCCAGCAGGCACCACGGCATCAGGCTGCCCGTTTATCCGCTACGGGTCCGCAATACTACGAGCTTTGATCCGGAGCAGCTTTTGTTATGCTGAATTCATCATCCACCACTGGAGCCGACATGTCTGAGCGTCCCCCGTTTTCACTGCTGGAACTGGCCTCGGTTCGCGAGGGCGATTCCACTGCAGCCACTCTGGAAAACAGCGTCGCCTATGCACAACATGGGGAATCCCTTGGCTTTCGCCGCTTCTGGCTGGCAGAGCATCACAACATGGAAGGTATCAGCAGTTCCGCTACCTCGGTGCTGATCGGCCACATTGCGGGCAAGACCCGTTCAATACGGGTGGGATCGGGCGGTGTCATGCTGCCCAACCATCCGCCGCTGGTGATCGCCGAACAGTTCGGCACTCTCGCCAGCCTCTATCCGGACCGCATTGATCTGGGGCTGGGGCGGGCACCCGGGACGGACCCGGTTACCAGCCGCGCCCTGCGCCGCACAGGGCTTGGCGCCGAGCAGTTCCCACAGGATGTGGAAACCCTGCAACAGCTGCTTGGCCCCCTGCAACCAGGCCAGCAACTCAAGGCCATTCCGGGGGCCGGTACGGAAGTCCCCATCTGGCTGCTGGGCTCCAGCCTGTTCAGCGCACAGCTTGCTGCCATGCGTGGCCTGCCCTATGCCTTTGCCGGCCACTTTGCCCCGGCGCTCTACCGGGAAGCCATCCGGGTCTACCGGGAGCAGTTCCGGCCTTCGGCGCAACTGGATAAACCCTATGCCATGCTCTGTGTGCCAGCGGTACCGGCAGACAGCGATGAAGAAGCCCGCTTTCTGGCCACCACCAGCTACCAGCGCATTCTGGCCCTGTTCCGCGGCCAGCCCCTGTGGCTGAAGCCACCGGTGGAAACCATGGACGGGCTCTGGTCGCCAGGCGAGCAGGCGGGCATCCGGGATTTTCTGGCACTGCAACTGCTGGGCAGCCGGGACAGCATCCGCCGGCAGCTGGACGAACTGCTCGCCACGGTGGAAGTGGATGAGCTGATGTTCACCGTCGACCTGTATGACCCGGCCAAACGCCGTCATGCACTGGATATTCTTGCGGAGGCCTGATTCATGGCAACAGAGTTTCACGTATTCCTGTCCCACGGACTGGAGAGCGGCCCGGAAAGCATCAAGGTACAGGCGCTGAAGAAGGAGGCGGAGACCTTTACAGGGGTTACCGCCACGGCACTGGATCATCGCAGCACCCGGGATCCCCGGAAACGCCTGCAGCAGATGAGAGAAGCAATGCAAACCAGCGGTGCCGATCCGGAGCGGACGATTCTGGCAGGGTCCAGCATGGGGGGATGGGTTGCTGCCCAGGCCAGCTCGGAAACTCCGGTGCTGGGCTGTTTCCTGCTGGCACCGGCCCTGGCCCTGCCGGATTACCCGGAATCCAGTCCGCAGATCGGTGCCCGCCAGGTGCAGATCATTCACGGCTGGGAGGATGATGTGGTCACGCCTATGCCAGTGGTGGAACTGGCAAAGATCCAGCGGCTGCCCTGCCTGCTGTTACCGGACGGCCACCGACTGGAAAACAGTCTGGAGCGACTGGTGATGGAATTCCGGCACTTCATGACCAAGTGCCTGGAAGCAGCCTGAGGATCGAACCACCCGGAATACTTATTTTTTCGGGTGAACAAACTCCGCCAGCTCGTTACCCGCCTCATCCATCAGCCGCAACCGGTGGCCGGACAGGTTAACCCCGACGGTATTGGCAAAGGCCGCAAACAGCATCGACTCGGTCTGGTTGTCCGGGCAGGCCATGCGGGTGCTGCCCATGGCATCGAACAGCAGGTTGCTGCCTTCCACCTGGTAACGCCCCATGAACCGGTTACAGCCGCTGAAGCCATTTACCCGGCCATCGTCCAGAAGGATCATGTGGGCTTCCCGGCCCTTTTCTGCTGCCGGCACCTGCTGGCCGCGCACCTCCACCAGCTTCCAGTAGGTATTGGTCAGCGGCAGCACCGGGTTCTCCGGTTCAACCGGGGCAGTCACGCAGCCGGCCAGCAACACCAGTGGCAGGCACAGTGCCAGTACAAGTCTCTGAATTCCCTGCATGGGGATTCTCCCTTAATGGTAGGGTCCGGATGGCAATTTGCCACCGCTCAGGTTAATCGTCCAGCCAGTCCCGAGGCCCGGATCACACCACGGCTCACCGCTTTGCCCAGCACCTGTTCGTCGCACACCATCAGGCTCAGCCAGTTGCGCGCCCGGGTAATGCCGGTGTAGACCAGCTCCCGTGTCAGCACCGGGGTCAACCGGTCCGGCACGATCAGGCAGGCATGCTCGAACTCGGAGCCCTGGGATTTGTGGACGGTCATGGCGTAAACGGTTTCCAGGGACTGCAGACGACCCGGTGAAATCCAGCGGATGGCATCGGTGCCGTCACTGGCGGGGAAGGCCACCCGCAGGGCATCTTTGGGATTGCCTTGCTCGTCCTGATCCCAGGGCACTTTCAGGGCAATGCCGATATCCCCGTTCATCAGGCCCAGATTGTAATCGTTACCGGTGATCAGCACCGGACGGCCGGGATACCAACCTTCCGTCTGATCGATCAGGCGGGCACGTTTCAGGCCGGCCGCAATGGCCTGATTGAGCCCCTCTACACCCAGTGGGCCGCGCCGCAGGGGACACAACACCTGGAACTTGCCGAAGGCCCTGAGAATGGACCTGGCCCAGTCATCCCATTCCTCACGGGTCCGGGGATTCAACTGCTGGTCCGTCACCCGTTTCATGATTTCCAGGTAAGACCGGTAGCCCACGGGCGGGTCTACCGGCTTGCCCTGCACCCGTCGCCCCTTGCCTTCATTGGCAAAGCTGGCCGGGCTGCCGCTCAGGGCATGCCTGACGATGCGAGCTTCCCGGTCACCCCCCTCCGGCTTGCTGGCTGGCAGGGGCAGCCAGGCCAGATCCGGATAGACTCCGGCCCGGGTGTCCCGGATCAGCTCCCGGTCCAGTCGATTCTCGTTGATCGCCCGGGCCAGCTGGCCGATGCCGCTGTGCCGGTCAAACCGGTGACTGACCCGCAGCATGGCCACGGCCTGATCCAGAGGATAACCGGCCTGGTCCTGCAGTGTGTCAGGTAGTTGGTAACCGGTTACATCCCTGAGCCAGGCCAGGGTATCCGGAAGGTAATGACCTTGCGCGGCCCGCTGGCAAAGCTCACCCAGCACCGCACCGGCATCCACGGAGGCCAGCTGGTCCTTGTCACCCAGCATCACCAGCCGGGCCTGCGCCGGCAGGGCGGCGAAGACGGAAGCCATCAGGTCCACATCCACCATCGAGGCCTCATCAATCACCAGAATATCCAGTGGCAGGGGATTGTCCTCGTTGTGGCGAAAATGCCGGGTGCCGGGCCGGCTGCCCAGCAGGCGGTGCAAGGTGGTTACACGGGCAGGAATGGTGTCTGCAGCCGGTTGTCCGGGCAGGCGGGACAGGGGCAGCGAATCCAGCGCCCCGGCAATGGACTCACTCAGGCGGGCGGCGGCCTTGCCGGTGGGGGCCGCCAGTCGTATTTTCAGGGGCTGACCATGGTTATTGCCGGTCTGCAGAGTCACCGATTGCAGTGCCGCCAGTAATCGCACCACGGTGGTGGTCTTGCCGGTGCCGGGTCCGCCGGTAATCACGCTGAACCGGCTGCGGGCCGCCAGGGCACAGGCAATCTTCTGGTAATCCGGCTGATCGCTCTGCGGGAACAGGATGTCCAGGGCATGAGCCAGGGACTGGTCGCCTGCGTCGGTAACAGGCTCCGCCAGCCGCTGGGCAATACCTTCGGCAATGGCTCCCTCGTAACGCCAGAAACGGTACAGATAGAGCCGGCTGCCATCCAGCACCAGCGGTGTCACTGCCCCGCCATCACCCACGGCGGTGCTGGCGCTGATAGCCCCGAGCAGTTGCCGGGCGCTGTAGCCCTTCAGCAGGGTCGCCGGCAGCGGCAATTGTTCGGGACGGTTTTCTGCTCCTTCCGGGGGAAGAACCAGCGTATCGGCGGGATGGCCGCACAGTTGCTCCAGGTCCAGGCACACATGGCCACGGCCCACCTGATGGGAAACCAGTGCCGCCAGCAGTAACAACGCCGGGGCGGGCTGCTCGCCCTGCTCGGTGAGGGTGTCGTTCAGAAACACCGCAAAGGTCTGGTCCAGCGCCCGCAGCCAACCCTGCTCCACCCAGCGGTCCAGTACCGTCAGCAGGCTTTGCGCGGAGGCCATGGGACGGGGCGGGTTTACGGTTTCGGTCGCATATACCATCAGGCGGCCTCCCCGGTTCTGGCACGGAACAACTGATCCATACCGTCGATCATCCGTTCATCGGGCAAATCCGCGAATACACCCGCCCCCGACGCATCCACCCCTCGCAGGAAGTAATAGAGGGCACCGCCCATGTGGGTGTGGTAGCGGTAATCCGGCAGGCGGGCCTTGAGTAATCGATGCAGCGCCAGCAGGTAGATGGCGTACTGCAGGTCATAACGTTTCTCCAGGATGCGGGCTTCCATTTCCGGCCGGCTGTACCACCGGCTGTCTGGCCCCAGCACGTTGGACTTGTAATCCATCACGTAATACCGGCCCTGGTATTCAAATACCAGATCCACAAAGCCTTTCAGCATGCCGTTGAAGGTGACCCCGCTGGCAGCCGGACGCGGCCTGCCGGGCAGTATGTAAGTGCTGACCAGCCGGTCCAGGGCGCGGGTATCCACCTGGTCACTCCCGAACCAGAACTCCAGTTCCGGGATCTGTACCTGCAGGTCCGTGAGCGCACAGTCGCCGCCACCGGGCAACGCAAAGCGGGCATCGACAAGTCTCTGCATCCAGTCTTCCAGATCCGGCACATAGTCCTGCCAGTTGCGGCTGGCGCAACGGTTTTCCAGCATACGTCGCAGGGCCTCGGGCTCGGCGCGGGCCCGGGCAAAACCCTGGTTGCCGCACCATTCCAGCAGTTCGTGCAGGAAGGTACCGGCGGATGCCCCCCTGGGAAACCGGTGCCAGGGGGCATCGGCGGCTTCACCGGTCGGTTCTGCCGTTTCCGGCTGTTGCTCGTCCCGCAGGTTTTCCTGCTCCGGCTCGTCCGCGGCCGGGGCAAATTCCTCACCGGGCACTGCCGCCGCGCCATAGGTAATGGCAGAATAACTGGCGATCCACCAGTTCTCCCGGGCTTCCCGGGAGGGCTTCATGGCCTCACCCAGAGGTACGGGATCGTCCCCCACATAGACTTCTTCATCCGCCACCGGCAAGTCCGTCACCGCAATATGGGGTTCTCCGGAAACCAGGGTTTCCAGTGCCCGCATCAGATCCGTTTCCAGACCCGGTGTACTGTTGAGCAGGTACCCCAGGCCGCTGCGATGCCAGTCGGCAATAGCGGCGCAGCCCACCCAGGTGGCGTAACGGGCGCGGGTCAGGGCTACGTAGAGTTTGCGGACATCCTCACCCAGCCGTTCCCGGTCAGCGAGAGCCACGGTTTGCTCATCCGGCTCCAGAGCGATCTGCAAGCGGCCCGCAGAATCGTGGTACTTGAGAAAACTACCGCCCTTTTCCTCCCGGAACTCGGTGGCAAAGGGCAGGAACACCAGAGGATACTCGAGCCCCTTGGATTTATGCACCGTGACCACCTTGACCAGTCCGGCATCGCTTTCCAGGCGCATGGTGCGATGTTCGTCCTGGCTGTCGGAATCCCGCAGCATATCCGTGTAGTGGTGGATCAGGGCGTGCTCGCCGTCCAGTTGCTGGCTTTCCTGCTGCAGCAGTTCAGCGATGTGCAGTATATCCGTCAGTAACCGCTCACCATCCTCCTGAGCCAGCAGCCGGGCAGGCACACCGTAGTCCATCAGTAGCTGGCGCAGCACCGGCAATACGCCCTGGGTCTGCCAGATCTGCTGGTATTGCTGGAAGCGCCGGATCTGGCGGTCCAGTTCATTCTCATCGTTGAGCAGTTCGTCCAGTTGCCGGAATCCGAGCCCCAGCCCCGGGGTGGCCAGGGCGGTGCGAATCAGCGACAACTGACCGGGCTCGGCACAGGCCCGCAGCCAGTAGAGCACTTCCATGGCCACCGGGGACTGCAGCACCGAGTTGCTCTCTGACAGATAAACACTGCGCACCCCGCGACGGCCCAGGGCCCGGCGAATTTGGTCGGCCTCGGTGCGTTTGTTGACCAGCACGGCAATATCGCCCGGTCGCACCGGATCGGTTTGCGCCGGCGTTGCACCCGGTGCCGCAAATCCCGCCTGCCGTTCCCTGCCAGCATTGAGCAGCGCCACAATCTCGCTGGCGCAGGACTCTGCCATGGCCTCCCGGCTGGCCTGTCTGGGCACCGGTTTTTCATCGCTCAGGGTCCAGAAGGTGAGGCTGGGCTGAGCCTGTCCGTCGCGGCACCATTGTTGTGCGGTGCCCTTCGCCCCCACCCGGTGAAAGGGCAGCGGATTGCCCTGATCCGTCCGGAACAGGAAGGCCCCCTCTGCAAGGGCCTGATCGCTGTGACTGAACACCCGGTTCACCGCCGACACCATGGCCTCCGCCGAACGGAAGTTGGTGCCCAGGGTGTGAGTGCGGGATGCCACAGCACGGCGGGCAGCCAGATAGGTGTAGATATCCGCGCCCCGGAAAGCATAGATGGCCTGTTTGGGATCGCCGATCATCAGCAGGCCGGTGGCCTCGTCGTTGCTGGCCACCCGGTAGACCCTGTCGAAGATGCGGTACTGCACCGGGTCCGTATCCTGGAACTCGTCGATCATGGCCACGGGGAACTGACGGCGGATGGTGGCCGCCAGATGATCCCCCTGCTCTCCGGCCAGCGCCTCGTCCAGGCGCACCAGCAGATCATCGAAACCCATCTCTGCCCGGTGCTGTTTTTCCTGTTCCAGCCGTTCGCTGATCCAGCCGGCGGCGTGAACCAGTATGTCGGACCGGGCGGACGGCATATCCTGTAATTCCGCCTCCAGCGACTGCAACGCCTCCATGGCGGGATGCAGGGGCGGGCTATCCCCTTTCCAGACCGCCGCAAAGCCCTCCGGGGTCAGATTATCGTAGCCCTTACTGCGGGTGCTGCCTGAAAACTTGTCCGGCTCGGGCTCGTCCGATTCCGCCCAGGCACGCAGCCAGTCCAGACACTTGTGCATGGTGTTGCGGGAAGCACCATGGATAGGCTTGGGAGTCTGTTGGCCAGCCTCGGTCAGGAGCTTTTCCAGCTCGTCACACCAGCTCGCCCAGGGGGCTTTCAGCTCCGCCAGCTTCGCGGTGCGCGCGGCCACTGCCCGCCGGGCAGCCTGTGCCGGTTTGTCAGTGACCTCCGGCAGCCGCTCGTTGTGGGCCAGCAGGAAGCGAACCTGTTTACGCAGGATCTGCGGGTCGGACCAGTGATCCAGCACTTCCGCCATCAGATCCGGCATCAGGGGATAGAAAAAGGTGCGCCAGTAGTCCCGCACCACCTCGTCCAGCAGCTCGGTCTGGTCGGTTTCCAGGGTCAGCCGGAACAGGCTGCCACTGTCAAAGGCATGCTCCCCCAGCATACGGTTACACCAGCCATGGATGGTGGAAACCGCCGCCTCGTCCATCCATTCAGCGGCGAGCTGTAACTGGCGACGGCAGCCGGGCCACTGGTCGGTCGAATATTCGTTCCGCAGGCGCAACAAGGGGTCTCGGACCGACTCACTGGCATCGGCTTCGGCGGGATCCTCCGCGAACAGATCCGCCGCTTCAGTGAGCCGCGAGCGGATCCGGTCCCGCAACTCCTTGGTGGCGGCCTCGGTAAAGGTCACCACCAGCAGGTTGGGTGGCATCAGCCCTTCCGACAGGTCCGGATGGGACTGACCATGCCCCAGCACCAGTCGCACATACAGCAGGGCAATGGTGAAGGTCTTGCCGGTACCTGCGCTGGCTTCGATCAGCTGACTGCCCTGCAGTGGCAGGGTTAACGGGTCGAGACTGGTGACGGTGTCGCTCATGATTTCTTCTCTCCGTTGCGCCCTGCCTGCTCCTGCCACCACAGGGGCTCATAAAGTTGCTGAACCAGTGCCTCAAACTCACCGCTCGCCATTAGCGCCGGAAAATCCGGGTAAGCTGAACGAAGGTAGCCGTTGTCGGTGCCCAGAGTCTGGTCGTAGGCCCTTTCCGCTTTCTGCTCCGCTGCATCAAGGTTGCCCTCACCCCGCACCGGGTGAAGCCCGCGCAGCCATTCGTAAGCGCTGTTGGCCTCCACCGGCAGAGGGCGGGTCCGGTTGACCTGCCACCAGTAGAGCAGGGTTTCCAGAAGCGGCAGGGCTTCAGCGGCATCCATGGGAGGCAGGCGCACACTGCGGTTTTCTTCCTTGCCCAGAATCAGGGTCTCAAAAGGTTCTGCCAGGGCGTTACCCACCAGGTGGACCAGCCAGTCATCCAGCAGGCTGGCGTGTTTCAGTGGGCGGGACTTGCCATTTCCGCTGCCCAGAATGCTGCGCCGCGACACTACCAGACGGCACAACTGGCCACTCCGGCTCTGGCGCAGACCCCTAATGCGATCCGTCAAGACGATACCCTGGTACTCGTGACGGATATCCAGTGCCCGCGCCAGACATTCCGGCCAGTCCGCCAGCGCCTGTCGGTAGCGGCCGAACAGGTCCGGCAGTCGCCCGGACAGATGCTCGCGCAGGTGAGGCTCGGTCATGCCCATCCCCAGATCTCCGCGGCGGGCCATGATATCCAGCCGTTGCCCGGTTTTCTCCAGCAGGTCGGTTTCCGACTCCGCGGTCAATACGGACTGTTCAATCAGCTCTTTTTCCAGGCGCCAGTGGTCCAGGGGCGAGAGGCCAAAGTTTTCCGTGTCGTTGTCCAGCGCCTCCAGCTCGCCAAACCACACCTGCAGGCGACCCCGGAAGAAGGTTTCCACCGGCTTTTTCAGGAACTGGCCCAGCTCGGCCAGGGACAGGGGCTCCTCCGGTGGGATATAGGGCAGCGGTTCGTCGTTATCCTGCGCTTTCACCTCGCCGTGGGCCGCCAGCCATTCCCGGTCATAGGAAAACAGCTCGCCGGTAGCCAGCACACCGGCGATGGCAGAATCCCCGCCCCGGTCCGGGAAGTAATCACGGCTGAATGGCTGGAGGGGATGACGGGTGGTCAATGCGCCGGAAACACGCGTGTCCGTCGCCAAAGGCAAGGACCAGACAGCGTCCAGATGATCCCGCAACTGACTCACCAGCACCGAGGCAGGCCGTTCGCTGTCGTCACGGATGCTACGGCCTACCCAGCTGATATAAAGCTGCTGGCGCGCCGATAACAGGGCTTCCAGGAACAGGTAACGGTCATCCTCCCTGCGGGACCGGTCACCGGGGCGGTAGTCCAGTGCCATCAGGTCGAAATCCACCGGCGGCCGTGAGCGGGGATAATCGCCGTCGTTCATGCCCAGCAGGCAGACCCGTCGGAAGGGAATCGCCCGCATCGGCATCAGGGTGGCGAAATTGACCTTGCCGGCGAGAAAACGCTGGTTCAGCCCGCCTTCTTCAAGGCCTTCCATCAGTCGTTCCCGGACGATGGTCAGGGGCAGGCCCTCGGATTGCAGGCCACCGGCCTCGCAATCGGAACGCCACTGCTCCGCCTGGCGGCGGAAGCGGTTTATCAGCAGCAAGTCGTCCTCTTCCGGTTCGCCCAGGAAGGTGTCCACCAGCTCATGCACCAGGGCCAGCCATTCGTCCGGTGTGTGATGGCCCAGCAAACGGGCTCTGAACGCCTCCAGCCGGTTCACGAACCGGCCAAGATTGCCCGCCAGGGCCGCCTGCAGGCCGGCAATTTCATCGTAGGGCTCGATCGCCTGCCAGGCTTCGCCGGCACCGGTACCGTAACCCAGCAGCATGCGCCGTAAGCCAGCCTGCCAGGTATTGCGCTGAAGGTTGGCGGGCAGCCCCAGCTCCGCCCGCTGCTCAGCATTCAGCCCCCAGCGGATATTAGCCCCTTCCACCCACTGGCGCACCAGCGGTAAATCCCCCTCGGCAATGCCAAACCGGGAGCGCACCGCCGGTACTTCCAGCAGACTGATTACCTCGCTGGCCGCAAAGCGACTCTCCGGCAAGGCCAGCAGATGGTCAATGGCAATCAGGGCCGGCTGCCGGTGCCGTTGTCCCTGGTCCGAGATGGTAAAGGGAATGTGGCGGTCATCCTCATGACTGAATCGCCCGAACACCGCCTGGATATGGGGCGCGTAGGTGTCCACGTCCGGCATCATCACGATGATGTCCCGGGGGCGCAGGGTGGGATCACTGCTGAATGCCGCCAGCAGCTGATCGTGGAGGATTTCCACCTCCCGTTGCGGGCTGTGAGCTTCATGGAAAACCACCGAACGGTCCTGAAGCGGATCAACAAGGCGTTGCTGGTCCCGCATTTCCTGCTGGCTGGTCAGCTGCAATATGTCATTCTGCAGCTGCTGCAGCAGCTGAGGGCCGGTTTCGTCCGGTCCTTCGTGGGGGTTGAAGATATCAATGCGCCCGCCGGGCGCCTGGAACTGATCCCGGTACTGTTCCGGGTCATCAAACTCGTCCAGCAGACGGATATAGTCCCGACCCTGCTTGCCCCAGGCCGCCAGCAAAGGATGGGCGTGCTGGTGCAGTTCCTCCTCGGTGGCAGCCGTCGCCAGCTCCGGATGGCTGCGGCCCCGTTTGCGGCTGGCGGTGAGCAGATCCCGGTCACTGACAATATCCGCCCAGTAAAATTCGCAGGGGTTATGCACACAAAGCACCACCTGAGTCAGGCGGCTGAGCACCGACAGGGCTTCCAGGGCCTGGCGCGGCAGCGAGGACACACCAAACACCACAATACGCCGGGGCAGATGGGCCGGCCGGTCTGCGGCGGTGAGGGTCTGCCCTCGTTCCAGGAAACGGGTATGGATACGGGCCCGGCTGGTAGCAGACAAGTCACCAGAGTCTGCCACCAGTTGCCGCCACAGCTCCGGCTGCCAGCGCAACTCTTCGCCCAGTTCACGGATTTCGCCCCGGACCAGTTGCAACTGGTCACGGCCCCGCTCCCAGTCCGCCAGCCAGTCCGCGCGGAACACCTGGTACTGGTCGAACAGATCGGCAATCTGCCCGGCAAGCTGATACCGCCGCACCTCGGTTTCCGCCCCATCCATAAAACGGCGTAGCGGTGCAAACACGGGCTGATCCAGCAATGCCGGCAACAACCGGTAGAGCCGCCAGACCAGACGGGGCTTGTCGAATGGTGACTGCTCCGGCACTTCTCCCGGGGGCAGCACAGCACGGTAAGCCTGCCAGATAAACCGTGATGGAAACAGGAAATCCATGCCGGCAGCGATCCCCAGGCCACCGCCTGCGCCCTCGCCGGTTTGCGGGTCTTCTGCCAGCGCCAGCTTCAGCCACTGGGCAATACCGTTACTCTGGACCAGGAAGGTTTCCCGCTCCAGGGGCGGTAACGGGGTCTGGCGACTGATCCAGACCACCGCATGGCGCAGGTCCTCCAGGTGATTGGCATGCAGGGCGTGAAAGCCCGGCCGGACATCAAGGTTATGGGGCATGTCGGAGAATTCCCGGTACTAAAGGCGACTCTTGAAGCAGACTATTCTGTCATTTTCTTGCGAAAAGTGCCTTGTTTTGCCAGTCTTAATGAATGTAACAATAAATAACCGAAAAAAATCTCCGGAAACAACGAGGTGTAAACGATGAACAAATTAAAGAAACTGGCCGGTCTTTCCGCGCTGACTTTTGCAGCACTGACGGCGGCCAACGCGGTAAATGCAGCCAACTGGCGCTACGCCCATGAGGAGTACGAGGGCGATGTTCAGGATGTTTTTGCCTACAAGTTCAAGGAATACATCGAGGACCATTCCGATCACACCCTGCAGGTATACCGCTTCGGTGAGCTGGGCGAGTCCGATGACATCATGGAGCAGACCCAGGCCGGCATTCTCAATTTCGTCAATCAGTCCCCCGGCTTTACCGGTTCCCTGATACCCGAGGCGCAGATATTCTTCATCCCCTATCTGCTGCCCACCGACATGGATACCGTTATTGAGTTCTTCCGGGAAAGTGAGGCAATCAACGAGGACTTTCCGAAGCTTTACTCGGAAAAAGGCCTGGAGCTGCTGAAAATGTACCCGGAAGGGGAAATGGTGGTAACCGCCAACGAACCGATAACCAGCCCCAAGGACTTCAACAACAAAAAAATCCGGGTTATGACGAACCCTCTGCTGTCTGAAACCTACGATGCCTTTGGCGCGACCCCGACCCCGCTGCCCTGGGGCGAAGTATACGGTGCACTGCAGACCAACATGATTCAGGGCCAGGAAAACCCGATTTTCTGGATCGAATCCGGCGGCCTGTATGAAGTGTCCCCGCACCTGACATTTACCAAGCACGGCTGGTTCACCACCGCCATGATGGCAAACCAGAACTTCTATAAAGGCCTTTCCGATGAAGACAAAAAGCTGGTTCAGGACGCAGCGGACTATGCCTTCGAAAAAATCATCGTACACATCGATGGCCTGGCTGAACGTTCCCTCGAAAAAATCAAGGAAGCCAGCGACAAGGTGACTGTCACCCGACTGAACGAGGAACAGATTGAAGCCTTCAAGGCCCGCGCGCCACAAGTCGAGAAGAAGTTTATCAAAATGACTGGCAAGAGCGGCAAGAAACTGCTGGAGCAGTTCAAGGAAGACCTGAAGGAAGTTCAGAGCGACTGAAATCCTGACGGACCAGAGGCTGCCGGGGCTCATATGCACCGGTGGTTGTTGTAATAACCCGCCCTGCCCGGTCTGAGTCCGTGGCGGGGCAACGTATTCTTCTGGAGTGCCCGCCCATGTCCGAGAATACCCCGAAAGTTGAAGACGAAACCGGCCATTATGCGTCGGGCCTGCCCGGATTTCTGGGAACCATTGACGAATTCATCGCCAAATTTGAAGCCTTTCTGCTGGCCGCCGGGGTTATCCTGATGGCCGTCAACACATGCACTAACGTGATTGCCCGCTACGCATTCGGTGAAGGCCTGTTTTTTACCGGCGAAATCAACCGGATATTGATTATCCTGATCACCTTTGCGGGGATTGGTTATGCCGCACGGCACGGGCGGCATATCCGCATGTCCGCAGTCTACGATGCCATTCCCGCCAAGGGCCGTAAGGTGCTGATGATCATCATCGCCCTGTTTACCTCCGCGGTGATGTTTTTCCTCTGCTACCACTCTTACGGTTATATCGAGACGCTGCAGAGCCGGGGGCGTATTCTGCCTGCTCTGGGCTTTGAAATCTGGTGGATCTACATCTGGGCCCCGGTGGGCTTTGCCATTACAGGCATCCAGTATTTTCTGACCGTCATCAAGAACCTCACCAGTCGCGATGTCTACCTCTCTACCGGGGTCATGGACGGTTACGCGGACAGTGAATCGGAAGTCTGAGCGCTCCGCCGACAAACAGTAAGGAAGGACTCACCCATGGCAACCATATTGATGATTATCATGATCGGACTGCTGCTGCTCGGCTTTCCGATGATGATCCCCCTGGCCACTGCCGCCATCGTCGGCTTTGTAATGATGTTCGACGGCTTCGGGCAAATGCAGACATTTATCCAGCAGATGATGGGGGGTATCCGCCCCGCATCGCTGATTGCGGTCCCCATGTTTATTCTCGCGGCCGACATCATGACCCGGGGGCAATCCGCTGATCGTCTGATCAACATGGTCATGTCGTTCATCGGTCATATCAAGGGTGGCCTGGCGATCAGCACGGCCACCTCGTGTACGCTGTTCGGGGCGGTTTCCGGCTCCACCCAGGCCACCGTTGTGGCCGTCGGCTCTCCACTCCGGCCCAAGATGCTCAAAGCCGGCTATTCCGACCCGTTCACCCTGGCGCTGATCATTAACGCCAGTGACATTGCATTCCTGATCCCCCCCAGTATCGGCATGATCATTTACGGGGTCATCTCGGAAACATCCATTGCCGAACTGTTCATCGCAGGCATAGGGCCGGGCATCCTGATTCTGTTCATGTTCTCGCTGTACTGTCTGCTCTACGCCTACAAGAACAATGTGCCAACGGAGGAGAAAGCCAGCTGGGCAGAGCGTGGCAAGTCCGTTCAGCAGGCCCTCTGGCCACTGATGTTCCCGGTCATCATCGTGGGCGGCATCTACGGCGGCATCTTCAGCCCCACCGAAGCAGCGGCAGTCTGTGTGCTTTATGCGTTCCTGCTGGAATTCGTGATTTTCCGCTCCCTCGCCATGGCGGATATCATCCAAATAGCCAAATCCACCGGTCTGATTACCGCGGTGGTATTCATTCTGGTGGCCGTGGGTAACGGGTTCTCCTGGATCATTTCCTTTGCACAGATTCCCCAGAGCATCCTGGAGTCAGTCGGGGTTAACGAGGCTGGCCCGGTGGGCGTGTTGATCGCGATATGTGTGGCATTCTTCGTCGCCTGTATGTTCGTGGATCCGATTGTGGTGATTCTGGTACTGACGCCCATCTTCGCTCCGGCGATTCAGTCTACCGGCCTGGACCCGGTACTGGTGGGTGTACTGATCACCCTGCAGGTGGCCATCGGCTCCGCCACACCGCCTTTCGGCTGCGACATTTTTACCGCCATCGCCATCTTCAAACGGCCCTACCTGGAGGTCATCCGCGGAACACCCCCGTTCATCATCATGCTGGTGACCGCAGCGGGCCTGATCATCGCATTCCCGGATATTGCCCTGTTCCTGCGGGACCTGGCATATCCAGAATGATTCTGGCCGCTGGCAACTGAGGAGAAAGACCATGTTCAAAAGAATTCTGGTGGCTGTAGATGGCTCCAAGACGTCACTCAAAGCTCTGGACAAGGCCATAGCGCTTCAGAAACTGATGCCCGAAGCGGAGATTTTCATTCTCTGTGTTTACAAGCATCACAGCCTGTTCGAGGCATCACTCTCGATCGGCCGCCCCGACGATATGGATATTCCGGACAAGGCCCTGTCCGGATACGCAAAAGAAGTGGTCAATCATGCCAAGGAGCGTGCCAGCGAGCAGGGTGCAACCAGGGTGCGTGGCTTCGTGAAAGCCGGCCGACCTTCCAAAGTGATCACCAGGTTTGCCCAGGATAAGGACGCCGACCTGATTGTCGTTGGCGCCAAAGGCACCAACAGCGACAAGGATGGCATGTTCCTGGGCAGCGTGTCTCACCGGGTGGCATCCCACGCCAGGTGTCCGGTACTGGTCGTCTGATTCACCGTTGAATGCCGGCAGGGCATGCCCCGGATGCCCTGCCGCTTCTTCCGGGTTCCGCTTACTGACCCGACTTCAGCTTTTCCCAGTATTTGGCGTATACCTGCAGGGCATCATCACCGATGTCTTGCTGGAATTCGGCATTGATCATGTCCGTGGCGTTCGGGTAACTGGCCCGGTTGTTGGAGACCGATTTATCCAGCAGATCCCGGGCCGCCAGGTTCGGTGTTGCGTATCCGATATCCTCGCTGATCAGGGCAGAAATCTCCGGCTGCAGCACAAAGTTGATAAATTTATGGGCAGCCTCGGGATTCTCCGCATTTTTCGGAATCACGAAGCTGTCCATCCAGGCAATGACACCTTCATCCGGGTAGACATACTGCAGCTTCGGCATGACCTCCCGGGCCATCACCGCCTCTCCGTTCCAGATCATGCCCACATCAGTTTCCCCTTCCAGATAGGGCATCCGCGGGGCATCGGAATTGAAAGTGCGCACGGACGGCATCAGCTCTGAGAGCTTCTCGTAGGCCTGCCTGATTTCGTCGGGATCGGTGCTGTTACCGGAGTAGCCGAGCACCCGCAGGCCCATGTGAAATACTTCGCGCATATCGTTGGTGAGCATCACCCGGCCTGCAAATCGCTTGTCCCAGAGATCCTCCCAGGCGGTAACTTCACCGCCCACGTCAGCGGTATCCACGGCCAGACCGGTGGTGCCCCACAGATAGGGGATGCTGTATTGGTTCTCCGGATCGATTCCCAGGTTCACCAGCTCCGGATCGAGCTTGTCAAAACCCTCGATCTTGCTGCGGTCGATGGGCATCAGCAGGTCTTCCTGGCGCATCTTGCTGACGTAATACGTCGATGGTACTGCAAGATCATAAGCAGCACTGTCGTCGAGCAGCTTGAGGCGGGCATACATGGCCTCGTTACTGTCATAGGTGGTATACACCACCCGGATGCCGGTTTCGTCGGTAAAACGTTCCAGCACTTGCTGGGGCATGTATTCGGACCAGTTATACAGGTTGAGCACCTGCGGCTCTTCGGAACTGCAGGCCGTCAGGCCCACGGCCAACAGGCCGGCCAGCGCGAGTTTTTTCATCGTTTGCTCCTTATCAGTATCCATTGGGACAACATCAGCATGAACAGAGAGAACACCAGTAACAGAGTGCCCAGGGCGTTGACCTCCGGCTTGAGACCCACGCGCACCATGGAATAGATCCGCAGCGGCAGTATTTCGTAACCGGGCCCGCCGACAAAGGTGCTGACCACCACATCGTCCAGTGACAGTGTAAACCCCAGCAACCAGCCCGCCAGCAGGGCCGGCATGATGGCGGGAATCAGCACGGTTCTGGTCATGGTGAAGTCACTGGCCCCCAGATCGCGCGCCGCTTCCGGTAACCGTTCGTCAAATCCGCTCAGACGCGCCATAACAGTAATCACCACAAAAGGCAGACAAAAGGTCACATGGGCCAGCAGCAGGGAGAAATACCCCAACTGGATACCCACAAGCAGAAACAGTGCCAGCAGTGAAATCGCCAGAACAATCTCCGGTGACATCATCACGATAAACAGCATGCTGTTGAGGAGTTGCTTACCCCTGAACCGGTAACGGTGCAGGGCAAGGGCAGTGAGCACACCGATCAGCGTGGATACCGTGGCCGCTGACAGGGCTAACCAGAGGGAGTTCCACATGGCCTGCACCATCGCACGGTTACCAAACAGGGCGTGGTACCAGCGTAAACTCAGCCCGCCCCACTCGTAACCGGTGCGGGCATCGTTAAAGGAAAACACCACCAGCACCAGGATCGGCACATACAGCAGCAGATACACCAGGGTCAGGTAACTACGGGACAGCCAGCGGTTCATGCCCCCTCCTCGCCGATTCGGCGTTTGCTCAGGCGGTGGGCAAACATCAGGAACGCCATGGCCAGGGTCAGAAAAATGCTCGCGGCCGCACCAAACGGCCAGTTGCGGGCATCCAGGAACTGGTTCTTGATGACGTTACCCACCAGCAGATTGCGGGAGCCACCCAGTATATCCGGCACAAAGAACAATCCCATGGCCGGCAGCAACACCAGCATCACACCCGCCAGTATGCCGGGCAAGGTCAATGGAATGATCACATGAACAAAGGTCGCCAGCGGCCCGGCACCCAGATCGTGGGATGCCATCAGCAGCTCCTTGCGCAGGTCTTCGAACACGGAATACAGTGGCAGGATCATGAACGGCAGCAACAGGTACACCAGTCCGATGATGACCGCGCCTTCGGTATACAAAAGCCGCAGCGGCTCGTTGATAAGCCCCAGGTTCATCAACCCCTGATTGAGCAGACCATTGGTGGCCAGAATCAGCTTGAGGGCGTAGGTGCGGACCAGTGAATTGGTCCAGAACGGGACTATCAACAGAAAAATGAGCAATATCCGGGCGCGGGGTCCCATCAGTGACAGCGACCAGGCAAACGGATAACCGATCAGCAAACAGACCAGGGTGGTCATCACCGCCATGTAGAGGGATTGCAGAAACACCTCAAGATAGAGGGGATTGAGCAGCTGACGGTAGGCATCGAGGGTCAGCGGCAAGGACAGGAAACTGCCCGCATCCCGGGTCATGACACTGGCTGCAATCACCAGCAGGTTGGGCACCAGTACCAGCAACAGCAGCCAGCTCCAGACCAGAATCAGCACCGCGTTGCGGAAGGGTTGCTGCAACCCGCTAGCCATCCTCATCCACATCTCCCGGGGCGGCGGCCACCGACTCTTCGGGCAGCAGCCATTCCCAGCCATCCACCCAGCTGACCCGCACCGGTTCGCCAAGGTTATAGTCGAACGCCGGGTCGTCTTCGTCGAAAAACTCGCTGGCCAGCACCTGGGTGCCGTCAGCCAGCTCAATCACTGAGTCCAGGGTACTGCCTTTGTAATTGCGTTCTATCACCTTGCCCGGCAAGCCCTGCGGGTCATCCGGCCCCAGTACACGGATATCCTCCGGACGCAGCAACACGTTTACAGACTCCCCCTCGGAGACTTCAAAACGAGGTAACTGCAAAGTGCGCTCCAGCCCCATTACGTCAACCCGGAGCCGAGCCGCCTCTACCGATGTGATCCGGCCGGGGAAGAAGTTAGTCTCCCCCACAAACCGGGCGGTAAACAGGTTGGCAGGGCGCTCGTACACTTCACGGGGGGTGCCCAGCTGCTGGATTTCGCCATCACGCAGCACCACCACCCGATCCGACATGGACAGGGCTTCTTCCTGGTCGTGGGTAACAAACACGAAGGTGATACCCAGTTCCCGCTGCAGACGCTTGAGCTCCCCCTGCATGGTGCGGCGCAGCTTGTAGTCCAGTGCGGACAGGGGTTCATCCAGCAACAGCAGACGGGGGCGCTTGACCACCGCCCGGGCAATCGCCACCCGCTGCTGCTGCCCACCGGACAGCTGATGGGGCTTGCGCCGGGCGAAATTCTGTAGCTGCACCATCTCCAGAACTTCCATGACCCGTTTGTGAATTTCCTCCCGGGGGCGCTTTTCCATTTTCAGGCCGTAGGCCACATTGTCGTAGACCGACATGTGGGGGAAAAGCGCGTAATTCTGGAATACGGTGTTCAGGGGCCTGCGTTCCGGAGGAAGACGGGTGAGGTCTTCACCGGCAAGGGTAAGGGAACCGGTATCCGGCTGCTCAAAACCTGCCATTATCCGCAGCAGGGTGGTTTTACCACATCCGGACGGGCCCAGCAGCGTCAGGAACTCGCCGTCGCAGATATCCAGATCCAGCGCGGCAAGCACCGGCTTGCCATCGAAGGCTTTGCTGACGTTGTCCAGTGACAGGAGGGTTTGCAGCATCAACTGATGATTTCCTTACGGAACCAGCCATCCATCTGATCGGCGGTGTTGCCACCCGGGAACGAAAGCAGGCCGCAGGACTCGCAGAGGTCCTGCTTCAGCTCCATGGCACCGTGCACACAGCCGTCAGCATCTTGCGATTGAACATAATAAGCAAGGGTTTCCTGTTGTTGTCGTTACCCAAAGGCAATAGGGTGCCTATCATAGCGATACCCAGGGGCCGGGCCAAGCCGGGGGGGGCAGGAAATCCACTCTGGCTCAGACGGTGCAATGACGCAGCGGCCATCAACCCGGCCAACCGGGGACTCGATGGTCTTCAGGGGATCAGAAGGGTGATTACGGATGACGAACACCCGGCTGATCCATTAATCTGTCTGTTCAACCATAAGCTTATAACGGAGTTACCATGAAAACAGCTCACGACCTGGTCGCAGAAGCCAAGCAGCAGATTCAGGAAGTCTCCCTGGACAAGGCCGATGAAGCCATCCGACAGGCAGACCTGTTGCTCGATGTGCGCGATCCGGACGAATACCGGGCCAGCCATATTCCCGGCGCCGTCAATATTTCCCGGGGCATGCTGGAATTCAAGTTCACCAACGATCCGTCTCTGGAAAACCGGGACATGAAGATCGTGCTCTACTGCAAGACATCCGGGCGGGCGGCACTCAGCGCGCGGGTGTTGAAGGAAATGGGTTATCGCAACGTGCAGTCCATCGAGGGTGGCTTTGATGCCTGGACCGAGGCGGGCAAGGAAACGGTGAACCCCGACCTGCCGGAATTCGAGTAATTGTCCGACCTCACCCTGTTGCAGTTATTGCTCGCCAATCTGGCATTGCTGGCCGGAGCCTGCCTGCAGGGTGTGGCCGGCTACGGCATTGGCACTCTCTCAGCCCCCTTACTGTTCCTGATCAGTCCGACGCTGCTGCCGGCCCCATTGGTCCTGAACGCAACGGTACTGACAGTACTGATGCTGATACGCAACCACGCCGCACTGGAGGTACGCCAGGTGCGTTTTGCCATTGGTGGTGGCGTAAGCGGTGCCGTTATGGCGGGAATCACGCTTACCGTTCTCACTCCCCAGGGTTTTGAGCTGATCTTCGGTGCCCTGATACTAACCGGCGTGGTCCTCAGCGTGGCGGGGCTCAGGCCAGAGTTGAATGCCCGCAACAGCATTCTCGCCGGAGCCGCTTCCACCTATATGGGCACCATTACCGCCGTTGGCGGGCCGCCCATTGCGCTGATCTACCAGAACCAGAAGGGCCCTCTGGTGCGGGCCAATATGTCCGCCTTTTTCCTGCTCGCCAGCTTTCTCAGCCTGGCAGCACTGCTGGCCTCCGGTTATCTGGGTCAGAAGGAACTCCAGCTGTTTATTACCACCTTGCCCGGAGTAATCGCCGGCTTTCTTCTCTCGGCACTTTTCGTCAATCGCATGCCCTTCGAATGGCTGCGCCCGATTATTCTGACGATTGCAGCCATTGCCGGGACCGCTGCCCTGCTCCGCGGCTTACAGGCATTCTGAGCAACGAGCAACCCGCCGCAACTTCTGCCTTCCTGCACAAACGTGGGGTTGGGCAGGTCAGGAGAGAGGCGACCGGGCAAATGAATCAGCCCGGACGCCGGGTCACCGCCATGGTCAGCCGTGAGATGCAGGTGGTCTTGCCTTGCTCGTTCTCCAGCACAATTTCCCATACCTGGGTCGTGCCTCCTATGTGAATCGCCCGGGCGGTACCATACACCCAGCCCTTGCTGACCGGGCGGATGTGGTTGGCATTGATGTCCAGCCCGACCGCCACCTTGCCGGCATCACGCAGACAACAATTGGCCGCCATGCTGCCCAGGGTTTCCGCCAGCAGTACCGAGGCACCGCCATGCAGGATGCCAAAAGGCTGCACGGTGCGTTTATCCACCGGCATCCGCCCCCGGACAAAATCGTCCCCGACTTCCAGGTACTCGATTCCCAGATGTTCAACCGCCGTGTTGCGGCTGTTCTGCATCATTTCTTCAAGATCCGGTTTATGGGTCCAGATCGACATAGACGTGTACTCCTGAGTCAACACTGCTGCGGTCTTTCACCGCGGAAACCCCGGATTCTATCCTGATAGCCAGCGACCCGTCATCCATGAGGCCTCCGGTTTCGTACTGGGTGCGTACCGATGGGGTTGATCCTGCACCGGCTCGTCTCCATAGACAAGGCAAGCACGTCACATGTATCTGAAAGCACGGAGATCATTGCATGAACATTCTGATGGTTCTGACATCTCACGACCAGATGGGCGACACCGGCCACAAGACCGGCTTCTGGCTGGAGGAGTTTACCGCTCCCTACTACGTATTCAGGGACGCGGGTGCCCACATTACTCTGGCCACGCCCAAAGGCGGCCAGCCGCCCGTGGATCCGAACAGCGAGGCAGAAGATGCCCTGACGGAGTCCACCCGCCGGTTCAGCGAGGATGCCCACGCCAAAGAAGCCCTGGCCAGCACCCGCAAACTTGACGATGTGGACATCACCCGTTTTGATGCCGTCTTCTATCCCGGCGGCCACGGGCCACTGTGGGACCTGGTGGATAACCCGAAAAGCATCGAACTGCTGAAATCCGCCTATCAGCAGGACAAGGTGATTGGCGCAGTCTGCCACGCACCGGCGGTGTTCCGCCATGTGGAAATAAAACCCGGCCAGAATCTGGTGGGTGGTCGTACGGTCACAGGCTTCAGCAACAGCGAAGAAGAAGCTGTGGGTCTGCTCGACGTCGTGCCATTCAGAGTGGAGGACATGCTGAAGGAAAATGCAGCGGACTACAGCCGCGGCGATGACTGGGCACCCCATATTGTGGTGGACGGCAAACTGGTTACTGGCCAGAACCCGGCCTCTTCCGAGGGTGCCGCCAAAGCGGTGGTGCAGGCTCTGCAGGAAAGCTGAGTCTGCGCCGGCCGGTGGCAGCTCTCTTCCACTGCCACCGGAACAATTCCAGCCTTATACCCGGATGCGGAACCAGAGCGCATAGAGCGCCGGAACGAACAACAGAGTAATCAGCGTACCGACAGCCACCCCACCGATCAGCACATAGGCCAACGGCCCCCAGAAGCTGTCCAGCGTGAGCGGTATAAACGCCATCACTGCGGCCAAAGCCGTGAGTAATACCGGCCGTGCCCGCTGCACGGCCGCCTCGATCACCGCCTCCCGGGCCTCGAGTCCCGCCTCAAAATTATCGGATACCTGCTGGGTGAGTATCAGCGTATTGCGCATCAGGATTCCCGCCAGACCGATCAGGCCCAGCAAGGCCACAAAACCGAACGGCTGCCCGAACAGCAACAAGGCCAGTGTGGCACCGATTACCCCCAGCGGAGCTGTCGCCACCACCATGAAGGTGCCACCAAATGAGCGCATTTGCAGCATAATAAAGATCAGCATCAGCGCCACCATCAATGGCTGGAGCTTCTGGATAGAGGCATCCGCCTTACTGGACTCTTCCATGGAGCCGCCCATATCGATGCGGTAGCCATCCGGCAAGCCGGCCCGGATTTCTGCCAGGGCTGACCACAGTTCTGCCGTCACCGTATTGGGTTGGGCACCGGAAATATCCGCGTTCACCGCCAAAAACGGCTCCCGGTTATAGCGCTTGAGTACCGGCTCCTCCCAGACCACCTCCATTTCACCCAGGTGGGACACAGGCACCTTCTTGCCATCACGGGTGCGGACTTCCAGCACCTGCATCTCCAGTGACTCTGCCGTCTGTCGGGAACGGGCCAGCAATTCCACCGAACGGATGCCCTGACGCAGCCGCGTCACCTGCACACCATCAAACTGAAACTGGAGCTGCCCGGAGACGTCGGCCGGAGTCAGACCGATGCGACTGAGCCGCTCCGTATCCATATCGAGGCGGATCGCGGGCACCCGCTCAGACCATTCCAGATGGGCATCCCGTACATGGTCATTCCCGGCCATGACCGCGCGTACCCGATCGCCAATGCGTCGCAACTCATCCCTGTCTTCACCCAGCACACGGAAGGACAGTGGCCAGATCACCGGCGGCCCATAGAGCAGCCGCCAGACGCGGATCCGCGCTTCCGGGAAGGCACCCTGGTCGATCTCCCGCCGCAGATCCGCAATCACCCTGTCGCGGCTTTCGGGATTTTTGGCGACCGCGACGATCTTGGCAAACGCCGGATTCGGCTGCTCCGGGTTGGCGGAGATAAAGAAACGGGGCGCGCCAGCACCCACATACGCCGCCATATTGCGGATACCTTCCTGTTCCTTGAGAAAGGCTTCAACCTTACGGGCAGTGGCGTCGGTAGTGCGGATATCCGTGCCCTGGGGATGATAGATGCTGACCAATACTTCCGGGCGATCCGATTTAGGGAAGAACTGCTTCTGCACCGGCCCGGCCAGCCCGGCAATGCCCAGAGCCAGCAAGCCGACGGTCAACAGCACCACGCGCTTTCGATGGGCGACACACCAGCTGATCAGGGCACGCAGCCGTTGATAGCCCGCAGTCGCATAGGGGTCGGATCCATGCTCGGCGCGCCCCTTCATGTCAGGCAACAGGGCCACCCCGAGATAAGGAGTGAACGTTACCGCCACAAACCAGGAGACAGTCAGGGCAATGGCCAGCACCCAGAAAATATTGCCAGCGTATTCACCTACCCCGGACTGGGCAAAGCCAATGGGGACGAAGCCGGAGATGGTGACCAGGGTACCGAACAGCATGGGTGCGGCCGTCACTTTCCAGGCATGGGAGGCAGCGCGCACCCGCTCCCAGCCCTGCTCCATTTTCACAATCATCATCTCGATGGCAATGATGGCGTCATCCACCAGCAGCCCGAGCGCAATGATCAGCGCTCCCAGGGTTACCCGGTCCAGATTGATATTCATCGCCGTCATCACCATGAAGGTGATCGCCAGGGTGACGGGAATGGCGATACCCACCACCAGCCCGGCGCGCAACCCAATGGCCAGGATGCTGACCCCCACCACCACGACCAGAGCTACCAGGAACTTAACCTGGAACAGGTTCACCGCCTGGGCGATGGCCTCGGACTGGTCCGCCAGTACCGTCAGCTCCATGCCCAGAGGCAGCTTCTGGCGCTCGCTTTCCACAAACTGAGCCAACCGCTCACCCAGATCCAGGCCATTCTCTCCTTCTGCCATCACTACGCCCAGCAACATGGCATCCTCACCACCGGCGCGGACCAGGTAACCGGGCGGGTCTTCATAGCCTCGTCTGATATCAGCAATGTCGCCCAGCCGGATCAGCCGCTCGCCAACCCGCACCGGCACCGAAGCCAGCTGCTCCGGCTCAGAGACATCGGAATCAATCCGCAAATAAATGCGCGGGCCGTCACTGTCCAGCTGACCGGCGGGTGCCAGCCGGTTATGGGCCTGCACCGCATCGAAGATGGCCTCCGCAGAGATACCCAGGTTGACCAGCTGAGCATTATCAAACTCCAGGAATACGCGTTCCGGACGCTCACCCAGCACCAGCGCTTTTTCAACACCCTCGACCCGTTCCAGCCGGTCCCGCATGGCTTCCATTTCACGGGTCAGCTGGCGCATCGGCAGCCCTGGCGCCGTCACGGCGATCAGGCTGAAATAAACATCGGAAAAATCATCATTAACCAGCGGGCCGATCACTCCCGGAGGCATGTTTATTCGCTGGTCATCCATACGCTTGCGGACATCCGCGAAGCGGGCCGGCAGCTCACTGCCGGGTGTGTAATCGTGAAATTGTATCAACAGGTCACTGCGACCGGGACGGGTGGTGGTCTCGACCTTATCCAGATCCGGCACCTGCTGGATTTCCTTTTCCAGCGTGCCCACCACCTGATCCTGCAGCTCCTGTGGCGTGGCGCCAGGCCAGATGACCGAGACCACCATCACCCGCACGGTGAATGAAGGATCTTCGGCTCGCCCCATGACGCTGAACGCGTAAAGGCCGCCCACCAGGCTCAGGATAAGAAAGAAAAGGGTAACTGAACGCTCCCGGACCGCAATTGCCGAAAAATTGGGAAAACTCACTGATCAAGCTCCCTGACTGACATGCCTTCCCGCAACAAATGGGTACCCATCGCGACGACCCGGGCATCCGCCTTCAGCTCCGCGCTGATCCGCGCCCGTTCCGGTCCCATATCCAGCACCTTTACCGACACCCGGTGCAGCTTGCCATCCTGCACCACCCAGACAAAGGCACCGTCGGACCGCTCATCAAGAGCGCCCAGAGGCAGGCCCAGAGTATTGGAATCCGTATGGTCCAGAGTGAAGCGAACTTTCACGATGCTACCCAGCGACAAATCGCCGGAGTCATCGCCAATCCCATAGCGGGTGCGTAATGTGCGACTCAGAGGATCCACGGAGCCCGCCACCTCCCGCAGGGTAATGTTACGCTGCGCCTGCCCCCGAAGCAGCAGGCTGCCCTGTTCTGGCGGCTTCACCCCTTCCGGCAGGTACACTTCCACTTCCCGGTCATCATGGTAGGCCAGCATGGCAATGGTCTGCCCGGCGTTGACCACCTGCCCGGCTTCACCGGTGACCGTTGTCAGAACCCCGCCTGCCGGAGCATTCAGGCTGGCATATTGCAGAGCATTACGGGCCAGCTCAACTCTCGACCGGGTCGCATCCAGGCGGGTACGGGCCTCCCGCTCCACCAACTGCTGACGCTCGAACGCCTGACGGCTGATGTGATTCTCCTGCAGCAGCTTCCGGTCACGTTCAAGATCCGAGGTGGCCAGTGCCAAGGCAGACTCGGCAGCGGCGTGCTCAGCCCTGGCCGCCCGCAGGTTTTCCTCGAGATCCCGGGGGTCGAGGCGGAACAGGGTCTGCCCTTTCTCGACCACCATGCCCGCATCAACGGTGCGCTCAATGATCCGACCACTGACCTGGAACGAAAGTGGCGTTTCATAGCGGGCCCGCACCTCGCCGGACAGAGTGAGGGCCCAGTCATCGGTCGCCCGGGGAGACACCGTTTTCACCCAGAGCGGGCCGGCCCCTTCCCCCGCTGCATCCGGCCCTTCGCCAGAGCAGCCCATCAGCAGAAACACCATGAACAATACTGAAGGCACGCTTATTTTTGTCATTCTATTGATCCTTTATACCTGGCAGGGACCGGTCTGTATCGCGATCCCGCGAGCGCCAGTCTAAAACACCTGTTGCGGAATCGCGATGACTGGTTTACCGGTGGACAGAGGACGGCAGGGACAATCGGAACCGGGTCCGGAACAAAACAGCCTTCGTACCTCACGATATGTTCATGTGAGAATTGATCCGTAAGCCAACTGGTTATAAGCTCAATGCCTGTTGTCCCGCCTGGTTATTAATCAGACGAGACAGTGCATAGACCCTGGGAGGTACTGTGGACTTTGCAACCCTGATAGGACTGGTGGGCGCCATTGTGCTGATTGCTTCGGCGGTCATCCTGGGTGTCTCACCTGCAGTGTTTATCAACCCTGCTTCCCTGCTCATCGTGGTGGGCGGCAGCTTGCTGGTGGTACTTGCCAAATTCAGCTTTGCCCAGTTCTTCTCTGCCTTCCGCGTGGCGGCGCGGGCCTTCAAATTCAAGCTCCCGGAAACCCGGGCCAGCATTGATGAGTTGATTGAAGTCGCCCAGATTGCCCGCAAGGAGGGTGTGCTGGGCCTTGAGGACCGGGAAATCAGCTCGCCATTCCTGGCCCAGGGAATACAGATGCTGACAGACGGACAGAACGCCGCCACCATAAAAGAACTGCTGGACAAGGAGCGGCTGATGACACTGGAGCACAATCGTTCCGGTGCCAAGGTTTTTACCGCGCTGGCCGATGTTGCACCCGCCATGGGCATGATCGGCACCCTGATCGGCCTGGTACAGATGCTCTCCAATATGGAGGACCCCAAATCGATCGGGCCGGCCATGGCCGTGGCCCTGCTGACAACCCTCTATGGCGCAATGATCGCCACCATGATTGCAACTCCCATTGCCGATAAGCTGTCCCTGCGCATGACCGAAGAAGCCCGGCTGCAATCCCTCTACACCGACGCACTGGTCGCCATTCAGGAAGGCACCAATCCCCGAATCATCGAACAGATGCTGTCCAGCTATCTTCCTCCGGGAGAACGGGGAAAACAGGCCGGCACCGAAATGAACCCCGGGTAGCCCCATGGACGAACTTCCGGAAGAGGAAAAACCGGGCATCCCGGCCTGGGTCGTGACATTCGCGGACCTGATGTCACTGCTCATGTGTTTTTTCGTGTTACTGTTGTCGTTCTCCGAAATCGATGCCCAGAAATTCAAACAGATTGCCGGCGAGCTCTCCAAGGCCTTTGGGGTACAGCGTGAGGTACCCGTTCTGGAGATCCCCAAAGGCACCAGCCCGATCTTTGACAAGTTCTCACCGGCACCGCCGGAGCCCACCGTCGTTAACCAGGTGAAGCAGACCACCACCGATGAACAACCGGAACTGGAAACTCTGCGCAGCCCCACCGAACAGGCCATCGACGCAGCTCTGGAAGAAACCCGTGAGCAACAGATGGACAAAATCATGGCTGTACTGGAGCAGGCTGTCAGCGAGGGGAAAGTGGACATTGCCCAGGACCGGCACCGGATCATTATCCGTATTGAAGAGAAAGGCTCATTCCCTTCCGGGTCCGCCGAACTGACCTGGGAATTCGAGGGGTTGCTGCTGGAGATGGCTGAGGTACTTGCTGATATACCGGGCAAGCTGACCATTGAAGGGCACACAGACAATGTGCCGATCCGCACCGACCGCTTTGCCAGCAACTGGAACCTCGCTGCTGCCCGGGCAGCGGCGGTGGCCAATGTATTACTGGCCACCGGAGAACTGGACCCGCAACGCCTCGCCGTAAAAGGCCTGGCGGATACTCAGCCACGGGTACCCAACGATACTCCTGCGAACCGTGCCAAAAACCGCCGGGTGGAAATCATTGTTGATCGCTCCGACCCCATGGAGGAGGAAGTACTGCGACTGAGGGAGATTCTGGGAAATCCGGCGGACAAGGAGGGCACCACGGTGATTGATGTCACCAATCCCGACGGCCCGAAACTGTCCTGGTAGCCTGATCATCCTGGTGCATTATTGATTGATATGCACCATGTTTGAGCACATACCACTTCAATTCCCCTTCCGCCACCTAATCAGGTTTGTCGAAGAAACCCCCAAAGTACTGTCAACCATGATATTGCATCAATATGGAACAATTCTTGCTTTGTCGCACCGTCTCAAAGCACAGCCCGCCCGTGCCGGTGGATAAAATCATGCAATCAGGAGCAACCAAGCCGTGGATATCACGAGTGCCATTCACACCCTGACCGAAAGCGCCAACACCCTCTTCATTCTGATCGGTGCCATCATGGTACTGGCGATGCACGCCGGCTTTGCCTTCCTGGAAGTGGGTACCGTGCGCCATAAGAACCAGGTAAACGCACTGGTCAAGATCATGACCGATTTCGGCATCTCGGCCGTGGCCTATTTCTTTATCGGGTATTACGTCGCCTACGGCGACCACTTCCTGAGCGGCGCCGCCGAGCTGACCCGCGGCAACGGGTATGAGCTGGTAAAATTCTTCTTCCTGATGACCTTCGCGGCGGCTATTCCGGCCATTGTGTCCGGCGGCATTGCCGAGCGGGCCCGCTTCTATCCGATGCTGATTGCCTCCGGACTGATCGTCGCTCTGGTCTACCCGTTCTTCGAAGGGTTGATCTGGAACGGTAACCTGGGCTTCCAGGCCTGGCTGCAGCACCAGTTTGGTGCCGCCTTCCATGACTTTGCCGGCTCGGTTGTGGTGCATGCCGTGGGCGGATGGATTGCCCTGGCAGCCGTCCTGGTGCTGGGCGCACGAAAAGGACGCTACCGGAACGGCAAGGTTGTTGCGTTTGCCCCCTCCAATATTCCCTTCCTTGCCCTGGGTGCGTGGATTCTCACCGTCGGATGGTTCGGCTTCAACGTCATGTCGGCCCAGACACTGGATGGCATCAGCGGCCTGGTGGCGGTCAACAGCCTGATGGCAATGGTTGGCGGCATTCTGGTCGCCATGCTGGTGGGCCGCAAGGACCCGGGCTTTATTCATAACGGCCCACTGGCCGGGCTGGTCGCGGTGTGCGCCGGTTCGGACCTGATGCACCCGGTCGGTGCATTAATCACCGGCGGTGTGGCCGGTGCCATCTTCGTTTATCTGTTCGAATGGGCCCAGGCCAGAATCGAACGGCTGGACGATGTGCTGGGTGTCTGGCCGCTGCACGGTGTCTGCGGTATCTGGGGGGCGATCGCCGCCGGCCTGTTCGGGCAGGAGGTCGCCGGTGGCCTTGGCGGTGTCAGCCTCGCATCCCAGCTGATCGGCTCTGCAGCGGGCCTGCTGGTGGCGTTTGTCGGCGGCTTGCTGGTCTATGGCTCCATCAACCTGCTCTCAGGGCTGCGCCTGAGCGAAGAGGAAGAGTTTGACGGTGCCGACCTGAGCATCCACCGCATCGGAGCCAACGCCGTCGAATAATCAATGCCGCAAGCTCCTCCGGCAATCAAGGCATGCAGATGGCCTGTCTTTTGCTGAGATATTCGTCATCACCGACGGGCTCAGCAAGAGGCAACCACCATGCAGATCCAGACAGCACCAGAAGGCCTGTACGACGAACTGTTCGACGGCGATAACCGGGTACGTCCCGGTTGCCGGTTGCTCAAGCAGTGGCTGACGGAGTCCGACGAATCGTTGTTGGCGGAAAAGCGCCGGGAAGCCGATGTCCTGTTTCAGCGGCTGGGCATTACCTTCAATGTCTATGGCGAAGACCAGGGAGCGGATCGGCTGATTCCGTTTGACCTGATTCCCCGGGTGATCTCCGCGGCGGACTGGCAGAAGCTTCAGAGCGGGTTGCGCCAGCGGGTTCAGGCCCTGAATCGTTTCCTGTTCGACATCTACCACGATTTCGACATAGTCCGCGCCGGCGTTATCAGTGCCGAGCAGGTGTTTGCCAATCCCCAGTACCAGCCCGGCATGCAGAAGCTCAAACTGCCGCGAAACCTTTACGCCCACATTGCCGGGATCGACCTGATCCGCCACAACGACGGCGACTTCTACGTGCTGGAGGATAACCTGCGCTGCCCCAGCGGGGTGTCCTACATGCTTGAAAACCGGCGCATGATGATGCGGCTGTTCCCTGAGTTATTTGCCCGGGCGCCGGTGGCGCCGGTGGACCATTATCCCAACCTGTTGGGAGAAACCCTGCGGGCCGCCTCCCTGAAGCCGGACCCCACTGTGGTGGTGCTGACACCGGGCCGGTTCAACAGCGCCTATTTCGAGCATGCATTCCTGGCTCGTCAGATGGGCATAGAGCTGGTGGAAGGTGCCGATCTGTTTGTCCGCCAGAACCATGTCTACATGAAAACCACCGTGGGACCGCAACAGGTGGATGTGATCTACCGGCGCCTCGACGACGACTTTATCGACCCCCTCAGTGGTAATCCGGACTCGATGCTTGGTGTACCGGGCCTCTACGCCGCCTATCGCAGCGGCAATGTGGTGCTGGCCAACGCCATGGGCACAGGCGTTGCGGATGACAAATCCATTTATCCTTATGTGCCGGATATGATCCGTTTTTACCTGGGGGAGGAGCCGATCCTCAGGAACGTGCCTACCTGGCAGTGCCGCAAACCCGAGGACCTGTCCTACGTGCTGGATAACCTGGCCAGCCTTGTGGTCAAGGAAACCCAGGGGGCCGGTGGTTACGGCATGCTGATTGGCCCCAGGGCCAGTAAAGAGGAACTGAGTCATTTCCGGGACCTGCTCAAGACCAGGCCTGACAACTACATCGCCCAGCCGACTCTGAGCCTGTCCACCTGCCCGACCTTCGTGGAGGCAGGCATTGCCCCCCGACACCTGGACCTTCGCCCGTTCGTGCTTTCCGGCAAGAAGATCCAGATGGTCCCCGGCGGGCTGACCCGGGTAGCCCTCAAGGAGGGATCGCTGGTGGTCAATTCTTCCCAGGGCGGGGGCACCAAGGACACCTGGGTACTGGAGGATGACCAATGCTGAGCCGCGCCGCTTCCAGCCTGTTCTGGATGGCCCGCTATCTGGAGCGCGCCGAAACCCAGGCCCGCCTGCTCGATGTGAGTCTGACCATGGCTCTGATCGATGTTCCCGAGGACCGGGAGGAACAACTGTCTGTACCCCTGCTGGTCACGGGCACCCGGGAGGCGTTCGACCAGCTCTACCCGGAGATCAGTCCGCAGAACCTGATCGATTTCCTGCTACTGGATCACCGTCATCCCGCCAGCGTATACAACATGATCCGCACGGCCCGGGACAATGCGCTACAGGTTCGCGGCAACCTCTCCACCGATGTCTGGGAAAGCATCAACCTCTCCTGGCTGGAGCTGAAGGAACTGCGAAAGCGCGGTGTGACGGAGTCCAATGCCAGTCGCGTGTTCGACTGGACCCGGGAGCGCTCCCACGTGTTCCGGGGTGCGGCCTATGGCACCCTGTTACGCAATGATGCCTTCCATTTCCTGCGACTGGGCACCTTCATCGAACGGGCCGACACCACCGCCCGGGTGCTCGATATACGTCATCGCATGGCACTCCATTCGCTGGAGGGGCACTCCACCCAGTCCTTCTTCGAATGGACCGCCCTGCTGCATTCCCTCGCCGCCTTTGAGGCCTACCAGAACACCTACGGTCACAACATCGAGCCGATGAACGTGGCGGAACTGCTGATCCTGATGCCCGACGTACCCCGCTCCCTGCACGCCTGCCTGCAGGAAGTTGCCAGCCTGCTGGAGCAGATCGAAAGCGGCACGGCCCGGCGTGCCCGGCGCCTGGCGACCAGCCTGTACGCCAACATCCGCTACGGCGACCGGGAGTATATTGAAGAACGGGGCCTGCATGAGTATCTGGTTGATTTTCTGGGCCGGATCCAACGCATTGCCGGGCAGATCCAGAAAGACTATATGGGGTGGTAACCGTGAAACTGCATATCCGACATGACACCATCTACCGTTACGATACGCCGACGCAGAACAGTCTCCAATATCTGCGCCTGACACCCCGTAACACGCCCCAGCAGAAGGTTCTGTCCTGGGAACTGACCACACCGGGAGAAACCAGCCATATGACGGATGGCTTCGGCAACCAGGTCACAGTGATGACCATGGACAAGCCGGTCTCTGAAATCACCCTGACCGCCGAAGGCGTGGTTGATCTCACCGGCAAGCCGTTGACCCGGGACGATAGCCCGTTCCCGCCCCAGGTATTCCTGCGTTCAACCCCACTGACCGAAGCGGATGCAGATATCCGTGCCTTCGCCTGCCAGTTCTCTGCCAACAAGCGCAGCCTGGTGCGAATGATGAACCGGATACTGGAGCGAATCCGCTTCACCCCCGGGGTCACCTCCGTCACTCACACCGCCGCCGAGGCGTTTACCCAGGGGGAGGGTGTCTGCCAGGACCACACCCACATATTCATTGCCTGCTGCCGGCATATCGGAATTCCGGTACGTTACGTCAGTGGCTACATCCATACGTTCAGTGAAGACCACCTGGTTACCCACGCCTGGGCGGAAGCCTGGCTGGGCCACAACTGGCATACCTTCGACGTGGTCAACCTGCTTAACGTTGCCGAGAGTCATATCAAGCTCGCAACCGGGCTGGATTACCGGGATGCAGCACCGGTTCGCGGTGTGCGCAGTGGCGGCGGAACGGAACACCTGCAGACCCGTGCCTGGGTCACCATGGCGGGGGAGAATCAGTGACCCGGCGGCCCCGCAAATCAGCCCGGGAATCGCGCTTTTTTCCGGGAAACGGTTACACTTGGAAGACGACTGTTTTCTGAGGGTTGAGCATGACCTATTGTGTGGCGATGTGCCTGGCCGACGGCCTGGTGTTCGCGTCCGACTCCCGCACCAACGCGGGTTTCGACCAGATTTCCACGTTTCGCAAAATGCACGAGTTCCGGCAACCGGGGGAACGGGAGCTTGTGGTCTTGTCCGCCGGTAATCTGGCCACGAGTCAGAGCGTGATAAGCCTGCTGGAAAAACGTGCCGGCACGGGGTCCGGGGATATCCTGGCAACCGGCTCCCTGTTCGAGGCCGCCGAACTGATCGGCCAGACCATGCGGGATGTGGTGCGCCGGGATAACCCGGACGGTAAGATCAACCACGTGGACTTCAGTTGTTCGCTGATTCTCGGCGGGCAGATTCGTGGCGAGCAGCCCCGCCTGTTCAACATCTATCCCGAAGGCAACTTTATTGAGGCCACCCGGGAGACCCCCTATTTCCAGATCGGCGAAGCCAAGTACGGCAAACCGGTCCTGGACCGGGTGCTCCACCATGAGACTTCACTGGAGCGGGCCTACCAGTGCGCCCTGATTTCCTTCGATTCCACCATGAAGAGTAATCTGTCCGTCGGCATGCCACTGGATGTCGCCATCTACCGGAACAACGATCTCCAGCTGTGCTTTAATGAACGGGTGGATGAACACAACCGCTATTTCCAGACGCTCCGCCAGCAATGGCATCAGGGTATCCAGGCGCTGGTCAATAGCCTTGAACCGCCCGCCATCAACCAGAAAAGGACCACCCTGTCGGCATGAGTGACCACGCCAGCCTGATCAGCATTACGCTGCTCAACAGTGTTATCGTGATCATTGCTGTACTTCTTCACTATGAGTGCCTGCGCCGCATCGGCGACCTGATGTCGGTGATGCGACAGAGCCACAAGTTCCGGCTCGTGGTGGCGGTGTTCGGTATACTGCTTGCCCATGGGATCCATGTGTGGCTGTTCGCAGGAGCCTATTATTTCATGCATCTGGCCGAGGGCTGGGGAACGCTGGCGGGGAATTTCTCCGGCCAGCTCATGGATTGCGTGTATTTTTCCTTCACCACTTTCACCACTCTGGGTTACGGTGACATCCAGCCTCTGGGTGCCCTGCGCTACCTCACCGGCATAGAAGCGCTGACGGGGCTGGTACTGATCACCTGGAGCGCCTCCTTCCTGTATATGGAAATGCAGCGCTACTGGCCCGAACGCTGAGCACCGCTGGCCGCTATCAGAGCCAGCGGCAACGGGCCAGCGGCCTGTCGGACTTAAGGCTAATCTACTGCGCGGCTTTCCCACCGATTACTTAAGTCCAACGGGCTGCCAGGGTGTAGTACAGCAATGGCACTACGATGATGGTAAACAGAGTGGATATGGCCAGACCAAACACCAGGGAAATGGCCAGACCGTTGAAGATCGGATCGTTCAGGATAAAGTAAGCACCCAGCATGGCGGAAATGGCCGTCAGAGCAATCGGCTTGATTCGCACTGCGCCGGCCAGCACGACCGCCTCATCCAGCGCCACGCCCTCATCCAGCAACTGGCGGATAAACACCACCAGCAGGATGGAGTTACGCACGATGATGCCCGCCAGGGCGATCATGCCGATCATGCTGGTAGCAGTGAACTCCCGGCCCAGCAGGGCATGCCCCGGCATGATGCCGATCAGGGTCAGCGGAATCGGTGCCATGATCACCAGCGGCAGAAGGTAGGAACGGAACTGGGCCACCAACAGTACGAAGATCATGAATACCCCCACACTGTAGGCGGCCCCCATGTCCCGGAAGGTCTCGTAAGTGATCTGCCATTCACCATCCCACTTCAGTGTACCCTGTTCCGGCAGGTCCGGCTGGCGGATGAAATACTGTTCTGGTGCGTCTGACTGCTCGTTCAGTTGGCTCACCATGCGGAACATGCCGTAAAGGGGCGAGTCCACGTCACCAGCCATATCCGCCGTGACATAAGTCACCGGCAGCAGATCCTTGTGATAACGGGCACCCAGCCAGTCCGCCTCGCGTACCTCCGCGATACTCGCCAGGGGGACCAGCTCGCCGCTGCGACTGCGTACCGAGAGCGACATGAGCACGGTTTTCTGGGCCTTGTCGCCTTCACTCAGAATTACCCGGATCGGGACAGGGTATTTGGCGTGCTCGTCATGCAGGTAGCTGACCGTGGAGCCACCCAGCACGGTTTGCAGTGCCTGCACCACCTGGGCCTGGGAGACCCCCAGACGGGCTGCGCGGTCCCGGTCCACATGCACTTCCCACTGACGGGTCGGTGTCTCGACGGTGGTATCAATGTCCACCAGGCCCTCGATGTCTTTCATGCCCGCTGCCAATTCGCCAGCCAGTTCCGCCCGGCGTTCGGCATTCACGCCGTAAACCTCCGCCACCACGGGAGACAGCACCGGCGGACCAGGCGGCACTTCGACAATCTTCACGGAAGCACCATAGGGCCGGGCGATGTCCTGCAGCGGCTCCCTGAGGGACAGGGCAATAGCATGGGACTGACGTTCCCGTACCTCGTCATTCGCCAGATTGATCTGCAAATCACCCTGATACGGCTCGGACCGCAGGTAGTACTGGCGCACCAGACCATTGAAATTGATCGGCGAAGCGGTACCTGCGTAGCTTTGCCAGTTAGCCACATCGTCCACTGATTCCAGATAGCCGCCCATCTCCACCAACAGTTTCTGTGTCTGTTCCATGGGGGTGCGCTCAGGCATATCTACAACCACCTGCAGCTCCGACTTGTTGTCGAATGGCAGCATCTTGAGAATCACCAGCAGGAAAACCGGCAGCGACGCGGCAGCCACGGTGGCACCCACCACACCCAGGCCCAGCGCACGCCTGCGCCAGGGATGATCGCCCAGAAAGGGGCCGAGCAAACAGCGGAAAAACGCCAGTGTGCGCGGGTTTACGCCATCGGCGGAATGGGCACCCGGCTTGTCCTCATCCAGGCCGTCTCCCTGCCTGGGTCGCAGCAGGCGCATGGCCAGCCAGGGTGCCACCACAAAGGCCACAATCTGGGAAATAACCATGCCGGCAGAGGCATTGATCGGTATCGGACTCATGTAAGGGCCCATCAGCCCGCTGACATACGCCATGGGCAGCAAGGCCGCCATGATGGTCAGGCTGGCCATGATGGTGGGGGTGCCCACTTCATCCACGGCCACCGGGATAATCTCATTTAACGATCGCCGGGTATTCTGGATGCGGCGGTTGATGTTCTCGGTGATCACGATGCCGTCGTCCACCAGAATACCGATGGAGAAAATCAGCGCGAACAGGGACACCCGGTTGAGGGTAAAGCCCCAGGCCCAGGAGAACACCAGCGTCAGCAGCAGGGTGACCAGCACCGACACACCCACGATGGTGGCCTGTCGCCAGCCCATGGCCGCCAGCACCAGCAGCATCACCGCCAGGGTGGCGGAGATCAGGTCGGAGATCAGCTGCCGGGCCTTGTCGGAGGCGGTTTTCCCGTAGTTACGGGTAACCATCACTTCAACATCCGCCGGCAGCGCACGATTGCGCAGCAACTCCAGCCTGCGTTCGATGGCCTGGGTGATCTCGATAGCGTTCTCGCCGGGCTTCTTGGCGATCGCGAGGGTCACAGCCGGATACACCTGGCCGGATTGTCCCCGGTTGGCTTCGTCTTTGGCGGGACCGAAGCCGAGCATGACACTCTGGTCCGGTACCGTGCCGCCCCGGCTGATTTCCGCTACGTCTTCCATGAACACGACGGCCCCGTCACGCATACCGATCACCAGGCGGCGAACCGTTTCCACATCCGCCAACAGAGCGCCCGCCTGCACCGGGATGGAGACTCCATCACGAGTGACCCGGGCTTCCTGACTGCTGGCATTGGCTGCCTGCAAGGCATTGCGGATATCCTCGATACTCAGGTCGTACCCCTTCAGCAGGGCCGGATCAAAGCGGATATCCACCCGATCCGGCGTGCCGCCCACGGTGTAGATATCCCGGGTACCGGGCACCCGTTTCAGGGCCACTTCCAGCATGTGGGCCAGACGGGTCAGTTCTTCGCCGGTGTGGCGATTCTCCGGGTCATACAGGGTCAGGGTCATGATCGGCACATCATCAATGCTGCGGGGTTTCACCACCGGCTGGCTGGCTCCCAGGTCCTGCGGTAACCAGTCCTGATTGGAATACACCTGGTTATAAAGCCGGACCAGTGCTTCCTGGCGGGGAATCCCCACCTCGAACTCGACGGTAATCACCGCCTGCCCCTGACGGGACACTGAGTAGACATGCTCCACCCCGTGGATCTCACTCATTACCTGTTCCGCCGGAGTGGCGATAATATTCTCGACTTCCCGTGCACTGGCTCCGGGATAGGCCACCATGATGTCCGCCATGGTGACATCAATCTGAGGTTCTTCTTCTTTGGGGGTGGTGATCACCACGAGAATCCCCACCAGCACGGAGAGCATGGCGAGCAAAGGAGTCAGAGGGGAGTTCTGGAATACCCTTGCAATGGCTCCCGAAGGGCCAATCGATGGCAACTCGTTACTCACGATTGGTTTCTCCTTCGCTGATGGTCAGACGGTCACTGCCGACCAGTATCCGGGGATTGCTGACGATTTGCTCCCCTTCGTCAAGCCCCGCCAGCACTTCAATGCGACCGTTCCGCTCGACTCCGGTGCGGATCTGTCGCAACCGGGGCTGCTGATCGTCCAGCACAAACACCCCCCGCAGCTCGCTACGGTGGATCAGGCTTTGCGCCGGGATCCACAGCGCCTCACGGCTGGCCACCGGCACACTGACCTTGACCAGCATGCCCGGGAAAAGACTGCCATCCGGCTCGTTCAGGCGCATGCGCAGGCGAAAGGTATGGGTAGCAGGATCCGCGTAGGGGTAGAAGGTCATTTCACCGGTTTCCAGCACCCGGCCATCGGCCAGGGTCACCAGTGCCTTGCGTTCGGTTCTGGCAAGGTCGGCGTAACGCTGGGGCAGGTCCACAACGATGCGCAGTTGCTCCAGGGACAGCCCGCTGAGCAGGGGCTGACCAGGGCTGACGGACTCGCCCAGCTCAACATGTCGCTCGGTCACAATACCCCCGTAAGGAGCTTTAATGCGGGTATAATCCAGCTGCTGACGGGCCTGCGACAGGGCGGCTTCTGCCCGTTCCACCCTTGCACCTGCCGCATCCAGGCTGTTCTTTGCCTGATCATACTCCTGGCGTGACACCAGACCCCGCTCATGGACTGCCTCGATACGCGCAAACTGCTGCCGGGCATCCTGCAGGCCGGACCGCGCTTCATCCAACGCTGCCTGCGCCTGGGCCACCCGGGACTGTTGTTCACTGTCTTCCAGTTGGACAATCAATGCGCCGGCGGGAACCGAATCGTCTACATCAAAAGGCAGGCGAACCACGGTGCCACTGGTCTGTGCAGAAACAGTACTCTTCTGGACAGCCTCAATCACACCATCCAGCCTCACCGTTTCCTGAAGCTCGCTGCGTTCCACCCGGACGGATTCCATCGTTTCCTGAGCCCAGACAGACGACGCGCCAAAACCAATCAAAGTTGCAGCCAGAGCTGCCCGCCAGCGGATTGTCATACCCGTCACCTTTTGGTTATATGCTAATTCCTTTATGTTATCAAAAGAGGCATGCAGACTTAAGTCCGCATAAGCAACTATCCCTGCCCCGTCAGGCAAGCAAGTGTCCCGTCTGGTTAATTCGCTGATCTACTGCGTGGCGCACAACAAAAAGCCCCGCCCGGAGCTATCCGGGCGGGGCCAATTGTCACCCGCTAGCAGCCTGTCGGACTTAAGCAATCGTCGCGAGCAAGGTGGGAAAGCGAGCGCAGATTTTCTGGATTTTGAGGCGCATAGTGGTTCTATGCAACGAAAAAGCCGGGAAATATGAGCCGTTTTC
>JACIZI010000069.1 GCA_014359475.1 Marinobacter sp. | reverse complement strand
AACCTGCCGGGCCAGCCCGGGCTCACCGGGACAGGGATAGGCAATGTGGTAAGACTCCTCCGGAAATCCATAATAGTCATAGATCAACGGCGGGGTCGCGCCGGCGGTGATCGTCGGTACGGCCTCTTCCCAGTGGGCACTGACCACCAGAATGGCGGATGGCTTACCAATTTTTTCAGGCAGACCGGAAAGATAGTCTACCAGCGCCTGATGCCCCGGATCGCCCAGCAAGGGCATGGGACCGCCACCATGGGAAATATAAAGCAGCTTCATGCTGTCGCAATCACCCGCTCAGGTGCTTTCTTCGAGCTCTTGCAGTGTCGGATAGTCGGTGTAACCCTTCTCACCGCCACCATAGAAGGTGCTTTCGTCCCACTCATTCAGGGGCGCGTTCTGGCGGAAACGCTCCGGAAGGTCCGGGTTGGCGATAAACAGGCGACCGAAGGAGACCAGGTCGCACCGCCCTTCACTGATACGCTTGCGGGCCTCGTCGGCGGTGTAGGCACCATTGGCAATGTAGGTGCCCTTGAAGCCGGCACGGATAGCGTCGATGACTTCTTCCGGGCGACCGTTCGCATGATTGCCCTGGAAGGAGTCTTCCACCACTTCGATGTAGGCAATGCCCAGGTCGTTCAGGTGCCGGGCAAAGGTGCCGAAGGTTTCGACCGGGTTGTCGTCGTCCATGGCGTTGAAACTGCCCGTGGGGCTGACTCGGATACCGACCTTGTCCTTGCCCCAGACGTCAACCACCGCTTCGACTACCATCAATGGCAGCCGCAGGCGATTTTCCACCGAGCCACCATATTCGTCGGTGCGATGGTTACTGCCGCTTTTGATGAACTGGTCCAGCAGATAGCCGTTGGCCCCGTGAACTTCAACGCCGTCAAAGCCGGCTTCTCTTGCGTTCAGCGCACCCTGGCGGTACTGCTCGACGATGTCGGTCATTTCGGCGGTTTCCAGGGCCCGGGGCTCGGGGATATCCACCATGCCGGAGTCGGCACTGATGAAGGTCTTGGCACCTTCGGGCTTGATGGCGGAGGGTGCAACGGGCTTTTCACCATTCGGTTGCAGGTCCGGGTGGGAAATCCGGCCCACGTGCCACAGCTGCATGTGGATTCGGCCGCCGGCCATGTGCACCGCCCCGGTCACCTTCTTCCAGCCTTCAATCTGTTCCTGCGAATGAATGCCGGGGGTAAAGGCATAGCCCTTGCCCTGGGGCGACACCTGGGTGGCTTCACTGAGAATCAGGCCAGCGCTGGCCCGCTGCTGATAGTAGCGGGCGTTCATGTCGTTGGGGATATCCCCGGGCTGGCTTGAGCGGGAACGTGTCAGTGGTGACATCAGAACCCGGTTGGGCAGGGCCAGTTCGCCCAGATGGTGCGGTTGAAAAAGTGGATCGTTGTGGTTGCTCATCGAGCATCCTCCTTCAGGATCAAATGATATTAATTAGACCAGTCTACTAGCCGGCAATCGAAAAAAATTTCAGCCGATGTTCAGGCAGTGTTTGAAAAAGACTCGCACGAACCGCTCCATGGGTTCGGTGGACTTGAGGACCTTCGAACGCAGGATGGCGCCTTCCCAGCCGGACAGCAGAAAACTGGCGGCGTCTGCCGCGTCGATGTCGGCGCTGATGTCTCCGGTCTGCTGGGCAGTGCGGATGCAATGCTCGAACCGTTTTTCCCAGCCGGCGAAGACCGAGTCCAGCCGTTGCCGGAAGGCTTCGTTCTGTCCGGCCAGCTCCTGGCCCAGGTTGCCGATCAGGCAGCCCCGGGTGTACTCGCAGCTGGTCATGGTTTCAAAGCCGGTGTCGAAGTAGGCGCGCAGCCGGTCCACGCAGGAGCGGCTGGTGTCATTGAGAATCCGATCCAGTTTGGCGTCGTATTCCTCCGCGAAGGCATCTATGACCGCCAGGCCGAAGTCGTGCTTGCTGCTAAAGTAGTGGTAGAACGACCCCTTGGGTACGCCGGCTGCGGTCAGCACGGCGTTGATGCCTGTCGCACCAAAGCCTTTATGGCCGATCAGGTCGGCGCCGGTGTGAATAATGTGAGTGCGGGTGTCGGTTGACGTCATATTTGCTATAGTAGACCAGTCGTCTAGTAATCGTCAAACCGTCAATCTGTCAAGTCATCATACACAGGGAATCAGCAATGCCCGAGATTCCTGACAGAACCAGAGGAGCATGCCAGTGATTAAATCCCGTGCCGCGGTGGCCTTTGAAGCCAACAAGCCGCTTGAGATCGTTGAAGTTGATGTCGCCCCGCCGCAGGAAGGCGAAGTGTTGGTGCGCATCGTTGCCACCGGTGTCTGCCATACCGATGCCTACACTCTATCAGGCGCCGATCCGGAAGGCCTGTTTCCGACCATTCTCGGCCACGAAGGCGGTGGTATTGTCGAGGCCGTCGGTCCCGGTGTGAAAAACCTGGAAGTCGGTGACCATGTGATTCCGCTTTACACCGCCGAATGTGGCGAGTGCAAGTTCTGCACCTCTGGCAAGACCAACCTGTGCGGCGCCGTGCGGGCGACCCAGGGCAAGGGCGTGATGCCGGATGGAACCTCCCGCTTCTCCTACAAGGGCGAGCCCCTGTATCACTACATGGGCTGTTCCACCTTCTCCGAGTACACCGTGTTGCCAGAAATTTCCCTGGCCAAGATTCCCAAGGAAGCGCCGCTGGACAAGGTCTGCCTGCTCGGCTGTGGCGTTACCACCGGTATCGGTGCTGTCCTGAACACCGCCAAGGTCGAGGAAGGCGCAACCGTTGCGATCTTCGGCCTCGGTGGCATCGGCCTGGCTGCGATCATCGGCGCCAAAATGGCCAAAGCCGGACGGATCATCGGTGTGGACATCAATCCGGGTAAATTCGATATCGCCAAACAGCTCGGTGCCACGGATGTCGTCAATCCGAACGACTACGACAAGCCGATCCAGGAAGTGATTGTCGAGATGACGGATGGCGGGGCCGACTACACCTTTGAGTGCGTAGGCAACGTGAAACTGATGCGCGCGGCGCTTGAGGCCTGTCACAAGGGTTGGGGCGAATCCACCATCATCGGCGTGGCCGGAGCCGGCGAGGAAATCAGTACCCGACCGTTCCAGCTGGTCACCGGTCGGGTTTGGCGTGGTTCAGCGTTCGGTGGTGTAAAAGGCCGTACCGAGCTGCCGGGCTATGTGGAAAAAGCCGAGAAGGGCGAGATTCCCCTGGATGTGTTTATTACCCATGAAATGCCCCTGGAAGACATCAACAAGGCGTTTGACCTGATGCATGAGGGTAAGAGTATTCGGACGGTTATTCATTTCTGAGTTTGAACAAGGTTTCCCAGTCGTGCTCACGGCTGGGGAGTAACACCCCGGCCCCTTTTCAGAACCGTTACTCCCCCCCCCCTTTATCCCCAATTTGTTGCGCAAATATGACAATGCCTGCGCATACGGGATAACCCCTACTCACTCGCTCTCAGCAGAATGATGTCCACCACACAGGTGGCACAACAACAAACT
>JACIZI010000068.1 GCA_014359475.1 Marinobacter sp. | reverse complement strand
AGACAGTTCTGTGACGTTCAGAAAGGAGTCACGGGAGAGGAAATAGCGGCGATCCGGTAACCCGCGGGGTTACCGGAATACCACTGTTCGGTGCTTGGTGCCGGTTAACGCAGGTCCGGATTCAGGGTGTAAGTGCCGGTAACACGAGCACTGGCCAATACATGCCCGGCCATGGCTTCGCGCACGTCGTTGCCATCGAACTCGCCGTCGAGTGCGAGTGTATCCACATCCAGTGCGTGCACTTCGAAGTGGTAGTGATGGATGATCTCATCGTTCCAGGGCGGACATGGGCCATCGTACCCGGCGTAGGTGCCGTTCATGTCGGGATTGCCCGCCAGAAACTGGGTGTAGTTGTTCACGCCGCGGATACCGATGGGACCGGGCCCCGGTTCCTTACCCTTGGGGATCACGCCGTCGCTGTCCTCGCCTTCAGGAATCCGGCTGGTGCCGGCCGGCACATCCACCAGCAGCCAGTGGAAAAAGTCGACCCGCGGAATATCCTTCGAGACGGTCTTGCCTTCCTGGTTCACGTCGTCTGCGACGCTGGGGACGTCTGGATCAAACATCATTACCACAAAGCTCTTGGTGCCCTCGGGCGCATCGTCCCAGACAGTCTCGGGGTTCCGGTTGGGGCCAAAGCTCATATGGTCCTCTTCGCTGTAGACCCCGAAAGCGAATTTCTCGGGAATCGGCTGGCCTTCGTCTATGCCTTTAACCTGTAGTTTCACGGCGTTGCCTCCTGTCGTTTTGGCCTTGGACTCATTGGACTGTGTCTGGGACAGTCTCATTCTGTGATAATACGGTTTTAACACAAAATCGATTCAACTGACCACGGAGCCCCGATGAGCCAACAGAAGCCCGGCAAGCCGCAACAGCCCGCAAACCAGAAAGACGAGGATGCGGTTGCCTTCGCCCAGGGTATTTTCGAACTGGCCCGCAACGGCGGTGCCGGACCTCTCAGTGTGATGCTTGATGCCGGCGTCCCGGTGAACATGCGCACCAGCGAGGGTGAAACCCTTTTGATCCTGGCCAGCAAACACGGCCACGCGGAAACGGTCCGTCTGCTGCTGGAAAAAGGCGCCGATCGCGATGCGAAGGACAGCCGCGGCAATACCGCACAGTCGCTGGCAAAAACCGACAGCGTACGACGCCTGTTCGAAGAACAAAGCCGGTAAGCCGGCATGTTCAACAAGGGCGAGATCATTCATCACACCCGGGATGCTCTGGGCAGCATCCTGGTGATCGATTACCGCAAACACCGGGTGCTGACCTTCAACTCGGTGTTCGAGCAGAGCAAGATCGACCGCCGCTACCCCTATCTGCCAGTGCACGAGTACAACCGGGCCATGATGCTGCCGGCGGTCTTTGCCAGCCCCCGCCACGTCACCATTCTCGGCCTGGGGGGCGGTGTCATGGCCGGCGCATTTCACCATCTCTATCCTGAATGCCGGATACACGCCGTCGAACTTCGCCAGGCGGTCCTGGACACAGCAAGGGAGTTTTTCGATCTGCCAGACAGTGGGCGCCTGGAGGTGACCATTGCCGATGCCCGGGATGCCCTGGAAAAGCTGCCGGAGGCGAGCACGGATATGATTCTGGCCGACCTGTATAACGCAGACCGGATGAGCCCGGCCCAGGCTCAGAAGCAGTTCGTGGATGAATGCGTCCGGGTGCTCACGGATGACGGCTGGCTGGTGCTGAACTACCACCGTGCCCCGGATGTCGACGGGCCCTACTTCCGCCGGCTCAAGAGGCACTTTGCGGTGCTTCTGGGCTTTCGAAGCAAAAGCAACAACACCGTGGTTTATGCCAGCAAACAGCACTTTCAGTCTGTGCATCCCCAGGACCCGGTTCTGGCAGAGCTGGAAAGCCGGCTACCCATTGACTGGCGGCGGTTAATGACCAAAGTCAGGCGCCTGGAGTGAGCGGGAAACTGACCTCGATTTGATCTGGATCCTTGAGGATTGGCGTGTATGCTCCATAGTTAGTACTAAGGAACTCACGACAACCTTTTGGAAGCAAGGTAGGGAGTAATGATATGAGCGAGGAAGACTACAAGAAGCTTCACCCGGTACTGAGCGAAGTCACCAAAACCTATGTTGACCTTTACACCAACCGACCAAATGAGAAGAACCGGGAGCAGCTGATCAAGCTCGAGGCCCTGTTGCACGAGAAACTCGAGGCCATTCAGAAGGCCAAAGCCGGCAAGGAATAGCAACCCGGACGCGCCAGGTTGCTGAAGTTCACAACCACTTCTCTCCGGGGCTCTGGTAGGACTGAAACGCCCGGTGCAGATCACCGGGCTGGTCCGCACGGATCAGCATGTCGATGTATTCCTGCTTGAGGAATCCGGCCCGCTCCATGGTTTCAGCCATGGCCAGAAGAGGGTCGAAAAAGCCGTTCACATTGTAGATGGCGCAGGGCTTCCGGTGCAGGCCCAGCTGACCCCAGGTCCAGGCCTCGAACAGCTCCTCCAGGGTGCCAATACCGCCCGGCAACGCAACAAAACCATCGGCCAGATCCGCCATCAGGGCCTTGCGCTCGTGCATGTTTTTAACCACATGCAGCTCGGTCAGGCCGGAATGGGCCAGCTCCCGGTCCCGCAGATGTTCGGGAATCACCCCGTGCACGCGCCCGCCGGCGGCCAGCACCGCATCGGCCACTATGCCCATCAGGCCGACGTGGCCCCCGCCGAACACCAGCTCAATGCCATTGCGGCCAAAATAGTCACCCAGCTCCCGGGCCTTGTCCGCATAGACCGGATCATTACCGGACCGGGAGCCGCAATAGACCGCAATCTTCATTCGCCATCCCCGATCTTGTCCTGGGTCCGGTTCTGGAAATCGCTGGCATCGTGGCGCTCGTGCAGCTGGCTGCTCGGCTCACCCCAGGTGCGGTTTACCATGCGACCACGCCTGACCGCCGGGCGCTGAGCAATGTCATCCGCCCAGCGAATGACGTTGGTGTAGGTGTGGGCTTCCAGAAACTCGGCCGCGTCGTACACCTTGTTTTTCACCAGGGCGCCGTACCAGGGCCAGATGGCCATATCGGCAATGGTGTATTCATCACCAGCGATGTACCGGTTATTTGCCAACTGGCGGTCGAGCACATCCAGCTGGCGCTTGACCTCCATGGTGTAGCGGTTGATCGGGTACTCGTAGTATTCCGGTGCGTAGGCGTAGAAATGCCCGAAGCCACCACCGAGCATGGGCGCGCTGCCCATCTGCCAGAACAGCCAGTTCAGGGTTTCCGTGCGTCCGGCGATGTCCTTGGGCAGGAAAGCGCCGAACTTTTCCGCCAGGTACAGCAGAATCGACCCGGATTCAAACAGACGGATCGATGGGCTGACGCTGTGATCCATCATGGCCGGAATCTTGGAGTTGGGGTTCACCTCCACAAAGCCGCTGCCAAACTGGTCGCCCTCGGTAATCTTGACAAGCCAGGCATCGTACTCGGCTTCTTTAATGCCAAGCTCCAGCAGCTCCTCGAGCATCACCGTCAC
>JACIZI010000067.1 GCA_014359475.1 Marinobacter sp. | reverse complement strand
TGACGGGTCTTTATGGTCGTCACGGGCATGTTCCTGGCGCTCGTGTTCCCGCATTTTTTCAAGTCGTTGCTGGATAATGCCAAAAACGCTCTGCTTCGGGTACCTGCCTTTGTCATCGGCCTTGCCCGCAGGCTTGCCAAGCAGCAGGGTTATGGCCTCTTCAACACGGGCAACCGCGTACACCGCAAACTGGCCTCCGCGTACTGCCTTTACCACTTCGCTGTCGAGCATCAGGTTCTGCACATTGGTGGTTGGCACAATGACACCCTGGGTGCCTGAAAGCCCGCCCTTAAGGTGGCAGGTTGTGAAAAAGCCTTCCACTTTCTCGTTCACGCCTCCGATGGGCTGAACTTCGCCAAACTGGTTAACCGACCCGGTGATCGCCAGGTCCTGCCGCACCGGAATACCCGAGAGGGACGAGATCAGCGCGCACAGCTCCGCCAGAGAAGCACTGTCACCGTCCACTTCACCGTAATTCTGCTCGAAGGTCAGACTGGCCGACAGATGCATCGGGTCGTTGACTGCAAAATGGGAAGCGAGCCAGGAGCTCAGAATCATCACACCCTTGGAGTGTAGATTGCCACCGAGCTTCACATCACGCTCAATATCCATCACCGCGCCATCTCCATAATAGCAGGTAGCAGTGACACGGTTGGAAAGGCCAAATTCAAACCCGCCCGTGGACAGCACCGACAGTGCATTGACCTGGCCGACGCACTTACCGCTGGTAGTTACGAGCGTGGTACCGTCACGGATGGAATCGTAGAACTGATCCCGGATACGGCTGCTGCGATATTTCGCACTTTCCAGCGCGCGCTCAACATGCAGGTCCTGGATCAGCTTCGCACCGGCCTGCCGGGCCCAGAAATCCGACTCCCGCAGCAGATTCGCAATATCTGCGGCGTGCAGGGACAGTCGATCCTGATGCTCGGCCATGCGGGCGCTGTGTTCAATAACCCGGGCAACTGCCTTGTTCGAACAGTGCAACAGTTTCTTTTCGCTCACCAGACTGGCTATGAATTTGGCATAGAGCAGCTGGCTGTCATCGGAGCGGTACATTTCGTTCTCGAAATCCGCCGTCACCCGGAACAGTTCGGCAAACTCGGAATCGTATTCCTGCAACAACATCCAGGTTTCACGATCACCGAACAGGACAATCTTGACATCCAGGGGAACCGATTCCGGTTCAATTGAGATGGTTCCGGATAGCGTCAGTTCCCGTTCCAGGGAATTTATCTGTATCGACTTCGAACGCAGGGCACGCTTGAGGCCGTCCCATACAAACGGCTGCTCCAGAACCTTGATGGCATCCATCAACAGATAGCCGCCATTGGCGCGGTGCAGACTACCCGGACGGATCAGGGAGAAATCTGTGAACACCGTGCCCTTATAGGTGACGTTCTCCACGTAGCCGAACAGATTATGGTAGGTGGGATTATCCTCAACCACCATCGGGACCTCATTGGTTTTCTGGTGCACCAGCACGTTCACCAGGTATCGGCGGGGCATTTTCTTGTCCAGAGAGGCATAGGCAATGGCTGCCTGCTCCTCGTTATCGTCCAGGAAAATCTCCAGATTCTCCACCAGGTCTGCCCGGACGGCCTCAAAATAAGCGACCACTTCAGGAAGATCCTTGTATTTCTCGATCAGTTCATCGATCTGGTGCCCCGAAATACTCTCCAGAGTCTCCTGGTTCAGCGCCTGTTGCTTGTCCGCGTATTCCTGTTCCCAGTCCGCCAGTTTCCGAAGCGCCTGCCGGAGCTTTTTCTCAAGGTTGTTGATCACCTCTTCAAACTTGTCCCGCTGTTCCTGTGTCAGCGCCTGAAACGTCTCGGCGGTATGGGGTTCGTCACCATTCATGGCCACCAGCCGATAGCCACCGGGAGTCGTCACCGTAAGGCTTACTTTCTTGCGTTTGGCCTGGGCCGCCACTTTTTCCAGCTCGTCTTCCTGCTTCTTGCCATACTCGTTCTTCAGCTGTTCCGAGCGCTCCAGAAAACTGTCGCTGTCAAAGGTCTGGGGGATCACCTTGACCAGGCGACTCATCAGCTTTTCCATATCCTGTTTGAGCTGGGTGCCCTTCCCGGCCGGGAGCTGCAAAAGCTTCGGAATACGTGGCTCCTCGAAGTTGGCCACGTAGCACCAGTCATGGCTCTGCTGATCGGTGTCCACATGATGCTCCAGGTAACGCAGCATCATGGTGCGCTTACCCAGGCCATTCCGGCCAACGGCATAGACGTTGTAACCGCCATGGGGCATTGCCAGGGCAAAACGCACAGCTTCCTGGGCGCGGTTCTGGCCCACGATTTCAGCCAGGGGCTCCAGTTGTTTGGTGGTTTTGAACGGCAGATCTTTCAGAACACAGGCTTTGTAAAGCTGGTGCAGAGGCAGTGACTTCAAGGTTTGGTCCTGTAACGGTTAACACATTGGCCGGTCATTGTAGATTCTGCGGTCCGCCCTGTCGCGTTCAGCGAGCAGATTTCTGGAGTCGCGCACAGTGGGCGCAAATTTGCCAGACAGTTCACAGTTTTGCCGGCGTTCATTTTTCAGACAGCTGTTCCGGAACTACACTTCATCTCCCGGCCCGGGTCTGGAAACCTTACGGTCGGAGAACAAAAAAGACAATTCATGCAACGGATGCCAGCGTATGACCAACGATTCCGCAGATCGCAGAATCAAGGATCGTTATCCCGCTTCCTGCCTGAAGGTTCAGCTTCGGGAACGTGGCTTTTTTTGCCGCGGCAAGCCCGCTACTCCGGTTACCTGCCTGGACCTTAACCGTTACGGTATGGCCGTGCTCTGCCCGAGGCCAGTGGAACCGGGAGCCCGCCTGTTCATGGATTTCGACGGCAAATACATCAGCGAATCCAGAGTGTGCGCGCGGGTGGTGGATTGTCAGCCCTACCAGACCGGTTATCGGGTAAGTGTCCAGTTCAGCTATTGCCTGGACAAGAAGGGATATTCACGAACGGTCGACAACGCTCTGTCCCGAATTGAAGGCTTCTACAACCGGTTCGCCAGCTAAGCCCGCTTCTGACGCTCACACCAGCCCGGCATCAAGGCTGGCCGCGACATACATTCCCAGCTCCCGGCATTGATCTTCAAACTCAACCCGATACTCACCTCGACAGATCAGAGGTTCCTGGATCAGTTTCCAGCGCAACCCGGTGGTGATGCTTTCAATTGCCCGATTGGTGCCCGTGCCGTCATGGCCAGCACGGATATAGTAGGCAAAGGGCAACCCCTGGGTTCTCTCGAGGCACGGATAGTAGCTGCGATCGAAGAAGTCTTTCAGGGCGCCACTCATATACCCGAGATTCTCAGTAGTACCCAGAATGATGGCATCGCAGGCAAGGACGTCTTCGGGGCCTGCATCCAGCGGCGCCATCGCCTTTACCTCCACGTTTTTGATGTCTTCATGGCGGGCTCCCTGCTCGACCGCTTCCCGAAGCTTTAGCGTATTCCGGGAAGGTGCATGAGCCACCACCAGCAATCTCTTTTTTGCGTCCATATCAACCCTGATTTGTTGCTGAACCGCGCAGAAACCAAGCGCTCACCGAGTATGAATTCATTCTGACGCCAGCTCAAACCGGAGGACGAGGCAACGAGCACAGATGCTTAC
>JACIZI010000066.1 GCA_014359475.1 Marinobacter sp. | reverse complement strand
CCGCTTGCGGGAAGAAGATTGGTAGCAAGATTATTTTTTGATAAAGGCTGCGACCTTTCCATTCATACCGTGCAAACGCCAGTGCCCCTGCTATTGCCAGGACAACAGAAACAATGGTGACGACGCCTGCAATCAAAAGTGAGGTCCCCAGATAGTCTCGAATCTCAATTGAACTGAACACGGAGGCGTACCAGTCAAGAGACCAGGCTTTTACGGGGAACATGAAAAACCGCAGCTTGGAGAACGACGCAATAAAAACTGCAACCATCGGAAGGTAGATGAATAGCAAAATGACAACTGTCCAGACCCGAATCGCCTTTTCGCTTTTACGATTTCTGAATGCAGCCTCAGTAGCTGACATGACTTAGCTCCTATTTGCGCGACAACAGGTTGTCCAGATTCAGTCGGGACAAAAGACCAATCACGAGGACAGCAGTGAGTAGAATTAATAAAGTTGAAAGCGCCGAACCCAAAGGCCAGTTCTGAGCGTAGGTGAACGCCGTCTCAATATCGTGGGAAATCATGATGATAGACTGCCCTCCAAGTATCTTTGCCTCCGATATGGAGCCAAGCACTAGCACGAACGACAGCAAACACCCAATCATGATGCCTGGCATTGCCAGCGGTAGTTCTACCTCTTTAAAAACCTGCCAACGGGTCGCTCCCATATCGAATGCGGCTTCACGGCAGGATTCGGGCACCATTGATATGCCCAATGACATCGGGAATAACATGAATGGCAAATAAACATAGACCATACCCAATACAGTCACTGGCACGTTGTAGAGCATATCAGGAAGCTCCCACCCGAAAAGCGTTCTGGTGGTGCCGTCCAGAATCCCATGGTTCAGTAGTGTTAATACCCAGCCAAAAAGACGAACGTTCTCTGAAACGAATAAGGGTAGAACCAGCAATAGCGTGAGGATCATCGAGCGCCTGAAGATTCGCGACAGGCCATAGGCGACAGGCCAGCAAATCACGATCAATATCAATGTCGAGACTAAAGCGAGCCCCACCGACCAAGCGTACGATATGTAATAACCTTCCTGGAAAATAGTGACAAAGTTTTCCACCGTCGGTAACTGGTTAAAGGTGAAGGAACGCTTGGGCATAAAGCTGTAGATGATCACCAGGCCCAGTGGGCCTACAAATCCCGCTATAAAAATCAATAACGCCGGAAGACTCAAAAGAACTCCTGGCTGTTTAAACCAAAGGAGTGTTTTTCGAGTTCTGGTCGTCAAAGCTGAACCTCTGTTTTCGGGCCACACTTCTGGCGAAGACTCCGGCACGGAGCATGTCCTGGATGGCCGGTTCATATGCAGAATCCTCCTATCTCGCAAGCAGAAAAGCCTGATCGGAATTCCACCCTAAGCGCACGCTCTGTCCGACACTCCATGCCTCACCAATCATCGTCTCAACAAGGAGAGAACGTTTCTTCACTTTCACTTCATACTGAACCCTGGAACCGAGCACGTACTGATTCTGAACCGTGCCGTTTATCTCTGTGTCAGCCGCTTCACCTTCATTCAATATTTGAATGCGCTCTGGTCGCACTATGAGGATACCGGATTCCAGATCGGCGCCCGGAGGTGCGATATAACTGTCTTGAGTTTCTGTATCTAACAGGCGGGTGTCCGGCTGGCGGGTAACATTGAACTGGTTTACTTCGCCCATAAACTGCGCGACAAAGCTATTCACGGGCTGGTTGTAGATTTCGTCGGGCGTTCCAATCTGCAGGATACGCCCATCACGCATTATGGCAATCCGATCACTCATGACCATTGCTTCCTCAAGGGAATGAGTGATGTACACAAAAGTCTTGCCGGTTCGGCGCTGAATATCTTTGAGCTCTTTTTCCAACGTTTTTCGCAAACGATAGTCCAGAGCCGAGAGCGGCTCATCAAAGAAGAGGATCTCGGGATCAAAAGCCAGTGCTCGGGCAAGAGCTACCCTCTGCTTCTCGCCCCCAGAACACTCACTTACCTTTTTGGAATAATAGGCTTCGGACAGGTGGAGCCGTTCTAACAATTCGATTGCCCGGGTTTTTCTGTTGTTCTTTGCATCTCCACGCAATTTCAGAGGAAACTCAATGTTTTCTCCAACGGTTTTATGAGGAAACAACGCCAGGGACTGAAAAACCATGCAGGTTGGGCGGCGATTTGCAGGCACATCATTAACCCGCTGTCCCGACATTAGAATATCGCCCCGAGAGGGCTTATCCATCCCAACCAACATCCGGATCATGGTTGTCTTGCCACTTCCGGATGGGCCTACGATCGTGAAAAACTCACCTTTTTTTACTTCGAGGTTAATGCGCTCGACCGCTACAAAATCGCCAAAGTATTTCTCTACATTCTGTAGTTCAAGAATACTTTCAGTCATATCTGCCTCCAGTGGATATAGGCATGCCCGGCCCGGCGTAAGCCAGGGCCGGGGCCCCCGGGGTTACGCTTCGCGACGAGCACGCGTGTAGATTTCGAGCATTCGGTCGTAATCAGGATTAACGTCGTAATCCGCACAATGCTCTAACTCCCACTCAAGGCTGTCGTACTGAATGGCATCGAGCTCCTGTTTAGTAAACGCATTACGCACTTCCTTTAATCCCAGCTGGGTTATGGGATTGTGAGAACCCTCGGCGAAGGCCACCTCCTTGGAGATGTCGGGGCGTTGCACGTATTCGAGGAAATCCTCAGCCCTTGGCGAAAGCTCCGGGTTATTGACAATAGAGGTCACTTCGATCCAGACAATGCCCCCCTTGCCATCAATAGGTCCGGATTTCGGAGTAATACCTCTGACGTTTGAAAAACCATCCATTCGTGCAATTGAGCATGAGTAAGTGCCGCCGGTGAAGTAGGCATCAATACCACCGGTAATAAGCGCCTGGTTCATCATCAGATGGTCATCTGAGAGGACCTTCGCATTCTTGAACAAATACCTCGCAACTCGCTCGAACTCTGCAAATTCTGCATCTGTGTGCTGTTTGAACGGAGTAAAGCCCGCAGTTATACACATGTGATAAATATTCCAGTTCGCCCAGGTGAGCATCCCGTAACGACCCTTCATGGAGGGATCCATAAAGAGATTGAAACCCTGATCCTCGGCCATCGAACGTGAAATCTTGTCGGTGTTCACTACGAACGAGAGCGGCCCGAACCGCTGAGTCATGCCCAACAATTCTTTCTGGTCAAGACTCATCGCCCACTTGTAAGGCCAACGAAACTCCTCAAGCATATTGTCGAAGTAGGGCCGAAAACGCTCTTGGTCCAATGGCTTTATCAAGCCTTCCGGGTAAAGGATCTCTCTCGCCCAGGGGTTGTTCAGATTTACGAGATCCCAAACTTTATTTTCCCCTGCTCGGAGCTTATTCACCGCGTCCGGATCAGACAGAACATTCTGTGCAGAAACCCGGGTATCGAAAGATCGGCGAAATGGATCCAGAACGTTCGGTGAGTTGTAACCCTCCCAAACCAGGATATTCAGCTCACGCGCCCGATCTTGCGATGCCGTCCATCCCATATTCGGCCAAAGCGCGCCTGGCGCCGCCGCGGCGCCTGCCGCCATTCCCATTCCCTTAAGAAAATTCCGACGATTGGTCTTTAGCTTCGACATGCGTCATTCCCCCCAAAATTTGTCCTTGGTACTTACCATATTTTGCATCCATAATGACT
>JACIZI010000065.1 GCA_014359475.1 Marinobacter sp. | reverse complement strand
AGGCGGTGGAGTACGATCCGCCTGGGGTGATTCTGGGGCGTTTGGCTAACCTGGAAGAAGAAATCAGTTCTGGGAGGAAAGAGTTGGAGAGGTTGCTTTCATGAGATTCGTTCCATTCATGGATGTCTGTGATATTCAAGGTGGAACGCAGCCACCGAAGTCGGAATGGATCTCCTCTCCAAAAGACGGTTACGTGCGGATGCTTCAAATTCGTGACTTCACACAGCCGAAAAACCCCAAGATTGAATACGTTAAGAATAAGTCGAGCCTCAAGAAATGCGAAAATGGTGACATTCTTATTGCTCGCTATGGGGCGTCCATTGGAAGGATATTAACCGGGTTGTCCGGTGCCTATAACGTCGCAATGGCGAAGTGCATCTATGATGATGGTGATATAGAGAAGCGCTACCTCTACCACTGGTTGAATTCAGACAACTTCCAGAACGCTGTGGCTGGTTTTGGGGGAAGAGCGGCGCAAGCGGGTTTTAACAAAAGAGATCTAAGTCATCTTGAATTCCCGTTGCCTCCGCTGGCAGAACAAAAACGCATTGCGAAAATTCTGGATGCGGCGGAAGTGCTACGGGCCAAGCGCCGCGAGTCCCTCGCCCAACTCGATGTGCTCCTGCAATCGACCTTTTTCGATCTCTTTGGTGATCCTATTGCGAATCCTATGGGTTGGAGAAAGGACGCTTTAAGTGAATGTTCAGATAGTATCCAGATAGGCCCTTTTGGTTCTTTGCTGCACAAGGAGGACTACGTTAAACATGGTGTGCCTTTAATAAACCCAAAGCATATCGTCAAAGGTTTGATTGCGCCGGGCGATGATGAAAGGGTCAGCGAAGGCAAGTGTAGTTGCCCCCGCTAAACCGGACACCACCTCATTCATTTGATGCCAGTTCTGCCCGGTACTCCCAGGGCGATTTCATTTTCAGCCCTTTGTGCGGATGACTGCGATTATAATCTTCGATCCATTCCGGCAGCCTGGCCATAACCGTGGCGGCATCAGGGAGATCGTTCAGGTACACATAGTCCCGCTTAAACGTCTTCACGAAGGCCTCCGCCATGCCGTTACTCTGAGGGCTTCTCACGGGTGTAGTACACACCACAAAGCCCAGAGAGGACGCGAAGGCCCGCGTTTCTTTGGCAATGTAGCAACTGCCATTGTCCGTCAGCCATTCCAGCGGATGAGGTACCCTCTCTGACTGGCCGAACCGGTATTCCAGGCTTTCCAGCAGTAGGTCCTGAACCATCTCAGCTGTGATGCCACCAGTGGTTGCGACATAGCGCATCAGCTCGCGATCACAGCAGTCCAGGCTAAAGGCCACGCGAACGACCTCCTTGTTCCAGCAGCGGATCTCAAAGCCATCCGAGCACCAGCGAAGGTCCGGCTTCAACGTAATGACCTGGCCATTGTGGCAGCGCTCTTGAGGTCGCCCTGTATACCGGGGTAACAGCAGCCCATCCTGCTTCATCAGTCGGTACACGCGCTTGTGGTTCACTCGCTCATCGTTGGCTGCGAGCAATCGATTCAGTCGAGCCGTGATCCTTCGATAGCCGTTGGCCGCACGGGCATCGCACAGCTCACGGATAAACGGTAGATGTCGATCATCGTCCTGTTTGCTGTATCTCGGGCTTCGGCCTTTCTGGCGACCATGAAGGCGATCCAACAGATTGGAGCGCGATACCTTCAGCACTTCCGCAACCCGCTTCAGAGGGTATCGTCCGGTGGCAGCAACGGCATGCGCGAGATCAACTTTTTTGACTGAGCCACCTCCAGGGCTTCCCGGAGTATTTCAGCTTCCATCGTCTTGCGGCCCAACATACGCTCCAGCTCCCGAACCTTCTTGTTCAGGGCTTTCACCTCAGATGCGCTTACAACCTCATCACCGGATTCAATTGCGGACATGCCACCGTCTTTCATCAGCTTCTTCCAACGGAACAACAGACTTGCTGATATACCATGACGCCGGGCTACAAGCGATACTGACATGCCTGGCTGCTCACACTCCGCGACCATGAATGCCTTCTCCTGCGCGGAATACCGGCGACGGCGCTGCACTCCGGTTATGACTTCGATTCTCTCCACCTTGGACACTCCTTTGCACTAGGTCTATACCTAGGCCTTTGCTTCTACCAAGGTGTCCGGTTTAAATGGGGGCTACTACACAAACCGCTTTCCAATGCAGCGCTGACCGCGGGTTTTATTCGCCTAATCCTGATATCGTGCAGGCTGGCTCACGAGGATCATGCCATGACAGAAGTACCTCAAAAACAGTCCGGAACCAGCGGCTATTCCTGGAAACTGTCTGCAGTCGCTGCCGTGGCATCGCTGATTGGCGCCGTCGTTACTTTTGGTGAGGTTTCACCGATCATCACCGGATTGATTCTGCTGGCCGCTGTTGGCTGGGGTTTTACCGCCAGAGACAACAAGCGGGCCGAAGAGCAGGAACGCGAGGAAGGCTAGTCGGGCTATGGCGCTCTTCTGCTCCGGTAGGTCATTCAGCGGTTTGTGGATGAGCCAGCCCGTAGTCGATCGCCGCACACACCGCGGCAGCCTGCGCGGCATTGCATTGCTCCGGGCTTACACGGGGGCTATCGGGATAAACCTCGGTGGTGGTCCGGTAGGGAGCGCGAGTAATACCGGCGCACAGGCCCCATTGCGTAAGCGGATACGCGATCACGCCCCGGGCCACCACCGGTGAGCCAAAGATCTGCCCACTCTCATCCGCCGGCGCAATGTGCGTGATCTGCTCCTCCGCCCTGATCAACGCCTGCTGGAATTCAGGCTGGGGGTTCTCGCTGTCATCGACCACATAGAAGCCATCGGGAATCCCGGCCGGCTCGAACGGCTTGCCATCGCGAGCGGCCAGTGCGGGGCGAAACTCCGATTCATCGGTGTCGGTGGTTTCGTGCAGGTCGATATGAATCAGCGCACGATCACGAACCGGCGCCACCAATCGCATGAGTGCGGCCGACTCTTCAGCCGGGCTGCCTTCGTGGAACGACCGGTTCGGGTCAATCGCATGCGGGTTCCATCGATGAATGCGCTCGTACGCCCAGGGACTGACACAGGGCGCAACCAGCAGGTTCACGCGGCCGGCATAATCCGCTGCGTGCTGATCAAGGAATTGCAGCGCACCATGCACACCACTGGTTTCGTAACCATGAACCCCGCCCGTGATCAGTACCACCGGCAGATCGTCATTCCAGTCGCGGCTGCGAATCGCGATCAGCGGATAATAATCCGGGCCGTAATCGAGAGCGCCGTACTCGTCCACATCAAAGCGCGGGCGCAGGCGCTCGATCACACCCAACACCTCGGACTCGTAACTGCGCTGACGGGTCTGCCGTGACAACCATTCGGCGCGTTCCGCTTCGCCCCAGGGGGTGCCAGGAGTGCCGATTGGGTAGGGTGTTGGAGCCGTGTTCATATCGCTTATTTCTCCGGTGGTCGCCGCGAGGCCGCGAACGTGGTTGAGCGGTTGGTTAAGTGGCAGGACATTCGCCATCCCAACTTTCGGTTGGCACGCTAACAAGTTCATCCGGCGCTGGGAATGCCTTTTTGAACGTAAAAGCCTCCGCAGTCGGCCCATGCTCTCGCAGAACGTTCAGTTTTTGCGCCGCCTCTTCGATTGACGGAGTGTGACCGGCAGGTACCCACCAAAGCACCATGTAGGCCT
>JACIZI010000064.1 GCA_014359475.1 Marinobacter sp. | reverse complement strand
ACAACGCTGGAAGAACTGAGACTATGGCGGGAGGCGACCACCATCTTCATGCTCGCCGGCCACGGCGGCTGCGGCCCCCACGGACTGGCACTCGCCGCGTGGAACCGGGGCTTTGAGGCCAGTGCATGGATCAGCATGGAAGGTGCCCTGTTCAAGGACACCGTCAGAAGCGAAGACAAGAAGCGGGTCCTGGAACTGGTCCATGAGGGCTTCCTGCATGACATCGGCCAGACCGGCATCCAGCTGCACCACGACCCGCTGACTCTGGAAGCCATGGCAGAGGCCCTACACGAAGGCCGCGTCCCCGTCATTCTGATCAGCACCTGGCAACTGAACCGCAGCCGTGTCCCCCACTGGGTCACCGTGTGTGCCATCGACGACCAGTTCGTCTACCTGCACGACCCGGAAATCGACGTGGAAGTCGGCGAAACCGTCGCCGACAAGCAATACCTGCCCGTCGACAAACGGGTATTCAGCCAGATCTCCCGGTACGGAAGAAATCAGCCGCTGCAAGCAGCAGTGATTGTAGGGCCCAAGCGATAACACCCGGGCTGAATAGAGCCGGGAGGTGACCCTTTACAAAACCGTGGAGCGCCAGGAATGGCGCGACCGAGCCCTACAGGGACGTATGCACGGGCGTGTTTTGCGAAGGGTCACCAGCCCGGTGATACGCCAGAACTCTCCGGCTATATAGACCAAAAACCCGCATCAGCCGATACGTAGTGCCGCCTCTTTCAATTCGTGGATATCGTCCCGAAGCCGTGCCGCAGTCTCGAAATCCAGTTCCGACGCCGCCTTGTACATCTCGTCCTCCAGACGGGACACCTCCTTGAGAACCTCCTCGGGCGAGCGGTTACCCACCTTCGCCCGATACTGTTCGGCTTCCTCGGCAGCCTTCTGGCCCGGACGCTCCGCCTTTCGGCGGCCACGGCCACCACCGCCAGCACCTTCCATGATGTCGGCGATCTTCTTGTTCAGCCCCTGAGGCGTAATACCATGCTCTTCGTTGTGGGCTTCCTGCTTGGCACGGCGGCGCTCGGTCTCATCAATGGCCCGCTGCATCGAGCCGGTAACCCGGTCGCCATAGAGGATGGCTTTGCCGTGCAGGTTCCGGGCTGCCCGACCCATGGTCTGGATCAGGGAGCGCTCTGAGCGCAGAAAGCCCTCCTTGTCGGCATCCAGAATCGCCACCAGCGACACCTCGGGCATATCCAGCCCTTCCCGCAACAGGTTGATGCCTACCAGCACATCAAACTCGCCCCGGCGAAGATCCCGGATAATCTCCACCCGCTCCACGGTATCAATGTCCGAGTGCAGATACCGGACCTTGATATCATGCTCCATCATGAAGTCAGTCAGATCCTCCGCCATCCGCTTGGTCAGCGTGGTCACAAGAACCCGTTCCTTCACCTTCACCCGCGCGTGGATTTCGGACAGCAGATCATCCACCTGGGTGGACGCCGGCCGAACTTCGATCTCCGGATCCAACAACCCGGTAGGCCGGACCACCTGCTCGACAACCTGACCAGCATGTTCAGCCTCATAATTGCCCGGCGTTGCCGACACAAAGATCATCTGCGGAGCAATCCGCTCCCACTCCTCGAACCGCATCGGCCGGTTATCCAGCGCCGACGGCAGCCGGAATCCGTACTCCACCAGGGTCTCCTTGCGGGAGCGGTCACCTTTGTACATGGCGCCAATCTGGGGAATGGTCACATGGGATTCGTCCACCACCAGCAAGGCGTTGGGCGGCAGGTAATCGAACAGAGTCGGCGGCGCCTCCCCCGGGCGGCGGCCAGAGAGGTAGCGCGAGTAGTTCTCTATGCCGTTGCAGTAACCCAGCTCCATCATCATTTCGATGTCGTACCGGGTGCGCTCTTCCAGTCGCTGGGCTTCCACCAGCCGGTTGTTGTCCCGCAATTGCTGCAACCGCTCATCCAGCTCGACCTTGATGTGCTCAATGGCATCGAGCACCGTCTGACGCGGCGTCACGTAATGCGACTTCGGGTAGATAGTCACGCGGGGAACCCGCCGCAGAACCTCACCGGTCAGCGGATCGAAATAACTGAGGTTTTCCACTTCGTCGTCAAAAAGCTCAATCCGGATCGCCTCCTTTTCGGATTCCGCCGGGAACACATCAATCACATCGCCGCGGACCCGATAGTTGGCCCGGTGGAACTCGATATCATTGCGGGTGTACTGCAACTCCGCCAGGCGACGCAGGATAAACCGCTGATCGATCTGATCGCCCCGATCCAGGTGCAACATCATCTTCAGGTAGGACTGGGGATCGCCAAGGCCATAAATCGACGATACAGTCGCAACGATGATCGCATCCGGCCTTTCCAGAAGGGCCTTGGTGGCGGAGAGCCGCATCTGTTCGATGTGCTCGTTGATGGAGGCGTCTTTCTCGATAAACGTATCGGAGGAAGGCACGTAGGCTTCGGGCTGGTAGTAATCGTAGTAGGAGACAAAGTACTCCACCGCGTTATCCGGAAAGAACTCCCGGAACTCGCCATACAACTGCGCGGCCAGAGTCTTGTTATGGGCCATGATGATCGTTGGCCGCTGAACCTCCTGGATCACGTTGGCGATGGTGAAAGTCTTACCGGAGCCGGTTACCCCCAGCAGCGTCTGGTGTGCCAGCCCGGAGTGAATGCCGTCCACCAGCCCTTCGATGGCCTTGGGCTGGTCACCTGCTGGCTGGAACGGTGAATCGACTTTGAACACACCCTCTCTGGTGGAAACACTGGGCTGTTGACTGGCCATAACTGGCGGAAACCTCCGGTAAAACCGATGCAGGGACGAAACAGACCCTACCAATCGAGAAATTTAGCGATACACTGGCTTCATGATACCATCAGTGCGATCGACGGCTGGGCGAAAATCAGCCAGCAGCTCTGGCACCCGGCGGTCGCAGCCCTATCAGACGCAGCTTTAAGGAGCGCAAGTTTGGACCTTCAACTTTCCAGCCGAGTACAGGCAATCAAGCCCTCTCCCACCCTCGCAGTCACCAACAAGGCCGCGGAACTCCGCGCAGCCGGCCAGGACATTATTGGCCTCGGTGCGGGCGAGCCGGACTTCGATACCCCCGATCACATCAAACAGGCAGCCATTGAAGCCATTCACAACGGCCAGACCAAGTACACCGCCGTTGATGGTACGCCGGCCCTGAAAAAAGCGATTATCGCGAAGTTCAAACGGGACAACGGCCTGGATTACGAAGCCAACCAGATACTGGTAAGCAGTGGTGGCAAACAGAGCTTTTTCAACCTGGCACTTGCCACACTGAACCCGGGTGACGAAGCCATCATCCCCGCACCCTACTGGGTCTCCTATCCGGACATGGTGCTGGTGGCCGAGGGCAAACCGGTCATTATCGAAACCGGCGCTGACACCCGCTTCAAGATCACTCCGGAACAGCTGGAAAACGCCATTACCGAGCGTACCCGCCTGTTCGTGATCAACAGCCCCTCAAACCCGAGCGGCATGGCCTACACCCTGGAAGAGCTCCAGGCCATCGGCGAGGTGCTGAAGAAACACCCGAACATCATGATCGCCACCGACGACATGTACGAGCCGATCCTGTGGACCGGCAAGCCGTTCTGCAACATCCTGAACGCAACGCCAGAGCTTTACGACCGCACGTTTGTTCTGAATGGCGTATCCAAAGCCTACTCCATGACTGGCTGGC
>JACIZI010000063.1 GCA_014359475.1 Marinobacter sp. | reverse complement strand
ATCCCTCACTCAGCGAGTCAGAAAAAGCCGGGCTGATGCAGCGCTATCGCGACTATGCCCAACTGGCAGAGGACTACAGCACCATCCCCAATCACTACCTGTTGGCAACCACCGGTTTGTCGGCCAGCGGCAAAACCTGCGTCAGCGCCGCCATGGCCGGTGAGCTGGGCCTCATACGCCTGCGCTCGGATGTTGAGCGTAAGCGCCTGCACGGGCTCTCGCCACTGGAGAGTTCGCGCTCACCCACCGGCGGCAACCTCTACACCGAAGAAGCAACGGCAAAGACCTACCAGCGGCTGGCCGAGCTTGCCGAGCAGGTTCTTGCAGCCGGCTTGCCAGTAATCGTGGACGCCGCCAGCCTGAAAGAAAAAGAACGGTCTTTGCTGACCTCAGTGGCAGAAGCCCAGGGCGTGCCTTTTACCCTGATACATTGCGAGGCACCGGAAGATCTGCGCCGGGAGTGGATCCGCAACCGCAAGGGTGACGCCTCGGAGGCGACGGAAGAACTGCTGGAAGCACAGCAGGCCTGGTTTGAACCACTGACCGCTGTTGAAAAAAGCCATACCGTTCACTTGCATACGGATCAGGAACACGTAGCGGAGGCAGTGGCAGACCGGATCCGGCAGCATCTTGGCATTCCCGGCGGAAAAGCCGAAAAATAAAAAACAGGCTCCCAAAGGCCAGCACGAGGCACAAGATGGACGATAACCGCGAATACGAAGTACAGCCAATCAGTCACCCGCTGTATGCACTGCTTCGAAGTGAAGACATGCAGGCGTTCAATGCCGAGAAGGCAAAACTCACAGAACTGCCAAGTTTCGCCCATGGCGACTTCCGGGGTCTGGATCTGAGGGGCATGGACGCCAAGGGGCTGGATTTCCGCCACGCCTACTTTCGTGGCGCAGATCTGCGGGGCGTGGACTTCTCGAAATCCAGGATGGAAGGGGCCAGCATAGCCAGCGCCAAGATTTCCGGCTGCTATTTCCCACACCGCCTGGAGGCCGACGAGATCGTCATGTCCCTGAACCACGGCACCCGCATGCGCTATGCCATATTGCCGAAATGAATAGCAGCCCGCATTTCTGGCAGCCGGTCTGCCCGGTGTCCGGGCTGACACCCGGCAAATTCGTCGAATTCCGGCTGCAGGAAAAAGCCCGGGATCCGGAAGGCATGCCTTTGACAGGGTTCCTGTTTCTGGATGGCGCCACGCCCCGCGCCTATCTGAACATCTGCCCGCACCTGGGCGTTGAGCTGAACTGGATGCCGGGCCGATTCATGGATTCCGACAATCTGTTCCTCCAGTGCGCCACCCACGGCGCCCTGTTCAAGCCCGGTGATGGCGAATGCATCGCAGGCCCCTGTCAGGGCGATGCACTCACTCAGCTCGATCTGCGGGAGCGGGAAGGCCAGATCGAGATCAGGCTTCCAGAATAACCGGTACCGATTCGGTCAGCGTCAGTACGCCCGTAGGCGTGCCATCGCTCTCTCTCAGGTCGTCGCGGTACGCGATCACTTCCACACCCGCATCGCAGGCTTCTCGCAGCAGCTCACCGTATTTGCGGTCGATATGGTCGGCCGGACGGACGGTTTGAATGCCGGTGTGATTCACCACGAAAAACAGCACCGCGCGATCACCCTTCTGAACCTGAGCCATCAGTTCTCGAAGGTGCTTCTGGCCGCGCTCGGTCACCGCATCCGGGAAGAAGCCCTGCCCGTCCTCGGCCAGCGTGACATTCTTGACCTCGACCCAGGCGTCAGCCGCAGACCTGTGACCGGAAAGTAGCAAGTCAATCCGGCTCTTTTCTGCGCCATATTTCACCTCGGCGCGACAGTCCGGATACCCTGCCAACTCCACCACAGTGCCAGCTTGCACAGCTTCCCGGGCCTGGCTGTTGGGCCTGGCGGTGTTAACACAGGCCAGCTGCCCCGGCGATGTTTCCACCAGCTCCCAGGTGTACGGGAGTTTGCGCTTGGGATTGTCACTACGGCTGAGCCAGACCCGGGCATCTGCGGGCTGGCAGCCCAGCATGGAACCGGTGTTCGGGCAATGAGCCGTAACCTCACTGCCATCAGTGAGGTGAACATCCGCCAGAAAGCGCTTATAGCGGCGGATAAGCCGGCCTTCAACCAACGGTTCTTGAAACTTCATGTGACCTCCGTACAAAAGTCGATGTCACAAGGCTGGCACCCCCGTGACTAATCTGCTATTTTCCGCAAATTCCCGTTTCAGGACGAATGCTTCATCCAGGGTATAACCGCGCAGCCACGGGGGCTCACGCGGAGGGAAGCAAAGCGTTCTTGTGAAGTACAAACAAGAGGCCGGGTTCAATGGCAACTACTGCAGAACAACCACGCGAACGTTTTACCAACTTCACCCCTTATGAAATGAAGAAGGGTGAAGAGTACATGAGTGCGGAAATGCTTCAGCACTTCAAGGATCTGCTGCTGCAATGGAAACAGGAGCTGATGGAAGAAGTCGACCGCACCATGCACCACATGCAGGAAGATGCGGCAAATTACGCGGATCCCAGCGATCGCGCAACCCAGGAAGAGGAGTTCAGCCTGGAATTGCGTACCCGTGACCGTGAACGGAAGCTGATCAAAAAGATCGATCAGACCATCGACCGCATCGACAAGGACGACTACGGCTTCTGCGACCAGTGTGGCGTGGAGATCGGTATCCGCCGGCTGGAGGCTCGCCCGACAGCGACCCTGTGCATCGACTGCAAAACCCTGGCCGAGATTCGCGAACGCCAGACTGGCATCTGAGCCATCCAACAGCCGCCGGCCTTGCGCCTTTTCTGGCCTGGCCGGCTGACTGACCGCCATGAATTACCCTGAGTACCGGGGCCGTTTCGCGCCCTCTCCGACCGGCCCATTGCATTTTGGCTCACTGGTTACCGCCCTCGCCAGCTTCCTGGAAGCCCGAAGCCAGGGTGGCCAATGGCTTATCCGAATCGAAGATCTGGACCCCCTGAGAGAACCACCGGAGGCAACCGGCCAGATTCTCAACAGCCTGGATGCCCACGGCCTGTTTCCCGACGAGCCGGTAAGATTCCAGTCCAGACGTCACAATGCCTATCAGGACGCCATCGACCGGTTGCTCGACAGCGGGAACGCCTATCGTTGCCAATGCTCACGCAAGGAACTACACGCCAACCACGGCCTTCACCCCAACCAGTGCCGTATTCGAAAAGACATGGACGGCAACCGTCCGTACGCCATCCGCTTCGCTCTCAAAGACGAGAACTGTCACTGGCAGGACCTGCTGCTGGGACCGCAACACCAGACCGTGAAGGCCGAGCTTGATGATCCGGTGATACTCCGCAAGGAGGGATTCTACGCTTACCAGCTTGCCGTGGTTGTCGACGATATCGACCAGGGCATTACCGATGTGGTGCGCGGCTCGGATCTGCTGGACATGACCGCCCAGCAACAGCAGATCTACCGGGCTCTTGGCGCCGAGCCGCCGCGCTGGCTCCATATTCCGGTGATCCTCAACGAGCAGGGCCAGAAGCTCAGCAAACAGACCCACGCGCCGGCGCTGAATGACAGCTTACCGGCTAAAAACCTGTTCAGGGCACTCCAGGCCCTTGGCCAGAACCCGCCTGACACACTGGCGAAAACCTCCGTAGACTCGCTGCTGGACTGGGGCCGGAGCCACTGGCGGCGAAGCGCCATCCCCCTGACATCCCG
>JACIZI010000062.1 GCA_014359475.1 Marinobacter sp. | reverse complement strand
AGCATGCAGGTTAGACTTGGACATGGCGTATCCATCCTCTGTTGGTTGTGATCTTGGCGGTGATCAACCAACAGGATACGCCATACCTTCAGCCTGCTTCCATACACCAGAAATCACCATAACTCGATGCTTGGCAGCCAAGATGAGCTTGAGCAGTTGGTAAAGAGCGGCCCTGAGATGGCAAACAAAAGGTTCTACATTGCTGCGGACGATCTTAATCAAGACTCAAGACTGTTCATACAGAGCATTCACGAGCAGATCCAGAGAGAGCTGCGAATTATTGCTCTGCAAGGACAAAAGATAGCGGATGCGTATTGGGATGGCATCAAGGCCATTAGAGAAAGTGATGGTGCAGACGAGGCAAAAACGTACCTGGGAACCAGGGCGCGGTTGCACAAGGGTTCGGTAGGCTTTGACTGGTTTCGCCAGCGTCCGAACCCCAACCCGGATAAAGGGGGCAAGAAGTCGACGACCAAGGTATTCTCCCGCTATCTCAAGAAAGGCAATCAGATGAGATACTCACGGCATCACTTCGCCCGAGATCCTGATTGGCTCAAAGAGCTGGTTGAAGAGGCCGAAAATGGCTACGAGCTGCTGAGGAAGAGATCTGCAGCACTTACGCAGATGAAATTCCGGCTGCGTGAGTACGAAAGGCTGCTGAACCAAACCTACGGTGAGCCGGAAGTAGAGAGTGCAGCGGAGGCAGAAGATGAAACGGACGGTGAATAATATGGGCAATTCTGTATCAGCGACAGAGCTGGCGAAACTCGGCAAATTCGAGATGCTGGTAATCCCAAGTCGTGAGCACGGGGCATGGTTCCGTTTCCGCAAGCCAACGGACTCTATCGACTCTGTAGCGACAGAACGAGGCGAAGCGGCGGGAATTCTGATTCTAGCGGTGCTCATCGCATTCTGGTCACTCTATCGGTAGGTTTGCTACACCGGTCAAAAAATAGGCAGCAATTTCAGTAGGTTTGTTGCACCGGTTATAAATCACACAGTTTGCACCGGTAGGTTTGCTGCAAAGAGCCGGCCTGGCCGTGTTTTCTGGCTGTACCCACGGCTCGAACGCCCCAGGAACCGGTGCAACAAACCTACCGATTGCACCGGAAACCAGTGCAGCAAACCTACCGATCCGCCCTCCTGACACCATTCTTCACCATAAAGTCTGCGAGCGATTTTCCTGGCTCCGAAGGCCCGGCAGAGCCTTCAACCTTCGCCATACCTTCTGATATGAAACGGCGAATGAGCTGTTCGGGTGCAATACCCAGATCAGAGGCGTAACGCTCAAGCCGATCGGGCATTGAGTCTGTATCTCGGTAACGAACGTAAAACTCTCTCAAAGCTCATGCCTCCTGGTTACGGTTATGGGAATCCTTTTGGGCGACACCACAGTAATTATCACCACGATCTCACCGCTGTAAAACTGTACTGACAGCACGCTAGCTCAACTTTGTTACGTCAGAACAAACCATTGATTTTTATATAAAAATAAAGTTTTCAGGCTTGCATTTTAGTTCGTGCATGGGATTATTTAAAAAAAGGGAGGTAATCATGCGCAAACTGAAAACTATCAGCTGCGTAATACTGGCCACCACTTTGGCCGGTTGCGCAGCCACCCCACGCACATACGATCAGGACCAATCACGGGCGCTCAATTTGGCGCGCGCTGGGGGTATTTATGACCAGGATTTACGGGACTCACCGGATGGCACGGCTTCTTACAGGCGCAGCTTGGTTGGTAGAGCTCTGGATATCACCAGGTTAGCGACATCATTGGATGCACCATTAAGACACCTCTCCGGCGTACAGACCCTGGCTTTTAATGCTACCGACATCATGAGTACACCGGACAAGCCATCTGCTCGGCCAAGCTTGATTGGTTGGATGCCGAAGTCCGTCGCGTCCGATGAAAACCAAGCTTATGAAAAATATGTTGAAGCAGTCGACACTGCAATTGAAGCTGTTGCTGGTGATATGAGTCTGGCTGCCAGCAAGCTGAATGACGTCAAAGTTCCTGAAATTGATGGAAGGCCGCTGGTGCTCTGGTCAATTGAAAGCGAATACTACGGCTGTGATGCCGGAGAATGCATTATTGCCTATAACATCCGGCAGCCCTATGAGTGGAAAACACCTGCGTTTGTCCACGGTGGAGAGCTGGAGAGTTACAACATCCCCGCCAATCATCCTGAAAAATATTCACGATTTATCTTCCGTCAGTCTGGCGATACTGCTGATTTCCCCATGGACGAATTTTATCGAGCCATCAGCGAGGAACTCCCACCCTGGATGGTGATGTACTTCCCGCCCAATACGGTATTCCAGGAGGGTAGCGCTATCTCATACCCGGTGATTTACGAGCAAGGCAATCAACTGATGTTTAAGGATCCAGACGCATGAGCATTTGGCACGAAGAGCTTGAAATCGGATTGTGGTTGTTGGAAGACCTTCCCTTGGGAAGTGCAGGGCTGACCACTGTCGTCAGTAATCTCTTGTCCCGGGCTGGGGTTTATCATCAGTGCCGTGTTGGTTATGTGAAAGATAATCGCAGCCAGATCCAGTCAATGCCCCATTGCTGGATAGAGCTGCAAGATGGCTGGTGTATCGATCTCACTGTCCGGCATTGGCTGGATGATGAAAACGATATCCCTCATGGCGTCTTTCAGGTCTCGGACTTTCCAAGAGTGAGTTACCTCGGGGCACCACTACAGGTAGCCGGTCTCGACGATGAAGAACTTGAGGCGATGACGAATGGCAGGCACGCCTCGATCAGAATTCCGTCGCTCTTTGGGAGTGCAGCATAAGCCGGCTCTCCGGTTCTTTTAGGGTACACATCAATAGAACCAGGTAACCAGCTCCGCAGATAACCAAAAGAACCATCTAAAACAGACCGGCCTCACGGAACCATCTATAGCAGACTGAGGAAGTACAATGTTTATCCGAGCCTACCTGAGAGCATCAACCCAGGAACAGAATGCCGATCGGGCTAAAGAATCTTTGGTGCAATTTGCCGAACAGCACGGCCACCGGATTGCGGCTTTCTATACTGAGAATGTGTCCGGGGCCACATTGCACCGGCCGGAACTGATGAGGTTGATTGCTGAGTCTGGTGAGGGCGACATTGTTCTGGTGGAACAGATTGACCGGCTTGCCCGTCTGAAGCAAAAAGACTGGGATATCCTGAAACAAAGATTGAGCGCCAAACGGCTTTCAATTGTTTCGCCCGAACTTCCCACAAGCTGGCTGGCGCTGGATCGGAAGGATGAAGCCGGCTTCACCGACTCTATCTTGCAGGCCGTGAATTCCATGATGCTGGATATGCTGGCCGCCGTGGCCCGGAAAGATTATGAGGATCGTCGCCGGCGTCAGTCCCAGGGGATAGGTAAAGCCAAAGCGGAAGGTAAATACCGTGGGCGGCAGCCAGATATGAAGCGCCGTCAGCATGTGGCCAGCCTGTTGCGCACTGGCCATAGCTACAGCGAGATTCAGGAAATACTAGGGTGTTCCAGGCACCTGATTGCCTCTGTCGCAAAAGAACAAAGGCAGTCCGAGGCTGCCTGATGGGAGATTTATTCTAACCACACAACGAGGGAGACCTTGCCATGATTGATCTGTCGTAAGCGCCAATAAACCAGCACCTACAGCCAGGTCTTAAAATTGCCCACACTGATTCTCTCGTTACCACCAGGAGGAATCAGCATGACACCCGTCGAACGCAAACGTCTCTGGCAGCAACATATC
>JACIZI010000061.1 GCA_014359475.1 Marinobacter sp. | reverse complement strand
GTCGGGGCTGGTAACTGGTCATGGCCCATTCAACTCCGGCACCCGCAGAAACCGAAGCGCTCGGCAAATCGCCGACCGCTTCGTCTCCCGCCCGGCGGCGGCCCAGCAGAGTGCACCGCCAGCGCCTGCGTGCGGCATGGTTGTTCCTGATTCCCATGCTGCTGGTGCTGGCTGCCGTAGCGGGCTGGCCCCTGCTGCGCACCATCTGGTTCAGCTTTACGGATGCCAGCTTCGCGAGCATCAGTGAATACAATTGGGTGGGGCTGGAAAACTATCTGGTCTACGACGATGGCCTCTGGTTCGGGGTGCTGGCCGATCCCTCCTGGTGGCAGTCGGTGTGGAACACCCTGTTCTTTACAGTGGTCTCCGTTGGCCTGGAAACGGTATTTGGCCTGATCATCGCACTGACCCTGAACGCCCAGTTCCGGGGTCGGGGGCTGATCCGAGCTGCCACGCTGATTCCCTGGGCGGTGCCCACCATCGTCTCGGCCAAGATGTGGGGCTGGATGCTGCATGATCAGTTCGGGATCATCAATGACATGCTGATGACTCTGGGCATTATCGCCGAGCCCCTGAACTGGACCGCCAATGCGGACCTGTCGATGTGGGCAGTGATCATGGTGGACGTCTGGAAAACCACGCCTTTCATGGCCCTGCTGACCCTGGCGGCCCTTCAGATGTTGCCTTCGGACTGCTATGAAGCCGCGAAAGTGGATGGTATTCACCCGGTGCGGGTGTTCTTCAAAGTCACTCTTCCGCTGATTCTGCCAGCGCTCATGGTGGCGATCATCTTCCGGGTTCTGGATGCCTTGCGGGTGTTCGATGTCATCTATGTGCTGACCTCCAACAGTGAGGACACCATGTCGATGTCGGTCTATGCCCGTCAGCAACTGGTGCAGTTCCAGGACGTAGGCTACGGCTCGGCGGCATCCACCGTGCTATTCATGATTATCGCCCTGCTGACCATCACCTACCTGTACCTGGGTCGCAAGCAGATTGGAGGGGAGTCATGAGGAACAAAACCATGAACCGGAAGCTGGCGAAAAAACTGATCAGCAAGATCGCGTTCCTGATGCTGCTGGCGATCATCCTGATTTTCACGGTGTTCCCGTTCTACTACGCCATTCTGACGTCGTTCGAGAGCGGCTCGGAACTGTTCACAGTGGAATACTGGTTCAGCTCGTTTGATCTGGCCAACTACCAGTCGGTTCTGAGCCAGGAATCCTTTGTCAAAAGCATCTGGAATTCGGTGTTCGTATCCTTCTCCACGGTGGTCATTGCCATGGCGTTCGGGCTGACCGCGGCCTATGCCCTGGGCCGGGTCCAGTTCCGGGGCCGGGGTACCGTGCTGATGATCGTGCTGAGCGTGTCCATGTTCCCGCAGGTAGCTGTGCTGTCCGGCCTGTTCGAGGTGATTCGTGCCATGAACCTTTACAACGATCCGCTGGCGCTGATCTTCTCCTACACCATTTTCACGCTGCCCTTCACGGTCTGGATTCTGACCACCTTCATGCGGCAGTTGCCGAAGGAGCTCGAGGAAGCGGCCATTGTGGATGGTGCCTCGCCTCTGACTACCCTGTTCCGGGTGTTCATCCCACTGATGTGGCCGGCCATGGCCACTACCGGATTGCTGGCATTTATTGCCGCCTGGAACGAGTTCCTGTTTGCACTCACCTTCACGCTCACCAACAGCGAGCGCACGGTGCCCGTGGCCATTGCCCTGATTACTGGCGGCTCCCAGCACGAACTGCCCTGGGGCAACCTGATGGCTGCGTCCGTAATCGTCACTGTGCCCCTGGTGATCCTGGTGCTGATTTTCCAACGTCGTATCGTATCCGGCCTCACGGCGGGTGCGGTGAAAGGTTAATTGAGGAGTTATTGTATGACCCAGTCACAGCCCTGGTGGAAAGGTGGCATTATCTACCAGATCTATCCCCGCAGTTTTCTCGACAGCAACGGGGATGGTATCGGTGACCTGAAGGGCGTTACCCAAAAGCTGCCCTATGTCGCCTCTCTGGGTGTGGATGCCATCTGGCTGTCGCCGTTTTTCACCTCGCCCATGAAGGACTTCGGCTACGACGTCTCGGACTACCGGGGCGTGGACCCCATTTTCGGTACCATGGATGACTACCGCGCACTGGTGGCCGAGGCCCACCGCCTGGGCCTGAAGGTGATCATTGATCAGGTGCTCAGTCACACCGCAGAAAATCATCCCTGGTTCGAGGAAAGCCGTTCGAGCCGGGACAATCCCCGGGCCGACTGGTTTGTCTGGGCAGATCCGAAACCCGATGGCACGCCGCCCAACAACTGGTTGTCGATTTTCGGCGGCAGTGCCTGGGCCTGGGACAGCCGCCGGGGACAGTACTACCTGCACAATTTTCTGGCCAGCCAGCCGGACCTGAATTTCCACAATCCGGCGGTGCGCCAGGCCCAGCTTGATAATATGCGGTTCTGGCTGGAGCTGGGTGCCGATGGTTTCCGTCTGGACACTGTCAACTTCTACTATCACAGCCAGGGACTGGAGAATAACCCGGCCGTTCCCGCGGGCGAGAACAAGACCTTCGTGGCCAAGGGAGTGAATCCGTACACCTATCAGCGCCACGTTTACGATCTCAGTCAGCCGGAGAATCTGACGTTCCTGGAGGACCTACGTGCCCTGATGGACGAGTTTCCGGACACTACCCTGGTGGGCGAGATCGGCGACGACCGGCCACTGGAGCGCATGGCCGAGTACACCCGGGGCCGCAACCGCCTGCATATGGCCTATTCCTTTGACCTGCTCTCCGACCAGCATGGCCCGGAATGGGTTCGCGATGTGGTACACCGGTTCCAGCACGGTCTCGGGGATGGCTGGGCCTGTTGGGCCCTGAGCAATCATGACGTGGTGCGGGTAGTGTCGCGCTGGGGTGAGCTTGCTGAGGATCCCCACGCCTACGCCCGGGTGCTCATGGCCCTGCTGCTCTCGCTTCGCGGCAGCGTGTGTATTTACCAGGGCGAGGAGCTCGGTCTGCCGGAAGCCTGGGTGCCTTTCGAGGCTCTGCAGGATCCTTACGGCATCGAGTTCTGGCCGGAGTTCAAGGGCCGGGATGGTTGTCGTACACCCATGCCCTGGACCCCGGAAGTCAACGGTGGATTCACCACCGGCACACCCTGGCTTCCGGTCGACCGCCACCATCTTGAGCTGTCGGTTCAGAGCCAGGAAGACAACCCGGACTCCACCCTGAACAGCATTCGCCGGCTGATCCGCTGGCGGCAGAATCAGCCGGCGCTGGTGCAGGGTGAGCTGGAGCTGATCGAGAACACCGGCGATGCGCTTTGCTGGGTTCGCAGGGCAGAGGAACAGTCCATGCTGGTTGCGCTCAATGTCACCGGCGAGGAACTTCGCATTCCGGTGCCCTGTGATATTGACCGGGTTGCAACCGGCCATGGCTTTTCCGGCTATATCGATGGCGGTGACCTTGTCCTGCCGCCTTACCAGGCGTTATTCGCAGAGTTGTAAACCTTCGCGGCGCCCGGCCCTGACCGGGCGATCAACAGAGGAGTCTCCACCATGGCATGCGTGGAACTGAAAAATATAAACAAGACCTTTGGACAGATTGAAATCCTGCCGTGCGTGAACCTGCGCATTGAAGACGGCGAATTTGTGGTCTTTGTCGGCCCCTCGGGTTGCGGCAAGTCGACCATGCTCCGGCTGATTGCCGGGCTGGAGGACCCCACCAGTGGGGATATCGAGATCGACGGCGAAGTGGTCACCGACCAGTCACCGAAGGAGCGTGGTGTGGGCATGGTGTTCCAGTCCTATGCCCTGTATCCCCACATGTCGGTGTATGAGAACATCGCGTTCGGCCTCAAGCTGGGCAAGGCCAAAAAGAGCAAGATCCGCGAGTGGGTGGAAAAAACCGCCGAAGTCCTGCAACTGGAGAAGTTGCTGGACCGCAAACCCCGGGAGTTGTCTGGT
>JACIZI010000060.1 GCA_014359475.1 Marinobacter sp. | reverse complement strand
TTGCGTATTTTGATCAGCTGCGTGGTGAGCTGGATCTTACCCGGAATGCTCTGGACAACCTCTCCGAGGGCCGGGAATTCATTGATATTAATGGCCAGAGCAAGCATGTACTTGGTTATTTGCAGGAATTTTTGTTCACACCGGAGCGGGCCAGATCGCCGGTGAGCGTGTTCTCTGGTGGTGAGCGGGCGAGATTGCTGCTGGCCAAACTGTTCAGTAAGCCAGCCAACATCCTGGTGCTTGATGAGCCGACCAACGATCTGGATGTGGAGACACTGGAGCTATTGGAAGAACAGTTGGCAGAATTTGCCGGGACAGTGATTGTGATCAGTCACGACCGTGAGTTTCTTGATAATGTGATCACTGAAACGGTTTTTCTGGATGGATCGGGCAAAGTGCAGGAGTTTGTTGGTGGTTACACGGACTGGCGTCGCCAGGGTGGACGCTTCCCTTCGGAGGCAACCGGGAATCGGCCCGACAAACAGGATAAAGCCCCCAAATCCGGCAGGGAAACGGCCAATAAAGGCCAGCAGGGAGCCCCGGCCAACGTAAGAGCAGCAGGGCCCATCGAAAAGGCCAAGCCGGTCAAACTCAGTTATAAGCTCAAACTCGAGCTTGACCAGCTGCCCGGGCAGATCGAGGCACTGGAGCAGGAAGTCGCCAGCCTGCAGGAAAAGATTTCCTCGGCTGATTTTTATTCAGGCCCACCGAACGAAGTCTCGGCCACTCTGGAAGAGTTGACGGAAAAGGAAAGCCGTCTGGAGAAGGTTATCGAGCGGTGGATGGAGCTGGAAGAACAGGCAAACCAATGAACGTTAATTATAATTTCAGATTTCAGGACGGGCGCGCCGTCGAATTCAAGGTGACCGACCAGCCGACACCGCCGTCTGGTCGATTGCCGTCCTGGACCAGGCTCGAGCATTGCCAGTGCACTAACTGCCCGCTGAAAGCGACCGAGACCCCCCATTGTCCTGCAGCAACTGAAATACTGCCGGTTGTCGAGGCATTTCAGGCCGAAGATGCTTACCAGAAGGTGGAAGTGAAGGTAACCGACGAGCGCCGGAGCTATATCAAGGAGACGGCCCTGGAAGAGGCGCTCCGGTCCCTGCTCGGACTTAAAATGGCAACCAGTGGCTGCCCGGTGCTGTCCGAGCTCAAGCCCATGGCGGTGCACCATCTGCCGTTTGCCAACACCGATGAGTTCATCATGCGCAGCGTCTCTCATTACCTGCTTCAGCAGTATTTTGCCAAGCGCAACCACGAGACACCGGATTGGGAGCTGAAGGGGCTCGTTGAGAGAAATCAGAGGTTGCAGCTGGTGAATCAGGCGCTCTGGCAGCGTATTCATTCGGTCTGCAAGGGCGATAGCAACCTGAAAGCGCTACTGAATTTCTTTTCGATGGCCTCAAGCGTGAGTTTTTCCCTGGAAAGCCAGCTTCGCAAGCTTGAGGCAAAGATCGGTGGGGAGGCGGGGTAACAACCCTGAATGCCAGGCCCGGGAATATACCCGGGCTCCAATTATTGGGGGTTAGTGAATCCGCACGGCCAGGACGTCGCATTCGGTACCGTGCAAGACACCATTGGCCGTTGAGCCCAGCAACAGCTGAAAGCCTTTCCTGCCATGGCTGCCCACAATCACCAGGTCTACGCCCTGTTCCTTGGCAAGCCGGTGAATTTCAGACTCTGGTCGCCCGACTGTCACCACCTGATTGTTCTTGGCAACGCCATATTGATCTCCGTAGGTTCCCAGCTGCTCGCGGGCGGCCTTGTCGAGCTGGTCCTGGAGTTCGGTCAGATCCATCGGTATATCTCCACCATAAGCGTAACCAACGGGTTCAACCACATGAACCAGCATCAGTTCGGCGCCATGGGCGTCGCTCACGGCTTTCGCCTTGTTGAGCACCTGAGGGGCTTCCTCGGTGAGATCAATGGCAACAAGCATTTTCTTGTAGGCAGACATGGCATCGCTCCTTCGCACGCGGGATAGTGTTTTGAGGATAGTACGTTAAATCTAATCGGAAAAGTGTAGCGCTATACTGACTGGCATCAAAAGCAGCTACGGAAGAGCGCTTTTCTGGCAGGTAAACAGACCTGCCAGAAAAGCAGGGAAGGGTCAGGCGTTGCCTTGCAGGAGCTCGATAGCCGTTGCCAGCCCGTTCAGGATACCTTTGGAGTAGCGGTCGATGACGAAGCCCACATTGTTTTCGTTGTAATTGATGTACGAGCCACGAATGAACTGCCACTTGGAAGAGATGTCGTTGAGCGTCGCCGCCAATTCCTGCGTTTCCTCGCCCTGCATGACGGACTTCAGCAATGCATCCAGCTCCCGGGCCTGCTCATCCAGTGGCTTTTCTGTTGAGGAGCCCTGAAATGTCTGGGCAACCGATGAGTTGGTACGAACCGAGTATTTGGCCATCATCTGAGCCATTTTTACCGCCGCTGACCGCGCTGCCTCAACACGGGGATTCGTTGCGGTCTGGGAGCTTTCCTGGGCAACCCGATAGAGCTCGGTGGCCTTTTCGCTCATGGTAAGGGCCTGGTTTGCCATATCCGAAACCAGTCGCAAATCCGGATATCCGCGGTTGCGGACATCGTTGATGTTGTCACGCATAAGATTCTTGAACTTGTCGAATTCCTGGTTCAGCGCACTGATCTGTTCGGCGGTCAGTACCCCGGAATCGCTTTCGGCGAGGGCGTTCATTGAATCGTTGGCCGAGTTGATGCCCTGAACGATCTCGTTCAGGGTTTCGGTATCGCCAGTTCCGCTGAAACGGTAATAGGCGTCCAGTGCTATGTAGTTACTGACACGGAAATTGTGGAGCTCGGAGAGGAATCCGTTGGCGCCTTCCTGGGCGCGGGCACCCATGGACGTCATTGCAAGGAGAATCAGCGCGGCTACAAACGAGCGTATGCGCAGGTTAGCGTCTTTCATCGGATGGGTCTCCGTAATGCTGCTTTATTATTGTGGACCAAAGTCGTAGATCGAAGGTAAAGTAACTGGGTCGGCCAATCAAGCAGTTTTGGGAGCGTCAGAGCTCGTAAATGTAAATAACTTTGAAATTTGCGTGATGAAGTTCCGGTTTCCTCTTAGAAGTGGCTCCCAGTTCACTGAAACATAACAATTCTACTCCAGATTTCTTCAGGTGCCTCCGGCCTTTCGGGGACTTTTGCACCCTTCCTTAAAGAAACAAATTGACAAACGCGCCGTTTTTTTTCATCGTGTGCCCTCACGATTCAAACGACTGTATGAATTTTGGATCGGATGATCGGGCAGTGACCGAAATCTCGCTGCACAAACAGCCGCGCCGGTGAATCAAAAAGTACCGCTCGGCTGGAAGCAGTTCCAAACACAGACTGGAGATCAGTTGATGATTTACGAAGGTAAAGCCATCACGGTTAAAGAGATCGAAGGCGGGATCGCTCAGTTGAACTTCGACTTGCAGGGCGAGTCAGTCAACAAGTTCAACCGTCTTACTATTGAAGAGCTCCGCGCCGCGACTGACGCATTGAAAGCGCAGAAGAACCTGAAGGGTCTGGTGGTTACCAGCTCCAAGGACAGCTTCATTGTTGGTGCCGACATTACCGAATTTACCGAGCTCTTTGCCGGCTCGGAGGAAGATCTGGTAGCCAACAACCTCAAGGCCAATGAAGTCTTCAACGCCGTTGAAGATCTGCCGTTCCCGACTGTTACCGCCATTAACGGTATGGCGCTGGGTGGCGGTTTCGAAATGTGCCTGGCCACCGACTATCGGGTCATGGACAAGAAGGCCAAAGTAGGCCTTCCGGAAGTGAAGCTGGGTATCTTCCCGGGCTTCGGTGGAACTGTTCGCCTGTCCCGTCTGGTAGGTGTCGATAATGCCGTTGAGTGGATCAGCGGCGGCACTGAGAACCGTGCAGATGTGGCACTGAAAGTCGGTGCTGTGGATGCCGTGCTCGAGTCCGACAAGCTGGTCGATGCTGCTGTTGCCATTATTAACCAGTGCAACGAAGGCAAGCTGGACCACGAAGCCCGCCGCGAAGAGAAGAAAGGCAAGAT
>JACIZI010000006.1 GCA_014359475.1 Marinobacter sp. | reverse complement strand
GAGGCGCATAGTGGTTCTATGCAACGAAAAAGCCGGGAAATATGAGCCGTTTTCCCACCGGCGCAGTAGATTAGCCTTAAGTCCGACAGGCTGCTAGGCTGCCTGCAGAATTGACAATACCGGTTATACGGAGAAGCCGATGGGCCTGCTCACCACGCCGTCCATTTGCTCTTTCTGTTCTTTTTCCAGTGCTTCCAGCAGGCGCGCAAGCCTTGGCTGCAGACCCCGCAGTCGCAGGCTCTGGGTGGCGCTGCGCACCAGCCCCGGGGTCAGGTGGTCCAGCCTGGCCAGCCACTGGGGATCAATACGGCCCACGTTTTCCGGGTCCGGCACGCAGGCGCGCAGGATGTCCTGCAGCTGGCTCGGGTCCAGGTAGCCGAACTTTACCTTCAGCTGGAAGCGGCGCAGCACGGCCTTGTCCAGGCTGTCGAAGCGGTTGGTGGTGGCCAGGAAGACGCCATCGAACCGCTCCAGGCGCACCATGAATTCGTTCACCGAGCTTACTTCCCAGCTTCTCACCGCCGTACCACGGTTATAGAGGAAGGTGTCCGCCTCATCCAGCAACAGCACAGCACCCTGCTGCTCTGCCTTATCGAACATTTCGGCGATGCGCTTCTCGGTTTCACCGACAAACATGCCCAGCAGATCGCTTCCGGATTGCAGAATGAATGGCTTTTTGAGCCGCTTGGCCAGTGCCTCGGCATAGGCGGTTTTACCGGCGCCGGGCGGGCCATAAAGGCACAGGCGGGCCGAACCCTCCTTGCGCACCAGCCGTTCCACGCTGCGCAGGGACGGTGTCGTGGTCAGCCACTGGGCACGGAAGGCCGGAAAATCCGGCTCTTTCTCTTTTTTCAGCACCTTGACGCTGTCGGTCTCACGCATGGCCCGCAGGCGCTGCCTGAGCAAAGCTTCCAGGCGCTGCTCATTACGCACCAGCTGTCGCGGCGGCAGGAAACGCCCCACCCTGGCCAGGTTGTGCACCAGCGCCGGCGTCATCCAGGGCTTCTTCGCCGCCTGGTCGATCCAATCGCCGCTGACCGGCAGCCCCGCCAGTTCTTCCCGGAATTTCACCGCCTGGCGGCCGCTGGCACTCATATCCAGCTCGATAATGAAGTCGAAACGACGCAGGAAGGCCGGATCTACCCGGGTAATATCGTTGCTGATCCAGATTACCGGGGCCTGATTCTCTTCCAGCAGCTGGTTGAACCAGCCTTTGGCCAGGTGGTCCTCCTTGCGAAAGGCATCCTCCATTTCGTCGAACAACAGGATGGCACCGAGCCGGTCCTCCAGGAACATCTGGGCCAGCTTGGCGGCATCCAGGCGGATGCGACCGGTCATGGCGCTGTTGGTGGCATCCCGGGTGGGCACCTCATACAGCGGCGCGCCCAGTTGCTCCGCCATGGCCCGGGCCAGCTGGGTCTTGCCGGTGCCGGGCTTGCCGTGCAGCAGAATATTGCGGCCCCGGGCCTTGGTTTGCAGGGCCTCGGATATGTAGTCCAGCATCAGCTGAAGCTCCGGCACCCCTTTGAAATCGCCGATCCGATGCTCCGGCGGTGGCCCGACCGGGCAGATGTTGCGGAACAGGGCCTGCTCCACATGCTGTTCGTCATCACCGGACTCGGTGCCGTCTGCCACCATCACCAGCTGATGCAGCAACGGGCCGGCTTCCACCAGGTCATAAATATCCGTGTTGCGGCTCGGCGGCTCCAGCAGGCGGATCTGACACAGCATGGCGTTTTCGTCCAGGGCGCGGGCCACTTCCCGGGGGGATTCCTGGAAGGCCCGTGCCATGGCGCTCACTGAATTGGGAAACTCGTTGATATCCAGCTCCCGCAACGCCTGGCGCCCCTGAGGTGCTTTCACCAGCAGAATGGCGAATATCAGCAGCTTGAGCTCCACCATGTTGGGCTTGAGATAATGCACCAGACTGGCCAGCAGAGGCTCGAAGGACAGCCGGGGCTCACCCTTGAGACTGCGGGTAAGCTGGCGTTCGCGCTTGCGAACCGCCCGGATGACATCTCTGGAGCTACTGGAGGGCGTGCGGGAATCGGCTTCCGGAATGCTCGCCGGGTCAATACCCAGGGCTGTCAGATTGTCCTCGATGGAGAAAATCCCGGGGCTTATTTCCGCGCCCGGTACCAGATGCAGGCGGCACAGGTAAATTTGCAGCAGCCGCTGATCGTCCTTGTTTGAAGTGGTGGTACCCTCAAACTCCCGGGACCGGTCAACCAGCTCTTTCCACTTCAGCATGCACGTTTCTCCGTGGGTAAATACGTCATTCTGTCCGTGGGTCAACAATACCATGACAGAGCTGGCAGTACAGGTGGGCTTAACCACTCCCCCGGGCACCTGCGAACGGGCGAGGAGGAAGCAAACCCTCCCGCGCCCAAGAACCCCTGGTCAGTCAGAATTGCCCTCCCAGCGAGCGATCTTTTCCCGTTCACCAGCATCCGGCAAGTCGGCTTCCAGCGCTTCCCTTTGCTCCGGAGCGACCAGACCCTGGGCTGACAGGTCACCGGTACGGCGGGCTTGCTGTTCCTGGCGGATATAGTCCAGCCGCGCCTCCCGGTCAGCCCGTTTATCATTCAGGATTTCCTCGTTACGAGTATGGAACTGCGCTTCCAGACCACCCACCACGCTGTTCATAAACCCATCGCAATTATCCAGCGACAGGATATAGCGGGGCTGCTCCAGGTTGTGCTGACCAGAAACAGCAAAGGTAGAGCTCACGGCTTCCGTTGCCAGGGCAAAGTAAGTGGCATCAAAACTGAACACATCCTGCTCGCTGGAAGCGCTGTGGCGATCGGCACCGCGGAAATGGGTAGCCCGCATGACGGTGCCTTCGCAGTGAAAATCGAAAATATTCGAGCGAAAGAAAATCTCCGACCAGAATACATGGCAGATTGCCGCCAGGGAACGCCCGAAGCCCATCAGCAGAAAAGCAGCAAGAACCATCGCAAACGTCGCCCCGGCCGGGATAAACAGCTGCTCAAGAGCGACCTGCAGTGTTACGCCCTGATCAACAAGCAACGGCCAAAGCATGACATGATCCAGCGCCTGGTCTGCTCCAATCCATAACAGCAAGGCACCCACAAGCATCATTACCTGACTCAGTACCGTGCCGCTGATACGTGACCAGCGAAGCACATCGGGTTCATCCATCTCTTCCACAACCGGCTGAATCTCGGCGATCAGGTCACCGTTGAACTGCTCATTCTCACGATTGGCACTCGCGGTATCGTTTTCATCCATATAGATGCGATTGGGCAGTGCCTGCTGGCGCTTTTCCATCAGCACCAGGTCCCGGAGCGTGGTGAAAATCTGGCGCGGATGGATGTCATACCGCCAGCTGCGGTTCTGCTCGGAACTGGTCGTGCGAACCTCCACCATGCCGGTACGGGCCCGGATCAACAACATGCTGATGGTTGCCACTACAATGGCACCGACAATGGTCAGGGTCAGCAGGACCCCGATATGGAAAACCGGCTCAAGCAGAGGAACCAACTCCATCAAGTCCCGCTGGTTATCAGGCCGTATACCGCTCCAGAGTCCAATCCAACCCTGGGCAATCAATATCGGCACGACAATCGCCCCGATCACCACCATCGCCAGACTTTTACTGCTGTACTGGTGCAAGTGAATCATATTGCTCCTGGCCAGCGGATTTCCCAGCCTGATCCAGACCACGCCCAGGTAAAGCATCAGCACCAGCTGAAAAGCCAGGGAGACCACGGCACCGCCAACCTCGCCACCACCGGTACCGGCAAACACCATGATCACCACCAGACTTGCCACCAGGAAAGCGGCAATAGCCACCAGACTCTTGGTCAGCTTCATCGCCAGATTGGTGGCCAGGTTACGAATCGGCCAGGGAGTAACAATCAATTTCGGGAAAACCGAGTGAACTGCCCGGGCAAACCAGCCCAGGGGCTCAACGAATGTGGGATTCGTCTTGCTCATCAGCATATTGTGGATGTTTTTTGGGTTGTAAAGCGTGGGCTCCCGCTCGGCCACAGCCTCGCGCGCCACGTTCTTCGACAGGGATGCCGGTGCGGCACGCCCCACAAAGAAACGCATCACCTGAAACAGGCCGGCTCCCAACGCCTTAAGACCCCCAACCACAAATAGCCCGCCAACAAACAGGTTCAGCCAGGCCTGGGGTTTATCCGTACCCAGCAGAGTCTGAATCTGGAACAACAGATACACACCCACCACCAGCAACACCAGCCCACGCACTGAGCGGATGAGCCCTTCGAAGCGGAACGGATTGCGGATATTGAGTTTCTGGGCACCGTATTCAAATGCCATGAGTCCTTTCCTTCATTATTGGTCAAAAGATGAATTCCGGTAACAAGTCTATCCTGAATTATCGAGGGAGGTAGTTGAAAAGGCGGAACATAATGAAAAATTTTGTAAATATCCAGCCCACAGAACATCAAGGCTCTGCTGCGCCTCGCCACACTATGGAACATCCCGGTGGCCTGCAACCGCGCCACTGCAGAGCTTGTGCCGACCTCCGCCTATATGACCGATGACAAACACCATCCGCAGAAACCGGATTTTTCGGAGTATACGGGGCGGAAGGTTAAGTAACTGGAAGCAAAGAGTTAATGCCAACCCCATTTATCCCCTGAAGGATATAAAATTGCCTTTATCCTCTATCGCGTATATTCTAAAGAAAATCCGCGATAGAGGATAAAAATGAAGATCACATCCCCCGACATGCTGGCGCAGGCCGTCACCGAAGCCCGGAAAGCCAGCGGACTGACCCAGGCTGCCGTTGCAGAAACCGTCGGCATAAAACAGGCAACCGTCTCAGGCTTCGAGAACCGGCCCGAAAACACCCGCATCGGCACGCTTTTCAAGCTGCTGGCAGCGCTGGACCTGGAAATTCGCCTCGAGCAAAGGGGCAGGCCTGCCCAGAGCTCCCATTGGGACCAGGAGTGGTAGCATGGAAAGGCTTATCCTTGCCATGAACGGCACCGAGGTAGCCGTTCTCACCCGCGAATCCTCCGGCGTGCTGTCCTTCCAATACCAATCGCGTTGGCTGGAGCAACCGGGTGCCCGGGCGGTTTCGCTATCCCTGCCACTGGGCACCAAACGATACCGGACTGGTATTAGGTGAAGAGTTTTTAGGCGTTGTTGTTGGAGGGGCGAGTGTCATTACATCGTGCCGATGGATACCTTGAGAAAGTGATACTTGCAGTACTATATCGCAGTTACTTGAGTTCGCGAGTGCGGAATATGGATCTCGCTGGACTCATCCACAATCCATTTAGCAACTGTATCGATAGCTTCCAGCCGGCGGTCCTCTTTTGTACCTTTAAGCTCGCACTCCCAAAGGATACAGACGCGCCACCCCAAGAGCTTCAGCTCTGCTTGATTCTTCTGATCTCTTGCAATATTCCCATTAATCTTGTCTTTCCAAAATTCCCGGCGGGTTTGGGGCCATTTGAACAAATGGCAATCGTGGCCATGCCAAAAGCACCCATTGATCAGAATGACCGCGTGATACTTTGGCAACACAACATCCGGCGATCCCGGTAAGTCCTTTCGATGCAGCCGAAACCTGAACCCGGATGCATGAAGAGCCTTTCTGATCCAGATCTCCGGCTTGGTATTCTTGCCCTTGATTCCGGACATCATTCTGGATCGTGTCTGATGATCTACAATGTCGACCAATTGAAAAATACCTCCTGGAATTTGAAGCACTACCTGGTATCCTAGTCGCCTAGCTGATTTTGGCGAACTCTCCATGACTGACAGCATCAAAGTAATTGATCTATTTGCTGGCCCAGGCGGCCTTGGCGAGGGCTTTTCCGCATTCAAAACACCCGATGGTGAGCATCCCTTCAATATCGTAGCTTCGGTTGAGAAAGAAGCCAGCGCCCACAAGACGCTTACATTACGGGCTTTCTACCGCCAATTCCTGGGCAAAGGCAAAGGAATCCCCCCTGAATACTATGAATATCTTAAGAGAAGCCCAAAAGTCTGCGCAGAGAAATTCTTCTCAGAGAAGTTTCCGAAAGAATGGGCGGCAGCGAAGCATGAAACTCTAGGTGGCCCTAAAGCGCTGGGCAGTGAAGATCATAATGAAATATTTGCAGCAATTGAAAAGCAGATTGACGGTTACGAAGGAAAGAAAATTGTCATTGGCGGCCCTCCCTGCCAAGCCTACTCACTTGTCGGCAGAGCCCGAAACAAAGGCAAAAAAGGATATGAAGCCGAAAAGGACGACCGACATTTTCTCTACAAGGAATATCTCAAGGTTCTGGATCTTGTTCAGCCAGATATTTTTGTCATGGAGAATGTCAAAGGGATTTTGACTGCCAAAGTTCATGACGAGTCAATTTTTGAGAAGATCCGAGAAGATCTAACGTGCCCAGCGAACGCAGTTAGCAGTATGCGAGAGCGGATAGAGTATGATTTGCTCCCTTTTGCACATCCCTTAGATAAACTTAGCTCCGGCGGCCAATATCAAAACAAGGATTTTGTCATTCGTGCCGAAGAGTTTGGTATCCCGCAGGCTCGCCATCGGGTGATTCTCTTGGGCATCCGCAAGAAATCATTGCCCAAGAGCTTTAAAAAGGAGCTTCTGGAAAAGTGGCGGGTGGATGACCCTGTAACGACAGCGCAAGTACTGGCGGATCTACCTCGACTCAGAAGCGGCCTGTCCAGAACAAATCCCAACAATTACCGAGCATGGAGAGAAAATTTCATGACTGGGTTCCTCAAAGTTTACCCGGAACTAGCTTCCATGGAAATTGGACAAAAAGCGGCCCAACAAGCACTTGATGCCGAAACTCATAATCTCAGCCAAGGCGGCCGGTTCGTCCCTATACGAGGCGAATATAGAAGCCGCCTGCCAAACAGACTTGAAAAATGGTACACAGATAAACATTTACTTGGCTTCATCAATCATGAAGCCCGAAATCATATGGCCGAAGATCTGCACAGATATTTTTACGCCAGTTGCTATGCCGAAGCTCGTGAAGGCATATCTCCACGTTCACGCGATTTTCCTGAGTGTCTGGCTCCCAAACACAAGAACTGGAAAAGCGGCAACTTCGCAGACCGCTTCAAGGTTCAGGCAAAGAATCGCGTTGCCAGCACAATCACAAGTCATATCTCCAAAGACGGGCATTACTTCATCCACTATGACCCGTCCCAGTGCCGCAGCTTAACGGTTCGCGAGGCAGCCAGGATCCAGACATTTCCTGACAATTATTTATTTGAAGGGAATAGAACTGAGCAATTTGTGCAGGTGGGAAATGCGGTTCCGCCTCTCTTGGCCAATCATATTGCAGAAGTTGTCCACGCACTCCTATACCACCAGCCTTGTTACTCCTGAACGTGTTACATGCGTAGATAAGGGGGACTCTTATTGAGTCTTCCTCTCTTTAGTATGCGCCACATTGATCTGTCCCTGATAAAAACCAACGATTACTCCTTAACTATCCATCAAAACCTTCATTTTTAAGTTTTGTCAGAGCTGACATCGCAACCGCACATTGCTTTTCTGATGGCATTTTTCTGGGTATTGCAGAGCAAACCTCCAACACACCCAGTTCTTTCGGACTCAGGATTGCCCTTTCCCTCCCCCAGTCTCTTGCTCTTGACCACAATTGATTGCCGAGCTTGTAAACCTCGATCTCCGCATTCACGCTCTGATCCAGACCAGCGGAAGTTTGAGCTTCCTTCTTGCGTGACTTCGCCAACTCCTCAGTTATAAGCACTTTGTCCGACTTCCGCGGATATTCAACCTCCTTATCTGCAAGCCACTTCCAGCAAACTTCTTTCTTTGCCCACTCACTTGCATTTCGAATACCTGCAGGTGGGAATATGATGCACGACTGTGCAACCTCACCCGCCGCCAATAGCATGTTTCTCAATTCCAGACTGACCTGCTGTACCCGCCAGACAGCATCCAGATCAATCGCTTTCTGTTGCTGTTTGGCATCGAACACCACCTTTGCAATACCATAAGTCACGATGTTCGCTCTGTACCCGCCTTGGTACCAATCAGCATTTGATACGAGTCGTTCCATGGTTCTGAAAACAATGTTTTTTGCAATCAGGCGTTTGAACCACAGTTCGTCGTAGCCGGCTCCGTCCTTACCCCAATGCTTCCCGATTTTGTTGGCAAACTCTCCAAAGTTCTTTTGAGCACCCTTGCTCACAATGTAAGGCAGGCAGTCAAAAGTATTTTCATACTTCGCGAGATCCGTCTTTGTAAAAAACTGAGAACGAGGGTACTCGGCATCGAACTTCCTTTTTTCCGCAGACGTGCGCCGGCCGCGCTCGTCTGCATACTGTCCTCGAGCACGTTCATAAAACCATTTTGTCTCGCGATAGCCTTCCAACCCGGCAGGTGCCAGAACTCTCCGGGAGAACTCTTCCATACGAATGTGGAATGGATGATTGGCAAAGAAATCCGCAGCATTCACTTTGTTCTGACTATTTGCATACTCAGAGATTTTCGGCACCACGTCTTCCGATTGCTCTCTGGGAACAATAGTTAATTTCATCTGGACGTGAACCCTTTCCAGCTGCTCGGAGAAGTTCTTCTTGGCAGCGTGCAAAGAGGCGGTTGTCTGCCCCCCATTTACTATCTGTAAGTTATCCGCATGAACCAGTTCATATCCTGCATCAGTTTTTCTGACCTCAATACCATCTGCTGTAGCACTCAGTCCGTTATTGTAGGAAAAGAACATATGAGGCTCGTCACGAATTGTGTTTCTGATCCCCTGATTCACCTTCCCTCGTGCCTGAAGAAAACTTCGAACATTTGCCTCCAATAATCTTGGCCCCCATTTCTCATATATCGCTGCGAGTTGACTACCAGGCACGACTGCGAGATAACTTTCCAGAGAATCTTCACTGCCGCTTGCGGGGAGAAGAGGAATGCCACCGCCAAAATCACTTTCAAAATCGATATTCAAATCAGCGCGAGCCTGGCCTTGCTCCATAAATTGCTTGAGTCGCTTCAGATCCCAAACACTCAGGGTAATTGGTTTTCCTTCAATGGGTTCCAAGCTGTCCGCATCAGAGCGGGCGCTGAAATTGCCATTAGTCGCGATTACAAGTTTGATTTTTTCAATGCTGTTCCAACGAGTGCTGATTAGGTCTGCCAAACCGAATCCCGCACTTGTTTCCTCAAGCTGTTCTCTGAACTCAAGCTTGAGACTCGAAACAAGGAAATGAAACAGGCGATTCTGCAAACGCTCAATATGTGACTTATTGAGCACACGAACATCATCACTGAACATGAAGTCACATAAAATGAGTGTCAGCACTCCTGAATCATCTGCGGGATCACCTCCATATCCGTCCACCTGGATTTGATAGAGCGATCGCTTACCTTCAAAGTAAGAGCGGTTAGCCTCATTAATTTCACCAGCTTCCGAAAGCAGATCTACGACCTTCTCGAAGAAAGCTTCGGCCGTAACCAGGCCCATTGCATCCGCATCAGCTTGCACGTCAGCAACGAGTTCTTGCTGAAACTCCAACAATTCACTCATCTCCAGAAAATTCCCTGATTAGCTCCAATAAATCAACATCGGATCTGAAGTTGGCACATGCGTCGAGAGACAGGGCATATTTGACCCGACTTACGCCCAAAGGCAAGGGGGATGCTACTCGAGGGAATCCGGGTTTGATTTCATACGTTGCAGGTTCTCCCAAGTGCCAACGCCTGCCATCATAGTCGTTCTCGGGCTCATACCCTGTTGCGTGCAGCGTTTCCTCCCATTGATCCAATGCACTGAATGACCTCTTTAAAAGATCGGCTGTCATGTTCACATGATCATGCAATGTCAACCCCTCTGGCGAGACTGCAGATGCAACATCCCACACCCTCAGAAACAACCTGCAGCCCGCAACATCGGCTAGCTGATCCTCGGACGATATTGTGACTTCAGGCTTTGCGGCGACCCTTCTCGCTTTGACTTCGACACAGGCACCCATAAACTCGAAATCTTTTGCAGACCTCGATGGCCCCTTCCAAGAGTCAACCGCCGCATCAGGTCCAAGGCCTCCAGCAAGTTCGCGAAGAAAAGCCAGTTCGCCCACAAGCCCCCTCTGCTCTTCCAGTGAAAGGCCCTTATTAACCCCTCCCCTAAGCAAATAGTGCCACCGCTGGGTCCGCTTGACTGTTCTTGACAATGCTGCACCGACAGTTGCCGCAGACTCGCCCGCACTAACTACGTCCGAACATAGAGTCTCGAATATTTCTCTATGACTCTTGTCGTTCAAGACAATGACGAAAGCAGGAGTTTCTCCAGCTTTTCGGAAACTAAGGCTCATATTTTTAAGTTTGGGCAGCTTGGGAAGTGGCTCCGGCAGGCTCGGCAATTTCAGCATCAAACCCGGCGCATGGTTTTCCAATACGACCCAAAAGAAATCGAATCGGCCGGCAGTATTCAAACGACGAGCATCACCCACATCAAGCTTGCTCCAAGGGTCAGCCTTGCTTGTCATCGCCCTTCTCCTCATCCTCATCCTCATCCTCATCGCCAAAGAGTTCTTTGTACCTGACGGAATTTACAACATATTCGACTTTCTCTTCTGGGCGGTTAGATTGAGGGAGACTTATCCCCCAACCAATTACAGGCCGTCTCGGAATAAGGTCTTCTGCTTTCTTTTCGTCCGGGCTTTCAGGTACTTTTGGCATAACCAAGTGCAGGATAAATAGTCCTTTTTTCCTGACCTTTCTATAGATCTTGTCAGAAAAATTGGTCTTCCGTGTGCCGGCATCTGCCTCCGCTTCTCGCACTTCATTGCCAGTAAGACCAGCCTTTTCTATACCACGCGATGCCAACCGCATCCCTTTGCCGCTGAAGGCCATGTACTGATGCTTACGCTCTCCAACGGTCACCTTCCGTTCGGCGGGAACAACAGATAAGCCTAACGTATCGTCAGCTATACCTTTGGCCTTCGTTGTCAAAAGTACATCCCAATACTTCAGTTCATCATTGGATCGTGCGTTTATATAAGCTCTAACGGGCCCAGTTTCTGTAGTGACACTCTGCTCTGCGTTTCGCCATCCGGCGAGGAAGCGGTCTATCTCTTCCACAGAGACATCACGCCACAAATACCCCCAGTTACTTTCCTCTAATCGAAACTCTGACTCTCGAAGCTTGCGGGTGAATGCTCTCGCAAGGTCTCTATTGGCTGACAGATCTTGTTCATTAATACTTATCTTGGCAGTCTCAATGAACTGGTTGGATAACCCCACCCTGGTTACAACTCTAGAACTTGCACCCATCTTGTTTCTGGCCGTTACAAGCAGGGATGCTGGATGACTCCTCACTGCAAGACCAAACATTCTCGGTGTAGCCCTGGCTTTCTCCATCACCTTTAATTCTTCGTGGAGCTCTTCCGCTGCGTCAGCGATGAACGCATACCAGTCGATGGCCTCAACCGGCATCCATATTCTGCACAAGTCCTCATATCCATCCCTGTACCCGAACCACCGCCCCATTTGCATCAATGTGTCGTACATCATCGTGTTTCGGAGAAACCATGTAACGGTCAGCCCTTCCAATGTCAGCCCCCGAGATAATGAAAAGCCACCCACTGCAATAACGGTCTGACCTTTTTCTCCAGAACGCGAGTAGTCGAGGCCATCTGTCGCCCTGCTATTCACCTCTACGACTTTGGCCGAAGCAATTGATTGCAGCAAGTGAGCTTGGATATGATCCCACTCGAACTCGGTATCGCTGTATTCTTGAAGCCACACCTGCTTGAGCTCTGCAACCTCGGGATCACTCAAACCGGACTCACCTCGAGTTGAGTTTATTCTTACCGCGTCCTTTATCCGCTCAAGAGCTTCATGAATCCGGTTTCTCAGCATACCCTGCACGCCAGTGAATCTACTGGCATTCACAAGCATCGAGCAGTGAGCTGCATGTTGTCCTCGCAAATCCCTTATCGTTCTGGCAATCAAAAAAACTCGTACTGCAGTCAATAGCGAGGCGGGCAGTTCATCCAGCTCATGGTCAATTTTGTGCTTTATAGGAAGAACGTCCTCATTATCGTTGATATATCTCAACCATTGAGGTTCCTTACTATCAGAAAGGCCATCAATGAAAATTTTGTAAGGGCCAAAATAGTTTGTTGGCGCATCAAGACCAATAATAAAATCCTTTGGAAAAAGATCCTCATTAATCATCTCGTCGTCTTCATCAGGATCTATGAAAATATTGGCAAATGGAGTAGCCGTGTAACCTACGTAGCAACTCCTGTGAAACCGGCTCAAAAGATCTCGAATCTGACTATTTATTTTCGTAACCAGCTTCTTGCTGTACTTGGTATTAATTGATGCATTATCGGCCTCATCATCAATAATAAGCATCGGCTGATCAATCATTGCACTGTCACCCCGAGCACTGTTATCTCTCAGCCAGTCCAGCAGGTTTTCCAGTGTCCGGTGATTCTTCTTTATTACCAGAACAACCGGAACCTTGTATGAGTCAATTTCACTTGTATTAGTCGATGCAGTTTCTTTATTGAAGTCTCTCAAAGTGTTTGTAAGGCTTACCGGTGTCCGATTAGGGTCAAAGCGCCCCACCCCTATTACGTTACCTACACCTCCTTTTTTCTTATCTCTAACCTGGCCAGTGTCACGACCAATAAATCCTTCATCAATACGCTCTTGTGTTTGGTTTCGAAGATTATTATGAATTCCTGCAATAACGATAATCAGACGGTACCCGGCATCGGCCGCCTTACATATTAAGCCTGTGTAATTAGCGGTTTTTCCGCTTTGCACATGGCCAACGACCATCCCCCGCCTGTCCCAGGGAAGCTGTTTTTCAGGATCACCCAATCGCCCCAAAATTTTGTCGGTTACTTTATCTGTGGACGTAACAACATCCCTGGGCAACCCATTTTGCAACAGAAGTTTCTGGTATCTTTGCCAATAAAACGGTTCTATTCTCGCCTTGGCATCATCAAGCCAAGGCTCAAACTCGCCTCCATCTACAACTGCCCCCAGCCCAGCCTTGATCCCTTGCTTTACTTCTATCTCTCGCGCCAAGTGCTCCAATTCTTCAGCATCAAGTTCCGGTGCTACCGCTAAAGCAAGATTTGCTATCAACTGCCTCAGTTCACCTTCAGTTTTCCGCGGTTTGTGAAAAAGGGCGGTTTCTACTACACCGATCAACTCGTCATAACTACTGCCACTCATGTCATTTCCTCGTTCATCGGCTCAAAGCCTGGCTGGAAAAATCTTCGATCAACTTCTTGGCTACGTACCAGTTGTCACGTAAAACGGGGAGGCTTTGCAGAGTCTGGGAAACCTCATCTATTGTCAGCCCCGAACTGAGCAGGGTATCTGCCATGGAGTAAACCATTTGACGCAGGTCTTCTTCGTGCGGGTGTTCAGCAACCACCATTTCTGCGTTACCCGTGAGCTCTGCGTGAAGAGTTTCTATTGGAAGACCTGCTCCTATCAGCCTGATACATTGATAAAAGCCGGCTTTAAGTTCCTCCGGCAATTGCTCTGCATACTTCCGGAAAACCGGATGGTCAGGATTTGGACTAAAGGTAATCTGCCCCTCTTTCTGTACCCTGTTCCAAATTGGATGCCTTGTTTGGTCTACAAGTTTCTGGCCTCTACTTCTGTAGGTTCGCTTAGAAGTCCCAACAAATCTTTCTACCACTTTTTTCAAACGCTCTCTCACAAGAGGAGGTAACTGGGCGGAGGCTTTCCTCACATCTATCTTCCAGTCGGCGTCCATCGTATTCGGAATGTCCACTGAAATCCTGCATAACTTCGTTAGTTCCGTTTGACGGGCAAGGCCAAGCCAGCCACCTGCAATAATCAAACGGTTTTCACGGTATATGTACAAACCTTGAGACTTGAGATGGCCTTCTGGTCCTCCCACTTCCTCCCACTCATCAAGAGTCATCTTTTTGTGGTGAGGTAACGTGTAGCAACGAATCCGAACGTTACCATTTCGAAGCTGGATTACCTCTTCTGGATCTCTCTGAGTTGCAGGATGGTATGAGCACATAGGATCAATGGGGTCCAGCGCACGCCCATTGAGATAGATCTTCAGTGGAGGCTTCTTACCTTCGAGGAAGCGATGAAATACCAGACGCAGGTGTCTCTCGGCGCGAGCCAGCTCCGCGTTAATATGCCGGGTACGCTTGTTTCTATCCTGGGAGAAACCACCCATTAATCTGTCCAGCTTCTCCCACACAACTACGGTGCCTTGCTCCGGCAAAAGATCAGCTCCCGTCACTCCGCCCAGCTGATCTAGTAATTCAAGCGACCAGTCATTTCTACTTGCTACACGATCAAGGTCCCATCGCGCACAAGACGCTCCACCATCTCGACGAGTAATAACCGAAAGTCTTCGACACTGAGAAAAGCTCGCACTTTTCAGGCCCAGACCAAATCTACCCAAATCCTTGGCGGGCCTTTCATCGCTTGGATTCTTCGAACCAAGTCGCATGGCATCGATCAATTCAGACTCCGCCATTCCAGAGCCGTTATCAGCCAAGGCGACATAAGGCTCTTCGTCAGCTGTGTTGGCAAACAATTGTAAGGTCGTGGCACCCGCAGTAATCGAATTATCGATCACATCGGCCAATGCTGTTTCAAGGCCGTAACCAAAATCCCGATGCCCCTCTATCAAGGATGCTGCATAGGGTGTTGCATCAACTTCTCTTACTGGCATCGGGGAGTTATCCTTTTCTACCATGACGGAGCTCATTCCCTTTATGCGCACTACTACCACATCACGCTCTTCAATAGCCGTTTATAATTTTATGGCCAAATGAACGATCTCTGAGTAGCGAACTTCAGGAACATAGCCCCCTTTATGTTCGCAATAAAATCAATACTGCTTGATATTTCTGAGAATTCCAATACTCATCTCCACCCCCGTCTGGCGAAGTTACATCGACAACAATCACAGAAGTTCTAGCGTCATCTCGTCGTCAGTTCAACGACCGATGAAATAAAACCGCAAGCTGAGTAAGGTAAGCATCCCAGCTACAAGCGACAGGGAGTGGCGCAATAAATTAGCGGCCACTCCCCGATCGCAAAGCTTTCCGAAAAAAGTACCATTGCACCAATGACTGATCAGAGGACCTAAACATGGTTGGCCCCAAATTGGTTTAAGCTCATCAGATTAACCAACCTCCCAAAGCTGAACGGACTACTCATTCAGAGCTGTGCTCTCGTTTCACTCCTCCAACTCCCCCTCCGGCACCCTCCCCGGTCGCGTCTCCCAGTCGTAATCCCTCTCCTCCGGCCTCAACGTCAACTGCTCCGCCAGCTTCGAAAACTCCGTCTGGAATTCCGCTAGGGTCCACTGGCCGTAGATGGCGTGGCCACATTCATAGGCCTTCCTGGCATTCCTCGCCGGTGGTCACATAGGCCATGTAGCGTTGCAATAGGTGCAGATGTGCACTGGGCAGATTCCGGCGGGGCAACATACGATGCCCAGGTCGCCCGGAGTGACGATTTGCAAGGGCAGTACGGTGGGCACCATGTTGCTTTTGTTGAAGGCTCAGGCATTTACCTGACGTTCGAGTCCCGCCATCAGCAGGTCGGTAAAGCCGGGCACTGGCAGTTCATGGGATGGTTCGTCCAGTATGCGCTTGCGGCCGCGTTCCATGAGAATGTCTTTACGGCCCTGGCGGGGTAGAGGCGCGCGTTGCCCCCTTTCGTTCGAAGGTATGCAGGCGGATGTCGACGGTGAGGGACAGGTTTTCCAGTGCGGCGGCCCGCTCCCGGCCTTGCTGGCTGGCACGGTAGAGGTGTGGTGTCATGGCCAGCAGGTCAGCTATCTCCCCTGCTCCGGTCAGGTCGAGGGGGAAACGCAGAGTCTCGGTGTTCAGATGATGGAATCCTTCCGGCACTTGCTGCGGCTTGTCCGCCCCGCATTTTACTTCGGGATAGATAATTTCCCGCAGTTCCCGGAGATGATCCGGGCCCGGATCCACCTGGATGAGTTTGCCGCCGGGCTTCAGTGCCCGGGCAAATTCCGGATAGACCGGGAAGCCGAACAGGCATAGCAGCCGGTCCACAGAGCCGGGGAGCACCGGCAGATTGGCGTTGCTGCCCACCACCCAGCCGGGCTGTTTGTCCTGCCTGGCGGCAGCCTGCACGGCCCATTTGGATATGTCCAGCCCGAGGACTTCCAGGGTGTGGCTCTCACCCGCCCGGGCGGCCAGCTCCCGCAGGTAATAGCCCTCACCGCAGCCGGCATCCAGGCAACTGAAGGTTACACCCTCCGGCATCGCCTCCAGGATTACCCGCGCAACGGCATCGGCTATCGGCTGGTAGTACCCGGCATTCAGGAAACGCCGGCGCGCCGCGACCATTTCCTTGCTGTCCCCCGGATCAAGGGAGCGCTTTTTCTGCACCGGCAACAAATGCACATAGCCCTGCCGGGCCACATCAAAGTTATGCCCCCCGGCACACCGCCAGGAGGAGCCATCACGCTGCAGGGGCTCGCCGTCCAGCGGACAGGCCAGGGCTTGAAAAGGTACTATGCTCATCCGCGCATTATACATTGGGGTCAGACCCCATGTCGTTTTGCACCACAACAAAATGCACGGGGGTCGACCCCATAGCGGACAAATTGCCATGATGTTGTCGCGTATCATCAGCAACCAGAACGGCATCAGCCGGCAGCGGGCCAATGCGTTAATTGCAGCTGGCAAGGTGACGGTAGACGGGAGGGTGTGCCGTGATGCAAGAGAGAACGTGGACCGTTTCGCCCGGGTTGCTGTTGAAGGCCGGACCATACGCCAGGCAATGCCTGCCTGCTATCTGATGCTCAACAAGCCGGCCGGGTATCTGAGTGCAACCGAAGACGACATCCACCCAACCGTGATGGAATTACTGGACCCCGGTATTCGTGAGGGGCTGCACCTGGCTGGTCGCCTGGACAGGGCCAGTACCGGGCTGTTGATTCTGACCAATGATGGCCAATGGTCACGTCGGCTGACGGAACCCGCGGTCAGGATTCCCAAGGTATACCTTGTCACGACGGAATGTCCGATCACTGAGGAAACCCATCAACGTTTTGCCGCCGGCATCTGGTTCGAGTATGAGCAACTGACCACCTCCCCCGCCACCATTGAAGAGCTGGGCCATTGCCAGGCCCGTGTCACCATCTATGAGGGGCGCTATCACCAGGTGAAGCGAATGTTCCATGCGGTGGGCAATCGCGTTACGTCATTGCATCGGGAAAGTATGGGTGATATCCGGCTACCCCCTGAGCTGGAGCCCGGCCAGTATCGGGCGCTGACGAGCGCAGAGATCGATTCAGCCAGCTAACGGGTTCTGACTTCTCGTCATTTCGCGGCGTAAAATGCACAGGGGTCTGACTCCACCGGGTGGTTGCTGGTAAACTACCAGCTTATGGTCGTCGTATGACCCCGGCGGCAGTTTTTGCAGTGGAGTTCAGGTAATCCCCATGTTTGTAGCAGGTACTAACGGTCTTTCCCGCCGCTTCTGCGTGGCCCCGATGATGGATTGGACCACCCCCCATTTTCGCTATCTGGCCCGTCTGTTGAGCCGGCATACCCTGCTGTACACGGAGATGGTGACCACAGGTGCGCTGATTCACGGGGACACCGAGCGATTCCTGCGCCATGAGCCTTCCGAATACCCGCTGGCCCTGCAACTGGGTGGCAGTGATGCCGGCGAGCTGGCCCACTGCGCGAAGCTGGCACAACAGTTCGGGTTTGATGAGGTGAATCTGAACGTGGGCTGCCCCAGTGACCGGGTGCAGAACAATATGATCGGTGCCTGCCTGATGGGCCATCCGGACAAGGTGTCGGAGGGCGTGTCGGCCATGATCGATGCGACGGACCTGCCGGTTACCGTCAAGCACCGGATCGGCATCGACGGCCGGGAATCCTGGGACGATCTGTGCGAGTTTATCGAGACAGTGTCCGCCGCCGGCTGCCGGACGTTCATCGTGCATGCCCGGATTGCGATTCTGGAGGGGCTGAGCCCCAAGGAGAACCGGGACATTCCGCCGCTCAGGTATGACTGGGTGTATGCGCTGAAGGAGAAGTACCCGCACCTGGAGATCATCATCAACGGCGGTATCAAGACCTTTGATGAATGCCACGCGCACCTGGCCCGCACCGACGGTGTGATGCTGGGGCGCGAGGCTTACAACAATCCCTGGTTGCTGGCGGGTGTTGACCCTGAGTTCTTCGGCCAGGCGGCACCGGTTACCAGTCGACATGGAGCGCTGCGGGCCATGCTCCCGTTCATTGAGCAGGAGCTGGAACGGGGGGTATTCCTGACTCACATGAGCCGCCATCTGCTGGGCCTGTTCCACGGGCAACCGGGTGGCCGTCGCTTTCGGCGACACATCAGCGAACATGCCCATAAACCCGGCTCCGGGCTGGAGGTCATCCACGATGCCCTGGCCCTGGTTCAGGAGCCGGAAGAAGCTCCGGAGGCTATCGGGTAGCAGTTTTCACTGAGCCTGTCTTGTTCCTGTCAAAGGACCTCGTTATTGTAGGGAAATCAACTCAATACCAACGCAATCAGGATGAGAGGCACCATGAGCAGCAAACTGGACCAGCTCAAATCCATGACCACCGTGGTCGCGGACACCGGCGATCTGGAGGCCATCGCCCGGTGGCAGCCCCGGGATGCCACCACCAACCCTTCCCTGCTGCTGAAGGCAGCTGCGTCCGAAGCCTATCGTCCCATGCTGGACAAGGCCGTGGCCTGGGCAGCCAGTCAGGGCGGAAGCAATGCAGAACAACTGGCAGATGCAACGGATATGCTGGCGGTGCTCGCCGGGCAGAAGATTCTGGATGTTGTGCCCGGTATGGTCTCTACCGAGGTGGATGCCCGGCTGTCTTTTGATACCAGCGCCACCATCGATAAGGCACACAAACTTATCAGGCTTTACCAGCAGCAAGGTGTGGACACCGGGCGGGTGCTGATCAAGATTGCTTCCACCTGGGAAGGCATCCGTGCCGCGGAGCAGCTCGAGAAGGAGGGCATCCACTGCAACCTGACCCTGCTATTTTCCTTCATCCAGGCCGCTGCCTGTGCCGAGGCCGGTGCCTACCTGATTTCGCCATTCGTGGGCCGCATTCTGGACTGGCACATTGCCAACAGCGACAGGGACAGCTTTGACCCGGCGGACGACCCCGGTGTGCAATCCGTCAGCCGCATCTATAACTACTACAAGACCAACGGCTACAATACCGTGGTCATGGGAGCCAGCTTCCGCAATGCCGGCGAGATCGAGATGCTGGCCGGATGCGACCGGCTGACCATCAGCCCTGCCCTGCTGCAGGCATTGCAGGAAGACGAGGGAGAACTGCCGCGCCGCCTGTCACCGGACACCGCCAGCAGCACCGACCGGCCCGGCAACATTGACGAAAGGCTGTTCCGCTGGGAATTCAACGAGGATGCCATGGCCACGGAAAAACTGGCCGAGGGTATCCGCCGCTTTGCGGCAGACCAGATCGAGCTGGAAAACAGGATACGCCAGATGTCCCGGGCAGCCTGAACAAACGTTTTTGACACGGGGGAGTGGATTACCGATGCTGGACCTGATCAAACAGTTATTCTCCGGCGAAGAGCGGCACCAGGAGCCACCCACGGGCCACCAGATTGCCGTGGCGGCGACGGCCCTGATGGTGCAGCTGGCCCGGGTGGACAGTAATCAGGACGATCGGGAGCTGGAAACCATAGTAGAATGCGCCGTGCGTGCCCATGAGGTTACCGAAGAGGAAGCCCGGGACATTCTGCAAGATGCGTTAGACCACGCCGATGATGCCACCTCCCTGTATGAATTTACCGGCAAACTGAATGAACACCTGGAGCAGAGCGACAAGCAGCGGCTGCTTGAGAGCATCTGGGCTGTGGCCCTGGCGGACGGCCGTATCGACCGCTACGAGGAGCACCTGATCCGCCGCATTGCGGATCTGCTGCATCTCAACCACAGGGAATACATGCAGGCCCGCCACCGGGCCGAAGACGCGCAATAACACCAAGGGAGATTCCACATGCTCGCCATTCTGCACCCCGACACCGCCCGGGACAGCGAGGCCTACCGGCAAACGCTGCACTACCTGGAAAACCTCCCCGGGGTCTCCCTGCGCGTGCATGAAATCCAGGGCACCCGGCAGAGACTCACGGAAATCTACCTGATCGGCGATACCAAATCTCTGGAAAAGGAGGAGATTGAAGCCCTGCCCGCCGTTGAGCGCGCGATCCGCATCTCGGACGATTACCGCATTCTGGGCCGGCACAAGGACGACCGTCGTCACAGCGGTTTCAGCTACAACGGGGTGACCTTCAATCAGGACAACCTCAACGTGTTTGCCGGCCTGTGCGCGGTGGATGTGCCGGAACACGTGGAAATAATGATGAAAGCCCTGGAAGACCACGGTCAGGTGTGTACCCGCATGGGGGCCTACAAGCCACGCACCAACCCTTATTCTTTCCAGGGCCATGGCAAGGGCTGCCTGCCCTGGGTATTCGAGAAAGCCGGCAAGCACGGCATCAAGGTGGTGGCCATGGAAATCACCCATGAAAGCCATATCGCGGAAATCGATACCTGTCTGGAACAGCTGGGCCGGCCGACCGGTGTCATGCTGCAGGTGGGCACCCGCAATACCCAGAATTTCGAGTTGCTGAAAGCGATCGGCCGTCAGAGCACCTATCCGGTTCTGTTGAAGCGGGGCTTTGGCATCACCCTGAACGAATCCCTCAACGCTGCGGAATACCTGGCCAGCGAAGGCAATGCAGATGTGGTGTTCTGCCTGCGGGGCATGAAAACCGAGGCTGGCCAGCCGCACCGGAACATGGTGGACTTTGCCCATGTACCGGCGGTCAAACGCCTGACCCGCATGCCGGTGTGCGTCGACCCGTCCCACTCTGTCGGTAGCCGGGAACAATCCCCGGAAGGCATTCTGGATGTCATGCACGCCACCGCCCAGGGAGTCATTGCCGGTGCCAACATGGTACTGGTGGACTTCCACCCGAAACCGGAGAAGGCGCTGGTGGACGGCCCCCAGGCTTTGCAGCTGCACGAGCTGCCAGCCTACCTGGAAGACATACAGCTGTGCCATGACACCTGGAAGAAACGCCGGGCCATCTACCAACGTATGAGGCAAGCAGAGCAGGAATGATCGTTTACGGGCACCGGGGCGCAAAAGGGGAAGCGCCGGAGAACACACTGGCTGGCTTCCGGCATGCCTGGCGGCATGGCGTCCGCCATTTTGAGCTGGACCTGGCTCTGAGCATGGATGGGAAACCGGTGATCATTCACGATCTGACGGTGGATCGTACCACCGATCAGACTGGCCGGGTGACGGACTTCACCGCTGTTGAGCTGGCTCAGATGGATGCCCGGGGGGGAGCAGCCTGGCCGGAACCGGTGGGGGTCCCTTCTCTGGAGGAGTTACTGGACGAGTTCCCCGATTTCGAGCACCTGCAACTGGAAGTCAAAAAGGATTCCAGGAACCGCCTGAACATACTGTGCAACCGGCTGACCGAAATCATCCAGCGCCGGGACCTGTTTCACCGGGTAGTCATTACCTCCTCGGATACCTGGTTCCTGCAGCAGATAAGGCGGCGCAACACGCGGATCCCCCTTGGCCTGGTTACGGAGCGCAGGTTCCCCAGACCCACCAGGGTGGCTGCGCGACTACACTGCCAGTACCTGTGTCTGGGCTGGCACTCCTGCACGGACTCACTGGTAAAAGAAGCCCACAAACGGGGCATGCACGTGTCCACCTGGACCGTAAACCGCATTCACGACATGCTGTCCCTGGAACAACAGGGCGTAGACAGCATCATTACTGACTACCCTACCAGTACCCGCATGTTCTTCGATAACCGGGCGGCAAACCGCGCTTTGCCCGGCGCTGACCCATGCCACGATGAGGCCGGCAGCAAGTCCCTCATGCCGTCATAAAGAAACCGGATACGGGGTGATCCGCTTCCGGTTGCTGTTTTCATCAGTCGCCCGGATCAGAAAATACGGTTCAGACCGTTCAATGCCGCTACCCGATAGGCTTCCGCCATGGTCGGGTAGTTGAAGGTGGTGTTGACGAAGTAATTGAGGCTGTTGGCCTCGCCCTTCTGGTTCATGATGGCCTGACCGATATGCACGATTTCAGCGGCCTGGTCCCCAAAGCAGTGAATACCAAGGATCTCGCGGGTTTCCCGGTGGAACAGAATTTTCAGCATGCCCACCGCCTCACGGGTAATCTGCGCCCGGGCCAGATCCTTGAAGAAAGCCTGACCGATTTCATAGGGCACCTTTGCATCCGTCAGTTCACGCTCTGTCTTCCCCACGGAACTGATTTCCGGAATGGTATAGATACCGGTGGGCACGTCGTCCACGTAACGGAAATAACCGTCTTCGACAATGTCCGAGGAGGCGGAGCGGCCCTGGTCGTAGGCGGCGCTGGCCAGGCTCGGCCATCCGATCACATCACCGGCAGCGTAGACGTTCTCAACCCCGGTGTGGTAGTGATCGTCCACCGCCAGTTGGCCGCGACCATTGGGCTCCAGGCCGATATTCTCCAGTCCCAGAGACTCAGTGTTGCCGCTCCGGCCATTACACCACAGGAAGGCATCGGCACGGATCTTCTTGCCGGATTGCAGTGAGAGCACCACCCCGTGGTCGTCTCCCGAGACAGATTCGTACTGCTCGTTATGACGAATCAGCACACCGTTATTACGGAAATGGTAGCTGAGCGCGTCTGAGATCTCGTCATCCAGGAACGACAACAGACGGCTGCCGGGATTGATCAGGTCCACCTTTACACCAAGACCGGCGAAAATCGAGGCATATTCCGAGCCGATAACACCCGCCCCGTAAATAATCAGCGTGCGCGGGGTATGGGACAGCTTCAGGATCGTGTCGGAGTTATAGATACGATGGTGGTTGAAATTTACATCTGGCGGCAGATAGGGCCGTGAGCCGGTAGCAATCACCGCCTGCCTGAAGTGCAGGGTTTCCACGGACTTGTGGCCAGTGATCTCGATGCGGTTGTTGTCCAGGAAACGGGCGCGACCGTTAATCAGGTGGACCCGGTTGCGGGCGTAGAACTGGGTACGCTGGTGCACCTGCTTGTCGATGACGTTCTGGGCGTTCTGCAATACCCTTGGGAACGAGAACCAGCGTGGCTCACCGATGTCCCGGAACATCTGGTTGGTGTTGAAGGTGATGATCTGCTTGACCGAGTGGCGCAGCGCCTTGGAAGGGATGGTGCCCCAATGGGTGCAGTTACCACCGACGGTTGGCTTGTCCTCGATGATGGCCACCCGCTTGCCATGCTTGGTGGCATTCATGGCGGCACCCTCGCCCGAGGGCCCCGCGCCGATAACGACGACGTCGTAATGATGTTCTGCCATGAGTGCAGTGACTCCTTATCTGCGTCGTAAATCCGGATTTATGATTGTTTCGCTTGCAACCGCTGTCAGTGGCGGCTCTGCGGCTTGCTGGCATCGTAGGCCAGAGCTTGCACATCGGCCCCCGCCCCGGCGGTACGCTCGTTCTCTTCCTTGCACTTGCTGGTATCGCCACCGCAGATCTCGCAGGGTCCGCCTACACCTGCGGCGTTGAGTCCGCCACAGGTGCCGCTGATCGGCTTGCGCCCGAAAATCACACCGATAGACATGCCCGCCATCAGTAGCACAACCACCAACAGGGCTAACAGAAAGGTGCCCATAATTGCCCTCCTCTAATCGACAATATAGGACAGGAATGCCGGCGTCGCGTGAGTTTCAAAGCCATCTCCCCGTCGCACAATAAAATAGACAGCCAGGTTTTCCTTCACCGCCAGAGCGTTCGCACGTTCGAACCCCATCACATTGAAGGCGGTCGCCAGGGCATCTGCTGTCATGCAATCATCTGTAATAACTGAAACCGATGCCAGTGAATGAGTGATCGGTTTTCCCGTCACAGGGTCTATTGTATGGGAATACCTCTGCCCTTGTGATTCGTAATAGTTACGATAGTCACCCGAGGTGGCCATGGCTGCCTTATGAAGAGCCACAATGCGGTTCACTTGCCGCCCTTCGGCGGTGGGCTGTTCCACGGCCAGTCGCCAGGCTGTGTCATCCGGCTTTCTGCCATTTACCCGGATTTCGCCACCGATCTCCACCAGATAGGCAGAAACCCCCTCATTTTCCAGATATTCCGCTACCTGATCGACACCAAAGCCCTTGGCGATAGCAGACAAGTCCAGATACTGGACCGGCTCTGCTTTTACCGCAGGGGGATTTTCCCGCAAGCTGAGGTTCTGGTAGCCGGTCCTGGTCAGAACCTCTTCCAGCTTTTCGTCCGGGGGCGTATCCTGCGGTCGTCCGTCCGGCCCAAAGCCCCACAGGTTGACAAGTGGTCCAACCGTAATGTCAAAGGCCCCGCCGGTCATTTCCGAGATTTCCAGCGACCGCTCAAGCACACGGTACAGATTCCGGGAGACCGGGACCCAATCACTCTGGTCATCCTGGCGGTTAAAGCTGGATAGTTCCGAATCCTCCCGCCAGGTGGACATGGATGCATCCACCTGCTCAAGCGTTTTTTCAATACCTGAAGAAAGATTCTCAAGGCGCTGCGGGTCATCTGGCAATACGACCTTAATATGGTATGCGGTGCCAAACACCGGCCCGGCGATCTCCCAGACTTTCTCCCGGTCCTGAAATGAACAACCCGCCAGGGCGGCCAGAGCCAGCACCATAACGGTGCTGGCCATAACCGCCCTGACGGGCCTGATCATGCGGATTGTCATCAGAACGAATTACCCCCCGAAGTCATCCAGCATGATGTTTTCTTCTTCCACACCAAGGTCTTTCAGCATCTTGATGACCGACGCGTTCATGATGGGGGGCCCACACATATAGTACTCACAGTCTTCCGGCGCCGGATGGTCCTTCAGGTACTGGTCGTACAGCACGTTGTGGATGAAGCCGGTCGGGCCCTCCCAGTTGTCGTCCGGCAGCGGGTCCGACAGGGCCACGTGCCATTCAAAATTGTCGTTCTCTTCCGCCAGACCGTCAAAATCTTCCACATAGAACATTTCGCGGACACTGCGGGCGCCGTACCAGAAGCTGATCTTGCGCTTGGAATGCAGGCGCTTGAGCTGGTCGAAGATGTGGGAACGCATGGGCGCCATACCGGCACCGCCACCAATGAAGATCATTTCGGCATCCGTGTCCTTGGCGAAGAACTCACCGAACGGTCCCATCACCGTCACCTTGTCGCCCGGCTTCAGGTTGAACACATAACTGGACATGATGCCCGGCGGATGATCGGTTCCCGGGGGCGGTGTGGCGATACGGATGTTGAACTTGAGCAGCCCCTTCTCTTCCGGATAGTTGGCCATTGAGTAGGCCCGCACCGTTTCTTCCTTGTTGACTGCAACAAAGCGCCACAGATCGTGCTTATCCCAGTCTTCCCGGAATTCTTCCTCGATATTGAAGTCCTTGAACGGAATTTCGTAGGGAGGACACTCGAGCTGCACATAGCCGCCGGCACGGAAGTCCACTTCTTCGCCCTCCGGCAACTTGAGCACCAGCTCCTTGATGAAGGTGGCCACGTTGTGGTTGGAGATAACCTCGCACTCCCACTTCTGGACTCCGAAGAATTCCTCCGGCACCTCAATTTTCATGTCCTGCTTGACCGGCACCTGACAGGACAGGCGCCAGCCTTCCTTTTCTTCCCGGGGAGTGAAGTGGGTCTTCTCTGTTGGCAGCATCGCGCCGCCACCATCGAACACCTTGCATTTACACTGGGCGCAGGTGCCACCGCCGCCACAAGCGGAGGACAGATAGATACCATTGTTCGCGAGAGTGCCCAGCAGCTTGCCACCGGCGCTGGTCCTCAGGGTATGTTCGGGGTCGTCATTGATTTCAATGGTCACGTCACCGGTGCTTACCAGCCTGGAGCGGGCCGCGAGGATAATCGCAACCAGCGCCAGAACGATAACGGTGAACATGACCACGCCAAGAATAATTGCACTCATGGTCTCGCCTTCTCGTTAAACCGAATCACCGGTGGGTCAGAGGGAGATGCCGGAAAAGGACATAAAGCCCAGCGACATCAGCCCAACCGTAATGAATGTGATACCCAGGCCACGCAGGCCCGCAGGCACATCACTATACTTCAGCTTTTCACGAATCCCGGCCAGGGCAACAATTGCCAGCGCCCACCCGAGACCCGCGCCAAAGCCGAATACCACGCTCTCGCCAAAGTCATAATCACGCTCCACCATGAACAATGCGGCACCGAGAATCGCGCAGTTTACAGTGATCAATGGCAGGAATACGCCCAGTGCTGCGTAGAGCGCGGGGATGTATTTATCCAGAACCATTTCCATGATCTGTACGATAGCGGCGATAACACCGATGTACGTGATCAGCCCCAGGAAGCTGAGGTCGGTTTCGGGCATACCCGCCCACTCCAGCGCACCTTCCCGCAGAACGTAGTTGTAGATCAGGTTGTTCACCGGAACAGTGATGGTGAGAACCACAACCACAGCGATACCCAGGCCGATGGCAGCCTCGATCTTCTTGGAGATGGCGATGAAAGTACACATCCCCAGGAAGAAAGCCAGTGCCATGTTTTCAATGAAAACCGCCTGTACAAGAAGACTCAGATAATGCTCCATCAGAAGGCCTCCCGCACTTTATGAGCCGACAGTTTGTAATCTGCCTCTTCCACCTGTTCAGGCTTCCAGGTGCGCAGCGCCCAGATGCTCAAACCGATGATAAAGAAGGCGCTCGGTGGCAACAGCAGCAAACCGTTTGTGACATACCAGCCACCTTCGTTGACCGGTGACAGGACGGTAAAACCGAACAATGAACCGGAGCCGAACAGTTCGCGCCAGAAGCCCACGAACAGCAGGAGTACCGAGTAACCCAGACCGTTACCGACACCGTCGAGGAAGCTGAGCCACGGGCCGTTCTGCATGGCAAAACCTTCCGCACGGCCCATGACGATGCAGTTGGTGATAATCAGCCCGACAAAGACTGACAGCTGTTTGCTGATTTCGTAGGCATAAGCCTTCAGCAACTGGTCTACCACGATAACCAGAGAGGCAATGATGGTCATCTGTACAATGATCCGGATACTGCCCGGAATCTGACTGCGAATCAGGGACACCGCCAGGTTGGAGAAAGCGGTTACCGCAATCACTGAAATACACATGACAATCGTCACGCTCAGACTGGAGGTCACCGCCAGCGCGGAACAGATACCAAGAATCTGCAGCGCAATCGGGTTGTTACTGAAAATCGGTTCGAACAGGACCTGCTTGGCTGATGTAGTCGCCATGATCAGACCTCCCCTTGACGCAAGTTTTTAAGATAATGGGCATAGCCACGGTCACCCAACCAGTAATTGACCAGGCTTTCAACGCCCCGGCTGGTCAGCGTAGCACCGGATAGAGCATCCACCTTGTGTTCCCGGTTTCTGGTGTTTTCGTTGACGCCTCCCTTGACCAGCCTGATCTGTGGTTCGGTCATATCCTCACCGTAAACCACCTTGCCTTCCCACTGGGCTTTCCAGCGAGGGTTATCGACTTCACCGCCGAGACCCGGTGTTTCCGCGTGCTGATAGAAACCCAGGCCTTCTATGGTGTTGGCATCCCCTTTCAGGGAGATAAAACCATACAGGGTAGACCACAGCCCATAACCATGGATTGGCAGAACCACCTTCTTCAGCTCGCCATTCTCCCGCAGGATGTATACCTTTGCCACATCCGGACGGCGGCGAATGCCAGCCCGGTCCTCGTCAGCCGGTATATCCGTTGACAACTCCGGGTTGGACGCAGCCTTGTACATATCGTACTTCATGGGCTCTTCTACGCCTACATACCCGGGTTCAACGTACTGTCCTGTTTTGAGATTGACCAGCCTGACTTCGAAACGGGAGAAAACCTCCTCTATCTGTTCAGGGCTTGCGCCCTGCGGCAGCATGTCTGCCGCCGAGAGTATGTTGGTCTTGATGTTCAGGTTCTGGTTCTTGACCTGAAGCGGCTTGAGCGTGACGGCTGCGGTGGACACGATCACCGAGAAGAATACACTCAGCACCAGGGCAACAATGACCGTCCTGGTAACGGTTTCTTTCGATTTAGCCACGTGCAAGCCTCCGTTTGATGTTGGCCTGGACCACAAAGTGGTCGATCAGGGGCGCGAACAGGTTGGAGAACAGTATCGCCAGCATGATTCCCTCCGGGAACGCCGGGTTCACCACACGGATGAGAACGGTCATGACACCGACCATAATACCAAAGCACCAGCGCCCGGTGTTGGTCATGGAAGCAGAGACCGGATCGGTGGCCATAAACATCATGCCGAACGCGAGGCCACCCATAACGAGATGCCAGTGTGCCGGCACTTCAAACATCGGGTTGGTCTCGGAACCGATCAGATTCAACAGTAGCGACATGCCGATCATGCCAATCAGCACACCCCCGACAATGCGGTAGGACGCGATCTTCATAAGCAGAAGGATCAGCCCCCCTATGAGGACCGCGATGGTGGAGGTTTCGCCCATGGAGCCCTGGATGGTGCCCACAAATGCATTCATCCACCCGATTTGCTGCTGCAGTGCCTCAAGGCCTCCGGAGGCCGCCCAGCTCAGCGCGGTCGCGCCACTGAAACCATCGACTGCGGTCCAGATGGTGTCGCCGGAAATCTGTGCCGGATAAGCAAAGTACAGGAACGCACGTCCGGTCAGGGCAGGGTTCAGGAAGTTCTTGCCAGTACCGCCGAATACTTCCTTGCCGATCACCACACCAAAGGTGATGCCCAGCGCCACCTGCCACAACGGAATAGTGGGCGGACAGATCAGGGCAAACAGCACAGAGGTGACGAAGAAACCTTCGTTCACTTCGTGTCTGCGAACGGTGGCGAACAGCACTTCCCAGAAGCCACCCACCACGAAGGTGACGAAGTAGATGGGCACGAAGTAGGCCATACCGTAAACGAAGTTGTCCCACCAGCCGGCACCAGCGCCGGTGACCGCCAGCGCATTGATAAACGCAGCCCGCAGACCACCGTCAGCCACCATGGCCTCAGGATTGGCCGCCAGAAAGCTGTTGGCCTGATAACCGATGTTCCACATACCGAAGAACATGGCCGGGAAGGTACACAGCCACACGGTGATCATGATGCGCTTCAGATCTACGCCGTCACGCACATGGGCCGTAGTGGAGGTCACCTGGCCAGGCGTATAGAAAATAGTGTCCACGGCTTCGTACAGCGCATACCAGCGCTCATATCTGCCGCCTTTCTCAAAATGATGCTCGATGCCATCGAGAAACTGTCGGATTGCCATCGTATTAGCCCTCGATCTCGATTCGGGTCAGGTTCTCGCGGAGAATCGGACCGTATTCGTATTTACCCGGGCACACAAAGGTGCACAGCGCCAGATCTTCTTCATCCAGTTCCAGCGCACCAAGCTGCTGGGCTACTTCGGTATCACCGACAATCAGTGAACGCAGCAGCTGGGTCGGCAGGATATCCAGGGGCATAACCGCTTCGTACGCCCCCACCGGCACCATGGCTCGCTCGCTGCCGTTGGTCGTGGTGGTGAAGTCAAAACTCTTGCGCCCGAGCAACCGGGACAGATAGATGTTCAGCACGGAAAACTTGTTGGGACCCGGTGACAGCCAGCCCATGAACTCGCGCCTGTAGCCTTCTTCCAGTACCGATATCTGATTGGCAAAACGGCCCAGGTAGGCACAGGGGCCATCAGCACGACGACCACCGAACACGGAGCCGGAGATAATGCGTACTTCGCAGTCAGTCGCCATCTCTCCGTCGAGCAGTTCAGCCAGGCTGGCACCCAGGCGGGTACGAACCAGGCGCGGCTTGAGGGCTTTGGGACCACCGATCGCGACAATGCGCTCCACCGGCAGCTCGCCGGTTTCAAACAGCGTCGCAATATCGATTACGTCCTGATAGTTGATGGACCAGACGGTCTTGCTGCCGGACACAGGGTCCAGATAATGGATATGGGTACCCACATTGCCGGCAGGATGCACGCCGTCAAACTGGCGAACTTCCACCTTGTCACTGTTCGGCACGGCAACGTTGGAACCGGGCTTGCCGGTCACGAACACCTTCCCCTGGGTCAGGGTGCTGATGATCGTCAGACCCTTTTCGAAGGCCTTGCTGTTCTCACCAATAATCACAGTGGGATCCGCTGCCAGCGGATTGGTATCCATCACGGAGACAAAGATCGAGTGAGGCGCGGAATCGATTTCAGGCGCTTTACTGTAGGGACGGGTGCGGAAGGCTGTCCACAGGCCGGACTCCACCAGATTATCCACTACTTGCTGGCGCTCAAGGCTGGCCAGGTCGCCATCGTTATAGCGTGCAAAGGTTTCCGCATCGTCGCCATCAATTTCGATCACGATCGACTGGAACACCCGCCGCTCTCCGCGGTTGATTTCTTTTACCACACCAGCGGCCGGTGAGGTATAACGAACGCCCTCGGTCTTCTTGTCCGTAAACAGCAGCGTGCCGCGTTTGACCCGGTCACCCTCCTTGACAGCCATCGTCGGCTTCATGCCGTTGTAGTCAAAACCGATCAGCGCCACATGGCGTACCGGTTTGCCTTCGGTAATGGTCTGTTCAGGAGCGCCACTGATGGGAAGATCCAGGCCTTTCTTGATTTTGATCATTAGCCTCGTCCAATCATCAGAAACTATACGATGGATTCATAACGTCCGGCCCTGCCGACCACCGGCCGGGGCAATAATGGCCACCACCGTATGCACGAGCGACAGCTTTTGGCGCAGTAACCGGGGGAGAACAGGATGCCAGACGTACCCAAATTCGCGCCAATTATAAAGAGTAAGGAAAGCTATTTCCACCGGAAACCAGCGAAGTGAGTATGCCAGTTGATACCAGGGGGCCCGACACTTATAAACAGAAAACCCGGCAACGGACATTACCGGGGTTTTCTGCCAGCGGGAAGGCCTCCGGACAATCCGTCAGTCACGGGAACGCTTGGGGAAGACAGGGTAATTGACCCCTGCCATCTGATTCACGCAACGAATCACCTGGGCGCTGTAGCCGAACTCGTTATCGTACCAGACGTACAGGATGGCGCGCCTGCCATTGGCGATGGTCGCCTGGGCATCAACAATGCCGGCGTGACGAGAACCCACAAAGTCCGAGGACACCACCTCCGGAGAGTTAACAAAGTCAATCTGCTTCTGCAGCTCGGAGTGCAACGCCATATCCCGCAGGTATTCGTTCAGGCTGTCAACCGTAACGTCTTTCTTGAGGTTCAGGTTAAGAATCGCCATGGACACGTTCGGCGTGGGCACCCGGATAGCGTTGCCGGTCAGTTTGCCCTTCAGCTCCGGCAGGGCCTTGGCAACCGCCCTGGCCGCACCGGTTTCGGTAATCACCAGGTTCAGAGGTGCCGAGCGTCCACGACGACTGCCCTTGTGGTAGTTATCGATCAGGTTCTGGTCGTTGGTATAGGAGTGGACGGTTTCCACATGGCCGTCCTCGATGCCGAATTCGTCATTTACCGCTTTCAGCACCGGAGTGATGGCGTTGGTGGTACAGGAGGCCGCAGACAGGATTTTGTCCTGGTCGGTGATCCAGTCGTTGTTGATACCGTAAACGATGTTCTTGATATCGCCCTTGCCCGGGGCGGTCAGGATGACCCGGCTCACGCCCCGGGACTTCAGGTGCAGCCCCAGACCTTCCTCATCACGCCACTTGCCGGTGTTATCCACCACGATGGCGTTGTGAATGTCATACTGGGTATAGTCCACCTTGTCCGGGCCGTCAGAGTAGATCACCTTGATGAAATTACCGTTGGCGATCAGGGCGGAGTTTTCTTCATCCACAGTAATGGTGCCGTCGAACGGACCGTGCACCGAATCGCGACGCAGCAGGCTGGCACGCTTCTCCAGGTCATTCTCGGCACCCCCCTGGCGAACCACAATGGCACGGAGGCGCAGGTTGTTACCGCCACCGGCTTTCTCGATCAGAATACGGGCCAGGAGACGACCGATCCGGCCGAAGCCGTACAGCACCACATCCTTGGTGTCCTTGTGAGCATCTTCCTCGGACTGGGCCTGGTACTGCCCCACAATAGGACCGATTTCCCGCTTGAGGAAGGCTTTCAGGTCATCACCACCCTCTTCCTTGAACTTGACTGCCAACTTGCCGATGTCCACGTGGGCACGCCCCAGGTTCAACTCGTCCATGGCCTGCAGGATCGGCAATGTATTGCGAACAGACAGCTCGCTGTCCTCTACCTGGCGCACGAAACGATGAGCCCTGATGATGTCGATGACCGACTGGTTGATAATGGCGCGGCCATAGACGGACGTAACCACGTTATTCTTTCGGTACAGGCGGCCAATCAGCGGAATCATGGCTTCCGCTGTGGACTCTCTGTCCGTCCAGTTGGACAGGTGCTGGTTGATCTGTTCGTGACTCACGCTTGAACCTCTGCAATTGGCACATGGAAAAATCGGGCGCACATTATCCAATTTAATGGTGCAGACCGCAAATAATGCCCGAACGTTTCGCCCCCTTGCAATGACAGTCACACAGTGCGCCGGTAGAATACGCTGCCCGTTAGCGCAACCCGATGCAGGAGAACAGACAAGCCCATGGCTTACGGCGATGCCCCCAACCGTCCGCTTATTGCGCCAGCTTTCCCCACAACTGCCGGTGACCACCGCACCTGGGGTGGCCTGCACGGCAGCAGCGATGCCCTGGCCATCTGCGAGAGCGCCCGCACCCATAAGGGCCTGACCCTGGTCATCACCCGCAGTACCGACGAGGCCATCCGTCTGGAGCAGGCGATGCGTTTCTATCTGGGCCTGCCAGCGGACGATGATACGCCGTCCGTGGCCAGCGGTGGCCTGGAGGTGCTGTCTCTGCCGGACTGGGAGACACTGCCCTACGACATGTTTTCGCCGCACCAGGACATCACGTCCCGGCGCATCCGCACCCTTCACCGGTTGCCAGCAACCCGCCACGGGGTGCTGGTGGTCCCGGTGCGCACACTGATGCACCGGCTGCCGCCGGTAGGTTACCTGCAGGGCAACAGCCTGTTACTGGAAACCGGCCAGGCGCTGGATATTGTGCAATGGCGCGACCAGCTGGAATCCGCCGGTTACCGGCACACCGAGAATGTTTATGAACACGGTGAATATGCGGTGCGCGGAGCCATTCTGGATATTTTCCCGATGGGTGCCAGTCAGCCCTACCGGATCGACCTGTTTGACGATGAAATCGAAACCCTGCGCACCTTTGATCCGGAAACCCAGCGCTCCATCCAGCGCATCGAATCCATTGAACTGCTGCCCGCCAACGAATTCCCCTGGCATTCCGAGGCCCGCTCCGGTTTCCGCAACCGCTGGTTCGAGCAGTTTCCCCATGCGGACAAGGACGCACCTGTCTACAGGGATGTCAGCAGCGGCATCACGCCACCGGGTATCGAATACTATCTGCCCCTGTTTTTTGACGCGACCGCGACCCTGTTCGACTATCTGCCCTCGTCCGCCCACGTGTTTACCCTCAGCAGTCTGGTGGATGCGGCAGCGCAGTTCGACCGGGAAACCCGCGACCGCTACGAGGACCGCCGCCACGACCGCATGCGCCCTATACTGCCACCAACCGAGCTGTTCCTGCAGCAGGACGAGCTGTTCCGCAGCCTGAAACAGTTCCCCAAGGTTGCACTGACCAGTACTCAGGCCGAGGGCAGCGGGGCGGTCAACTGCGCCACCGGCGAACTGCCGGATGTCTCCATGGATGGCCGGGCGGCCGATCCTGCGGCACGACTGAAGCACTTTCTGGCATCGTTCGACGGACGGGTACTGATCTGCGCCGAGTCCTCCGGGCGGCGGGAAGCGCTGGACGAAAACCTTTCGGAACGAGGCCTGAAGGTGTCCGGCAGCCAGGGCTGGCAATCGTTTCTGGAACAGAGTGCCCCCCTGGCCCTCACGATCGCACCCCTTGAACACGGCCTGGTATTGCCGGACCAGCAACTGGCGCTGATTACGGAAACCGCCCTGTTCGGAGAGCGGGTGCTGCAGCGTCGGCGACGGGAAAAACCCACCGAGCTGGATGATTCGGGCTACCGTGACCTGTCCGAACTGCGGGTCGGTTCGCCAGTAGTACACATCGACCACGGCGTAGGACGCTATAAGGGACTGGAAACCATTACCGTAGACGGCGATGCCAGCGAGTTCCTGACTCTGGAATATGCCGGCGGCTCCCGCCTCTATGTCCCGGTTTCCAGCCTGCACTTGATCTCCCGGTACAGCGGCTCCGATACAGAGCACGCGCCCCTGCATAAACTGGGTACCGACCGCTGGAGCAGCACCAAACAGAAAGCCCTGGAGAAAATCCGCGACACCGCTGCGGAACTACTGGATGTTTACGCCCGCCGGGAGGCGCGCAAAGGCTTCCAGTTTGATGACCCGAAAGAGGCCTACCGGGCCTTCGCTGCAGACTTCCCGTTTGAGGAAACACCGGATCAGGAAGCCGCCATTCAGGCGGTATTTAATGACATGACCAGCGAGCGCCCCATGGACCGGCTGGTGTGCGGCGACGTGGGCTTCGGCAAGACCGAGGTAGCCATGCGCGCGGCCTTTATGGCCACCTGGTCCGGCAAGCAGGTAGCGGTGCTGGTACCCACCACCCTGCTGGCCCAGCAACATTATGAATCCTTCCGGGACCGGTTTTCGGACACACCGGTGCAAGTGGAACTGCTCAGCCGCTTCCGTAGCGGCAAACAGACCAGCGCCGCACTGGAGAAGATAGAGAACGGCACCGCCGATATTGTGATCGGGACCCACAAACTGCTGCAGGGGGATATCCATTTCAAGAACCTGGGCCTGGTGATTATCGACGAGGAACACCGTTTCGGGGTTCAGCAAAAGGAGCGCCTGAAAGCCCTGCGGGCCGAGGTGGATCTGCTCACCCTGACCGCCACGCCGATCCCCCGCACCCTGAACATGGCCATGGGGCATTTGCGGGATCTGTCCATCATCGCCACACCGCCGGCCCGGCGGCTGTCCGTAAAAACCTTTGTGCGCCAGCGGGAAGAAGCGCTGGTCAAAGAAGCAGTACTGCGGGAAATCCTGCGGGGTGGCCAGGTGTACTTTCTGCATAACGACGTAGCCACCATCCAGAAAACCGCCGATGACCTGCGCGAGCTGGTGCCGGAAGCGCGGGTGGGCATTGCCCACGGCCAGATGCGGGAGCGGGAGCTGGAACAGATCATGTCGGATTTCTACCACAAGCGCTTCAATGTACTGGTATGTACCACCATTGTGGAAACCGGTATCGACGTACCCAGCGCCAACACCATTATCATCGAACGGGCAGACAAGTTCGGCCTGGCCCAGTTGCACCAGTTGCGGGGCCGGGTGGGCCGCTCCCACCACCAGGCCTACGCCTACCTGCTGACACCGCCGCCCCGCTCCATCAGCACCGATGCCAAAAAGCGCCTGGATGCGATTTCCGAAGCCCAGGACCTGGGTGCCGGTTTCATGCTGGCCACCCACGACCTGGAAATCCGGGGTGCCGGGGAGCTGCTCGGCGAGGAACAGAGCGGCCAGATCGAAAGTATCGGCTTCACCCTCTACATGCAGTTACTGGACGAGGCGGTCAAGGCGATCCGCGAGGGCCGCACCCCCAACGCCGACCTGCCCCTGAGCCATGGCACCGAGATCAATTTGCGGATCCCCGCCCTGATACCGGATGACTACCTGCCGGATGTTCACAACCGACTGATGCTTTACAAACGTATCGCCAGTGTCGACACAAAAGAGGCATTAAAAGAGCTTCAGGTGGAGATGATTGACCGCTTCGGATTATTACCGGAACCCACAAAAAACCTGATACGCCAGACGGAGCTCCGCCTCAAGGCAAAAGCCCTTGGCATCAACAAGATCGACGCAGGCAAAGAGTGGGCGCGACTGGAGTTTGGCAGCTCCACACCCGTGGATCCGCTGGTACTGGTTAAAAAAGTGCAATCCAACCCGGGTGCATACCGCCTGGAAGGCGCCAACACCTTCCGATTCCGGCTGAAGGATGATTCAACCGGTGGTAAACTCGACGGCGTTTCCGGAATGCTGGCCCAGCTGGCACCGGAATCATCGTCCGGGGATGCCCGCAAGAACTGACCAGGAGAGAGATCCTTGTACGCTATCGGCAAACCACTTCAGGTACTGGCCCTCACCACTCTGACCGGAGTGGTTCTGAGTGTTTCCGCCCAGTCGCAGGAAGCACCAGAGGCCCGGAGTAGCCAGGCGGATTCCGGTCTGATTACAACCACGGGTAGGTCGGCTGGCCAGCTGCCAAGGCAGATACCCGAGGATTACTACCGGGCGGAACTGCTGATTATCAAACGCAAGGTGGACCCGCAAAATGTCAACGAGAAAATGGGCATTCACACCCTGAATCTTACCCCGGAGCAGGAACACAAGCTGCTGGTCATAGGCCCGGAGGGCAGCAAAGCCAGCACACTCGATCTGATCCCGGACGATCAGCTGCACCTGTCATCGGCGGCACAGCGGCTGACTCGCAGCGGCCGCTTCAAGGTGCTGGCGCTGACCGGCTGGTACCAGGCCTTCCCGCCGGATTATGCCGGCAACACCATGCAGGTCGCCCTGGGGGACTGGCTGGAGGATGCCGGTCACCGGGAAGTAGAAGGCACCATCACCATCGACCGGCAGCGCTATCTGCACGTTAACGTGACCCTGAACCACTGGTACTCCCCGGAATCCGGCCATGAGTTTCTGGCCGGCCCCCTGCCAATGGCAACAATTGACCAGGCAGCTTCCGGTGACAGTCCTGAACCGGACACAACCCGTCAGCCGGCAGAAGTCATTCGGGAAACAGACAGGCAGCAGGCAGCGGCGTCGGTTGCGGGGGAGAGGTCAGGGCCACCCGCCCTGAGGACCGACCCGGCACTGAAACCCGCCGCAGAACTACTCACCTGGATTCGTGAAACCCGGCGCATGCGTAGTAAGGAAGTCCACTACCTGGACTCCCCCACTATCGGCGTACTGGTCTACTTCAGCCCGATTGAGCCCCGGGACGAGTAAGGTCTGAAAGAGGCTCCACCGAGCGGGCAAGGATGTCCATTGCGCCGCTCATGCCTTCTTCAATAGCCTGCTCAATCTCTTCCATGCTTATGATGTGGTCGGATTTGCCCGCTGCCCGGTTCACCACCAGGGCCAGGCATCCATAATCCATCTGCAGCTCCGCCGCCAGGCCCGCCTCGGGCATGCCGGTCATGCCCACCAGGTGGCAGCCATCCCGCTCCAGCCGCACAATTTCCGCCGCCGTTTCCAGTCGCGGCCCCTGTGTGGCGCCGTAGACACCCCGGGATGAATGGTCCACGCCGGCCTGTTCTGCCGAATCAATCAGCACCTGCCGGACGCGCCGGGCATAGGGGAACGTAAAATCGATGTGGGTGACCTCATCCAGCGCCCCTTCAAAAAACGTGGATGGCCGGCCCCAGGTGTAATCGATCAGCTGATCAGGTATCACAATGTGTGCCGGTCCCATGGCCGGGTGGATGCCGCCCACTGCGTTCACCCCCACCAACACCTGTACCCCGGCTTTTTGCAAAGCCCAGAGATTGGCTCGGTAATTCACCTGATGGGGGGGTATCCGGTGCGGATCCCCGTGACGGGCCAGGAACACCACTTTCCGACCGCTCAGCTCTCCATAGACCAACTCCGAAGAGGGACTACCCCATGGGGTATCAATCGTTTCACGGCCGGTGATCTCCAGCCCCGGCAGCCGGGTCAGGCCGGTACCACCGATAATGCCAACCGGGTTTGTCATTGTTCATCTCCATCGCTACCGGCAAATGTCTGGGAACCGCGCCGGGGATTTTCTCCCTGATCGTCGTTAGCGGAGGGGTTGCGGTGCTCCTCCGCGGGAGATTCCACGTTTCCCGCTAGCCGGACACCATCCGGCAAGTGCAGCGTACGGGTGGGGAAGGCCACTTCCGCCCCATAACCTTCAATGATGTCGCTGATTTTCAGCAGCACGTCCTGCTTGACTTCGTGGAATTTCACCCACTGCACCGTCTTGGTAAAGGCATAGACCATGATATCAAGCGCAGAGCTGTTGAAGCCGACAAAGTTGACGATCAGGGTTTCCTCGCCGTCGATCTCCTCGTGCCCGATCAGCATATTGCGGATGTCCCTGACAACGTCGGACATCTGCCCGACATCCACGTAGCGGATGCCGATGGTTTCGTAGATCCGACGATTGAACATGCGTGACGGGTTTTCCACCGCGATGGTGGTGAACGTCGCATTGGGCACATACAACGGACGCTTGTCGAAGGTACGGATAGTGGTAAGCCGCCAACCGATGTGCTCGACAGTTCCCTCGATATTGCGGTCCGGGGAACGCACCCAATCGCCAACCTTGAAGGGCCGGTCCAGATGGATAATGAATCCGCCGAAGAAGTTGGCCAGCAGATCCTTGGCGGCGAAACCCACTGCAATACCACCCACGCCACCGAAGGCGAGCACCCCTGAAATACTGTAACCCAGAGACTGCATAACAATCAGCGCGGCGGTAATAACCACCACAACCCTCAACAACTTGCTGATAGCGTTGACGGTGGTGTAGTCCATGGGCTTTTTCATTCTCAGGGGGGAGATGAGGATTTCTTCCCCCTGCTTGATCAGCCGCCAGATGGTCCAGACCAGCACCCAGACAAAGCCCAGCTCCAACAGCATGTCATTGGCGGAAAAGATTTCCGCTCCGGAATACCGATGAGCCACCTTCGCTGCCCAGTAGACACCCTGAATCCAGACAAAGGCCACCACCGGGATCCGCAGCGCATGGAGCAGCGCATCATCCCAGATGTTCCGGGTTTTCGAGAAATGGTTCTCCAGTACCTTGACGATGTGGCTGGCGATATAGGCAACGACCGCAGTACTGAATACCAGGGCAAACACCACAATTCCGACCCGCCAGCCCTGGGACAACAGGTTCCAGTTCTCGATCGCGCTCCGGATAAACGACCAGCCACTCTCAAGCATTATCTGTCCTTATCTGTGTCTGTGCTTTAACAACGTAATACAGGACCTTCAGGCAATATCGACCCCGGTTCCGGGCCCGACCCGGGAGAACAAGTCCAGAATATCGGTATTGCGCATGCGGATGCAGCCATGGGACTCTGGTCGTCCCATGGGTTCTGTATCCGGGGTGCCGTGAATATATATAAAGCGACGGAAAGTATCGACACCCGGCCCGCGGTTTTTACCCCATTCCAGTCCGCAAAGCCAGAGAATGCGGGTGAGAATCCAGTCCCGGTCGGGGTGAAGGGCGGCCATCTGCGGGCTCCAGATCTCGCCGGTTGGCCGGCGGGCAACAAACACGGTGCCGGGAACACAGCCGTCGCCGATGGCGGCGCGCACATAGTGCCTTCCCCGGGGAGTGCAGCCACTGCCATCGGCTTCGCCAGCTCCGTTCAGGGCAGTGGAAACCGGGTAGTCAATACCATCATCATCTGCACTGCGAACCAGCCGCAAGCGCTGCTCAGCGAGGCTTATCGCGATATGGGGATAAGCGGTATCTGATGGGTTATGCAATGCGAGCTCTCCGGGTAACAGACCCTGTCAGGCTACCAGCCTGGCGTACTTAAGCAACCGTAAAGCTTCCGGACAGGTTGGGAGAAACCAGCATCTTATCCTGTGCCTGCATGCCGGCCGCCAGGAATGGCACCAACCGGGCGGCAATTTCCTGCACCGTGGTTTCCACTCCCAGTTTGTTCTGCAGGATGCCCCGCAGCGCATCGCTGCTGGACATGGTAAAGGCAGTGGCCCCCAGCATGAACTGGATTCGCCAGTAACGATCCACCGACGTCAATTGAGGAGTTGCCTCTTTCAGCAGGCGCATGAAGCGCCTGAACGGCTGACTGTATTCCTCTTCCAGGAATTTCCGCAGATGGCCCTGGGACTGAGTATAGGCCAGGCCCAGCAGACGCATGAAGATGGAAATACCCTTTTCATTACGCTGGGGCATTCGAACTGCACTTTCCGTGAGGGCCCAGAGGGTCTGGTTCAGAGTAGGGGCCTGTCCGTCGCACTGCTTTTCCAGCTCGTCGAATGCCTTTTCCAGAGTAGCGGAGAAAGGGGTCAGGAAGCGGGCAAACACCGCATGAATCAACGCATTCTTGGAGCCGAAATGATAGTTCACTGCGGCCAGGTTGACCCTGGCCTCGCTGGTGATCATGCGCAGAGAGGTTTCCGAGAAGCCGCGTTCCGCGAACAGTTCTTCCGCCGCATCAAGAATCCGGTCTACCGTATCAGACTGAGCCATATTATTATCATTACCTTACCCAACGCATGTTTGAAACATACGTTTGAGGTGTAGCTCTGTCAAGCGCTCTTCCCGGCAGCTGCCTCATCATCGGACACATCCGCCGGCCCGGAGTCTTTACTGCCTTTGGCTTCCGCCCTGCCCGGCCCGGGCTGCCAGCCTTCATCCAACGTCCTGTGATGCTCCTCCAGGTAGCTGCTCTCCAGTAACTTGTAGGCTTTCTCAGCTTCCAGCAAGAATACCAGAAACAAACGGACATGCTCCCTTCGGGTCAGATTACGGGCTAAAACCCGATGCTCGGACAGGTACACCAACTGACGGAACCGGGGGGATCTGAGGACCGGATTGAACTCCGCCAGCCGCGCGCACTGCCACGCCAGCCCCTCTTTGCCCTCGAGATGGGCCACATGCTTGCGCGCATCCTGCATCATCTGGCGGCGTTCGAGTATCAGATCCAGATAGGAGGGTCTGGAAGTGTAGATACGCCGGATGCCTGGCAAGCCGAGCAGAACAATAACCACAAAGGCTCCGAAACCTCCGCCGGCGATCCAGGCAGGCACAAAGCCAGTCAGGCCGCTCAGAAAGAGCAGCGCAGCCACCACCGCCGAGAATACCCAGAGGTCCCGGTTCCGACGGGCAGCCGCCAGCGTAAAATTATCCGGCCAGTCGGACATGGCCAGCAACTCGAAATCCATCAGCATTACCCGGTCGCACTGGCGCAGCAGCAGACGCAGATGGCGCTGGCGGGCGCGTGCCGCGATCTGCTCCTGCTCTTTGCCTTCCGCCCCGCCCTCTGCAGCCGGGTCTCTCTGCGGGAATGGCTCGCCATTCCGGCTGCCTTTGGCGATCTCGCCCCCGGCTTGCGATGCTGCTCCCCCTCCATCCGCCACTGGCGGCCGCTTGTCGCCAGCCGGGCGGGGATCCGCAGAGCGACCCTTGTGCAGATGTGGCTCCTGCCCTGTGATTGCGTTTTCGGCCATTAGTCAGTCCAGTCTGTACTGCTGAAACCAGCTTATCCGGTTCCCGGCAGATTTTCCGTTGCGCTCAGTCAGGGTATCGGCCCCTTTGCGCAATCCTTGAGCAACCCGCCGGGCAGGATGCTTGGCACACCCGGCGGTGCAGAGTATCCTTGCGTCACTGAATCCGTTTGTAACCGGGGAGCTGCAGGATGTTTACAGGTATTGTTCAGGGTGTGGCGACCATCGAGGCAGTCAACGCCGAGCCGGGGCTCAGCACCTTCGTGGTGCGCTTTCCGGATGGTATGCTGGACAGCATCAGCACCGGCGCGTCCGTGGCCATCAATGGCACCTGCCTGACCGTCACACGCCAGGAAGGGCACAGCCTGTATTTCGATGCCATGCAGGAAACCCTGGGGCTGACTACGCTCGGGGACCTGAACACCGGTGACCGGGTGAATTTCGAGCGGGCGGCGCGGATCGGTGACGAGATTGGCGGCCACCTGTTGTCCGGCCATATTCACACCACAGCAACGGTGGTGTCAGTGGAAAGGCCGGAAAATAATTGCACCCTCACCTTTGAATTGCCGCAGGCGTGGGCCCGCTACCTGTTCCCCAAGGGCTATATTGCGATCAACGGGGCCAGCCTGACCATCGGCGAGGTAGACGACAGGCGCTTCAACGTGCACCTGATCCCAGAAACTTTGCGGGCGACCACCTTCGCAGAGCTGGAGGAAGGCGACCGGGTCAATATCGAGGTGGACAGTCAGACCCAGACCATCGTGGACACCCTGGCGCGCATGGGCTACGACCGCTCCCGGGCAGATTAAGTTTCAGCCCGTGCCGTTGCCGGCCCGAAACACCACGAATTTGCTGTCTGCATCCAGCTGGCTGGTTCGGGAAAAATGCCTTTTGAGACTTTTGTGATACCCGAGATGCCGGTTGCCCACCAGCAGCAGGGTGCCCCCAGGTGCCAGATGACGGGCCACCTGGCGGAACAGAGCCAGCGCAATATGATCGCCTACCACACCACCTTCGTGAAAAGGCGGGTTCAGCAACACGAGATCAAAGCGCCCGGCATCCGGGCTGATGCCATCATGGTGCACAAACACAGCCGCGGCATCAGGGCAGTTGGTCTGCAGATTGCGCCGGGCGCTGAGTAGCGCCTGGCTGGAGACATCACTGAAGGTCATCTGCAAATCCGGCCTCAGCGCCAGGGCCGTCAACCCCAGGACACCGTTTCCGCAGCCAAGATCCAGTACCTGCGCCCCTTCGGGCAACCCGCTGATGCCGGCGACTACGTGAGGCAACAATAGCCGGGTGCCGATATCCAGCTTCTGGCGCGCAAACACCGCCGGTAAAGCCTCCAGTTCCAGGGCCGGCTTTTCAGTGCGGTAACCCTGCCAGTCTTCCTTCAGGGACCCGCCCCGCTGCCCCGCTTCGCAGACAATCACACGGGCTTTCTTGCGGGCAGGGCTCACCTCGAGGGTATTCACCAGATTTTCAAAAATACCGGCACTGTGATCCGGCAGGTGCTTGATCATGCCGCCAGCCAGCAGCCTGCCCTCGTCGGCCAGCAATGAATTGACCCGTTGCAACAGCCAGCGCAGGTAGTCTGCCTGACGGGGAATCCGCAGCACCACCAGATCAAAGAGACCTCGCGGGGGGTTCAGCCAGCTGTGCACTTGCGGATAGGTCAGTCCGTTTGATTCTGCGTTATGGCGCAGCGCCGGGATCAGACTGGCGATATCGGAAACCACCAACGGAGAAAAGGCCGCCAGGCCAAGCGTCAGAGCGCCAAAACGATCATCTATCACGAGAATCCGATACTCCTCCCTTTCCTGCAGCAGCTTATGGGCATACTCCAGCAACAACTCGTCGGCTGCGTCCCAGGCCCTCAGGGACCGGGGCCCGCTACCCGGGCGAGCCAGATGCAATCTGCCACCGGGAAGGCGCATCGCCACACTTGTCATTTCGGGCTTCTCTGAGGGCATGGAGGACAAACCGTCCGTTTTTAGGCTGTTTATTCTAGAAAATGACTCTAATGTTTTAGTCTCAGGCTGTTCAGAGACTACCTGACCTCTTCAGCTTTTGCCCCTGACCCCAGGGGCTTTTTTTATGTCTGCTATTTTCGGATGCAGCGGTAAACCACGAAACGGCGGTTACTGGCGATCACTTCAACGGGGCCAACGTGGCGGCGAATCAACGCCTCGTAACCCAGAAAACTGTTAGCCACCAGCCGAAGCTCCCCGCCGGGCAGCAGGTGCCTTGCCACCTGTGACAGGAATTGCCCGGTCACCGAGGTATCCGTGTGTATTCCGGTATGGAATGGCGGGTTAGACAGAATGGCCCGGTAGCGCTGCTGAACCACCTGCAAACCGTCTGAAGCCAGCACGTTACCCTCCGCACCGTTGGCAGCATAGGTTTCCCGGGCACAGTGAATCGCCTGGTATTGAACGTCTATACCGTCCACCGGATCGGGCTGTTGATCATTCTGGTTGCGCCAGGCCTGCAACCAGGAACCGATCACCCCGGCACCGCAGGCGAAATCGAGCACCCGGCCGCTGCGTATCGGCGTGTCCGCGAGGGTATCCAGCAGCAGGGCCGTGCCATCATCCAGGTGCCCGTCACTGAAGATACCCGGCAGGCCAGCCACCTGCAGCTCCACATCCCGGTGGACCACGCTGTGCCAGCTTCGGAAGTCATCCAGGGAATACTCGGCAAAGGGGGTCACCTGCTCCGCCAGCCACACCTGGCAATGCCGCACACTCTCCACCTTCATCGCGGTGGGCAGTTGTTCCCGGAATTGCTTGCCGGCCCGGGCAATACCTTCTTTCTTGCCACCAATCAGCAGAATCCGCCCACCGGAAGCGGCCAGGTGCCGGGCCAGTGCCAGGCGCAACTGCACCTCAGCCCGGGCCTTGGGAAGAAATATCACAACCGTCTGGTAGCTGCCCGCCTGCCCCGCTTCCGGCAGGTAGCCGAACAGGGGTTGCCAGCCCCCCGGTTGCGCTTCAAGTCGCTCCCGGACACCGGCATGCTCCGTCATGGCCAGCCCGTTCCCACCCTCCCCCGGCAGCGAAGCCAACAGGGTTGCTTCGGCAATACCCAGCAAGGCCACCCTGCCCTCAAGCAGGTGGACGCATTTGAGCAGGGCCTGATGGGAGTCTGGCAGGGAATCGGACACGGCAACTTTCCCGGAATAATCATAGGTAACCGGAGGTGGACAGGACTCAGCCATCACAATGCCCCACTCCCGCTCGAAGTGGGTGCATTGAACGGCAAACAGTGACAAAACGCAAGAAGGCGAGGGTCAGCCCGCCTCAGTGTCCGACGGTGTGTGCATAGTAGTCTGGGCCAGATCCAGCAGTTCGCGCAGGGCTACGGAGAACATCGCGTATTCCGGCTCCCGGGCACCCTTGAGTTCACCCAGCATGCTCCGCCAGCGGTCGATCATCGGCTGGTGTCGCGCCATCCACGCATCCACGCAGCCCTCCACATCGCCGGGCTTGCCAGCCATCTTCAGAACCCCTGTAGTCAGAGCCCGCTGCTGCCAGTCCAGGTCTTCCCGGAAGCTTTCCCGGGCCAGTGCCTGCCAGTGGGAAGATGGCACCAGGGCCGCAATGGCTCCACCAAACCAGTTAAGGTCCAGGCGGTCGCCGAGTTCATAGTAAAGGTTGGCCACGGTTTTTAACGGCATGCCGCTGGCTTCCCGGGCCTCGATAATACCCAGCGAGGAATACAGATAGGCGGTGCCCGCCATCACTGATGCCAGTTCACCCGGCAATCCCTGCTCCGTGAGTTCGTCGTGACGCCTCTTCCAGGCTTCCCGGGTCTGGGCCCCCAGGTAATCCGGCAGGTGACAGGTGATTTTCCAGACCTGGTCAGAGAACCGCTCCAGGTGACTCTGGATATTCAGCTCGGACCGGCGGTTCCGCAACAACCAGCGCACCGCCCGACGGATCAGCCGAATCAGGCCTTTCATCAGGTCCGACTGCAGGCTGGCCGGAATATAGTAATCCAGGGATTCGATCTTGTCCCACCAGCTATCCAGCCGGAACACGTCCCGGGCGATAATCCAGGCCATGGCAATCGATGCCGCATCGGCACCGGTGGACTGGCCCAGGCGTTCCACAAAGGTGATGCCCATGTGGTTGACCATGTCGTTGGCGATCTGGGTGGCAATGATTTCCCGGCGCAACTGGTGTTCTTTCAGTTCCTCGCCGAACCGGCGGGTCAGCGCCCGGGGAAACACCTTGTGCATTTCCGGCTCCAGCAGGGGCTCGTCCGGCAACGCACTGTCGATCAGCTGCTGCTTGAGATCCCCTTTCACGTAGGAGATCAGCACCGACAACTCCGGCCGGGTGAGGCCTTTTTTGTCGACCATTCTCTCTGCGAGCGTTTCGTCGTCGGGCAGAAACTCCAGAGAACGGTTCAGCTTGCCTTCCGACTCAAGGCTGTTCATCAGCCGGCGGTACTCTTCCATGCGGGTGAACACCTCACTGCCGGCAATACTGATGGCCTGAGTCTGGCGATAGTTGTTCTTCAGGACCAACTGTGCCACATCGTCGGTCATCTCCTCCAACATCTGGTTACGCTGCTTTTCGGTCAGGTCGCCCATGGCTACTGCCCGGTTGAGCAGAATCTTCATGTTGACCTCGTGATCCGAGCAGTCAACACCCCCGGAGTTGTCAATAAAATCAGTATTGAGACGGCCACCGCCAAGGGCATACTCGATCCGGCCCAACTGGGTGAACCCCAGATTGCCGCCTTCGCCCACTACGTGGCAGCGCAGCTCGGAGCCGTTGATGCGCAGTCCGTCATTGGCCTTGTCTCCCACATCTGCGTGAGTCTCGCTCTTCCCCTTCACGTAAGTGCCGATGCCGCCGATCCAGAGCAGGTCGGCCTGGCACCTGAGAATATGGGAGATCAGCATGTTGGGGGGCACCTTGTCGGACTTGATGCCCAGTAACTTTTTCATCTCCGGGCTGACCGGAATGGACTTGGCGTTACGGCTGAACACGCCGCCCCCTTTGGAGATGAGCTGCGTATCATAATCCGTCCACGCCGACCGGGGCAGTGCAAACAGCCGCTGACGTTCCTGATACGATCTGGCCGGATCGGGATCCGGATCCACGAAGATGTGAATATGGTTGAAGGCAGCGACCAGCCTCATCCTGTCCGAACAGAGCATGCCGTTGCCAAACACATCCCCGCCCATATCACCGATCCCGATAACGGTAAATTCATCCTTCGACGGGTTTACGCCCATTTCCCGGAAATGACGCTCCACCGATACCCAGGCACCCCGGGCGGTAATGCCCATCTTCTTGTGGTCGTAACCGTTACTGCCACCCGAGGCGAAGGCATCTCCCATCCAGAATCCGTATTCGGCAGACAGGCCGTTGGCAATATCCGAGAAAGTGGCCGTACCCTTATCCGCAGCGACCACCAGATAGTGATCGTCCTCATCATGGCGCACCACCTGCTGCGGAGGCGCAATCTCCCCATTTACCAGGTTATCGGTAATATCCAGCAGGCCGCGGATGAACGTCTTGTAGGCGGCAATACCCTCGGCCTGAAAGGCTTCCCGGTTGCCGGGATCCGGCAACCGCTTTGCCACGAAGCCACCCTTGGCACCGACCGGCACAATCACCGCGTTCTTCACCTGCTGGGCTTTCACCAGGCCCAGAATCTCGGTGCGGTAGTCCTCAAAACGGTCTGACCAGCGCAGGCCGCCCCGGGCCACCCGGCCACCGCGCAGATGCACACCCTCAACCCTGGGTGAGTAGACGAAAATTTCGAACATCGGCATGGGCAACGGCATATCCGGAATGCCGGACGGATCGAATTTGACACTGATATATGACTTGCATCCGCCGTCGCCATCGCTCTGGAAATAGTTGGTGCGGAGGGTGGCCTGCATCAGCTCCAGATACAGACGCAATACCCGGTCCTCACTGAGGTTGGCCACATCATCCAGTGCAGCGTTGAATTCGATCTCCAGTTTCTGCTGGGCCGCGCGACTCTTGGCCTCGCTCTTGTAGCGGTGGGGGTTGAGTCGCACATCAAAATAATCCAGCAACAGACGGGCCAGCCCCACATGATTGACCAGAGTGCCGGAGATAAAGCTCTGACTGTTGGAGAAACGGATCTGCCGCATATAACGGGCGTAGGTCCGGAGCAGCGCCACTTCCCGCCAGTTCATGTAGGACGCCAGCATCAGCCGGTTGAAGGCATCGTTCTCTGCCTCACCGTACCAGACCCGGCGGAACAGCTCCTCGAAAATGGGGCGGATACGGTGGATATCCACGGACCGGGCAGCACCGGCCTTGAGCGTAAAATCATGAATCCAGACCACACCACCCGTCCGGTCTGCGACTTCAAAAGGGTGCTCACCCATTACGCGAAAACCCAGATTCTCGAAAATCGGCATCACATCGGACAGGGGCAGCGGCTGATCCGGGTAGAAGAGTTTGAAATGAAGAGTGTCTTCCTCCTCTTCCAGCGCCCGGTAAAAACTCATGGCGAGGGTATTGTCCCTGGCCGCCGAGCTGATGTGATCCAGGTCGATGGCGGCCCGGCGCGGCGAGAACATATCCTGGTAGCTGGCGGGGAAGGCGGTGCCGAACAACCGGTATAATTCGTTACCCTGCTCTTCTCCGTAGGTTTCCGCCAGCGCCTCGGACAGGCCGTCACGCCAGGACTGGGCCAGCTCCACGGCTTTTTCCCGCAGCTCTGCCAGCGGCAGCTGCCGGTTCTCCACCTGAGGTACCCGAATGGTAAACTGAACCCGGGCCAGAGGCGACTCGGAAAAATGGGTCACAAACTCGATGTCCTCAGCTCCCAGCTTTTCCAGCAGAACATCTTCTACTTTCAACCGCAGTTCGGTGTTGTAAACATCCCTCGGGAAAAAAGCCAGGCAGGTGACAAACTGGCCATACACATCCTCCCGCATGAACAATTCGATGCGCCGCCGTTCCTGAATATAGAGAATGCTCTTGGCGGTGTTGAGCAGTTCGTCGGTATCAATCTGGAACAGCTCGTCCCGGGGGTACACCGTGAGGATCTGTTCCAGCTCCTTGCCGGCATAGTCGTCCCGCAGAAAACCTGAGCGTTTCATTACGGCCTGATACTTGCGGCGCAACAGAGGGATTTCATCCGGTCGCTCGTTGTAGGCCCGGGCGGTGTACAGACCGAGGAAACGGCGTTCACCGACTACCTCACCCTTCTCATTGAACTTCTTGACGGCGATATAGTCCGGATAGGCGGGACGGTGCACCCGGGAACGCTGGGCTGACTTGGCAAAGATGAAAATATCATCGGTGCGGGTCATTTCATGGCGTGTGCGCTGGGGCAGTTCGCTGAGCCTGACCCGATCCGGTCGCTCATTGTTTACCCGCAGAATACCCAACTCCGAGTTCTCGACCCGGCGCACCTCCAGGCCGTTCCTTCCCTTTACAAAATCGTATTCGTCGTAGCCCAGGAAGGTGAAGTGATCCTGCACCAACCACTGCAGGAAGGCCCTGGCTTCCTCACGATCCTCGGCGGCTATATTCGCCTTGCTGTCCTCCAGTTCCCCGGCCATCTTCTCAATCTTGTCGGTCAGAATCGGGAAGTCGGACACCGCAATGCGCACTTCATGGAGAATCTGACGCAGCACTGCCTCCAGCTGGCGCAGATCCTTCGGGTCACTGTGGCGGTCAATTTCCAGCACGATGAATGCTTCGTAATGTGCACCTTTGGAGGTTTTTTTCGGGGCAAAGAGTTTCTTCAGAACACCCTTGCTGTCTCGCTCCACCTTCAGAATAGAGTGCTGGATAGAATGGGTGCCGATTTCCCGCTGGTTGATGGCCATGCGTACCGAGTCGATCAGAAACGGCATGTTCGGGTGCAGGACGTAAATCACCGTGTGGGTGGACTGCCAGCCGTCACTCTCAAGATCCGGATTGAAGACAGACACACCACTTTCATCCTGCGCTCGCTTCTGCAGGAACTGCCAGGCAGCAAGAATGGCACCATAGGTATCCGAAAAACGACGCCCCAACAATTCCTGCAAAGGCACATGGGCACAGTGTTGCCTGGCGAATTCGCTGATCTTACGGGCTTCGTCCGTCTCGATTTTTTCTTCAAATGCAGCAGCCAGCTGATCGAAAAATTGCTCCTTGCTGGTGACTGTCAGCGCATTCATAGTCAACCTCAGTCTGTGTGAAGGGACATAATTAAGGTATGGTGACATAAGGATAGTCAAACCCTTGATTTTTGCTGCAAAGACACCAAAACTGCGGCAACTACCTACAAATACCACGAAGTCTCCGGAGTCGACGTACCCCATGTCCCTACAGCATACGTTTGGTGAATTACGGTCACAGTTATCCGAAAGGATAATCGGTCAGACCAAACTGGTAGACCGGCTGCTGATCGCGCTGCTGGCAGATGGTCACTTACTGGTCGAGGGTGCACCGGGGCTGGCCAAAACTACGGCCATCAAGGCCCTGTCCGAACATCTGGAAGGAGACTTCCACCGGATTCAGTTCACCCCGGACCTGCTGCCTTCGGATATCACGGGCAGTGAGATCTACAGGCCGGAAACCGGCACCTTTGATTTCCAGGCCGGGCCCATTTTTCATAACCTGGTGCTGGCGGACGAGATCAACCGGGCACCGGCCAAAGTACAGTCGGCCCTGCTGGAAGCCATGGGGGAACGCCAGGTCAGTGTGGGCATGAAGACCTTCCCGCTGGACCGGCTGTTCATGGTGATGGCCACCCAGAATCCGATTGAACAGGAGGGCACCTACCCGCTGCCGGAAGCCCAGCTGGACCGTTTTCTGATGCATGTGGTGATTGACTACCCCTCCGCCGAGGCCGAGCAGAAGATCCTGCACCTGGCCCGTAACGAGTACCGGCACGGAGTCAGCACCGCACAGACCCGGGTGTGCGCTGATGACGTGTTCCGGGCCCGCCAGGAAGTGGCCGGCATTCACATGGCCGACGCGGTGGAGCGTTACCTGCTCTCACTGGTGCTTGCCACCCGTGATCCGGCCAGCCTGGATCCGGAGCTGGGGCGCTGGACCGCTTTCGGTGCCAGTCCCAGGGGCACCATTGCCCTTGACCGCTGCGCCCGCGCCATTGCCTGGCTGGACGGGCGGGATTATGTCAGCCCCGACGATGTGCGCCAGGTGGCCTTCGATGTGCTGCGCCACCGGGTCTTGCTGACCTTCGAGGCCGAAGCAGAAGGCATGACAACGGACCACCTGCTGGCACGGCTGATCGACCGCGTGCCAGTCGCCGCCTGATCCGGAACCATGACCACTGCCACCGAGTCACCCGTTACTGTCTCCCTGCCGGAACTGATCCGGTTACAGGCCGAAGCCAGGGCCCTGAAACTGCCCTCGGCCCTCCCCGTGCGCAGCCGCCCGGCCGGGCTGAAGCGTTCACCGCGCTGGGGTAGAGGTATGGCCTTTGCGGAAGTCCGCCAGTATCAGCCAGGGGACGACATCCGCAGCATTGATTGGCGGGTAACCGCCAGAAGGCAGGAACCCCACACCAAGCTGTATGAAGAAGAGCGTGAGCGGCCGGTGTTGCTGCTCTGTGACCTGGGGCCTTCTCTGTTTTTCGGCTCCGGGGGGGCCTACAAGCAGGTTCGCGCGGCACAGGTAACGGCCATGCTCGCCTGGCTCGCCCTCTGGGGAGGAGACCAGGTGGGCGGCATCATTTTCAATGGGGACAATCTGGTAGTGCAGCGACCGGCCAGGCGCAAAAAATCCGTACTCCGGCTACTGGACCGGGTAGCCCGCATGCAGCATTTCCCGGGCACCCTGTCCGGCACCGGAGTCAGTGGCGCAGGCCTGGATACCGCTCTGGCAGAGGCCCGCCGGGTGGCCAATACCGGCAGCCAGATTATGCTGATCAGTGATTTCCTCAGTCTCACTGAACAGACACCGCGCCTGCTGGGCAGCCTGGCAAGGAACAACACCGTCGGTGCCCTGCGGATTACTGATCCCCTGGAGCAGCAGTTACCGGCCAGCGGCCGATTCGCAGTCGCCGGGCCCGAGGGTCCTGTCTGGTTTGATGCATCCGACCGGCGCTTCCGACAGGCCTGGGACGAGAAGGTGGCACACCATGAACAGCAGTTCCGGGAGTGTTTCCGCACAGCAGGCATAGTCCCGGCCACCCTTCTGACCACCGAAGACCCTGCATGGGCCCTGCAGCCCCTGCTTGGCCCGCGAGGCCGGATTGGATGAGGCCACGCCGATGAACCCGCAGGACCCTCTGAGCCAGTTACGCGATATCCACCTGCCGGACCCCGGCGGATTCTGGCCGCCCGCGCCGGGCTGGTGGGTGCTGACCGCTCTGCTGCTGGCTGCCTTGGTTTTTTTGGCCATCCGTCTCCTGCGCCGCTGGCAACGCCAGAGGTGGAAAAAAGCCGCTCTGGCAGAGCTTGAGCGGCTGGCGGGTCAACCGCGGGGAAATGAACGCTGGTTCGCAGCGCTGAACGAAATCCTGAAACGCAGCGCCATGGCCTGCTATCCGGATCAGTACCCGCAAACCTTGAGTGGTGAGCAGTGGACAGCGTTTCTGATTGACACCTGGCCAGATAACCAGGAGCCTCCCCGGGCGCTGCTGGCCTGCATGGTGCAGGCCAGCTGGCAACCAGATACCCCCTGCCCCGCGGACGAAGCGCTGGCGGTCGCGCGTTTCTGGATAAGGAGGCAGTCGTGCTGAGCCTGGCCTATCCCTGGATACTGTTGCTGGCCGTTTTGCCGCTGCTGTTTCGGCAAGGCAAAGGCCAGTCTGCCGCGGTGGAAGCACCGGTTCTGCCCATGGGGCACTGGCTGACCGGGCTGCCCGGTGTCAGTCGCAGCGGCAGTGCCACACCCCGCTGGCAGAAGGTAATGCTTCTGCTTTGCTGGCTGTTGATGGTGGTGGCATTGGCGCGCCCCCAACATGCCGGGGAAACCGTTCAGGTGCCGGTATCCGGGCGGGATATGTTACTGGTGGTCGATATTTCCCCCAGCATGGACGAGCGGGATATGATCCTGCAGGGGCACAGCATCAACCGTTTGCAGGCGGTCAAGAGGGTGCTGGACGACTTTATCAGCCGCCGCAAAGGTGATCGGCTGGGACTGCTGCTGTTCGGCACCGAACCCTACATACAGGCGCCCCTTACCTTCGACCTGGAGACGGTCAGAACCCTTCTGTTCGAGGCAGGTATCGGCATGGCCGGCCGCGCTACCGCTATCGGTGACGCACTCGGTCTTGCGGTCAAGCGGCTGCGGGACCGCCCCCAGGAGCAGCGGGTGATTATCCTGTTGACCGACGGAGCCAACACCGCCGGCCAGCTTACCCCGGACAAGGCCACGGAAATTGCCAGCGCCATTGGTGCCCGCATCTACGCCATCGGTATCGGTGCGGAGTCAAAAATAGAACGCGGATGGCTCGGATCGCGCCGGGTCAACCCTTCGCGCGACCTTGATGAGGCCCTGCTGACCCGTATGGCCGAGTCGACCGGAGGCCGCTACTTTCGTGCCCGCAGTCTGCCGGAACTTGAGATGATCTACGAGAGCATCAATCAGCTGGAACCGATCGAACAGGACGGCCGGTTCTACCGGCCGGTGACGGAGCTGTTCTATTGGCCCGCTGGTCTGGCGTTACTCCTCTGGGCGACCCTGCAAATGCTGCGGCTCGCCGGCAGACGGGAGCTCGCCGATGGCTGACTTTCATTTTTTGCGCCCCCTTTGGCTACTGCTGTGGCTGGCGGTGCCGCTGTTACCGCTGTTGTACCGTTACCTGTCGGGCAGCGACAACGGCTGGCAGCGAATCATCCCGGGGCCGATGCTGCAACCGCTGATCCGGCGCAGAGGTGAATCCGGGGGCAAACGCCGCCCGATTCTGCCAATGGTGATGCTTTCCCTCGCACTGCTCTCGGTCGCACTGGCCGGTCCCACCTGGCGCAAGGCCCCCAGCCCCCTGCAACAGCAGGACGACAGTCTGGTCATCGTTCTGGATCTGTCCCTGTCAATGCTGGCCAACGATCTGCAACCGGATCGACTGACCCGGGCCAAGCGCAAGATTCGCGATCTGCTGGCGGAGCGCCAGGCCAGCCTGACTGCCCTGGTGGTTTACGCCGCCGATGCCCACACCGTGACGCCACTGACCAGTGACCGGGCCACAATCGAAAGCATGCTCGGCGTGCTGGATCCGCTCATCATGCCGGCTCCGGGCAACAGAGCCGACCTCGCCGTCAGTCGGGCCATCCAGCTGCTGGAACAGGGTGCCCCGGGCAAAGGACGCATTCTATTGATCAGCGACCAGGTCGCAGAACGCTATCAGCAACGCATCAGGACCATGGTCAATGACAGCCCCTATACCCTCAGCACACTGGTTGCAGGCACCCGGGAAGGCGCCCCGATACCCCTACCGGAGCAAGGTTTTGTGCGGGAAGGCAACCAGATTGTGCTGGCCAGAGCCACTCCTGAGGAACTGTCCCAACTGGCGCTGAGCACCGGCGGCCAAAGCCACAGGATAACTGTCGACAACCAGGACATTCAGTCACTGGCACTGCGCAGTGAGGACAGCAATGACTGGCGGAACGATGAGCAGTCCCTCACGGTCGATCGGTGGAAAGACGATGGCTACTGGCTGCTCTGGCTGGCGCTGGTGCCATTGCTGATCAGCTGGCGCCGGGGTGCGCTGTTACTGGTCACGATGGCGGTATTGGTACTGCCAGCGTTGCTGCCACGACCCGCCATGGCGCTGGAATGGGCGGACCTGTGGAAAACCCCTGAGCAGCGCGCACCAGAGCTTATTGAGCAGAACCCCGAGGCGGCGGCGGATAAGCTGAAAGATCCGGAATGGCGCGGCTTGGCACTGTACCGTGCAGGCAAGTACGAGGCTGCGGCCAGGGTTCTGGCCAAACCGGATACGGTGCGTGCACAGTATAACCGCGCCAATGCCCTGGCCCGTGCGGGTAAATTACAGCAGGCACTGGACGCCTATGAGCAGGTGTTGGCGGAACAACCCGATCATGCGGATGCCCGGTACAACAGGGATCTGATAAAGGAGCTGCTCAAACAGCAAAAAAAACAGCAGGAACAGCAGGATAAATCCGGGAAGCAGGCAGACCAGCAGAACAGCCGCTCCTCCAGCCAGTCCGGGGACAATTCCCGCTCGGACGGTTCGCAGTCGTCAACCGGTGACAGCTCAAAACAGCAGCAGAACGGGCAGCCGTCTCCCCCCGGTGGTGACGAGGAGCAGCCACAGTCGCAAGAGCAACAGTCCCGCGGCGGACAGGACCCGGATGGCCAGGAGCAACAACCGCAACAGGAATCACCGGCTGCACTGAACCCTGAGCCACTCAGCCAGTCCCAGGAACAGTGGCTGCGACGCGTACCCGACAACCCCGGCGGTCTGCTGCAACGCAAGTTCCTGCAGCAATACCAGCAACGGGGCAGAGAAGCCGACGAGGAAGACACACCATGGTAAACCGTCTGACCACCATTTTGCTGCTGATACTTGCGGCGCTGGTCGCCAGCCCCTCCATGGCCGGGGGACTGAAAGTGACACCGGACCGCACCCGGATCTACGAGGGAGAGACTGTCACCCTCACCGTCGAAGGCAGCATGAAGATCGAGATCAACCTGGACAACCTGTTCGACATCGGCAATGCCAACCTGCCCTCCCCGGATATTGAAAAAGTTGAGCCGGATTTCGAGATTGTCGGTCAGAGCCAGCAATACAGTATCCGCACAGTCAACAATGAAATGCGCGGCGAAATCACCTGGACCTACCAACTACTGCCCCGCAAGACCGGAAAGCTCCGCATTCCCCCCCTCAGCTTCAGGGGCGACAAGTCGGAACCAGTCACCATCGAAGTGGTCGAGGGCTCGCCTCCCGGTGACACCAGCAGCAACAGGGATGCATTTATCGAGCTGTCCACTGACAAGGATGAGCTGTATGTGCAGGAGCAACTGGTGTTTACCGTCAAGCTGTTCTTCCGGGGGAATCTGATCCGCGGGGATCTTTCAACACCGGAACACCCGGATGCCCTGATTGAAGCGCTCGGGAAACAGCGGGAATACAGGTCCAGCGTCGGGGGCCAGCGGTACCGGGTAGTGGAACGCCGCTACGCCATTTACCCCCAGACGCCCGGCACACTGGAACTGGGCACCATCCATTTCGAAGGCCAGGCCAGGGACAGCTCCGGGCAACTGCGCTTCCTGCGGGACAGCAAACGCCTGTTCGAGATACCGGTCAAGCCGGTCCCCGATGCGTTTACCGGCGATGTCTGGCTTCCGGCCAGCGACCTGACCCTTACCTCCAGCGGTCTGGAGTCCCTCACGGAGACAGAGCAGGGACAAAACCTGACTCGCACCCTCACCATGACTGCCGAGGGGCTGCCCCCGTCGGCTTTACCGTCGCTGCCACAATCCGCACCCCCGGGCATCAGGCTTTACCCGGAACCGGAACAAAGAGACTCCGTCATCAGCGGCAACGGTATTGTATCCACTCTGACCAGGGTAAGTGCGCTGGTACCGGTCAGGGCCGGCCAGCTCACGCTGCCGGAAATTACCGTTAAGTGGTGGGATACGCAAACGGACAGCCAGAAAACAGCACGGATTCCCGCGCGCACACTGACGGTGACGGGCAGTGGTTCCCGGCAGGCAACGGCAGGCAATTCCGTGAATTCCGGCCAGCCATCCGCTACCGCAGAAACCGGTGGCAACAATACTGACCTCTGGGTCTGGATCAGCCTGTTGCTGGCAGTCGGCTGGCTGGCAACCACCGCCGGACTGCTCTGGCTGCTCAACAAAAACCGGAAGGTAACAGGCCCTGCCAAACGGGAGCCCGAAAGCCACAGCGACATACAGCTGTTCCGGGAGCTCTGTGCGGCGGCAGAGCGTGGCAAACCTGCCACACTATCGCTCTTGCCCCGCTGGATTGGGCACCATTACCAGCGCCCTGACATACATTCCGCCACCGAGGCAGCGCAACTGACCGGCGACCGGGAACTGATGGAGGAAATCAGGCGGCTACAGAACTACCTGTATGGTGAAGCAACATCGTCATGGGATGGCAGCGCCATGGTCGCGGCCCTCAAGCGGATAAAGGCTGACAGGAAAGAGCCTTCGCCGGCAGCAGCGAGGCACCTGCCGCCCCTTTACCCGGAAGGCTTCCACGGGGCCTGAGCGCCCCGTGCCTACTCTGCCAGCCGGGAATCAATAACCAGCACGGGAACCTCACCGCTATCGTCTCCGACGGCGACCGGGCGGTCGATGCGACCCTGCCAGTCCCCGGCTTCGGATTTCGCATTACCGGTCCGTGAGATCCGCGCCATCACCTGCACTTCCTCAGCCGAGGACAGCTTACCTGCCGGGCCCATGGAATTCCGGTCATCCAGGGTCACCTCGGTGGGCAGGGAAGATGCCGGCAGGCGCATGGCGGCCAGGGGCGGTCCCTGCTCGACGCCGGCCCGGCGGACAAACACAAAGACTACCGCATCATCCGGTATATCCCCGACAAACTGTTCGTCCAGTTCGACTCTCACGGTTACTCCCCCGCCGGCGCTGGCCTGCAGTTCCGCTGGCGGTTCCTCGCCGAGGCGGCCATAGGCAGCACGCAGGCCTTCCTTGATGGAAGCCAGTTGCGGGTGTCGGGGAGCCACATCCACAATCCGCTGCCAGTAACCGATGGCTTCCCGGTAGTTTTCCTGGCTGAAAGCATTGATGCCAAGCAGACCCAGGACGTTCACTTCATTCGGGTCGAGCTCCCGTGCCTTTTCAATAATGTCCTGCACCTGCTCGTTCATTTCACCCTGGCTGGCAAAAAACGCCGCCTGGGCCGCCAGGCCCCAGGCGTTGGCACGTTCTTTGGCGGTACCAAGATCCAGCTGTGCCAGTCGGCGGTAGGCATAGACGGCATCCTGGTACTGCTCGATACGCATATAGGTCCGGCCCAGCATCACCCAGCCTTCCGGGTTTTCCGGCTCGGCTTCCAGCCGCTCACGCAGCTGTCCTGCCAGCTCACTCATGCGCTGCGCCCTGGCTGCATCACTGTCCGACAACTCCGACATCGCCTGATAGGCTTCAACCTGGTTCAGGGCACCCCATTGCTGATAAAGGTAAACGGCCGCAGCCGGAAGCACGGCAATACTCACCAGCACCACACCCAGGGCACTGCGTCGACCCGATACCCGGCTCCGGGGAGCGCTCCTGCTGCCCTCCTCCGGCACATCGTCGAGCATGCTTCCGGCCAGCTCTTGTTTGAGCTGACGATAATGCTCCTGATCGATCAGGTCTTCTTCCAGCTCCTTGTCCAGTTCCGCCATGCGGGTCCGGTAAGCCAGCAGGTTCTGATTACGCAGATCCCGGTGAATCCGGCTCTCCGTGCGGGCATGAAGTAAAGGCCAGACAATAAAACCCAGCGCCAGGAGCACGAAAATAGCGGCAATAATCCAGAAAATATCAGTCATGGAATCGTTCAGTCAGGGTCGAAGGTGAAGGTTCAGGCGTCGTTATCCCGGGCGGACAGGATCTGTTCCGCCCGGCGTTGCTCATCTTCCGAAAGGGGCCTGGCTCCGGCCGCAGAGGCTCTTGAGCGCAGTACAATACCTATCACCACCAGCAGCCCGATCAACACCACAATCGCCGGTGTCGCCCAGAGCCAGATGGTGCGCTCGTTCACTTTTGGCTTGTAACGGATAAATTCGCCGAAACGGGATTCCAGGGCACCGATGATTTCCTCATTGTCGGCACCCCCTTTCATCATCCGGTAGACTGCCTCCCGCATATCCCTGGAGATGGGCGCGTTGGAATCGGCGATATTCTGATTCTGGCACTTTGGGCAGCGCAGCTCGGATGTCAGATTCTGAAAGCGGATTTCCTCCGCACGACTGTCGAAATTGTAGATATCAGGGGTGGCAGCCATGGCCGAAAAGGCCAGCAGGAACCCCATAATCAAGGCCGCCGGACGCATCAGTTACCCTCCCTGTAACGCTGCACCACCGGCTCCAGATGCTCGCGCCAGACCTTCTCGTTCACTACGCCCACATGGCGATAACGAACAGTTCCCTGACCATCGATCACGTAGGTTTCCGGAGCGCCATAGACACCAAGATCAAACCCCAGGCTGCCCTCCGGGTCAAAAATCGTGACCTCGTAGGGATCACCCAGCCTCTCCAGCCATTGCAAGGCCAGATCCCGGTCATCCTTGTAGTTGAGGCCCACAATCCGTATGCCCTTATCTTCCGCCAGCCATACAAGATCATCATGCTCTTCCCGGCAGGACGGGCACCAGGTGCCCCAGACGTTCAACAAAGACACCTTGCCCCGGAATACCGACGGATCCAGGGTGCGGTCGGGATTCTGCAGCTCCGGAAGAGAGAATTCCGGCACCGACTTGCCGATCAGCGCCGACTCGAGGGCCGTCGGGTCCTTGCCGATACCGGCAAATAACACCACCCCCAGGATCACCACTACCAGTAGCGGTATAAATAACAGCAATCGCTTCATGATACGCTCTCTGCTGCACTGGCAGGCGGTGTCGGGGTTGTTCTGGCCCGCTGCTCCGACCGCTCACGAATCCGGTAACGTCGGTCAGAAATCGCCAGGAAACCACCTGCTGCCATGAATATGGCACCCAGCCAGAGCCAGCGCACCAGAGGCTTGTACTGCACCCGAATGGCCCAGGCCTGGTCCGACAGCCGCTCACCAATGGCAACAAACAGATCCCGCAGCAGGCCGGCATCAATGCCTGCTTCGGTCATGACGTTCCGCTGCACCGTGTAGCGTCGCTTTTCCGGAAACAGGGTGGAAACCCGTTCGCCATCGAGGTATACGTCAAACCGCCCGAATTCGGCGGTAAAATTCGCACCCTGACGCTGTCCTACATCGACAAATTCCACTTGATATTCACCTATCCGGGCCCGGTCCCCCGGCTCCATGCGAAGATCCCGTTCAATTCCGTAGTTGGATGCCACCGTGGCACCGAGCATGGTAATGGCCACACCCAGATGGGCCAATACCATACCGTAATAACTACGGGACTGACGCTTCAGACCATGGATGCGCCCCTTGCGGGATGAGGATTTATCCCAGAGATCCCAGCCGGTGGCCACGCATACCCAGACCGCCGCCAGTGCACCAAAGAAAGCCCAGGGGCGGAAGCCGCCATAAGCCACCATTATCGCTGCCGCCAGTACCACGCTCAGGGCCATGGGCCAGAGCAGCTTGCGGCCCAGCCAGCCGCCATCGGTATTTTTCCAGCGAGAAAAGATACCGGCACCCAGCAGCAGCCCCACAGCAATGGCCAACGGGCTGAAGGTCAGATTGAAGAATGGCTCACCGATGGAAAGCCGGCCCATCTCCAGGTAATCCAGCACCAACGGATACAGGGTACCGACCAGAACCAGCACGGTGGCGGCCACCAGTAACACATTATTCAGCAACAGGAATACTTCCCGGGACAGGCCGGTATAGCTGGCGCGCACATGCACCACCGGGGCACGGAACGCATAAAGCGCCAGGCTGCAAACAATGGTGATACCCAACAGTCCCAGCAGGAAGGCACCCCGGGTCGGGTCGGAGGCAAACGCATGCACCGAAGTCAGTACCCCGGAGCGCACCATGAAGGTACCCAGCAGGCTCAGGGAAAAGGTGACGATGGCCAGCAGCACAGTCCAGCTCTTGAAGACCCCCCGTTTCTCGGTGACCGCCAGACTGTGCATCAGAGCGGTGCCGGACAGCCAGGGCAACAGCGAGGCATTTTCCACCGGGTCCCAGAACCACCAGCCGCCCCAGCCAAGCTCGTAATAGGCCCACCAGCTACCCAGAGCAACACCCAGGGAAAGGAACGCCCAGGCCACGGTAGTCCAGGGCCGGGACCAGCGGGCCCAGGCGGCATCCAGGCGGCCGTTGATCAGTGCGGCAATAGCGAAGGCAAAGGCCACGGAAAAGCCCACGTACCCCATGTACAGCATGGGTGGATGGATAATCAGACCGAAATCCTGTAACAGCGGATTCAGATCCGCGCCGTCTGCGGGAACATTGGGTAGCAGGCGATCAAACGGATTGGATGTCAGGAGGATGAACAACAGAAAACCGACCGTGACCATGCCCAGCACAGACAACACCTGGGAAATCATTTCCGACGGCAGGCGACGGCTGAACACTGCCACCGCCAGGGTCCAGCCACTGAGCATCAGGACCCACAATAATAATGAGCCTTCATGGCCGCCCCACACTGCGCTGGCCTTGAAATACCAGGGCAGCAGGCTGTTACTGTTATTGGCCACGTAGGCCACCGAGAAATCATCCACCAGAAAGGCGTGGGCAAGCACTCCAAACGCCAAGGCTATAAACACAAATACACCGGAAGCCAGTGGCCGGGCAAAGGCCTGCAGGGTATCCCGCCCGGTCAGCGAACCCATCAGGGGCACAACGGCAAGGAGCACTGCCAGCAACAGCGCGAGAATCAGTGCAAACTGTCCGAGTTCCGGATACATGGTTACTCCCAGATCAATCGATTGTGTTCAGTGTCAGTAGGCGGAGCCTGAGTCACTGCGGGTTTTTCCCATCGCTTCCGCCTTTTTCAGTGAATCACTCACTTCCGGCGGCATATAGTTCTCATCGTGTTTAGCCAGTACCTGATCCGCCACAAACCGGCCGTCCGGCCGCATACGGCCCATCGCCACCACGCCCTGCCCCTCCGTGAACAAATCCGGCAGGATGCCTACATACTCCACTTCTACGGATTCGTTATAGTCAGTCACCCGGAACGCCACCCTGAGACTGTCCGGATCCCGTTTGACGGAGCCTTCCTCCACCATGCCGCCGGCGCGGATACGGGTGTCCAGCGGTGCTTCGCCGGCGGCAATCTGGGTCGGATCATAAAACAGGTTGATGTTCTGGCGCAGTGCGTAGGTGGTCAGGCCCACCGCCGTGGCCAGGCCGGCCAACACGAACAGGACAATGGTCAGGCGTTTCTTGCGGATCGGATGCATGTCAGGATCTCTCGTGCTCGGAGGTTTGAACCGGTGCGAAACTGGCGGTACCTGCGGCCTGCTGCCGTGCGTTCCGCGGATCTTCGCCACTCATCATATTCTGGCGGTGAAGCGAACGCATCACCCGGCGGTGGCGTTGCAGGGAGCCGATCATCTGGCCACCCAGCAATACCGCAAACACCGCAAAACAGGTCCAGACATAGGGACCATGGCCTTCCATCCAGACAAAGGCGCTGAAAGAATCAAATGCCATATCAGTACCCTGCCTCCTTGACCAGTTCCTTCACCCAGCGGGTACGTCGCTCCCTTTGCAGTATTTCTGTCTGCATGCGCAGGCACGCCAGCCAGCCGAAAATCAGGTAGAGCCCCAGCACGGACAACAACAGCGGCACCCACATCTCCGCCGGCATGGCGGGCTTCTCGGTCAGCTTGAAGGTAGCCGGCTGATGCAGCGTATTCCACCATTCCACTGAGTATTTGATGATAGGTATATTTACCACCCCGACCAGCAGCAGCACTGCCACGGCCCGGGCGGAGGATTTCTCGTCACTGATTGCCGCCCCCAGTGCAATAACGCCAAAATACAGAAACAGCAGAATCAGCATGGAGGTCAGCCGGGCATCCCAGATCCACCAGGTGCCCCAGGTGGGCTTACCCCACACAGCGCCGGTGAACAGGGCCAGAAACGTCAGCACCGCACCCACCGGAGCCACAGCACGGACAAACAGGTCCGCCAGCTTCATACGCCAGACCAGGGTAACCACCCCCGCAACCGCCATCATTACGTACACGGACTGGGCCAGCAGCGCGGCCGGTACATGAATGTAGATAATGCGGTAACTGTTACCCTGCAGGTAATCCTTCGGGGCGAACGCCAATCCCCAGACAACCCCCCCCAGCAACAGGGCCAGACCCACCCAGAGCAGCCAGGGCCGAAGTTGCAGGGCTATCCCGTAGAACCACTTCGGTGACCCCAGCTTGTGAAAGAAACGCCACATTGGCCAATGCTTCCTGTGTCATCGTTAACTGTTGGACAGGCTGATCCGCAGGGCGGCGGCTGTCGCGAACGGAGCCAGCGTTACGGCCAGCACCAGAAACGCACCCATCAGTGCGATATAGGCCCCCACCGGAGCCCCTTCCGCCGCCGCGGCAACGGTTCCGGTACCGAAAATCAGCACCGGAATGTACAGGGGAATGATCAGCAAAGACAAGAGTACCCCTGCAGATCTCAGCCCCAGTGTCAGTGCTGCCCCGATCGACCCGATCAGACTCAGGACCGGCGTGCCGATCAGCAGCGTTAGACAGAGCATTCCCAGAGAGTTCCCCTCCAGATGCACCATGACTCCCAGAACCGGCGACAGCAACACCAGCGGCAGGCCGGTCACCACCCAGTGGGCCAGGGTCTTGGCCAGCACCAGCAGGAACAGAGACTGGGGTTGCAGCACAAGCTGCTCCAGGGTGCCGTCGTCATAATCGTGGCGAAACAGATGATCCAGAGACAACAGTACCGAGAGTAACGCCGCAACCCAAAGGATACCGCTACCGGCCCGGCTGAGAAACGACACTTCCGGGCTAACCCCAAGGGGAAAGAGGCTTACCACCATGATGAAGAACAACAGCGGATTGAGCAGATCCTGCTTTTGCCGGAAGGCCACCCGAAGATCCCGCAGGAACAGTGACCGCATGGCACCGAAGGTGCCAGGGGAGTCCTCGGGGGAGCGAACCACCATGGCTGGGTCAGCCGGCATGGAGACCTCCCAGGGTAACGCGCTTCATGTCCGGCAGATCCATATCATGGTGGGTAGTCACTATCACTGCCCCGCCCTGCCTTGCCCGTTCCTGTAGCAGATTTTCCAGCGCCGCCACGCCGTGATGGTCAATGGCAGTGAAGGCTTCGTCCAGGATCCACAGGGGTTCGTCAGATACCAGCAGGCGAGCCAGCGCAACCCGGCGCTGTTGGCCGGCGGAAAGGTTCCGGCAAGGAACCGTCTGGAATCCGGCAAGTCCGGTACCTTCCAGCGCCTGCGAGAGAACGTCATCAGACAGTGGCCGACGGCCGGAAACCAGGCTGCGCAGATTTTCCATCGGTGTGAGCAGCGGCTTGATACCGGGCTTATGGCCGATGTAGAGAAGGTTGCGGGCGAATTCTTCCCGCCGGTGGTTACGGGGCTCGCCCCGCCAGAGGACCTGGCCACTATAATGATCACTGAGTCCGGCCAGGATACGCAGCAAGGTGGTCTTGCCGGTGCCGTTCGGTCCCTCGACACGGGTCAGGGTACCGGGCACTATGGCTACCGAGAGGTCCCGGAACAGAACACGGTCGTCACGTTCACATTCCAGATTGACAGCCTGTAGTAACGGCTCGGACATCAGGACCCCGGAAGTTGCTGACTGGCCAGTGAATCAGGACCGCCGGGACACCGGCGGCCAATGGCGCGTAGTATAACGAAATCATGACAGGATTACTCTTGTCGAAGGTCAAATGAAGGGGATGGCTGACCCATCATGAAAGTTCCCGGAAATCCTGCCCAGCCGACCGGCCCGCGGCCCTCCCCGGAGAGCACGGCGAGCCGATCGGTCACACTTCAGGGTGAGGCCCGCCAGAGTGTCGAATCTGCCCGGGCACAACTGGATGCCCTGAAGCTCTCAGTGCGTGAGACAGCACTGGCACGGGTGGCCGAAATCCGTGGCCAGCAGCAGGGCAAGGCGGAACAGATGGTACTGGATATCCGGGGCAGCCTGCTGAAAGTTCAGGCTGCCATCGGCGAGACCTCCCTGCAGACCGGTGACTGGGTCAAGGTGATGCGCGCCGGCAACGAGCTGCAGCTGATGGGCAAGCTGGCCCCCTCCGCCGAATCCTCCGTGTCACGGGCGCTGGCCCGGCATCTGCCCTGGCAGCAGTCCATCGACAGCGGCCTGAGCCGACTGTTTACCGCGCTGCAGAACGGCCTGCGCCCCACCGCAACGCCTGGACAAACGCCAGGCCAGGCACCGCAGCCATTGCCCGCGCCGGTCCGCCAGGCAGTGGAGCAGTTGTTTGCCCGGCTGCCTGGTTCCTCGCAGTTCACACCCGGTGCCGGCAACCAATCCCAGACGGTACAGCAGGTACGCCAGTGGATCGCCGACAGCGGCCTGTTTTCCGAGGCCCAGCGGTTGCAGAGTCCCCAACAACCGCCCACCGACCTGAAGGCGGCACTGAGCCGCATTGTCACGGCGCTGCTGGCCCAGCAGGGTCAGGAGGCCGGAGAGTTCACCCGCCTGCGCCCCCTGACCAGCCCCGAGCTGGTGCAAAGCCCGTTGCAGTTTCCCACTCCCATGGCCCCACCTGCGCCCGCCGCCAGCGGGGAATCACCCACCGCCGGACAGATGCTGCGCTTGCTGGCCGGCATGCTCAACCGGATTTCCGTCAACCAGCTACACAGCCAGGCGTTGACCGCGCGGGCTGGTGGCGATGCTGCGCCGGCACCCACCTCAACCATGCTGCTGGAACTGCCCTTTTTGCCGGACAACCAGGAGCCCCGTACCGTGCAGGTGCGTATCGACCAGTACCGGGAAGAGGCCGGCCAGCGGGAAGGCAAACCTCCGGCAGGCGTAACGGAATGGCGGCTCTCGCTGGCCATGAATCTCGACCAGACCGGCCCGCTGCATTTTGATGTGGCCCTGAGAAACCGTCAGGTCTCCGCAGTGGTGTGGGCCGAGCAACAGCGAACGTTGCAACAGGTGCACCAGGAACTGCCGTTGCTGCATCAGAGCCTGGACGAGCTGGGGCTTACGGTGGAGAACCTTGAATGTCGTCGTGGCACACCGCAGGGGGCCACAACCAAACTGGAACACAGACTGGTGGATACCCGGGCATGAGTGAGTCGGGAAACAGCACCCAGGCGGCGGTCGCCCTGAAATACGACGGTGAGAAGGCCCCGACCATAACGGCCACGGGCACAGCGGAACTGGCCGAGGAGATCATCCGCATCGCCCGGGAACACGGGGTTCCCCTGTACGAGAATCCGGAACTGGCCGGCATTCTCGCACGACTGGATCTGAATGAAGAGATACCGGAAACCCTCTACCGGGTGGTGGCGGAGATTCTCGCCTTCGCGTTCCACTTGCAGGGGAAAACCCCGGAGGATGCCAGAGGCGATCGGTCTTAAGTGCCGATCAGCCCCTGCAACTCTCGCGCAGCCTGCCAGTGGGCTCCTTTGCGAGGCGCGACCGCTGTGTCGAAATAATGGCGCAACCGCCGCCGATCCTCGGGCTTGTCTTTGAGCACTGCACCCACCAGGTGACGCAGAAGCAAGGTCACCGTGACCTTGCCATCCCCAAGATACCAGGCTCCCAGGCTGGCTGCATGAGCCACAGAGACAGCTTCAGCCGTGGACAGGGCGGAACCGGCCAGTCGATCGGTACTGCGCCCGTCCATAGTCTGGCCGTTGCGCAGTTCGTGGAAAACCGTCACCAGTATTTCCAACACTTCTGGCGGCATCTCGGTTTTCACCCCGGAATCCCGGTTGAGCTTCTCCAACTCGCGCCCTACCACCTCCAGTTCATCCTCAAGACGGCTGATCGGACGGATTTGCTCAAAATCCATGCGGCGTTTCAGGGCCGCGCTCATCTGGTGGACACCGGCATCAACACTATTGGTAGTTGCAATCAGGTTGAATCCCTGCCGGGCCAGAATGATACCTTCCTCACCGGGCAGTTCAGGTATGCTGACCACCCGGTCAGACAACACCGACAGCAGCGCATCCTGCAGGGTCTGGGGGCAGCGTGCCAGCTCCTCGAAGCGGACCAGCCGCCCCTCCATCATACCCCGCAGCAAGGGGCTGGGTACCAGCGCTTCCCTGACCGGGCCTTCGGCCCGGAGTATTGCCTCATTCCAGCCATACAGCAGCTGCCGCACATCACTCACCGAGCCACCCTGCACAACCAGGGTGGAGCTGCCGGAGATGGCCGCAGCCAGCAGCTCCGAAAGCCAGGATTTGGCGGTGCCCGGCTCCCCCACCAGCAAACTACCCCGGGAGGTACACAGGGAGATAATAATGCGGTTGACCACTTCCGGATCCGCCACAAACTTGCGCTCTATGCCTGCCACGGCATCGCCCAGCAGGAAACGGGCGACCGAGCGGGGCGAGAGCTGCCAGCCGGGAGGGACCGGCCCTTCGTCCATGGCCACAAGCTTCTGCAGCTCTTTCCTGTAGACAACTTCCGCCGGCTCCCGTTGCGCTTGTCCCGGCTGTTTGTTGCTGGTCATTCGTTATCCCTCCGGCCACCGCGAATTTCCGGGGCCATGCGCTCTCTCGGCAGAATACGGGGCAGTTCCTCAAGCGGAATGACACCCTCGATCACGTGGTCCAGTGCACTGTCGCGCATGGAGACCAGGCCCGCATCCAGGGCCCGCCAGCGCAGCTCTCCAACCGGCGGCTGGCTGGAAATGGCATTGCGGATATCGTTATTGGCTTCCATATACTCCACAATGGCCACCCGTCCAAGGGTGCCCCGACCATTACAGTGCTTGCATCCGCCCCCCCGATAACAGGCAAAGTTTGTCGGCGGGCCCTCAGGGAAGAGCTCCGCCAATATGTCACGATCGGGTTCCACCTTTTCCCGGCATTCGGTACAGATACGTTTGGCCAGCCGCTGGGCAATCACCGCCAGCAGTTCACCGGCAATCGAGTTGGGGTGGATGCCCAGATCATAGAGCCGCTGCAGTGAGTCCACCGCATCGTTGCAGTGCAGGGTAGAGAGCACCAAGTGGCCGGTTTGGGAAGCGCGAATCGCTTCCAGGGCCGTCTCCTGATCCCGTATCTCGCCTACCAGAATCACATCCGGATCCTGGCGTACGAAGGACCGCATGGCATCGGCAAAACTGAAGCCAATCTCACCGCGCACCCTGGTTTGCTGCACATTGTCGATGGAATACTCGATAGGATCTTCTACGGTGATCACTTTGCGCCGGCCGTCATCGGCCAGGGTCTGCAACCCGGCATACAGTGTGGTTGATTTCCCGGAGCCGGTGGGGCCAACCACCAACACCAGCCCGGCAGGGTTGTTGAGCAGTCGCTGATAGCGGTTACCGATCCTCGCTGACATGCCCAGTTGCTCAATGGTCATGGCCCGGCCGGTCTGGGGCAACAGGCGGATCACCACGTGCTCCCCATGCAGTGACGGCTGGGTCTGTACCCGCAAATCGTAGGCGACTTCGCCCAGTTCCAGCCGTGACCGGCCACCCTGCGGCAAACGACGCTCGGCAATGTTCAATTCAGCACGCAACTTGATGACGTTGATCAGCCCGCGCAGCTGTCGCGGGGTCAGTTTATACTGACTCAAATCATGCAGCTCTCCGTCCACCCGCAAACGTAGCCGTACCCGGTCACCGTAGACCTCGACATGAATGTCGCTGGCCTTTTCGCTGACTGCATCCAGCAGAATTGCCTCGTACACCGACACCAGATAAGGGCTGATGTGATCGTCGGACTTGCCCAGTACCTCCTTGTGGTGCCCCCCTTCCTCCCGTTGTTGCTGTGTTTCAGCGGTAAACCGGCTGCCTTTGGCGGTCAGGTCCAGTGCGGACCAGATACGACGGAAATCCGTGGGAGTGACCAGCAGACAGCTGATAGAATGATCTGGCGACAAGCGCTCCAATTGATCCGTGCGTGCATCCGGATCATCAGTGACTACCGTCAGTTCGCTGTTCTGGCTGAATACCGGAATGAGGCGGGACAAATCGAGGAAAGTGCGAGAGAAGCCTGAAAAGAGTTTCTGATCAAGTCTCTCCATAATCGCGTCTGCGTCGATCATGGTCATGCCCCGCTCCCGGGCAAGAGAGCTGTAAAGACCCTTTTCTTCCACATTCAGGCGAGGGCGCAACACATCCAGCACCCGTTTATTGGAGATGGCAGCGTCCGCCTTTGCCGCTGCCAGCGCCTGATCGTCCACCATTCCCAGATCAATCAGTATCTGTTCGGCATTACGGTTGAAGTCAACCCAGCCCAGGGTCTGCACCCTTTCCAGGTTTTCGCCCCGTCGACGGAACATGGTCAGACTGGGCACGGGCCCTGCTCGCCCCTCCAGCCCGATGTAGTAGCCTCCTTCCTGCAACAATGGCGTGAGATGACTGTTAGTGCGCAGAAAACTGGTGGCCAGGATCCGGTCGCAGAGCTCGTCCACCTCAAAAGGTTCACAGGCATCCTGCACGACCACATCCACATTATTAAAGCCCAATCGGAAGAAACGATCACGGGCAACATCCGCCACCACCGGGTTACGCTCCACACAAATTACCCGGCGAACCATACGGGACAACACAGCGGCCAGATACCCTGAGCCACCACCCACATGCATGACCACATGGTGCGGCAGCATATCGGGCACTAGCGCAAACAAATGACTGAGCGTTTCTTCCCGGGGAATGGAATGACCCGACACCGTATGGGCCAGGTCACTGGAGGAGACAAAGTCACGGCGTGACACACTGCCCAGGGCAGCTTTGACCTCGGGCGAAAGGCTTCTCATAAAGACCTATCCAGTGTTGGTCAGGCCGCCTGTTTTTTCTTCAGGGCCGAGACCAGTTCTGCTTCCGGACGGGAAATACCACAGGTGTTCATCAGGTCTTCCACGTCCGCTCCCAACTCGACCAGTCGGGAAGCCTCGTCGTAGGAGATTCTGAGCGGGTCATTCTGGCGCATTTCGTCCAGCAGCCCACGCAGCTCATGAATCTCCCGTTCCGCCAGCACCACCCGTTGGCCGACTCCCAGACTACCACTGGTGGCAGCGTGAAGCTCCCGGCCCAGGGTGTCGTACCGCTCTTTAATACGGGCTTCCAGACTGCTCATCCTGCGCCGTGACAGGATACCCTGAACCAGCAGCAGCGCTGCAAACCCAAGGGTAACCAGCCAGGGAGCCATTTCAGACATAGGGACAGACATGACGCATTACCTCCGATCAAGTTTCGCTGGCCTGGTCGCTTGCATCTGCACCCTGATGACTGTCGCTGTCAGAGTGCCGCAATCTCGGCCCATTCCTGATCATTCAGCATCTTGTCGAATTCGACCAGAATGATCAGCTCTCCGTTCCTGTTACAAACACCCTGGATGAACTTGGCGCTTTCCTCGTTCCCCACATTGGGTGCGGTTTCAATTTCACTGGACTTCAGGTACACCACTTCTGCCACCGAATCCACCAGAATGCCCATCACCTGGTTGGCGGACTCCATGACCACGATACGTGACGCGTCTGTGACCTCCGCGTCCGCCAGCCCGAAACGCCGGCGGGTGTCGATCACCGTGACTACGTTGCCCCTGAGGTTGATAATGCCCAGCACATAGTCCGGGGCACCGGGTACCGGAGCAATCTCGGTGTAACGCAACACTTCCTGGATCTGCATGACATCAATGCCATAGGTTTCGTCATCCAGACGGAAGGTCACGTATTGCAGTACCTTGTCGTCCTGGGCCTGATTCTGTTGCCCGCTCGGGGATGCCATAGCGTTTTACTCCTCTGGGGCTGCCCTGCGCGGGCAACCTGATCGTCAAAAAATCATCATCAGTGCCCAATAATATAGTTCAGGGCACAAACCGTGCCAGCACCGCACGGTTTCATTCGGTAACCGGCCTGTAAACGGCCTTTCCGGTCATTCCAGCGCCAGGTGATGTTCCCGCTCTGCACGTGCCAGCAGGTCCGCCATGGTACGCACATCAATCAGCGCACACATTTCGCTGATTACCGTGCCAGCCAGCCAGGGACGCTTACTGCGACTTGAGCGCCAGCGCACCTGATCCGGCTGCAAGGTAAAACTCTCCGCCACTTCGTCACAGGCCAGCCCCCATTCGCTGTCATCAAGCCGGATAATAAACCGGTAGTTGTCCCTGGCCCCCGGAGGTACCCGTCCGGCCATGATCCACTCGGCAGTATCCACTACCCGCAGGGTATGTTGGCTGGTGGCGCGCATTCCCATATACCAGCGGGGGCTACCGGGAATCGGCTTTACCGGCTCTTCAATCCGATGTATCGCACCCAGCAGCACCAGCGGCACCGCCAGCTGCAGGCCAGCAACCCGAAAAATCAGACACTCGAAGGGGTGCTCTGACCAGTCGGGACGGGCGCTGGATTGCCCGGGTTCGGGTTCTGGCTCGGGTTCGGGTTCCTGCACAGCCTCTGGCTCTGGCGCAGGCTCCCCCTCTGGTAAAGAAGGGACCGGCGGCTCTTCCCGGAGGGCGGTCCGGGTTGCTGTCGACAGCAATTCGTCAAGATAACTGGCAATGGCCGCTTCAGGCTCCGACAGGTGCGTCATTTTTTTGTCAGCCATGGCCCTTCTCCGGTACCCGCCGGGTCTGTTCGACCAGGTCATCCAGTAAATGCCGGTAGGCACGCACACCATGCGTGTCAGGATCAAGTGAAGACGGCGTTACTCCGGCCTGGCTGGCATCCCGGAATTTGGTGTCCACCGGGATGGCATAACGCCAGAGCGAGTCCGGATAGGTCTTGCGCAGTTCATTGAGGCTTTTAACGGAAGCCTGGGTGCGACGGTCGTAAAGGGTCGGCACGATGGTGTAACGCAGTTCATTGCGTTGGGATTTCATGATCATTCTCAGGGTGTGCAGCATGCGCTCCAGTCCCTTCAGGGCCAGGAATTCCGTCTGCACCGGAATCACCAGGTGCTGCGCTGCCGCCAGGGCATTGACCATCAACACACCGAGGGAGGGCGTGTTATCGAGCACCACATAGTCAAAGTCATCCCAAAGCTGGGCCAGGGAGCGGGAAATAATCAACCCCATGCCCTCCACACCTGCCATCCGGCGCTCGAGGGTCGCCAGGGCGGTACTGGCAGGCAGCAGCGACAGTCCGGGCACGCCGGTATCGGTTACCAGCTGCGCCGGCAGCCCGTCCGGTACCCGGCCTGCGTGCTGAAACAGGTCGAAAATACTGTGGGCAATGGTGTCGGGGTCATGGCCAAACCAGGCTGTGAGGGAACCGTGCGGGTCCAGGTCAACAATCAGCACCCGCTTACCCCGCTCGGCCAGCAGGCCACCCAACGTCACAACGGATGTGGTTTTGCCCACCCCCCCTTTCTGATTAGCAACGGCCCATATACGCACGTAATTCTTCTCCAGCACCGGCGTTGTTTGTCCGGCATTACTCTCAAAGGCTTAACGGCACACCCACGCGGAACTTGAGAAGCGCCGGTTGCCGGCAACGCTTTGCCGGATCCATCTCTGTGGCCCTGCCAATACAGAATCTGTGCCAATCCGGGAATACGCGGCTACCGCAGCGCACCCCGAATGCTGGCACCACGGGAAATCATCAACACCACCCGCCGGTTTCGGCTGCGGCCTTCGGTAGTATCGTTGCGCGCTACCGGCTGGTACTCACCATAACCAACAGCGGCCATGCGGGCTGGTTCTATGCCGTTCATGGCAAGCAGTCGCACGACTGCCGCAGCCCGTGCGGCGGACAATTCCCAGTTCGAGGGGAAATCGGAGGTGCTGATCGGCCGGTTGTCGGTAAATCCCTCCACCCGGATGGCGTTATCACGACCCGCCACCACCTTCGCAATACGTTCAATCAACGGGAAGGCATCATAATGGGGTTCCGCCTCACCGCTACCGAACAACAGGCTGTTGCGCAGGCTCAGGGCCAGCCATTCGCTGTTCCGTTCGACAGTAATGACACCCTGGTTGATCAGTTCCTCAAACTCCATCGACAACTGATTGGCCATGGATTGCAGAGCCTGATCACGTTCTGCATCACGGGGCCGGTTTTGGCTGGGCGGTTCGCTCACGGCTGGCGGTATCACCGACTCCGCCTCCCCCGGCCGGGTGTTGCCCGGGTATTCACCCAGATCGATCGGCTGCAGGGATCGCTGGGGCGCGTTGAATACACCGGTGAGCGTGTCCGACAGCACCTTGTATTTGCCCTCATTGACCGAGGACACCGAATACATGACCACAAAAAAAGCAAACAGCAGGGTGATGAAATCCGCATAGGAGATCAGCCAGCGTTCCTTGTTATGAAGATCGTCAGGAGATCGGTTCCGGCGTCGTCGCATCTTCGCCCTCCCCGGGTATTATTGGATGAAACCGCGTAACCGCAGCTCAATGGACTTGGGGTTCTCACCCTCGGCAATCGCTACGAGCCCATCAATCATCATGTCTTCGTAGCGGCTGCGTTCACTGATGATGCCACGTAACTTATTGGCCACCGGGAAAAACAGCAGGTTCGCCAGGGCCACACCGTAAATGGTGGCCACAAAGGCCGTCGCGATGCCGGTGCCCAGAGATTCCGGATCTTCCAGGTTGGTCATCACCTGTATCAGTCCCATGACTGCACCGATGATACCAATGGTCGGTGAGTAGCCACCCATGGCCTCATACACTCTGGCACCCTCAAGATCCCGTTGCTCCCGGGACTCCAGGTCCACTTCCATAATGCTGCGGATGGTGTCTGTCTCGGCGCCATCCACCAGCAGTTGCAGCCCTTTGCGGGCAAATCTCTCCGGTTCTTTTTCGGCCAGACCTTCCAGCCCCAGCAACCCCTGCTTGCGGGCCTTGACGCTCCAGTCCACCACCTTGTGGATACCGTCTTCCAGGTCGATATAGGGTGGCACAAACACCCAGCGCACCTGGCGCAGAGACCGCTTGAGCAATGGCCAGGAAGTCTGCAGCACTGTGGCTGCCAGGGTACCCCCGACGACAATCAGAGCCGCAGGCCCGTTGAACAGGGAACTGAGCGCCCCGCCCTCCAGCAAATTGCCACCCAGGATGGCAGCAAATGCCAGGATGATGCCGAACAGGCTGAGCAGATCCATCAGACCACTCCTTCCGCCAGCCGGGGGCCAATATCTTCCAGAGCCATCACCTCGTCGGTAAAACCGGCGCGGGCTACGGCCTGGGGCATGCCATAAATCACCGAGGTTTTCTCATCCTGGGACCAGACGACTCCGCCCGCCTGTTTCATCAACCGGCAGCCTTCCTTGCCGTCTGCCCCCATCCCGGTGAGAATGACGCCAAGGGTCTTGCCCGGAAAGCTCCGGGCCAGCGAACCAAATGTCACATCGACGCAAGGTTTATAATTCAGTCGCTCGTCATTGGGAAGAATACGTACCCTGCCCTGGCCGCCCCGGTTCTCTACCATCATCTGTTTGCCGCCGGGAGCCAGCAAGGCCAGACCCGGGCGCAACATATCACCGTCTTCCGCCTGCCGGACCTGAATCCGGCACAGTTTGTTGAGTCGCTCGGCAAAAGCCAGGGTAAAACTGGCGGGCATGTGCTGGACCAGAACAATCGGTGCCGGAAAACTGGCCGGCAGCACGGCCAAAACCTGCTGCAGCGCTACCGGCCCGCCTGTGGAGGTACCGATGCCAACCACCGCATAGTGTTTTGCCGGACCTTTACGGGCGGACCGTGCCGGCGGGGCATGGGACGCAGCTTCTTGTCCGGAACCTCTGCGGATAGCCGGGCGGGCAGCCGGTGTCGGCCTGGTGGCAGGTGCCCGAGTTGCCGGGGCGGGGCTGCTTGCCAACGGCAGGGTCCGTGCGCCCGGCCGGCTGGCAGCCACATCCAGAACCCGCTCCCGCAGTATCCTCTGTAGCTGGCTGGTGTCCCGGGCAATGTCCTCGAAATTCTTGGGCAGGAAGTCCACCGCGCCGGCTTCCAGCGCGTCCAGAGTTACCCGGGCACCCTCGTAAGTCAGGGAGGAGAACATCAGCACCGGCACCGGGCGCTGTTTCATAATCTCTCTGACGGCGGAAATGCCATCCAGAACCGGCATTTCGTAATCCATGGTGATGACATCGGGTTTCAGCTTTTCGGCCTGCTCGATGGCCTCCCGCCCATTACTCGCCGTACCCACCACCCGGATATCCCGGGAAGCATTGAGAATTTCCGTCAGTCGTTTACGAAAAAAGCCCGAATCATCAACGACCAGAACAGAAACTGTCATCCATGCCTCCCGGCGTCAAGAGCCGCTGCCGCCTGCTTCAACCATAGGTCTGAAGCAGGCTGGGTACGTCGATGATCAGCGCAATGCGGCCGTCACCGGTAATGGTGGCGCCAGCCATGCCAGGGGTGCCGTGCAAAATACGCCCCAGCGGCTTGATCACCACCTCTTCCTGGCCAATCAACTGATCCACCACAAAGCCCACCTGGCGGGTCCCCATGGCCACAATCACCACGTGGGCACTATCCGGCTCCGGGTCACCACCGTCACGCACCAGCCAGCGCTTGATATGAAACAGCGGGAACACCTTGTCCCGCACCACGATGCATTCCCTGCCGTCCACAATATTCTTTTTGGTCAGGTCCAGGTGAAAGATCTCCTGCACATTGACCAGCGGCAAGGCAAAGGACTGCGCGCCAAGGCCGATCATCAGGGTCGGCATGATCGCCAGGGTCAGGGGCACCTTGATGACGATGCGCGATCCCTTGCCCATCTCCGATTCCACACCAATCTGGCCATTGAGCTGACTGATCCTGGTTTTCACCACGTCCATGCCCACACCACGGCCGGACACATCGGAAATCTGGTCCTTGGTGGAGAACCCGGCGGCAAAAATCAGGTTAAAGCAATCCGTGTCAGTCAGCCGGTCCGCAGCATCCTGGTCGTATAAACCTTTCTCAACCGCCTTGGCGCGCAGCTTGTCGGGGTCCATCCCGGCACCGTCATCCTCGATCACCAGCAGTATATGGTCACCTTCCTGTTGGGCCGACAGGGTTACCGTACCCTGGCGGGGCTTACCAGCTTTTTCCCGCACATCCGGGGCCTCGATGCCATGGTCCACGGAATTACGCACCAGGTGAACCAGGGGATCCGAAAGGGCCTCAACCAGGTTCTTGTCCAGATCCGTGTCCTCGCCGTGCATGACCAGGTTCACTTCCTTTTTCAGATTGCGGGCCAGGTCACGGACCACCCGGGGAAAGCGGCCGAATACTTTCTTGATCGGCTGCATGCGGGTAGCCATCACGGCAGACTGCAGGTCGCTGGTTACTACGTCCAGGTTGGACACGGCCTTGCCCATCTCAGGATCCTCACTTTCGGAGCCGAGCCGCTGCAGGCGATTACGCACCAGCACCAGTTCACCCACCATATTCATGATGTCATCCAGACGCCGGGTATCCACACGGACTGTGGTTTCACCGGCCGCTGGTGCCTCTCGGCCAGCACCAGCTGCAGGCTTGCCGTCAGCGGGGGGTGCTTTGGCCGGTCCGGCATCGCCGCCATGGGGTTGCGCCGGGCCCCTAGCCTGTTTCCTGCCCGCTTCACTGTCCGGCTTTTTCTGTTTTCCGGAATCCGCCGCGGTGGGTCCACCGCCCTTGCCGTGCAGTTCATCCAGCAATAACTCGAACTCGTCATCACTGATCAGGTCATCGTCGCCGCTTTTGCTCTCAGGTTGCTGGCTGGCCTTATCCGGCTGCGCTTCCAAAGGCTCAGGAACTGCTTTGGCCCTGTCCGGTGAAAAGCTACCTTTGCCATGCAACTGGTCCAGCAGCGCCTCAAACTCATCATCGGTAATCTCGTCACTGCCGCTGACATCAGTCTTGCCGGATTTGCCGTCATCGGGGGATGACTTTTCATCTTCCAACGCATCCAGCAGTTGCTCAAATTCTGCGTCGGTGATATCTCCTTCGTCCTGGTCCTGAACGGGATCTTTCCGGGCAGCTGCCTCCGGCTCCTTGTGCTCACGGCCCGACTCGCCAGCCGGTTTGGCCAGCTCATCCAGGGCGCGGATCAGTTCATCGGAGGCGGGTGTCGGCTCTTCCAGGTTGCGTACCTGATCAAACATGGTGTTGACGTTATCCAGGGCTTCCAGCACCACGTCCATCAGTTCCGGGTCCACCTCGCGTTTGTGATTACGCAGGGTGTCAAATACGTTTTCCGCCGAATGACAGCAACTTACCAGCGCATCGAGCTGGAGAAAGCCGGCTCCGCCCTTGACGGTATGAAAGCCACGAAAGATGGCGTTGAGCAGATCACTGTCGTTGGGATGTTGCTCAAGATCGACCAGCTGTTCGGACAACTTCTCCAGAATTTCGCCAGCCTCAACCAGAAAGTCCTGGAGAATTTCGTCATCTGCATCGAACGCCATGTAATACCCTCTTCTCAGAAACCGAGACTGGACAGCAGATCATCTACATCATCCTGCCCCGAAACCACGCCCTCACGCTCTTCCGCATTGATCTGAGGCCCGACACCCTCTTCCGAGGATATTTCAGTCTGTTCTATGTCGTGCACGGTGCCGGTTATCTCGTCCACGTGGCTGGCCATCACCACCAGCCCCAACAGGTGCTCTTCCACTTCCTTGACCAGTGCTGTGACCTTCTGGATCACCTGGCCAGTAAGATCCTGGAAGTCCTGGGCGACCAGGATTTCCGAGAGATTGTTGTGCAGATCCGACGAGTCCTTCACCAGGCTGACGAAAAACAGATCAATACGGCGATACAACTCGCGGAACTCCGCCGGCTCCATTTCCCGCCTGCGCAGCCTGACCCATTCTTTACTGAGCGCCTCGGCCTCATCACGGATACCGCTGGCCTTGGGCATGGCTTCTTCCACCATATCCATGGTGCGGTTGGCGGCGTTACCCGTCATCTTCACCACATATTCCAGGCGGTCGGAGGCGTCTGTCATTTTCGAGAGGGCTTCCTGCTGTTCGGCACTGCGGGGATCAATCTGGAAATTGCGGATCGCCTCGTGGAGGCTGCGCGTCAGTCGTCCGACTTCCCGGTACAGGCTCTGATCCCTGACTTCGCTGAGTTCATTGATCAAGGTCATGGCCCGGGCATATTCGCCTTCATTTACCCTGGCGAGCAGCTCTTCTGCCTGGCTGCGCAGCTTATCGGTCACTTCCGGCTCAAGGCCCTGATGCCTGTTTTTGTTATTGCTCATGGAGCCCACCCGACTTCTGATTAATCGATTCGCTCAAAAATCTTCTCGATTTTTTCCTTGAGCACGGCTGCGGTAAACGGCTTGACCACATAGCCATTGACCCCGGCCTGGGCGGCCGCGACGATCTGGTCCCGCTTGGCCTCTGCAGTCACCATGAGGATCGGCAGCGACTTGAGATCTTCATCCGCCCGCACGGCCTTGAGCAGGTCGAACCCCGACATGCCCGGCATATTCCAGTCAGTCACCAGGAAATCGTACTTGCCGGTTTTCAGCATGGGGAGTGCTGTGTTGCCGTCGTCTGCCTCATCCGTATTGGTGAAACCCAGATCACGCAAGAGATTCTTGATGATCCTGCGCATTGTGGAGAAATCGTCCACAATCAGGATTTTCATGTTCTTGTCCAATGGGACCTCCAGTAATTCGGACCGGATTCTGTCTGCAAACCATGTTTCAGTCTAGTAGCGCTGTCACAGGCTGTCTGATTTCAGGCACTTATTGTCTGCCACTGGCTCCGATTGTAAAGAGCCAGTTACCAAACTCTACAACTTCCCTTCAGAAGACTCGGGTTGCCAGTCTGCCAGACGGCCTCGCAGACGCATTGCCGCCTGGCTGTGGATCTGGCTCACCCGGCTTTCACTGACCCCCAGCACGGCACCGATTTCCTTCAGGTTCAACTCCTCCTGGTAGTACAGGCTGAGCACCAGTTTTTCCCGCTCCGGAAGGTCCTCAATGGCGCCCGCCAGACTCTGCCGGAACGCCTGGGAAGAAATACCGTGGAAGGGATTGTCCTCCACCTTTGTTTCTTCTATCGGCAGCTCGCCGGATTCGTTGAGCTCATCAAGACTGAAAAGTCGTCCGCTGTTGGCATCGCTGAGGCTGGCGTAGTAGTCATTGAGTGAGACACCCAGCTCTTCAGCCACCTCGGAATCCTGCGCCTCACGCCCTTCCCGGTCTTCTACTGTCTTGATAGCGCGGGAGATGCGCCGGGCGTTGCGGTGCACCGAGCGGGGTACCCAGTCGCCACGGCGCATCTCATCCACCATGGCACCACGAATACGGATACCGGCATAGGTTTCAAAGGTAGCCCCCCGGGTTGAGGAGTAGCGCTGGGAAGCTTCCAGAAGACCGATCATGCCCGCCTGCATAAGGTCGTCCAGCTGCACCGAATCCGGTAGGCGGGCTAACAGGTGCAGAGCGATTTTCTTGACCAGGGGGGCATATTCCTCGACCAACTGCTGCGGGCTCATGGCCCCGGTACGGTGATAGATTCCCAGATTCTTCGCCAATGTCATTGTGTCCAGCTTAATTCGGTGACAAGGTCAGACTTCGACAAGCCGCTCCACGAAAAACTCCAGGTGCCCTCTTGGCGACGAGGGCAACGGCCAGGCATCCACCTTGTCGGCCAGGGATTTGATGGCCAGGGAAGCCTTGGCCCGTGGATAGACCTCAAGCACGGCGCGCTGGCGCTGCACCGCTTTCTTGACGGCCTCATCGAAGGGCACCATTCCTACATATTGTAGTGCCACATCGAGAAAACGCTCGGTGACCCGGGTCAGTTTTTCAAACAGGTGCCGGCCCTCCTGCTCGTTCCGGACCTGGTTGGCCAGTATCCGAAAGCGGTTGACCCCATAGTCCCGGTTCATCAGTTTGATCAGCGCGTAGGCATCGGTAATAGAGGTGGGTTCGTCGCAGACTACCAGCAGCAACTCCTGGGAAGCCCGCAAAAAACTCACGACGGATTCGGAAATCCCCGCCGCGGTATCCACAATCAGCACGTCGATCTGGTCACCCAGCTCACTGAAAGCATTGATCAATCCCGCATGCTCCATGGTCGAGAGCTGAGTCATGTGCTGGGTGCCGGATGAGGCAGGCACAATCTTGATGCCCCCGGGGCCGTTAACCAGCACATCCCGCAGATCGCATGCACCGGAGAGCACATCCTGCAGGTTGCGGTTGGCGGTAATGCCCAGCAGTACGTCGATATTGGCCAGACCAAGGTCCGCGTCCAGTAATACCACCCTGCGGCCTTTTTCAGCCAAGGCAATACCCAGGTTGACGGCCACGTTACTCTTGCCGACACCGCCCTTTCCGCCAGAAACTGCTATTACCTGTACCGGATGTGGTCTGCTCATACTCTGTTCTGTCTCTTGCCAGGTTATTGCCAGAGGCTTTGTATTTATTGTCTGTTTGCCGATGCACCCGGGTAGTCCTTCATCCGGCATGGGCGCGATGTGGATCAGGCCCCCTGCGCCACGCTGTGAGCCCTGTGCAACTCTTTCAGGCGCTCCACGCCCAGGCGAACCAGGGGGGCCGCTTCCGCATGGTGAAGATCCCCGGGGATTTTCTGCCCATCCGTGTAATACGCCACCGGCAGCCCGGCCTCCATCACGAAGCCGAGGGATTCTCCGAGGGTCAGTGCCTCGTCAATCTTGGTCATCACACAGCCTGCGAGCTCTGCCATCTTATAGCAATGCCAGACGGATTTCATGATCCGCGGCTGACTGGTGGCGGAAACCACCAGATGGGTGTTGATCCGGTGGCGGCTGCGGGCCAGCTCGGTCAGCTGCTCTTCATAGCCCTTGTCTGAACTGGTCAGCCCGGCGGTATCAATCAGCACCAGGTGCCGGTCAGACAACTCATCCAGAATATCGTCCAGGGAGTGACTTTCGTCCACCACTCTTACCGGCACACCAAGGATGCGGCCAAATACGAACAGCTGCTCATGGGCCGCCACCCGGTAGCGATCGGTCGTGACCAGCGCCAGAGAATCAGCCCCGTGCTTCAGTACATACCGCGCCGCCAGCTTGCCGATAGTGGTGGTCTTGCCGGAGCCGGTGGGGCCGACCAACGCATAACTACCTCCTTCGTCGAGCCATTCCCGACGACTGGTGCGAATGCCGGCGGCCAGTACCTTGAGGGAGCGCTTCCAGCCATCTTCCAGCCGACCACTGCGCTGCTGGCGCGCCAGTGAACCGGACAAATCCGGCGACAGACCAAACTCCTGCAAGCGTTCAGACAGGCGTTGCTGCAACGCCGGTACCGGCTCGCTGGCGGTTACCGGCGGTTGCACCGCCCCACCGCCGACCATGTCTCTCAGGGAACTGATTTCGGCCCGCATCTTTGCCAGTTCACCAGCATAATCAGGGCTTGCCGCAACCAGCTCATCACCCCGCCCGGCAACCCCACGGGGCGGAGTAACCGGAGACCAACTCGCCTCCGCACCCTCTGCAGCACGTTGCTCACGGACTTCCCGGATACGTTCCCGGGAACGGCCCAGCTCCTGCTCCAGCCGGCGGTGCTGCTCGGCCTGCAGTTCCGCCAGCCGGGATCCGTTGGTGGCTTCCCGGGCCGCCTCGCCCAGGCGCTGACGCGCCATGTCTTCGTCATAATCCAGGGCAGTGACAATTTCCACACCCTCGTCCGTCTTGCGACTGGACAGAATCACGGCATCGTCACCCATGGCCTCGCGGACATGACGCAGTGCCTCTCCCATGGTGTTCGCGGTAAACCGTCTGACTTTCATGCTGCTCATCCTCCCCCGGAAGCTTCAGGTTCTGGCTTCCTCTGAAGGCACCTGTCAAATTACTGACCGACCGATGCCACAATCGTAATCTGTTTGTTATCCGGCACTTCCTGATACGAGAGCACATGCAGGCGCTCTACCCCATAGCGGGCGAACCTTGCCAGCACCGGCCGCAACGGCCCGGATACCAGCAGTATGGCGGGCTTGCCCAACATTTCCTGGCGCTGGACACTGTCCTGCAGGGAGCGCTGCAGCTTTTCCACCATGTTCGGTTCGAGTACCAGCCCGATATCCTCCTGACCGCCGGATTGTTGACTCTGCTGCACAGACTTAAGCAACAACTGTTCCAGGTCCGGATCCAGGGTGATCACCGGAATCTCCTGCTCGTTGCCACAGATGCTCTGGACAATCATGCGGCGCAGGGCCTGGCGGGCCGCCGTGGTGAGTACCGCCGGGTCCTGGGACTTGGGATGGACATTGACAATCGCCTCTGCCACCGAGCGCATATCCCGCACCGGCACCTCTTCCCTGAGCAGGTTCTGCAGCACCTTCAGCAGCACACTGATGGATACGCTGTTGGGCACCAGTTCTTCGGCCAGTTTCGGGGAAATCTTCTCCAACTGCTCCAGCCATTTCTGGACTTCTTCATGGCCCAGCAGCTCATGGGCATGACTCTGCAGTACCTGGTTGAGATGCGTGGCGACAACGGTACTGGCATCCACTACCGTATAACCCAGGGTCTGGGCCTGGTCTTTCCTTTCCGGCTCGATCCAGATAGCATCCAGGCCGAAAGCGGGATCCTTGCCCTCAATGCCTTCGACCTTGCCGAACACCTGCCCCGGATCGATCGCCAGCTCCCGGTCCGGATGAATCTCTGCCTCGGCAATAGTGACACCCATCAGGGTGATGCGATACACATTGGGCATCAGATCCAGGTTGTCACGGATATGCACCGAGGGCATCAGAAAGCCCAGATCCTGGGACAGCTTCTTGCGAACCCCCTTGATACGGCTGAGCAACTGCCCACCCTGGGATTTATCCACCAGCGGAATCAGCCGGTACCCCACTTCCAGGCCCACCACATCCACGGTGGACACATCATCCCAGCCCAATTCCTTGTTTTCCTGGGGGCCGGGCAGCGCCTGCCCCTGATCGCTTTCGCCACGACTAACTTCCCGGCCCGGAGTAGCCGTACCGCCACCGCCGGGCCGCCAGGGGGCGGCACCCTCCTCCACCGTTTGACGATCCTTCTGCCAGATAAACCAGGCAACTGCCGCCGCAATGGCACCCAGCCCGAGGAAAGCCACATGAGGCATGCCGGGAATCAGACCCAGCAGGATCAGGATGCCAGCGGCAATGCCCAGCGCCCTGGGAGCGCTGAACATCTGCTCGAGTATCTGCCCACCCATGTCCTGACTGGAGGTTACCCGGGTGACCATGATGGCGGCAGAGGTGGAAAGCAGCAGCGACGGGATCTGGGCAACCAGCCCGTCACCGATGGTGAGCAGTGCGTAGTTCTGCATGGCGGTGCCGAAATCCAGCCCGTGCTGGGCCATACCGATGGCGACACCGCCGATAATATTGATGGCCAGGATCAGCAGACCCGCCACCGCGTCCCCTTTCACGAACTTGCTGGCACCGTCCATGGAACCGTAGAAATCCGCCTCCTGGGCGATCTCGGCGCGGCGGCTCTTGGCCTCTTCCTGATTGATGAGCCCTGCGTTCAGGTCTGCGTCAATGGCCATCTGCTTGCCAGGCATGGCATCCAGGGTAAAACGCGCGCTGACCTCGGACACCCGGCCGGCACCCTTGGTGACCACCAGGAAGTTGATGATCATCAGAATGGCAAACACCACCAGACCAACGGCGTAATTTCCTCCAATCAGCACCGCACCGAAGGATTCGATCACCTTGCCGGCGGCATCGCCACCTTCATGGCCGTTGAGCAGCACCACCCGGGTGGAAGCCACGTTCAGCGCCAGGCGCAACAGGGTGGCCACCAGCAGCACCGTGGGGAATGACGCAAACTCCATCGGGCGCAGCGCGTATACGCAGACCAGCAGAATCACAATCGACAAGGTAATATTGAAGGTGAAGAACACGTCAAGCATGAACGCCGGCATCGGCAGAATCATCATGCCCAGCAGCCCCATCAGCATCAGGGGTATGCCCAGATTCCCCTGTGTCAGGGATTTGACGTTATTCAGGACGAGTGCTCGGTCCATACTTCAGAATTCTCCGGAGACACACTGATTCAGGGGCCGGGGGCAAACGTTTTATTGACACTCCGGCGCAACTGGAAAGAGGTATCGCAATATCCGTACCAGCTCCGGGAGTTTTCCCTGCACCAACGCCTGACGGCCACCTTCAGATGCGATATCCTTGCGCAAACGTGCCGGTCATTGGTCCGCGCTCAAAAAGATACGCTCCCTGATACAGACAAAGGTGACCACCATGCCTGTCCACGAAGTAAAGCACCCCCTGATCCAGCACAAGCTCGGCCTGATGCGCCGGGCTGATATCAGCACCAAGAATTTCCGTGAGCTGGCTCAGGAAGTCGGAGCCCTGCTGACCTACGAGGCCACCAAGGATTTCACCCTGAAGCCGAAGACCATCGAAGGCTGGGCCGGCCCGGTGACCATCGAGCAAATTCACGGCAAGAAGGTCACTATCGTGCCAATCCTGCGGGCGGGTCTGGGCATGCTTGACGGCGTGCTGACTCTGATTCCCGGTGCCCGGGTCAGCGTGGTGGGTCAGGTACGTAATGAGGAAACCCTGGAAGCCAGCACCTATCTGGAAAAACTGGTGGGCGAACTGGACCAGCGCATGGCGATGATCGTCGACCCCATGCTCGCCACCGGCGGCTCGCTGATCGCCACCGTCGACCTGCTCAAGAAAGCGGGCAGCACCGAAATCCGCGCCCTGGTGCTGGTGGCTGCGCCGGAAGGTATCGAGAAGGTGCTCGAAAAACACCCGGACGTGTCAATCTACACTGCTTCAATCGACGATCGTCTGAACGACAAAGGCTACATCCTGCCCGGCCTGGGCGATGCAGGTGACAAAATTTTCGGGACCAAGCAGAAGGACGAATAAGATGCAGGATCATACCCGGGACCCGGCCTGGAAACAGGCCATCGCAGGCTCACAGATGCTACTGGTGGCGTTCGGCGCACTGGTACTGATGCCCCTCATCACCGGCCTGGACCCCAACGTTGCGCTCTTTACCGCCGGTATCGGCACCCTGATTTTCCATATTGTGACCGGCGGGCAGATTCCCATCTTCCTGGCCTCGTCCTTTGCCTTTATCGCCCCGATACTGGCCTCCACCGAACGGTTCGGCATTGCCGAAACCCTGGGTGGCCTGATGGCGGCCGGCATCCTCTACATCATGCTGAGCGGTGTAGTGCGCCTGCGGGGCAGCGGCTTCATCACCCGTTTCCTGCCGCCCGTGGTGATCGGGCCGGTTATCATGGTGATCGGCCTGGGGCTGGCTCCGGTCGCGGTAAACATGGCGTCGGGCCGTGCAGGTGACGGCAGTGCCCAGCTGGTTCCCTATACCAGTGCCATCTGGATCGCCATGATCTCCCTGGCAGTAACCGTGATGACCGCTGTCTGGGCGCAGGGCATCTTTCGCCTGATCCCGATCATGGCGGGCATTATCGTGGGCTACGCCCTGTCCGCCATAAGTGACGTTTTCCTGGGCACCAGCCTGATTGACCTGAATCCGATCCGCACAGCGGCCTGGTTTGCCGTCCCGGACTTTACGGCTCCGAGCTTCAGTATGAACGCCATTCTGTTCATGATTCCGGTGGCCATCGCCCCCGCCATAGAGCACATCGGCGACATCCTGGCGATCGGCACCGTCACCCGCAAGAACTACTTCGCAAAACCGGGTCTGCATCGCACCCTGCTGGGTGACGGCCTGGCCACCAGCGCTGCCGCCGCCTTCGGGGGCCCGCCTAACACCACCTACTCGGAAGTAACCGGTGCTGTGGTACTGACCCGCAACTTCAACCCCCGCATCATGGTATGGGCTGCATCTGTTGCGATTGTACTGGCGTTTATCGGCAAGTTCGGCGCAGCCCTGCAGACCATCCCGCTACCGGTCATGGGCGGCATCCTCTGCCTGCTGTTCGGCTCTATTGCCGTGGTGGGCCTGAACGCCCTGATTCGCCACCAGGTGGATCTGTCCGAGGCGCGCAATCTTGTAATTGTTGGTGTTACACTCGTATTCGGTATTGGCGGCATGGCACTGGGCAACCTGGAAGGTATCGCCCTGAGCGGTGTCGTTGCCATTGTACTGAACCTGATCCTGCCCGGTGAACGGGAAGCCTGGGGAAACGCTATCCATGACAACGACAACAAAAAAACCAATTGACAGCTCGGGCATCAGCTTCACCGCCCTTTACACTGGTGCCGTCTGGCACCGTTACGGTTTATCCGATGATCTGCTGGCGACCGGCCAGGGGAAACTGCTCTATCAGCTGATGACTCCCTTTGAGGCAGTCAGCAAGGCGGTCATCGGTGGCAACATCCGCACCTTTCTGCTGCAACGCCACCTGGTCATTGACCATCTGATCGAAAAGCAAATCACCGAAAACGGCATCACCCAGGTGCTGGAAATCGCCTGCGGCATGTCTCCACGGGGTATCCGGTTACGGGAGAAGTTCCCCATGATCCATATGGTGGAAGCCGATCTGCCTGGCATGGCCAAACGCAAGGCCGCCAGCCTCATGGCCGCCGGCCGGCTGGGACAACACCATCAGGTAACGCCCATTGACATTCTTGCAGATCAGGGCGAATTACAGCTGGAACAGGTCATCGACCGGGTCTTCGACAACCAGGAACCGATTCTGGTCATCACCGAGGGTCTGACCGCCTACTTCCACCTGGACACCATCTCCGGCTTCTGGTCCCGCCTGGCAGCCGCCCTGCACCAGCGCCCCGGCTCCGCCTACCTGTCGGAAACCTACATGATGCCGAAACAGCCCCTGCTGCGAGTCCCCCTGAAAACCCTCGGTGGCCTGCTGGGCACCGCCACCCGGGCGCAGGTTTCCTTCCACTTCGACGGCGACGAACAAGCCCGGGAGCACCTCTCCGGCTGTGGCTTTGCAGCCGTTAAGGTACACAATCCGGAGTCCTTCTACGGCGTTCTGCCGATTCCCGAGAGTCGCAGCGATCCGATGATTCGGGTTATTGAGGCTGCCTGCTGACTGGTTGTTCTGGTTTGGCTGCGGTTTAGCCTGCGAGTTTGTGCCTGGAGCCGGGGCGGGGGAAACCATCGTGATGTCGCATATGACGAGCGCTGGATAAAACAGCTTGTTGATCTCGACTAAGCTCGGCATTCCATAATCAGGTAATTCGCAGAATTTCCCGTTTAACATTCGAGGAAACACCTGAAGGTTTTAACCGCGGGCGATATCCGTGAAGCTCACAAGCGGCGGGTTGGGATCCCTTTTCGGGACCGTGGAGCGCCAGGGACGGCGCGATACGAGCCCCCCAGGGACGGGTTCACGGGCGTGTCCCGAAAAGGGATCCCAACCCGCCGCTCTGGCACCACACCACGCAGGCTACAAACAAACTCAAAGATCCCGCCGCAAATCAGAAGGAATCGGAAAGTCGGGCATGCCTGGCTTGTCACCACGCCCCCGGCGATACTGGCGAAGCTGGAACACATACGCCAGAACCTGGGCAATGGCCATGTAAAGGCCATCGGGAATCTCCTCCCCCAGTTTGGTGTTGTGATACACCGCCCGGGTCAACGGCGGCGTGCGCAGCAGCTCCACCTTGTGCTCCCGGGCAATCTCCATGATCTTGAAGGCGGTTTCGTCCGACCCCTTGGCCACCACCACCGGAGCCGCCATACGTTTCTGGTCGTACTTCAGCGCCACCGCATAATGAGTCGGGTTGGTAATGACCACGTCTGCGCCGGGGACCTCCTGCATCATGCGGCGCTGGGCCATTTCCCTTTGCAGTTGACGGATCTTGCCCTTGACTTCCGGTTTACCCTCGGTGTCCTTGTACTCATCCTTGACCTCCTGCTTGGTCATACGCAGCTTTTTCTGGTGATCGTAGATCTGGAATGGCACATCGATGGCCGCAATCACGATGGTGGCGCAGGCCAGCAGGAAGAAGCTCCAGCCCATGGTCCAGAGTACGTGGGCCATGGCCGGCAGCAGGGGTTCTTCAGCGATGCTCAGCAGGTCCTCGGTACGCAGGTTGAGGATGATGATGGCGATAGTCAGAACCAGGCCCACCTTGGCGATGGCCTTGACCAGCTCGATCAGTGAGCGCATGGAGAACATGCGCCCCAGTCCCTTGACGGGATCCATGCGGTTGAGTTTGGGGGCAATGGCCTTGCCGCTGAACAGCAGGCCGCCGATGCCGATGGAGCCGGCAATGGCGGCGATCAACAGAACAATCATCAACGGCATGAGCGCCAGAGCGGCTTCCTGGGCGGCGGCGCCCAGATGCAGGCTCATCTGGGTGGTGTCGAAGATATCCCGGCGCTCCAGAACGAAGCTGTCCCGCATCACCCGGATCAGGGACTGGCCGATAAATGCTCCGAACACCAGCAGTCCGACGGCTCCGGCAATCAGTACGGCCATGGTCGCCAGCTCCTTGGAGCGGGCGGTCTGGCCATCTTCCCGGGCTTTTTCAAGTCGGCGGGGTGTCGGCTCTTCGGTTTTTTCCTGACTGTTGTCATTCTCTTCAGCCATGGCGTGGCTCCGTCAGTGTGCGGAAGAGTTCAGGGCTGGCCCTGAAGGTTTCGCATGAACTGGAAGGTTTCACGACTGTACTGCTCAAAGTGCGGCAGAAAATTGGCGTGCAGAACCCATACTGCAAACAATCCAAAAATCAGGCCAATCGGAAAGCCCAGGGCGAAGATGTTCATCTGCGGAGCCGCCCGGGTCATGACACCAAAGGAGATATTGACGATGAACACGGCGGTCACCGCCGGTATCGCCAACAGGAAGGCCGACGCAAACATCCAGCTAATGCGGTGGGCCAGCGCCCAGACCCCCTCCTGCCCCAAACCCTCCAGCCCGATGGGCATGGTGCGGAAGCTTTCGATGAACACCTCGAAAGCCACCAGATGGCCGTTCATGGCCAGGTACAGCAGGGTCACGGTGATGGTGTAGATCTGGGATAATACCGGCACATTCACCCCATTGGCGGGGTCCACCATGGACGCAAACCCCAGCCCCATCTGCATGGCAATCATCTGGCCGGCCACCACGAACAACTGATACATGGCAGTAAGTGCAAAGCCCATGCCCACACCTATCAGGATCTGCTGCAGTGTAATCACCACTGCGTCCGCGCTGAAGGCGTCCACCTCGGGTACCGGAGGGATCATCGGAACAACCAGTATGGTCATCAACAGGGCCAGCCCCAGACGCACACGGGCAGGGACCAGCTGGGTGCCGATCACCGGGATCACCATCATGAAACTGGCGAGCCGGAACAACGGCCAGAGATGCTGTCCTACCCACTGGCCGATCAGGTCCGAACTCAGTTCCGAGGGAATCATCAGCCGATCAGATAAGGTATGCGGGAGATCAGGCTTTCCGTGTGGTCCAGCAGTTGGGTCAGCATCCAGGGGCCGGCCACAATGATGACGAGGAGGGTGATCAGCAACCGGGGCAGAAAGCTCAGGGTCTGCTCGTTGATCTGGGTAGCGGCCTGAAAGGTGCTAACCACCAGACCGATCACCAGACCCGGCCCGATGATCAGGGCCGACAACAGCACAATCATCCAGAGTGCCTCACGCACGATATCGATAACGGTTTCCGGGGTCATGGCATTGCTCCTATATACCGAAACTGGCCGCCAGGGTACCCATGATCAGGGCCCAGCCATCCACCAGCACGAACAGCATGATCTTGAACGGCAGCGAGATAATGATCGGTGACAGCATCATCATCCCCATGGCCATCAGCACACTGGCCACGACCATATCGATGATCAGAAAAGGGATAAACAGGATAAAGCCTATCTGGAAAGCGGTTTTCAGCTCACTGGTGACGAAGGCAGGCATCAGTACCCAGAAGGAAACATCCTCCGGGGTTTCGTACTGCACATCGGCAATGCGCATGAAAAGCGCCAGGTCGCTTTCCCGGGTCTGGGACATCATGAACTGCCGGAACGGCTCAGTGGCCGCCTTCACTGCTTCGAGAGAGGTCATTTCCTCCTGCATGTAGGGCTGCAACCCTGCCTGGTTGGCCTCTTCCAGCACCGGCTTCATGATAAAGATACTGAGAAACAGTGCCAGGCCAAGAAGAATCTGGTTGGACGGCGTCGACTGCAGGCCCAGTGCCTGGCGCAGTATCGCGAACACGATGATGATGCGGGTAAATGACGTCATCATCATCAGCATCGCCGGCAAGAAAGTCGGCGCGGTCATCAGCGCCAGAATCTGCAGGCTCACGGTGTATTCCTGAGTACCCTCGCCCTCCCCGGGTGTGACAGTGACTGCGGGAATTCCAGGCAGGTCCGCCAGCGCCGGCATCGAGAAAAGTGCGGCGGTCAGCAGGCCAAGGAAAGGCAGCATACAACGGACATTGAGCATCACCGGCTATCCTCCGACGGCGGCTGGTCCCGATTTTCCGGAACCCCGCTGCCCGCAGCCGGACGACCCGGAGACTTGCGCAGCATTTCCTGCAGGCGCCGGGCGAACTCACTGCTCTGCGGCACCTCCGGTGTGACCACCGGCTCATCAAAGACATGCAGGGTGCGGATGGATGACGGGGTCACCCCCAGCAGAATCTGCTTGCCCCCCACGTCCATCAGGGCCACGCGTTCCCGGGTGCCAATGGCCATGACCGAGACGAGTTTCATGGCCCGGTTGTTCATACCGGTGAGGCCGGTCATGCGGCGAATAAACCAGGCGCAGCCGAAGATCACCGCAATAACGGCAACCAGGCCGACACCAAGACTGAGCAGGGTGGCCAGTGAATCCATGTTACCCCTGCTGCAACCGTTTGATCCGCTCCCCGGGACTGATCACATCGGTCAGGCGGATGCCGAACTTTTCGTTCACCATCACCACCTCGCCGTGGGCGATCAGGGTACCGTTGACCAGAACATCCAGGGGCTCGCCCGCCAGGCGATCCAACTCGATCACCGACCCCTGGTTAAGCTGCAGCAGGTTGCGGATGGGGATCTGGGTATTGCCCACCTCCATGGAGATAGTCACCGGAATGTCCAGAATCACATCCAGATCCGGTGGCGGCCCCTGCCCCTGTTCGATTCCTTTGGCGTGCATACCCTCGTCTTCGCTGAACTCTTCCATCGGCGCCGACCGTACCTTGTCACCGGAATCAGATTCTTCCTGTTCCGCCTCGGCCATGGCCGCTGCCCATTCGTCCTCACGCTCGTCGCCGGACTCTTCCATGGCCGACTCCCATTCTGCCGCGAGTTTCTCGTCCTCGCTCAGCTCTTTTTCATCTTTCTTGTCGTCTTCAGCCATCATTTCGCCCCACTTTCAACTGTTTCTTGACTTTGGGCAACCGGGCCCGCTCATGGATTCTCAACGCCAGTTTATCGTCCCTTGTTCCCAGGGTAGCTTTATAGATGGGTATTCCGTTTGCGGTGACCGTCAGATACTCCGGCATTTCCACAGGAATAATGTCGCCGGCCTTGAACCTGGCCACCTCGCGAAGCGATATCCGTTTGCGACAAACGGTGGAATTGATGGGCACCCTTACATCCTTTATATCCTCCTGCAAGGCACCGACCCAGCGCTCGTCCACATCGTCGATATCACTCTGTACCCCGGCATCCAGAACATCCCGGATCGGCTCGATCATGGAATAGGGAATGGCCATATGCAGCTCGCCACCGCCACCGTCCAATTCAATATGGAAGGTGCTGACCACCACCACTTCGGACGGGCTGACGATATTCGCCATGGCCGGGTTGACTTCAGAACTCAGGTATTCGAAATCCACCTTGAGTACCGCATTCCAGGCTTCGCGCATGTCGTGGAAGACCTGATCCAGCACCATCTGGACAATACGGGTTTCGGTCGGGGTGAACTCCCGACCTTCGATCTTGGCATGGCGCCCCTCCCCGCCGAAAAAGTTGTCCACCAGTTTGAACACCAGCCTGGCATCCAGCACGAACAGGGAGGTGCCGCGCAGCGGGCGGATCTTGCAAAGATTAAGGCTGGTGGGAACGTAGAGAGTGTGAATGTACTCACCGAATTTCATGATCTGTACACCGCCTGTCGACACATCGGCATTGCGGCGCATCAGGTTGAACAGGCTGATTCGGGTATAGCGGGCAAAACGCTCGTTGATCATCTCCAGGGTGGGCATCCGGCCACGGACAATCCGGTCCTGGCTGGCCAGGTCGTAGGGCTTGACTCCGGCCTCGCCGCTTTCTTCATAGGTATCAATATCGCCATCATCCACCCCGTGGAGTAGCGCATCGATTTCATCCTGTGAAAGTAAATCCTGCATAGCATGTCCTGCCCAAGAATGGCCTGTTAACACCGGGCCTTATTGCAATACAAAGTTCCGCAACAATACCGCTTCCACCGGCGGGCTGCCTTCTGCCTCCAGCGCCTGGTTAACGGCTGCAAGCATGTCATTCACCAGCTCACCACGCCCCTCCGGGGTTCTCAGCCTGGCAAAGTCACTGTTGCTGATGGTACTGATAAGCCTGCTGCGCAGCAGTGGCATGTGCAGCTCCGCTGCCGACAGTGCTTCGGCATCCCGGGCCTCCAGTGCGACATAGATCTGCGCATAGCGCTGGCGGTCCTGCGCGGGCACGGTAGTGGTCAGGGATTTCTCCAGCACCAGATACTGACTGGGTACAAATTCCGGTTCGCTGGCTGCCGCTTCTTCTCCAGTATCAGCCCCCCTGTTGCCCAGGAACCAGAGGGTGCCTGCCACCGACAATCCGACCGCCAGAATCACGATCACCACCAGCAGGATGATCATTTTCACTTTGCCTTTCACTGCCTTTTCCGGTTTTTCGGCCTCGGGGGCCTTGTTTTCCGCCATAGGTCACATCTGTCAGGTTTTCGTCAGAAAACGGTTGCTGGAAGAGATAAAGCAAAGGGCAGGCCAGAAAATGCCCCCCTCTGCTACGAACAGCAGTTTAGCTGTCGAGAGGGGGTTGGGCAAAAGGAACCTGCGGCGAATGGGTTCCCCGTAAAATGAATCAGGCGAAAATATCCACTTCGCCCTTGTAGGTCAGATCGACCGCCATCACCTCGTCAGTACCCGGCTCCGTATCGAGCGACGCACGGCGGGCGTCATGTTCACCGGAAGCGCCCGAATCCTCACCGGACGAGGCCTGCTCACCGGTCTGCTGCTGCGACGAATCCGCCACATCGAATTTCTCCAGATTCAGACCCTGCTCCCCCAACATGTCCCGCAACCGGTGACTGTGTAATTCCAGCTGATCCCGCACCACCGGGTTGGCCGCGTGGACAGTAATGGATGTCTGGTCCTGGTGCACCTGAACACGGACTTCCATCGGCCCCATATCCGGCGGTGTCAGGTGTATTTCTGCGACAGACATTTTATTGGCGGTCAGCCAGGTGAGCTTGCCCATCACCTTGTCGCCCCATTCCGCCTGCCCCACCGGAACCTCCACCGACGTGGCATACCCCTTCAGAGGGACGGGTTCACCAGGCATACGGCCGTTCAGGGCCGTTTGTTGCTGCGGCGACAAATCCGGTGCAGCATTCAGTCGCTGGCCGCTGACCAGGGCGGAAGGGTCAGGAATACGCGAAAGTGCCTGCTCACCCTGGGCCGGCATCAGGTCTGCAAACTGGAGGGAGGCGGTCTTGCCGGGCGCTTCGTCGGTTTTGCCCAGGGCCGTCATTAACATGCTCTTGACCATGCCATTGTCCCCCTCGCCCATGCTCCCCAACCGGGCACCGGGCAACAGGTTCCCGGTGGCGGGAATTCCTTCTCCGGAAGGCGCATCTGTCGGGCCCTTGCCGGAAAGCGGCTGGGGCAAGCCGAAGGAGAACAACAAGGGCTGTTCTGCCAGTTCAGTCGTTTGCAGTTCAGTGACCTGAGCCGTTGGTTGCTGTTCGGGCGCATCGGTGTCGTCTGTGTCCTTGCGGGATACTGCATCGGTCGCTTCTGAACGATCATTCCCGGCAGGCCGTCCAGATGCGTTTTCGGTTTTCTGCGCGCTGCCCTGTTCTGCCGGCCGGGCACTTTCTTTCTGGCCTTTCTGGCCTTGCTGGCGGTCTGCCTGTTTGCGGGCCAGGCGCTTCTCCTCCGCCCGGGACACTTCATCAAACTGGCTGTTGCCGGATTTGGCCCTGTCCGGTTGCTTCGACAGGTGGCCGGGCTCGCTGGAAGGAGAAGTCTGGGGTAACAGCATCTGGTTCATGGCAACCTCTTGCCGCTTTTCGGGATGAGTTCTGGTTTCCTGAGTACTCAGCAAAAGCAATGCCAGAATAGCTGAAGGGCCTAGTCCCCGGCACCGAAACGGTCACGGAACAACTCCCGGACTGTCCGGAATTCTTCTTCAATTTCAGACAGGTAGTTCGCGCAATCTGACATCCGGGACGCGCGGGCGGCCTGTTCCGTGCTGAAACAGATGTCCCCCAGCCGGGGGGCTCCGATATTGATAGAGCTACCCTTGAAACTGTGGGCGGTCTTGCAGCACTCTTCCGCATCGCCGGACCCGATGGCTTCCTGCAAGGCGCTGATGCGCTCCCGGGAGTCGTTGATGTAGGTTTCAATCAGCACAGGAAACTCGTCTTCCATCACATCCCTGAGCTCCGCCAGTGCTTCTTCATCAAGGTGCGGCTTCTTCTCGCTCATGACTTCCCCCTGAATAATCCGGGCCAGCCTCTGCCAATCAGGTGGCCTGCCAGTGATAAACAACTTCTACCCGGTTGCCGGGCATGTTTATGGTCATTTCGTCGGCCAGCTCCTGCAGCAACATCAGGCCCCGACCGGCATAACAAGCTCCATCTTCTTTGTGGGGGCCGGTCTGAGCAGGATCAAACCCCTCTCCGCTATCCTCGCAAGTAATGGTCAGTTCACCCCCGCTATCCGTCTGTCTGTGCCGCAGCTCGAAACGGATAAAGTGGTCCTCCACACTGCAGAGCCGCCTCTGCCGCTCCAGATAGTAACGGGCGAATCCCCCCGCAGACGCCTTCCATTCTGACGGCAGCCGGAGCACACCGTGTTCCAGCGCGTTGTTATAGAGCTCCGCCAGCATGGTGTAGATTGCTCCGCTGCACCTTCGCAACCCTGATACCTGAGTACAGACATGGAGTAACAGTGGCAAAGGGCTGAAACGTCCCAGGGTGGGGCCGGAGATTTCGTAGCTGCAGGCCCACTGCACCGGTCCCTGCAGTGCAGACTGCCCAAGTGTAGCAGCGAAACCAGTGTCCTCCTGCTCTTCCACAATCTCCAGGGCAATAAGTGTCATGTCATCTTTGTCCGGCTGTCGATTCGTATGCTCCCTTACCCGATCGACCAGATGCTCCACCACCCCGGCACCAGAACCCCAGGCGCTCACGGCACTGCGCACCCCCTCTTCACCCAGCATGATATCGTCTGCACCCGAAGCCTCAAGCACACCATCTGTCATCAACAGCAGTGAATCCCCGGGTTCTGCCATGTGATACACCAGGGTGGCATCGAAGTGATCCGGGTCCAGCACCCCCAGCGGCAGGTGGGTGGAATGCACCACCGTCTTGCCGCCGGCGCGCCGGAGCAAAAAGCCGTCCGGCAGGCCACCGTTCCAGATACCCACCTGCCCGAGGTGGAAGTCCGCCTCCACCATGGCAGCACAGCAGAACATGCCGGTGGGCAGGATCCGGCGCAGTTTCTGGTTGATTTCCTGCAGCACCTCACTGGCGGCAAACCCCTTGGTGGTCATTCCGTAGAAAATTTCCGCCACCGGCATGGCCCCGATCGCCGCCGGCAGGCCGTGACCAGTAAAATCGCCGATCAGAATATGCATGCCACCGGCCGGCCGCGGGCACGCAAACAGGATGTCGCCATTAAAAATGGACATGGGGGATGCGTAATAGCGGATATGGGGAGCATCCAGACAGCCGGTATGGGCCACGTTGTCGAATACCCGCTTGGCAATGGACTGCTCATCCAGCAATTGTTCGTTACGGGCCCGAATGTTGTCACGCTGCTGGGTCAGGGTCCGATGCATGACCCGCATGCGATTGAATGCCTGGATCTTGGCCGCCAGTATTACCCGGTTGTAGGGCTTGGCAATAAAATCGTCGCCGCCTGCATCCAGGCAGTCCGCCAGTGATCCGGCATCGGTCAGGGACGTGAGAAATATCACAGGCACCAACTCGTCACCCGCCAGCGCCTTGATCTGCCGGGCACACTCCATGCCATCCATACGGGGCATCAGGGCGTCCAGCAGAACCAGGTCGGGCTTAGCTTCCCGGAACCGCCGCACCGCTTCGGCACCGTCAGTGGCCTCGATCACCTGATGCCCCAGCCGACTGACCAGTCGGGTCAGTATCAGCCGGTCACTGTCGCTGTCCTCGGCGATGAGTATTCTCAGCGAGGCGGTTTGCGGAAGGGATGTTTGCAAGGCCGGACCCTCCCTGTTCAACGGATGTCAATCAATATCAAAGAGCTGTTCAAAGTTGGAAATGCTGAGGATACGTCGCACATCCCCGCTGCAGTTACAGATACGGATGGACGAGCCGTCGCCTCCCGCATAATCCCTGAGCAACAACAACATACCCAGGGCGGAACTGTCCAGATAGGTGGTGTCAGACAGGTCCACTATGTATTGCGCCACACCCGGCTCGGCGTGCTCATAGGCATCCCGGAATGCCTGGTGGGAACTGAAATCAAAACGCCCTTCTATCCGGATGGTCAGCACCCGGCCATCCTCGCTACGATGGGTCTCTATCGGCATTGGGAATCCTCCGCAGATACGCCTGTTGCCTGTCAGTCTGTCCAGACCCTAAGCATAGTTCAGACGAGGACTTTTGCACCTGCCGTTGTTGTCTACACTGTCAGCGGAGGTTATCGGCAATGCACCGGAAGCCACTTGGCGCGGCGAAACTTACTGGCGCTGCCGGCGGGAAAAGGCGCGGCCAGCCGCCTCATCTGCCGCTTTCTGTTCCCGCAGATCCTGTTCCCGCTGCTCCTGCCGACGGCAGGTTTCAATGTACTTCTCCATACCCCGGCGACGCTCCCACGCCTGTTGCCAGATCCGGCGACGCTCGGCGAGTTGCTGCCCGACAATGGTAAGCTGGTGTTCCTGCTGCCGGATCAACTGATCCAGCTGGGCGATGAATGCCTGCCAGCCCTGCAGACGGGCCACCGGCACCACCCCCTGCTGACTGCTGCGGATCTGCTGGTTATATTCCTGCTGGTATTGCTGCAGCTGCCGGATCTGCGCCTGTTGCTCCTCCACCGAGCGCTGTGCCTCTGCCATCCGCTCCAGAGCTTCCTTTTCCTTGCGCTGCTCCAGGGTGAGAACCACCGAAAGGCGTTCCGAACGCAACATCAACGGTTACCCCTCGCGGCACTCTGGCCGGCATCATCGCTTTTCTGGTTATCCGCAGCACCCGGGAGTAATGACATTAACTGCTCGATACTGTCAGCCAGTGGCGCACTCTCATCCAGCCCCTGGCGCAGAAACTGGCGCATCGGCCCGATATGGGCAATGGCAAAATCGGTTTCCGGATCAGAGCCTTTCACATAGGCACCAACACTGATCAGATCCCGGGCCTGCTGGTAGCGGGAGTAAACCTGTTTGAAGCGCTGGGCGCGGGCCAGATGGTCGCGACCGGTGACCTGGGGCATGACCCGGCTAATGGAGGCTTCCACATCAATGGCCGGGTAGTGGCCCTCTTCCGCCAGAGAGCGGGACAACACAATGTGGCCATCCAGAATCGCCCTCGCCGCATCGGCAATGGGGTCCTGCTGGTCATCGCCCTCCGTCAACACCGTGTAAAATGCAGTAATGGAACCGCCCCCGGGACGGCCATTGCCGGTACGCTCAACCAGTTGGGGAAGTTTGGCGAAGACGGACGGGGGGTAACCTTTGGTCGCTGGCGGCTCACCCACAGCCAGAGCGATTTCCCGCTGTGCCTGGGCGTAGCGGGTCAGGGAATCCATCAGCAGTAACACCCGCTTGCCCTGGTCCCGGTAATACTCGGCAATACGTGTGGTCAGCATGGCAGCCCGCAGGCGCATCAGGGGAGAATCGTCCGCCGGGGATGCTACCACGACAGACCGGGTGAGCCCTTCCTCGCCCAGGATATCGTCGATAAATTCCTTCACCTCCCGGCCCCGTTCACCAATCAGGCCTACAACGGTGATATCCGCATCGGTAAAACGGGTCATCATGCCCAGCAGCATACTCTTGCCCACACCACTGCCGGCAAACAGGCCCAGGCGCTGCCCCTGGCCTACCGTCAGCAGGGCATTGATAGCGCGAATCCCCACATCCATTGACTGCCGGACGGGGGCGCGATTGAGGGGGTTGATGATTTCACCGCTGAGGGAAACCCGGCTTTCCGCCTGCAACGGCCCCTTGCCATCCAGAGGCTCGCCACTGCCATCCACCACCCGGCCCAGCAATTGCGGACCCACCGGTACCCGGCTGGTAGCGGACAGGGGCACCACACGTGCACCCGGCCGCAGCCCTTCAATGGCGGTCAGTGGCATCAGGTAAACGCGGTCATCCTCGAAGCCGACCACTTCCGCCTCCACGGTGCCACCATGCAGACCTTGAATCACGCAGCGATCCCCCACCACCATGGGACAACCAACACATTCCAGGGTAAGACCGACCATACGAGTGAGTCGGCCGGAGAGTTCCGGCTCCGGCTCTTTATCCAGGGATTTGCCCAAGGCGGTCAGGCGCTCAGCCAGCGACGCTGTCATCGTCATCACTCCGGCTCTGCTGCTGGTCCGTGGGGCGCGGGTCCTCACGGGACGGGTCCGAACGAGCGGGCTGGTCGGTTTCTGCCGATGCCGGATCTTCTTTCAGGACATCGGCGTGGAAATCCGTCAGATCTTCCATCATGGCATCCAGTTCGGCGCTTTCACCCTGCTGTTCATTGCCCAGGGGCTGATCCAGCATACTCTGCACCGCCTTCTGGAAGCGTTTCTCAACGGTGTAATCCACCAGGCTATGGCGGGTTTCCAGCCGGCAGCCGCCCTTCAGTACAGAATCGTCTTCCAATACCGAGGCCTCCGCCTCGAACCGGCCGGCCACTTCCCGCACCCACTCGGCATCCGCCGGGTTAATGCGAATGCGGACGTTGTCGGCGGTGGATGGCAGGCTGCTCATGGCACGGCTGACCAGTTGGCCAATGTGGGAGGAATCCAGGCTCAGCTCTCGGAAGATCACTGCCCGGGACAGCACGGTGGTGAGATTGACCAACGCAGTTTCCAGTTCGTCCTGATGGCGCTGTACCGGCAGCAATAATTCGCCCAGCAGATGCTCCAGCCGGTCCAGCTTGCTGTTTACTTCGCTGCGGGTTTCATCCAGACCCTGTTGCCGGCCTGCCTCCCGACCTTCCTTCAGCCCCGCCTGGTAAGCCTCGTTATGGCCCTGCTTCTGGCCTTCCTGGTGGCCCTCGCGATAGCCGGCCTCCCGGCCTTCGCTGAAACCGTCCTGCTTCGCGGATTCCCGGATCGCCTCGATATCTGCCGCCGTCAGTGGCCGGACTTCCTCTTCCACGGCCACTTCGTTACCCTGCTCGTCAAGCAGCGGCAACTCCCAGCGCTCGTAGGCGGTGAGCTCTTCGCGGGGGATATAGTTGCGTTGCTTGCCAGGACCTTTCATCACACCATTTCTTCGCCGGAGCCGCCGAGGGCAATCTCACCAGCTTCGGCCATGCGCCGGGCAATGGTGATGATATCTTTCTGGGCCGCTTCCACTTCGCTGACCCGCACGGGCCCCTTGGCTTCCAGGTCATCCTGCAGCAATTCGGCGGCACGCTTGGACATGTTCTTGAAAATCTTCTCCTGAACCGCGTCGTCTGCGCCTTTGAGGGCAACCACCAGTACCTCGGAAGATACCTCCCTCAGCAGCGCCTGGATGCCCCTGTCGTCAATATCCTTGAGATTGTCGAAGACGAACATCAGGTCTTCGATGGTAGACGCAAGATCCGGGTCCATGTCCTTGATGGAATCCATCAGAGAACCCTCAATGCTGCGGTCCATGAAATTCATGATATCCGCCGCCCGCTTGACGCCGCCGATGCGACTGGTCTGAGCCGCGGAACCGCCGGAGAACTGTTTCTCAAGAATGTCGTTAAGTTCCTGCAGTGCCTGAGGCTGGATACTTTCGAGGGAAGCCACCCGCATCATCACATCCAGACGCACCTTTTCATCCAGGGTTGCCAGGATTTCCGATGCCTGGTCCGGGTCCAGATAGGAAATAACGATGGCCTGAATCTGCGGGTGCTCATAGCGGATGATGTCGCCCACCGCTCTGGGCTCCATCCATTTCAGGGTATCCAGACCGGTGGTGTTGCCGCCGATCAGGATCCGGTCAATCAGGCTGTTGGCCTTGTCATCTCCGAGTGCCTGGGTGAGCATGGCGCGGATATATTCGTCATTACCTACGCCCAGACCGGTCTGGCCGCCAACGGCCTCGACAAATTCGTTCAGCACATAGGTCACATCTTCCTTGCTGACATCCTTCATCTGGGCCATGGCCACGCCGACACGCTGAACCTCCTTTGGGCCCATGTGTTTCAGGACTTCCGCGGCATCGGCCTCGCCCAGGGACATCAGCAGAATCGCCGCCTGCTCCACCCGGGGAATCTTGCGCTGCAGTTTGCGGGCCTCAGCCTGCTGACCGTTCTCACTCATCGACGTTCACCCACTGCCGCATGACCTGTGCAACCCTGGCCGGGTCTTCAGCTATCAGGCCTTTCAGTGCATTCAGTTCCCTATCATAGCTGTCTGTGGCCCCCGGCAAAAGCAGGTCATCCTGACCGGCCACGGCATTCCTCAGGGCATCGCCACCTTCGAGACCGGCGAGACCTTCAGAATCACCCTCCCCACCTGCACCCTCCCGGCCGTTACGACCGCCGCCGGACAGGGACTTCAAAGTGGGACGCAACAGGCCCAGCACCAGCACCAGAATCACCAGCCCGGCCAGTACCTGCTTCATCAGATCCCAGAACCAGGGCTGCTCCCAGAATGCCGGCGGCTCAAACTCCACCGGTTGCTCCTGGGCGAAGGCGGTATTCATGACCGTCACACTATCACCCCGGGCAGCAGAGTATCCCACAGCATCACGAACCAGCATGGCGAGCCGGCGGAGCTCCTCCTCGCTCCAGGGCTCGTAGCTGACTGCCCCGGACTGGGGATCAACCACCTTGCGATCATCCACTGCAACCGCAACGGTCAGGCGTTTGATGGCGCCCTGTTCCTGGCGGGTGTAACTGACCGTGCGGTCCATTTCATAATTGCGGGTCGCTTCTTCCCGCACATTGACCGGCGGTGCCGCCGGAGCACCGTCAGCGCCCTGTTGCACCTGCTCCGGAACCCCGGTTTGTCCCGGAGGCTGGTTTGACAGTGCGCCGGGCACCCCGCCGGCAGAACTTGCGGCACGACGTTCACTGAGTTTCCGCTCGCTGCGTACCGCCCTTTGTTCCGGATTAAACAGTTCTTCAGCCCGCTCGACCGCAGAAAAGTCCAGATCTGCGGTCACTTCAGCGCGGAAGCGGCCATCACCGATAATCGGATCGATCATAGAGGCCACCCGGCGGGTCAGCCGCTCTTCCATCTTGCCGGTATACTGGTACTGGTCCTCGATTTTTTGGGCATTGGAGTCCTCTTCCTGACCGGTCAGCAGGTTGCCGCTCTGATCGACCACAGTCACGTTGTCCTTGGTAAGCTCCGGAATACTGCCTGCCACCAGGTTGATGATGGAAGCAATCTGCTCCTGTTCCAGCCGGCGCCCGGCCAGCACCTCAAGAAAGACAGAGGCGGTGGGAGTTCTTGAATCGCGGATAAACACGGAACGCTGCGGAATCGCCAGGTGCACACGGGCACCTCTGACAGACCGGAGGCTGCTGATGGTTCTGGCCAGCTCACCTTCCAGGCCGCGCCGGTAGGAAATGGTCTCCATGAACTGGGAGGTGCCCAGCCCCTGCTCCTGGTCCAGAATCTCATAGCCCATGGTCTTCTGGTCAGTCACGCCTTCGGCAGCAAGCTTCAGGCGTGCATCATAGACCTGCCCGGAAGGCACCAGCAGCGCCCCGGTACGCGGCTCCATCCGGTACGGAATACCATTGCGCTCCAGGATGGTTGTAACATCTGCAGGGTTGTAGGAGGACAAATCCCCGACCACCGGCTGGTAATTCGGCTCCTGGGCCCACAGCACCACCGCCACGCCGAGAGCCACACTGGCAGCCAGCCCCACCATCAGGCCCATCTGACGCAGAATGTTGAGGCGGTTAAAGCCGAACAGCAGGTCGCTGCGGCTTTCCTGAGTACCGGTTTCGGAGCCGCTATCAGGCGCGGCCGGCATATTATCGCTGGTTGCTTCTGCAGGTACGCTTGCCATTGTTCAGCTCCGCTATCAGATCGGCATATTCATGATGTCTTCGTAGGCTTTGACCACCCGGTTACGTACCTGGCTGAGAGCTTCGAAGGACACAGAGGCTTTTTCGGAGGCGATCATTACGCGGGTAATATCCACATTTGGATCCCCCATCTCGTAGGCGGTCTTCATGTTGCCGGAAGTCTGCTGCAGATCATTCACCGAATCCACCGCACGACTGAGCATATCGCCAAAGGAAGGCGTCTCCTGCACCTGGTCCACGGAACGGGGTGCATCCACCTTGCCCCGTACATTCTGGTCCTGCTCGATGCGCTGGTTCTGCAGCATTTGCGAGCGCAGAGAGCGAATGTCCGAGAGTACACTGTTGATGTCGGCACGCTGAACCATGGTTTGCCTCCGGATCGCCGATAGTGACGACAATCTTGCCTGTTGTTCATAAAGTTAAGTCATGACAAGCAATGACCGGGCCATGATGAAATAACGCTTTATTTTCATACTATTAAACAATTAAAGGGGCCGTCACCTGCAACACGCGACGGAGTTTTGACGTATACGGGTGCCAGGCAGGGAGCAGCCGGATGCGAGGCGGATCATAAAAAAAGGCACCCGAAGGTGCCGAACGAAGGAGACGCATCATGCGTACAACAGGGATTGGATCAGGCCGCCGCCAGCTCCGCATCCAGATCGATACCGGCATCACGCATCTGCGCCAGCTTGTAGCGCAAGGTGCGAGGGCTGATACCAAGCTGCTCCGCCGCCTTGTTGCGACGACCGCGGGCGTTTCGCAGCGTGTCAATGATAATACGGAACTCCCGCTGCCGCAGATCATCGCCAAGCGAGGCGGATTCTTCTGCCCGCGGGGCCACAACTTCATTCTGCCCGCCAGCCTGAATGTCATGCTCAACAGGCGTCGATACTGATACCGGGGCAGACAGCGCCTGCCCCATCGCCATACCAGGGCGTCCATCCACCCGGCCAGTAATGCCCAGCTCCAGGCAAAGATCCCCCTCGTGGATCACATTGCCCTGATGCAACACCAGAGCTCGCTGAACCGCATTGTCCAGCTCCCGCACATTACCCGGCCAGGGGTGATTCTGCAGGGCGGCACGGGCATCGGGCGCAAAGGTGATGCCGGTCAGCTTCATCTTTCGGCAGTGCTTTTTCAACAGGGCATTGGCCAGGGGCATGATATCCAGCGGCCGTTCCCGCAGAGGTTGCCAGTGCATCGGAAAGACGGTGAGGCGGTAGTACAGATCCTCGCGAAACTTGCCCTCCCGCACATAGTCGGCCAGGTCCCGGTTGGTGGTTGCCAGCACCCGAACATCCAGTGCAATCGTCTTGCGACCGCCAACGCGCTCCACTTCCCGCTCCTGCAGAACCCGCAGCAGCTTGGACTGCAGTCCGGGATCCATTTCGGAAATCTCGTCCAGAAGAAGGGTACCGCCGTTGGCCTGCTCGAACTTGCCCGGTGCCGAGGCAACCGCGCCCGTGAAGGCGCCCTTTTCATGACCAAACAGAATGGCTTCCAGCATATTCTCCGGAATGGCCGCGCAATTGATTGCCACAAACGGCTGATCGGCGCGGGGGGACTGGTCATGGATGTAACGGGCCAGCACTTCCTTACCGGTACCGCTTTCCCCGGAAATCATCACCGTGGAATCGCTGCCCGCCACCTTGGTGGCCAGCTGGAACATCCGCTTGCTGACCGGATCCTCGGCGACCGGTTGAGCGCCACTCCGGCTGCGAACCCCGCCCACGATACGGTTTACAGCTTCCACCAGCACCTGTGGTTCGAAAGGCTTCACCATATAGTCGGTGGCACCGCACTGCATGGCAGAGACCGCGTCGCTGATCTGACCATAGGCGGTAATCAGCATGGTGGGAAGGCCCGGGTACAGGCGCTGAACCTCCTCAAGCAATTGATGACCCGAAATACCCGGCATGTTCACGTCGCTGATCACCATATCTACCGGTGTTTCCGCCAGGCGTTGCAGCGCCTGCTCGCCGGAGCCTGCTTCCCTGACCCGGAACTTTGCCAGCTCCAGGGTAGTTACCAGCGCCTCACGCAGGTCCCTGTCATCCTCAACAATCAGAATCTGTGGCTTAGTCATGGTTGCCTCCGATCAAGCATTATTCTTCTGTTGAGCCGGGCCACCGGCTCCGCGATGCCGCAACAGCGGAATCGAAAGGGTTGCCCGGGCACCGCCATCGGCCCCCGGCTGAATCTCAAAACGGCCCTGGTGAGCCTTCACCACCGCCTGGACAACCGCCAGTCCCAGGCCGGTACCGTGGGACTTGGTGGTATAGAAGGCTTCCATCAATCGTCCGGCTTCGTCCGCATCAAAACCGGGGCCATCATCGACCACCTCGATCCGCAACTCGCTGTCATGGCTGCTGAGCGTTACGTCTACCCGACCGGCACCGGCTTCAATACTGTTATTGATCAGATTACTGCAGGCACCAATCAGGGCATCGCGGTTACACATCAGCCGTTCGTCACCGCTCGCATTGCAAACATGAATCTGCTGGCCGGATGCGATGGCGATGCTCTCGCTTGCAGAGCGCAACGAATCCTCGAGTGCTCCCACAGACAGCTCTTCGGCCAGGCGAGTCTCGCCCCGGGCAAATATAAGCATGTCACGTACCTGCTGCTCCAGGTGGGTCAGACGGGACATCAACCTGGAGGCACAACGCTGGCGTAATTCGTCGTCCAGATCTTCCTGACCCAGGTGGCCACCGTAGAGAATGGCAGCAGAAAGCGGCGTGCGAATCTGATGCGCCAAAGAAGCGACCATGCGCCCCATGGCAGACAGGCGCTGGGCATGGGCAAGCTGGCCTTGCAATTGCCGGGTTTCGGTCAGATCCGTGAGCAGAATCAGCTGGCCCGGCTGGTTCTCCATGGTGCGGATTTCGATGCTGACTCGCCGGCCATCCTTGAGTGACACTTCATGACCATCATCCCGGCGTGGCGCGAAGCAACGCTGGATGATGTCCACCCAACGCTCGCCTTCCAGTGGCTCTCCCAGCAGAGTAACCGCCGCAGGATTGGTCTGGCTGATCGTTCCCTGGCTGTCCAGCACCACCACACCAGCCGGCAGGGCCGATAGCAATGTCTGCAGACGGTCCGCCAACTGTTCCTTTTGCTCCAGCTCCCGCTGACGCTGCAGGGATTCGGCCGTCAGCTCACCGGACAGCTGATTAACGCGGGATTCCAGTGTGCGGTACGAATCAGTGATCTGCCGGGACATCTGGTTGAACAGGTCCAGCGCGGAGTCCACCTCCGGGTCATCCTGGTGGTCCGGAAACAGCGCCGTTACCTTGTCATTGACATCCGCCGCGGCGTTATCCGCCCGGCTGGCCGTGACTGAATCCGGAACAAATTGTGGCTGATTCATGTTGTGCCCCCTGAACAGGCTTCCGGGTTACGGAGCCGTCACTTGTAGGAATCGTTGGGAGCCATTAAGCCAGCATCATGCCAGTTTCATTTTATTATTTTATTTCAGTGTCTTATTAATACACAGAAAAGCGAAGTGACAATTTTCTGGCTATTCTGGTGGGTTCAGTTACGGGGAGGTGATCAATAAATGACGGGGAGTTGTCGGGGAGAAGCGTGTCGGAAGATGCCGGTCAGACACCTTCCGATTCATCTTCACGCAGGCCGTACTTGCGCACTTTCTCCACCAGGGTGGTACGGCGGATACGGAGCTTTTCAGCCGCCCGCGCCACCACACCACCAGCCTCGTCCAGCGCCTGCTGGATCAGCTGTTTTTCGAGATTGGAGAGGTAATCCTTGAGATCGATGCCATTCACCGGCAGCAACGCCGGTGCATCAAGCCCCACCAGTCCGGGTATACCGGAAGGCATACCGGTGTCCTCCACTGGTCGGTTCTCGTCGATGTCGTCTACATAGCGGAACTTCTTGGGCAACTCCTGCACCCCGATCACCCCATAGGGATGCATGATCGCCAGTCGTTCGACCAGATTTGCCAGTTCACGCACATTCCCAGGCCAGTCGTGCCGGCACAGACTCATGATAACGGCGGAATTCATGCGCAAAGAACCGCGCTTTTCCTTCTCCATCCGGGAGATCAGCTCATTGATCAGCAGCGGAATGTCTTCGACCCGTTCCCGAAGCGCGGGCATCTCAATGGGAAACACATTCAGGCGGTAGTAAAGATCTTCCCGAAAGTCGCCGGACCCGATCATATCCTCAAGATTCTTGTGGGTGGCGGCGATGATTCTCACATCTGCCGTCTGGGTGCGGTTACTGCCAACTTTCTCGTAGGTTTTCTCCTGCAGTACCCTGAGAATCTTCACCTGCATGTTCAGCGGCATATCTCCGATTTCATCAAGAAACAGAGTGCCCCCTTCCGCCATCTCGAAACGCCCCACCCGGGAGGTAATGGCACCGGTGAAGGCACCTTTCTCGTGACCGAACAGCTCACTCTCCAGCAACTCGGCAGGAATGGCACCGCAATTGACCGGCACAAATGGCTTGTCCCGGCGGGATGAATGGTAATGCAGGTTGCGGGCCACCACTTCCTTGCCGGTACCTGACTCACCGGTAATCAGCACGCTTACGTCCTTGTCCGCCACCTGCTCCATGAGCTGGCGCACCTGCTGAACCTTACGGCTGGTGCCTACCAGGCTGCGAAACAGCTGCACCCCCCGCCGGGAACCACGCACCTGACTGCGCGTGTACTGGTCCCGGTACACCTGGGCCCGATACAGGGAGTCAACGAATTTGGTGTAATTGAGAGGCCATTCCATACGCGCAATAATCCGTGCCGCACTTTCACCGGCAAGACCGGAGAGCTCCGGATCTCCCACCACCAGCACCGGCAGCCCCTTGTCTACAGAGCAGATCTCGGCAATGTGGCCTTCCGCGGCCTCTTCTTCACCATTGATGATCACCGCCTGAACCTCCGAAGGGTCTTCCAGGCCAGACAACAGGGTGCCCGGATCAGCGGCAGCCTCTACCTGCTCCTCACCGACAAACTCAAGAATCGTGACTATATCCTGACGACGGCGATCGTCCGCGCTCAGCACCAGCACCTTGTTATTTTTGGACATTCAACTGCATCTCTAAACGGATATTTCAGTGCTATTTAAGACGCTAACCGCTCTGGAGTCAATTTTATGACGCTATTCAGCGTCACCGGACGATACATTCCGGTATGCGCGCGCCGCACTGTTGTTCTGATTGACGGATTTCAGCGCCCTGCTGGCCTCCTCCCGGACTTCCCGGGCCCTGGCGTCCGCTTCAGTGCAGAATCGCTGGAGCTGTTGTAGCCGGCGTTGCACATCCGCGGCCGCCAACTGGCGCTGCTCAAGCGCCTGCATGACCGGCTCCACCGTTTCGCCTACACGGTTGTTCAGCTCTCCCAGCTGTTCCCAGTCTTCTCTGGCCAGGGCCTCTTCAAGTCGCACCATCAGTCGGTCCAGGGCATCCAGAGCTTCTGACATACCAAATCTCCCAAAGGCCTGCAGAATGTCCCCCATAGTCGACGAAAATGATGCCCTGCTCAAGCCCTCAGTGCAAACACCAGGCGCCAAACAGAGACTGCCAGAACCCGCAGGAAGAAATTTCTCGCGGAAAATGCTATAGTGCGGGGCTTGATCAAGAGGCAGGCGGTGACACGCGACCGGCTTGCACAACTGAAGGATGTTTCCGGCGATGGCATCACAATGGCACACACTGGTAGCGCAGAAGTTGTTTCTGGCAAAACATCTGGTGCGCCAGACCTCAATGGCGGACTCGACCACTGCCAGTGAAGCAGGACTTCAGGGCGCCACCGAACTGGCACTCAGGGCCCGCCAACTGATGCTGACCATGATTGCCCGGTTTTACCAGCTGAAACAAGCTGAACCCGATTCTATCGAAGAACTGACCGCCTTGCTGGACAGGACAGCTCCAGAGCCGGCGGAGCTGGAATCCCTGGCCCGACAGCCTGGCAGCTGGTGGCAACATTTGGACCAACTGGAGCGCTTCCAGAGCCAGCCACCGAACCCCAAAAAGCCGGCCACCGATGAAAACGTTATCGCGGTCGCCGCTGCCCAGGGCCCGGATCGTTCAGCGGAAGCTCTGAGCCGAACACTGGAAGCCGCCAGACAATTTGCACAATCCCTGGAAGAACGGCACCGCGAATGGTAGCCGGAACAAGTACCAGGACACGCACCCAACTGAAGGCCAAATGATGACACCGTCTTTCTACGAAATTGTACAACTTTCCGACGGCGACTATGCGCTGCGGCGCATTGACGATGACAGCACGCCGCTGGTCAGAATTTCATTCTCATCCGAAGCCCGGGAAATGCTGGAAGACCGCGACATGAGTGTGGCCAAGGCCATGATTGCCGCGGGCATCGAAGCAGTCGGCTCCGTCGGGCACGACATCGACTGGGAAGAGGACGATCAGGAATCAGGTTCCGCGCACTCCTCCTACACTCTTCATTAACGCTTAACGCTGACGCAGTACCACTCCGTGACTGTTGCCATGAGCCGAGGCCACCTGAAGTTTGCGGAATACGGCTTTTGGCAGCCGGGATGTCCACATAACTACCGCATGGCATGTGCCGGCCCCCAGGGCCTTCTCGGCCAGTTCTGTCGCCGGATGCTCAGCGGATGAGCGCAGCACCAGAATTTCCCCGGCCACAATACCGTTCTGTTTCTGCCACTTGGCCACCAGCGCCTGGGGCGGATCGATCCAGGCCAGCCAGCGTTTCTCGCGATTGAGCTGGGTCAGCATCGGTAACAGCAGCTGGAAGTTTTCCACCTGACCCTGCGGCAGAATAATCTCCGTCACGTTGCCCTCGGGTTCCGGCTCATTCCTTCGTTTACGCTCTGCCAGAGAGTCGTTCGGCAGGCTTCTGAGCGGGCCGGTAGCGAAAATACCTCTACCGGCGGATACCGCCGCCATATTCTGACCAAAGCTGAGCTGTTCCATATCTACACCCCCGATTTCTGCACCGTTTTACACGGCGGTTAGTGGCGGATTACGCCCACACCCAGGCCTTCGATGAACAGCTCCTGCTCCCGAAGATCCACTTCAATGGGCGCAAACTCTTCGTTCTCGGCAATCAGTAACACTTTGTGCCCCTCCTTGCGGAAGCGCTTGACGGTTACTTCCTCACCCACCCGGGCGACCACCACCTGTCCGTTCTGCACGTCCTGGGTGCGATGTACCGCCAGCAGGTCGCCGTCCAGAATACCGATGTCCTTCATACTCATACCGCGAACCCTGAGCAGGTAATCCGCGGCAGGGCTAAAGAAGTCAGGCTGCAAGGTGCAGTGATCCTCGATATGCTCCTGTGCAAGAATCGGACTACCGGCAGCCACCTGGCCGATGACCGGCAGACCCAGGTCCGGCTCAGCTTCCGGCAGGCGGATACCCCGACTGGCCCCGGGCACCATTTCGATGGCTCCCTTTCGTGCCAGTGCCCGGAGATGCTCCTCGGCGGCGTTGGCGGACCGGAACCCCAACTCTGCGGCAATTTCCGCACGGGTCGGCGGATAGCCGGTGTCCGCGATGTAGGTGCGGATAAGCTCGAGAACCTCTGTCTGTCGTGCGGTAAGTTTCATTTTCTATCCCTGTCTTTTTATACAGTGTTTTAACTATATACAGTGTTTTATCCAGTGTAAACCCTTTATCGGAATGTGCAGCGAATTTTTCCGGGTATGATAGGCTTGCGGATCAAACGTTAAGGAGCATTTCTATGGACAGCGGTTCAGCAGCCAACTGCCGGATGCCGGACATCATGATGAAGAGTGACGGCGAGGAACGCCGGGTCGGAGTGGAAATCGAGTTTTCAGGAATCGGCTATGAGCCGCTGGTGGAGCTGGTTGCCTCGCTCCTGGGCGGGCGCCATCACCGGAAGAGCCGGTATGTTGACGAAATCGAGACGCAAGACGGCAGCTATCTGGTAGAGCTGGACTCAGACCCCATCAAAGATCTGGATCTGCAGGACGAACGGCTTCCGGAATCCCTCCGGGAACTCGGTGGTCACGCCATGGATGTCATCGACGCCGCAGCAGAAAAGATTGTGCCCATGGAGATTGTCTGTCCGCCTCTTGCGCTCAGCAAGCTCGGGACAGTCGAACACCTTTGCAACGAGCTGGCCAAAGCAGGGGCTCTCGGCAGTCGTGAGGCAATCTATTATGCTTTCGGCCTGCAACTCAACCCGGAGCTGCCGGACCTGGAGCCCGCTACCCTGGTGCGTTACCTGCAGGCGTTCGCAGTGCTCTACGAGTGGCTCAAACGCCGTCACCAGCTCGACATCAGCCGTAAGTTCACCACCTACATCGAGCCCTGGAACGGCCGTTACACCGATCGGCTGATCGAGCCGGACTATGCCCCGGACATGGACGGGCTGATGCGGGACTATCTGCTGTTCAACCCCACCCGCAACCGCGCACTGGATCTGCTGCCGCTGTTTGCCCACCTCAATCCGCAATTGCTGGCGGAGTATGTGGACGACCCACGCATAAAATCCCGGCCCACCCTGCACTACCGGTTGCCGGACTGCGACATCGATAACCGGCAGTGGCACTTTTCCACCGTCTGGAACGACTGGGTGGTACTGGAGCAGTTGGCCAACCATGCGGACGATCTGAAGGAACTTCGCGACCAGTTCAGAGCCAGCCGGCGCATCAGCTTCCATAACCTGACCCACAGCTGGCCCACCACCTGTGAAGAATGGCTACGGGAAAAAGGCTATGTCTGAAAGGGGTCAGGTGACAGATAATGCCTGGCAGCGCCAGTTCCGAGCCGGGCCGACTCAGAAATCCCGGGTGTAGAAGATATCCAGGGATGCTGCCAGCCCACTGGCGGCTTCGAGGTAGAAATATTTGCCCAGATCGTAACGCAGAGCCACAGTGGTGATCGGCTCGAAAATCCCTACCCCGTAGCGCAGGCTCAGCTCATCGGTAATATAACCGCTGGCGACCACGGATGACTCTTCCCCGCTGCCCTCCGCTTCCAGGGTCAGATCCCGGATGCCCAGCCCTTCCCCTATACCACGGGTGACCCCGGCGGTCTGGGTCAGGCCCAGGGAAATTGCTGCCCGGCCCATCTGCCCTTGCTCACCCTGGCCCTCTAATGGCCGCCCCAGAATCACGTAGGACAGCGCCTGGCTCTGAGGCATCTCCGGCTCCGAAAACACCTCCGTGCGTGGCGATGAGACGGGACCGCTCAGGCGGATGCCGGCCACTACTGTACCCACTTGCCTTACCGCCTCGATATCCAGGTAAGGCTCGCTCACCGGCCCGTCGAACACCAGCCTTGCGCGACGTAACTCCAGCTCCTGGCCATAGGCTTCATACTGACCGTCCACCAATTGCAGGGAACCCCGGGTATCCAGATTGTTGCCGATACGCAGCACTCCTTGCAGGTTTCCGGTCACACCGAAAGCGGCAAAACTCACGCGATCCTCACCAACCCGCACCTGGATGTTCAGGTTCAGGTTACGGAAAACGGGTTGATTACTTTCCTCGCCCACAATCACTTGATCTTCGGAGACCGATACCGCCTGGGCGGGCAGCTCCTTGATTTCGATCTGTCCCCTGGGCACACCAAGGTGCCCTTCAACCGCCAGATTACCGTCCCGGAAGCGGACGGTCAGGTCCGGCTCCAGCTCCAGGCGCGCGTAGGGTTCATAACGGAACGGCAAACGCTCCGCCTTCAGGGTCAGCGTGCCAGCGGGACTCCCTTCCCAGTCAAGTGTGCCTTCCAGAGTACCACTGCTGCGATCCCCGCTTTGCCAGCGGCCGTCCAGCCGGGCGCTATAACCCTGCAACGCCAGTGTTGCAACCACCTCCTCAAGGGGAATTGGGATGCGGTCATCCTGCAGCTTACCACCAGTAAGCACCAGCTCACCGTTGACCGCCGGCTTCATCAAAGGTCCGGAAAGGCTACCCTGGCCGGCCAGGGTACCTTCCACCCGATTCAGATCAGCAAAGGCAGTAACCAGAGCCAGATCCAGCCCCTCCAGGCGAAAGCTACCTTCCATGTCCTTGTGTTCCGCCATTGGGTCAATCTGCAGGTTCCCATGCAGGCGACCAATCTCCGGCCCTTCCAGGTCAAGCGCCAGGTCCGCCTGCTCCGGCCGCAGCCGGGCAGAAACCCTGAAAGTCTGGTACTCCAGAGTCTTCCAGCCATCCAGGGCCAGTACCTCCACAGCGCCAGCGCCGGCATCCACTGTCAGGTGGCCATCCGGACCCCGCTCTGTCATGACAAGATCCAGCTCCGCGTCCAGAAGCGTGTCCCAGCGAAGGTCCGCCGGCAGCAGGGGTGTCAGCGCCCGGGTCGGGAAATGACGGATCACATAGGAAACCCGCGTTTCCGGCAGTAATTGCTGATCGCCGGCACACACCGAGGCATCTTCCATGCGCCAGCAATGGGCCCCCACCGTCACCGGGCCGTTCTGCTGCCAGGCCAGGGATGCGGCCTGATCGAGAGACCACACCATCTGTTCTTCAGGCACTTCAATAATGCCCTGCTCAAGCTGTCCCAGCCATTGCGACCAGTTGTCTTCAAACCCGCCTGAAACCAGCATATCCAGTCTGGCCTTTTTATGGCGGACATCGAGGGACAGGGTGTGAGCCTCACGGGTACCATCGAGATGTAAACGGACCTGCTCGAGCAACTGCCCTCCTGCGGACAGCTGCTCTGCAACCAGCTCGACCGCCAGGGTTAACCCCTGCTCCAGTTCAGCCTGCAAACGGACACGGCCAGCTTCCGCCTTGCCTGTCCAGCCAATGTCCTGCGCACTTATCTGTAACTGCCCGCGAGGATCTTCCGGTGTGCCCGCGACCGAAAGGTCTCCCTCCAGACTGCCCTCCAGTTCCGGATGGATCGCCTGGGGCTGCGGTAACGCAAGGTGGAATTCCCCTTTGAGGGTTGTCTGCCAGCTTCCCTTGCCGTCGAGCCGGTTTTCACCGATCCTCAGTCCCAGTTCGGACAAGGTCCAGCCTTCCTGGCCTCCCGCCGCTGCAACCGTCAACGCTGCGGGCCGTTCCCGCCAACTACCCTGCAGATCTGTACGCAGTTGCATCTCGGGCATGCCCTCGTCTGCCATTTGCCCCTGGCTTTCCAGTGACCCGTTAAGGCTCGCCTTCAGGGCGGGTACCCAGTAGCCGGGATCAAACTCGTTCAGCTGCAGTTGCGCATCCCAGCTCAGGGAGGGCTGCAGCCCGAGTTCAGCCTTCCCGGTGAGCGCACCGGCACCGCTGGAAACCGACAGACCGGAAAGAAGCATGCGGCGCAGATCGCCTTCGATTCGCGTCTGCAACTGCGCCGGGCCGGAAGGCCCGTCCACTGTGGCTTCAATGTCGGCGTTATAGCTGCCGGAGCGCCACGCCAGTTTGCCGTCCAGTGTGTTCAGGGTAACCGGCGGTTTATCCAGATCCGGTATCAGGCTGTACCATGGAAAGGAACGCAGGCTCAGGTCACCCTCAGCCTGCAGCGCCGTCTGCCAGGTCAACTGTCCTTCCAGGGAAACAGCCCCTGCCGGCGCAGATTCCGGTTGCTTTTCTTCGAGTGACAGGATCAGCCCGGTCAGACCAGTCTGGGTCAGCAGGCCCTTCAGTTTCAGGGCGACCGGCCCTTCCGTACCGGGCAAGGAAGCGTTACCGCGGGTTGTGAAACCATTTTTCAGGCTACCCTCCAGTGACAGGACAAGATCGTTCAGCACCAGAGTTGCCGGTAGCCCGTCAAGCGCCAGAAATTGCGGCGAGGTTACTTTGACCGACGCCGGCAGCGCGGGATCAAGGGGCTTGACCTTACCTTGCAACTGTGCCGGCAAATAACCCTCGCTGGTACCATCAACGCGCAGGTCGCGCACACTGCCGGACAGGGCAATGTTCACTGACCAACTGTCGCCATGGGGCGGCGGAAGCTTGCCGGCCAGCGTGAGGTCCACCGGCCAGTCGCCCCGCGTCTCAACCCTTCCCGTCAGGGCCAGATCGATATCATCCCGCCGGTATTGCAGGCTTTCTATCCGCCAGTCCGCACCGGAGCCGACAGCTCTCAGGGTCAGTTGATCCCACACGGGCGTGCCGTTGAACGAAAAGCTCCCAAGCCGGACATCCCGGATCTGCACGCCAACCGGCAGGGCGAACGATGGCAAGTCGATCAGCGGATCAGTGGACTCCTCCTCGCCAGGCTGGATGGAAAGATTGATGGATGCAGCGTGCAGCCTGTCCAGGCAAAGCATTTTCTCAAACAGGCACGAGGGGGACCAGTCAATGTCCGGCTCCCGTATCCGCAAATCCACTCCATAGCCGCGCCAATGCACGGCCTCCGCCTGCCACTGCCCGAACAGGGATCCTCTACCCGCCTCTACCGTCAGCCCGGGAATCTGATCGACGACCCACTCTGTCCCGGTTTCCGAGCGCAGTGCCAGGAAAAGTGCCACTAGCAACACCAGCAGCAGCCCGAGCACCAAAGCGATGCCCAGTAACGCCCAGCGGAGCCAGTGGCGCCGGCGGCGAACCTGGGATGGGTTTTGCTCCTGCTCGCTCACAACTCCGGCCCCATTGAAAAGTGTACGCGCCAACCACCACCAAACTGCGGGTCCAGGCCCTTGGCAACATCCAGCCTCAGGGGCCCCACCGGACTGACCCAGCGAATACCGATGCCAGCGCCACTGGCCAGCGGGTCCAACAAATCATCAACGGCGTTGCCATGGTCAAAAAACATTGCCGCCCGCCAGTTGTTGCGGAACTCATACTGGTACTCGAAACCACCCACCATGAGATAGCGCCCGCCCACGGCTGTGCCACCTTCATCTTCCGGAGACAGGGTTTCGTAACCATAGCCACGCACACTCTGGTCGCCCCCGGCAAAAAAACGCAACGACGGTGGCACATCCCTGAAGCGATTGGTGGCCACACCACCAAAACGGGCCCGCGTCAGGAAACGGTGTCGGTCAGCCACCGTGTAAACACTTCGAGCCAGAAACATCACATGGAGGATGTCCACATCCGACAGGACAGCCTGGTGCGCACCAGATACCTCTAACTGCAGGCGGTAGCCCCGGGATGGATCCAGCGGTGAATCCGAGTGTAGCTTGGAATAACTTACCCCCGGCAGCAGCAAACTGGAGGTTTCAGCAGGATCATCACCGATGCGGAAACGCTCTCCTTCCCAGCGCAACGACAACACCTGGGTCCAGTCTGATTCGAGCTGGTGTTTCCACTGCTGCCCCAAAGTAAGGATATCCGATTCGACATCCTCGATCTTCTCATGCTGATAGCCGGCGGAGAACCGGATGGAGTCGGTCATCGGCGGATCCAGCGGCAATTCATACCAGCCGCTGAGATTCTGACGGGGCTCTGACAACTCGGCTTCCAGGCCACGGCGAAACCCGTATTCGTTGATCCAGTGTTCCCGCCAGTTGCCCCGTAAACGAGGCCCCACGTCCGTAGAAAAACCGACACCGGCTGCAACCGAACGACGCTCCCTGGGTGTCAGCTGCACTTCAACCGGAATTTCCAGATTGCGGGCCGACGCAGCATCCGCATTCACATCCACACCGGCAAAATAACCGCTGTTGGAAAGATCCCTGCTGAGGGTAGCCACCTTGTCTGAGTGATAGAGGGTGCCCGGCTCAAAGGTGACAAAATCTTCCAGCAAATCCTCGGAAAACCCGTGGCCCGGCGCAAAAGTAACCGCACCGAGCCGATAGCGTTCACCGCTGGCGTACACCAGACGAATCCTTGCGGTACCCTCTTCCGGGTTCACCTGAAGACTGCGTTCCTCAAAACGCCCATCGAAATAACCAAGCCGCCGGGCGCGGTTGGTTATGGTGTCTCGCAAACGGGTATAGGCCCCGTGATCAAGCACGTCCCCCTCCGCGGGATGTTGCGGCAGGTCACCGGAGAAGGCCGGGTCTGACGAGGCAGGACCGTTTATTGCTACCTCCCGGCTGACCACCCGCACCGGCTCGCCGGGCTCCACCGTCAGCCGCAAAGTCGCCAGCCCCTCCCCCACGATCTCCCATGTAATCTCAGGCCGGTAGTAACCCAGAGCCCGCAGGGCTGTTTTTATCTGATCAACGGCTCTGGGCGCGTAACGGCGCAGGCTGTCAGCGCTACGCCCTTCTACCTCGCCCAGAAAAGCCTCGGCATTGTCCTGCAGCGCGGGATAACCCCCTTCGACCCGCACCTCCACCTGGTTGCCACGGACAAAGCACGCCAGCAGTGACAGCAATAGAGCAACGGGCAGGCGGAATGTTCGGGCAGGCAACAGCATCCGTTTCAACATTAGCTACAAGTTATCGTCAGGCGGCAAAGACTGGGAGTTTACCTGTTCCCAGTCAAGTTAAGAACAGGTGGCGGCTACAGCGGTTGACCGGACAGCCCCGGCCAACCGCGGCTCTTGCCAATGGCTCCCGCCGCTTTGCGGACCATGATCCGGAGCATCAGTTGACCAACCGCCGGACAATACAAGGAGCAACTCCATGGCACGGGCCCCTATCGGACTGGCACTATCCGTCATCAACCGCATCGCCGGCAACCCTCTGCTGGACCGGTTCGGGTTACGCAACACCGTCGAGCGCACAGCCTACCACGGCACCCGTGCCGGCTTCCGAACCCTGGCGATGGCCGGCAAGGAATTCAAACGAATTTCCGATTGGCTGCCCCGTCAGCGGTTGCCGGAGAAAAAAGCCCCCCAGCTGTTCGACCTGAATCTGGACGCTGACCAGCAGATGATCGTGGACAGCCTCAGCCGGCTGGCCCGGGACAGGCTGAGGCCGGCGGCTGCAGAAGCAGATGAGGCCAGCGCCATGCCAGCGGACATTTACGAAGCGGCCGCTGAACTGGGGCTGCCGCTCTATGCCACGCCGGAAGCCTTCGGCGGCGTCGCGGAGACCCTGTCACCGGTCACCAGCGTGCTGATTGCCGAAGAACTGGCCTGGGGCGACATGGCCATGGCAGCAGCTCTGCTGGCTCCGTTCAGTGTGGCGCAAGCCATCACCCGGTGGGGCACCGGGGAACAACAATCCCGCTACCTGCCCGCCTTCTGCGAAGAAAAACCACCGGTCGCCACCATTGCCATCGATGAGCCCACCCCTCTGTTCGACCCACGGGTGTTGCAGACCCGTGCCACACAAACCGGCACCGGCTACACCCTCAACGGCACCAAGAACGGCGTGGTGCTCGGGGCACAGAGCGACCTGATTCTGGTGGCCGCAGAACTGAATGGCCGGCCCAGAGTATTTATTGTGGAACATTCCGATGCCATTGGTATCCGGGAAGATCCCGCGATGGGGCTGCGGGCTGCGCAAACCGTCAGCCTCACCTTCAAAAACCTGCAACTGCCCGACGATGCCCTGCTGGGGGATGACGACTTCGACTATCAGATCTTTCTTGATCACGGGTGTCTGCTCAAATGCGGACTGGCCGTCGGCACTGCCCGGGCGGTGCTGGACTACGTGATTCCCTACTGCAACGAGCGGGAAGCCTTCGGTGAGCCTATCAGCCACCGCCAGGCGGTCGCGTTCATGATCAGCAACCTCGCCATTGAAATCGACAGCATGCGTCTGCTCACCTGGCGCGCCGCCAGCCGGGCCGAGACCGGGCAGGAGTGGCACCGGGAAGCCTCCCTGGCGCGTATCCTTTGCAACGAAAAAGCCATGGAAGTCGGCACCAATGGCGTACAACTGCTTGGCGGCCACGGTTTCGTGAAGGAACATCCGGTCGAGCGCTGGTACCGCGACCTGCGCTCCATCGCCACCCATTTCGGCGGCGCCCACGCATAACGGACAGGCTCTGGAGAAAACACCATGTATCTGGAAATCCCGAAAAAATTCAACCCGATCGTCCACCAGGCGCGACAGGTGGCCCAGGAAGTTTTCCGCCCGATCTCCCGTAAATACGACCGGGCTGAGCATGCCTATCCGAAAGAACTGGATCTGTTTGCCTCCATCATGGACGGCATGAACGATGGCGCGGCGGACGGCGGTGCCGGTGCCGGCAAGATTTCCCGCTCCGGCAGTGCCGGCAACGGCAACGCAAACACCAACGGCATCAACATAAAAACAGTCCTCGGCATGATCGAAATCTGCCGGGGCGACGTGGGCCTGGCCCTGTCCATTCCCAGACAGGGGCTGGGTAACGCCGCCATCGCCGCCGTTGCCAACGAAGAGCAACTGGAACGCCTGGGCAATACCTGGGCCGCCATGGCCATCACCGAGCCCGGAGCCGGCTCCGACTCCGGTGCCATCCGCACCACCGCCACCAAGGACGGTGACGATTACCTCATTAACGGCGAAAAAATCTACATCACCGCGGGCGAACGGGCCGATGCCATCGTCGTCTGGGCCACCCTCGACCGCAGCAAAGGCAAAGCCGCCATCAAGTCCTTTGTGGTGGAGAAAGGCACCCCCGGCATGACCGTGGAGCGCCTCGAGAAAAAACTCGGCATTCGCGCCTCCGACACCGCCGCCGTACGCTTCGAAAACTGCCGGGTGCCGAAGGAAAACCTGCTCGGCTCGCCAGAAATCAGTGCCGGCAAAGGCTTCGCGGGAGCCATGCAGACTTTCGACAACACCCGCCCCGTGGTTGCCGCCATGTCCCTCGGCGTTGCCCTGGCGGCCCTGGAAAAAACCCGGGAAATCCTTGGCAAAAACGGCCTGGACCTCAGCTACCAGACCCAGGCATGGACCCAGCCCGCCGTGACCCGGGAACTCCAGTTCCTGGAAGCGGAACTCGAAGCGGCCCGCCTGCTCACCATGAGAGCCGCCTGGATGGCCGACAACGGCCACCCCAACTCCAAAGAAGCCTCCATGGCAAAAGCCAAAGCCGGCCGCGTCGGCAACGCCATCACCCTGCGCTGCGTCGAACTTTGCAGCAGCCTGGGCTACAGCGAAACCGAACTGCTGGAAAAATGGGCACGGGACTCCAAAATCCTCGACATCTTCGAAGGCACCCAACAAATTCAGCTCCTCATCATCGCCCGCCGCTTACTCGGCAAGTCGTCTGCGGAGCTGAAATAAGCTAACCTGTTGGGAAATCGGGAGTTACGCGTGACGTTATTTGCCAGTGAGAGCTACCTGGAAACCGCCGGCGAATAGCACCGGGTAGCCAGCCGGGTGCGGGGGCACGCTTTCCCGGACCGTGGAGCGCCAGGGATGGCGCGACCCGAGCCCCCCAGGGAAGGGTTTACGGGCGTGTCCGGGAAAGCGTGCCCCCGTGGCCGGCCTGCCCCGAAACCATCAGTCCTGTACCCGGAAAAGAGTTAATGCTGAAGGTAAACCGAGAAAACCTGAAGAACAGCCACCAGCTCATCTGGTTCATCATAGACTTCGCGATGCTGGCCCTGCTGATCATCAACCTGACCTTCATCATCTTCGACTCCATCTACAAATTCCCCGCCATCCAGACACTGATGGCCCAACACACCCCGGCCCTGAAGAACCTCTACCATCCCATCCACGAACGTTTCATCTTCTACGACCTGATCTTCGTGGCCATCTTCCTGGGGGAATTTTTCCTGCGCTGGGGCTACGCCATCAAGGCCAATATCTATGATCGCTGGTACTTCTACCCGTTTCTACACTGGTACGATCTGGTGGGATGCATCCCGGTCGGGAGCCTGCGTTTTCTGCGGGTACTGCGGATCATCTCCATCATATACCGACTGCACCAGTACCGGATTATTGATGTAACCCAATGGCGGATCTACCAGTTTGTCGCCTTTTACTACGATGCATTCATGGAAGAACTGTCCGACCGCATCGTTATCAAAGTGCTTAATGGCGCTCAGGATGAAGTTCGACGGGGCTCGCCCCTTTTTGAGCAAATCCAGAGAGACATTATCTACCCGCGCCGCGGCATGCTCACCGACTGGGTTTCCGGCCGGGTGGCCAGTGCGGCCAGAGAAGGCTACATTCCCAACCGTGGAGCCCTTCGGCACTACCTGGAACACCGGGTGGACAATGCCCTGAAGCAGAATCCCGAACTATCCCGCCTGAAGTATCTCCCGGTGGTCGGTTCCACTATCCAGGAGACTCTGGAGGATGCAGTAGGCGATATCGTGGCCAACGTCATTCACCAGATCCTCGACGACCTGGCCTCAGCCACCAACCATGCGTTTATCGAAGACATCGTGAACGTGCTGCTGCCCTCCCCGGAAGACCGGGGTGAAGAAGCGGAGAATGAGGCACTGATCCAGCTGATTATCGAAATAATCGATGCCATAAAAACCCAGGTCAACGTCAAACACTGGCGGGAAAATCTGCCCTGAAACCGGCAGATCCGGACAGGAGGCTTGCATGACGGCTTTGCACTAACAGCCCGACCGCCAGTCAGCATACCCTCGACGTGCCAGTCGAATCAGTGCTCAACCTTAAGGGCGCTCTCATGCCAGTTACGAAGTGCCCTGTCAGACATCCAGACCATTAGCGCAAACAACAGGATACCGGTAACAGTAATCAGGAGCAGGGCGGCAAACATCCTGGGAATCTGCAGGTTATATCCGGACTGCAGAATCATGTAGGCCAGGCCCGCCCTGGCACCACCCGTACCCGCTACGAATTCCGCCACCACGGCCCCGATCAGCGCCAGCCCGGAGCTGATACGCAGACCACCGAAGAAATAAGGCAGCGCACCCGGTATCCGCAGGCGAATCAGCTCCTGCCAGCGGCTGGCCCGGTACATGCGGAACATGCTCAGCAGGTTCGGGTCGACACTGCGAAGGCCCAGTGTGGTGTTGGAAATAATCGGAAAGATGGCCACAATCACCGCGCAGATGGTCAGCGCCCAGGTGGTGTCGTTGACCCAGATGATAATCAGCGGCGCAATGGCCACCACCGGTGTTACCTGCATCAGCACCGCGTAGGGGAACAGGCTGATCTCGATCCACTTGCTCTGCACGAACAGCAGCGATGCAGCAACACCAAGAATCACTGCAATGGCGAAGGCCAGGAAGGTCACCTTCAGGGTCATCAGCAAGGCGTTGAACAGCGATGGGAAGTCAGACACCAGCGACTGGCCAATGTCCACGGGGCTGGGCACCAGGTACTTGGGCACCTCGAACGCCATTACGGTGAACTGCCACATCAGCAGCACCAACACGCCCACCAGCAGGGGGGCGGCAATCTGCACGAAGCGCTCATTACGGATCAGCGGGGCGTTCATGACTGGCTCTCCTCATCACGGTCCTCACCCATGGCGCTGGCACGTTCCAGGGCCCGGGAGACCTGTCGGCAGTAACCGGCGAATTCGGTGGATACCCGAAAATCCGGTGATCGCGGATAGGGTTCTTCGATGCTGATATCGTCCACGATGCGACCAGGGCGGGCCGCCATCACCACCACGCGGCCGGACAGGTACACGGCTTCATAGACGCTGTGGGTGACGAACACGATGGTCCAGCCCTTATCCTTCCACAGCCTGAGCACATCGTCGTTGAGCCGGTTGCGAGTCATCTCATCCAGGGCGCCGAAAGGCTCATCCATCAACAACAGGTTGGGCTCGGTCACCATGGCCCGGGCAATGGACGCACGCATCTGCATGCCGCCGGACAGTTCCCGGGGAAAGCTGTTATCGAATCCCTGCAGGCCCACCATGCCCAGGGCATCGTCGATCTTCCGCTCCGCCTCCGGCGATTTTCCGGCGTGCTCCAGGTCCAGGGGCAGGCGCACGTTCTTGCGCACCCGGGCCCAGGGCATCAGGGTGGCGTTCTGGAACACAAAGGCCAGCTTGCGGCCCTTGCTGCCCACCACGCCATAATCCTGCTCCCACCATTTCACGGTGCCGGTGGTCACCTCACCCAGCCCCGCCATAATGCGCAGCAGAGTGCTCTTGCCGCAGCCGGATGGCCCCAGCAGGCTGACAAACTCGCCCTGCTTGACGGTGAGATCCGCACCTTTCAGGGCCACGGTACCATTGCCATAGATCTTGTTGACGCCATCCACCTGCAGTACCGGGCGTGATGTCATGGCACCGGCTTTTCCGGCCATGATTTCCTGATCCGGTTCCGGATTCAGGGGCGTAACCTTATTAGCTGTCATAGTGCTTTCTCCAGGGCCGGCCGCACTCTCTGGCCGGCCGGCATCAGGATATGAGTCGCCTCGCTGCTTACGGCAACACCGGCTCTTCGGGCAGGAAGTCCAGGGTGTAGACCTTGCCAAGGTCAAGATCTTCTGATGCCAGATCCGCTTCCACCATAAAGTCCTTGATCTTCTGCCAGCGCTCTTCCGTCATGACACCGATGCCCATGGTTTGGGCATCGCCACCGGTGACCAGCTCGTACTCCTTCATCTTCTCGATGCCGTAGGCGATCTGCTCCGGCGTCATTTCCGGGTTCTCCTGCATGATCAGCTCGTTGCCCGGGGCGGGATTTTCCAGATAGCTCTTCCAGCCTTCCATGCTGGCCTGCACAAACCGTTTTACCACTCCGGGCCGTTCCTCAATCATGTCGGTGGTGGTTTCGATGGTGGTGGCGTAAGGCGGATAGCCATAATCAGACAACAGGAAGACATTGGGTTCTATACCGCCCTTGCGAATAGCAAAAGGCTCGGATGACAGGTAACCCTGCTGGACAGTGTCCTTATTACTGAGGAACGGTGCCACGCTGAAGGTGTAGGGGCGCACCACGTCATCCTTGAAACCATATTCCGCCTTCAGCCACGGCCAGAATGTTGAATGGGCGAAGGTGGCGATATAGACCGGCAGGCCTTCATCCCTGATCTGTTCAATGGACTTCACATGGGGATGCGCAATCAGCGCCTGGGGATCACCCTGCATGGAGGCCGCCACGGTCATAACCGGCAGCCCTTTCTCCACGGCGTTGATATTGCCGATGGGGTAGCCCATCAACAGGTCATAGCGCCCGGTCACCAGCAACTGGGTGCCATTGACCTGAGGGCCACCCATCCTGATTTCCACATCCAGCCCGTATTCCTCATACAGTCCGGTCGCCAGGGCCTGGTAGAAACCGCCGTGCTCGGCCTGGGCGTACCAGTTGGTGCCGAAGACCAGCTTATCCAGTTCTTTCGCAGAAGCCTGGGACAACGCCAGCAAGCTGGCCATCATGATCGAGCAACCCACGGCTGCGCGTATTTTCACGGTCATGTCATCTCTCCTGTTAATGGCTATGTCGTCACTATCCCTGGTTGCGCCAGAAGACTTCATGGATTTCCGCCGCTTCATCCTCCAGTACCGGGCCAATGACCTCCACTTCCCGCAGACCGGAAGCAAATACCTGGCGACAGGGCAGGTCCAGCGTGGGGTTCTCGGGGTGGTTGCCGGTCATCTGTTTCAGGCGGCGTTCACTGACCCCGTATACCAGCCGCCCCAGGCCCGCCCAGTAGGCGGCTCCGGCACACATGCAGCAGGGCTCTGCCGACACATACATAGTGAACTTCGCCATCTCATGGGGGCGCCAGGTCTGACTGGCGCGGGTCATCAGCACCCGCTCGGCATGGCCGGTCATGTCCTGGTGCGGCAGGTAGGCATTAACCTGGGACATCAGCTCTTCGCCCTGCTCATTTACCAGGATGGCGGCGAACGGGTGGATGCCCCGGGCCGCCGCGCTATTGGCCAGGTCGAGGGACTTGCGGATAAACCTGAGATCATCCTCAGTCGGTTGCTCTGTCAGCTCCAAAGGGAAACGCCTCATGGTCAATGGCTCCCTTTGCGGGGCAGGCTCCAGGGGAAGAACAATTGCTGGGACCACTGCACGGATTTGAACAGTAGCAGGCTTACCACCGCCAGGAAGAACAGGCCCGCAAAGGCCTGGGGAATGCGGAAGAAGGAGGTGGAAAACTGGATGAAGTAGCCCAGCCCTTCCTCGGCGGCCACGAACTCCGCCACCACGGCCCCGATAATGGCCAGGGTGATGGCCACCCGCAGGCCACTGAAGATGTGGGGGATGGCATAGGGGATGCGGATCTGCCAGGTTTCCCGGCGTAGCGGCGCATCCAGGGAGCGGCTCAGCTCGACCAGTTCCTCCGGCGTTTCATTGATGCCCGTGGCGGTGGATACCACCAGCGGGAAGAAGGTGAGCAGGCAGGTGATCAGCACCCGCGACGGGTCGTCCGAGCCCATCAGTACGATAATCAGCGGTGCCACCGCCACCACCGGCGTGGACTGGATCACGACCAGCAAGGGGTAGAGGGTGCGGCTCAGCAGCTCCGAGCGCATCATGGCGATAGCAACGGGGATAGCCACCAGTATGGATGCCGCAAACCCCATCAACGCCACCTTCAGAGTCGCCCACAAATGGGTGAACCAGCGGCTCATTTCCACCTTGAAAAAAGCCTCCACAATGGCAGACGGTGCTGGCAGCACGTATTCCGGTAACGCAAACGCCCGGCACACCAGCTCCCACAACAGGATCAGTGCCAGGAAAAACAGCCAGGGCGCGGCCATCAGAAGCGAGGCGCGCGCCCTGCCTTCAGGCAGCGTCAGGCGCATAGATATGCTTCCTCAGGCGTTCGGTGAGTTGCCCGAACCGTGGTTCGGAGATGGTATGGGCCGTCCGCGGTCGGGGGATATCCACATCCAGCACCTCCAGCACAGTACCCGGGCGCTTGCTCATCACCAACACCCGGTCGGCCAGCAACACGGCCTCGGCGATGGAGTGGGTGATAAACAGAACGGTCTTGGGGTTTTCCTCCCAGATCTTCAGCAGGTCGAATCCGATCTGCTCCCGGGTCATGGCATCCAGCGCCGAGAAGGGTTCGTCCATCAACAGAATGTCCGGATTCAGCAACAGCGCCCTGACAATGCCGACCCGCTGCTGCATACCGCCGGACAGCTCATCCGGCCGCTTGCCGGCAAAGCCTTCCAGACCGGCCATGGCCAGCAGTTCGTCAGCCCGCTTCTCATCCGCACGACTGTAGCGACCATATTTGTGCCTGAGCGGAAACAGAACATTCTTGCGCACTGTCAGCCATGGCAGCAGGGTCGGTTTCTGGAACACGATACCGACGTCGTCCCGGGGACCGGAAACCTGCTTTCCGAACACGGAGACTTCGCCTTCGGTCGGCATCAGCAGACCGGAAACCATCCTCAGCAGCGTCGACTTGCCGCAGCCGGATGGGCCCACCACCGCCACGAATTCATGACGGCGGATATCCAGGTTGATACCGGTCACAGCGGGCGGAACCGCCGGGTCCGGATCGTACCGGTGCCCGACCCCGGAGAGCCGGACAAACGAACGGTTGGTGGCGGGGGCGGGCTCGGTCATACTTACAACGCTTTGAGCAGGGTACGGTCGATAACGGTTTCCGGGTCCAGGGCGTCGTCACTGAGTTTTTCCGCCTGTGATACCCAGTCCCAGGTCAGTGCCACACGCTCTTTGGTAAGCGCGCCCACACCATCCCGCTGACTGACGTCATTCATGACCAGCTCCATGGTGTCGCCAATCTGGGCGGTCGCCACGTCCACATCCACTTCCGGTACCATACTGTGAAGGGCCTCGGCAGCCTTGCGGGGGTTCTCGCTGGTAAACTTCAGGGACTTGTCGAAGGCCCGGATAAAGCGCCTGGCAACGTCAGGACGCTCATTCAGGAATCTCTCGCTGGCCACCAGGGAGGAGGAATACAGCTCAAGGCCGGCATCCGACCAGGGCAGCACCACCAGCTCATTGCCGGTGGCTTTAGCCTGATCGGCGAACAGGGCAATATTGGTCACCCAGGCGATGATGGCATCCGTGCTGCCATTCATCAGCATCGGCCCCAGGGCACCCGGGTCCGCCTTGGTCAATTGGACTGCGTCTTCCGCCATGCCGTTCTCCTTCAGCACCAGCGGCAGAAAAGCGTTGGAGGACGTAAACGGCGAGGTGGCGACTTTCTTGCCCTCCATATCCGTCATCTCGCTGATGTCGTTCTTCGCCAATGTGAAGAAGGCGTGGGGCGCCTGGTTAAAAATGCTGTAGACGGCCTTTACCGGCAAGCTGCCATCCTGGGCCTTGGCAGCCATCAGGGCACCGATATCGGCGCTGCCGATATCCGCCTGGCCAGTGGCAATCTTGGTGATGGCATCGGTGGATCCACGACCGCTGGCGATGCTCACTTCCAGCCCCTCGTCTGCAAAGAAACCCTCCTGGACACCCACATAGACCGGGGACTTATCCCCGCCCGGCAGCCAGTCCAGTTGATAGGTCACCTGATCCGCGGCGAGCACCGACTGGCTGATCAGCCCGCCGGCCAGTGTCACCGCGAGCAGGAATGAATGTGCGAGACCCTTGTACATATGTTTTCCCCTTTCATGGTTTATCGCCCGTCTATTTTATTGAACAGTCGGTCAGGTTTTATCAGAAGAAAGCAAATCGCAGGCCAGCTTCAAATTGCCTGTTGTATATTTACCGACAGCATCCCTGGATGCATCGGCAAAACGACGCATTTCGCCTTTTTGGCCGCCTTCGACCCCCGGACCACATCCGGGCATTGAGGATAAAACACGGATCAGGGACCACCCCTCGTCCGGACCAGACGCTCAAAACCAGTGCATGAAAACACGACACGCCCTCCTATGAGACCCTCACAGGAAGAAACCGGGCTCACCATGTTGGCAGTGGCCCGTTGGGTTAGCCCTGGGGTTCAGCCCGCCCCGCCTCGTAAACCGCTTCCACGAAGCGCAGGTCAAAAGCTTTTTCCCAATCAAGGTTTTCCGGCAGGGTGCCCGCCGCAACCATATCCTGGAAGAAGGCCTGCCAGCGTTCACGGGTCATCATGCCGTACTGACCGCCTTCGGCCGCGCCGGACAGCAGGATGCTTTCCTCCTGCATTTTCGCGTGGCTGTAAGCCAGCAGTTCGTCCTGCATTTCCGGGTTGTCCTTCTTGATCAGGGCGTTGGCCGGGGCCGGATTCTCGAAGTAGGCTTCCCAGCCCTTGGCGGTGGCCTCTACCATCTTCTGCACGATTTCAGGATTCTCCTCAATCATCTCGGCAGTGGTATCCAGGGTCGCGGAATAGGCTTCCCAGCCATAGTCAGCCAGCAGCAGGCTCTTGCCCTCGACCCCGGCCTGCTCCAGAAAGAAACCGTCATTGGTGACGTAGCCCTGCTGAATAGTCTGCTCATCCCGGATAAACGGAGCAAAGCTGTAGTCGTAGGCCTGCAGCTGGTCGTCGGTGTAGCCGTATTCGGTCTTGAGCCAGGGCCAATAGGCGACCCGACCGGCGGTAGGCACCCGCATCGGCTTGCCCTTGAGGTCCTCCAGGGTGTCGTGACCAACGCCGGTATGCACCACCAGTGACTGGGGGTCCTTCTGGAAAAACGCCGCCACGGTGACCAGCGGGATATCCTGGCGCACGGCATTGAGCGATTGCAGGGCGTAACCCATGATGAAATCCACCGAGCCGCCCATCAGCAGCTGGACGTTGTTCACCTGGGGGCCGCCCATCTTGATGGTGACATCCAGACCGTAGTCCTCGTAGATCCCCATGGCCTTGGCGGCGTAAAAACCACCGTGTTCAGCCTGGGCGTACCAGGTGGTGGCCACGGTGACCGGGGTCAGCTCTTCCGCCCGGGCGAACCCGGAGAGCGCACACAGGGACAGGGTAATCCCGGCAGCCAGTGTTTTCAGTGTTGTCATGGTTACGTCCTCGTTCAGGGAGTTCAGGTTCCGTAGGTATTGGTGAGCTCTTCGTGGAGATGCTGGCCCGCGGTAATCGGGCCATAGAGGGGTGGATTATCCGCCGTCGCACAGGAATCGATACAGGCGATTTCCGCATCCTTGTTGGGATGACAGAAGAAGGCGATGGAGTAGCGATCACGATGGCGATGCTCCGGCGCCACGTTCACCCGGTGGGGCGTGGAGCAGAACACATGGTTGGTCCAGCGGTGCATCAGGTCACCGGTATTGACCACCACCGTGCCGGGAATCGGCGTGGCGCGGATCCACTCGCCGGCGCGGGTTTGTACTTCAAGACCACCCACATCGTCCTGGAACAGCAGGGTGATGCTGCCGTAATCGGTATGGGCGCCGGCACGGCTTTCGCCGTCGTGGGGTTCGAAGCCTTCCGGCAGTGGCGGGTAATGGAGCAACCGCAGGGTGTGATGATGCAGATTATGGGCGTCCACAAAGAAGTCCGCAGGCTGCCCCAGGGCCAGGGCGAATGCCTGCAACACGCGGTCCGCCGTATGGATGCACTCGTCCAGGAATCGGGTCATGGTCTTCTCGAACTGCGGATGCCCCTCTGGCCAGAGGTTCTTGTGGGCATCCGGCTCCGGTTGTTCCGGCGCCAGGTTATAGGCTTCCTTGAGGTCCCCCGGTCGTGACGGATCGAGTCGTTCCCGCTTGATGCCCACATAACCACGGTTACTTTCCGCGCTCTGCCAGGCGACCCGGTTTTTCTCGTCCGTTGGCAGCGCGAAGAATGCCTTCGACGCGGCAAAGGCTTCGGCCAGCCACTCCGCCGGCATTCCGCAATTCGCCAGGTAGAAGAACCCCCAGTCACGGCTGGCCTGACGCATCTGCTCAGCGACCGCCTGCTGGTCCACCTGTGAGCCGTCAAGAAAAGGCCCGAAATCAATCACGGGTATCCCCTCCTTTGCTTGATCTGCCATGTTCTCCCCCGTTGCTTTTCCAGAATTTGTTAGCCAATTGGTCAGGTTATTTGCAACGGATGTGCCACTCCCTACACCACCTAAACATGCCTGCACATAGCCCATTGAAGCGGAACCATTGCTTCATCCAGGTGCACGACGCCACTTTTATGACCACAAAGTCAGCCTTTCTACAGGTTAGTGAAGGCACTACTCTTGCATGTGGTAAAGGCTCCAATGTCCTGCAGTGAGAAAACGACAGCCATGACGCAAACGCTGCTACTGAAGAACGCCCGGGTTATCGCCACCATGGACGACGACCAGCGCGAAATCGGCAACGGCTATATCCTGATCCGCGGCAACCGCATTGAGGCGGTCGGCCCCATGGCCGAGTGCCCGAACGAAGCCGACCGCACCATCAACCTGGAAGGCCACGTGGTGGTTCCCGGTCTGATCAACACCCACCACCATATGTTCCAGTCCCTGACCCGGGCGTTGCCCGCCGCCCAGAATGGTGAGCTATTCGACTGGCTCAGCGCCTTGTTCCCGGTGTGGCGCAATATCACCCCGGCCATGCAGCGGGCCGCCAGCCGGACCGCCATGGCGGAGCTGATGCTGTCCGGCTGTACCACGGCAGCCGACCATGCTTACTTGCACGTCAATGGCATTACCCTGGATGACAGCGTGCAGGCCGCCACCGAGATGGGCATCCGCTTCCATGGGGCCCGGGGTGCCATGAGCCTGGGCCAGAGCCAGGGCGGGCTGCCGCCGGATGAGCTGGTGGAGGCGGACGAAAGCGCTATCCTCAGGGACATGCAGCGGGTGGTGGAGGCTCATCACGATCACAGTCCGGATGCCATGGTGCGTATCGCCCTGGCACCCTGCTCGCCATTTACCGTGACCACCGAACTGATGCGGGAGGCGGCCACCATGGCCCGGTCACTGAACGTGGGCCTGCACACCCACACCGCGGAAAACTGGAAGGATGTAGCATTCAGCAAGGAACGCTATGGCATGACACCCACGGAGTTCACCGAGGACGTGGGCTGGGTGGGCAACGATGTCTGGCACGCCCACTGCGTCCACCTGGACGACCCGGGCATTGCCTTGTTTGCCCACACCGGTACCGGCGTCGCCCACTGCCCCTGCTCTAACATGCGCCTGGCCTCCGGCATCGCGCCGGTGAGGAAAATGCTGGATGCCGGGGTCAAGGTCGGCCTGGGCGTGGACGGAAGCGCCTCCAACGACACTGGCAACCTGCTGGATGAAGCCAGGCTGGCCATGCTGTCGGCCCGGGTACGCGAACAGAATCCCGGCGACATGACAGCCCGCGAGGCCTTGCGCATGGCTACCCGTGGCGGCGCGGAAGTGCTGGGCCGGGGCGATGCCCTGGGGCGCATCCAGCCCGGCTATTGCGCCGATATCGTCGCCTTCCGCACCGATGACATCGCCATGGCCGGTGGCCAGAGTGACCCGATCGCATCGCTGGTGTTCTGTACGCCACCCCGGGTGGACTGGAGCATCATCAACGGTCGCGTGGTTATCGAGGACGGCGAACTGCTGACCCGGTCACTGCCCCATATTATTGAGGAGCAGAACCGGATAGCTGCAAGTCTGGCAGACTAGTGTCCCGCCTGGTTAATTCGCTGACCTACTGAGTCACTCAGAGCCTTGAGATGATGGTAGCCTCGATCAAAGTAGACGAGGCTGCCCGAGTCCTGCCGCTGACAGACGCCCGCCACTTCACAGAACAGGATGTCATGGGTACCGACGTTGACCCGCTTGCTGATGGTGCAATCAAAACTGACCAGAGCGCCTTCAAGCACTGGCGCCCCGGTCACCGACTGCTCCCAGGTGGCAGCCGCAAAGCGTTCGTCCATTGAACTCTTGCCGCCAAACAGGTTTGAGAGATCAGATTGGGCATCCGTCAGCGTGTTCACGCATAGAGCATCGTTGCGACTGAAGACATCGTAAACCGACGTACCACGATTCAGGCACACCAGCAGAGTAGGTGGCTCGTCGCAGACACTGCAGACAGCGGTGGCAGTAAAACCGGCTCGGCCACCGGGGCCATCCGTCGTCACCACGTTGACCGCAGCCGCCAAGGTCGACATGGCATCCCGGAAACTCTGCTTGTCCACCCGCGGTGGCATGGTCAGTGCCTCACTTATTGAGTGCTGTGCTTTCATGATGCGCTCCTTCTCAGACCAGGCGACAGGCGTCGTCGAATTCCAGACGCGGCAGCCGGCCATAGAGTTTGTCAGTGTCCCCGTAACCGAGGTTGATCAACAGGTTGACCTTCCAGGTCGTACCCGCAAAAAAGGCTTCATTGACTTTGCCCGCATCGAACCCGGACATGGGTCCGGTGTCCAGCCCCATTGAACGGGCCGCCAGGATCAGGTAAGCCGCCTGCATGGAACTGTTGCGAAAGGCCGTTTCATAAGCCATTTCCGGACTGCTGGTGAACCAGCTACGGGCATCACCGTGGGGAAACAGGTCCGGTAATTTTTCGTAGAACTGCTCGTCGTAGGCGACAATCACCGTCACCGGCGCGCCCATGGTTTTGTCCCGGTTACCGCTGGACAGGCACGGCTCCAGAGCCGCCTTGCCCTCGGAGGTGCGGACGAAGACAAAGCGGGCCGGGCCACAGTTGGCGGAGGTGGGCCCCATCTTCACCAGATCGTAGAGCTGGCGAAGGTCGTCATCGTTAATTGGCCGGTCCTGCCAGCTGTTGTGGGTGCGAGCCTCGGTGAACAGCTGACCGAGAGCATGGTTATCCAGTGTCTGGCTCATGGAGCCTCCTGTGTCTTGAGCGAATGCGTGGGCAGCCTGTGCCGTTGAAGATGGGCCAGTAACAGGGCGTTCACCCGCTCCGGTTCGGTTACATTGACGGCGTGCCCACCAACTGGCAGCAGCCTCACGCTGGCATTGGGCAGGCGCAGCGCCAGCTCCTGGGAACAGCTCCAGGGCACCAGGGCATCGTCGCGACTGCCCAGTACCATGGCGCCGGTGCGGACCTTTGCCAGATCAACCGCCGAGGGCTGCCAGGCCTGAAGGGCGGTCATCCGACGCAACAGGTTGTTCCGCGACGGGAAACTGGCCAGGGCGCGGGCGGACTCCTGTTCCAGCCACTCACTGTTCTCTGCGATCCACACCGGCGGGTAAAGGAACAGGGGCTGGGCTTCCAGGTAGGCCGCAGGCCCCGCCTCGTCAAGCAGGGTCCGCCTCACCGAGAAACACCGGCGGGTGTGGGCATTGGGTGACGCCCAGGCATTGATCAGGAACAGGCTGCCAACCCGTTCCGGCACCCGTCGCGCCAGCTCGATACCGATCAGGCCACCGAGGGCATGGCCCACCAGATGTACTCGCTCGGCGCCTGCCGTGGTCAGCATCACTTCCAGCTCATCGGCCATATCGGCCACGGTGTAGTGCTCGGGTATCTCACCACCGCTGCGGCCGGTGCCGAAATGGTCGTACACCAGAACCCGATAGCGTTCCCTCAATGCCGGCAACTGAGGCGCCCAGTACTGGCCGGACCCACCCAGGCCGGCACTGAGCACTACGGTCTCGCCATCGGCGGGACCCTGGCTTTCCCAGTAAAGGTCCAGTGCGCTATCGCTCATCCTTTCCCCACATGCGCAATACTGGCGATTTCCACCAGCGCGTCCGGCTTCACCAGACCACACTGGATGCAGTAGCGGGCCGGCTTTTCGCCGGGGAAGTACTCGGCGTAGACCTTGTTGACCGCCCCATAGTGGGCCCAGTCGGTGACCATGATCATGTTGAAGGTGACATCGTCCATGGTGCCACCGGCGGTTTCGACAACGCCTTTGATGGTCTCCAGCACATGGCGGGTCTGGGCCTCGGGGTCGCCCACGTGGACCACATTGTTGTCCTTGTCGAACGGCAGGGTGCCGGCAACGTAGACGATGCCATCAGCCATGGAACCAGGTACGTAGGGGGCCAGCGGCTTGCCGCTGCCTTCTGGAATAACGGAAGTCTTGGGCATGATCAGTTCCTCGAGTCAGTAAGTTATGCAGTGGTCGTTTGGGATGGTTGGCTGTCAGCAGCGTTGGCCGGCGGTGAGAAGGTGTGGCAGAAGTCCTCGGTAGAGGACACCCAGCCAAAGAAAGTCTCGATGTTGTAGAGCGACGCCTGCTGGATGTAGTCCGGTCCCGCCTGGTGGGTGGCATCCGCCAGCACGACACCAAAATATTCCAGGAAGAAGCCATCCCGCAGGGTGGATTCCACGCAGACATTGGTGGCGATGCCGGTAAACACCAGGTTACGAATACCACGGCTACGCAGGATGCTGTCGAATGGCGTGTTGAAGAACCCGCTGTAACGAGGCTTGGGAATAACAATATCGCCGTCCATGGGCTGCAGGTCGTCAACCAGCTCATAGTCCCAGGTACCCTTGGCCAGCAGACTGCCGTTCAACTCGGGCTCCCGCCGCATGGTTTTCAGCGCATTGGACTTATACCAGTTGGGCGATCCCGGCCCGCCGGCTTCCACATACTCCGAATCCCAGCCGTTCTGGAAAAAGATCACCGGCATACCCGCGGCACGGGCAGCGCCAATGGCCTTCTGGATCTGCCGGATCACTGGCCCGGTGGCTGACACATCAAAACCGGCCCGGTCCAGGTAACCGCCGATGGTGGAATAGGCGTTCTGCATGTCCACTACCACCAGTGCAGTCTCACTGGCCCGCATATGCAACGGCTCCGGTTTTCCGGGCAGCTCCAGTGCAGGTTCAGAACCGGTATTCAGGGCATAGCCGGACTGTTCCGTCGCGATACTCATACCGCCGGCTCCAACTGCTCATTCACATGGGCACGGCTCTTCATCAGCGGCTGGATATGCTTGCCGAAGTCTTCCACGCCCTTTACGAAGTCATCGAAGGTCAGCATGACACCACTGGTGCCTTCCACCGTAGCCACTTCATCCAGCATGCGGGCAACGGTTTCATAGGAACCCACCAGGGTGCCCATATTGATGTTCACCGCCGAGGTGGGATCCGCCATCTGGCGAACGTTGGTATCGGATTTTGAGGTCTTGTCCGCGGCGCCCTGCTCCCCCAGCCAGGCGATGGCTTCCTCATCAACGCCTTCCTTGTACCACTCCCAGCGTTCGCGGGCCTCTTCATCGGTTTCCGCCGCAATGATCATGAACAGCGCCACGGAACTGACCTCTCGGCCGCTGTTCGCAGTGGCCTTGACCAGCCGCTCCACCGTCGGCGCAAAGGCGGTGGGTGTATTCACGCCCTTGCCGAAGCAGAAGTTGTAGTCGGCGTACCTGGCGGTAAAGGCCATGCCCGCCTCACTCTGACCAGCACAGATCACCTTCATGTCCGCCTTGGGGATGGGGCTGACGCGACAGTCATCCATCTGGAAGTGTTCACCCTTGAAGTCACTGCGACCGGTGGCCCAAAGGTCACGCAGCACCTGCGCATATTCCCCCAGATATTCGTAACGGGTTCCGAAGAATTCATCCCCCGGCCAGAGCCCCATCTGGGAGTACTCAGGCTTCTGCCAGCCGGTCACCAGATTAATACCGAAGCGGCCATCGGAGATGGAATCGATGGTGGAGGCCATCCGCGCAACGATTGCCGGTGGCATCGTCAGGGTGGCGGCCGTCGCAAACAGCTGGATCTTGCTGGTCACCGCCGCCAGGCCAGCCATCAGTGTGAATGACTCCAGGTTGTGTTCCCAGAATTCGGTCTCACCGCCGAAGCCACGCAACTTGATCATCGACAGGGCGAAATCAAATCCGTAGCTCTCGGCTTTCTGGGTGATTTCCTTGTTCAGTTCAAAGGTGGGCATGTACTGGGGCGCATTGCGCGAGATCAGCCAGCCGTTGTTACCAATGGGTATAAAAATTCCGACGTTCATCTGTTTCCCCTAAGGTTGCCAATAGGAAGGTGGACTCGAAGATTCTGCCCACCGATGTCAACGGGTCGGCTGCATAATATTGACCAGAATCATTTTTTAGCTTTATTTTCATAGCCTTGACTAATTCTTTATGGTTTATTCAGACCAATTGGTCTGAATTAGAGCACTTGGTTTGTGCAGCGCGTGCGTTTTTGGGGCAGGTCAGGGCAATCACCAAGGATATCTTTCCAGTGGACGTTCCAGTGCTAGAATGGGCCGGCCATTTACCCAGCGGAGGATTCAGTGAGTGCCATCAGACGAAGCAAGGAACCAGCAAAGGCCAGCAATCGAAAGCGCCAGCGTGTACCCACGGCGGCGGCGCTGAACCGGCGGATGCGCCACACCGAAAGGAAGCGGAGTGCGATACTCGAGGCCGCCCTGGCCACCTTCTCCCAGTACGGCCTGCACGGCGCGAGCATCGACCAGATCGCGAGCCGGGCCGATGTTTCCAAGACCAACCTGTTCTATTACTTCAGCAACAAGGAAGAGCTATACACCAGTGTGCTGAGTTACCTGCTGGATCTCTGGCTGCAGCCGTTGATGGCCTTTACCGAAGATCAGGATCCTATCGACGCGATCAGGGACTATATAAGGGTGAAGCTCGAGTTCTCACGGGATCATCCGGCCGAGTCCCGGCTGTTCTGCATGGAAGTGATGCAGGGGGCACCACTACTGCTGAATCAACTGAAGCAGCCTCTCCATGACCTGGTGGAAAACAAGGTTACCGTGATCCGTGCCTGGATCGATCAGGGCAAACTGGCCCCCATTGAGCCCTACCACCTGATCTTTTCCCTCTGGGCGACCACCCAGCACTATGCTGACTTTCGGGTACAGGTTGAGGCCGTGGCCGGCAAAACACTGGATGATCCCGATTTTTACCAGGAAACACTGACCAGTCTGGAGAAACTTGTCCTTGATGGCGTGAGGCCTCGTAACTGAAGCCACCACTTCCGGGAGCATCACGCTCCCGGGCGGGCCGCCATGTCATCTCCGTTATTCCGCTCCCTCCGCCCGAAACCCGCCCTCAATTTGTGCCCATATTCAAACCATACGCTCTAAGTTGGACCATTTGATCCACATCAAAAAACCTTGGGTTCATAACATATTGTTTTATAAGAACAGAACTAAGTGGCACGTTTTCTGCTTCGCCCTCCGTCAAGTGAGATAGGTCCCTATTCGGCTACTGCCTGACCGGACTCTCGCAACGACCAACCTGTGACAAGGGCATGCCCCATGAAGCTGCAACATGTACCAACCATTGATCTCGGGCCCTATTTCGAGGGCTCTACCGACGGAAAACAACAGGTGGCCGAAGCGGTTGACCGGGCCTGCCAGGACAAGGCCGACCGCCCGAGACCAGACATGGTCCGTGGTTACAGTGCCGCTGCCGAAGGCACCAATATCGAAGAGGACCAGATGGGGGCCGGTCCCCGCAGCGACTATGGCAGCCTTACCATCGTCAAGCCGGATAACTCCCCCGGCGGGTTGCAGGTGCGCAACCAGATCGTGAAAGAGCCCTACACCACCTATTACAACTGGTACCAGGCTGTGCTCCTGGATCCGGAAGGCAATGTATTCCGCATCAACCATATGATGTAAATCGTCCCACCCAACCAAAGGAAGTATCCATAATGAGAAACCTCGTACTCAGTGCCTGTCTCGCGCTGGCCAGTTTCTTTGGCCTGGCAAACACCGCAGCCGCCGAGGGCCTTACGCTCGACGGTCCACCCAAAGTGGCCATGCTGTACATCTCACCCACCAACGATGGCGGCTGGACCCAGGCGTTCGACGAAGCCCGCCAGCGCCTGGAGGACGAGCTGGACATCCGGATCCGGTATGTGGAGAGCGTGCCAGAGTCCGCCTCTGCGATTCGGCCGGCCGTTGAGCGTTTCATCCAGCGCGGCGCCAATATCATCATCGGCACCGCCTTTGGTTACTCCGATACCTTCAAGTCGCTGTCCGAAGAATACCCGGACGTAGCCTTCCTGAACGGTTCCGGCACGACCAATGGCCCCAACCTGCTGTCGTTCTACGGTCGTACCTATGAAAGCCAGTATCTCTGCGGCATGGCCGCCGGAGCCGCTTCGGAGACCGGCAAGCTCGGTTTCGTTGCCGCCAACCCGTTCGGCCAGGTGAACTGGACCATCAATGCCTACGCCATGGGCGCCCGCGAGATGAATCCGGATGCCACCGTGACCGTGGTCTACACCGGTGCCTGGAACGATCCCACCAAGGAACGCTCCGCCACCCAGGCTCTGATCGATCAGGGTGCGGATGTCATCGGCCAGCACGTGGATACCCCCACACCGCAGCTGGTCGCCCAGGAAAACGGTGTTTACGGCACCGGTCACCACCGGGATTTCCGTGAATTCGCCCCTGAAGCCACCGTCTGCTCGTCCGTCTGGGTCTGGGACCGCTTCCTGAAAGCCGAGCTGGAGAAAATCATTGCCGGCAACTGGGTCCCCCGGGAAAACGGCGCGCTGCTGTCCATGGAAGAGGGCGGCACCGACATCGCCTGCTGTGGCCCGAACATCTCCGAAGATGAGGAAGCCAGGATCATGGCCGCCCGTGAAAAGCTGATGAACGGTGAGCTGGATGTCTACGCCGGCCCGCTGAGCGATCAGGACGGCAATGTCAGGGCCGCTGCGGGTGAATCCATTCCCGACGGTGAACTCTGGCAGATGGACTGGTTCGTTGACGGAGTGATCACGCAGCAATGAGTAAACCGAACGCGATCCAGCTGACTGGTGTCAGCAAGACCTTCGATGGTTTCAAGGCCCTTGCTGATGCTGACTTTACCGCCAAGTGGGGCGAAGTCCACGCCCTTCTGGGAGAAAACGGAGCCGGAAAGTCGTCCCTGATGAACATCGTGGCCGGCCTCTATGGCCCTGAAGGCGGATCGCTGTTCATTGATGACAACCCGGTCAAGCTCCGTGGCCCCAAGGAGGCTGCAAAACTGGGTATTGGTATGGTGCATCAGCATTTCAAGCTGGTGGCACCCTTCACCGTTGCCGAGAATATCCTCCTCAACCTGGGCCATATCCAGACCAGCGGGCTTTACCGGGAGCGCCTGCGTCGGGTGTCTGAGGACATCCGCACCATGGTCGATCGTATCGGGTTCAATATCGACCCTGATACCCCCATTCATCGGCTTTCCATAGCTGAACAACAGCGGGTGGAGATCCTCAAGGTGTTGCTGGCAGGCGCCAAGGTACTGATTCTCGACGAGCCGACAGCCGTGCTTACCGAGGAGGAAGCCGAGAGCCTGCTGACCACCGTGCAGGGCTTTGCCCGGGAGGGCGCCGCCGTCATCCTGGTCACCCACAAAATGAACGACGTGCTGCGTTACGCCGACCAGGTCACCATCATGCGCGGCGGGCGCACCGTCACCAGCCTCAGACCCGACTCGGTATCGGTGGACGAACTGGTCCGCCTGACGGTAGGCGAATCCACCACCCACACCGACCAGCCCAGTGCCGAACGGACACCCGGCGAGCCCTACCTTCGGGTCAGCGACCTGACCAGCACCGCTGGTCGCCGGGCCCTCAATGGGCTGGACCTGACCCTGAACCGGGGCGAGATCTACGGCATCGCCGGTGTCGGTGGCAACGGCCAGAGCGAACTGGCCAATGCCCTGATGGGCATACCGGAACCGGTTCAGGGTGACATGGAAATCATCGGCGGAGGCGACCTTGCCGAGCTGGATGCCGCCCAACGCCGAGCCCTGGGTATCGCATCAATCCCGGCCGACCGTTACGGCTCTGCCCTCGCCGGCCCGCTGTCCATCGCCGACAACTTTGCCCTGGGCGACATCCACTCCGGTCGCTATGGTCCCTTCTGGTACCTGAAAACCCGGGCCATTGAGGCGGATGCCACCAAGGCGGTCCATCAGTTCGATGTTCAGGGTGTCCGCTCCCTGAAACAAAAAGCGGCCCTGCTGTCCGGCGGTAATGCCCAGAAGTTGGTGATTGCCCGGGAGTTCAGCCGCCCGCCGCGGTTGGTGTTCGCCCATAGCCCCAGCCGGGGCCTCGATGTCAAAGCCACCGAAGCCGTCCGCGAACGCCTGCGGGCCGCCCGCAACGATGGTGCCGCGGTCCTGCTGATCAGCGAGGACCTGGATGAAGTCATGGCCATGGCGGACCGGATCGGCGTGATGTCCGCCGGTCGCATCGTGGCCGAATTCTCCCGGCCGGCCGACCGTCAGGCCATTGGACAAGCCATGGTGAATCATGTCTGAACTTGCATTACGACGCCCCCTGATGAACCGCCGGTACACCCTTGAAGTGCGCCAGCAGATGGCCTGGCCCTGGCAGGCGCTGATCCTGACGGGCTCGCTGATCATGGGACTGCTGATTTCCGGCGCCATCCTGGTGTGGGCCGGCGTACCTGCCGGCGAACTACTCAACGAGTTTGTGTTCCTGACCCTGTTTGATGCCCAGAGCCTGAGAGCGGTCCTGTTTCAGGCGTCACCCCTGATCATGGTGGGCCTGGCGGGCTGCCTGGCGTTCCGGGCCAGGTTCTGGAACCTGGGTCTGGAGGGCCAGATGATCTTCGGTGCCATTGGTGCCACCGCCATCACCCTATGGGAAATCGGCAGCCCCGCCATGCGCCTGCCGCTGATGGTCATCGCTGCCATGGTCTGCGGCCTGCTGTGGTCCGTCGCTCCGGTGCTGCTGCGACTGAAACTGCAGGTGAATGAGATCGTCTCGACGCTGATGCTCAACTACATTGCCATCAACTTCCTGCTGCACCTGATGTACGGCGCCTGGAAGGATCCCAAGGATGCCTTCCCCTATTCCCCGAAGTACGAGAGCTTTGAGCTGCTGCCGGACCTGGCCAATGGTCTGAGCCTGTCTTTTCCCATCGCCATCGGTACCGCCCTGCTGGTGCTGTGGTTTGTGAGCATTTCCCGTGGCGGCCTGTATCTGCGCTTTGTGGACAAGAGCCCCCAGGTGGCGCGCTCGGTAGGCGTACCGGTGGCCCGCACCATTCTGCTGGCGGTGCTGTTCTCCGGCGCCTTGGCGGGCCTGGCCGGGCTGATGATCGCGGCGGGACAGGAAGGTCGACTGACCCACTCCTTCTATGTGGGTTACGGCTTCTCCGGCATCCTGATCGCCTTCCTGGCCCGCAATAACCCTATCGCCGCCACCTGTGCCGCGCTGTTGATCGCCACCCTGTTCGTGGCCGGTCGTAGCCTGCAGGTGTTCTACCAGATTCCCTTCGCCATGGTGCAGCTGATCCAGGCGGTACTGGTGATCTGTGTGGCCTCATCCGACTTTTTTATCCGTCACCGCATTCGCCGTGTGCAGATGGGAGACTGACCATGGATCTGATTACAAGCTGGATCGGCAACATCCCCGAGTTCGCCGTGCCCTTCGCCCTTGCCGCCCTGGGGCTGATCATTACCGAGAAATCCGGCGTCCTTGCCCTCGGCGCCGAGGGTCTGATGCTGGTCGGTGCCGTCGCCGGCATTGGAGCCTACCTGACGTTCGAGCAGAACGCGATTGCCCTGATCATGGCCATGATGGCCGCCAGCGTGGTGTCACTGCTGTTTGCGCTGATGGTGCTGGTGATGCGCATCAACCAGGTCATCTCCGGACTGGTGCTGGTGTTTTTCTGCCAGGGGCTGAGCACCCTGGTGGGCACCCTGATGGGTTGGACCAACCAGCCAGTGCCGGGACTCCATGCCATTGCCCTGTGGCCGCTGTCGGAACTGCCCTATGTGGGTCGGTTCTTCGTGCAGAACATCGTGGTCTACCTCACACCGGTCATTTTCCTGGTCACAGTCTGGGCACTGTACCGGTCAACGCCAGGCCTGCGGTTGCGGGCAGTAGGTGAAAACCCACAGGCCTCCGATGCGGCCGGTATTCCGGTGCTGGGCTACCGGCTCGCTGCCATCGTGGTGGGCGCCGCCCTGATCGGCTTGGCCGGGGCCTTTATTTCAGTACTCAGCACCAAACTGTGGATTGCCAATATGACCGGCGGTCGCGGCTGGATTGCGGTCGCCCTGGTGATATTCGCCCGCTGGTCCCCCTGGAAGGCGCTGGCTGGTGCCGTACTGTTCGGCTGCATTGAAGCACTGATCCCACAGCTGGCGGCTTCCGGCATCAAGCTGTCCCAGTACTTCGTGTTCATGGCGCCCTACGCCATCACCCTGGGCGTGATGATCTGGGTAGCGGCCAGCAAACGCGACACCAGCAGCCAGCCCGCCGACCTGGGTACGCCGTTCATCCGCGAGGAACGCACATGACGGATACCGCCTATCCGCTCCATCACACCGTTAGGAGATCACCTTGAGCAAGACCGTATTTATCACTGGCGCCACTTCCGGCTTCGGCGCGGCTACGGCCCGCCGGTTCGCCCATGACGGTTGGGCCGTCGTGATAAGTGGCCGACGCAAGGAGCGTCTGCGTTCGCTCGGCGACGAGCTTGGCTTCCTGGCGCCCGTGCACACCGTCGTCCTCGATGTTCAGAATGCGGATGCTGTCCGGGAGGCCATCGGCTCGCTGCCCGCGAAATTCCGGGACATCCACACCCTGGTCAATAACGCCGGTCTGGCCCTGGCACCGGATGCCATGCAACGGGTGGAGCTGGCGGACCTGCACACCATGATCAACACCAACATCACGGGCCTGGTGAACGTTACGCACGCTCTGCTGCCTACCCTGATCCGCACGGGAGACGGCGCTACCGTCATCAATATCGGCTCCACCGCTGGTGAGTGGCCCTACCCCGGCAGCCATGTCTACGGAGCCACCAAGGCCTTCGTCAAACAGTTCTCCTATAACCTGCGCTGCGACCTTCAGGGCACCGGCGTGCGGGTGACCGACCTGTCACCGGGCATCGCCGAGACCGAGTTCTCGGTAGTCCGCAATAACGGTGACCGCTCAGCCGCCGATGCAGTGTATGAGGGAACAGTGCCCCTGACCGCCCGTGACGTGGCCGAGCAGATTGCCCATATCGCCAACCTGCCAGATCACATCAATATCAACCGGGTGGAGATGGTACCGGTGCGCCAGGCCTGGGGGCCCTACGCCATCCATCGGGACAAGACTCCCACAGGTGGGGTCTGAACGATGCCCAAGCTCCAGCAGCCCTGGCCGACAACGAGGGATCGCACCGCCCTGGTCATCGTGGATATGCAGAAAGTGTTCTGTGACCCGGACGGGACCCTGTATGTGCCGTCCACGGCTGACATCGTGCCTGCCATTCGGGAACTGGCAGCCACCTGTCGCGGCATGGGTGTGCCGGTTGTCTATCTGAGACACATTGTCCGTGGCGATGGCAGTGATACTGGCAGGATGCGCGATCTGTATCCGGACGTGGACAAGGTACTGGCCCGCAGCAACCCGTACGTGGAAATCATTGACGAACTGGCGCCCAAGCCAGGGGATATTGTGGTGGACAAGCTGTTTTACAGTGGCTTCCACGGCACCGATCTGGACACCGTGCTGCGGTCGCGGGATGTGGACACACTGATGGTCTGCGGCACCGTGACCAATGTCTGCTGTGATACCACCATTCGCGATGCCGTGCACCGGGAGTACAAGGTTATCGCCATCAGCGATGCCAATGCCGCCATGTCCTATCCGGATCTGGGCTGGGGCACCGTTTCGGCGGAGGAAGTTCAGAAGGTGGCCCTGACGACTTTTGCCTACGAGTTTGCCGAGGTGGCGACCATGGAGCAGATGCGGCAGAGACTGCAGAACCAGAGCTGATAGGACGGACCCACTTCAGCGACTATCGGGTCCGCGACAGCAAAGGGCCGGGATCAGCCCCGGCCCGGCCACACGCTATTGCTGATCCTGAGTGTACTCACGTACCGGCGGCTCAAAGCCGAAATCCCGACCATCCACCACTTTCACATCGTCGTCCCAGGGCAGCCGATATTCCCCGCGCACCATATCCTGCATGAAGGTGTATGGGCAGTCCCGGGCACCGCCTTTCACCGCCACATACCCGCGGTGACCAAGCTGATAGATGTTGTTCTCGACTCCCCAGTGGATACGGGCCTCGTCCACCAGATCCGGTCGCACTTCGGCGGTGATAATCTCATCCACCAGTCCGTTGCCCTCCACCAGCGGCACACCATCAAAATTCACCACCATGCCTTCACCCATGGAATTAAAGGTGCCGTCCGTACCGGCCAGGCAGACATTGGCGGTCACCATCAGGTTGCAGAAGGCGTTTGCCTGGTTGGTGATCTTCCAGGAGTGGCGGATAGGAGCGGTGTAACCCGCCGTCCGCAACATGATGTTGGCGCCCTTGTAGGCGCACTCACGGGCGACTTCCGGGAACATGCCGTCGTGGCATATTGCCAGGGCGAGGGTACTGCCATTCGGGCCTTCGCAAACGGGAATACCGAGATTGCCAGGCTCCCAGGGTTCCACCGGAACCCAGGGATGCAGCTTCCTGTAGAAGAGCTTCACGTCGCCGGTATTGTCGATGATCACGCCGGTGTTATAGGGGTTACCGCCGGGGTTGTTTTCCATGATCGAGAAGCAGCCCCAGATATCGTGCTCCCGACAGGCTTCCCGGAAGGCCGCCATCTCGGGACCATCCCGCTCGCACATAATGGCCGGATCAATGTTCATGGAAAGGCCATGCAGGCAATATTCGGGAAAGACCACGAGATCCATCACCGGTGACTGACGACGGGCCTTGCCCACCAGATCGCAAACCCGGCGGGTCTGGTCCGCCAGCTGTTCTGGGGTTGAAACATCCGGCAACTGCAACTGGACCAGGCCGATGACAACGCCAGACGGTGATTTGTTCAGTCCACCAAGACCACTCATGCTAATTCTCCGGTTCGAATGTGTACCGGCTACCTCAGCAGGTTCCGTGCCAGGGGGATATCAGCCGCCAGTGGCGCGACGTCGGTGGATTTCCAGCTGCGCGAGGGTCACTTCCCTACCTTTGGCCTGGCTGGCATGAATATGCGTACGAAGCAGTCGGCAGGCCTTGGGAATATCGTTTGTCAGGATGCTCTGGCAGATCTCGTAATGCTCCTGATAGGTGCTGATCACGGCATCCTGGTCCGGAAAACCCAGCCGGCGGAGAATGCGGATGTGGTTGTTGACGTCGCGCAGGTACTGGACAAGGATCGGGTTGCCACTCAGCTCGGCAAGGCGGATGTGGAAATCCTCTTCAGCATCCTTGAGCGCCTCGGTCCCTTCATCCCCATACTTCAGATGCTCAGGGTTCCAGTCCTCCGCCAGCGCTGCCAGGTCCCGGTAGGGGATACGGCGCCCCATCAGCTCAACGGCTTCCACTTCCAGCCCGACACGGACATCGTAATACTCCGCCAGTTCGAAGACGTCCAGGTTGCGTATGTAACACCCGTGCTTCGGCCGAATGGTCAGGTAACCCTCTACCGCAAGCCGTTGGAGCGCCTCCCTGATTGGCGTACGACTGACGTCGAAGCGCTGTGCCAGCTCCGTTTCCGTTACCCGGGAGCCCGGATACAGCTCGAAGTTCATGATGCTGCAACGCAAGCTCTCATAGATGCGGTCAGCGACCCACTGGCGGTTTCCTGAAACCACTCCAAACCTCCTGAAGTTTTCTCCCTGTTGCATACATCATATTCGGATTGACGATGATTTCAACGAATTCAGATGCTCAATGCGCCGCAAATTCAGCCCGATCATAGTGCGCCAGGGGTTTTTTCGCTCCATATCTGTGCGCACAAATTCCCCGCCAAATGCTTCTTTCAGGACAACAGGTGCTTTTATGTCCTGAAAGAAGGGGGACTCCTCAGGCCTCATCCCCGCCTGGCATGATCCATGCAAACTTGCATGCAACAGCAACCCACTCCAGCCAAAGGTCCGGAGACCATGCACATCGAGCTCTACAATGTCAGCAAGCGGTTCGGCGACATCACGGCGAACGATGGCGTTTCCCTGGATATCCGTGAAGGCGAGGTGGTTGCCCTTCTTGGTGAGAATGGGGCCGGCAAGAGCACCCTCATGAAAATGCTCTTTGGCCTCTACCCTCCGGATGATGGCGCCATACTCGTCGACGGCAAGGAAACCAGCATCCATTCACCCCAGAAGGCCATGTCGCTGGGCATTGGCATGGTGTTCCAGCAGTTTAGCCTGATTCCCGCCCTGTCGGTGCTAGACAACCTGCTGCTGGCCTATCCCCGGGCGCCCTTCTGGACCTTCCGCCACCTGTTCGAGACATCCGCCGCACGCTCTGGCCAGATACTGGATTACCTGCATGAGCTGGCGCCGGGGCTCGCCCCGCACACACTGGTGCGCGACCTTTCGGTCGGCCAGCGCCAGCTGCTGGAACTGATCAAGGTACTGAACCTGAACGCCCGGGTGCTGATCCTCGACGAGCCGACCTCGGTACTGCCGCCCCAGGAAGCGGAACGCCTGTGGGGCATGATCCGCAAACTGGCCGAAGGCGGCCGCAGCGTGGTCCTGATCACCCACAAGATGGAAGATGTCATGGCCTGCGCCGACCGGGTGGTGGTGATGCGCAACGGCAAGCTGATTAACACACTTGAGCGGGATGACTGTACCGAGGTCTCCCTGGTGCAGATGATGATGGGTGAGCGCGTCGACCGCGCGCCGGTGACCACTCCGCCCCATGACTCCGTGACCAGGCAACCGGCAAAAGTACTGATTCGCGACCTGGCCGCCAGCCAGGGATTGCAGTCGATCCGGGGCATTAATCTGGAACTCAGACCGGGGGAGATTCTCGGCATCGCCGGCGTGTCCGGCAACGGCCAGCACCTGCTGGCGGATGCGCTGGTGGGGCTGGCCCGACTGTCCGCGGGTGATGTCATCATTGACGGGGTTACCCTGCAATCCGCTTCCCGCAGTCCCGCCAGTTCCGGCCAGGTGTCCTACATACCAGAGCAACCGGCAGTCAACGCCGTCGCCGCCGACTTGTCGCTCACCGTCAATGTTGCACTCAGCCATTTCCGAAACCTGTCGTTCTTCCCCCACTGGGCTCCGGAAAAAGCGACCACCGAATCCATCCTGGAAAACTACGAGGTTCGCCCACCCAACCCGGATCTCAAGGCCGGCCAGTTGTCCGGCGGCAACCTCCAGAAGCTGGTGGTGGGTCGCGAACTGAAGGATGAGAAAGATCTTATCGTTGCCGCCTACCCCACCATGGGACTGGACGCAGGCGCTGCCCACGATATTTATCAGGCGCTGTTCCGCAAGGCAGCCGAAGGCGCCGCGATCCTCTGGATTTCCGAGGACCTGGATGACCTGATGGAGTATGCCCATCGCATTGCGGTGATCCGGGGCGGCGAAATCGCGGGCATCTTTGATCCCCGGGAAGCCGACCGTTACGACATTGGCCGCGCCATGACCTCGCAACAGTCCGATGAAACACCGCCCACACCGGATACCAATGTCGAGACCCGGACCGGAGTGTCAGGATGAACCAGACCACAACGGCTGCCACCAGCCCCATCACCGGACTGAAACGACTTCTCAACGGCCCCTGGACGCCGGCGGCCATCATGGTGCTGGCCTTTGTGGCCGCATCAATGGCGTTTTTCGCCATTAACGGACGGGAACCTGTAGGGCTGTTTTTTGAAATGGTCAGGGGCGGGTTTGGCGACGGCTACTCCTTCAGCGAGACCCTGGTCAAAACCTCCCCGATCCTGCTGACCGCCCTTGCCATTGCATTGCCGGCCCGGCTGGGACTGATCAGTGTGGGCGCCGAGGGACAGCTCTATCTCGGCGCTCTTTTCGGCACCGGCACGGTACTGCTGGCCTTTGATCAGCCGGGCTGGTTGCTGATGCCACTGATGCTGGCCGGCGCCATGGTCGGCGGCGCTGTGTGGGGGATTGTGCCGGCACTGCTGAAAACCCGCCTGGGGGTCAATGAAACCATCTCCACGCTGCTGCTCAACTATGTGGGCATTCTGATGGTCAGCTTTGTGGTCCACGGCCCCTGGAAGAACCCGAATTCCCTGGGCTGGCCGTCCACCGTGGAATTCCCCGAGGGCGCCATCCTGCCCACGTTCTTCGATACCCGGGTCCATATGGGGCTGGTGTTCGGCATTGTGGCGGCGATGATCCTGCACGTGCTGGTAACCCGAAGCCGCTGGGGGCTGGGCCTTCAGGTCAGCCGCAGCAATCCGCGGGTCGGCGCAACCGCCGGCATCTCCTATGAGAAGAACGTTCTGCTCGTGATGGCCATTGGCGGCCTGCTGGCGGGGCTGGCCGGCATCGCCGAAGCATCGGTCATCCAGAACCGGCTGCAGGACGGTCTTGCCACCGGCTACGGCCTGACCGGATTCCTGGTGGCTTGGCTGTCGGGGCAGCATTTCCTGCGCATCATACCGCTGTCCATCCTGATGGGTGGCCTGATGGCATCGGCAGACTCACTGCAGCTCTACGCCCAGCTTCCGAAAGCCAGCGCCGACATTCTCCAGGCCGTGCTGTTCATTATTGTGCTCGCCGTGGGCGGACTCTGGCGCCGGAGGACGATGGCATGACCCACCCTCACTACCTCGCTGACTGGCAAAGGATTCCGACATGGAAATGATCATCATCGAAGTCCTGTCCCTGCTGTTTGCCGCCCTCAGGAGTGCCACACCTGTACTGGCTGTGGTGCTGGGGGAAATCATGACCCAGCGCAGCGGTGTCATTAACCTGGGCGTCGAGGGCCAGATGCTGATGGGTGCCATGACCGGCTTTGCGGTCACCGCCATCACCGGTGACCCATGGCTGGGTGTGGTGGCCGCCTGCGGTGCTGGCATATTGCTGTCACTGGTACATGTGGTGCTGGTACTGGGCTGTGGTGCCAATCAGATAGCCAGCGGCATTGCCGTCATGATCCTGGGGGGAGGCCTCAGCGCCTACTATGGCATTCCCTTCGTGGGCGAAAAGATCAACAGCTTTGACAGCTTCGGGGGTTCAGGCATCGGCAGCATTCCGCTGATCGGACGGTTCCTCGGGGCCACCACACCTACTGTTCTGCTTACCCTGATCAGTATTCCGGTGATTTCCCTGTTCCTTTATCGAACCCGCAGCGGGCTGCACTGGCGCTCCGTCGGCGAATCGTCCGAGATCACCCGCAACCTTGGACACAGCCCGGTACCTTACCAGTTTGCGGCCATTGTCTTTGGCGGACTCATGTCCGGCTTCGCCGGTGCCGCCCTCGCGGTTGACTACACCTCCAACTGGGTCGAACACATGACCGCCGGGCGCGGCCTGGTCGCGGTCGGACTGGTGATCGTCGCCCGCTGGAATCCCTGGTACGCCCTGCCGGCCGCCCTGCTGTTCGGGGTCTCCGAGGCCCTCAACCTGCGCCTGCAATCCTGGGGCGTCGATGTCTCCCAGTACCTGCTGGCCACCCTGCCCTATCTGATCCCCCTGGTGGTGCTGATGCTCAGCTTCCGGGGCCTCAAAGCCGGAGGTGGCGGCATGCCCATGGGCCTGAAGGCCGTGTTCACAAATAGCTGACGGTAGATTCTGAATGCACACTCTAACCACTAACGCTCAACACAAACCGGAGCAATACTCATGAAAAAACCACTCAGCATCCTGCTCGCCTCAACGCTGCTGGCCACCAGCATCTCCGCCATGGCCGAGACCAAGGTCGGCTTCGTCTACGTGGGCCCCAAATCCGACTATGGCTATAACTACGCCCAGGACCAGGGACGACTCTATCTCGAAGAACATCTCGAGGACGTGGAAACCCTTTACTTCGAGAACATCCCCGAAAACGCCGATGTGCAACGGGTCATGGAGCGCATGATCCGCTCCGGTGTGGAGATCGTGTTCCCCACCAGCTACGGCTACCTCGACCACGCCCTGAAAGTGGCGGAGAAGTATCCGGATGTGCACTTCGCCCACTCCGGTGGTCTCAAGACCTCCGACAACCTCATGACCTACTTTGCCGAGATCGACCAGGCCATGTACCTGGCCGGCATAGCAGCGGGGATGACCACTGAAACCAATAAACTGGGCTTTATCGCGGCCCACCCGATTCCGCAGGTTCTGCGCAACATCAACGCCTTTACCCGGGGCGCTCGCAGCGTGAACCCTGAGGTCACCACGTCAGTAATCTGGACTTCCGGCTGGTCTGATCCCAGTAAGGAATCCGAGGCGGCAGAAGCGCTGATCGACAATGGTGCCGATGTGCTGACTGGTCACGTGGATTCGCCCATCAACTACGTTCAGGTGGCGGAAGAGCGTGGTGTTTACTCTGTGGGCTATCATGCCGATGCCAGCAAGTTCGCCCCGGAGGGCTGGCTGGTTGGCGCGGTCTGGAACTGGGGACCGATGATGGTGGACATCGTCGAATCCGTCGAAGACGGCACCTGGGAGTCGCAACACCTGCGTGGTGATCTGCTGACCGGTGCAGCCCAGCTCAGTGATTTCGGCAGCGCCGTCAGTGATGACACCATCGCCGAAGTCGAGGAACGCCGGCAGATGATCATGGATGAGGAGTACCAGGTATGGGCCGGCCCCATCACCGGCCAGGATGGCAAGGTGATCGTTGCGGAGGGCGATACCATGACGCTCCAGGAAACAGAGAAGATGGACTTTCTGGTCGAGGGCGTTGAAGGCCGCCTGCCGTGAGCAAAGCCGGTCGTCTCTCGGTCACCCACACGCGGCCCTATACCTGGCCGTGTGATGGCCCGGTGCCACCGGAGCGTGTCGCATTGATCATCATCGACATGCAGAAGGATTTCTGCGCTCCCGGCGGCTACATCGATGCCCAGGGCGTTGACCTCAGTGCGGCCCGGGCCACCATTGCGCCCATCCGGAAGGTACTGGACGCAGTGAGGGCAGTGCCTTCGATGCAGGTTATCCATACCCGCGAAGGGCACCGGCCCGAACTGGTGGACCTGCCCTTCAACAAGCGCTGGCGCAGTGAACAGGTCTGCCCGGGGATCGGCAACGCCGGCCCCCTGGGCAAGATCCTGGTAAGGGGCGAGCCGGGCTGGGAGATCATCCCGGAACTGGCCCCAGCACCGGGAGAGATTGTGATCGACAAGCCCGGCAAGGGGGCCTTCTACGCCACCGACCTGGACCATATCGTGCGCCTGTGCGGCATTACCCACCTCATCGTCGCCGGTCTCACCACCGACGTCTGCGTTCACACCACCATTCGCGAGGCCAACGACAGGGGCCTGGAAACCCTGCTGCTGAGGGATGGCACCGCTGCCACCGAAACCCGACACCGCGATGCCACCTTCACCATGACGGAAATGCAGGGCGGCCTGTTCGGCGCCACCGGCACCTCGGACCAGGTGGCGTCAGCCCTCGCGGCCCTGTCCCGTTCATAAGGAGCAGCTACCATGACAACCAACACCCTCGACTCCCGGCCCTACGCCTGGCCCTATGACAACAATCTCACACGGGCCAACACCGCCCTGGTGGTGATCGACATGCAGACCGACTTCTGCGGCAAAGGCGGCTATGTCGACAGCATGGGCTATGACCTGTCACTAACCCGGGCCCCTGTTGAACCAATTGGCAGACTGATTGACCGCTTCCGGGCCCTGGACATGACCGTGATCCACACCCGGGAAGGCCACCGCCCCGACCTGAGCGACCTGCCCGCCAACAAGCGCTGGCGCTCCCGCGAGATCGGCGCCGGCATCGGCGACCCCGGGCCCTGCGGCCGCATCCTGGTGCGGGGCGAACCGGGCTGGGAGATTATTCCGGAACTGGCACCCATGGATGGAGAGCCAATCATCGACAAGCCGGGCAAGGGGGCCTTCTACGCTACCGATCTGGAGCTCATCCTGTGCGTCCGGGGCATCCGCAACCTGATCCTCACCGGCATCACCACCGATGTCTGTGTCCACACCACCATGCGGGAAGGCAATGACCGGGGCTTCGAGTGCCTGCTGGTGGAGGATTGCTGCGGTGCCACTGACCAATCGAACCATGACCACGCCATCAAGATGGTCCAGATGCAGGGTGGAGTGTTTGGTGCGGTCAGCGACTCCGACAGTCTGCTCAAGCGGTTGGAGGCCCTATGACCAACCAGGGCGCCCATTACCCGATGACGCCGGAAGCCATCGGCCGAATTCCAGAGCAGGACTGGAAGGACTTTCGCCCCGGCGTTTCCCTGTACCCGCTGCACGGAGAACCGCCAGGGCCGCAGAGCTCCGCATTGCTTCGTTACCAGCCCGGAGCCCGGGTTCCGGCTCACACCCACTTGGGCGTCGAGCACATCCTGGTTATTCAGGGCAGGCAGGAAGATGAGTTCGGGCATTATCCTGCCGGAACTCTCCTGGTCAGTCCGAAGGGATCTTGCCACGCGGTAGCGAGTGCAGAAGGTTGTGTCGTTCTGGCTGTCTGGAGTGAAGGAATCAAGGTCATTTGACTCATCATGACAAAACCGAAATCAGATCCGGACAAAATCGGTAAATACAGCACAGCAGTACCGGCCAAATCCAGGCCTATGCTTCGGTCGCAACGCATACTGGTTTATGTCAACGCGGTAGCACGCTGCGGCTCCATTCGTAAGGCGGCCGACTCACTACACATGGCGTCCTCGGCACTTAACCGACGCCTACTGGACCTGGAAGAAGAGGTCGGCACGTCATTGTTTGAACGTCTACCGCGAGGCGTTCGTCTCACAGCAGCAGGCGAGATATATATCAGTTATGTGCGTCGGGTGCTCGCCGACACAGAGCTCGTCGGCTCGCAGATCGAACGCCTGCGGGGCCTGGTGCGCGGGCACGTCAAAGTTGCCGCTACCGAATCGGTGGCCGGAAATTTGCTGCCAGATGCTGTTGCGACGTTTCAGGCTGATCATCCGGGGGTCTATTTCAATATCACCATCGTGGCCGCAGAAAAGCTGGTGGACATGGTCACCTCCGATACTGTGGATCTGATTCTGACTCACGAGCTTTACGATCGTGACGATCTCATTGTGTTAGCCAGTGTGCCGCAACCCTTTTGTGCTGTAGTCAGAAAAAGCCATCCTCTTGTGGAAAAGAACAATCTGCGACTGCGGGACTGCTTGCCATACCCAGTGGCGCTGGGTGACGAGACCATGGCCGGACGTACCTTCATTGACCGGGCATTGCACAAGGCCTCTTTCACTTTGGAACCTGTACTGGTTTCCAACTCCATCAAGGTCATGCATGAATTTGCACGGCTCAGCGGAGGCATCTATTTTCAGTTCAGAATAGGGACCATGGCTGCCAACTCTGACATGGTCGTCATTCCGCTTAATGACCGGGTCCTTACTCAGGGCAAGTTGCATCTGGCAATGCGCCGCGATCGTGTTCTGCCGGTGGCCTCGGCGGCCTTCTATGAGCACCTGGCTGGCATTCTGCAGACTATCTGACGCCCTTCTGTAACCTCAACTCTCCTCGTATTCCCCGGCTCTTTCATCGGGCACCGGGCACGCCCTGGCTCATCCTGAGTGCGCTGTTTTCGGCATCGCCACGAGCGGAATTCGACGCTTGTCGCGATCAGTGGGCCTTCATAGTATGACTTCACCGTTTCCAGACTTGAAAGGAAGAATCGATATGTCCAGTTCCAGATGGCTCTTGGCTTTGGGCGCAATCCTCGTTAGCGCATCCATTTCCGCTCAGGCAGCGGAGAAGGTATCCGTTCGTCTGAAGTGGTTCAATCAGGCGCAATTCGCAGGCATTTACGTGGCCAAGGAGAAAGGGTTTTACGAAGACGCCGGGCTTGACGTCTCGATTCAGCCGGGCGGGCCGGACTTCCCAGCCATTCAGATGGTGGCGGGTGGCGATGAACAGTTTGGTGTGACCAGCGCCGACCAGATTCTGACTGCGCGCAGCAAGGGCGTTCCCATTGTCGCTGTAGCCGTGCTCTATCGGAAAAGCCCGTTTGTTCTGTTTGCTCTGGAGTCCAGTGGTATTGATTCCCCGGAGGACTTCGCAGGCAAAAACATTGGCGTGAAAATCGGCGGCAATGAGGAGCTGGTTTATCGTGCCGTGCTTCAGAAAACCGGCATCACAAGCAATCAGCTATCAGAGACGCCGGTCAAGTTTGACATGACGCCGCTGCTTACCGGCCAACTCGACGTCTGGCCGGGGTATGTCATCAATGAAGTCCTGAGCGCCAAGGAGAAAGGATTCGAGGTCAATATCATCTGGCCTTCCGATTATGGCATTGTCCTTTACGCCGACACTCTGTTTACCACGGAAGAAATGATCAGGAAGAACCCGGACCAGGTGAAGCGCTTTGTAGCAGCCACCTTGAAGGGGTGGGATGACGCCGTGGCCAATCCGGAGGATGCCGCTGAGATTACCGTGAATCAGGCCAAACGGCTCGAATACGATCACGAACTGGCGATGATGAAGGACAGCATCCCCCTGCTTGAACCTGATGACCAGCCGATCGGCAGCATGGATCAGAACCGGTGGAGCGAGCTGCACGACTTTCTGCTAGAAGGCGGCTTTATCGACAGGGAAATGGACCTGAGTGACGCTTATACCACGGAGTTTCTTCCAGAATGAGTGCCATGTCGAAACCACTCTCCGGGGCTGAGTGCGAGGCTTCCTCGCCCCAGTCTGCCGGACCCAGGCAGGCTGCCATCACCGCCAGTGACCTGTGTATTGGCTACGGCGATCTCTCCGTAATCGACAACGTCAGCTTCCGAATAGACCAGCGGGAATTCGTTTCATTACTTGGACCAAGCGGTTGCGGGAAGTCAACCCTGCTGCGAGCGATTGCCGGGCTTCTGACACCGACGAGTGGCAGTCTTCAGTTGCAAAACAGTGCCAACGAGGTGACAGACAGCAAGCCCAGGGTTGGCCTCATGTTCCAGAAACCCCTGTTACTGCCCTGGCGGACAACCCTGGAAAACGTATTGCTGCCAGTAGAGATAGAGCTGGGTGGCAACCGGGTGAGCTCAATTGATGAGGCGCGAGCGCGTGAGGTGCTCTCGCTGGTACAACTCTCCAGCTTTGAAGACGCCTACCCCAAGCAACTATCGGGCGGCATGCAACAGCGCGTGGCCCTGGCACGGGCGTTGATGTCAGACCCCGACCTTTTATTGCTCGACGAACCCTTCGGCGCGCTCGACGAGCTCACTCGCGAGATGCTCAATGAAGAGCTGCTGGAAATCTGGCGCAGTGCCGATACACGCCTGAAAACCATCGTCATGGTGACTCACTCCATCCCTGAAGCTGTGGCCCTGTCAGACCGGGTGTTCGTGTTCGCCGCTCGTCCGGCCAAGCTCGCTGAAGTCGTACCGGTTGAGCTGGAACACCCCCGCGATCTGGAAAGCCAGGCGTTCGCCAAATCCGTCAGCTATGTGCGCCGGCTGATCAGGAGTTTTTCATGAAAGTACCCTCTTCGCTCACTCCCCTGTCTTTTCTTGCGGTGACTTTGCTGGTGTGGGAGCTGGCAGTACGCTTCCTGAACGTTCCGGCCTATTTGTTGCCGAGCCCGACGGCCATCATTGCGACGGTTGATAGCGAACTGTTCCTGCATCTTGCCGTGACCTCCGGAGAAGCATTGGCCGGCTTTTTTATTGCCAGTGCCTGTGCCTTTCTGGCGGCTTTGGCATTTGTGCGTTCACCCTTGCTGGAACGCGGAGTATTCCCTCTCGCCATTGCGATCAAGACCACACCTCTGGTTGCCATAGCGCCTCTGCTGGTTCTGTGGATGGGAACCGGGTGGTGGTCAAAAATAACGGCCGCAGGCCTGATCTGTTTCTTCCCGGTATTGGTGAATACAATCAAAGGCCTTAAAGCAGCTGATTCCAAATACTTCAAACTATTTTCTTCTTTTGGCGCTTCCCAGAGACAGGCATTTCGAAAGCTGCGAATTCCGTTCTGTCTGCCGTATTTCTTTTCTGCCCTGAAAATCTCTTCCTCACTTGCCATCGTGGGCGCCATTGTCGGTGAGTTCGTTGGTGCCACCCACGGCCTGGGTTACGTGATCATGGTGTCTTCTTCACATCTGGATACCGATATCCTTTTTTCAGCCATTTTTGCCGCAGCTGCGCTCGGTATTTTGCTTTTTCAGTTTATCGGCTGGCTCGAACAACGGGTGATTTTCTGGCAAACAGCAGAGACGGAATGACAATATGAGCACTTACCAGACAGGCGTTTTTAGTATTCCCATGAGCGGCCCCGGAGACGTAAGTGGCCTGCGCAGGCTGATCGAACAGGGTTCACTGGCCGCTGAGGACATCGTCGCCATCTTCGGAAAAACCGAGGGCAATGGTTGCGTTAACGATTTCACAAGGGAATATGCGAGCCTGGCGTTTGCCTCGGTTCTGGCAGAGCACCTGGAGTGCAGTCGCACTGATATCGAGGCCAAAGTAGCGCTGGTCATGTCAGGGGGCACCGAAGGCGTGTTGAGCCCGCATGCAACTATCTTTACCCGTGAACCAGTCGATGCAGCCCCGGGCGCGGACAAGCATCTGGCAATTGGTGTGGCGCACACCCGGAAATTTTTACCGGAAGAACTGGGGCGTGAAGCGCAGATCACCGAGACCGCACGCGCGGTGAAAAGAGCGATGCAAGAGGCGCAAATCGAAAACAATGACGACGTTCACTTCGTGCAGATCAAGTGTCCACTGTTAACCAGCGAACGTATTGCAGCGGCACAGGCTAGAGGTAAAACCACGGTCACTGACGCCACCTATTCTTCCATGGGTTACTCTCGTGGTGCTTCTGCGTTAGGTGCTGCAGTTGGTCTTGGCGAAGTCGACATCACCTCGGCATGCAGGGCGCTTCTGTCGGACTGGACGCTGTATTCAGGAGTGGCGTCTACATCCGCCGGAATAGAGCTGGATCATAGCGCGGTGGTCGTACTTGGCAACTCCAGCAAGGTCGCAAGTGACTACATCATAGGACATGCAGTCATGAAAGACGCTCTTGATCTACGCAGCGTACTCAGGGCCTTTTCCGAAGTTGGCATCGATGCACGGTCAGGCCTTACCGATCCCATTGACTGCGACTCAGTGAATGTATTCGCCAAAGCCGAATCGTCACCTGACGGACTTATCAGGGGAATACGTCACGTAATGCTCGACGACTCCGACATAAACTCCACGCGTCATGCCCGCGCGGCAGTCGGGGGGATGATTGCATCGGTAGCAGGCACTGGCGCAGTTTACGTTTCCGGGGGCGCGGAACATCAAGGACCACCAGGCGGCGGCCCCATAGCGGTCATTGTAAGGCACCCCCAGCGTGACAGGGCATAACGATATGAGCGACCTTGCCATCAATTCCCCAGACTGCGTCGCCAGCGTCAGAAACACCTTCGAGACCTATGAAAAGGCGCTGATCGACAACAACCTGGCCATACTCGACGGCTATTTCTGGAATTCAGAATTCACCGTGCGCTTTGGTGTGGCCGAAAATCTCTACGGTGCCGAAGCCATCAAAGCCTATCGCCGTCACTGCCAGCCCATAGGTCCAGGCCGTACTCTCCATGGCACGATCGTCACGACCTTCGGTGACTCGTTCGCCACTGTCAGTACACAATTCCACGATGGCGAGACAGACGACCAAGGCCGTCAGATGCAGACCTGGGTCCGCTTTGCCGATGGCTGGAAAGTGGTGGCGGCCCACGTCAGCGTGATGCGATAAGTCTCGAATCCGGGCTCACTTCTATGAATAACTCGGCGTAACACAGTCGAAATTCTCTACGGTAGATGGTCTAATGCCTGAGCATTTTGCCGCTATCGAGGAGTCCCGCGTGGAGATCAAATATTCAGAACACCCGTCCATGTTCCGCAACAATCCCCTGGGGTTCATCCTGGCCATCCTGCTGATCCCGGTGGCCGTCGGGATTCTGATCCTGCTGTGGTGGTACCTGCAGTGCAAGTCCACCAAGCTCGAGTTCGCGGGCAACGATCTTATCCTGGAGCAAGGGCTGCTCAGCAAGGCGCGGATGGAACTGGATGTTCGCCGCATTCGCTCGGTAAACGTCTACCAGTCGTTTTTCAACCGCATCTTCGGCGTCGGCAAGATTTCCATCTATACCGCCGGCGACAACCCGGAAATTGAAGTGGCCGGCCTGCCCGATCCCCATGAGCTGAGAACGCTGATCAAGGCACAACAGGAGTCGAGTGTCACGCAGTAGGCCAACGAACTAACCAGACGGGACACTAACCATGGCGGATGAAAACGACTCCAAAGACAAGAAGGAAGCCAGAACCCTGGCCATCGTCCTGCTCGTGGCGGTGGTGGCATTGGCGGGCGCCGCATTGTTGGCCATGCCCATGCTGGCCGACTTCAACGCGGCCTACCTGGCGTCCGGCGTGGACCTGAAGGAGGCGGCCATTATAGCCTTCGCCACAACCATGGTGGTGCTGGTCATCTTTGCCATAGCGGCCGGGGACGGGCTGCTGGGCGAGTTGCAGTTCATGCTGCTGGGCTTTTTCGCGTTCTTTGTCGTGCTGTGGCTGTTGATCGCCTGGATCTTCTGACTTCAGCCATTTTCCTGCCAACCCCCGCTCAACGCCGCCTAGTGTCCCGTCTGGTTAATTCGCTGACCTACTGAGCCACTGAGAGCCTTGAGAGCAAGGCGCGATGGTGAAGGTTTGGTGGTTCCAAATCGAGTCAGCGCAACACGGCTATCAAGGCTCTCAGTGGCTCCCGAAGGGCGCGGCGCTGAGGC
>JACIZI010000059.1:1219-4137 GCA_014359475.1 Marinobacter sp. | reverse complement strand
TTCCTCGATGTTGACCAGCAGTGCGGCGTAACGGACCACCAGACCGTCTTCCATGGGTTCATTGGGTTGTGGTGCCTGGTTATTACCGTCATTCAGTCGCTCAAGCCATTTGGTATAGTCCTCCGGTGGCTCCGGCTCCGCCATGTCGTAGGGGTAGACCGGATTGTCGGGTGTGCCGCCGTGTTGTTCCTTGAGGCCTGAAAAGAACTGATCGGCGGTCATCGGATTATCCTCGGCTTTGGGCAGGCCGAGATCCCCAAGCCGCTCGGGATCGTGGATAATCCGTTCCAGCGCCCGTTGTTCCTCGGTTTCCGCCACCGAGGGTTCATGACTCGGGACAATGTGGTACAACGTGTAAAACTGATGCTTCCAGTTCATCCAGGCCTTGTGGGCGCGCATCTGGTAGCGGAACAGGTCCGCCTCCAGCCGCTTGCCTGTCGGCGGTATATCCAGCAAATCCGGGCGGTAATCCGCGGGATCCAGAGCCAGCAGAAGTCTCAGCCGTTCGCCCTGCGACTGGTCAAGATCCACGGGTCGGGCGGGCAGGTGACGACGGATCAGGTCCGGTATCCGGTCCTCGGGTACCGGAATCATATCCAGGCCAATGTGAGAGGGGAGCCCGATGAGTCCGGGATTTTTGGCATCCGGGCGTTTAAGCCAGCTGACGGGCAGTTGGCCGGCTGCTGGCAGATGCCTGAGCCCGAGATTTCCCCTCAGAAAAACGTGCTGTTCCCGGGGATCCTGCGTTCCCTCGTCTTGTAACCGGGCCATGACGCGCTGAATGGCCGCCTGTGACTGGGCGAACAACACCCGGTAGCCACTGTCTCCGGTCGCCTGATACCGACCGGTTGCCTCGGAGACCCAGCGAACGCGCCCTTCGTCTTCATCACCCAGAGTAATGCCCACCAGGGCGAGGGGCACCGAGTCCGGATGCTTGCGCAACAGGTCGGCCGAGACACCGGCGACGGCGACGCGATTCTCGATCCGGGACCGCCCTTCAGGCGTGGCGATATCTCCCTGGATGGCCAGTCGCTTCAGCGCGACGGAAGTCACCGTCACCTGCTGGGAATCCCGGGTCGGATCGAACTCTGCCCTTTGGCAGGGTTCCACCCCGGGGCTGTCCACATGACGCAGGTTCTGGCTCAGGGTCAGGTAGTAAACGCCGGTGGGGTCGTCGGTGGCGACGGATTTCAGATACTCCTCAATCAGGGCCTGCCAGCCGGTGGTCAGCTCTGAATACAGGTGGATGGTTTTGCCGTTGCCTGCGACCGCGAGACCGGGGGTGATGGTGACGCTGTCTGTGGATTCGTCTGCCAGGGACAGTCCGTTCACAATGCCGGGGTGCCGGTGAGCCAGTAATGAGGACAGCCGCGCATCGGCCCAGGCCTGCTGGCGGTCCAGTTCCTGCTCCCCCAGGTGCCTGCCGGGGAACATGTGTACCCGTTCAAGGCGATGGTCGCTGCGAACAGGGCGGTTCATTGCAATCAGGGTCATGGCAGCTTCCTCAGCGAAGGATATCCAGTCGCTCTTTCCATTGCGTCAGCAGGGTATCGTTGAGTCCCAGGTCGGCCCCTGCGGTGATCACCCGTTTCCCGGTGGCCTGTATGTCGGGTTCTCTGTCCGACACAATGTCCAGGAGCTTCAAGAGGTTATCCTGTTGGTGCGCCTGCTCCAGGGTCTGCCAGATGACCGGGTCGTAGTGGGGCTCGGTTCTCAGCAGAATGTCCAGCACAGCCCGTATTGCTTTTGGTTCCTCCGGAAGGCGGGCGTTAAGTTCCTTGATGGCCCGCTCACCATCTTCGTTTCCCGGCGGTCGGATGGCTGCAAGGGATGGCACATCGACCATACGCAGGAACACATCGTGTTCGTCCTCGATGCGGATGGACTCTTCCGGTTGAACATCATCGTTAACACCGTCCCCGGGATCCGGCTCGGAACCCTTGGCCAGCACAATGCCACTGATTCCCGTCTCTGCGGCCCGCACGGGTCGTCTCACGTAAAGCAGCTTGTCGCTATTCATCCGCTCCCGGATTTCCTTCCAGACACTGGCATCGGTATCCAGGGTATGGGACGGTGCCCGGCGGTAGAGTCGAAGCGCCAGGGGGTCCGGGCGCAGGGCAGAAAACCAGGTGTTCGGTTGGTCCGATGGGGTATCCGCCACCAGCTGCCGGGACAGGTTGTAATAATCCCGGTCTGACAGCGGGGCCAGCACCATCACGCTGACATCCTGGTCTCTGGCGGGGTCAATGGCGGGGAGTCCCATCGACTCCTGGCGGATCAGTTCCAGATCGGCCTGGCGGACCGGCGAAATCGCCACCGCGAAAGACTCCGGGAAATAGCTCTGGAAGCCTGTCTCAGGATTCAGTGCAACCCCGGGCAGGCCACCGACCGGCGGAATGAGCGGGAAGTAATCGGAGGCCGCAAATGCTTGCTCTGCCATGCCCCGGGCAGCGCGGTTGCTGACAATCTCCTGCAGCAATGCCTGATACTGACGGTAAAGGTCGGCCTGCAGATCGTCGTGGTCCGCCCCGGGCCGCGGCGGGTGCCGCAGCAGTTCGCTGTCTACCCACTGTGGTGTGTCCCCGGCGATGGCCAGCACCCCGAGGGCAACGGCATCTTCCGGAATCACGCTGCTGGCCAGCTTGTTGTCCAGCAGCTCTGCCATCAGCCGTGCCCGCAGGCGCAGTTCGTCCATGGCGGGCACAGCGACCGGCAAGGGAACCAGACCCAGCTGAACGGACTCGGTTACCACGGCATAGTCCGAGCCACGGCGATTCTTCAGGTCTGTGGGAAACACCTCTGCAATGTCCGTGGGCACGTCCACGTAGCGCAGCACCACCGCATACAGCCCCCGGTTCAGGTGGCGGAATTTGCCATTGTTCAGTTGCGAGATCAGGGCTTTATCGCCGGGGTTGACG
>JACIZI010000059.1:0-1209 GCA_014359475.1 Marinobacter sp. | reverse complement strand
GCTGTAAAACCCGACCAGCGGAGGTTATGGCCTTGCCAGGCTCTATGGTCAGCCGGTAGGGATCGGTACTGAAACCGAGCTCCAGACCCTGAATGATGCCGCTACCCAGCGTCTTGCCCACTTCCCGCAATCGCTGATCGAGATAAATCTGGTCCCGTTCCAGGTCCTCGGCGGTCAACAGACGACCGTCGAAGTAGTGGGTGCGTGTCATGCGCGGATCGATATCCGCCAGGGTTTCCAGGTTGTCGCCTCCTGCAATCGGGTCGCCAAGAGGCTGGAAGAGTATGTCGCTCATAACTGTTCCTTGTTCAGGCCGTTACCCGTTGCCGTTGGCTCTGGCGAGCCAGGCCAGCTGGCTGGCTGTTGCCAGAAACGGACGGACGAGGTTGTTGATGTGAATCAGCCCCGGATTGACTACGACTCCGGCAACGTCGTCGGTCTCGATGCGGATCCGTGCGAGCAGCAAACGAGCACCGTCTTCGAGTTCGTGGGCCAGGTTGTGGGTGGACAGGCCATTGTTGTCCAGCGCATGGAGTAGCCGGGCGTGCAGGGCGAGCTGTTGCCCCGCTGCTGAATTGCCACCCTCCAGATCACTCAGGGTCTGCTGCTCGTCATCGGACAAACCGGGCATGTCATCGTCGACCGGGTTGTGGCTGCCCCAGGGTGTGAAGCGTGCTTCAGCGGAGCCGGGTGGCAGTTCGGGAATCAGTTCCAGCTGCACACTGTCCGCCGTGCGGCTGGGCTGAACGGTGTCGGTCCCCGCATTGAGCTTGCGGGTAAGCACCGGCTGGCGGGCTACCGGGCAGTCCTTGTGGCGCACGGTTACCTTCAGCCACAGTTCGTTCTGATCGCTGTCAAAACCCTCCAGCAGCGTGCTTTCCGGCTGGGCTGCGAGCCACTGGCCCAGGCGGATGCAGTGCTGTTCATGAACCATTACTTCGCGCCCCAGCCCGTCGATGCCGGCCCCGGGGCCAACGCGCAGTTGCAGATCCTCAAGATGGTCGGTGGCATTATCATGGTTATCCGGGGTCATGCTCACCCGCATTCCGGCGAGGGTTCCGAACCCGTGCAGCCAGTACTGGTGGCGGGTCAGGCGACGGCGGTGGTAGGCCTGTTCATCGCGGGTGGCTTCCAGCCCCAGCATCATTCCGGCCTCATAGGCGACCCGGCGCAAAGGCTCTGCCAGTTGGTCATCCTGCTCCAGCGTGG
>JACIZI010000058.1 GCA_014359475.1 Marinobacter sp. | reverse complement strand
GATGGTCGGGTCGGCTTCATCGATTTTGGCATCGTCGGGCGGATAAAGCCCGATACCTGGCAGGCGGTCAGTGATTTCATTTCTGCCGTCATGGTCGGGAATTTCGACGGCATGGCAGATGCCATGATTCGTATTGGCATTACCCGCCAGACGGTGCGGGCGGATGATCTTGCCGCTGATCTTCGCAGGCTCTACCAACAGATGGACAAGATGGTTCCTGATGAGATTCCCTATGAGGCGGATCAGGCGGAAGACGATGTGAATCATATCCTGATGGACATGGTTAAAATCGGCGAAAGTCATGGCCTGCATTTTCCGCGGGAATTTGCCTTGCTGTTGAAACAGTTTTTGTATTTTGACCGTTACGTTCACATTCTCGCGCCGGAAATGGACGTGTTCATGGATGAACGATTGAATATGCTGCATTGAGGCGGTCGCCATCGGCGACCGGCTTTTGTACACTAAGGCAGCGTTATCGGAAGCGGTAACGCTGTTTTTTTGTGTAGGAGTTTTGACCTCCTTCCCTTCCGTTTTGAGTTCTCTTCTCTATGGCGCTTGTCAGACTCCAGACTGAAAATTTCCGAAATTTGTCGCCTGCGCCTGTGAGCTTCTCCGCTTCCTTTAATCTGCTATACGGCGAGAACGGCAGTGGCAAAACGAGCGTTCTGGAAGCGATCGGCTATCTTGGGCTGGGACGATCCTTCCGGGTGAACCGGCACCAGGCGGTAGTGACTCATGGTGCACAGCGGGTCACGGTGTTTGGTGGTCTGGATCATGGGATGACCGAGCAAGCCGCGGCAGACCCACAATGGTCTGGTGCATCGGTTGGGAATTTCCCGGGATGTGCTGCAGAAAGAAACGACGTTAAGGGTGGATGGTGAAGGTGTCCGGAGCCTGTCTGCACTGGCAATGCATCTGCCGGTATCAGTTATAGATCCCGGTGTGTTTGATGTGGTGGCCGGTGGACCGGGGAAACGAAGACAGTTTCTTGATTGGGCAGTGTTCCACGTGGAACCTTCCTTTGCCTCGATATGGCAACAATGTCAGAGAGTGACATCACAGCGGAATCAAACGCTCAGAAATGGTAGACTGGACGAATCGCTATTACGAGTCTGGGATCACCAGTACGCCGGCTTGAGCAACCAGATCACCGAAGCGCGGCAAACCACCTTCGGGCGTTTCAAATCAGCTTTCGAGACTCTGGTGCGCGAAGTCGAAGTAGAATGGACTGACGGATTGAAGCTGGAGTTCTATCCCGGCTGGGACACGTCGCAGCCGCTGGTGGATCTGCTCGCAAGTCATCGCGAACAGGAGCGCAAGGTGGGGCATACGCTTTACGGGCCCAACCGTGCCGATATCCGGTTGAAGTTTCAGGGGCGGCCAGTTGCTGAAACCTTCTCCCGGGGCCAGCAGAAAACCCTGGTTATTTTAATGAAGATTGCCCAAGGCATGGTGTTAAGTGACATGGGCAAGCAGGTGACCTTTTTGCTGGATGATATCAACGCCGAGCTGGACGAAGGGCACCGGGCCATGTTGGCCAGACGCCTTCAGGCGCTGGGCTGTCAGGTGTTCATAACTTCGATCGAGCGGCCGCTGGTGGACCAGCTCTGGCCGGATGGTCGGGCCCCAGAATACAGAATGTTCCACGTGGAACATGGCAAATTGACGGAAGAATAAGACCGGTGCGGACCGCTAGAATGCCCCGGCCTATCACGCTTCAGGAGTTTCCGAATGAGTGAATCGAACTACAATTCCTCCAGTATCAAAGTCTTGAAGGGACTGGATGCGGTGCGAAAACGGCCCGGCATGTACATCGGCGATACCGATGACGGCACCGGCCTGCATCACATGGTTTTTGAATTGGTGGATAACTCCATCGATGAAGCGCTGGCAGGCTACTGCTCCGAGATCGGCGTTATTATCCACCCCGATGAATCGGTAACGGTGAAAGATAACGGCCGTGGTATCCCGGTAGATCTGCACGAGGAAGAGGGTGTCTCCGCGGCCGAAGTGATCATGACGGTTCTGCACGCCGGCGGTAAGTTCGATGACAACTCCTACAAGGTTTCCGGGGGGTTGCACGGTGTTGGGGTCTCGGTTGTTAACGCCCTCTCCTCCACTCTCACCCTGACGATCCGGCGTGATGGCAAGGTCTACGAGCAAACCTACACCCATGGCGTTCCCAATTCGCCTTTGGCACCGGTCGGAGAGACCGATGCCTCGGGTACCAAGGTGCATTTTATTCCGTCACCGGAAACCTTCACCCACATCGAATTCCACTACGACATTCTGGCGAAACGTCTGCGGGAGCTGGCGTTCCTCAATAGTGGCGTGCGCATCCGTCTGACCGATGAGCGCAGCGGCCGGGAGGAGGTGTTTGAGTACGAAGGCGGTTTGCGTGCCTTTGTTGAGCATCTCAACACCAACAAGACCCCGATCAATCGCGTATTCCACTTCAACCGGGATCGGGAAGACGGGATCTCGGTTGAAGTGGCGATGCAGTGGAACGATGCGTTCCAGGAAAATCTCTACTGCTTTACCAACAACATTCCCCAGCGGGATGGTGGTACTCACCTTGCGGGCTTCCGCGCGGCCCTGACCCGTTCCTTGAACAATTACATCGATCAGGAAGGCCTGGGCAAGAAAGCCAAGGTTGCGACCTCCGGGGATGACGCCCGGGAAGGCCTGACGGCAATCGTCAGCGTCAAGGTGCCGGATCCGAAGTTTTCTTCCCAGACCAAAGACAAGCTGGTGTCGTCGGAAGTTAAAACCGCGGTCGAGCAGGAGCTGTATCAGAGCTTTGCCGATTACCTGCAGGAGCAGCCCAACGAAGCGAAGCTGATCGTTAACAAGATGATTGAAGCGGCGCGAGCCCGTGAGGCTGCCCGTAAGGCCCGGGATATGACCCGCCGCAAGGGTGCCCTGGATATCGCCGGCTTGCCTGGCAAGCTGGCGGATTGCCAGGAAAAGGATCCGGCACTGTCTGAACTTTACATTGTGGAGGGTGACTCGGCCGGTGGCAGCGCCAAACAGGGCCGTGACCGAAAAACCCAGGCGATCCTGCCGCTGAAAGGTAAGATCCTGAACGTGGAGAAAGCCCGTTTCGACAAGATGCTGTCTTCCGCGGAAGTGGGTACCCTCATTACCGCTCTGGGCTGCGGCATCGGCCGCGAAGAGTTCAATCCGGACAAGCTTCGTTACCATTCCATCATCATCATGACCGATGCGGACGTGGATGGTTCTCACATCCGCACCCTGCTTCTGATCTTCCTATTCCGCCAGATGCGGGAGATCATCGAGCGGGGCCACGTGTTTATCGCCATGCCTCCGCTGTATAAGGTCAAGCGCGGCAAACAGGAGCAGTATCTGAAGGACGAGAAGGCCAAAGAAGCCTACCTCACCCAGACCGCGCTGGAGGGTGCCCAGTTGTATGTGAACCCGGAGGCACCGGCGATCAAGGAATCGGCACTGGAAACCATGGTGAAGGACTACCAGGCGGTAATGGCGATGATTGGCCGCCTGTCGCGCGCCTACCCGGCCAAGGTCCTGGAGCAGATGCTTCAGAATATCACCCTCAAGTCCGAGCACCTGAAGGATGAGGAAACGGTTACCCGTTGGGTTGCCCGGCTTGGCGATGGTCTGGACCTGGATACCCGCACCGGTACCAAGTACACCTTCTCTGTCACCAAAGATGCGGAGCGGGACCTGTTTCTACCGAAAGTCACCATCTACGTACACGGAATTCCTCACGAGCATGTGTTCAGCCATGAGTTCTTCGAGTCTTCCTCTTATGCCGCTATTGCCCGCATGGGAGAAACCCTCGATGGCCTGATGGAAGAAGGCGCCTATGTGCAGCGGGGTGAGCGGAAACAGGCAGTGCTGTCGTTCGAAGGGGCGCTGGACTGGCTGATGAAGGAAGCCCAGCGTGGCCTGAGTATCCAGCGCTATAAGGGACTGGGCGAAATGAACCCGGATCAGCTGTGGGAAACCACCATGGACCCGGAAACCCGACGGATGATGAAAGTCACCATCGAAGACGCCTTTGCGGCGGACCAGATCTTCACCACTCTGATGGGCGACGATGTGGAACCGCGTCGGAACTTCATCCAGACCAATGCGCTGGAAGTGACCAACTTCGACATCTGATCCGGTCACAGTAATCCGGTATAAGCGGATATAAAAAAAGCGGCGGAGGTTTTCAGACCTCCGCCGCTT
>JACIZI010000057.1 GCA_014359475.1 Marinobacter sp. | reverse complement strand
TGCGATTTCTTCCCGTATAGAAATGGTGAATATGAGTCAATCCATGCGACTCGATTGGTTGTCGGGTGTTAAAGCCAGACGGCAACTGGAAATTTGGGCACCACTCACTCGCTCGAAGCGACTCGGTTTTGCGGATCAAGGCGATATCAGCTTGATCTGGCGCCTTTTGGAATCTTTTTTTTCCAACTTTATAGTTGATCATTACAGGAACCTGGACTGCCTGCTCTACTATGCGCCCCAGGTACGGATCCATGAATTTTTGCCACTTTCTTTCCATTGAGCGCTTTGTAAGTGAAGCGGCACATGAAGGGCAGCTAAATTTATCGTTTACCTTCCCACCTTCTATGTCGACAGCAGTGTTCCAAAATACAACATCGCCAGAACACTCTGGACATACAAATACATCCGACCATACCGTGTAATTGACTCTGCCGACTATGCAAAATTTCTCTAGATCGGGTGTGTCCTTGGTGTTGATTTCCTCCACGGCGAGCTGAATTTGATCGTCAGTCGGGCCGTGAGCCGTTTGAAACATCCATCCGTACTTAGCCTCAGCTGTGCGTAGAGCTCTTTTCGCATCGTTCTGAAACGAAATGGGATCAGACGGGGTGTTATAGATGTATGAAATAAAGCCTGCGACTGGGGATAGGTCGCTTAATATTGATATTCTTGCGCCTAGTTTTGAAAATGGAATCCATGATTCTTTTTCTTCAATAATCTCATGTCTGTAAATAAGCCCATCTGAGTCGACTTTGTATCCCAGAGACTCAACAACGGCCTTGTTTCCGCAAAGTTGAGCCGCAACTCCGGTTGCACCGCTGCCTGCGAACGCATCCTGAACCAAATCGCCAGGTTCGGTGTATTGAAGGATGTAACGCATGATTGCTCTGTGCGGAACTTTGGTGTGGTACGGATGAAGCTTATATAGGGGGTCGTATTTCCCTTCGCTAACATCTGCAAAGAATGGTTCTTTAATATACGGGGCTGTTGAGTCGTAAGCTTTTCCGTAATGCCGAATGAAGTCGTCAATAAACGGATTTGGACAAGCGGTGTAGAACGGTGGATCGGAGAGCTCCAAGATGGCCTCATCTGATCCAATAGGAAATCCTTCGATCTTCCGGAATTCTGGATCTTTCAGCTTTTTAGCCAGCAGCTTCAGGAAGTGCTCGCGGCGAGCCTGATCGCTGGGGAAGGTTCGGCCCAGGCACTCCACCGGTCCGGATGTGGACTCAAATCTGAGGTCCAGAGAGTCAGTCGTTTTCATGGCGATTCGTCCGTTGTGTATTAGCCTGCTGCTGGTCGGCATGCCAGGCTCTGAGTTTGATGCCCGCCTCTGTGAGCACATAACGCTGCTTGGAGGAGCGGGACTTGTCCGGCACGGTCATCCGCAGAATTGCGTCCGTGCGTAATGGTTCGATGTGCTGGGCCTTGAAATAGGGACGTTGGCTGTAGCCGGTGTGCGTTACCGATTCGGCCAGCGAGCGAGGCACACGGGGGTGGCTGATGATTCTTCGCCGGCTACCTGTCAACTGAACAAGTGACTGAACATGTCTAACAGCCGGCTGGGCTACTTGTTCAGCGTCGCCGCCTGGGTGTCTAGCCACGTCCACAGGTTGAGCCTCTGGCTGCTTCTTGGGCGGTTGCATCAAATCCGTCACGAACTCAGGGGCAATTTTTAATCGACTCATCGCTGACCGTCCCGCTTAATCCAAGAATCTATTTAATGCTTCGAAAACCTTTTCAAAGCGATCCAAGGTTCCAGCAACTGAATCGTCTTCCCCATCGAGCATCTGAGGATTTCTCATCAGGTAGTCGGCGGGCACATAGTGGCCGAAGTCAGGGACGTCAGCTGGCAGCGTTCGACACAGCGCCTCCATCCGCTTGACGATGCGGCATGTATTCTGATCGGCCTCGCTGGCTTTCTCGACGGTGAATTCGCCTTCCTTGAGGCCTAACGCCTGGTTGACGAGGGTGCAGTAGAAGGTGCTATCGAATAAATCTTCCACATCACTTTCCGGCTTTTCTGTGAAATCAGCTGCGGTGAGCACTCTTTCGGACTTCAGTATCTGGCTTTGTCGCAATCTTTCGACCTTGCTTTTGTCACCCTTCCCGTAATCGCATAGCACAGCCATGTTGAGATTGTTGCCGCTGAAGAGTGAGGAGAAAGACCACACTTTATCCAGCCCGCCGGTGGGGCAGATTGTCCAACGCTCATCCAGGCCGGTTCTTCCCCTGGCTTGCAATGCTCGCGATACGACTTGCAGATAAACAACGTCGGACGGTCCCTCTACCAGCAAACAGTTTTGGCCAACAAATAGGGACTGAGTGATTTCGTAGCCGAGGTGGGCCTGCAAAGGGAAAAGCGTATCCTTGTCAACCGAAAGAACGTCGGCAGATACCTTCGTGCCTTTGACGACGGGACGACGCGGGTCGCGGTAGTCGACAACGTCTTCGACAACACGCACATCTTCAAGGCGCTGGGCTGGCACCATGAAAGGCGAGTGGGTGGTGTAGATAACCTGGTGCTCTGGCAGAATCCGCTCCTCGATATACCGTAAAAGATCGGATTGCGCCTTGCCATGCAGTGTTAAGCCTGGCTCATCCAGAAGGATTATCGCTTTGCCGGCAGACTTCTTGAGCTGCTTGAATTGCGCGAGGAAGGAGAAAAACCAGACAAAGCCTGCGCTTCGTTCCGACAGAGGAACCGTCACACGATGATGCTTGTTCTCTATGCGGATTTTTGCGATTTTACCGCTGTTGAACGGGGGTGGGTCATCGGGCCTCCCCTCATTAATTTCAATTTTGATGGCCAAGGCATCGTTCTGGGTCCAGAACTCGAAAATCTCATCGGTGATGTCGTTTGACGCCCCTTCGCACTGGGCTACCAATTCCTCATGTTTTGCAGCATCGCGGAGCTCCTCTATGGTCGTACCCGCGTACTCCAAGAAGTCGAGGAATATCCTGTCTCCGGAGCTGACCTTTCCTTGTTTCTTGTCTTCTGCAAGTTTGTTCAGGGAAATTTCGCCTGACATCCTTTCAAAGTGAGAGGTATAGAAGAAAGTAGGCTTTCGCTCGTTGAGCAGGTCGATAGCTGCAAGCACAGGGCTCCCATCCCGGAATTTCTCAATGGCTTGCATGAGTGCAGTCTGCGCTTCCGACCTCTCAGGAAGACCTTTAAGTGCCGCCAAGGCATCCTTTACGGTCTTGGTCTGCTTCAGGTCGCCCTTGTCTTTGGTATTCAGACCGTGGCGTGCCTGAAGCTTGCGGATGCACTCCTCTTCGTTAACCGGAATGCTCCAGGTGTTTCCACGACCGATATAGCTGGTGATGACCACTTTTTTATCTTCGAGAACATCTGCTCCCAGAAGATCCTCCAGGGCTTCCATGTCATCGTCATCAAGCTGCCACCAGCTTTGGGTAACGGGGGATACTGCTTTGGGATGACGCTCCTGGAACTTGCTTAGATAGCGGCGCGGGTAGTCTCGCGTCTTGTCGTACGCATAATCAGAATCAGAAGGGGCAATGCCTTGGATGGCATTCAGTATCGCGGTCTTCCCCGCCTCGTTTTTTCCGACCAGGCATGTCATAGCGCCGACATGAAACTCGCCGCTGTCTTCGACAGATCGAAAGTTGGTGACCTGAGCTTTTACTAGCTTCATTTTATTTGCCCCCTATACATATCCTGAATTGACCTCACTCCACCACAAACCGCAGTTTGCTCGCGTCCTTACCCTTGCAGCGTTCGGTCATGAATGACTCGAAGCGGCGGCGCAGGTCTTCAGGCGTGGCGGGAGAGCCGCCGGCGAGCAGCGCCTGCTTGATGTCGTCGCCTGTGACCAGGATCTTCTCCAGGCCGGACAGCGCTTCCTGGATGGTGGCCACAAATTCCGGCGTGACCGGGTCGGGCAGTGTTTTGGACGCCAGGAAGGCGGTAATCAGCTCGCGCTGGCTGGCCTTCAGCAGCTCGAAGTTGGCCTGGATGATGGGGTCGTCGAGGTTGTCCAGCAGGGTTTGCTGCCAGCCTTCGAGCAGGCGGTCCAGCTCTTCATCCAGGGCCTTGAGTACGTTGGCGGCCGGCAGCAGGTCGGCTTGCTCGTTGGCAGGCCGGAAACCGCAGTGCGGGCACACCGGGCTGGTGGCCAGCTCGGCCTCGACCAGCGAGGCGCAGCTTTTGAGCTTGTCGAGCTTGTCTTCGAAGCTGGTGAGCTGTCCGGTAGGCATCAGCGAGATGCCCGCCAGGGCGCGCAGTGTGGTGATGCGCGAATCGCGGCGCAGGGCGGTCTTGGTCTTGTCCTCGGCTACGCCGAGGCGTGCCTTGCTGTGCTGGGCCACATAGGCGTTGATGTAGTCCTTCTTGAGCGCAGCCAGTTGTTGGCGGTAGGTGGTGGCCTG
>JACIZI010000056.1 GCA_014359475.1 Marinobacter sp. | reverse complement strand
GGTTCGTCAACGCTCTGCTCACTCCCCTGTTCGCGGTAAACGTGATCAACACCCGCAAACAGCCGGTAGATTTCCAGCTGTCCCGCTCAGCGGTTTTCCATGCCGGCACCCTGATCTTCGCCGGTGGTTACCTCCTGTTCCTGGCACTGGGTGGCTACTATGTTCAGGTCCTCGGCGGTGAATGGGGCGATGCACTGCAGGTCCTGTTTTTCACGATCTCGCTGGTGTTCCTGACCACCCTGCTACTTTCACGCCGCATTCGCGCCAAACTCATGGTGCAAATCAGCCAGAACTTCTTCGATTACAAATACGATTACCGTGAAGAATGGCTGAAAATGACCCGGGAACTGGCGGATCTCGGCACCGATCCTCCCCTTCCTGAGCGTGTCATCCGTATTCTGGCCGGCCTGGTCGAAAGCAATGGCGGGGCCATCTGGCTGAAAGACGAACGCGATGCTTACGTCCTGAAAGCAGCCATCAATCTCTCCACGCCCAAACACACCATGATTGATAGCGATGCCGAACTGATCCGCTTCTTCTCAAACCGGGAATGGATTGTCGATCTGCATGAATACCAATCGGACCCGGTTAGCTACAACCTCCTGGAAATACCCGACGCAATAACCAAAACCCGGGACGGGTGGCTGATTATTCCACTCTACCTGGGGAACGAGCTCTATGGGATGGCGCTGGTCGGCGCCCCCTATGCCCGGGTAGCGCTGAACTGGGAGAACTTTGACCTGATCAAGGTGGTCGCCCGACAGACCTGCAACCTGCTTGCCCAGGCCGACGCACAAAACCGCCTTTCCAGAGCCATGCAGTTTGAGGCGGTGAGCAAGGCCTCTGCCTTTATGGTTCACGATCTCAAAACCGTAATCGCCCAACTCTCGCTTCTGGTAAAAAATGCACCCAGACACCGAAATAACCCAGCTTTCATTGATGACATGATCAACACCACTGAGCATGCCGTCCGCAAGATGTCCAGCCTGGTCGACCACATTCGCAGGCCCGGAACCGATGATGAAGACCAATTGAAGCCGCTAAATCTTACCAACCTGATCACAGAGCTTATCGCCCACCACCAGCATCAGGCACCGGCACCGCGTCAGGAAGGAGAGTTTCCGGAGGCCATCATCAAAGCGGACCTCGAGCAGCTTCGCAGCGTGCTCGGCCACCTCATTCAGAACGCCCAGGATGCCACGCCGCCGAACGGCGAAATCACAATTGCCCTTAAACTAGCGAAAGGCAACGCAGTCCTGTTTATTCAGGATTCAGGCACGGGTATGACCAGGGAATTTATTGCCAATCAGCTGTTCAAGCCGTTCGAGAGCACTAAAGGGCTGACCGGGATGGGTATCGGAGCCTATCAGGCCCGGGAATACATCCAAAGGATCGGAGGTGATATTGACGTCACCAGCGAGCCGGGGATCGGATCCTGTTTTTCCATCCGGATTCCGCTTGCCGGTGAAGAGGACACGCGACACGAACCGAGGGAATTGGAACCGGCTTCCGACTCTCACAGCGCGACACAGAGCGCCAATTAATTGTCACTTTGGCACAAGAATAAAAACCAGCATTGCAAAGTGTCAATGTTCGGTTGAGAATCACTGGTGTAGGTCAGTGATGTGGAAGTACCTCTAAAAGGATTTGTTGACGTTGTGACCAGAAGACTCTTGATAGTAGAAGATGATCCCGGCCTCCAGAGCCAGATGCGCTGGTGTTTCAGTGAAGACCTTGAGGTCTCCCTGGCATCGGATCGCGAATCAGCACTCACCTGCCTCCGGCGGGATGAACCGGAGGTGATAACCCTGGATCTCGGTCTTCCGCCAGACGCGGGTGGCGCCTCAGAAGGCTTCAGACTGCTGGAGGACATTCTCCAGTTGTCCCCGATGACCAAGGTGATCGTGGTGACAGGCCGTGAAGACAAAGAGAATGCCGTGAAAGCGATCGGCATGGGCGCCAGCGACTTCTATCAGAAGCCTCTCGATGCCGACATCCTGACCTTTGTGGTGAACCGTGCATTCCGGCTCGCCGAACTTGAGCGCGACAACCGCGAACTCGCACGCCATCGCAATGGCACCAGCATCAAGGGTATTGTTGCCGCCAGCCCACAGATGCTCTCCGTCTGCCGAACCCTGGAGAAAGTCGCTCCTACCGATGTAACCACATTGATCACCGGGGAAACCGGCACCGGCAAGGAGCTTTTGGCACGGGCCCTTCACGATCTGAGCCACCGGGCGGAGAAGCCCTTCGCAGCCATCAACTGTGCCGCCATCCCCGAGAACCTTCTGGAAAGTGAACTGTTCGGGTTTGAAAAAGGCTCCTTCACCGGCGCCACCCAGAGCAAGAAAGGTAAAATTGAAAGTGCCAACGGCGGAACCCTGTTTCTGGACGAAATCGGCGACATGCCCATGGCGCTTCAGGCCAAGCTGCTGCGGTTTCTGCAGGAACGCGTAATCGACCGCGTTGGTTCGGTAAATCCGATATCGGTTGATGTGCGCGTGGTGTGTGCCACCCACAGAGACGTTCAGGAACTCATCACCCAGGGCACCTTCCGCGAGGATCTCTACTACCGCATCAGCGAAATTACGCTGGATGTCCCGGCCCTCCGCGACCGGGAGGGAGATGCCATTGTGATCGCCCAATCGTTGTTGCAATCCCTGGGCAAACAAATGGACCGCCCCAACCTCGCGTTTACAGAAGATGCCATCAAGGCCATCAAGAGCTATCCCTGGCCCGGCAACGTGCGGGAAATGATCAATAAGGTTAAACGGGCCACAATCATGGCCGATGGCAAGCGCGTCACGGCAGCCGACCTGCAGCTCAGCTGCGACCAAGGAGCCCCGGACTCCCAGCTCAACCTTCGGCAAGTGCGGGAAAATGCAGAGCGCGCCGCCATTCTGCAGGCGCTCCAGTCCTGCGGGTTCAATATGGCGCAGGCCTCGCGCCTGCTCGGCGTTACCCGGCCAACTCTTTATAACCTTACCGACAAATACCGAATAAAAACGTCATCTGAATCATCAAGTGCCTGAGTGACAGGCAGGGAATCCAAAAAAAGACCCAAAAGGGAAAAGGAACAGGGCCATGAAATCAGTGTCAGCAGTGCGTGCCACCCTTCTTTCAGTTGCCATCTCGCTGGCCCTCGTCGGCTGCGGCGAAGACACCCCTGAAATGACTCCGGAAGAAATCAGGTACATCAGCCACCTTGATCAGTCGCGCTTTTTCCAGCGCCAGGGTGAGCTCAAGGCCAGCACCCTGGAGGCACGAAGCGCAATTGAGTTACAGCCGGAGAAACTCGAACCTTATTTTCTGATCATCGACAACCTGCTGAAGGCCGGCGATGCCATCAACACAGAAAGACAGCTCGATTGGGTGATGAATCAAATTCCGGAGGAAAAAATCAGTCCGGAAGTGACAAACCGCGCCAGCCTGATCTATGCAGAAGCAAACCTGATACGAGGCGAGTATGAGCAGGCACTGGCCGCACTGGACCGAATCGACACTCCTGACCGCCCGGTCGAAACCAAGGCTGCGCTGCTGAAGGGGGATATCTATCTGGCCTCGGGCCAACTGGACAAAGCCCGCACCGCCTATGAAAAAGCCGGAACAATTGATTCAGGTGCCGTTGAATCAGTCATTGGCCTTTCAAAAACAGCCTTCGCCAGCGGCGACACTGCAAAAGCTCAGGAGCTGGTGACCAAAGCAGAAGAAATTGATCCCGAAAATACCGAACTCTGGCTCTGGAAAGCCGAAATGGCCCACGCCCAGGAAGACTGGCAGAAGGCGGAAGACAGCTACATCAGAGCGCTCGAGGATATCGGCCAGTACGATGTCATGACCCAGCGCAAATACAACACCATCTCTGCCCTCATCAGGGTACTGAGAGCTCAGGGAAAACCCGCGGAAGCGTTTGTCTATGAGGAAATTCTCGCCAAATCCGCCCCTGGCACGATCAAGAGCAACCTGACCGCGGCCCAGGACGCCATGGCACAGGGCGATCTGGCAAACGCTGCACGATACCTGGAGGAAGTTCTGGCCCAGGCACCCGGCCATGAACCATCCGCGTTGATGCTGGGCCTCGTGCGTTTCCGTCAGGGCCGTGTTGAAGAGGCCGAGAGGCTCCTGGCCCCGGTTGCCGACATGGGCGATTCCGAGGTGGCAAGCAAGTTGTTGGCGGCCACCCGATTACAGCTGCGCAACCCCGAGGGCGCGCTGGAATCGCTTGAGAATCTCGAAGGTAAGAACTCAGACCCGGAAACACTGGCTCTGGTCGCAATAACAACCCTTGCCAGCGGGGACACTGAAACCGGCGAGCCGTTGATGGAAAAGGCTCTGGAACTTAACCCGGACAATCACAGCCTGCACTTGCGGTACGCCAACTACCTGAGCCAGAAGGGCGAGCATGCACGGGCGATAGGCCTCATTCAAGAGGTACTGGATAAGGCGCCGGATATGAAAGA
>JACIZI010000055.1 GCA_014359475.1 Marinobacter sp. | reverse complement strand
TATGTTGCTGCCAGAGACGTTTGCGTTCGACGGGTGTCATGCTGATTCCTCCTGGTGGTAACGAGAGAATCAGTGTGGGCAATTTTAAGACCTGGCTGTAGGTGCTGGTTTATTGGCGCTTACACTAAAGTAATAGCAAGAGTAGCGATGGAGAAACCGACCAAGTAAGCAACCAGCGTTGCCCCTACCGGCATTTCAGCTCCATGCGCGAAACCATGGAACAACATGAATGCCCCCACAAGAGTGCCACCTAAAGCGGTAGGCAATTTAGCCAGGGTGGCGATGAGAATACCGGCGGCCAGTGCGGAGAAGGCAATCCCGGTTTCCACGCCCGGCATGCTAAATCCGGCGAAAGCGATACCCGCGCCCAGAATCATGCCCCCCACCACGAATACCGGAGTGATGTTTTTCATGGTGCTGCTCTGGCGCACGCTCCAGAATCCGATGGCAGCCATGGCCAGCAGGTGGTCCAGGCCCAGGATGGGGTGCAACAGGCCGCTCATGAAGCTGGCTTCGGCGTGGGTGCCGTGGCCGGTGTGGGCCAGGGCGGCGGTGGAGGTTGCCAGCAGGGCCAGGGTGGTTAGCAGTTTGGTGGTTGTGTTCATGGTATTGCTCCGTATCGTCTCAATTCGTTGTTGGTGGTTGGGTTCAGCCGTTGGCGGCGGCTTTGCCGGGCCTGCGCTCGGGCAGCATGCCGCGTTCGAGGATGAACTGGATGATGGTTTCCAGGCCTACTCCGTCGTACAGGTTGGTGAAGACGAAGGGGCGTTCTCCGCGCATTTTTTTGCTGTCCCGGTCCATGACTTCGAGGGAGGCGTGGACCTGTTCGGCGATGTCGATTTTGTTGATGATGAGCAGGTCGGATTTGGTGATGCCGGGGCCGCCTTTACGGGGGATTTTGTCGCCGGCGGATACGTCGATGACGTACAGCGTCAGGTCGCTCAGTTCCGGGCTGAAGGTGGCGGAGAGGTTGTCGCCGCCGGATTCCACCAGCACGAGTTCCAGGTCCGGGTGGCGGCTCTGGAGGTCATCGATGGCGGCGAGGTTCATGGAGGCGTCCTCGCGGATGGCTGTGTGGGGGCAGCCGCCGGTTTCTACACCGAGGATGCGGTCGGCTTCCAGGGCTTCATGACGTAGCAGGAAGTCAGCATCTTCGCGGGTGTAGATGTCGTTAGTCACTACGGCGATGTTGTAGTGGTCCCGCAGTGCGCTGCACAACTGGCGCAGCAATGCAGTTTTACCAGACCCAACCGGGCCACCTACACCTACTCTCAAACAATGTTTCATCGGTTTTCTCCTTATCTATCTTAAATCGTAGGACTGCTTGTCAGGGTGCCGGGCGGCGGTTGGGGGTCCCTTTCCGGGACACGCCAGTGAATACGTCCCTGTAGGGCTCGGGCGCAGCCATCCATGGCTGCTTACGGTCCCGGAAAGGGACCCCCAACCACCGCTTTTCTGACTTTGTGCAGTTCTCCTTTGGTTGTTGATTCAGCTTCTGAAAAGCCGTGAATACTGGGTTTCGTGTAATGCGCTTCCTAACGCCAGGCCGGGTAGTACCGGGCCCAGGTCTTCGTCTTGTCGTTCCAATGCGGTGTCTACCGCTTCCACTAACCGGGGCCGCGTGCCCTCGATGATTCTCTGGGCGGCGGTGTGGCCCAGGGGTAGGGCTTTGCAGGCGACGGCCAACTGGTTTTCCAGCCAGGACCAGGCGAAGCCAAGTAACGTTTGCCGCACGGGTAGCTGCCGGGTGTGGGCGGCCCAGGCGAACATGGTGATGTAGCCGGGTTCGTCCGGGAGCATTGGCCCTTCCGGGAGCAGGTCCAGATTGCGTAGCAGGGTAACCAGCGCTGCACCCAGGCGGGTGTCTTCGTCGCTGAGTTCTGCCGTCTCCCGGGTGGCCTGGAGCCAGGTGTTCCAGCGGGCGATGGCTCCACTATCCTGTTCGGCCCAAGCGGTTTGCAGGCGGGCCAGTACCGGGAGTTCGCAGCGGCTCAGGCCGTCTTCGAGGACGCCCTCTACCCATTCGCGCAGTTCGGCTTCGTTGTTGACCCAGCCGAGTTCGAAGGCGCTTTCCAGGCCCTGGGACCAGGCGAAGGCACCGATGGGTAGCGCGGGGCTGACCAGTTGCATCAGACCCAGCAGGGCGAGGTCCTGCTGGGGGCTTTGCTCAGTGGGTGTGGGCATGGTGGTGGCCGTGTGCGTGGCTGTGGCTATGCCCTTCCCTGCCGGCTTTGTCGTAGGCACCGGGTTCGGGGTCGAAGGGGGCGGTGTGGTGTTTGAGGGTGGCGCCCAGGCGTTCGGCCAGTTCTTCCAGTACGTGGTCGGGGGGGAAGCGTACCCAGCCGGTGCCGTCTTCGTCGCTGCCGATGGCGAGGCTGACGTGGCGGTTGCCCAGGTGGTAGCACAGGCGGGCCAGGGGCATGCCGGCGGGCAGGCGGGCGGTGACGACGGTTTCTTCGGCGGCGCGGATGCGGACGATTTCGCCGGTTTTGGCCAGCAGCAGGTCGCCGTCACGCAGAACCGGGCCGCGGTCGAGGAACAGGCCGATGTCCCGGTTGGTGTCGGTGGTGGCGCGCAGGCGGCCACGAATACGCAGTTCGTAGGGCAGCGTGAGGCTGTCGTGTATCTCGCTGCTGTCGACTGGGTGGTTTATCCGTTGTATGAGTTCCAGCATGGTGTTTCTCCGCTTCAGAACAGCCTTGAGCTGTGTTGATTAAATAGCCTTGAGCTGTGTTGATTAAAAAATGCCCTGAGCTGTATTGATTAAAAAATGCCCTGAGCTGTATTGATTAAAAAAGATGGTAGAGCTGCGCCAGGGGCAGTTCTGTGGCCGGTTCGCAGGTGAGCAGTTCGCCGTCTGCGTGCACTTCGTAGGTTTGCGGGTCTACCGTGAGGTGCGGGCAGGCGTCGTTGAGTTTGAGGTCGCCTTTGCGCACGTTGCGCACGTTTTTGCAGGCGGCAAGTGTACTGTTCAGACCCAGTTCCTTGCCGATGCCGGCATCCAGCGCGGCCTGGCTGACGAAGCTCAGCCGAGTGGCACTGGCGGCCCGGCCCAGGGCACCGAACATCATCCGGTAATGCACCGGCTGGGGCGTGGGGATGGAGGCGTTGGGGTCGCCCATGGGGGCGGCTGCGATCATGCCGCCTTTGACGATCAAGGCGGGTTTTACGCCGAAGAAGGCCGGGTCCCACAGCACCAGGTCCGCCAGCTTGCCCACTTCCACGGAGCCGACTTCGTGGGCGATGCCGTGGGTGATGGCGGGGTTGATGGTGTATTTGGCGATGTAGCGTTTGGCCCGCAGGTTGTCTGCGCCCATTTCCTCGTCTTCCGGCAGCAGGCCGCGCTGGACTTTCATCTTGTGGGCGGTCTGCCAGGTGCGGCACACCACCTCCCCTACCCGGCCCATGGCCTGGGAATCCGAGGCGATCATGGAGATCACCCCCATATCCTGCAGGATGTCCTCGGCGGCGATGGTCTCCCGGCGGATGCGGGAATCGGCGAAGGCCACGTCTTCGGGGATGTTGGGGTCCAGGTGGTGGCACACCATGAGCATGTCCAGGTGTTCGTCGATGGTGTTGACGGTGTAGGGCCGTGTCGGGTTGGTGGACGACGGCAGTACGTAATCCCTGGAGCAGGCGGTGATAATATCCGGCGCATGGCCGCCCCCGGCCCCTTCGGTGTGGTAGGTGTGGATGCAACGGCCTTTGAACGCTGCGAGAGTATCTTCCACAAACCCGGATTCGTTGAGGGTGTCGGTGTGGATGGCGATCTGCACGTCGAACTTGTCGGCCACCGTCAGGCAGTTGTCGATGGATGCCGGGGTGGTGCCCCAGTCTTCGTGCAGTTTGAGGCCCATGGCCCCGGCCTGGAGCTGCAGTTCCAGCGCTTCGGGCAGGCTGGCGTTCCCCTTGCCGAGGAAGCCGATGTTCATGGGCATGTCGTCCACGGCCTGGAGCATTTTGCCAATGTGCCAGGGCCCGGGGGTGCAGGTGGTGGCGTTGGTGCCCGTCGCCGGGCCGGTGCCGCCGCCCAGCATGGTGGTGATGCCGCTCATGAGTGCTTCTTCGATCTGCTGGGGGCAGATAAAGTGGATATGGGCATCAATGCCGCCCGGTGTGAGGATTTTGCCTTCCCCGGCGATGATTTCGGTGCCGGGGCCGATGACGATGGTGACATCCGGCTGTGTATCGGGGTTGCCGGCCTTGCCGATGGCGGCGATCCGTCCGTTCTGCAGCCCGACGTCGGCTTTGACGATGCCCCACCAATCAAGGATCAATGCGTTGGTGATGACGGTGTCCATGACGGCTTCGTCCGCCAGCTGGCTCTGACCCATACCATCCCGGATGACTTTGCCGCCGCCGAATTTCACTTCGTCGCCGTAGTGGGTATGGTCTTTTTCCACCTGCACCCAGAGTTCAGTATCCCCGAGTCTGACCCGGTCTCCGGTGGTGGGGCCGTACATGTCGGCGTAGGCTTGCCTCGTTATTTTCATGGTTTGCCCTCTTCTTCCTTTGGCGTTCGCGGCTTGGGCGGCGCGCCTGGTTGTCTTGGTGTTTGGGGCTGGTCGGGAGGGTCTTTCCGAAACACGCCCGTGAACCCATCCCTGGGGGGCTCGGCTGCAGCCATCCATGGCTGCAGACGGTTTCGGAAAGACCCTCCCGA
>JACIZI010000054.1 GCA_014359475.1 Marinobacter sp. | reverse complement strand
GGCCAGCGGCTGGCCGGTATCGACAACCTCTCCCGTCTCCACCGCCCGGATCAGGATGGTTCCGGAGAGCGGCGCGGCAACCTCCGCTTTGTCCAGTTGCGATTCAGCCAGTGCCACCTGAGCCGCCCTTGCAGCCACCTGTTCTTCGGCGGCATCCTTCTGCCGCTGGAGAGACTCAAGTCGGCCCCGGGCCTCACTGACGGCATTTTCCGCCTGATCCAGATCACTCGAGCTGGCCAGATTGCGGGACCGCAAGTCCCGGATCCGCTGCCGTTGTTTCTCGGCATTCTTGAGATGATGACGCCAGGTGGTGATTTGGCTGTCGAAGCCGTCACGGACTTCCCGCGCCGAGGCCAGCTCGGCCTGTGCGGAGCGCAGGCGGTCTCTGGCATCGGCGGGGTCGATCACGGCTACCGTGTCGCCAGCCGAAACCTTGCTGCCTTCCGCGAGATGGTGCTCGATGACCCGACCGGCCACTTCGGCCGCGATCCGCACTTCCCGCCCCTCGATATGGCCATTGCCATAGACGATTCCCTGCGGCAAGGGCTCTTCCCCAAACAGAACAAAAACCCCATAAGAACCGCCGGCGAGCACCAACACCGCTATCAGAGACCAGAGCCAGGATTGGGATTTCACCAAACACTCCTTATGACATTACTGTTCAGGTTGGAGCCGGGATCAGGGCCACTGCCTCTCACTCCAGCCAATGAGATCGCCCACCCTAGCACACGGCAGCCGCCGCGACCAAGGTCGTTGCCGGATCTTAAGCGGCTCATTCAGGTCGCCCTCGAAGATGGCCGTCAGGGCATCGTCAAAGACGCAAAATGGATTGGTAGCTTGCCACCTCCACCTCAAACCGGGTGTTCTGACGCAAGTGATCCTTCATGGCCTCCAGCGCATCAGGGTCTCCATGAATCAAGTTGATCGGCGTTTCGGGGGCTAAGTCACTTTGAGCCAGCCACTGTTCGATCTCTGTGAAATCTCCATGTCCGGAAAGCCCACTCAACACCTCCAGCCGGGCCTTGACCGGAATCCAGTCGCCGTGGATCTTGATCCTTTCCGCTCCATCAACCATTTTGGCGCCTCGTGTCCCCCCTGCCTGATAACCGGCAAAGATAACGGTTGTACGGTGCTGGCCGAGGAGACGTTTGAAGTGATGAAGAATGCGACCGCCCGTTGCCATACCGCTGCCTGCAATAATTACGTGCGGGTAGGCCTGGTCAGCCAGCGCCTTGGAGTCCTGGACGCTGCGGCTATAATGAACGGTGCTGCACATTTCGTGGCATTCTGAACTGCTCAACCGATGCTGATCTTCGTAGCGGCAGTAAATCTCAGAAACATCAATCGCCATGGGGCTATCCAGATAAACTGGCAACCTTGGAATTCGTCCCGCCTTCATCAGGTCGGTGAGCATATGCTGCAAGACCTGCGCTCTGCCCACGGCAAAGGCCGGAATCAGTATATTGCCCCCTTTGTCGACGGTTTCATTAACGATGTCTGCCAACTGCGACAACGGGTCCGCATCGTCGTGGCGACGATTGCCATACGTTGACTCCAGCATCAGCATGTCCAGAGCTGGCAGAGGCGCAGGTGGCCTCATGAAAATATCGTTGAGGCGCCCAACATCGCCGGAAAAACCGACGCGTTTACCTTCCGCCTCAATGATGACGCAGGCCGCCCCGAGAATGTGCCCGACCGGTCGCAGATGAAAGCGTATATCACCGAGCTGGATCACTTGGTGAAAGTCCACCGACTGAAACAGCTCCATGCAGGCTTCTGCATCCTCCTGATCATACAGGGGCTCCGGATTCTCATGCCTGCTCAGCTTATGGCGGCCGAGGTAATGTGCCTCCTCTTCCTGAAGATGGCCGCTATCGGCCAGCAATATGCTGCATAGCTCTCGGGTGGCATGATGGGTATAAACCGCCCCCCGGAAGCCCTGCTTGTACAACACGGGGATGTAGCCTGAATGATCCAGATGGGCATGGGTCAGAAGCACGGCATCCAGCGAGGCAATATCGAGCGGCAACGGTTGCCGGTTGCGCTTTCTCAGCCACTTGTACCCCTGAAACAGGCCGCAATCGACCAATACACGTGTCTGGCCGGTTTCAACCAGGAACTTGGAGCCGGTCACGGTTTCCGTGCCACCCAGAAATGTAATGTTCATCGGCGCTCACCCTCCACCTGATTGAGAAAATGCCTGACCGGCGGCACCAGCAACTCGCTGACATCGATCTCATTGCTGCTGTGTGGAACCGTGTTGGTGGTCACCAGCGTCTGCAGGCCGGTACCCAGAAGGTAGGTGTCCGAGGCCTCCGCAAAAATGCCATGCACCGCCGCACACAGGATGGCCTCCGTGCCTTGCGCCTTAAGTGCCCTGACACACTCGCCAATGGTGCGTCCGCTGGAAATAACGTCATCAATGATGACGGCTTTCCGGCCGTTATACGCCGAGATATCCGGCAAGGTGACTTCAACGCGCCGGTCACCCAGACGCTGCTTGGTGCCAATGACATAAGGATGGTTACTGGCCTGCGCGATACTTGATACCCATTGCTCACTTTCCGCGTCCGGACCTACCAGCAACAGACCGTTTTGCCCCCGTAGCCAATCCGCCAGCGCCGGTGCTCCCTGAACAACTTGCGTGGGTATGCTGTAGATTTCGTCAAGAGACTGGTACCTGTGCAAATGTGGATCAACGGTGATCAGCCAGTCGATATGTAAAGACAAAGACTGGGCAAACACCCTGGAAGTGACCGCCTCCCCTTCTTCGAAGCGTCGATCCTGGCGCATATAGCAAAGATAGGGCGCCACCAACCCAATCGACCTGGCACCGAGTTCCCGGAGAGTTTCAAAGAGAAACAGGAGAGCAAGGTATTTGGTGTCTGGATGCGTTAGGTCGGCCAATATTACGCAGTTCGCACCTTTGACTGATGTGAGCACACGTAAGTAGGACTCACCATCAGGGAACCTCCGCACCTCCAAACTTCCCGGCTCCAAGTTAAGCTGATCACAAAGCTTGTCCTGTAATGGGTGCGGGGTGAGGCTAAACAGCACATTTTTTTCAATAATGTCCACAATCATTCCTCTCGCTTTACAGTGAAGATTGCCGGCCCCATATCGTTAAACGCCAGCGCATAATCCTGCTGCCCCGGACTGTCACTGAGCAATTCATAGAGAGGCTCTCCCTTAGTGACTCTATCACCGACGGTCGCCAGTAGCCGCAGCCCTGCGGTAGAGCTGGCAGGTGCGCCTGCCAGCTTGGCGACACGGGCAAGCCGACGATTGTCGATAGACACGATTGTTCCGGATTCCGAGCACAGAACTGGACGCCGAAAACGGGCTTCACCTAAGCTCTTCAGTCCCCCCTGAGCCTTTGTTATGCGCTTGAACTGCTCCCAGGCAGAGCCGTTTTGAAGTAATCGCTCTGCTTTGATCATCCCCTCTTTCACGCCAAGACCATCGGCCAGATCGAATAAATGGCCAGCCAGCAAGATGGCGCGGCTCCGTAGATCCTCCGGCGCACCCCGCTTTCCCTGCAACACGGCCAAAACATCACGGGCCTCCTCTGTCGGCCCGATCCCTGCACCAACCGGCTTGCTGCCGTCTGTCGCGATGCAGCGTACCTTCAGCCCACAGGCCGCCCCAACGCTTGTGAAAAGAGAGGCCAGCCGGTCGGCATCGCCGGGCGTTCGAACCTTGGCCGTCTCCCCCACCGGAATGTCAATCACCGCATGGGTGGAACCGGCAGCAATCTTCTTGGACAGCACCGAGGCCACGAGCTGGCCCTCACCATCAAGGTCCAGCGCTCTCTCGATGCGAATCAACAGGTCATCAGCCGGGCTGAGGTTCATCGCCCCACCCCAGGCGAGACAGGCACCGGTTTCTCTGACCACACGGCGAATCTCGTTCAGCCCAAGCCTCACATTGGTCAGCGCTTCCATGGTGTCCGCTGTTCCCGCCGGTGAGGTGATGGCACGGGAGGAGGTTTTAGGCATAACTAAGCCTGCTGCGCTGACGATCGACACAACCAGCGGCGTGGTCCGGTTGCCCGGCAGGCCTCCAACACAGTGTTTGTCGAACACACGATCCACGCCTGGCCAATCGAGCTGTTGTCCGCAATTCACCATCGCCTGGGTCAAAGCAACAATCTCATCGAAACCTAATCTGCCACCCGCACAAGCGCTCAGGAAACAGGCTATTTCGACATCGCTGTATTTGTGTGCGGAGATATCGGAGACAATGCGGGCCATCTCAGCCGGAAGCAAGCTGTGTCCGAATACTTTCCGACGAACCAGACTCAAGGATTCGATATAGGGCGCATGATGTACTGAAACCAGGTCAGACTGAGCCACCCCGAGCCGCTCTATGGCGATATCTGAAAGCCCCGCATACCCTTTGGGAACCGTTTCGTCAGAAGAAATATTGAGAGTTGCGATGATGGATCGTCCCTGCGAGGAAATTCCCACCCTGGAACTGGCGGAGAATCCTTCTGAAAGGCAGACATCACAATCATCACGCATGTAGACAACAGGTTCCTGATGAGTATTGATACCCATCTTGAAAACCCGCAACTGACCGGAAGACCCCGCCATGTATCAACACCCTTTTACTGCACCGGAGAAAGATTTTCAGTGTCCTGATCAGAGGTCGTTCATACGCCCTATCTGCCTGGCCAATCGCATAGCTTCGTTCTCTT
>JACIZI010000053.1 GCA_014359475.1 Marinobacter sp. | reverse complement strand
GACAGCTCTAATTTTCGTGACCATCCGATTTAACACCACCTCTCATTTAATGACCGGAGCCCACTTATGGCGGCGGATGTGGATCTGGTGACTTTCGAGGCCGACTAATAACTACTGCCACCACCGCCATCCTGGCGCCTATACTGGACAGCAAACCACCAGAGAAACGCCATGGAAAACAATTCAACAAGCCTGAGCATGACCGTTCTGATGACGCCGGACAAAGCCAATTTCTCCGGCAATGTGCACGGCGGCACGCTTTTGAAGTACCTGGATGAAGTCGCTTATGCCTGCGCCAGCCGTTACGCGGGGACCTATGTTGTAACCCTGTCCGTCGACCAGGTGATGTTCCTCCAACCCATCCAAATTGGCGAGCTGGTCACCTTTTGCATATTCCGGCCCATCATGAACACCCATTCCGGACGAACGTGAACACCAGTTCTGGTTTAACGTGAACAGTCATTCTGGTCGAAGATGAACACTTTTCCGGATTTTCCGGAATCGGTGTTCACGATGCCGGAATCAGCGTTCACATTCCCGGAAACGGTGTTCACGTTCAACCGGAATCCTTCTTAACGCATTGTTTATTCGACCGTTTGCTACTCTGATTCCTTTTTCTGGGGAGCGGAGTTGTGCCAGCAAAGAGAATTCCAATGCGTAAAATCAGAGAGGTGCTTCGCCTAAGGCTGGAAGCCGGGCTCTCGATCCGGCAGGTCAGTGCCAGCACCAAGACCAGTGTCGGGGCCATCCAGAAGTTGTTGGCCCGGGCCGATGCCTTGAACCTCAACTGGCCGTTGCCCGAGGATCTGGACGATGGCCGCCTTGCGGCCCTGTTCTATCCCGGTGCCGATCCCACCACATCGACTCGCTACCAGGTGCCTGACTGGGCCACCGTCCACCAGGAACTCAAGCGTAAAGGGATGACCAAGCAACTGCTGTGGGAGGAATACACAGCCCAGTATCCCAATCGCTGTTACAGCTACTCCCAGTACTGTGACCGTTACCGGCACTGGCTGAAGCAGCAGAAGCGCTCCATGCGCCAGACCCATAAGGCCGGTGAGAAGTGCTTCGTGGATTACTGCGGCCCGACCGTGCCGATCATCAACCCGCAGACGGGTGAGGTACGCACGGCTCAGGTGTTCGTGGCGGTGCTCGGTGCCTCCAACTACACCTATGCCGAAGCCACCTGGAGCCAGGGGTTACGAGACTGGCTATCCAGTCACGTGCGTACCTTTGAGTTCTTCGGTGGCATTCCGGAAATGGTCGTACCGGACAACCTGCGTAGTGGCGTCAGCAAGGCCTGTCGGTACGATCCAGAATTGAATCCCAGCTATCAGCAACTGGCCGAGCACTATCAGGTGGCCATCCTCCCGGCCAGGCCCTACAAGCCCAAGGACAAATCGAAGGCGGAGGTCGGCGTGCAAATTGTGGAGCGTTGGATCCTGGCCCGGTTGCGTCACCACACCTTCTTCACTCTCGCCGAAGCCAACCAGTGCATCCGGTCACTGCTTGAAGAGCTGAACAGCCGCCCGTTCCGGCGGCTGCCGGGTAACCGGCAAACAGCCTTCGAGACACTGGATCAGCCAGCCCTGCGTCCCTTGCCGAAACAGCCCTATGAGTACGTCGAGATCCGGCGTTGCCGGGTCAATATCGATTACCACATCGAGTTCGACCAGCATCATTACTCGGTACCGCACCAGTACGTGGGCGAGCAGGTGGAAGTCCAGGCCAGCGATCATCTGGTGCAGGTCCACTTCCGGCAACGCCAGGTGGCAAGTCACCCACGGCGTCACAGGCCGGGCACCACCACCGAAGCCGGTCATATGCCTGCCCGGCATCGAAAACAGCAGCAGTGGACCCCGGGGCGTCTCAAGAACTGGGCCCGGGACATCGGGCCAGACACGCTGATCTGGGTCAGTGATCGACTGGCTGAGCGGGAACACCCGGAGCAGGCCTACCGGGTCTGTCTCGGGTTGCTCAACCTGACTCGGGAGTACCCCAGCCAACGCCTGAATGCCGGCTGCCGCATCGCCAATCGGGAAGGTCTGAACCGGCTGAAGCACATCAAGGCCATTCTCCGGAGCAACCGGGACAAGCTGCCGGAGCAGTTGCCCCTGAACGCCGAACTCCCTCAACACCACGAGAATATCCGTGGTCCGAAGAGCTTCCACTAGGACATCACCCATGAGCACAACACAGACCCTGGCACGACTGAAAGACCTGAAGTTAGGCGGCATGGCTGCCGCCCTGGAACACCAACAAAACCAACTGGGCACCTACGACGAACTGCCGTTCGCGGAGCGCCTGGAACTGCTGCTTGACCGAGAGTTCCAGACCCGAGAGCACCGGAAACAGGACCGCCTGGTACGCCAGGCCCGGTTCAAGCTCCGTGCCTCGATCCAGGACATCGACTACCAGCACCCCCGCAACCTGAAGAAAGCTCAGGTGGCCCAGCTGGCTCAGACCGACTGGCTGGAGCGTGGCCAGAACCTGTTGATCACCGGCCCCTGCGGCAGCGGGAAAACCTACCTGGGTTGTGCACTGGGGCATCAGGCCTGCCTGAACGGCCTCAGCACCCGGTATTACCGGATCTCCCGGTTACTGCTGGAACTGACTCAGGCCAAAGCTGACGGCACCTACCAGAAGACGCTGAACCAGCTGGCCAAAGTGAAGCTGCTGATCCTGGATGACTGGGGACTCGAAGCCCTGAAACCGGCACACCGGAACGACCTGATGGAGATCATGGATGACCGTCACGGCATGCACTCAACCATGATCATCAGCCAACTGCCTACGGATCAGTGGTATGCCGCCATCGGCGATAACACCCTGGCTGACGCCATCCTGGACCGGCTCATGCACAACGCCCATCGCTGGGCTCTGAAGGGGGAATCGATGAGAAAACGACTTCAGGAAATTGACTGAACGTGAACACCCGGAGTACAAACTCCGGTGGGTGATGCGTTAAGAAAAAAGGTGTTCACCTTCAACCGGTATGGGTGTTCACGTTCGCCGGAATACGCACCTTTCTGGCCAGTGTGAACTACACCGGCCGTACCTCCATGGAGATCGGCATAAAGGTGGTCACCGAGAACATCCGCGACAAGTTGGTTCGCCATAGCAACAGCTGCTTTTTTACCATGGTGGCGGTTGATGGCAACGGCAAAGCCGTCGCCGTGCCGCAGCTGGTTCCGAGCACCGATGATCAGATACGGCGATTTGCCAACGGTAAGGAGCGCAGGGCCATTCGAGCCGAACTGGAGGAACGCTACAAGGCACTGCATAAAAAATGAGCCCGACGCTCTAAACGTCACGCGATGGTATGGTTCAGGAACGGATCGACGCCATTATTGAAGACGAAGGGATCAACAGGAGATGACCCTATGCCCCAAACAGGAAGCTGCCTCTGCGGTGGCATCAAATACGAAATTCATGGCCCCCTCACAGATGTTCTGAACTGCCACTGCACCATGTGCCGAAAGCTGCACGCGTCAGCATTTCGAACCCGCGCCAAGGTCAAGTCAGCAGACTGGCGCACGGTGCAAGGCGAGGAGCTGATCAAGTTCTATGAGTCGTCCCCCGGCGAGCACAAGGCCTTCTGTTCCAACTGCGGCTCCAGCCTCTACACGAGATTTGATGCCCAGCCGGATGTGCTCGGGTTCCCGATGGGCACCCTGGATACTGATCCGGGCGTGAAGCCAGAGCGGCATGTGTATGTGGGTAACAAGGCACCCTGGTTTGAGATCACGGACGATTTACCCCAATACAAGGAAAATCCCTGAGGTTGAATATAACAGGCTCCATTTTGTAAATTCTTTCTCAAGGACGGTTATGGTGGCGTAACAGGAGGATAAGAGGCTGGATTAAAGCCCTGATCGGTGGACTGACAATCCATTCCCGCCAAAATTGGTTATTTTTTGTACATCCTGTTCCCGCGGGCTATAGTTCAATAAACTTTCGTCGGCAGGAACAGCCCGTGAAGCCGCACATTGCCGCTCTCATTACTGCGTTAGTTTTCTGCTACGCGGCAGCAGCCATAGCAGGCGATGCGCAGTCACCACCGCTGAAGATAGTTGCGCTCGAGGTTCTGGAAGGCGAGAACGTACTCAGGCTTATGATGCGGCGCAGGCTTGAGGATGGCACGCCGTCTCTCTCAAACTTTAACCCGGCCAACTGCACCTCACTGACGAATCGAGTCAACGACAATGGCAAGGATGTGGGCAGCAGACACCACTTCGACCTTCAACTCGGTATCCCGGGACGTACTGCGGCGCAACAGCAAGAACTCGTCAAGAAAGCCATCACTGCCTTCGTCACCAGCCTTCCATTAACACTCTATGTGCCCGACAGCTCGTGCACGAGCGCAGGCAGTCGCGCGGTATCGGGCATCCGGGTGCTCCGCTAACTGACACCGGGGCATCGATATGTTTCAAACTCAAGGCTTCTGGTCCGAAAAATCGCGCGAAGGCGCAGCCAGGATGGCATGGCCTGTAGGGCTATTGGCAATAGTTGCGGCTGTAGGGGGCTGTGGCAACGAGAAAGATGCTGCAAGTGGAACCGGAACTGAAACAGGGACCGGGACCAGAACTGAAACCGAGAACTCCGCTCCTGTTGCCGTATCGGGAGCACCCCAAACTGTTGATGAAGGCACCCTTGTGTTTCTTGATGGCAGTGGTAGCAGTGACCCTGAAGGCGATGAGCTCACCTATCTATGGAGCCAGAAAGAAGGCCGGAAGGCGGAACTTTCTGAC
>JACIZI010000052.1 GCA_014359475.1 Marinobacter sp. | reverse complement strand
CAGTCTGCCCTTAGCCATTCCATTCGAAAGCTGGAACACCAACTGGGTACCGATATCTGGGTTCGGGAAGGACGGCAGCTGCGACTGACTCAGTCCGGTGAGTACTTACTTTCACTTGCCAACAGACTGTTGCCACAGATGGAACATGCGGAGATGCTGATCGGGCAGTTTGCCAAAGGGCAGCGTGGTACGTTGCGCATCGGGATGGAGTGCCACCCGTGCTATCAGTGGCTGCTGAAAGTGGTCGGGCCCTACCTGGAAGACTGGCCGGGCGTGGATGTGGATGTGAAACAGAAATTCCAGTTCGGCGGCATTGGCGCACTGTTTGGTCACGACATCGATATGCTGGTGACGCCGGACCCCTTGCACCGGCCCGGCCTGGTCTTTGAGCCGGTGTTCGACTACGAGCAGGTGCTTGTGGTGGCAGCGGGCCATGCTTTGGCTTCCAAGGCCTGGGCCGAACCCGAAGATCTGGAGAAAGAAACCCTGATCACCTACCCGGTGGAGATCGAGCGGCTGGATATCTATACCCGGTTCCTGCTGCCGGCCCATGCCAGTCCGGCGCGGCACAAAACCATCGAGACCACCGATATCATGCTGCAAATGGTCGCCGCGGGCCGCGGGGTGGCCGCGCTTCCGCGCTGGCTCGTGGAGGATTACGGGGCCCGGATTCCGGTTCAACCGGTGCAGTTGGGAAAGGCCGGGATTCCCAAACAGATCTTCCTTGGCCTTCGTGAGCGTGATCGGGATGTGGATTACCTGAATTCGTTCATGAAGCTGGCAAGTGAGGTTCGCTGGAGCTAACGTCTTCGGTTAAACTGCGCAAAAAATTTGTTCAGGAAAGCAGACTATGAGTGAGATTCCCGCAGATCTGAAATACATTGAAACCCACCAGTGGGTTCGCGTTTCCGATGACGGCACGGCAACGGTCGGTATTACGGACTTTGCCCAGGAGCAACTTGGGGATGTGGTTTATATTGGTGTTCCGGATGTGGGCGCCACCGTTAATGGTGGTGAGGAAGCCGGCGTCGCGGAGTCTGTGAAGTCGGCGTCGGATGTGTTCAGTCCGGTGACGGGTGAGGTTGTCGAGGTGAATGAGAGCCTTGAGGATGAGCCGGAGAAGGTCAACGAAGATCCCTATGGTGACGGCTGGCTTTACAAGGTTCGGCTTGAGGATGCCGGTGAGCTGGATGGCCTGATGGATGCTGCCGCGTATGCGGAGCATGTGGCTGCCGAGGAGTAATGCTTTTTTGTGACCTCTGTGCAGGAGCGGGCGGGCAGGGCCTTCGAAAACACGCTCCTTGCGGCACGTCCCTGTGACGCTTGAGCTCCGCCATCCCTGGCTCCGCACAGTTTCCGAAGGCCCTGCCCGCCCGCTCCCATACCTTGTAGCATACCTCTACAGGCTATAATCGTGTTTTCTTTCCCCTGTCTGGCTGGTGTTTGTACATGAATTTTCCGATTTTATATCTTCGAAAAGGCGCCGAGCGCCGTCTCCGTGCTGGCCATCTCTGGGTATACAGTAACGAGGTGGACACCCGCCGCAGTCCGCTGACTGATTTTGAGGCCGGTGTTCAGGCGGAGCTTCGGGCGTCGAATGACAAGCCGCTGGGCACGGTTTTTGTGAATCCCCATGCGCTGATTTGTGGCCGGCTGATCAGTCGGGATCCGGGCCATGGTATGACGCCGCAGCGGCTGACCCAGCGGATGGAGGTGGCGCTGGAGCTGCGTAATCGGCTGTTTGATAAACCGTTTTACCGTTGGGTGTTTGGTGACAGTGACGGGCTTTCGGGCCTGGTGATCGACCGGTTTGATTCAACCGTGGTGGTGCAGATTTCCACCGCCGGTATGGAGGCGATGAAGGAAGCGGTTGTTCGGGCGGTTCAGCGGCTGGTGCACCCGGAGGCGATCATCCTCAAGAACGATGGCAAGATGCGCAAGGTAGAGGGGCTGGATACCTACGTGGAGCAGGCCCACGGCGCTGAAATCAGTCTGCTGGAGGTGGAGGAGAACGGGGTCCGGTTCGAGGTCCCGCTGGAAGGCGGGCAGAAGACCGGTTGGTTCTATGATCACCGGATGAACCGCGCCCGTTTGCAGGCCTATGCCCCGGGCAAGCGGGTGCTGGATGTGTTCAGTTATGTCGGTGGCTGGGGTATTCAGGCGGCCTGTGCCGGTGCCACCCAGGTAACCTGCGTGGACAGTTCAGCCGGTGCGATCGATTCGGTGCATCACAACGCCGGGCTCAATGGCCTGGATAATGTGGAAACAATTGAGGGGGATGCCTTCGAGGCGCTCAAGGCGCTGGCGGATGAGAAGGAAAAGTACGACGTTGTGGTGCTGGATCCTCCTGCACTGATTCCACGGCGCCGGGACCAGAAGGCGGGGGAAGAGGCCTATGCCCGGCTGAACCAGCTCGGGCTGCGTTTGCTGGAGCGGGATGGCATTCTGGTATCGGCATCCTGCTCGATGCATCTCTCCCAGGAAAAACTGGTGGATATCATTCGGGGCAGCGGTCGGAAGATCGATCGCTTTGTCCAGCTGCTGGAGCAGGGGCATCAGGCCCCGGATCATCCAGTGATTCCGGGGATTCCCGAGACCGACTACATCAAATCCTGTTTTGTTCGTTCACTGACCGGTTTCTTCTGAAGCCGGCGTAGGCGGGGTCAGATGAGCGCCTTCATCTGACCTCATGTTCAGTTTCAGCCTCTCAGTGACATCACTTTCCAGCCGCTCTCCCGGGCGAACTTCTCCAGCGTCGGATCCGGGTCTACGGCAACCGGATTGGCGACTTTCTTCAATAGTGGCAGGTCGTTGTGGGAGTCGCTGTAGAACCACGCCCCTTCGAGTGTCTGGCCATGGGCGGTCAGCCAGTCGTCCAGCCGCGTGACCTTGCCGTCCTGAAAGCTCGGGGTCCCTGCCACTTCGCCTGTGTAACGGCCATTGACCAGTTCCGGTTCAGTGGCAATCAGGTGTTCGATGCCGAGTGCTTCGGCAATAGGCTCGGTCACAAAACGATTGGTGGCGGTGATGATCATCAGGGTGTGGCCCTGTTCGCGATGGTCGTCAAGCAGAGCCTCTGCGCTGGCCTGCATCATGGGGCGTACTTTTTTTTCCATGAAAGTTTCCCGCCAGGCCAGTAACTCGCTCATGTTATGACTGGCCAGTGGCTGAAGGGCAAAGCCGAGATAATGCAGGATATCCAGCTCGCCATTCAGGTATTCCTGGTAAAAACGGTCATTGGCCATGCGGTATTCCTCGGCATCAACGATGCCTTCCTCTACCAGGAACTCGCCCCAGGCGTGGTCACTGTCGCCGGCGAGAAGGGTGTTGTCCAGATCAAAAATTGCGAGCGTCAAGCGGTTACCTCCGGTGATCACAGGGCTTGCGGTAAGGCGCCAAGTCTAGCATGACCTGTCCTCAACGGCTCCGTTTGCCGAACCCTTGGGATTCTGTAAGAATGAGAGCAACTTGGACAAATCCGACCGGTGAATTTTTGACCGGTCTACCGACTTTTGAGAGGACTGTGCCGTGATCGATTCAGACGGTTTCAGACCCAACGTCGGAATCATTCTGGCCAACCACAGGGGAGAAGTTCTCTGGGCAAGGCGAATAGGGCAGGACTCCTGGCAGTTTCCCCAGGGGGGCATCAAGCATGATGAATCCCCCGAGGACGCACTCTACCGGGAGCTTGGAGAGGAAGTCGGTCTGGGTGCAAACGATGTCGAGATCATCAGTTGTACCCGGGGCTGGCTCAGGTATCGGCTCCCCAGGAGGATGGTACGCCATAACTCGCACCCCATCTGTGTGGGCCAAAAACAGAAATGGTTCCTGCTGAGGATGTTATCGCCGGACGCGCAGGTTTGCGTGGACGGTACGGATTCACCGGAGTTCGACGGCTGGCAGTGGGTAAGCTACTGGTATCCGCTGGGCCAGGTGGTTTCATTCAAGCGTGAAGTGTATCGACGTGCGCTGAGAGAGCTCGCGCCCCGGCTGTTCTACAACATGGAACAGTGGCATCGGGCGGAGCAGAACCGGCGTTTAAAGGAACACCAGAAATGACGGACTGACACCGCCATGCTGAGCATTCTGCGAAGTCTAGTACAAGAGGTAAACAGCGCCCGCGATCTGCAGGAGGCGCTGGATATCATCGTATCGCGGGTGCAGAAGGCTATGGGAACCGAAGTCTGTTCCGTCTATCTGCTCGATCCGGCCACTAACCGCTATATTCTGATGGCCACTGAAGGTCTCTACCGGAAGGCGGTGGGGCAGGTCAGTCTGGCCTATTCCGAGGGGCTTGTGGGGCTGGTCGGTTCCCGTGAAGAACCCATCAATCTCGAGGATGCACCGTCGCATCCGCGCTATCGTTACTTTCCGGAAACCGGTGAAGAGCGCTTCCGCTCTTTCCTGGGTGTTCCGATTATCCACCACCGCCGTGTACTGGGGGTGTTGGTTGTTCAGCAGCGGGAAAGTTCCCGCTGTTTCGACGAGGGTGAAGAAGCTTTCCTGGTCACTGTATCGGCCCAGCTCGCGGGGGTGATTGCTCACAGCGAAGCGACCGGTGCCATCAGCGGACTGTCGCTGACCGGTGAAGAGGCTCATGATGTCAGCTTCAGTGGTGTCCCCGGCGCCCCGGGTGTGGCGATCGGCAGTGGTGTCGTGGTCTACCCCTCCGCCGATCTGGATGTGGTGCCCGAAAAACCCACCGATGATATCGATCTGGAACTGGACCTGTTCCGAGGGTCGGTGAAGGCTGTTCGTGAAGATATCGAACGCGTAGCCAGGCGGCTCGCCTCACAGCTACGTCCCGAAGAGCAGGCGTTG
>JACIZI010000051.1 GCA_014359475.1 Marinobacter sp. | reverse complement strand
TTCCTCGACTAACTTAGAATTGTATAGGGCAGTTACTCGTTCTTATAGTGCAGACAAGATCAGCTATTGGGTTGTGGAATTCGAAAATGTAAAAAGCCTGCAAATGGGCTTAACAACTGTAGCAAATAACAGCGTTTCTGTAGCCGTAAGCATTGCGTCAGTGGATTTAGCCAAGGCATTGTTATTCTTTTCATCTGCGATAGCTTATGCTTGCCCCGATCCGCTCACGAAGGCTGTACTTTGCGGCTATTTCTCTAACAACACAACCATTACATTTGAGAGGGGAGGCTATGACTCATCTTATGATGATACCTGTTATATTTCGTGGTACGTGCTAGAGCTTCCATAACTGGATAAGGAGGAACAATGGGAGCATGTTTATTTGTGCGCAACTTGACGAGAGGGGTATCTGTTTCACCGTCTCTGTTTTGCCCAATCCTATTAATGCCCAATCCGTAGTACCCATAGAGACCTTCGATGAAAGATTATTAGGCAAGAAATATGCTGGAGGCGTCTTCTATGGCCTAGAAGCTCAAGTTAGCCACAATACTGTGCAGGTGTTTTGGCGCGACCTCAAGGGTAACCTGGTTGCTGATACGGAACAGGTGAAAGCACGTTATGGCAGTACAGAAATCCCTATTAATATGGTAAACGGACAGGGGTCTTTTAAAGTCCAGGCTGACCCCGGCACATATCGAATCGAAATTATTAGTAGTAGTGGTTGTCGCACAGAAGTGGAGGTGACTGTCTGATGCCCGAGGTTTTGAAGTTGCCTAAATCCAAAAAGATACAGCGCCAAACCGAGCTAGCGACTCTTGCTGACAAAAAAGCAATGGGCAAGTTAACACTTGAAGACATAGATGCAAAGCTGAATATTATACTGGAGATGTTAGAGGAACTAATAGACGTTCGACTTTAACACACAATAAGGCCTCTATCGAGCTTTCACTTAGCCGCCTCCGGGCGGCTTTTTTGATGGGAGGGATGGTTATGCCGGGTGCAGAGCTTGCCCAGTACGGCCTCGCGACTTTCGCGGTGGCGGGGCTGGTCTATATTGTGGGGCAGTTCTTGCGACAGAGGAACGACCAAGGCTTGACTTCGGTAATAGAAAACAACACCAAGGCCCTTGAGCAGCTTGCCGGCGCGATACAGTCTATGCAGGTCAGCCTTGCCCGGCAGGAAACAAAGCTGGATGAGCTGCTTGAGAGGGCGAGGCGGTGAAGTGGATGCGGTACTCCAAGTGGATTGTGGCCGTGGTGATAGCATTAAACGCATGGTTCACGGCGGCGGTGCTGTACGTATTTTTACGGGTGGGCAGCGAGCCGTCTACCTTGATAACGGCATGGTTTGCATTTACCACGGGTGAGCTCCTGGCCTTGGCCGGGATTAAACGCAAAGAGATCGGCCATGCAATCCGCCCGATAGACCGCAAGCCGGAAGGGAGGGACGATCGTGGCACAATATAAGTTCCGGGAGATGCTGCTCACTCCTGGCCGGGGAGGGCGCCCTGGGCGTAAAATAACTCCCAAGGCCCTGGTAATCCACTGGACGGCAAATCTCAGTCGGGGGGCAGATGCAACAGCTAACAGGAACTATTTCGAGAACCACCCCGAGAACAAGGTATCTGCACATTACATCGTAGACGACCATCAAGTGGTGCAGTGCATACCCGAAGACGAGATGGCCTACCATGTGGGAGCTAAAGTCTATCGCAAGAGAGCGTTGCAAGAGCTGGGCTCCTACCCCAACAACTGTACCATCGGCATCGAAACCTGCGTTAACGCTGACGGGGACTTCAAAAAGACCTATCAAAACCTGGTAGAGCTGACCGCCAGCATCTTAAAGAGACACGGCTGGGGCACCGACAGGCTCTGGCGTCATTTTGACGTGACCGGGAAGGACTGTCCCAAGTTCTTCGTGACTGATGCCACCGCCAAGAGCTACGGGTTTCCCGGCGCAACTGCTGGCTGGGAGAAGTTTAAACGTGATGTGAGTATAGAGCTCAAAGCACGGGAGGTGCTTTCCATGTTTAGGGATGTTACGAAAAACCATTGGGCAGCTTCCAGTATCGAAAGGCTAGCCCAGCTAGGCATCATCAAAGGTGACGCCCAGGGGAATTTCCGGCCCGAGGACCCCATCACTAGGGCTGAGGTAGCCGCATTGCTGGATAGGATACTTAAGCTCCTAGGCAAATAAAGGAGGTGTCTCCATGGAAAAGGTGGTTTTGGACCTGCTTTATAACTTGCTGATCCTTCTGGCTACTCTTTTGGCCGGCTACGCTGTCGCCTGGCTCCGGAAGAAAATCGGCGTCGAGGGCATGAAGCGAATTGAGGCCGAGCTGGCAACCAAGCAGGAACTGGCTACCCTAGCCGTCCGGTTTGTAGAGCAGACCTATAAATACCTGCATGGCGAGGCTAAATACAATAAGGCTGCCGAGTGGCTGGTGGCCCAGGCAGCAAGAATAGGGCTCAAGCTCACAGAAGAGGAAATCAAAGGGCTCATTGAAGCCGCTCTGCGCGAGCTCAAGGATGCCTTTGGTAACGAGTGGGCAAAGCAAATCCAAACCTGAGGGGGCGCCGCCATGCACTTCTGCCCCTTAACGAAAGACCGCTGCCAGGAAGGTTGCGAGTGGTGGGTGACCGAATGGCAGGCGTGCGCCGTGTGGGTACTGGCGGCCACATTTGGGCTTGAGAAGACGGGAAAATAGCCGCCGTAGCTCAACGGTAGAGCCGCCGACTTGTAATCGGCTGGTTGGGGGTTCAAATCCCTCCGGCGGCTCCGGGAAAAATAAAAAGCCGGGCTTTCGCCCGGCTTCTCTCTCGTCTCTTCCTCTCACACGTCCAATTCTTCCACCGTCTTCAATCCCAGCGCCTCCCTGGCCCGCTCCAGGATTGATCCCGGCAGGTCCGGGTTGGCTTCGACCAAATCGCCCAGGCTGGGGTAGACGCGGTAGACAGCGGCAGACTCTTCGCCCTGCCACCTGGACCAGGTTTCCCGATAGAGCAGGATCTGGCCCTTCTTCGTTTCGTAAATGGCCCAGTCCACCCCCCGGAAGTCTCGGTCGGTATAGGTCCGGCCATCGGCCAGAAGCCGTCCGGTGAACCGAATCTTCTTGGTGTCCGGTTCGCCCAGGCTGCCACCCCAGGTGCCAACGGTCAGGGTAACCTCTTCCATTCCCTTCGTGCGTGCCTCCTCAGCCGCCACGTAGCGCCGCAACGCCTCAGCGATGGCGGCGGAAAGGCTCTCACTGGTGCCGAGAGCTTCGGCGCGGTCAAAGATTTCGAGATCGGACTCGCGGACGTAGATGGTCTTTGCCGGCATGGTCTCACCTCCTTTTTTAAGTGGCTTACGCAATACTCCTGTAGCGGCCTACGGTGTCGGGGGACACAACCAGCACCGCATTCCGCTCCTCGTAGACAGGTCTGGGCACCGGGGGCCGCCAGCCGCCCAGCCGCTGGGCAATACGGATAGGCATCGCCCGGACGGCTGTCCAGGAGCCGTTCCCGCCGATGCCGTCCATCTTTTTCCCGGTGGCGGCTTCGCAATGCGAGGCAACAGCACGCCATGCGGAGATGATGTTGCCTTTGGAGCCCTTCCGCATGGCGTATTCCACATCCTCTTTGGCCGTAGGAACGCGCCGGAGGATGTGGTCAATGGCAGACCCCTGGACGCGCTCATCGCGTACCCAACGGGCCCAGTTCTCGGGGAACGTGGCCCAGGCCGGCATGCGCCCGAACAGCAGCTCGTAGCCCTCGCGAGAGCTGCTGCCCCGCAAATACGGGTTGGGCGACCGCTTGTGTTCGACCAGGATATAGTCCCGTTCCTGGTCGAACCCCTCGGCGGGCTCGATGTCCACCACGATGCGGTCATCGTGGTAGGTGAGCCGGCCAGGAGTCACGGTATGCCGTTCTTCGACCACGTGCACCACCGTAATCCCCTCCCGGCTCGCCCAGACGCGAGCCCAGGAGCCGTAGTGTCCTCCCGTGGCGACGCCGTCATGGCCGCCACGCGCTTCAATGACAACTTCCATCGTTTTCCCCTCCTTCCCCCTCGGGCCGGGCCGTCATCGGGGTGTTCTCTCAGTCTTCCGGCCACTCCCATTCAATCCGGGTCTTACCCAGGGGCCGGATCACCTGGGCAGCCCTCTTCCACGAGCTCCCGCCGCTCCCGTACCACGTGACAAAGGTTGCCACGGGCACGCCATCGATGTAGATAACTTCTTCTTCCGCGGCCCCATTATCGATGGCGCGGATGGGGCCGCGCTCTACCGGGGTCAGAATCTTGATGCAGTCAAGACTGCCCCGATAGTCGTCTCCGATGCGCTGGCATCGAATGACGTACTCCCTGCCAGCCTGGGCCTTTTCGGCTTCGGCCTGGAGGGCAGGGTCGGGCTGGTACTGATAAGGTAACATTTACATCTCCTCCTTTTCGACTTGATTTGGCACTCCATACTGGTTCGATTAAAAGGAATGGCCTCGCGGGCTCTGAAGCAAGTTACAGCAGGTTGTTCTCTTTCTGGAAGAAGTAGATCTCCCTGGGTGCGTCGCCCAGGTCAATGCCCTTCTCCTGCGCCTCGCGGTGCCGGAGGAACATTCCCTGGTACGCGGTGCCGAAGGAAGTTCCAAAGCCGAGACCGTTGAGGTCGCGGATAACCTCCTTGGCTTCCTCAACAGTCTCGACTCTCTTGGCCCAGCACTTACCGTCCAGGCCAGCCACATACTTGAATCCGCGGGCCCTCAGTTCTTCTTTTTTCTCAATGGTCTTGGCTCCGTTCTTCAGCTCAACAACTCTGATTGCGTACATGCTCATTCTCCTTTCTGCCCTTCGGGCTCAACCTTCGTTCTACTATAATTATATACGTATACACGTAGCCGTCAAGGGGTTTTTGAAAAAGATCTAAAAAAATTTTTTGGCGGGTGTTTTCAGCGGATAGGATTTGTGCTCGTGTGCCCGAGGTAAATGGAGAAGGCGGGGAAGTGAGCCGGGCGGCGATTCCGAGTATAAGACCATAGGCCGGTCCCGGATCGCCGCTTGTACCACTATTGCACCAAACCGTCTCGAAAGCACCCCTTTTAGCCTGGAATGCAACCGGTAATGCAACCGCATCGGTACCCCATAAAAAAATAAGGGACAAAATAACAAGCTGGCCAAAGTAAGAATCGCTAAAACCCTTGATTTAAAGCGTTTTAACGCATCCTAAAAACAGGTAAAAAACGCGAACATGGAATTGGTAAGGC
>JACIZI010000050.1 GCA_014359475.1 Marinobacter sp. | reverse complement strand
ATCGCATTGCGATACGCCAGAGAAGGCGCCAAAGTCTGTATCGGCGACATCAATCCGGAGCAGGGCGTTGGCGTTGAGAGCGAAATCAACGCGGCTGGTGGCGAGGGCTACTTTGTCGAGTGCGATGTTCGCCGCCTGACCGATTTCGAGAAAGTCCGGGACGAGCTGGTGAAGAAATGGGGCGGCGTCGATGTGGTAGTCAACAACGCCGGTGTGGCTTCTGCCGGTTCCATTGAAGACACCACCATGGCGGACTGGGAGTGGATCCTCGATATCAACGTGCTGGGTGTGGTTCGGGGTTGCAAGGCCTTTACCCCGCAATTCAAGAAGCAGGGCTCTGGCGCGTTTGTGAACGTGGCCTCCATGGCCGGGCTGATGCTGGCGCCGTTGATGGATAGCTACAATGTCACCAAGGCCGGGGTGATTGCCCTGTCCGAGACCCTGAGCCAGGAGCTTCGGGACGCCGGCATTCATGTCAGCTGTGTGTGCCCGGCGTTTTTCCAGACCAACCTGACAAGCAGCATGCGCTCTGACATTCCCGGTATCCAGCAGAACGTGAACAAGCTGATGAAACGGTCCACGGTAACCGCAGAGGACGTGGCCGAGGATATCTACCGGTCGGTAAAAGACAAAAGCTTCTGGGTGCTTCCCCACGCCAAGGAGCGTCGCATGTGGATGCTGAAGCGCCATGCGCCCTGGGCGTTTGACTGGTTGATGCACCAGGAAAGCAAGCGCTGGATGAGCAAGATGGGTGGCAGCAAAGCCTGATGGCGTAGTCTGACACTGTCTCAAACTGAAGATTCAAGAGGAGAATCCTGAATGACCCAGATCGACCAGGCGGTAGACATCCGGGAAGGCGAGGAACTGGATAAAGCCGCGGTGGACCGGTTCATGAAGCAGGCCATTCCGGATCTGCAGGGTGAGCCGGAAATCCGTCAGTACCCGGGTGGCGCTTCAAACCTGACCTATCAGGTGGATTACGGCGACCGTTCCTACGTGTTGCGCCGGCCGCCATTCGGCAAGATCGCCAAGTCAGCTCACGACATGCTCCGCGAGGCCAGGGTCATGCGGGCGCTCAAACCGGTCTATCCCTACGTACCGAACATTATCGCCATTTGCGATGACCACGACGTTCTCGGTTGCGATTTCTACGTGATGGAGCGGTTGAAGGGCATTATCCTGCGCCAGGACTTTCCGAAAGACTTTGAGCTCAGTGAGGCCGATACCCGCAAGCTTTGCCTGAACGTCATCGACAAGCTGGTGGATCTTCATCGTGTCGATGCCAAAGCGGCGGGCCTGGACAAGCTGGGCAAGGGCGAGGGCTACGTGCAGCGCCAGATCGGCGGCTGGAGTGACCGCTTCCGCAAGGCCCGGACTGAGGATGTAGGCGATTTCGAACAGGTCATGAGCTGGCTCAACGACAAGATGCCAGAGGATATTGCCCAGGTGGTCATCCACAACGATTTCCGCTTCGACAACGTGGTACTGAACCCGGACAACCCGTTCGAGGTAATCGGGGTGCTGGACTGGGAGATGGCCACCATTGGTGATCCGCTGATGGATCTGGGCAACAGCCTGGCTTACTGGATTGAGGCGGATGATGAAGGCCCGTTCCAGATGCTGCGCCGGCAGCCGACCCATCGGCCGGGCATGCTCACCCGCAAGGAGGTGGTGGAGTATTACATGGAACAGTCCGGCTTCCGGGTCGACAACTTCGACTTCTATGAGATCTATGGCCTGTTCCGGCTGGCGGTGATCATCCAGCAGATCTATTACCGGTTTTATCACGGCCAGACCAAAGACAAACGGTTCGCAGCCTTTGGCCATGCCGCCAATTACCTTGAGAAGCGCTGCCAGCGACTGATCGCGGAGAGTTCCCTGTAATGGCAACGATTTATCTGGTTCGCCATGGCCAGGCAAGCTTTGGCAAGGAGAACTACGATCAACTGTCACCCAGGGGCTGGCAGCAGGGCAGGGTGCTTGGCCGTTGGCTGGCCGGCAAGGTTGAGCCGGCGGCAGTGTTTGGCGGCGATCTGGAGCGGCACCGGGAAACGGTTGAGGCCATCACTACCGGTTACGGCGCTTCGCTGCCGGATATGCAGGTTGCTCCTGGCTTCAACGAGTTCGACCACACTGCTGTGGTGGCCCGGTACCGGCCGGAGTGGAGCGACCGCGCGGTAATGGCGCGGGATCTCAGCGCGTTCCCGAAACCGGCCAAAGCGTTTCAGGAGGCCTTTGTGCACGCCGTGCGCCGCTGGGCTTCGGGCGAGTTTGATCATGAGTACGAGGAAAGCTGGCCGGACTTCAAGGCCCGGGTTCTGGCGGCCTTCGAGGAAATGATTGAGTACGCTGACGGTGGCGACGTCTTGGTGGCTACATCCGGTGGTCCAATTTCCGTGATTGCCCAGCACCTGCTTGGCCTTGATGACGCCCGGGCACTCGGCCTGAACGAGGTGATTGCCAATACCAGTGTTTCAAGAGTCCTCTATTCGGGCCCGAAGCGCACCCTGGCGGTTTTTAACAACTACAGCCACCTGGAAGCGGAGGATTCCGCCCTGGTGACATTCCGATAGTGAATTGAGGTGAACGAATGAGCAGCAAGAACCTGTTTGATCTGACCGGCAAGGTCGCCCTGATTACCGGTGCCAGCCGCGGCATCGGCGAGAGCATTGCCCGGACCCTGGCGGAATACGGCGCCCATGTGATCGTCAGCAGCCGCAAGATCGACGGCTGTGAAGCCGTGGCCAGCAGCATCCGGGACGCCGGCGGCAGCGCCGAAGCTTACGCCTGCCATATTGGCGAGATGGATCAGATCGACAGCATCTGGGCCCACATTGAGCAGACCCACGGCAGACTGGACATTCTGGTGAACAATGCCGCGGCCAACCCTTACTTCGGACCGGTGGAGGACACCGACCTGGGTGCGTTCAACAAGACCGTGGATGTGAATATCCGTGGCTATTTCTTCATGTGTGCCCGGGGCGCCCAGATGATGAAGAAAGCCGGTGGCGGCTCAATTGTGAACGTGGCTTCCGTGAACGGTGTAAACCCGGGCCATTACCAGGGCATCTACTCGGTCACCAAGGCCGCGGTGATTTCAATGACCAAATCCTTTGCCATGGAACTGGGCCAGCAGAAAATCCGGGTGAACGCGCTGCTGCCGGGTCTCACCGATACCAAGTTTGCCAGCGCCCTGACCACCAACGAGGCCATCAAGAAGCAGGCCATGGCCCATATCCCCATGAAGCGGGTGGCCGATCCGAGCGAGATGGCGGGTACGGTGCTGTATCTGGTTTCCGATGCCTCCAGTTATACAACTGGCGCCTGCATCAATGCGGACGGCGGCTACCTGACAATCTGAGGACATCCCCGGGGTCAGATGAAAGCCTTCATCTGACCCCCGTCCTCTCTATTCCTGGTATCAGGCGGGGGAGCAGGACAGTGCTTCAAAGTCGCTGTTGAGTTCCGCCGACCGATTCTGCAAATGGGCCAGTGTCGTGTCGTCACCCACCAGGATCAGCTCATGCATCAGGGCGGACATGGCTACGCGACTCTCGGCCATCATCGCCTGGTAGGCCTCGCCCCGCACCTCTTCAGAGTTCAGAATCAGGTATTCCAGGTCCGTCTCGAAGGTCGGCCCGTTTCTTCTTTCCAGCAGCTCCAGTAGCGCCAGTTGCCAGTTCCTGCGGCCTTGCAGCCAGATTTCAGTTTGCGCGCCGCGGTCAACAGACCATTGCCGGAGGATATCGCGCTGCTCACCGTTCAGGTGCTTCCTAAAACTCAACTAAACAAAGTTTTACCTAAATTGCACACTTCAAACCAATTATTTTACACGTATGAAAGCACAGGGTATAGCAAGAGTAGCTATTGTAATTACGTTTGCCTATTTGCTGGTATCGTGCGATGGTTCAAGCAAGAAAAAGATTGAACTACTAACCAAGGAAAACGAGGCCTTACGCAACGAGGCAAGAATTAAAGATTCTACCATTAATCAGTTTTTCGCCTTTATGGGTGAGATTGAGCAAAACCTGAGCGTTATTAAGCAGAAGGAGCAAACCATTAGCAAGAATGCCATTGCTGGTAGTGAGCTAAAGCCCGATGTGCGCCAACAAATTGATGAGGATATCCAAACCATCAACATGCTGATGGATAAGAACCGCCAAACCATTGCGGCTCTCCGAAAAAAGCTGAAAGAAGCTAACCTTAAGGTGGCTGAGTTTGAGCGAATGATTGCCAATGTTACCCAACAGCTTGAGGAGAAGGAATATGAAATTGAGCAGCTTAAAGAAAACCTTACCCAACTTAACTTTACGGTAACCCAGCTAAATGCGCGCATCGATACGCTAATGGAGGAAAAGGTCGAGATGAGTGTAAAAATTCAAAGCCAAACCGAACAGCTCAACACAGCCTGGTATGCCATTGGAACAAGGCGGGAGCTGATTGATAATAAAGTTATCGACAAAACCGGTGGTTTCCTTGGGATCGGTAAATCGAGCAAAATGAAAGCTGAATTTAACCAGAACTACTTTGTACGTATCGATATAACTAAAACCGTGAGCATCCCCCTCTCGGCCAAAAAAGTGACTGTTGTTACAACCCATCCCAAGGAGTCGTATACCCTAACAACCAACGAGAAGGGAATAATTGAAGAGCTTAAAATTACCGATACCCAAAAATTCTGGTCGGTTTCAAAGTATTTGGTAATTGAAGTAGAGTAGCGTTTTTCCGTTGAAGAAGGTAAAGGAATTAAACCCAAAGTCCACAATTATTTGTAATATTGTGCCCCTGTATACTTTTTGGGGCTATTATCCGTTTTTGTAATGCAAAATTGTTTTGAATTGATAAAATCTAGTTACACCCGATTGCTGCTACTTCTGGGCATTGTTTTACTATTAGGGGTATGGTCGTGCTCAACACAAAAGAATACGTTTGTGAGCCGAAACTACCATAATCTAACCTCATATTACAATTACTACTACAACGCCTACGATAGCTACAAAAGCGGTACCTACAAAGCCGAAAAAGGAATAAACTACAATTACACCCTGCCATTACCTGTTTTGCTGATAGGCGAAAGCCAAGTGCCCGGAATTGTATCAAGCGATATGGAGCGCACTCTCAACAAGTGTACCATGCTACTGGCGCGGCACTCAATAACCATAAAACCGGCACGTACCAAGAACACCCTAAGCCCTAAAGAAAAGGATTTCATGAGCCTTAACGAGTATGTTAGATGGGCAAGGGAATCGTGGCTGCTGGTTGGTAAAGCTCATATATGGAAACAGGACTTGACTAAAGCCCGCTCAACATTTGAGTTTGTCATCAGGCAGTTTCCGGGATTACCCATATGGTTTGAGGCACAGGTTTGGTTGGCACGAGTTGCAATTCTGGAGGGCGATTTTGTTGATGCGCAGGATAGGCTAAAATCGGTTGAAAGTAACCGTAAGCGTCCTCGTAACAGGGAGTTTAACCATCTACTTTC
>JACIZI010000005.1 GCA_014359475.1 Marinobacter sp. | reverse complement strand
ATTATACTCTTGCCTTCGAGGAGGTCGGACGCGCTCTCCAATAGGTCGCGCTTCCAGGTGCTGACTATGGTGGGGTGGATCTGGAAACGGGCAGCAATTCAAGGTGTGGCCTTAAGGGTGGGCAAAAAACTTCACCATTGGCCACGAGCTTGGCCATTATTGCCTACACAAAGACCGTAAAGAAATACGCTGTTCCGCAGAAGATATAGAGAATCTGGGCGGTCCGCCCCACGGGATAGATATTGAGCGAGAGGCGAATGTTTTTGCCTCAAACTTGTTAATGCCAACTTCGGATATTCGGGGACATGTGGTTAACGCGAAAATTTTCAACCTTGAGCTGGCCGCTAGTCTCGCTGCCCGATATCACACTAGTTTGACAGCAACTGCTTGCAGACTTGTGGAGGTATCATTTAAACCATGTGCTATTGTGATGGTAGACAGTTGTAATCGTATTCTCTGGGGCTGGAGTAACCCCCACTTCCACAGTTTTTTTGCGGCTCGAGGGACCAAATTAAATCCAGTGCGGCTGTCATACGAAGGAGTCACATTAACATCTCAGGATCAACCCACCCTTTGTCCATCAGGGTGGGAAATTACCCTGTCAGCAGTGTCCTTAACAGCTTATGCTAAAACCCTCTTGTTCATTCAAGGAGAGTTCTTTGGAGATATGCCCTAAAGGTGCCAAGCTTACGCATTAAATCGTTTCTTCAATATTAAGGATCAGGGGTTACCCAGCTCATAATCTCTCGGCGCTGTTCCGTTAACAGCCTCAGTATCAAAAGTGCGAAAGCTTTTTGATTATCTTCATTATCCAAAATTTCCATCGACAGCTTTTCGTGATCCGTCATCGAATCCAGAACCAAATCGGTAAGCCGCTTCGGAAACAGCCCATGCATCACTTGATCCGTTGAATGGCTGTTTACCTGTGCCATCACTGCTTCATCCCGGCGAACCCGATCAGCAATGCCATTGGCAAAGTGCAGCTGGTCTTCATCACTGACTTCAGCACCGAAGATGTCATTTAACTTTTCGATGATTTCGGAGAGGCGCTTCATCTCTATATCATGAGGTTTTCCGGTGCCAACACCTGTAATCGGATCCAAGCCGTCCGGGTCATCCTCCCCCTCTAATCGCAGCTCATGCTCCTTTCGCTTGGTGATTCGGTAATGACTCAGTGCTAGCTCTGAGATATCAATTTCATCATCGTCCAAAACCTCCTGGCGCAGCAGTGGTAACAGGTGTTTTGAAAAAACACACAACTGCTCGAGCTCTGAATCCTCAAAAAATACGATCTGGGACAGGAACTCGTAGGTCCGAACAAAACTTCCAAGGTTTTTCTTGAACAGATCGAGCTGATCCAGACCTTCGTCAATCTCCTTCAAAGATGCGTCGGCCTGCTTCAGACCAATGGTATTCCCATCAGCCTCAGCCTGTTTCCGGGCCGCTCGGACCTGTGCTCGCTCGTCGTGAAGCAGCTTGTACCGCTTGTTGAAGCGCTCCCGGGCCGGTTGGCAGTAATAGCTGAGCTTGGAGGATTCTGCTTTGGGATCGAAGAACGCCCGCGCAAAGGCTTCTACTTCGTCCCAGTGGTACACCTGCTCGGCATCCAGAGCTTCCTGGATGTCATAAACCACCTGGGCGTCAGAAACCCCGGTCAGTTCAGCCTTGTTGTAGTACGGCAGGAAGGAGTCGAGGATGTCCTGAGCATCGTTGATGAAATCCAGGATGAAGGTTTCCTTGCCCGGGAACAGCCGGTTCAGCCGTGAGAGTGTCTGAACACACTCCACACCCTTGAGCTTTTTGTCCACGTACATGGCGCAGAGTTTCGGCTGGTCAAAGCCCGTTTGGTATTTATTGGCAACCAGCATCACGTTGTACTCGTCTGTGTCGAACGCCTTGGCGTGATCGCGACCATTCAGGCCTGGGTTCAAAAGACTGCTGGTTTCGGTGACTTCTTCCGGGATCACATCATCTGGTGGCAGGCTGCCTGAGAAGGCCACCAGTGGATGAACGTCCTGATAGCCCTTGTCCTGGATGTACTGCTGCATGGCCAGCTGGTAACGGACGGCTTCCTGCCGACTGCTGGTCACCACCATGGCTTTGGCCTGGCCATCCAGCAGGTGCCGGACGTTTTCCCGGAAGTGCTCAACGATGACCTCAACCTTCTGGCTGATGTTGTATGGGTGCAGGCGCACCCATTTGGCCAGCGTGGTTCGGGCCTTCTTGGAATCGACCTCATCGTCCTCTGCGTCCGGGTGAGCCAGCTTCCAGGCGACGGCATAGGTTGTATAGCGCCGGAGTACATCAATGATGAAGCCTTCCTCAATAGCCTGTCTCATGGAGTACACATGGAAAGGCTCTGGCTTATTGGACTCACTTCGAGGCTGTGATGGATCCGGCTCACGGCCAAACAGCTCAATGGTCTTGGCCTTAGGTGTCGCGGTAAAGGCGTAGTAGCTGATGTCCTGACTGGGCTTTCGAGCCGAGACGGCGGCATCCAGCAGCTCTTCCGCACTGACTTCCTCCCCTTCGGGTAAATCACCACCCAGGATGGCTTTCAGCTTGGTTGCGGAAGAGCCAGTTTGCGAAGAGTGAGCCTCGTCTGCGATCACGGCGTACCGCCCTGACGCCAGCTTGGGATACTTCTCCAGCGCATCGAACAACGCCGGGAAGGTCTGGATGGTCACAATGATGATACGGGTCTGCTCGGCCAGAGCTTCAGCCAGCTGCTCCGATTTACTCTGGTTGCCCAAATCACGATTGATGGGTCGAACCACGCCCTGAGCGTGCTCAAACTGGTAGATGGTGTCCTGAAGCTGGCTATCCAGCACCGTTCGGTCAGTCACGACGATGACCGAGCTGAACAGCTTGTTGCCCTCGTTATCGTAGAGCTGCGCCAGCTGATGGGCTGCCCAGGCAATGGAATTGGATTTGCCGGAGCCCGCACTGTGCTGGATGAGGTAGCGTTTTCCGGCACCTTCTTCTCGGGTCGTCTGAATCAGCTGGTTGACCACGTCCCACTGGTGGTACCGGGGAAAAATAAGGGTTTCCTTGGTCTTCCGGTTACCGTGGAAATCTTCTTCGGTTTTCTTTTCCAGGTGCAGGAAACGGCCAAGAACCTTGAGCCAGGCATCCTTCTGGAACAGTTGCTCCCACAGGTAAGCCGTGGCGTAGCTACCCTCGTCCTCGGCGCGTGGATTCCCGGCACCACCATCGGCCGTACCTCGGTTAAACGGCAGGAAGAAAGTCTCCTTTCCATTCAGCCGGGTGGTCATCGCCACTTCGTCCTGGCTGACCGCGAAATGGACCAATGCCCCACGCTTGAACGTCAACAATGGCTCCGGCTTCCGTGTAACCGGATCCTTTATCGGACGATCCTTTTTGTATTGGCGCTTGGCGTGTTCGACGGTTTGCTTGAACTCGCTTTTGAGCTCCAGCGTCGCCGTCGGAATCCCATTCACGAAGAGCACCAGGTCCAGCCGTGGATTGTAATCCCCGGTGCGGGCATGAGGCGAATAGGAGACTTCCTCGACCACACGTAACCGGTTGGCGTTGTATCGACGCTCTGTGTCCGGATTCATGCGGTGATCCGGCTTGAAGCTGCACAGGTCGATTTTTACACCCGGTACTTTGAAGCCATGGCGGAGCACATCGAGGGTGCCCTTTTTCTCCAGCTCCCGAACGGTTTTCTGGATGAGCACTTTTTCCGGGTTCTGAGGGTTGCCCTTGCAGAACTTTTCCCATCGGTCTGGCCAGGCCTCCTGGAAGTAACCAATCAGGTCTTCCGGGTACACGGCATTCACCTTGTCGTACTCAGACGCCTTGCCGACCAGCCAACCCTGATCGTGCAGGGCTGCGATGATGTCGTTCTGGAACGCTCTCTCTCGGCTGTCAGCCATGACTACTCCTTGTATCCTTTGACCCGCTTGGTACCCGGTTTTCGCTTAGATACCTTGAATATTGCTTTGTACTTGATAGCGGATGACCTGGTTGCCCGCTTCAATAACGTCAATGCGAGCTCCGCGATAACCGATGGTCTGGCTCTCCGAGAGATCATATTTCAGGTCTGCAGAGAATGCTGGTCTGGCAAGGTTCCCCGAGAACTCACGGTATTTAAACGACAGCTCGTCGCCAGAGCGTCCCAGATAAATCAACTCTTGCCGAAAAGTTTGCCCATAATTCGCGAACTTGTATCGCTTGGTACACTGATCTTCTGGCACTTCGACAGCAAACATGGCTTGTGAGCCCCCGAGGATGGAGCCGCTCAGAATCGTCCGACCACCGATGGAGATGGCATTCTTTTCCGGTTGCTCCCCCCGATCGTTCGATGCCCAGTTTGTGATGAGTTTGCCGTCCTCGTTCATTAAGTTCAGATTGGAAACTTTGAGGGTGCAACCGGTATCCGTTGGGCCCGCCACAAGCTGGTAATTTGCTCCAGCGATGGAGGTGCCCTCGTTGAGAGGCTTCAGGTTGCCGTAACCATAGGCAATACTCTCACCCTCGGGCGATTCATAACCGATTTGATAGTGGTCGCCTGGCAAGAAGAATCGATACCCGCCTTGCTCAAACTCCAGGTCTTCAAGCTTAAACCCTGGAGAACCAATGCCTCGGGTGCGCTCTAACACGGTTTCACCGATTTCCGCGCTGATTGGCCATCCAAGCGGGGGATACATTTCGGTATGAAGCTTCTGGGTAACACCAGTAGTTTGGCAACCCGCGAGAGCAAAGCTACCCAAAACAGCGACGCCAGCCAGTCTGATTATTGATGTCATGAGGTACTGCCTTATTCCAGATCTTTGTGGGTTCAGTCCGTGAGCTCTGGCGAATCCTGAGCCTCAACGAGTGAGCTTTGCCAGTCTCCATAGGTTGTCTGGCTACCCTTGACCATCCAGCTGATTCGGCCATTGGCATTTCGGCCGGATACAATAGCCGCAGCGGCACTTGGACTGTTAAATTCATAGTCTTGGGCAAACAGCCGTTTCCCGTTGGTCTCGTCTGCCAGCATTCCATCCTTCACCAACTGGTCGTACAGGTTGCCATAACCGTTAGCCTTGGCTGTCCATTTGGGACGGGCTTCAGATCCCTGAAGGACGACAAAACTGCCATCAATTTCTCGTGCCTGCGCTTTAACGCCGTATTTTGGCAATTCCATCTCAAACAATGTGTCTTCGTCGGACGATGGCGACTTGGTGTGCAGCGCAGCAGGCTCTCGGAGGAAGTCGAAACCCAGAACCGGAAGGGTGATGCGAATTTGCTCGATGAAGAACGCCATGTCCGCCTGATCGGACTCAGGGAGCACGGTGTAATCGTGGGCGGTACCGTTGACCAGACCACAGCGTCCGGATTGCTTGGCAATGGTGATGAGCTGGCTTTCCAGGTATTTCACATGAGCTTTGGTGAGATTCTGATCTTTGCTGGTGATCAGGCACACCCGTTCCCAGAAATCCTTGCCGCCTTGGGGCTCCGGACGGTTGTGCTGTTTCAGTCGCTTGGCCACATCATCGGATTCGCCGATGTAGACCAAAGGACGCATGGCGTTGTCTGGATCTGGGCCAACCAGGAAATACACACCGGTACGACCGCACTCTGGCCTCTGCACCAACTCGGTCAGTTTGGTGCGGGGCCCCGTCAGGGCGTGGCCAGTCCAGTTCATGATTTCGGCGGTCAACAAGCCGTTCGGAGTGCCATCAACTAAGAACAGACGGATTCCGCGACCGCGGCTCATGCCGTTGCCTCCATCCCGGCTTGGCGTACCTCTTCATCAAAGGCGCTTTCATCGACTGGTGGCTGCCAGTTACGGACATCGATTTTCCCGGTGACAGCGGCTGAAATTAGGGCTGACCGGCGCTCCAAAAGTAGTTGAATTCCTTTATCTGCTTGTTTTTGTAAATCAGTGAATTGCTGAAGTTCAGACTCGAGAAATTGAAGTATTCGTTCCTGCTCATCCACTGAAGGCATCGGCAAATCTAGGTTCATCACGTTGCTAGATGATATTGATGCCAAATTCGTACTTTGTTTTGAGTTAAGGAAGAAATACGAACGAGCCCGGCTTGATTGGGTAAACATTGCCAGCCACTCAGGCGTCAAATACCTATTTGGGCGAATGGCGAAAACATGATTCTGATGCAGGCAAGGTTCTATTTCGGCTCTCCATACTGTTCCTCTCCCTAATTTATCGTTGTCTCCCCCCTCATTCATGAGGACGTCACCATGCCTCAAGCTATACCGCTCAATCTCAGACTCCAGGACCGCTATCTCCTTCACTTCCGTCAAGTCCACGTAACCTGCTTGGACGTTTGCAACTCGCAAATAGGGAAGAGAAACCGTTTTCTGATCCTGATAGTCCTTACCTTTCGCAACTCCTCCTTGGATGGTTGCATACCACCTTAACTTTCCGACTCTCCAATGCGCCGGCACCTCCCCAAGCCACTCCACCCCGGAGTCCTTCATCGGCACATCCGGATCCAACCCCTTCGTCACCGCATGGGAAATCACCGCCTGGCGCTTTTCCTGAAGCAGTTCTATCAGGCGCTCCTGCTCGCGGATTAGGGCGTCGATTTTAGCGGTTTCGTGGTCTAAAAATCCCAGTATCTGGCGCTGTTCTTGAGTTGAGGGAAATGGCAATGGGCAAGACATGACATTGCTAGAGGATATCGAGGCCAGGTTGGTGCTCTGTTTTGAGTAAAGGTAGAAGTATGAGCGGGCTGCAGCCGAGCGAGTGAACATGGAAAGCCAGTACGGGAGAAGGTGCCGGTTGGGCCGGATCGCAAATACATGGTTCTGGTGAAGGCAGTTTTCGACCTGCCCCTGCCACACTGCACCACGTCCAAGCTTATCGTTATCACCACCCTCGTTCATCAACACATCACCGGGATGAAGCCGGTATCGGTCGACTTCGGAGACCGCGACAGTCACGGTACTTACTGACGAAAGGTCACAGAATCCATCCTGAACATTTGCTACTCGAAGGTATGGGAGATCGACTACAGGAGTTTCGGCATTGTAGTTTTTTCCCTTGGCCACCCCACCTTGGATCGACGCATACCACCGCAGTGATGCTACCCGCCAGTGCGCGGGCACTTCCCCGATCCATTCGATATTTGAGTTTTTGTATCTTGGATATGTATCAAGGCTCACGCAGACAGCTCCTCAATCATCTGCTTGATCCGATTAGTACACTGCTTCAGATCCGCGTCAATCTCATCCAACGGGCGGGGTGGCGTGAACTCATAGAAGTGCCGGTTAAACGGAATCTCGAAGCCAACAATACCCACTTCGCCATCCTTCTCGTCCCGCTTGGCTTCATCAATCCAGGCGTCCGGCACATGGGGTCTCACTTCTCGCTCAAAGTAGTCGTACACGGACTCTGTGAGGGGGACGTTCTCATAATCCCGCAGGCCGGTATCGGCTTCTGGATTACCTTTGCTGTCCGTGCAGGTATCCGCTTCTGGGTCGCGCTCACTCAGCGCATTGAGCAGGGCTTTCAGTTGAGGGGCACTCAGGTACACCTGATGATCGGTGAGCGAAGCCTTCAGGGCCTTCTGGAACTGCTTGCGATTTCGGTAGACCGTATTGGCATCCAGGGCACGACACGCCGCGAGGATCTTGTTCTGGTCTTCCTGATCCATTTTCTGGATGGCTTTTTCGTCCGCAATCCGAGCGATTCGCTCTTCTGAAGTTTGGAAGTTCAGCTTTCGCGGACGCTCAACCGTGATACGTCGGTAACCGAAGACTTCGATGGGGAAGATTTTACTTTTCTTGGTTTCCTGGAAGTCGCCGTACATGCGCACGATCTCGCCCTGGTCGGACTCGCTGACAAACTGGCGCTTACTGCCGAGGGACTTACGCATCTTGGTCGCCCGGTCAGTAGCATCAATCAGCTGAACCTTGCCTTTGCGTTCAGCAGGCTTGTTATTGGAAAGCACCCACACATAGGTGGAGATTCCGGTGTTGTAGAACATATCTGTTGGCAGAGCCACGATGGCTTCGACCATATCGTTCTGCAGTAGATAGCGCCGAATTTCGGATTCGCCACTGCCAGCCCCACCCGTAAACAATGGGCTACCATTGAGGATGATGCCGATCCGGGATCCACCCTCGCGGGCATCCCGCATTTTGCTGACCAGGTGCATCAGGAACAGCAGGGAGCCATCGGACACACGGGGAAGCCCAGGCCCAAAACGACCATCAAAGCCTCGATGCTTGTGCTCATCAGTGACCTGCTTCTGCACCTTTTTCCATTCCACGCCAAATGGCGGGTTACTGAGCATCAGGTCAAACTTATTAGTAGCCAGCTGATCATCCGACAGCGTGTTGCCGAGCTTGATATTGCTGACTTCCTGGCCTTTGATCAGCATGTCGGCTTTACAGATGGCGTAGGACTCCGGGTTCAATTCCTGGCCGTGTAGCGAGACGGTGACACTCTCGCTGATCTGCTGAATGTACTCGTCGCCTTCGGACAAGAACCCGCCCGTTCCAGCTGTAGGATCGTAGATGGTCACAATGCTATTAGGCGTTAACCGGTTCTCCTGTCCGGTCAGGACAATGGAGGTGGTCAGATGCACGATATCCCGTGGCGTGAAGTGTTCCCCGGCCGTTTCATTAGAGCTCTCCGCAAATTTCCGGATCAATTCTTCAAAGATGATCCCCATACCGAAGTTGCTGATGGTTGCCGGGCTCAGGTCAATGCTGGCAAACCGCTGCACCACCTGGTAGAGCAAGTTGTTGGCACTGAGTTGTTGTACGAAGTCTTCGAAATGAAAATGCTCGAAAATCTCCCGGGCATCCTGGCTGAACGACTGAACATAGCTCATCAGGTCGTCAGCCGTTTGGCTGTCAGACAGAGTAGCCAGACTTAAGGGAGAAGCATTAAAGAACTGCTGGCCAGCGGCTCGAAGCAAAAGCTTCTCACGAACTGCATCCGGTTTGGTCTGATGCTCCTGGGCTGCTGACAGTACCTGAGCCTTCGTTGGCTCAAGAACACACTCCAGACGACGCAGCAGGGTAAACGGCAGGATGACCCGCCCATACTGGCTCTGCTTGAAATCACCGCGTAGAAGGTCGGCAACCGACCAGATAAACGCGGCGGTTTGGGAGTGGTTGGTTTTGTCGTCAGTCATCCGTGGAGCTCCAATACAGCATGTTGTCGGGCTGCGACTATTTCAGGCAGCCAATCCAATTCTTTTAAGTGAGGCGTTCAACGTCGTTCGAGTCACACCGAAGTGAGCCGCAACTTCTGTTTTCGTGATTTGAGGGTCGGAGAGCATGGCCGCGGCTTTACGGACATCCGAATCGGACATCGAGGGTTTTCGCCCACCTTTTCGTCCTCGTGCCCTGGCTGCCTGAAGACCAGCCTTTGTGCGTTCTCTAATGAGGTCATGCTCAAACTCTGCCAGTGCGCCAAAGATATGAAATACCAGTCGGCCACCGGAGCTCGTCGTATCAATTGCTTCGGTGAGTGATTTAAAACCAATCTCGCGATCATTCAGGTCTTGAACAATCTCAACTAGGTCTTTCAGTGAACGTGCTAACCGGTCCAGCTTCCAGACGACGAGAACATCTCCTTTTCGCAGGGTACGAAGACACAGCGACAACTCAGGTCGCTCACGCAGCTTACCGGTAAACTTCTCCTGAAAGATTTGCTCACACCCAGCTTTTTCCAGAGCATCCACCTGGAACTCAGGATTTTGATCTTGGGTACTGACACGCGCATAGCCTATGATCATTAAACGCACCTTTTCTAATCATAGTTTTTTGTACGTGATTTTTGGACACAAAACAACTAGAAATTGCAGGTTTTCGCACGAAGGGTCTAGGCGTCCAACAAACGACCGTTTCCATGCTGGGTTCCAACCCATTACTGCGGTTATCCATCCTCATATTCTGAGATTTCGCCACTTGGTAGCATGTAACATGAACGCTTCCTGTTGCATCCTTAAAGCATATGCTTACACTGTTTAAAAATACAGCATTGAAGAGCGAGCATTGGAATTCATCCTAGCGACACCAGAGTTTGAAATCAGGGGCCATTCCTATGAAGGCTTCCCGATTCTTCTCAAATCCAATCATGATGTGTTTGTCGAAGGAATGGAATTTCTCGTTCATCACTGCTTAAAACGTGGAAGTGTGCAAAGCCGACGTAGTTGGGAAACGTTTGGAAGGGATCTGTGTGATTATTTCGAGTTCATTGAAGCCAATGGGTTTGATTGGAGAGAGCTTGATCACCGAAATCACGAAACCCTGTTAGCCCTGTATCGCGACGTTTCCTTTGATCGATTTAACCTTAACGCCTCCACGGTAAACCGACGACTTCACCTGGTCATCAAGTTTTATCAGTTTGCCCTCAAACACGGTTGGGTAAGCACGTTGCCGTATGACCTTGAAACGGTGAGAGTCAAACAGACAAAGGGTTTCCTCGCACACACAGACACGTCCGGGGGGTATGCCGTAAAGCCGGATGTGCTGCTGAAAACCACGCCAACCAGGATCAAAGTCCTCAACAAAGAACAAGTGGAAGAGCTGCTCAAAAGTATCAACAACAAAACGCTTCGATTGATCGTTCGCCTGGGCTTGCTGACGGGGTTGCGTAAAGAAGAGCTTCTGACGTTTCCAGTTACTTATGTGTCAGCCCCCCAATCGATCTCGGCTCGAAGTCATGTAGTTGTTGAGCTTAAACCCCAAGAGATGAGCACCAAGGGAGACAAGCCACGGACGATCCATGTGCCGATATCATTGATGGCGGATCTCTGGGACTACGTGATTCACGAACGTCATGAAACGATCCGAAAGCACGGCACAGACCCCAAAACCCTCTTTGTGACCGCCAAGGGCAAGTCCTGGAGCATTCCAACCTCGCTCAACAATCAACTGAACCGATTGAAGCTGTCGTTCGCCTGCCATCCCCACATCCTGCGTCATACCTACGCGACGCACACCCTGAAATCGTTGTTGTCCCGAAAGAGCACGACTTTCAATCCCTTGATCTATGTCCGAGATCGCCTCGGCCACAGCAGCATTACAACGACCGAAAAATACCTGCATTTCCTCGACGACATTGAAGACGACCTGCGCACCAGTTATCAGGAAGAAATTGAGGAAACCGCGAAGGAGGCGGCCTGCGCATGAAAAAAGATTTCACGCTAGACGGTGATGATATTGGGGTTAAGGCGGTTGACGAGACGGCGAACAACGCGAAGACCGAAACCATCGAACCATCGCCGCTCTCAAAGCCAGAGAACGCGGTCGTTGCCTTTCCCGAAAACACAACAAACACGAGAAACGCGGACTTCGGGCCATTTTACGGTCAGGGCTTCGACGACATCACCGCCGCCTGTCAGTGCACCCTCGAAAAGCTGGTCGCTGAGAGCGTCAAAACTAATGGAAAGTCCCTCAGCCTGACCACGATTGTGGGTAACTGGAACGTTGGCTTTCGTCACTTTGCGCCCTTTCTGTCGTTACTCCACGCTGCTAGTGGTGAAAGCCTGACTATGGCGGATCTCAACGCCGAAACGATCAAGCGATTTATTCAGCACCTGAGGAACGAGCCCATCGAATACGGCTCGCAAAAGGGTCACTTTACCAAAACCAAATCCCTGCTTGTGGCATGTCATCGGTTCGGGTTCTGGCCGGAAGTAGATATGAAAACGGTTTGGCCTGCCAATCCGTTTCCGAATTCCAACAAACGACGTAAGAGCCAGAAGGCGCTCAGCAAAAATGAAAAGCGGTTTTTGATCAAAGCGCTGCGCATAGAGATGGAACGAATTGTGGCCCACTCGGAGCCGCTGAACAGCTACGATTTGACCGTTTGCGCGCTGTCCATCGCTCTGTCTACTGGAATGAATCCGGCACCCATCCTGGAACTCACCACGGACTGCGTGCAGCCTCATCCGCTCAAATCCAACCTGCGTCTGCTTGTGAGCTTTAAACGTCGCGGCAACGCCACGCACGTGGTTGCCCTGAGAAAGTCAGAGGAAGTATCGGAAATGGCCAGTATCCATCTCTATGCCGCTGATGCCATTGATCTGATCGTTACGAGGAATGCCTCTATACGCGCCCAGCTGGGTGATCGGGGGCGACTGCTGGTCTACGAGCCAGTGCGGGGCAAGCACGCGGGCAAACCATGTCGACTCACTGCCAGCCATTTGCACTACATCATCAAGCTACTTGTCGACCAACACCAGCTTCAAACGGACGATGGGAAGCCGCTCATGTTGAACGTCACTCGGTTGCGTCAGACACTTCTGAATCGAGTGTGGGAGATGTCTGGTCAAGACCCGTTGATCACAGCCAGAACGGGGCGGCACACGGTTCAGACGGGCAATGCCCACTACTGGGAGGCGCCACCGGAAGCGGAAACCAATATGCGTTTTTTAGGCGAGACGCGTGTTCAGGAGCTTCTTAGTAAGCCGGATATCATCGCCAGTGACCGGACGCCCGTGGCGTCTTGCAAAGATGTCCGTCGCGGGCAGCGCGCCCCAAAAAACGGCCAACCCTGCCAAGACTACCTCGGCTGCTTCCGGTGCAAGAGCTTCGTGATCACCGGAGATGACCTGTATCGCCTGTTCAGCTTTTACTGGGCCGCCCTGCGCAATTACGACACCTTTGCTGGTAAGCGTTGGACCAAATATCTCAAGAAAGTGATTCGACTGATCGATGAAGAGATTGCACCTCGCTTTGATCAAGCGCTCGTGAAAGAACAATGCGAGAAAGCGAAAGACAATCCCCACCCGTTCTGGCGAGACCTGAGCATGGCGAGGATGGCGATATGAGCGAGGTCACGGGCGCAGAGGTACTGGCCGACCGCGAGCGGCTGTTGAGAGCGTTACCCATTGATGAGGGACTGCACGGTATCATCACCACGGATCGGGCCGATGGGATGCTCTACGTGCTCTCTCGGTACGAAGATCCGGAGTGGTGGTTGCCCAAAGCCAAGAGCACTGGTAACCAGACGGATGGCTTCCGAAAGCTAGATTTTGCACGGATCAAAGGCGAGGAACTGCGATCCGAGGCCAAAATCGTCCTGGCCCGCATCATCTGGGGCGAGAAGTCGCTGGGCAACGGCTCGGTCGTCATTGTTTTCCAGAATCTGGTGTCTTGGCTGAACTGGTTGCACGACCAGGGCATCATTAGCCAGGCGCAGGTCACCCCTTTGGTCGCGGTCCGCTACGCTCAATACGTCCAACGTTTGACCGCGCGGCGTAAACCCGGGAAGCCACTGAGTAGCATGACGAAGTGGAGCCGGTTATCGGCTGTTGAACGAAGCTGGCACTTGCTGCGAGATACTCCCCACGGCTTTGATCATCCTTGGCCAGAAAGCTCCGCCCTCGTGTTGGCCGGGCACAAGGATTCGAACAAAGCGAAGACGGACATAATTCCCGATGATATTTTGCGGCCTCTGTTTCAGCACGCCGAATCTCTGCTCAGCCAAGCCAACGACTTGATGGAACATCGGGATGCAGTGTCACAGTTCGAACCTCGTTCGAAAAACCACGCTGATCAGTGGGAAGAACTGATCGGTTTGTTGAAAAACCAAGGTTGGGATGAGGGGCTAGGTGCACTGAACAGGACACTGCTCGACCTGCGTGACGGCTGTTTCGTGATCATTCTGGCGACCACAGGCATACGAGCCCATGAACTCGGAAATATCCGGCGAGATCAGTGGTACAGCGAGGTTCGTGAGGGTGAGAGGTTCTACTTCCTGGGTTCACGCTCGGACAAAACCCATGCGGGCGAAACCTCATGGCTGTGTCCAGAAATCGCTATTCATGCTGTAAAAGTCTTAGAGCGGCTTTCAGGCCCCTTGCAGGCTGAGCTTGAGCAGGCGCTGAAAGAGGCAAGGGCAGCCGGAGACTTGCAGGAAGTGACGCGCCTACAAGCCTGCTCAGGCTGCATCGGGCTGACCAAAGTGACCAGTAAGGGAAACAGCATTTATCGGCTCAGTGGCATCGCCCTTCGTAAGAGATTGAGTAAGTATGCAAAGAACCTCGGGATAAACTGGAAACTCGCGCCTCACCAGTTCCGGCGCACCTTTGCCAACTACGTGGTACATCACAAGCTGGGCGACTTGCGTTATCTGCGCGATCACTTCAAGCACTGGAGCCTGGATATGACCATCCTGTATGCAATGAACGAGGCGCAGGATCTGGAGCTCTATGACGAAATCTACGCCGCTTTTGACGGCAAACGTCAGGCGATTGTCGGTCATTGGTTGGAGCCTGATACCCCGCTTTCCGGTGGCATGGCCGGTCATATCCGCCAAATGCGGAGCCGCTCGGAAGAAGTGCGTACCTACAAAGATCGGAAAGAGATGATTGAGGCCATCAGCGAACTGGTTTACCTGCGGTCCACCGGCATTGCCTGGTGTACCAACGATACCGGCGTGGATTGTGCGGGTGGCCAATGCGAAGATTGCGAGCACGGTTGTATTGATGATAGTCACAAGCCTTTCTGGGAAGGACTTTACATGCAACAGATTGAGCTACGCCAGATCGATGATCTGGACGACTCAGGATCAAAGACCGTCGAGCGCACCATGGAACGCTGCGAAAGGGTTTTAACGGATCTCGGTGTAGACATCAATCGCCTCAAGGAGCAAGTGGCCGATGTCGAAGCCATCTGAATCAGACACTCACAAGCGTATTCGGCTGGCCATTGTTCGGTTGGAAAAAGACCAGCCCAAGGTCGTTGAGAAGGGCAGGAAAGTCTCGGTGGCCGCTGTTGCCGAAGAGGCCGGAGTCAGTCGTGCCTTGATCCACAAAGACTACCCAGACTTGCTGGAGCGCATCCGGGGCAATTCCAACAAGGCGATCCAGAGACAGCGTGATGAGAAGCAGGAGAAACTCAAGGAAGAGCGTTTCAAGAATCGTCAACTTCGGGAAAAAATCGTAGATTTGACCGAGCAGCGCAACGAACTTGCTTCGAAAAACGCCACTCTTGAACTCGAAAATCGCCGGCTCTCGGCAATCTTGGAAAGTAAAAACGTTACCGTTTTTAGGGGGAAATCGCGTGAGTAGTGCTATACAGATTTTGGCCGGAACCTTTTTCTTCCTCTTTTAAACAAAAGCGAACATTGGTAAGCCATCTGTAAAGATGCACGTTTCATTGGAAAGCGCAATGAAAGATCGCCGATCTTGTAGTAAGCGGCATATAGCCCCACCACTACAAAAGCAAAAACGGTCACAATGGCAAGGAAATCAATCAATTGTTAGTTGGTTTCTACAAATTTATTCTTGACCCAAGTGTGTTCGGTATATCTACCTTGCCCACCAAAGGGTAGCTGGATAGACGCTCCTTCGACAAAGGCTTTTCCCTGCCCCCGGAACGAACCAATCAAAGTCCAGTTGGCAGTGCGCTCTGCATCTTTGGGCAACTGGGGCGCATGGTACTCAATAATATTGACTACTAGGTCAGTCAACCCATTACCAATAGCGATAATAATTTCTGGTTTTTCATCGTTGTCGAAATCATACTCCGCTACTTGTACATAGTAACCCTCTTCCAGCTCTCCCCATTGGTTAAAACCGTCAAAACTCTTATCAAACTCCAGAGGCAGGTTTACATTGGCATTAGAAAATCTAACCAAAAACTTTATGCCATTAGGAGTGTTTCTCTCTACTATTAAAGAGTCCGGCTTGACTTCAGATCGATAATTTAATTCCAACTTTGTTTCTGTAAAAGATGTCTTTCCCCATGTTTTAGAATTGAGAAGGGATTGGATCTTCATATCTTCATCCACATGAAGAATGAGTCTTCCTTGATCTTCCTGGCTAGTCTTTAAGAAACCAGAGGATAAGGCCGTTTTATTCTCTTCATGCTTCAAGCCAAAAAAGTAACCAATCCCTGCGATTGCGATGACGGCAAATACGTTTATGACCAATTTTTTCATCTTTGCTTCCCATGTAATTAAAGTCGAAATTAGATTCCTGTAAGTATAAATTATCGATTGTGTCCTACCGAATTTAGCTTGGTCAAGTAAGTTGGTGATATTTATATTCTTGCCTTATCGCTAATTAAATACTGCCGCGTCGGCGCACATAAAATTTCACGTTCAACTAGCGTAGGATTTTACCACCCTTATAAAGGGTAACCGGAATTGCTGGTGAGATTTAATAAATTTCTGGCTTACACTAACTATGAAAAATTCACTAAAATAGATAAAAAAATAAAATCACAAGTGCGGCTCCGAAAAATACAATCAACCATCTTCTATTCTTGATTTTTTTAATTTCTTTCTCGGATGCGAGATCGAAAAACCCCAATTTGATTTTAGAGTCAACAGCCTTCAGCTCATTCTGATGTTCAGCGAGTTTTTTCTCCACCCTATCAATCGCTTCTTGGCGGCCCTCTTTCTCGATTGAAATGGTATTCAATTTTTCAATATGATTTTTGCCAACCTCTATCTCATGAATAAGCTCATCACGGTATTTTACCAGAAAGTCTATGGACTCTTTTTCGCTACCTGCCTTCACTAGATTATTAACTTTTGACATGAAATACCACTCATACAGTCGATATTGTAAGCTTAGCTGCCCAGATCCGATCCATTGATTTCAAAACTACACACTTTAAATCACTATCCGTACCTAAAGGGCTCTTCTTTAAAGTTGCAGTATGAGCCATAGCAAGCTGCGGAATGTCCGCTTTGCGACCTCGGTTACCATCTCTTTCTAAACAGAAGTTGACCATGATGGCCTGAGGTCTCATTTTGAGTACGCCAACGCTAAAAGTGGGGGAGCACCCTACATTCCCCAAAGTTTACGACCCTTCAAAAAGATTCCATTGGAGGTGGCTTGAGTTGCATTTTTCTGGTCATCCGCTGAAGCAGCGGAATCTATTTGTGATGGGTTCAGCCCAAGGTTGAACTCGCGAAACCTAAACTCATGCACCCCATTTTCCGCAGTAACTTTGATGGATAGATTGTTAGCCTTTCCAGCTTGAAAGTTTGGAATCCGGAACATGAAGTAACCGCTGAACGTTTCGCCAGGAACAATGGTGTCTCGTCTGACGTATCCCTCGAGTGCGTCAACTCTAGACTCGTAGGCCGAAGCTGCTTCAGTTTGATTGGACTTAAGCTGCTCTCCCGCCTGCATATTTAGCTGTTGAGTTTTTGCGGGGTCATAGACTTGGTAGCTAGTACCTGAACTAGATGTGCTGCGGACGGTTGAAGTTGATGCCGCCTGAGCATTCAATGATTGTGCGGTGTAAGCCAGTGCCGCCACCATTTGTTGATCCTGCATTGCCGTATAAGCCTCGTTTTCGGCTTCTGCGTAGGAAAGGATTTTAATGGGGGTGTCGTTGTAGTGGATGCTTATATCTTTAATTGCAAAGAGAAACGACCTTTCTGGCGAATTGTTGCTTACTGAAATCCAGAAACTATTTCTATAAGGATACCTTCGTGGCGTTTGCATAGGAGCGACGACTACTGTTGTATTTTCGCCAATATTCTGAATTAACGGAACACCGCGCTCGTACACAACGTGTTGATTGCCGATAGGCACTGGTTGGGTATCCACTTGGGATGACATCCTTGTGCCGCAGCCGCTTAACAGCCCAATAACAAAAATGGCGATTGGCAGTAATGGGCTGTGCGTTCGAATCATCTTAAGTACTCCGTTTTGTAATGCGCGTAGCTAGACTTTATGCTTTTCTTGCCTCCAGTCACCCCGTTCCTAGAAGCGAATAGCTGGAAAAGTTTGTTTTCGTGCAGTGAATAGTACCAGAGGTTCAGGTCTTGGGCTTACCCCGATATGTATGACTGACCCGCGCCTCAAACGGACTTACCCCGGTGTACTAGACACTCCTGGCCTATGATTGGACTTACCCAAATACGCATGACACACACTACCCTCAAAGCGAGCCCTTCGGACTTTGATCTGAATGTTCGCTTTGCGACCCTTACGAACGCGTTCAAGCACTCATAGAATTTCCCTCCTGCCGAGTATGTACAGCCACCTAAAAGTTGCTTGGCAACCTCCCACCGTCCCACGAAATTCATCGCGATTCCTGAATCTTGAAAGGTTACAATGAGGTCAAAATTACGCGGAAAACACCAAAAAGTGTTACTTTACTGATTTCTTGTAAAAACAGGCACTTGAGAAAATGTTACATGTTACTGGAGTTCTAAAACCATGACGGATCAAAGCAAGAGTTCCGATAAGCCCTGGGGTGGTCGTTTCAGTGAGCCGACGGACGCTTTTGTGGAGCGGTTCACGGCTTCCGTGGCGTTTGACCAGCGGCTCTACCACCATGATATTACGGGCTCGGTGGCCCATGCCACCATGCTGGCGGAAGTGGGTGTACTGACCACTGAGGAGCGGGACGCGATTATCGAGGGGCTGGACGGTGTGCGCCAGGATATCGAAAAAGGCGAATTCCAGTGGTCGGTGAGCCTGGAAGATGTGCACATGAACATCGAGGCCCGGCTGACTGACCGTATCGGTATCACCGGCAAGAAGCTGCACACCGGGCGCAGTCGCAACGACCAGGTGGCCACCGATATCCGCCTCTGGCTGCGGGACGAAATCGACGTGATTGCCGCCGAACTGCAGCGCCTGCGCAGCGGTCTGCTGGATCTGGCCGAGCGGGAAGCGGACACCATTATGCCCGGCTTCACCCACCTGCAGACCGCCCAGCCGGTCACCTTCGGTCATCACCTGCTGGCCTGGTACGAAATGCTGGTACGTGATGCCGAGCGGCTGCAGGACTGTCGCAAGCGGGTCAATGTAATGCCGCTGGGCGCCGCCGCACTGGCGGGCACCACCTATCCGATTGACCGTGCCATGACCGCCCGGCTGCTGGGCTTTGACCGGCCGACTGAAAACTCCCTGGATTCGGTCAGTGACCGGGACTTTGCCATCGAGTTCTGCAGCTTTGCGGCCCTGCTGATGACCCACCTGTCCCGCTTCAGCGAAGAGCTGGTGCTGTGGACCTCGGCGCAGTTCGATTTCATCGACCTGCCGGACCGCTTCTGCACCGGTTCGTCGATCATGCCCCAGAAGAAGAATCCGGATGTGCCGGAACTGGTGCGGGGCAAGACTGGCCGGGTGAATGGCCACCTGATCAGCCTGCTGACCCTGATGAAGAGCCAGCCGCTGGCCTACAACAAGGACAATCAGGAAGACAAGGAACCGCTGTTTGATACCGTGGATACCGTCAAGGGCTGCCTCAAAGCCTACGCCGACATGGTGCCGGCGATCCGGTCAAAATCGGCGAACATGCGGGTGGCGGCCAAGAGCGGCTTTTCCACCGCGACGGATCTGGCGGATTATCTGGTCAAGAAAGGCGTGCCCTTCCGGGATGCCCACGAAATTGTCGGTAAATCCGTGGCCTTCGGAGTGGCTGAAGGCCGGGATCTGTCCGATATGACACTGGATGAGCTGCGCCAGTTCTCCGATGTGATTGGCGAGGATGTGTTCGATGTCCTGACCCTGGAAGGCTCCGTGCAGGCCCGGGATCACCTCGGCGGCACCGCCCCGGATCAGGTCCGGGCAGCGGTGGCCAGAGCCAGAAAGGCGGAAGGCTAACCGCCGATCCGGCCGGTCGCCAGCTCCACGGCGGCCGGCTTCAGTGCGCTCAGGGGTTGGGGCCGGAACAACCGGTAGCCCTGGCCGTAATGGATGCCCAGGGCGCGCACATGGCGCAGGGTGTCGTCGTTTTCAATAAAGGTGGCGACAGTCACCTTGCCCGCCGCCTCGGCAATCTTGTGCAAGGCCTCGACCATGACTTCCTGCACCGGGTCATCCTCCAGATGCTGCATCATGTTGCGATCCAGCTTGATGATGTCGACCGGCAGCTTCGCCGCCAGGCTGTAGCTTTCCACCGAGGCACCGGCACCGTCCAGTGCCACACGGCAGCCCACATGGTGCAGCGCTTCACACAGTATCGTGACATCCTCAGGGTACTGGGTGGCATGAGCTTCGCGGATTTCCAGGCAGAACACCTCCGGAGCGTAACGTGAGTCTTTGAGCTGTTCTGCCATGAACTCTGCAAAAGTATCATCCAGGGTACTCGCCAGGGACAGGTTGAAACCGCAGTACTTGAGGCGGGGCTCCAACAACGGGTGTTGCTCCAGCCAGCCGAGAGTCTGGCGGATAATCTCCCGGTCCAGCCGCTTGGCCAGATCAAAGCGTTCCGCGATCGGCAAAAATGCCCCCGGCTGAATGCTTCGCTCATCCTCATTCTGGCCGGGAATTCGCGCCAGAATTTCGATATGGTCGCCCCAGCTGACGCTGTTGACCGGCTTCATGGACTGGAATTCCAACAGTACCTTATGGTTGTCCAATGCGTAATGGATCTGCTCCAGCAGCAGGCCGGCATCCCCTTCCACGGTATTGCCGACGACCGCGTGGGCGGTGTGGTAACGGTCACGCCCGGCAATCCTGGCGGTGTGGCAAAGATCCGCGGCCTGCACCAGCAGCTGTTCCGGTTCCTGATCCGATTCTCCATCCAGAATCAGCAGCCCGCCGGTGGCGGTGGTGTACAGTTCGTGTCCCTGCCATTCCAGCCGGTAATCACGGATATGCTGGATCAGCTCTCCGGCAATCTGCCTGGCCCGGGACTCCGGGCAGTTTTCCATCAGCAGCACAAAGGTGTCACCGGAAAGCCTTGCCAGCGCATCCCGTTGGCGTACCTTAATGCCCAGGCTGCCTGCCAGCCCCCGCAGATAGCGGTCGCCGGCACTGTTTCCGGCCTCTTCATTGAACTTGTCGAAATCGTCCAGGTCGAGATACAGCAGACTGCCCACCAGCGACTTGCGGCGCTTCTGCCTGAGGGTGCGGTCTAGCCGGGCGAGAAACTCCCGCCGGTTGAGCAGGCCGGTGACCGGGTCATGGCGGATGCGGTATTCGCTGTTACCGGCGCGTGTCCGGGCGCTGGTATCCCGGGCCACGCGCACTGCGCCAAAGGTTTCGCCCTCACCGTTGACCAGCCGTCGGTAGTGCATTTGATACACCGGCAGGTCCGGATTGAGCTGGGCCAGTGGCATTTCCACCAGGAAACTGTCCCGCTCGAAGGCGCGCTGCCACAGGCGCTCCATCATGCGGCGTTCATTGGGGTGATCTTTCAGCAGCCGCGACAGGTTATCCCCCGGTCTCGGATAGTGGTCGAACAGTTTCTGGAACTGTTTTGCAAAGGCCTGGTTGCCTTGCAACAAGTTCAGTTCGCAGTCCACCGCCGCAATCAGGTCGGTGCTGGCGGAGGTAACGGCATCAAGGAGGTTGCGGCTGTTCTGCAGTGCCTGTTCTTGCTCCCGCTGGTCTGTCAGGTTGATCAGGATGCCGCTCAGCTTGTGGATCCGCCCCTCGCAGTAGATGGCCTGGCCAGTCAGCTTCATGCGGCTGGGCTGCTGACGGGCGGTAAGCATGTCCAGCACGATACTGAAAGGCTTGCCGGTCCGGATGCAGCGGCGCACCAGTGCCCGTATCCTTCCCTGTCGGGACTGGGCGTAGAAGAGCGCCTGATCCGGAGTGATATCCGCGCCGGGACGCAATCCCAGCAACCGGTACAGGCCGCTGCTCCAGGTCACTTCGTTGTTCTGGGTGTCCAGGTCCCAGAAGCCGATGCCGGCGCTGGATTCGGCCAGCCGCACCACGGGGGCTTCCAACGGGACATTGTCCCTTACCCGGATACAGGCGGTGGCCGCCTGATCCGAATCATTCACGCTGGATCGCAGGGTCAGTCTTGCAGTAAAGAAATATCGATCCCGGTGGCGCAGGGTGATCAGCACCTTGTCGCCGTTTTCGATGCGGTGGCGGTTGGCGGGCGTGAAGGGGTCATCCTCGTGGGCGGCCAGAATCGTGCGCACCGGCCGGCCTTCGAGTTCCTGCGCCTCGTAACCCAGCACTGACTCGCAGTGGGAGTCTGCGTGGATAATTTTACCGGTGTCGTTAATGCGGATGAGCGTCTGACGCTCCTGCGCCTGGGGGTTGTCGGAGCGATAGCGACTTACCAAGAATTCTTTCACGTCTGGTTGCCTCTGGCGGGCACTCCGGACCGGAGCCCGCGGCCGCTTTTATTTTTTTTACCGGTTCTGCAACGATGCCATCATGATACTGATAATAAGGTCAGAAGGAACCTCCCCGGAGAGACTGTGTCAGCCCAGAGCCCACCCATTGTCCTTGATTATGATGAGGGAATCGACCGCAAGACTCTGAAGCGGCTGACGGATCGCTTTCTGGAGGTAAACCGGCAACGTTGGTTGCGGGCCCGTTCCGCACTGACTTACCGGCAACAGGCGGTTCTGGATCTGCTACCCCTGGTGTTCCATCTCAATCATCCCGGACTGCCGGGCTACTCTGATAACGACTGCCCCTGCGGTATTGCCTGTTATGAGCCGGATGAAGCGGCACTGCATGCCGCCCGCCGCCACGCTCGAACATTCCCCCATCGCCCGGATCGCAAGCGCCAGCCGGCACTGGAGGCGCTGTTTTTGATGGGCAGTCCTGGGTCACTGGGGCATTCGGTAACCAGCGACCTGGATGTATGGTTGTGCCATCAGCCGGGGCTGGATGCCGGGCAGGTGCGGGCACTGGAACGCAAGGCATCGGGGCTGGCGGAGTGGGCCGATTCACTGGGCGTGGAGCTGCATGTATTCGTGTTTTCCGCCGAGGATTGGCGGGCCGGTCGGCAGAGCGCGGAAGTCGCCGGCGAGAATTGCGGCAGCGCCCAGCATTATCTGTTGCTGGACGAGTTTTATCGCACCTCGGTACACCTGGCGGGTGCCCGTCCCCTGTGGTGGCTGATTCCCGCAGCGGACGAAAACCGCTATCGGGAGTATGCGGATTACCTGCTGCAGTGCCGGTTCATCCGCGCCGGGGATTACGTGGATTTTGGACCGGTATCCTGCGTGCCTGCGGAGGAATTCCTGGGTGCCGGTGTCTGGCAGCTCTACAAAGGCATAGAAACGCCCTGGAAATCCTTGCTCAAATTGATGTTGATTGAGTGTTACGCCCGCAACCGGGAGGAACCCCTGCTTTCGGCGCGGTTCAAGGAAGCGGTGTTTGCCGGGCGCACCCATCCGGATGAGCTGGATCCCTACCTGTTGTTGTACCGCCGCCTCGAAGCCTGGTTACAGGTGTCGGGTGCGGAGGGCCGGCTCGACCTGGTGCGCCAGAGCCTGTACCTGAAAGCCGGCCTGCCGCTCACCCGGGTGTCTGACACTGGTAACTGGCGCCGTGCCATGCTGGCAAGTCTTGTTGAGGAGTGGGGCTGGCCGCTCCGCCGCCGGCTCTGGCTGGATAATCGGGAGCAGTGGCGGGCAGAAGACGTGCTGGCCCTGCGCCGTAGTGTGGTGGGTGAGCTTACCCACAGTTACCGGCTGCTGGCACGGCTTGCCCGGGAGCACGGCCGGGCGGCGGCTATCAGTGAGCGGGATATGAACCTGCTGGGCCGCAAACTCTACGCTGCCTTTCAGCGTAAAGCGGGCAAGGTCGAACAGATCAATCCGGGGCTTGCTCCGTCGCTGGCGGAAGAGAATCTCAGTTTTGTGCAGAGTCCGGAGCCGGGAGGCCCCGGGGACGCAACAGGCTGGCGGATGTTCCGGGATATGGAAAGCGCGGGTCGCTCCGGTCATCAGCCCCCCATACGCAGAGCGGGAGACCTGATGGAGCTGGTGTTGTGGAGTTACCTGAATGGCCTGCTCACCCGTGGCACCCGGCTGAACGTTCGCAGTGCGGATGAATCTGTCAATCCCGGCGATCTGTCGGTGATGCTGGATGCGCTGCGGCATTACCTCCCTGTACCCTTGCCTCCCGCTCCGCGGGAAGCCCTGGCCCGGGCGATGCGGCCCCTGGCCTGCCTGTTGTTTATCAATGCCGGAGTGGATCCCCAGGCGGCACTGGAGGGCCTGGGACGGCACCGGTTGTCTGGTTACCAACGGGCGGTAGGTATGGGCAGTGGCGAGGCGAATCTGCTGGTATCCATTGACCAGGTGACCCTGAACAGCTGGCATGAGGTTAGTCTGCAGCACTATGCAGCGGGGGATACCCTGGTGCAATGTCTTAAAAATCTGCTGGCCTCGGTGGCCATTGCCCCGGGGGAAATGCCTGCGCTGGAAGTGTTGTGCCAGACACCCGGGCATGGCAGCACCATCGCCCGGAGAATTGCCATCCTGGTGCGCGATCTGCTGTCCCGCTTCTTCGCCGGTGGCCGTGGTCCCCATTCTTTGCGATATATTATTGGGCTGGGCGGCCGCTATTATGTATTGCAATTCCGGGGCCTGGAGCCGGAATTTCTGGCTCTCGACAACCTCGCTGCGCTGGAAGAATACCTGCTGCGGCCGACAGCCCGTTTTGCTCCCGTGGTATTCGAGGCAACCACCCTGTCCGACCACCCTTGTTTGCGGGTGGTCTGCGAGCAAGCCAAACCGGAAACCATCCAGATCTTCTACCGGGAGGACAAGCGCAGGCTTCATCTGTGGGTCGCGGACGAGCAGGGGGCACTGGTTGGCTGGCAGTGCCGTGGTGGTCACCGGGACTATGTGCTGCGGCCGTTGGTGCGGTTTCTGGAAAACCTGGCAGAGCGCCGTCAGCTGCGCAGTGATCTGGGAACAGGCGCACCGGAGATGGCATTGTTCGAGTTGCAGGAGCGTGAAGGGCAATGGGTGGCAGAGCGTCGTCCGCTGCCGGGCGGCCGGTTACCGGTGACCTGGATGGAGGTGCAGGCGATTGGTGTGCGCAATACCGACGGCAGTCTGGGGTTCGACATCTGCTGTGATGACCGGGAATTTACCCTGCAGGCCTGGGGCGACCAGCTGATTAGCGCTGTCAGCAACCATATCCGCGACTGCCGGCGAAGTGAAGAATCCTATCCGGTGTATCTGACCGACTTGCATCTGCCCCATGATCTGGAGCCGTATGTCTATCAGCAGGACATTCCCACTGCCCGCTATCTGGCTCACCGGGCGCAGCTGGAGCAGGCCCTCAACCGGTTACCCTGAGGGGCTCTGCGGTTGTCCGGAAACCGGAACGGCCCGTTACTTTCTCTTTCCCTTCTCAGGTATACTGCCGGTAAATATTTTCCGGGGAAGGTCATGGTTCCGATACGACGGACAGCTGCCGTGTTGTTGATGCTGGGCGGCATGCTGACGGTGCAGGGTTGCGGCCAGAAGGGCGCGCTCTACCGCGAGGCGCCGGTGGAAGACGTGCCGGTTGCGAAAGGCACCTCTGAAGCCGCTGGTGACCAGAGCGAGACAAACGAGCCTGACCGTTGACCGACCCCCGCTGATTTCAGGATACACATGGACAATTTCACGTATCGCGACGGCGAGCTCTACGCCGAGAACGTCGCTCTCTCCCGTATTGCCGGTGACTATGGCACGCCGGTGTATGTCTATTCCCGTGCGACACTGGAACAGCGCTACCTGGCCTATGACCGGGCGCTGGAAGGAATGCCTCATCTGGTATGTTACGCGGTCAAGGCCAACAGCAACCTGGCGGTGCTGAATGTGCTCGCCCGCCTGGGGGCCGGATTCGACATTGTCTCCGCCGGTGAACTGGAGCGGGTGCTGCGGGCCGGTGGCGATCCGGCCCGGGTGGTGTTCTCCGGTGTGGGTAAGCAGGCCGCAGAAATGCGCCGGGCCCTGGAAGTGGGCGTGCGCTGCTTCAATGTGGAATCGGATGCCGAGCTGGACCGCCTTAACGAAGTGGCCGGTGAGCTGGGCGTGCGGGCTCCGGTTTCCCTGCGGGTCAATCCGGATGTGGATGCGGGCACCCACCCTTATATTTCCACCGGTCTGAAGGAAAACAAATTCGGTGTTGATATCGCCGATGCGCCGCGGATCTACGCCCGGGCTGCTGCCATGGAATACCTGGATGTGGTGGGTGTGGACTGCCATATCGGTTCCCAGTTGACCAGCGTGGCGCCGTTTCTGGACGCCCTGGACCGGGTGCTGGCACTGGTGGACGGACTGGCAGAAAACGGTATCCAGCTGCGCCATCTGGATCTGGGCGGCGGCCTGGGCGTAACCTACGATCAGGAACAGCCACCATCGCCTGAGGAGTACGTGACCGCTGTGCGTGAGCGTATGGGTGATCGCAATCTGGCGCTGGTGCTGGAGCCGGGCCGTTCCATCGCTGCCAATGCAGGCGTGATGCTGACCCGCGTAGAGTTTCTCAAGTGCACGGACCAACACAACTTTGCCATCGTAGATGCGGCGATGAATGATATGATTCGTCCGGCTCTGTACGGCGCCTGGCAGGCGATTGTGCCGGTCAATAACCGGTCTGCAGAGGCGGAAAAATCCTGGGATATTGTCGGCCCGGTCTGTGAAACAGGCGATTTTCTGGGCAAGGCCCGCACTCTGGCCCTGCAGCCCGGGGATCTGCTGGCGGTTCGCTCGGCCGGAGCCTATGGGTTTGTGATGAGCTCCAACTACAACACACGTTGCCGTCCGCCGGAAGTGATGGTGGATGGTGAGCAGGCCCACCTGGTGCGTCGTCGGGAAACGCTCGAGGATCTGCTGGGGCCCGAAGCGTGCCTGCCGGAATGAGTGAGGAGGCAGTCGTGGGCCAGAACCGCCGTCGCCAGGGACCAAAGCTCCGGTTTACCAAGATGCACGGACTGGGTAATGACTTCATGGTGGTGGATGCTATCAGCCAGCCATTCCGCCTGCGTCCGGAGATGATCCGCAAATTGTCTGACCGTCACTTCGGTATCGGCTTTGACCAGTTGCTGGTGGTGGAGCCGCCCGGTCTGCCGGATGTGGATTTCCGCTATCGCATCTTTAACAGCGACGGCTCGGAAGTCGAGCAGTGCGGCAACGGTGCCCGTTGTTTCGCCCGGTTTGTGCGGGATCGGCAACTGACCAACAAGCGAGTCATCCGGGTTCAGACCGCCGGTGGCGTGATCGAACTGCGGGTTGAGCGTAATGGTCGGGTGACCGTAGACATGGGCGTACCGGAACTGAACCCCCCCGCCATACCGTTCGCCGCAGACAGCCGCAAGACCGTCTACACTGTGGAGGTGAATGGCCAGACCGTGGAATTGTCCGCCGTTTCCATGGGCAATCCCCACGGTGTGCTGCTGGTGGACGACGTGAAAACCGCACCGGTGGAAACGCTGGGGCCACTGCTGGAGAAGCACCCGCGTTTTCCGTCCCGGGCCAACATCGGTTTTTTGGAGATTCGCGATGCAGGCCATGCCCGTCTGCGGGTTTTTGAGCGCGGAGTGGGGGAAACCCTGGCCTGCGGCACCGGTGCTTGTGCGGCGGTGGTCGCCGGTCGTCTGCGAGGTCTGCTGGGCGAACGGGTGGAAGTGGAACTGTCTGGCGGTACTCTGACCATTGAATGGCCGGGGGAAGGGACCCCTGTTATGATGCAGGGCCCGGCCGCTACGGTATTCGAGGGTGAACTTCGCCTGCCCGTGGACCCTGGCCCGCAACGTCGTCGCCGTTCCGGCCGGCAGCAGGACAACAGGAATCACCACCAGGGCCAGCGTTGACGCTGACGTTGTCCCGCAGTCAGGAGAGCAGCATGAAAGATTCAACGGCCCAGACCGACAAGAAGGCCGGCACGCTCGCCGCCAGCGACGTCGCGGAGTATCTGCGTCAGCATCCGGATTTCTTCGTGGATCGGGACGAACTGCTGCGCGGGCTGACGCTGCCCCACGACAGCGGCAGCGCCATTTCCCTGGTCGAGCGCCAGGTGCACCTGTTCCGGGAACAGCGGGATACCCTGCGCCGGGAGCTGGTGGAGCTGATATCCATCGCCCGTCATAACGACCGCCTGTTCGAGAAGAGCAAGCGTTTGCTGATGCAGGTGATTGAAGCCCGCAATCTCAGTGACATGGCTTCAGTGATTGATGACAGCATCCGTGGCGATTTCGGCCTGGATGCCGCCTCGGTGATCCTGTTTACCGATCAGCCGGTTGTGGACGGCAGCCACGGAGCCCTGCATGTGGTGTCGCCGGATCAGGCCCGGAGCCGTCTTGGCAACCTGCTGGAGGGTGACCGGGCGGTGTGTGGCCAGTTCCGCGAAAGCGAGCGGGAATTCCTGTTTCCGTCCCGGGAAGAGCCGATTGTCTCGGTGGCGCTGGTGCCACTGAGACAGGAAGGGCTGATTGGTGTGTTTGCCGTGGGCAGCTGCCAGCCGGGTTATTTCGACCAGAGCATGGGCTCGCTGTTTCTCAGCTACATTAGCGATACCCTGAGCCGGCTGTTGCCGCCCATGGTGCAGCGCCATGTGGAACAATCGCCTGTGCGGGGGGTAGCGGCGGAGTCGTCCTGATGCCCGGAGAATTGGTTGGCGGGGAAACCCCGCGCACCTATGTGGATGCGTTCATCCGTCACCTGGCGGATGAGAAGCGTCATTCCCCGCGCACCTGTGACAGTTACCAACGGGATCTGCTGGCGCTGCTTTATTGGCTGGAACAGAACAACACCGATGAGTGGCCGGTACTGACGCACCACCACCTGCGCCGTTATGTCGCCCACCTCAGCAGCCGCAAACTCAGCGGTCGCAGTATCGCCCGCCACCTTTCCGCTATCCGGCGTTTCTACCGTTATCTGTTACGTGAAGGTGTGGCGAAAGATAATCCCGCGCTGGATATCCGTGCGCCCCGTTCCCCCAAGCGCCTGCCGAGAGTCGCCGACGTAGACCAGATCGGGGCTCTGCTCGACCCTGAACCGGACGATCCGCTGGAAATCCGGGACCTGGCCATGTTCGAGTTGATGTATTCCTCCGGGCTGCGGCTGTCGGAACTGGCAGGGCTGGATCTGCATGCCCTGGATCGCCGGGGTGGCGAGGTCCGGGTTTGGGGTAAGGGTGGCAAGGAGCGCCTGTTGCCAGTGGGGCGGGCCGCGCTGAAGGCGGTTGATGTATGGTTGCAGGTGCGCCCGACACTGGCCGGCGAGGGGCAGCCGGCGCTGTTTGTCAGTCGCCGGGGCGACCGTCTGAGTCACCGCAGTATCCAGCAACGACTGCGCCGCTGGGGGCTGAAGCGTGGTGCCGACCAGAAGCTTCATCCTCACATGCTGCGTCACTCCTTTGCCAGCCATCTGCTGGAATCCAGTGGCGATCTGCGTGCGGTTCAGGAACTGCTTGGCCATGCGGACATCGCTACTACCCAAGTCTATACTCATCTGGACTTCCAGCATCTGGCCAGGGTCTATGACCAGAGCCATCCCAGGGCCAGGCGCAGACACAAGGCTACCCCCGGCGGGAGAGAGGGATGACCGAGGACGCCTCCTGGAAAAACAAGTACCTTAGAGAGCTGGAGGACGCTGGGCAGCGTGGAAAGGCGTGGGAAGAGCGAATTCGCGCGCTTGAGCGGATGCTGGTGCGTACCTGTCTGGCTGCAGAAGGTCAGGACAGCAAGCTGGATGATGCGCTGGCAGAGGTGCGTGCACTCGCACGGCAGGAAAACGCCGGCGGCCCCGCCTGGCAAAAACTGCAGGAGCGGATCGACCGGCGCATCCGCCATCTCGATGAATTGCGGGAGAGAAGCCAGCGGAAGGACAAACGCAGCCTGCTCGGTCGCCTGCTGGGCCGCGACGAGGCGGGCACTGCGGACACTAAAGTGCCGGAAGACCGGGTTTCGGAGCTACAACCGGGCTCGGTGGACCTGGAGACGGGCAAAGAGGATTGTACCGACGAGCGTTTACGGATTGCCCGCCGGGTGGGGGAGTTACTGGAGCAATTGCGCCGGCAAGTGACTCTGGAGTCGGAAGCGGATGAGCGGGCGAAGTATTTGCAGGATCACCTGGTCACGAGTGACGACTGGGAAGAGCTGCGGGAAGGGCTCAGTGGCGTGGCAGAACTGGTGATTGCCGCCCTGACCCGCAGCCAGCGTGAATTCGAAGGATTTCTGCGCCGCCTGGATGATCGGCTGCAGGCCCTGCAGCAGCATTTCAGTGAACAGCAGACGGCCCAGACCAGCCGCAAGACCGCATCCCGGGAGCTGGAAGAAGAAATCCGCGAAGAGCTGGACGTGTTCAGCCGCCGTGCCAAGGCAAGCGGCAGCCTGGAAGAACTGAAAGGCTCGGTGGCGGGCCATCTGAGTAATGTGTCACGGGCGGTCAGCCTGTACCGGGAACGTGAAGCCGAACGGGAAGCCGTGCTTACCCGCCAGCTGAAAACCATGCAGGAAAAGCTGGCGGCGGTGGAAGCCCACAGTGAACAGATGTCGGAGCAGCTGCAACAGGAACGTAGCCGCGCTATCACCGATCTGCTGACCGGCCTGCCCAACCGCCAGGCCTGGGAAGAGCGGCTGGAACTGGAATACAACCGCTGGCTGCGCTACGGGCACCCCCTCTCGGTTGTCGTGCTGGATATTGATCATTTCAAGCGGGTCAACGATTCATACGGCCATAAGGCCGGTGACCGGGTGTTGCAGCTGGTGGCCGGTGCGCTACGGGAACGTTTCCGCAATACCGATTTCATTGCCCGCTACGGTGGTGAGGAGTTTGTGGTGTTGTTACCGGACACCTCGCTGCAGAATGCTGCCTTGGTGCTCAACGACGTCCGGGAACATATTGCCAAACTGCCATTTCACTTTCGCGCAGAGCCGGTGTCGGTCACCTTCTCGGCGGGAGTGACGCAGTTTGCCGATGACGAGCATCTCGAAGAGGCGTTTGAGCGTGCCGACCAGGCCCTCTATAAAGCCAAGGATGCCGGCCGCAACCAGGTGATGGTTGCCGCCGGCTGATTCCGCCGGCGCGGTCTTACGGTCAGTGGCGTAGCATGGCATCAAGCTCGTCGATGATTTCGGCCCAGTCCGAGTCTTCTTCCAGTCCTTCTTCAAGAAAATGAGACTGGCTTTCGGACCAGAACGGCGCATCCTGCAATGCAATCTCCCGGGGCAGGGGCGAATGTCGGGTGACAAACTTCTCGATGCTGGCATTGTCGGAGGGCATGCCCAGCTGCTCGAACAGGGTGTTGAGGCTGTGTTTGCTGGTATCCATAGAAGATCGCTCCAGGGTTGGTTTGCAGGCGTTTATCAGCGAGCAATGACTGACTACTGTTATATGGGCGGGCCGGCGAAATTGCAAACCATCGGCGCTGTGATTCGTCGTCAGACTGGTTAAGAGGCATAGCGGTTAATGGCAGGTTCAGGTAAATGGCGCAGAATATGGAGCGTTCTGTGGCTGGCAGTCACGCCGGTGCTGGCGGACCCGCCAGTGGAATCACCGGCTCCGGTACTGGGGGTAAAGGATCTCGCCTGGCTTGAGAGCCGGGATTCGCTGCGGATCGGACTACAGGCAGATCGTATGCCGCTGGCGTTTGAGGCAGCCGATGGGGGTCTGGCCGGCACCTGGATTGATTACCTTCAGTTGCTGGAAGATAAACTTGGTATTGATCTTCAGCCGGTGGCCGGGAATGCCACAACGTCAAACCGGTTGCTTGGTGCCGGCGATATCGATGCGCGGCTCGTTACCCGGTTACCGGAACAGGGCCAGGAGCCAGGGGGACTGCTGACCGACCCGCTGATGACCATGGTCTACGGTGTGTTTGTGGATCAGGGCAATACCGGTATCCGGAATCTGACCGACCTTGAGCAGAGTCGTATTGCCATGGTGGAGGGCGACCCCAACCAGTTCCGCCTGCTCAACCCGGTTGACCGGTTCAAGCCTGTCCCGGTCACCAGTATCGGCGACGCGGTCAGCAAGGTGTTGTCCGGTCAGGCTGATGCGTTTCTGGCTCCGGTTCCGGTGGTGGCGGACTACCTGCAGTCCGCAATGATTAACGGCCTGGGGCTTGCCCTGTTGCTGGAACAGCGGCCTGTGGATGTGGTTTTTGAGGTGCCCTCTTCAGACGCTCAGCTGCATCACATCCTTCAGCAGGCTGTGGAGTCGATATCCCATACCGAGCACCGGACACTTCGCGATCGCTGGTTGCAGTCGTCGTTACCAAATACCCGGGACCAGAAACCCATCGGGCTCACCAGCGCCGAACAAAGCTGGCTCGCGGACCATCCGGATATTCGTGTGGCGCTGCGGACTGACTGGCCTCCCTTCGAGTTTACCGGCAATGGCGGCCAGCCCTCGGGTCTGGTGCCAGACCTGTTAACCCGGCTTGAAAAGAACCTCGGTGCCCGTTTCTCGCGGACTCCGGTGGCAGACTGGCGCTCTGCCTCCGAACGCCTGGCCAGCGGTGAGGTGGATGTGCTGCCTGCCGTGACCCGCACACCCCAAAGGGAAAACCGCTTCCTGTTTAGCCGTCCGTACCTGACGGTGCCGATAGCCCTGGTAATTCGCGATGAAGGGCGTTTCGTGGGCGATCTGCGGGAATTGCAGGATCAGCGGGTAGGTGTCGTCAGCGGTCACGCCAGTTACGACTACCTGCTGATAAACCATCCGGACCTCAACCTGTACCCGGTGGCCTCTGCCGGGGAGGGTTTGCTGGCACTTTCCAATGGGGAGCTGGATGTGATGGTTACCCACATTCCCGGGGTGAGCTACACCGTGGCCCGGCTGGGCCTGTCCAATCTGAGAATTACCAGTATTACCCCGTACCAGTTCGAGTTCCGGATGGCGGTCCGCAAGGACAATCCGGAGTTATTGAAAATACTCAACAAGGGCCTGGCCAGCCTGTCCAGTGAGGATGCCGAGGCAATCTACAACCGCTGGATCCACATCGATGTAGAGCAGGCTACCGACTACACGGTGGTGCGGCGGGTGATTCTGACGGCACTGATCGTGGTGCTGATTTTCCTGTACTGGAATCGCAAACTGTCCCGGGAGGTGGACGAACGGATCCGCTCGGAAAACGCGCTGCGCCGCAGTGAGGACGATTTGCGGGCCGCCAAGCTGGAGGCGGAACGCCTGGCCAGCGATGCAGAGGCGGCCAACCGTGCCAAGAGTGAATTCCTGGCCAATATGTCCCATGAGATCCGCACTCCGATGAACGCAGTGATCGGCTATGCGGATCTGCTCAGCAGCACGGTGACTGATCCCCAGCAACGCAACTACCTGGATGCCATTCGGGCAGGCAGTCGCAGCCTGCTGATGCTGATCAACGACATTCTCGACCTGTCCCGTATCGAGGCCGGCAAGATGCGGCTGGATTACTCTCCCGTATCGATGCGCCGGCTGTTGGATGATGTGCGGCATATTTTCGACCTGCGAGCCCGGGAACAGGGCATTTCTCTGGAAGTCAGTGTGGAGTCCCGCATGCCTGGGTCGATGCTGCTGGATGAAACACGGTTGCGCCAGGTGTTGTTCAACCTGGTGGGTAACGCCATCAAGTTCACCCACGAAGGGGAAGTATCGGTGCGGGCTGTGGCAATGCCGTTGCCGGATAACGATCAGCCGGACGATGCGAAGCCGTCCTGCTGCTATCGTTTGGAAATCACTGTCGCGGATACCGGAATTGGTATTGCCGATGATCAGCGGGAACAAATCTTTGAGGCGTTCGAGCAGCAGGAAGGGCAGAGCAGTCGCCGGTACGGGGGCACCGGCCTGGGACTGGCGATCAGTCGCAAGCTGGTGCAGATGATGGGCGGCGAGCTGATTCTGGATAGTGAGGTTGGCAAGGGGTCGGTGTTTACCGTATGCCTGCCTCGGGTCGAGGCTACCGTTGAGCAGGCCGAGGAAAGCGGTGACCCCGAGGAGTCTGAACGCCTGCTGGTAGAAACCCTCAGCCTGCAGGAGCGGAGCTGGCTTCGGGAGCAGTTGTCACGGGATTTCGGTGATGAGTGGCAAGGTGTGCGGGAAAGCGGTGACCCGGAACAGATGCGGGATTTTGCCCGTCGGGTGCTGGATTGGGGGCGCCGGCACAGATCCCGGGCGGTCACTATTTACGGGGAAAAGCTGCTGGCGGATGTCGAGTCGTTCAACCTGGATGCGGTCAATGCCTCCCTGGAATCCTTTCCCCGTTTGCTTGACCGGGCGTAACCGCTGAGACCGGCAGAGCCGGTCACAGGCAGTCGTACTGGGACTGGCGGTTGAAGGCGATAGACACCATGTCGTAGCCTGCGGCGGTCAAATTCCTGATGAGCTCCCGGTTGCCCAGCAGTGCCATGCACACCTTGTGCACGCTGGCCTGAAGTTGCGCGTCGGCGGGCGCACGGTCGAACCGGTAGTCTACAATCAGATACTTGCGCTCAACGCTCGAACTCTCCGGTATGTCCTCTCGCTCGATACTGTCATAGCCGATGTAGGTGGCTTTTTCACCCTCCAGCAAGCCGCTGAGAACCAGGTCCAGATTTTCCGCAGTGGCCGGACCGGAGGCCAGCAACAGGGCGGTTGCAACAATTATCAGCAAATTGGCTCTGGCCATGGTGGTAAGGGTTCCGGTGGCATGTAACAAAATGTAATGAACTGTTAAGGGCCATTATTGCAGAGACCCGGCTCTGTTGCAGAGCATTCTGACAAGATTTTTCAGTTGTTTGCGTTTGAGGCCCGGATTGCGGCATTTCTCGCATTCCGGGGATCGTCTATGATGAAAGAAAACGCATGCGGGGGAGAATAATCAATGTTCCAGCTGATTTTCAGGGGAGAGTGTGCCGAGGGCACGGATGAGCACACCGCGCGGCAGAATGCCAGGACGTTGTTCAAGGCTACGGTCGGGCAGGTCGACAAGATGTTCAGTGGCCAGCCGGTGGTGATCCGCAATCGGCTGGAGGAGGCCCAGGCAGAAAAATACCGTGCTGTCATGCGCAAGCATGGCATGATTGCCTATGTCCGGCCGATGGATGGCGCGGCTTCCGGGGCCGGCGGTCCGGAGGCCGGGGCCAGTACGGCAGATGTGCCGGCAAAGCCCGCGCCAGCCGCCCCGGGCCCGGCGACAGTTTCGGAACCGAGGGCTGAATCGAAGCCTGCCAGTGAACCCCCGGGGCAACCTGCCCCGGCGAACCGGGTTCCGGAGGTGGAACCCGGTGATCGGCTTCCGGTAGCTGGTGAGAAGGTCGACAGTATTCTTGCCGGCAGTGACCTGACCCTGGACCCGGTGGGGGTTACCCTGGAACAGCACCGGGAGGTTGAAGCCCCCATGTTCCGGCACCTGGACGACTGGAGCCTGGCACCGCCGGGCAGCGACCTGGAGGTGAAGCGGGAAACCCCACCTCCGGTGGTGCCGGATATTTCCCACCTGTCCCTGGCGGACGACGACGATCGCACCTCCGGTGCCTGACCGGCAAATCCCGGCCTGGCGGCCGGGCTTGCCTATTTTGCTGATTCTGTTACTGCTGATCTGCCCGCTACGGCTTCTGGGTTCCGAGCGTCCGGTCGTGGGGCTGGCGCTCAGTGGTGGTGGTGCCAAAGGTATGGCCCATGTGGGCGTGTTAAGGGCCCTGGAAGAAATGCATGTGCCAGTGGATGTCATCGCAGGCACCAGTGCCGGTGCTGCGGTGGCTGCCCTCTACGCCTCCGGTATGCCGGTAGAGGAAATAGAGCAGCGCTTCATCGAAATGGACTGGGTATCCAGCTTCCGGGATGACCCCGGCCGCGCTTACAAACCGGTGCGTCGCAAATCCATGGACTGGCTCTATCCGGTGACCCCCGGGATCGGGGTCAGCGCGAGTGGCATCAAACTCGGTGGTGGGCTGGTGTCAGGGCAGAATCTTGGGTTTATCCTGAACGAACTGACCCGCCGGGCCGGTTTGGTCAAGGACTTTGATGATCTGCCGATCCCTTTCCGCGCCGTTGCCACTGACCTGGAAACCGGTGAGCAGGTTGTCATCGGTGAGGGCAGCCTGGCTGAGGCGATCCGCGCCAGTATGAGCATACCCGGTGTCTATGCGCCCGTCAGTATGGATGGGCGGTTGCTGGTCGATGGCGGCGTAGCGAATAACCTGCCGGTGAGTGTGGTCCGTAACATGGGGGCAGACGTGGTGATTGCCGTGGACATCACGGATCCCCTGATGGACAAGGATGAGCTGCAGCAGGCACTGTCCGTCGTGGGGCAGCTGACCACTATGCTGACTCGTCGTAACACCGAAGTCCAGCTCGCCATGCTCACCGAGAGAGACATAATCCTCAGGCCGGACCTGGATGGTCTGGGTTCGGCGGATTTTCACCAGGCACCGGTACTGTTCGAGCTCGGAGCGACGGAGGCCCGCAACGAGGCGGTGCAACTGAATCATCTGGCCCTGGACGAGGCAGAGTGGAGCCGTTGGATTGCCCGCCGGACCATGCCGGAAGCAGAACAGCAGCGCATTTCCGGAATCCGGATTAGCGGGGATTCCCGGTTGTCGCCGGAATTTCTCCGCTCCCGTATCCGGCAATCGGTGGGTGAACCGTTGGATATTGATATTCTTGAGGAGGATCTCAAGCGTATCTACGGCCTCGGGTACTATGAAACCGCAAGCTACAGCCTGCGGCCAGATGGCGATGCGGCGCTGCTGGATATCCAGGTGCGCCAGAAAAGCTGGGGGCCCAACTATCTGGCCTTCGGTCTTGCCTACGAGGGTAACTTTAACAGCGATACCCGCTTTAATGTGGCCTCTGCCCTGCGTATGACCGAGCTGAATAATCTGGGGGCGGAGTGGACTACAGGGCTGCAATTGGGTACTCACCCGTGGATTCGCAGCCAGTGGTTCCAGCCGGTCAGTTACGGGTTTGAGCGTTTCCTGTTGGCCGGAGTGGAATACCGGGAAGAATCTTTCAGCGCTTTCGACAACGCTGGCGAGCGAATTGCCGAGGTGGATGTCAGTTACCGCCAGGCCGACCTGGCGGTGGGGTTCGATATGGGGGTGAACAATGAAGTCCGGTTTGGATACCGGCGCGGTTACGCCCGGATTGATGAGGCATTGGGGGCTTCATTGATCGACCGTGACGCGATTGACCGGGGTGGCCTGAGTCTGCAGCTGGTACATGACTCTCTGGATAGCCCCTTCCTGCCAAGGGATGGCTATTTTGCCGGTTTGCGGCTGGAGGCCGAGCGCCCGGAACTGAGGGCAGATCGCAATTATGACCGGGTAACCACTTTGCTGATCGGCACCGGCCAGTGGCAGCGGACCGGTGTGGTGGGGTTGTTCTATGCCAGTTCGGTGACCCATGGTGAAGCGGGTATCGAGAACGCCCGGCAACTGGGCGGCTTTCGTCAGTTATCGGCCTATAGCACCGGTGAGGTCGCTGGCGAAGATGCGTTACTGGCTTCGGTAATGGGGATCCAGGAATTCGGCGGCCCCTATCTCCCCTGGTTTATGGGCGCGGGGTTCGAGACCGGTAACGCCTGGCACTCCCTTGGTGACGCAAACTGGAATGACCTGTTGCGCTCCTGGAGCCTGTTTACGGGTGTGGATACCTTCCTCGGTCCGATCCAGCTCGCGGCGGCTTACAATAATGAGGCCGAGTGGGGAGCTTACCTCAATATCGGCTTTTCATTTACCCGCCTGTTCAACTGAGGCCTGCTCGCTTGCATCTTCCTGATGGGTGTGATGTCGGGCCGGTTCGGCGGCAAATCGACCGTTTTTCGTGTAGCAATTTGTGTACAGGATTTACACAGATTTGGCGATCTGCCTCGGGGGCTCCGTCAGCCAGAACAGGACACCGGTCAGCCCCAGGGCTCCGCCCAGGGTGCAGGCCCCGGTCCAGCCGGCAAACTGGTACAGATAGGCGGCGCCGGCGGAACCCGCTGCGCCGCCCAGGAAATAGCAGGTCATGTAGGCGGTGGTAATGCGGCTTCGGGCATCCGGGCGGATCTGGTAGATCGCGCCCTGGTTAAGAATCTGATTACCCTGCACGCCAAGGTCCAGAAGGATAATACCCAGGATAATCGCCGCCAGACTGTGGGCGTAGACCGCCATTAACACGAACGAGACGCCGATCAGTGCCTGGAACAGCACCGTCCCGCTTCGGGAATGGCCCCGGTCGTGCAGGCTGCCGGCGAAATTGGCGCAGAGTGCGCCGGCGACACCGAGCAGGCCGAAAAGGCCGATCATGGAATCGGGATAATGGTAGGGTGCCTGTGCCAGCAGGAACGGGATGGTGGTCCAGAAGGCGCTGAAGGCGGCAAAACCCAGGGCGCCATAGAAAATGCGCCGACGCAGAAGGGGCTCTTCCCGCATCAGCGTCAGCACTGACAGCAGCAACCGGCCGTAAGGCATGGTGGATTGTGCCGGCTCCCTGGGAAGCAGTCGGGCCAACATGACGGTCTGCAGGATCATGATGCCAGCGGCGATCCAGTACACAGTTCGCCACCCGAACAGATCCGCGATGGCTCCGGAGACCACCCGGGCCAGCAGGATGCCCAGCAATAATCCAGTCATTACCCGGCCGACCACCCGCCCACGTTCGGCATCGCTGGCCATATGGGCGGCAAACGGCACCAGGACCTGGGCGACCACCGCCGTTACCCCGGTGGCCAGGGCGGTGACGATGAACAGTTCGATGGTGGGCGACAGGGCAATCCCGGCCAGGGACAGCGCCGTGACAACGGACATGGCCGTGATCAGCCGCCGGCGTTCAAGCAGATCGCCGAGCGGAACGAGCAGAATCAGTCCCGTGGCGTAACCCAGCTGCGTCATGGTGATGATGATGCCGGCCGAACCCTGGCCGACGTCGAAGTAGCGGGCCAGGGTATCCAGCAGTGGCTGGGCGTAGTAGATATTGGCCACCGCAACGCCACAGGCCAGGGCCATGATGAACGTGAGCAGATCATTGGGTCGAAGGTTGGGAGCGTCGGTGGATGGGTTCATAGGACCTCGAATGGGTGAATCCGGTTAGAATGCTATCCAGGTTGGGCGTGATTTGCATCTTTCAACGGCAGACAGGCGGCTGTCGGCCGGGCCAGCGATGATCGAAGCCAACGGAGTCGGCGGCTCGGGACTGTGTCCCAACAAGCTGGTTCATTTGCTGCTTGATCCTGTGCTTGTGGTGGACCAGTCCGGCATCATCGGTTTTATCAGCGACGCCTGATTTTGAAAATCGCTACGTGCAACCGGCAGGCAGAGTGCCCGGTTCTCTGTTACCGTTAAAAAAAACGGTTCGAAAAAGGAGTGCTGTCATGTTTGTCGCGGATAAAAGCAGCGGCCACCTGATCGAAGTACTGGATACCCTCGACCTGTTCGATCCCCATGTGAACAGCGTGAAAGGCAGCCTGCACTATGGTGAGGAAGCCCAGGACCCGGAGTCTTTCCCCAAGGCAGAGTTGGTCTTTCCCTCAGGCGAGCCGCTTCCGGTATGCTGGACCGATCCGGATTATCGTCGAAAGCGCTGAACATTTGTATATAGAGTGAGTAATGCCATAATTGGTAAAAGGAGGTGCATTATGAATGATGAAATCTTTGTTCCCCATACCAAAACAGAACGCGAGAACTGTATGGCACTTGCGGAGTACCTGAGCCGCATTTTCTACTGCTGATCCGGCGCACCGGAAGGGGCTTTGGCCCAACCTGACAATGCCTGGTTTTTGTTTGGTGCGCCAGGCACGGGTGGCTGGGTGTCACTTCAGGCGGACAATGGTAATGTAACCGCTGTTGACAAAAAACCGGTAGCGGAGAAGTGCATGAGTGTCGAGCTTGAAGGCCGGATCACCGGCGAGGGTAGACCGGTGATCCTGTTGCACGGGCTGTTCGGTTCCGCCGACAACCTGGGGGCAGTAGCCCGGGGCCTGGAAGACCAGTGGCAGATTCACGCGCTGGATCTGCGTAACCACGGTGGGTCGCCCCATACCGATACCATGGACTACCCTTCCATGGCAGAGGATGTGCTGGCGTACATGGATCGTCAGGGGTTGGACAAGGCCGCAGTGCTGGGCCATTCCATGGGGGGTAAGGTGGCCATGCAGCTGGCCCTGGCCGCCGGTGAGCGCATCGAGCGCATTATTGTTGCCGACATCGCGCCAGTCACCTATAAGCCCCGGCATGATGCCATTCTGGAAGGGCTGATCTCTTTGGACCTGCAAGCCGTCAAATCCCGAAAAGATGCCGACGCGCAACTGGCGGAGCAGGTAGAAACACAGGCAGTTCGACAGTTTCTGCTGAAAAACCTGGAAAGGGTACCCAGAGGCGAGCAGCAGGCGGGTCAGCCGGTTTTCCGCTGGCGGCTGAACCTGTCAGTGATCGAGCGTTGTTACAGCAATCTCGCAGCCGCACCGGAAGGTGGTAGCTACAAGGGCCCGGTACTGTTTATCAAGGGAGCGGACTCCGCCTACATTCAGGAAAAACACCGGGAGGCCATCGCAAGCCTGTTTCCTGCCGCACAGGTGAAAGTCATTCAGGGAGCCGGCCACTGGCTGCATGCCGAGAAGACCGGGACCTTTGTGGCACTGTGCCGGCGTTTCCTGCAGGATTGAGGTCTATCCCAAGTCCATCGGAATCGGAAAGGTTGCCTGAATGAAGTGGTTGCTCGTTGCTTTGCTGGTAATATTCCTGGCCCTTGGGACCTTCCTTCTGTCACCTTCGCCAATCGACAGCCGTGGCTGGCAGGCACCAGAGCCGCCGGCACTGGAGGGTCCGCTGGCTCCCAACACCCTGTTGAGGGAGGCAGACCTGCTGGCGAAGGGGCAGGTAACCGGCCCGGAGGACGTGGCACTGGATGAGCGCGGCCGGGTATATACCGGCACTTTGGATGGCAAACTGGTGCGGGTCGGTAAAGGCGGTCAGTTGGACGTTCTGGCAGAAACCGGTGGCCGCCCGCTGGGTATGGCTTTTGACCAGTACGACCGTTTGCTGGTCGCTGATGCACAGCGGGGCCTGCTTTCTGTGGATGTGGATGGTTCCGTCCGGGTGCTCACCCGGGAAGCCCGTGGCCAACCGTTCGGGTTTACCGATGATGTCAGCATCGCGCCGGATGGGCGGGTCTATTTCACCGATGCCAGCATCCGGTTCGGGTATCAGGACTCTATGCTGGATCTGCTGGATATGCGCCCCAGCGGCCGGCTTTTGCGCTGGACACCCCACCGCGGCCGGGCGGAGGTGCTGGTGAGCAATCTTAATTTTGCCAATGGCGTGTCGGTTGCGCCGGACGGCAGCTATCTGCTGGTCAGCGAGACCTGGAAATACCGGATACTCAAATACAATATTGTGGGGCCCAAAGCAGGGCAAGTGGAGGTGTTAGCTGATAACCTGCCCGGCTTCCCGGATAATCTGGATATTGATGGGCAGGAAAGGGTATGGGTGGCTTTTCCGCTGCTGCGGGACCACCGCATCGACAGTATGCACCGCTGGCCCTGGCTGAAAGATCTGGTGGCAAAGTTGCCTGAGGTTTTGCGGCCGCAGCCGAAGCCCTACGGCTTTGTGGCGGTACTGGACCGGGAGGGGCGTTTCCTGGCCAGTCTGCATGATCCCGGTGGCCGGCATTTGCAGGGGCTGACTTCAGTGACACCCCATGGCGGCTTTCTGTATTTCGGCTCGCTCCACAATGACCGGATCGGGCGCTTGCCCGTGTCAGCTGTTCCCGGCCTGAATGAGGTAACCGATGAATTCTGAGGCAATTGAGTGGGATCTGCCGGACCCCTTCACGGTGGAAATTACTGTTGATGAGCGTGATACTGATCGCTTGGGCCATGCCAATAATGTGGTGTATGTGCGCTGGCTGGAGGACGTCAGCTGGGCCCATATCGACACCCTGGGAATGACCTGGGAGCTGCACGAACAGACCGGCAAGGCCATGGCCATTACCCATACGGAGATTGATTACCTGGCTTCGGCTAATGCCGGTGACCGCCTGCTACTGGGTACCTGGCTGACGGACTGCGATAACCGACTGCAATCGGCCCGACAGTTCCAGCTGTTGCGGGTACGGGACGGACGTACCCTGATGCGGGCTTTTTCCACCCATGCCTGCGTGAACATGAAAACCCAACGTCCGGCCCGTATGCCGGCGGAGTTTGCTGAATGCCTGGGTGGGGCAGTTGTGGCCGGCGGCCGCACACTGGGCAGTCGCTGAGCGGTAAGCCAGCCTGAACACATCATCACAGTCACAGGGAGCCTCCCATGAGACAGATCCGGTACGCCAGCTTTGGTAAAAGTGATGTGCTCGAGATGGTTGATACGAAGCGCCCGGTTCCCGGGGATAACGAAGTGTTGATCAGGGTGGCAGGCGCCGGCCTGAACCCCATCGACTGGAAAACCCGCAAGGGGCTGGGCTTTGTTGCCCGGCAGATCGAAAACCGGTTGCCCTTCGTGCCGGGATTCGAGGTTGCCGGTACGGTAGAGCAGATCGGTCCTGGCGTCAGCGACCGGATGCCTGGCGACCGGGTGATGGGGCTTGTGGGTTTTCCCGGTGGCGGCGGAGGTTACGCCGACTATGCGCTGGCCCGTGCGGAGGACCTCGCCATTGTGCCGGAAGAGCTGGACCTGACGAGTGCCGGCGCGGTGCCGCTGGCGGCACTGACTGCCTGGCAGGCGCTGTTTGAAGTGGCGGAGCTGGAAGCCGGGCAAAAAGTGCTGATTCTGGCCGGTGCGGGTGGTGTGGGCCACTTTGCGGTGCAGTTTGCCCTGGAGCGGGGTGCCCATGTGATTGCCACGGCTTCCGCACGGAACCGGGATTTTCTCGCAGAACTCGGCGTCCATGAGTTTATTGACTACCACACCACAGACGTGGCAGAGGAATGCTATGGGCTGGATCTGGTGCTGGATCTGGTTGGCGGTGAGCCCGGCAGGCATGCCCTGAAAACCTTGGGCGAGCAGGGAGTTATGGTGACCGTCCCCACGGTGACCGCGGATGAGATTATCAGCCGCGCTGAAACCCTGGGGCTCAGGGCCCACGGCATGACCATGCGGCCGGATGCCTACCAGCTGGATGACATCGCCGAGCTGATTGAGGATGGTGATGTCCGGGTTCATATTGAACGGATATTGCCGCTGGAACAGGCGGCCGAGGGGCACCGGTTGCTGGAAGAGGGGCATGTCAGGGGCAAACTGGTGCTCGATTGCAGCTGAAGACGTTGCCCCTGATCGTCGTCAGGCTTTCTTTTCCTTATGTTTGGAGGATACCTTGTCTGCTGGGGGGCCATTGCCAGGTTCTTTCCGCTCTTTCGGTGCGGCCGGAGGTACCAGGCTGACCAGTGTCCATTCTTCTTCCGGCTCGGGTATGTCTCCAGAGGTGACTGGTTCAATATGGCCCTTGCTGTCGACGGTGAACAGCAGAATGGCCTGTCGCTCGTGCTGGCGGACAAAGTCCTCGTAGGTGAAGCTCTCGCTCAGATGGGTGGTTTTCACACGATAACCCTGGCTGACAAGGCTGGCCAGCTTGGCGTAACTGATATCCCCGAACAGTCCCCGTGTCTGCTGCACCTTTTCCGCAGTCTGGTGTCGTGCCCTCTGGTCCTGGTCATTATCCGACAGGCTGTACACGCTGCCTTTGCCGAACCAGTCCAGAAAGTGATAGGTGGCAAGGGAGTTCATGTGTTTGTACGGTGAGATAATCAGCAGGTTGCCGATGCCGGTTAAATCGAGGTGGGTGCTCGCATGTTCCGACACCGGATTGCCGAAATAGACGGTGAGGTTTTCCATCCGTGACTGGCGCACGTTTTCCCAGTTTGTATCCGTCAGGGTGACCGGTACCTCGAGTTTCTGCAGGGCCAGGGCGATTTGTCGGGCCACCGGATTGGCTCCCAGAATCAGGTAGCCATAGCTGGGCGGCTCCGCCACATTCAGCAACGTGGCTATCGGCCGGGCAGTCAGACTCTGTATGGTGACGGTTGCGATAATCAGCATGAATACCATGGGTACCAGAATGCCCGCATTCTCATAGCCGAGATTCTGCAGCTGAAAGGCAAACAGGGCGGATACCGCCGCAGCCACGATGCCCCGGGGAGCCACCCAGCTGAGAAACAGCTTGTCCCTCCAGTTCAGGTTGGTGCCGATGGCTGCCAGGAAAATACTCACCGGCCGGGCTACCAGCATCAGGATGCCCAGCACCGCTGCCAGTCCCCAGCCCAGCTCGGCAATCGCCGCAAACTCTACCCGGGCCGCCAGTATGATGAACAGCGCCGAAATCAGCAGAACGCTCAGGGATTCCTTGAACTCAATGATGCTGTCCACCGGCACCTGCTTCATATTGGCCATCCAGATGCCCATAACAGTGACCGTCAGCAGGCCGGATTCATGGGCAATCTCGTTGGACAGGGCATAGACGCCCAGCATGAAAGTGAGGGTGCCGGCGTTATGGAGGTATTGGGGCAACAGATGCTTGCGCAGAGCCACGCCGTTCATCCAGCCCGCCAGGGCACCGATGGTGAAGCCCACCAGAAGAGTTTTACCGAAAATACCCAGGGAATGGCTGAATACATTGCCCTGACCCCAGGAAATGATGCCCTCGAACACCAGCACGGCGAGCAGTGCGCCTACCGGGTCAATGATGATACCTTCCCAGCGCAGGATTCTGGCGAGCCGGGCATCCGGCCGCACCGAGCGCAGCAGCGGTGCGATCACGGTCGGGCCGGTCACAATGGAAATGGCCCCGAACAACAGCGCCACTTCCCAGGGTACATTGAGTATCCAGCGGGCCGCCAGTGTGCCGGTCAGGCAGGTGACCACTGAGCCCACCGGAATGAGGTTGCGGACCATTTTGCCGTGGCCCTTGATCTCCGCATAGCGCAGAGTCAGGCTGCCTTCAAAGAGAATGATCGCCACTGCCAGGGAGACGAACGGAAACAACAGGTCGCCGAACAGGGCCTCTGGATGCAGCCAGCCCAGTATCGGGCCAGCGGCAATGCCGCCGGCCAGCAGCAAAAGGATGGCGGGCATGCGCACACGCCAGGCCAGCCATTGGCAGGCAAGGGAAAGCACCCCGATACTGGCGAGAGAGAGAACGGTGCTGACAGACATAGACGCTTCAGTTTCCTTGCGAAAGTTTCCGGACCAGCCGTTCAAGCAGGCGGGCCGAGGCGGTAAAACCGAATGTGGCGGTTACCGGGCTGGCGGCACCAAAGCCTGTGGCGCAATCCAGCCGAACCGGCCCCTGATCCGAGGGTTTCTGCAGACAGACGCTGCCGTCGCCGGTCGGATACTTGAGCTGTTCCAGCGAGTATACGGCCTCCACGCCGAAACGTCTTTTCGGATTGCGCGGAAAACCATATTCCCGGCGCAACAGGTTGCGAACCTTCGCGAGTAGCGGATCCTGGGTAGTGCGGGACAGGTCCGCCACCCGGATCTGTGTGGGATCGGTCTGTCCACCGGCGCCGCCGGCGCAGACAAGGGGAATTTTCTGGCGTTTGCAGTGGGCAATCAGTGCCGCCTTGGACTTGACGCTGTCGATGGCATCGACAACACCATCCACGTCGCCGGTAATCAGCTCGGCAACATTTTTTGTGGTGAGAAAGCCGAAATGGACCCGAATGTCCGCATGGGGATTAATGGCGCGCAGTCGCTCGGCCATAGCATCCGTCTTGGTACGACCGTAGGCGCCATTCAGAGCGTGCAGTTGGCGGTTGGTGTTGGACACACACACATCGTCCATATCCACCAGGGTGATGGTACCGATGCCGGTACGGGCCAGGGACTCCGCCGCCCAGGAACCCACACCGCCCAGGCCAACCACCACCAGATGACTTGCCCGGAAAGCCTGCAGGGCGGGCCGGCCATAAAGCCGCTCTATGCCGCCAAAACGGAACTCGTAATCGTCGGTTTTCTCAGGGGTTGATGCCATGGGTGATTCCCGGTCCGGCAAGGGTGCAGCGGTAAACAGGCACAGATTGTACCGCAGCGTCGCTGCTCACCACTATGCAGTCCGGGCATAAAACACGCACGATGCCGGCTCAGCCAGGGCCCTGCTCAGCGGGACATCGGGCGGACTCGTTCAGAAACAGGCAGTCTTCTTCCAGGGCTTTCCGTCGGAATCAGCGGATAAAAGGATTCAGCAGCCGGGTAAAGGTACCAGTGAGTTTCACCGGTGCGCTCAGAACCGACAGGGTGATACAGTCTTCGCAACCGACCGCCACGGGCTTGTGATCATCCTGGTCGGTCAGTACCACAAAGTCCCACTGATTGAACACGCCGTTCTGGTCTGCAAAAGCACCCTGTAGAACAATAGTGGTTTCCTCCCCCCGGTGCGTATGGGACGGTGCCTTGCCGCCCGCCGCCAGTTTCTGCAAAACCACCTGTTCTGGCTGGTCAGGGAACTTCTCGCTGATATCGAGGGCACTCACATCCCCCAGTTGCCGTTTCCAGGGCAGGTCATTCAGATCACTGCCCAACAGTCTCCGGAGTGGGTCTGTGTGCAGGGCAGGGCGGACCATGCGCGGCTCGGGATCGTCGTCCAGGCGGGCCAGAATGGAATCGAACATGTTTTCGGACACGTCCACCCTGGGCTGATGCTCCATCATTACCGCACCCAGGCTGTCCAGGGTGTCCACACGGCTTCGGCAGTGCGGGCATTGATCCAGATGCAGGCGGATGCACAGCGCATGGGGCTCGGTCAGGTTGCCGGCGCTGTATTCCATCAGGCTGATGTTGTCCGGATGATGCCGTGTCATTGGTTCTGGTCCTGCAAAATGACTTTAAGCTTGTTCAACGCAAGGCGAACCCGGCTTTTGACGGTGCCCAGGGGTATATCCAGCTCATCTGCTACCATCTGATGAGATTTATTTTCCATATATACCTTGGCAATGACCGTGACCTGTTCTTCGGGCAGATGGGAAAGGGATTCGCGGATACGCCGTTCCGACATCAGCCGATGCAATGAGGTCACCGGCTCGTCTTCCTGCTCGCCCGGAATCTGCCAGAGATCTTCCGTTTCAATAGTGATTTCTGCGCTGGAGCGGCGCATCTTGCGCAGCATGTCGATGCGCTGGTTCCGCGCGATGGTGAAGATCCAGGTGGAGGCAGCTGCCTTGCGCCAGTCGTACAGAGAGGAGCGGCGCCAGATAGAAACGAACACCTCCTGAACCAGTTCGTCCGCATGACTGGCGAGCCCGTTGGACAAGGCATAGTACTTGATCTGCGGACCGAAATGCTGGAACAGCTGGTGGTAGGCCTCCCGGTCCTGGTGTTTGCCAACACGGTTCAGGAGCTGGCTCCAGGGATCTTTACGGCGCTCACCGTTTGCAGGCTTCTGATCCAGTGTCGACACCGGACGCTCCTTGACTGTGGTATGGCTTGAAGCAACTTGTTGAATCATTGTAGGCACTCGTCACCGGATTGTCAGTACAGGCTTTTACGCTCCGTGCCGGCCACCGGATCATCGGGTGCAGTGCAATTTCATTCCTCCAGATAGGTGTAGCCGTCCAGGCCGCTGTTCAGTTCGTCAAGCAGCTGTTGTTGTGTCTCCAGGGAAAGATCGCTGGCCCGGAGTTTCTGCCGGTACGCATTGCGCAGTTGTTCGGGCTGGAAATTCACGTATTGCAAGGTCCTGGCCACCGTGTCCCCGGTAAAGGTGCCGGTGATAGCGAACTTGCCGTCTTCAGCCAGTTTTACATCCACTGAATGGGTATCCCCGAACAGATTATGCATGTCCCCCAGAATTTCCTGGTAGGCACCGGTCATGAAGAAGCCCAGCACCAGCGGTTTGCCGGGCATGTCTTCCGGCAGTGGCAGGGTGGTTTCCAGTCCCTGGCCATCCACATACTGGTCAATCCGGCCGTCGGAATCACAGGTGATGTCCTGAATCACGCCTCGCCGGGTCAGGGGCCGGTTCAGGCCGCTGATGGGCACTACCGGAAAAATCTGGTCGATGCCCCAGATATCGGGCAGTGACTGGAACAGGGAGAAGTTGACGAACAGCTTCTCGGCCAGCTTCTCGTTCAGTTCATCGATGATTTCCCGGTGGGCGCGGTTCTGGTTGTTGAGTTGCCGGAGTAACAAGCGGCAGGCCTGACTATACAGGCGTTCGGCGCTTGCCCGATCCTGAAGTCCAAGCAGGCCGTGGGCAAACTGGGCGTTCACGTCGGACATGGCATGCAGAATGTCGTGGTAGATTTCCACCCGGGAGCGCACGGCGGGCTGCTCCTGGAGTCCCTGTAACGCCAGCCACAGGTCCTGCAGCGGCGCAGGGCTGTCTGCAGACGGAGCCGACGACGTACGGTCATCGACCACCTCCCGGTCAATTACGTTGGTGACCAGCACCGCATGGTGCGCAGTCAGGGCACGCCCGGATTCGCTGATCAGGTGCGGGTGGGGAGTGTCGGCGCGGTCGCATTCCGCCTGCAGGGTGTGGATCACGTTCCAGGCGTATTCATGCATGCTGTAGTTCATGGAGCAACTGCTGCGGGAGCGTGTGCCCTCATAATCCACCCCCAGGCCGCCGCCGATATCCACCGTATCAATCGGTGCGCCCAAGGACCGAAGCTCGGTATAGAAGCGTGCGCATTCTTTCAGGCCGGTCTGGATGTCACGAATATTGGCGATCTGGGAGCCGAGGTGGAAATGCAGCAACTGCAGTGCGTCCAGACAGTGATTGTTGCGGAGTGTCTGAACCACTTCAAGGATCTGGCTTGCTGACAGCCCGAACTTGGATTTTTCTCCGCCGGTATTCTGCCAGTTGCCCTTGCCGATGGTGGCCAGTCGCGCCCGCACCCCGATCACCGGCTGCACACCGAGCTTGCGGGATTCCTCCAGAATCAGCGGCAGTTCGGATTGCTTTTCCACCACGATGAAGACCTGGTGGCCCAGCAACTGGCCGATCAGCGCCAGGCGAATGTACTCCCGGTCCTTGTAACCATTGCAGACAATCACCGAACCCTTGCCCCGGGACAGAGCCAGCACCGCCATCAGCTCCGGTTTACTGCCGGCCTCCAGACCAACCTGGCCCCGGCTGGCAGCCGGCTCCGCAGCCAGCAGCTCCTCCACGACCCGCCGTTGCTGGTTCACCTTGATGGGGTACACTGCCGTGTATTGCCCCCGGTACCGCTGATCCGCCGCGACCTGATTGAATGCGTTGCACAATCGGTTGACACGGTCATGGAGAATATCGGTAAAGCGCAACAGTACCGGCAACTGGATGTCCTGGCCGGTAAGGTGCCGGATCAGTTCCGGCAGATTGATATGCGGGCCCGCGGGCCCGCGGTCCGGACTGATCAGCAGATCTCCCTGGTCGCTCACGTCTATGTAGCCGTCTCCCCAGTGGCGGATGTTGTAGACCTCATGGGCGTTGTCGGCGGACATGTCAGTCATTGGTCAGGGTCCTGTGGTTGTGGCGTTGTGGCCGTCTGTCAGCGCCATTGTAGGGCTTACCGGCAGAGGCGCAAGCGTCTGGCGGCCAAAGCCGCTTTAGCTGACCGGCTGTGCCGCCTACAATAGCCACGATGAACAATCCGCTCACCGAGCAATACTGGAGATAATTGATGACCGATCTCAACCAAGGCTGGTTTACCGAAGTATTCCAGGACGAAGGAACCGCCTTTTCCCTCAAGGTGAAACGCAAGCTCCATGAAGAACAGACGGAATACCAGACCCTGGAGATCTGGGAAACCGAGAGCTTCGGCAATCTGATGGTGCTGGATGGCTGCGTGATGCTCACCAGCCGGGACAATTTCCTTTACCACGAGATGATGACCCATCCGGCTCTGTTTACCCACCGGAACCCGAAAAAGGTGGTGATTATCGGGGGTGGCGACTGCGGTACCCTGAAAGAAGTGCTCAAGCACCCGGATGTGGAAGAGGTCTGGCAAATCGAGATCGACGAGCGGGTCACCCGTCTGTCGGAGCAATACTTCCCGGAACTGTGTGAATCCAACACAGACCCGCGGGCCAACTTCTTTTTTGGAGATGGAGTGCAGTGGATACGGGAGGTGGCACCGGGCAGCCTGGATGTCATTATCATCGACAGTACCGACCCGGTGGGCCCGGCGGAAGGCCTGTTTGCTCTGGACTTCTACCGTGATGCGATGCTGGCGTTGAGGGAAGGCGGCATTATCGTGCAACAAAGCGAATCTCCGCTGCTGCACACCAGCACCATTATCAAGGGTATTCATGATGATATGCGCCAGGCCGGTTTCCGCCATGTGCGTACGCTGCCGTTTCCGCAGCCGGTGTACCCCACAGGCTGGTGGAGTTGTACCCTGGCCAGCAAGGAGAAGCCAGTGATCTACTTCCGCGAGGAAGATGCCGACAAGCGCTCGTTTGTGACCCGTTATTACAACGCGGATATTCACCGGGGCGCTCTGGCCATGCCCCAGTTCATGGTCAACGTACTGGAAGACGAGGTGTTCCCGGACGAGGGGTAACCGGAGTTGATGCCCTCATACAAAAAGGGGGTGCCTGCCGGCACCCCCTTTCTGGTTCGGGTACTGTCGCGGTTTACTGCTTACCGCTGACAAACTCCGGATAGGCTTCCATGCCACACTCGGACAGGTCCACGCCTTCGTACTCCTCTTCCTCGCTTACGCGAATGCCCATCACGGCCTTGAGGATGCCCCAGACAACCAGGCTCGCAACGAATACCCAGATGAAAATGGTCAGGGCGCCAATGATCTGGCCGCTGAAGCTCGCATCACCATTGGTAACCGGCACCAGCAGCAGACCCAGCAGACCGCACACACCGTGGGCGGAGATAGCACCTACAGGGTCATCGATGCGCAGCTTGTCCAGAGTGACGATGCTCAGCACCACCAGAATACCGCCCAGTGCGCCCCAGATGGTTGCGGTCAGTGCGCTTGGAGTGGACGGCTCTGCAGTGATGACCACCAGGCCGGCGATCGCACCGTTAAGCAGCATGGTCAGGTCGGCTTTGCCGAACATCAGGCGAGCGGTGATCAGGGCCGCTATCGCTCCACCGGCAGCGGCAGTGTTGGTGTTCAGGAATACCATGGCTACCGAGTTGGCGCTCGCAATGTCGCCCAGTTTCAGTACGGACCCGCCGTTGAAGCCGAACCAGCCCATCCACAGGATGAAGGTGCCCAGTGCCGCCAGTGGCATGTTGGCACCCGGGAAGGCGCGGATCTCGCCGTTAGGGCCGTACTTACCTTTTCGGGCACCCAGCAGGAGCACACCGGCCAGGGCCGCTGCCGCGCCGGCCATATGCACGATGCCGGAACCGGCAAAGTCACTGAAGCCGAGATCACCCAGGTTGTACATACCGAATACATCGGCACCGCCCCAGGTCCAGGCACCTTCCAGTGGGTAGATGACACCGGTCATGACAACCGCGAAGATCAGGAAGGCCCAAAGCTTCATGCGCTCGGCAACCGCGCCGGATACGATGGACATGGCGGTTGCCACGAACACCACCTGGAAGAAGAAGTCAGATGCGCCAGAGTAGATGGAGCCGCCCTCGAACCCATCTTCACGACCGGCGAAGTCGCCTAGCGTGCCGGCAACGTCAACCTCGGCGATGCCGCTCAGGAAGATGCCCCCGCCGTACATGATGGCGTAGCCGCACACCAGGTACATGAGGCAGGCAATCGCGTACAGGGCGACGTTCTTGGTGAGAATTTCGGTGGTGTTCTTGGCGCGTACCAGACCGGATTCGAGCATGGCGAAACCGGCAGCCATCCACATGACTAATGCGCCGCAAACAAGAAAATAAAACGTATCTATAGCATATTGCAGGTGAAAGAGATTACTTTCCATGAGAAGCCCTCCGCACAAGGTTCTTCAGGTTATAGGTTTTTGCGTTGGCTGAATCGTTACGTCATGCGACGATCAGACAGCTTCTTCGCCTGTTTCGCCGGTACGAATCCGGATGGCCTGTTCCAGCGTGGTGACGAAAATCTTGCCGTCACCGATCTTGCCGGTATTGGCTGCCTTGCTGATCGCTTCGATGACCTGGTCCAGCAGGCTGTCGCCGATGGCCACTTCAACCTTGACCTTGGGCAGGAAGTCCACCACATATTCCGCGCCCCGGTAGAGCTCGGTGTGGCCTTTTTGCCGTCCGAAGCCTTTGACTTCGGTAACGGTTACGCCTTGAACGCCAATCTCGGATAGTGCCTCACGGACATCATCCAACTTGAAAGGCTTGATGATCGCTGTCACAAGTTTCATTGCTTTCTCCTTGGTAAAGCCGTCCCAACAGTGAGGGCGCAAGGCCGTTTGTTGAGTTCGGGATGCTGCCACCTCGCACGTCAATTGTGCGGATTGCGTACAAGGCTTTTAGCATCGTGTGTGCCAACGCAAAAATGGTCTTTATAAACAGTAAGTTGCGGATTGTGTGTTCCAAAATGGAACGTCTGGGCGCACCATTGTAGCGCAGCCCCCACAGAAATGAACCATAATGACGCGTCGTCACCCCGTTACCCGCTGCAAGGTGGCTGGGCTGCAGGGCGCACGCTGATTCATCTGCCAGTATGGCACTGGCCGCTGTGTGTTACACTTCTGATCTACAAATTTTCGGCCGTTGGCCGCCCGAAAGCCAGTGAGGTGTCAGGTGAAAGGACCGCAGGACTTGTTGTCGCAATTGCAGAGCCAGTTTGGCCAGTTCGTACCGGATATGGCGCGGGCCGCCCGCGAGGATTTTGAAGCCCAGGCACGGGCGGCGGCACTGACGGTTATGTCTCGTCTGGAGTTGGTCACCCGGGACGAGTTTGACGCCCAGCAGGCGGTACTGGCAAAAACCCGGGAAAAGGTTGAAGCTCTGGAGAAGCGCGTCGCCGATCTGGAAAAGAAACTGACCGAGCAGAACTGAATTACTGGCCGGGCAGGGAGTCAGCCCGGCGTTAAAGCCACGGAAGGTTAGCATGTTTGCCATAGTCCATACCCGCGCCAGTATTGGCGTGTCCGCACCCGAAGTCACCGTAGAAGTTCACCTGTCCGGCGGGCTGCCGGCCCTGTCCATCGTCGGATTGCCGGAGACCGGCGTTCGGGAGAGCAAAGAGCGGGTGCGCAGCGCCCTGATCAACGTCGGTTTCGAGTTCCCCGCCCGAAGAATTACCATCAACCTTGCCCCGGCCGATTTGCCCAAGGAAGGTGGTCGTTTTGACCTGCCTATCGCCCTGGGCATATTGGCGGCATCCGGGCAGATTCCCGCCGACCGGCTGGCAGATTGTGAGGTGCTGGGAGAATTGTCGCTGGACGGACGGTTGCGCCCTCTCAAGGGTGTGATTCCGGCGGTGCTGGCGGCACGGGAGGCGGGCCGGCGGCTGCTGATTCCCTCCGCCAACGCAGAGGAAGCGGCTCTCGCCAGCGAGGGCGACGTGCTTGCCGCCACGACATTACTTCAAACCTGCGAATATTTCTGCGAGCGCGGCGCTCTGGATGTTGTCACCGCTGGTGACGAGACCGATGTGGTCGCCGAGGGGCCGGATCTGGTTGACGTGCGGGGCCAGCATGTGCCCCGCCGGGCACTGGAAGTGGCCGCTGCCGGGGGCCACAATCTGCTGATGTTCGGGCCACCGGGTACCGGCAAGAGCATGCTCGCCAGTCGGCTGCCCGGTATTCTCCCGCCATTATCCACCGGAGCCGCTCTGGAGGTGGCGAGTGTACACTCTGTGGCAGGTCTGCTCAGTGGCAAGCAGAGCTGGCGCAGGCCGCCTTACCGGGCGCCGCACCACACGGCATCCGCGGTGGCGCTGGTGGGTGGTGGCAGCAACCCCCGCCCCGGGGAGATCTCCCTGGCGCACCGTGGTGTGCTCTTCATGGATGAGTTGCCGGAATTTGACCGCAAGGTACTGGAAGTGCTGCGGGAGCCAATGGAGTCTGGTGAAGTGTCGATCAGTCGTGCGGCAAGGCAGGTCACCTATCCGGCCAGGTTTCAGGTGGTCGGTGCCATGAACCCTTGTCCCTGTGGCTACTCCGGACATCCGTCCATTGACTGCCAGTGCAGTCCCCAGCAGGTGGCCCGCTACCGCTCGAAAATTTCCGGCCCTTTGCTCGACCGGTTTGACCTGCATGTGGAAGTGCCTGTTCAGAGTGGTGATGTGCTGCTGCGAACCCAGCCGGATGGTGAATCCAGCGAGGGAGTCCGGGAGCGAGTGGCAAAGGCACGACAGCGCCAGATGGCCCGGGGCCAGATCAATGCCCTGCTGGCCGGCAATGCCTTGCGGGATGCCACCCGGCTGGACAGCAAAGGGGAGCAATTGCTGTCTTCGGCGATGGACCGGCTGGGCCTGTCGGCCCGGGCGTTGCACCGGATACTGCGGGTGGCCCGCACCCTGGCGGACCTGGATGGCTGCGAGGAGGTGTCCCAATCCCATCTGGTGGAAGCCCTGGGGTATCGGAAACTGGACCGTAAACAGTCGGTATAAATCCCCGCCGCAGGGTGAAGCGGGGCGGCATCTGATAGACTCTTTGGTATAGTAATCATGCGTTCAGACAATGAGGAAAACCGATGACTGACCAGAAAAGCGACACGCCCGTTACCACCCGTCGGGGGGTCCGCAGTTTTGTGTTGCGTCAGGGCCGCATGACTGAAGGTCAGAAGAAAGCCTTTGATCGGAGCTGGCCGGTTTACGGGCTCACGCGGGAGCAGGGCATGATCGACCCGCGCGAGATTTTCGGACGGGATGCCATGCTGAACCTGGAGATAGGCTTCGGCATGGGGCATTCCCTGGCCGAGATGGCAGAAGCCGCGCCGGAGCAGGATTTCATTGGCGTTGAGGTCCACCCGCCGGGTGTTGGCGCCTTGCTCAAGGAAATCGAGGCGCGCGGTCTGGAGAATGTACGGATCTACAACATCGATGCCAACGATGTGATTGACCTTTGCCTGCCGGATGCCTGCCTGGATCGTGTGATGGTGTTTTTCCCGGACCCCTGGCACAAAAAGCGCCACCACAAGCGGCGCCTGATCCAGCCGGAATTTATCCAGAGGATCCGCCACAAGCTGCGGGTAGGCGGTGTGCTGCACCTCGCCACAGACTGGGAAAACTACGCCGAGCACATGATGGAAGTGATGAGTGATTCCGAGGGTTTCGCCAACTCTATGGAACCTGGTCAGTACGCCCCGAAACCCGACTACCGGCCGGTGACCAAGTTCGAGAAACGTGGCGAGGAGCGTGGTCACGGAGTCTGGGACCTGCTGTTCCACCGAACCAACTGATGGCTGGCGGGCACTATCAAAGCATGCAAGGCATGCTCAGGTAAGCGGTGCCTGCTGCGGATCCTTCGCTGTCAGCGGGAGGCCCGGAGCTTGCCGGTCGCCTCCGCTGCCGGCAGACTCCCGTGGAGCGCCGGGGGCCATTGGGTGCAGCGTTTGTCCGGGGGACATCACAGAAATTGCTCCAGCACCGTATTCAGGTAACGCTGGCCCAGATCGGTGGCTTGCAGTCGATCCGGCACCAGTAACTTTTTATCCCTTAATTGTGCAAGTTTTACCCTGACTGACTCGATGGGTAAACCGGTGCGCCGGAAAAACAGGGATTCCTCCACCCCGCCACTCAGGCGTAGAGCATTCATCATGAACTCCAGGGGCAGGTCGTCCTGTGCAATCTCCTTGCGGCCGGCGGTGCGGCTGCCGATGCGTTGCAGGTAGGCCTCCGGCTGACGTGTTTTCCAGTAACGGGTAATCGCGCCGGCGCGCCCGGTAATCTTGCCGTGAGCGCCTGCTCCAAGCGCGAGGTAATCCCCGAAGGTCCAGTAATTCAGGTTATGGCGGGACTCCTGTCCCAACAGGCTCCATGCTGATACCTCGTAGCGGCTCATTCCATAGGCGGTCAGCAGGGCCGCTCCGCGATCCTGGATTTCGGCCAGGTCATCGTCCTCTGGCAGGTCGGGTGGGCGACTGTAGAACTCGGTGTTCGGTTCCAGGGTCAGCTGGTACCAGGACAGATGTGGTGGTTGCCAGGCCAGGGCGGCTTCCAGGTCCGCAAGGGCATCTTTCGGATCCTGGCCGGGCAGGCCGTGCATCAGGTCCAGGTTGAAATTCTCGAAGCCGGCTCTGTGGGCTGCTTCGATGGCCCGGTGGGCGGCGTCGGAATCGTGTATGCGTCCCAGGGCTTGCAGGTGCCGGTCATTGAAACTCTGTATGCCAAGCGACAGGCGGTTGATGCCAGCGGCCCGGAAGGCCTCGAAGCGGCCCTGCTCAAGCGTACCGGGGTTGGCTTCCAAGGTGATTTCTGCATCCGGCAGGAAGCTCAGACGGGTTTGCAGGGCATCCAGTAGTTCCTGATAGAAACCCCCGGACATTAGCGATGGCGTGCCGCCGCCGATGAAAATCGTTGCGATGGGCCGGTCGCCGGCCAGGGTCAGATCCTGTTCCAGGTCCTCGAGCAGGGCGTTCAGGTAGGCCTGCTCGGGCAGGGTCTCCTCTGCCGCATGGCTGTTGAAGTCGCAGTAGGGGCACTTGCGGACACACCAGGGCACATGGATGTAAAGACTGAGGGGTGGCAGTGCCGGACTGGCTGGGTCAGGCATCGGGGTTGCCGTGCATTCCCGGTGCCTGAAGGCTGGCCATCAGGCCACGAAGTGCCCGGCCCCGGTGGCTGATGCGGCTTTTCTCGTCCCGGCCCAGTTCAGCCGCACTGCAGTGGTGCTCCGGGGCCAGGAATACCGGGTCGTATCCGAACCCGCCTTCGCCCCGGGGATGTTCCAGAATGCGGCCTTCCCAGCGACCGTGACTGATGACCGGTACCGGGTCCTCGGCGTGGCGCAGGAATACCAGTACGCAATGAAACTGGGCGGTGCGTTGTGCTTCGGCAACCCCGTGCAGGCGTTCCAGCAACAGCTGCACATTGTCTGCATCGCTTGCGTTTTCTCCGGCAAAGCGGGCGGAGCGCACACCCGGATCGCCCCCCAGCCAGTCCACCGCCAGTCCGGAATCATCGGCAAGGGCGGGCAGGCCCGTTTCCCGGGCCGCATGGCGGGCTTTGAGCAGCGCATTCTCGATAAAGGTGACCGCCGGCTCTTCCGCCTCGCTCACTCCCAGCTCCGCCTGGCCAACCGGCGTGAGACCCAGTGGGGCGAGCAGGTCCCGGAATTCGGCAATCTTGCCCTGATTGTTGCTGGCAATCACCAGCTGTGAGGAGTCTCTGGTCATATCAGTCATTGAACAGGGTATGGGAGAAACGCAGGGCCAGCTCTTTATCCGTTCCCGTGGGCCGGACGGTGATGTTGAAAGTCATGAGTTCACCGGAGCTGTACTGGTACTGGGCAATAAAGTACACCGCCTCACCCTCGGTAACCCGACGGAAGCCGAGCTGACGTATTTGCTGTATATCGTTGCTGACCTGGCCTTCGACCTGACCGGAGAGTGGCTGCATGGCGTTCTCTCCGGTTTCCTCCATGATGGAAATGCTCACCACACCGATACCGCCGCTGCGTTGCAGGTTGTTGGCCTTTGCGACTTCCGGGCTCAGGAAGGTACTGGGGAAAACACTGTACAGCACCTGTTTGTCGCCGAAGTCTTTGGAACCGCCCAGCGTGCTCAGGCTCACCAGACCGAGCATGGTGGCCAGTATGCCTTGCAAGCATCGTTGTCTGATCATGTCACTGCTCCTTTCTGGCTATACGGTAGATGGCAATTTCACCGAGCAGGTTCGGCCATATGCGGGCCAGCCAACTGTTCTGATGCTGGCCATCCACTACCCGGCGACTGCGGATCTTGATGCCTTTCTGATGGCACAGTGCCTCAAAGTCCTTGAAGGTGCAAAGCCGGATGTTGGGTGTGTTGTACCACTTGTAGGGCAGAGCCTCGGACTCCGGCATGCGGCCGCTCAGGGTCAGACCCCAGCGCAGTCGCCAGTGGGCAAAGTTGGGAAAGGTCACGATGCCCTCGGAGCCGACCCGCAGCATTTCCTCGATCACCATGTCCGGGCGGCGCACCGCCTGCAGGGCCTGGGTCATCAGCACTACGTCGAAGCTCCGGTCTTCGAAGTTGCCCAGCCCCTGGGTGTCCAGGTTCTGTTCGATCACGTTCACGCCGCGCCCCATGCAGGTGGTGATGTGATCCGGGTTGATTTCCAGGCCGAATCCGGTGGCCTGCCGGTTTTCCTGCAGGTAGTGCAGCAGGGTGCCGTCACCGCAGCCCAGATCAAGCACATGGGCTTCCGGCCTGATCCACGTCTGGATAATTTCAAGATCCGGTCTCATGCACCTGACTCCCTTGCAACACGGTCCATGTAGGCGGTGAAAGCCTCGGTGTACCTGGGTGTCGGGATCAGGAAGGCATCGTGGCCCCAGGGCGCATCAATTTCCGCGTAGCTGACCGGTTTGCGGGCCGCGATCATGGCATTGACCATTTCCTCGGAGCGTGCCGGTGCAAAGCGCCAGTCCGTGCTGAAAGACAGTACCAGGAACTGGCATTTTGCAGGAGCCAGGGCTTTGGCCAGATCGCCGCCGTACTCATGGGCCGGATCGAAATAATCCAGCGCCCGGGTCATCAGCAGGTAGGTGTTGGCGTCGAAGGATTCCGAGAACCGCTCCCCCTGGTAACGCAGGTAACTCTCTACCTGGAACTCCGCGTCGTAGCCGAACTTGTAGGCCTGGTCCCTCAGTTCCCGGCCGAACTTCTCGCCCATGGAGGCATCCGACAGATAGGTGATGTGCCCCACCATGCGGGCGAGCATCAGGCCGCGGCGGGGCAGGGTGTTGTGCTCGTAATAACGGCCCTCGTGGAATTCCTGGTCTGATGTGATGGCGCGACGAGCCACTTCATTGAAAGCGATGTTCTGGGCCGTCAGCCGGGGAGTTGAAGCAATGATCACGGCATGTCTCAGCCGTTCGGGATAATCCATGCTCCACTGCATGGCCTGCATGCCACCAAGCGATCCCCCTACCACGGCGGCCCATTGATCGATGCCGAGTCGATCGGCCAGCAGGGACTGGGTGCGTACCCAGTCGCCGACGGTCACCACCGGAAAATCCGGGCCGTAGGGCTTGCCGGTGGCGGGGTCAATGCTGGCCGGTCCGGTGCTGCCGTGACAGCCACCGATATTATTTGGACAAACCACGAAAAAGCGTTTGGTATCAATTGGTTTTCCGGGGCCTATGCAGCTGTCCCACCAGCCGGGCTTGCGCTCGTCCATGCTGTGGTAGCCGGCGGCGTGATGATGGCCGCTCAGGGCATGGCAGACCAGCACGGCATTGCTGGCATCGCTGTTCAGCTCGCCGTAGGTTTCGTAAACCAACTGGTACTGATCGAGGGCCTGCCCGCAATCGAGAGTAACGGGTGCGGCAAAGGTCTGTGCCTGGGGGGTGACGATCCCCACAGAATCCTTGGGCAGGGTTTCCGGCATGGGTGTGGGTCTTTCCTGATAGGGTCGTAGCCCGCCAGTCTAATGCCCCCTGCCGGACCCTGCAACCGCCTTTATTGCAGCGCGCCGGATATGTTGACCACCTTTTGCTGGATCAGCGTGGGTGCCGGTTTTCGGATCTGCCTGGCAATGGCATCGGACAGTTGCAGTTGCCGCTTCAGGTCGCTGATGCTGTTGTCCAGCCGGGCCCGTTCGGCGCGGGTGTCCCGGTCATTGCGCGCCATGTCTCGCAGGCGGCGGATCTGGTGCTCCAGCAACTGCTTCTGCTCCAGGGAGTATTGCATGATCGGGAGCAGTGCCTCGGAGGGCCAACGGTCCACATCTTCCCGCACCCGCCGGTGCAGGGTTCGTGCCTCGCCTACCATGACATTGAAAAATCGGCGCACCAGCAAAGACTGTTCGGTCAGCAGGTTCCTGGGACTGAGGCGGAAGCGGCCGGCTTTCTTGCGCAGTTCGCGGACGGCAATCACATGGCGGCCGGCGCGCAGAGGAATCGGTTCCAGGTGACGGGCACGGGTGTCTTCGTTATAGCGTCGATAGATGGCATTGACCATTTTCTCGGCCAGTTTGCCTTCGCTCATCAGATTGTTGAGGTCGTTCTCCAGCAGCTCGAAGAAACCGTCCATGCAGCGATTCATGCCTGCGGTGGTCCAGCTGCCTGCCATTTGCTCACGGATCCGCTGCGCATGCTCCTCCAACCGGTCCTCGCTGACGAGTTTCCTGAGGATGTCCCCCTGGGAATCCATCAGTCGCCGGCTGGAGCGTAGCGTGATCAGTTTTTTGTAGTAGAAGTCATAATCCCTCTGGGCTCTTTCGGCCAGCCTGCGCAGGGCGGTTTTGTCGATGGTGTCGCCGGAACAGGCTTTGTGCTCGTCCTGCAGAGACTCCAGCCGGGTCTGCATGGTGGCCTGGCTGTTCTGCAGCATGCCCAGCATGTCATTGATCAGGCTCTGGGTGATCAGCTGTTCCTTGTGGATCAGGATGCGATCAATGATCAGCTGTTCCAGGTGGCCCAGATTGGACCGTTCGAACAGGGCCTCATCCTTTTTTACGCGGGCAGTCAGGCCCTGTTTGGCGGAGAGCGGGATCACATCCCTTTCCCGAATGCCCAGGTGGTCGGCTGTGTAGCCGATCACATTGTCCACCGCCTTGCGGGTATGTTCCTCTCCCTGCAGGTCGTCCCACAGCACGTCGATCTTGTTCAGCACCGCGAAACGGCCGGCCCGGTGGTCGGCATTGCGGGTGTCGATGTATTCCTTCCAGATGGTCATATCACTGGCGGTGACACCAGTATCAGCGCTGAGCAGGAAAATCACCGCATGGGCAGCGGGCAGCATGCTGATGGTCAGTTCCGGCTCGGAGCCCAGGGCATTCAGGCCTGGCGTGTCCAGAATCCGCAAGCCCCGCTCGAACAGTGGATGACGGATGCTGATCTGGGCATTGCGCCAGGCGGGCACCAGCACCTGGTCCGGATTTTCCCGGTCGTGTTCCAGGTTGCCTTCCTCAAAACCCAGGGCCCGGGCTTCGGCAGGCGTGACACTCTTGACGCGTGCTACTTCCGCCAGCACTTCACGCATGACATCGGGAGTGGACTGGTCCAGCTCGTGGCGGATCCACCGGGCTGGCTGTCGACGGAGCTCCTGCAGAGAATGTTCTTCGGTGCGGGTCTCGATGGGCAGCAGCAGAAGGTAGTTGGCATTTTCGGTGCGGTCAAAGAACAGTTCGGTGGGACACATGGTCGTGCGGCCCGCCTGGGAGGGCAGCATGCGCTGACCGAATTCCGCGAAGAACAGGGCGTTGATCAACTCTGTCTTGCCCCGGGAATACTCACCCACAAAGGCAATGGTCAGCTCGTCCTCAATGAGCAGCTCCAGCCCGTGGCGGATGCGCTGGCTGATGTCATCAGTGAACAGGTTATTATCCTGCAACCACAACCGGTAGCGGCTGATCTGGCGGATCAGTTCCTTCTTCCAGTTGTGATAGGCCTCAACCTGGTGTGACAGACTCCCTTGTGTATGCATCTCCGGACCCTTCTGCCATTATTTTTTGCCCGCTGCCGATGCCCGGCGGACTTCCGCCCGTTTTCGGTCAGGTGCGCCCACAGCACCTCGTCAACTATAGCGAAATACGACGGGTTAAATTGTAACCGGTTGTATTTTGCGGAACGGGTCTACATTCCCAGACCGATGGCACCGAGTCCTGCCGACATCTTCATGTGGTTAATCACCACGGACATCACGTTCAGAATCAGAAACACGATGATCGGCGAAAGGTCCAGCCCGCCCATGGAGGGCATCATGTTGCGTACCGGGCGCATCACCGGCTCGGTAAGCTGGGCCACCAGTTGAATGGCCGGGTGATGGCTGGTGGGGGCGATCCAGCTGACAACGACCACGGCAATCACTGACCAGAAGTAGATCTTCACAATCAGGTCGAGAATGTTAAGTACCGACCAGGTCAGCAGGGTCAGCGGGTTGATGGCCGGAATGCCGCCATTGAGGGCGATCAGGATCAGAAAAAAGGTGATCGCCTGGATCAGGACGGCCAGCACCAGCGAGGCACCGTCAATGCCACCCCAGCCGGGGATGATTTTACGCAGCGGTCGCAGAGGTGCGTTGGTGGCCTTGACCACGAACTGGGTGATGGGATTATAAAAATCCGCCCGGGCCAGTTGCAGCAAAAAGCGCAGTAGCACCACAGTCATATAGAAAGTGGAGGCAATGAGCAGAACGGTAATGACAATTTCAGCCAGCATGAAGCCGTGTCTCCATTGGGTCAGTGTGGTCGTCGGTTATTTGCCGGACAGTTCCGTTGCCAGTTCGCCTGAGCGGCGGAAGGCAGATTGATAGGCCTCTTTTACCAGATTTCGCAGGCCGCCGTCTTCAAAGCATTGGATTGCCCGCTCGGTGGTGCCGCCGGGTGACATGACATTTCGCTTGAGCTGCGCCGGATCATGCTCACTCCTGCCGGCCATTTCAGCGGCGCCTGCCATGGTCTGGATTGCCAGCTGGCGGGCGGTGTCTGCCGCCATGCCGGCGTCAGTGGCTGCATCCTCCAGTGCCTCGAGTAACAGGAAGAAGTAGGCTGGGCCGCTGCCGGACAGTGCAGTTACTGCGTGCAGCATGGCTTCGTCATTGACCCACCGGGCCATGCCAATGCTGCTGAAAATGGATTCTGTGTCAGCCTTCTGCTGCTCGCTGACCCGGTCGTTGGCATAGAGTCCGGCGGCCCCCTTGCCAACCAGGGAGGGAGTGTTCGGCATCACCCGTACCAGGGGAGTGCCGCCCCCCAGCCATTCGTCCAGGGTGTCGGATTCCAGCCCGGCAGCGATAGATACCAGCAACGGCCGGGTGTTCTGCACCACCGGGGCAATGTCCTGGCAAACCTGTCGCATTACCTGGGGTTTGACCGCCAGTACAACTATGTCGCCCTGCTGGGCGCAGTGGCGATTGTCGGTCGTCACACTCACCCCGAAACGGTCACGAAGATTTTGCAGCTGCTGATCGTCCGGTGCGCTAACCCAGATGCTGCCAGCCTTGTAGCCGTTGTCCAGCATGCCGCCAATAATGGCGCTGGCCATATTGCCGGCACCGATAAACGAGATGGTCGGTGATGTGCTCAACGTATTGCTCCAGTGTCAGTTCAGTCGTCGGGAGTGTGATGATAACAGGTCAGGCGCGTTTCAGCGCTGGACCGGGCGCGAGCCGAAAATATCGGTGCCTACCCTCACGATGGTGGCCCCTTCCCGGATCGCATCCTCCAGATCCCCGGACATGCCCATGGACAAGGTGTCGAGGCCCGTCGCACCCGGCAACTGTTGTTGACAGTGCTGCAGTAAATCCGCCATACGGCGGAAGCTGCCGTCGCGCTCCTGTTGCGTGGCCCGGGGGTCGGGAATAGCCATCAGTCCGCGCAGGTTCAGGTTGGGTAGTTCAGTGATGGCTGTGGCCAGTTCCTTCACTTCCTCGGGCAGGCAGCCGGCTTTGCTGCCCTCCCGGTCAATGTTGACCTGAATGCAGATGTTGAGGGGAGGCAACCGGGCCTCCCGCTGCTCACTCAGACGCCGGGCAATCTTGAGCCGGTCGACGCTGTGTACCCAATGGAACGCCGACGCAATCTGGCGGGTTTTGTTGGACTGGATGGGGCCGATGAAGTGCCACTCGAGGTCTGGCAGATCTTCCAGTTCCACCATTTTGACCAGCGCCTCCTGCAGGTAGCTCTCGCCGAAAAGCCGCTGGCCGGCCTGCCAGGCTTCCCGCAGATCAGCGGCCGGTCGGGCCTTGCTGACCGCCAGCAGCCACACGCTGCCCGGTGCCCGGCCGGCCGTCATTGTTGCTTTTTGTATGCGTCGGGTTACGCTCCCGATGTTGTCTGCTATGCTGCTCATAGTACCTGTCTGATGATTCCGGCGTTGGCTTACGTTAACCGCAGGTCACTGAATTGCCAAGTGATCCCCGGTGACATCCGGCCCGGATAACGTGTTACTGGAAAAAAAGAAAAACCTTCCGGGGAAATCTATGGATATAACTGAACTGCTTGCCTTCTCGGCCAAACAGGGTGCGTCGGACCTCCACCTTTCCGCCGGCCTCCCGCCCATGATTCGTGTTGATGGTGATGTGCGTCGTATCAACCTGCCTCCGATGGAACACAAGGAAGTGCATGGGCTGATTTACGACATCATGAACGACAAGCAGCGCAAGGACTACGAAGAATTCCTCGAGACTGACTTCTCCTTCGAGGTGCCTGGTGTCGCGCGCTTCCGTGTTAACGCTTTCAACCAGGCCCGGGGTGCCGGAGCCGTGTTCCGGACCATTCCTTCCAAGGTGCTTACCATGGAAGATCTGGGCATGGGCCAGGTTTTCAAGGATATTTCATCGGTGCCCCGTGGGCTGGTGCTGGTCACCGGGCCGACCGGTTCCGGTAAGTCCACCACCCTGGCCGCGATGATCGACTACATCAACGAGACCCGTTACGAGCATATCCTCACTATCGAAGACCCCATCGAATTCGTGCACGAATCCAAAAAGTGCCTGTTGAATCAGCGGGAAGTGCACCGCGATACCCTGGGCTTCAACGAGGCACTGCGCTCGGCCCTGCGTGAAGACCCGGATATTATCCTGGTGGGCGAACTACGGGACCTGGAAACCATTCGTCTGGCACTGACTGCCGCTGAAACCGGCCACCTGGTATTCGGTACCCTGCACACCACCTCGGCAGCCAAGACCATCGACCGGGTGGTGGATGTGTTCCCGGCGGAAGAGAAATCCATGGTGCGCTCCATGCTGTCGGAGTCACTGCAGGCGGTAATTTCCCAGACCCTGATGAAGAAAATGGGTGGAGGCCGGATCGCCGCCCACGAAATCATGATCGGCACCTCTGCCATCCGAAACCTGATCCGGGAAGACAAGATCGCCCAGATGTACTCCTCCATCCAGACCGGGGGTTCGCTGGGCATGCAGACCCTGGATCAGTGCCTGGAGCGGCTGTTGCAGAAGGGGTTGATTTCCCGTGAAGCGGCGCGGGCCAAAGCAAAGATGCCGGATAACTTCTGATAACCGGGTTGCAGAGCCGGACGCTCCACGGAGTATGAAGGCAGCTCCCCCTGGCGCGGCCCGGCCCCAAAGTTTGAATGGGTAGGTGAACGATGGAATTCGAAAAACTGTTACGGCTGATGGTGGAAAAAGGCGGCTCAGACCTGTTTATTACCGCCGGCGTGCCCCCCAGCATGAAAATAAACGGCAAGGTTCACCCGGTCACCAAGAGCGCCCTGACTCCGGAGCAGGTCCGGGAATTCGTATACGGCGCCATGAGCGAGAAGCAGCGGACCGAATTCGAGGATACCCATGAGTGCAACTTCGCCATCAGCGCCCGGGGCGTAGGCCGTTTCCGGGTGAGTGCCTTCTTCCAGCGTAATGTCTGTGGCATGGTGCTGCGGCGGATCGAGGTAAAGATTCCGCAGCTGGATGATCTGGCGCTGCCGGAAATCATCAAGGATCTGGCCATGGTAAAGCGGGGCCTGATCATGTTTGTGGGGGCCACCGGTACCGGTAAGTCCACATCCCTGGCGGCGATGGTTGGCCACCGCAACCGCAACAGTCGCGGCCACATCATTTCCATTGAAGACCCGATTGAGTTCGTACACCAGCACCAAGGGTGTATTGTCACCCAGCGCGAGGTGGGCATTGATACCGAGAGCTTCGAGGTGGCGCTGAAAAACACCCTGCGCCAGGCCCCGGATGTGATCCTGATCGGGGAGGTGCGTACCCGGCAGACCATGGAGTACTCGGTACAGTTCGCGGAGACTGGCCACCTGTGTCTGGCCACCCTCCACGCCAACAATGCCAACCAGGCCCTGGACCGGATTATCCAGTTTTTCCCGCCGGAGCAGCACAACCAGATCTGGATGGACCTGTCTCTCAACCTTAAGGCCATTGTGGCCCAGCAACTGGTGCCCACGCCGGACGGTAATGGGCGCAAGGCCGTGATTGAGGTGTTGATCAACAGCCCGCTGGCCGCTGATATTATTCGTAAGGGTGAAGTGCACAAGCTCAAGGAATTGATGAGCAAATCCACGGAAACCGGCATGCAGACATTTGACCAGGCGCTGTATCAGCTCTATTCCGAGGGCTCGATCACCTACGAGGATGCCCTGGCCCACGCGGACTCCGCCAATGATCTGCGACTGATGATCAAGCTGGGTGCGGATGCCGAGGGGTCCGGCAAGCTGTCCTCCAGCGTCGACAGGCTGACGATTCAGGACGACTGACGCGAATTGTGTGAATGTGGGGCTGGGGGCAGAGCCGTCAGCCAATCACCTGGCCGCGGTAGATCACCTTTTTTTTCCGCGGTGGCGTGCCGTCTTTCGGCTCTCCTTCCTCAACCGCTCTCGCGGGCTGACCATCGGCAATCGCCTGACCGCGATACATCCGCTTTGGATTTTCTCTTTCTTCCGTGTTTTCCGAATCCCGTTGCAGTTGCGGTACCTGCGCCTTGAGCGTTTCCCATGTCCGGATCAGGTGGCCGGAGCGGCTTTTCCCCGCATAGTCCGCCAGTTGCTGTTCAAGATGCTGCTCGGTGAGATGAAGTTTGACGCCGAACTCGGAATGAATAAGCCGGCGGCACTGGTGCACCAGTTTCAGCAGATGAGGGTCCAGGAGCCAGCCTCGTTCAGATGCCAGAGTATTCATGGTTACGGCCTCGGAAGATGTGTCACAACATGGTTGCAGTTCGTTATGGTGCGAACCCGGCAACCGACAATGCTCAGGATGCGAATTTTATGCCGTTATTCGCGGCATGGCCTTTAGGCCGCCGGCCAAGCGGTTTCCAGAGTCCCTGGTGGGGACAAGGCCGGATGGCAAAGCGGCTGCCGTGTCACTCGACGGTGCAAGAAGAAGGAGCGTTGCCCCGTTTTGGAGTATGGAAGCCGGCCGGGCCAGTCAGGATAGTCGAATCAGTGGGCTTCGTCCCAGTTGTCACCGACGCCGGCATCCACCACCAGGGGAATGGCCAGTTCCGCCGCAGCTGACATCTGTTTCACCAGCCCGTCCCGGACCTTGTCCAGGGCGGATTCCTTTACTTCCACGATCAGTTCGTCGTGAACCTGCATGGTCATACGGGCCTCGTCCGCGTGCTGGTCACGCAGCCAGATGTCGACTTCGATCATAGCCCGTTTGATGATATCCGCCGCGGTTCCCTGCATAGGAGCGTTGATGGCGGTGCGCTCTGCGGCCTGCTGCATCTGTTTGTTGCGGGCATTGATTTCGGGCAGATACAGGCGCCGACCGAACAGGGTTTCCACGAAGCCAACCTCGTGGGCCTGTTTGCGGATGTCGTCCATGTATTTCAGGACACCGGGGTAACGCTCGAAATAACGGTCAATGTATTCCTGGGCCTGGTTACGACCCACATCCAATTGCCGTGACAGACCGAAGGCAGACATGCCGTAGATCAAACCGAAGTTGATGGCCTTGGCGCTGCGGCGCTGGTCGGCGCTGACTTCATCCAGTGTCACTCCGAACACCTCGGACGCTGTGGCCTTGTGGATGTCCTCGCCATTCTCGAAGGCTTTCAGCAGGCCCTTGTCACCGGACAGGTGGGCCATGATACGCAGCTCGATCTGGGAGTAGTCCGCTGCGATCAGCTTGTAGCCCTCAGATGCCACGAAAGCCTGACGGATGCGGCGTCCCTGCTCGGTACGAATCGGAATGTTCTGCAGGTTGGGCTCCGAGGAGGACAGCCGGCCGGTGGCGGTCACAGCCTGATGATAGGAGGTGTGGATGCGGCCGGTACGGGGGTGGATCAGCTCCGGCAGCGTGTCCGTGTAGGTGGACTTGAGCTTGCTCAGGCTGCGGTGTTCCAGGATCAGGCGGGGCAGCCTGTGCTCGTGGGCCAACTCCTGCAGCACCGGTTCTGCGGTGGATGGCGCGCCCTTGGGGGTCTTCTTGATGACCGGCAGTCCCATCTTCCCGTAGAAAATGGCCTGCAACTGTTTGGGGGAGCCCAGGTTGAACTTCTCGCCGGCTTCTTCGTGGGCTTCCTTTTCCAACTCTGCCATGCGCACCGCCAGTTCCTGACTGTGATTGCGCAGGGTGGCGGCATTGATCATTGTGCCCCGTTGCTCCATCCTGGAGAGCACCGGTACCAGCGGCAGATCAATCTTCTCGTACACTTCCTGCAGGCGACCGGTGTCGGCCAGCCGGGGGCGAAGTTCCTGGTGCAGGCGCAGGGTGATATCTGCATCTTCGCAGGCGTAGGGGCCGGCTATATCCAGGGAAATCTGGTTAAAGGTCAGCTGCCTGGCACCCTTGCCGGCGATGGACTCAAAACTGGTGGTCTGCTCGTCCAGGTAGAGCTTTGCCAGGCTGTCCATGTCGTGCCGGCCGGATACCGAGTTCAGCACATAAGACTCCAGCATGGTGTCCTCAGCGATCCCCTCCAGGGTAATGCCGTGGTTGGCCAGCACGTTCTTGTCGTACTTCAGGTTCTGACCCACCTTGGCAGTGTCCGGATCTTCCAGCAACGGGCGCAGCTGCTCCAGCACCTTGTGCCGGTCCAGCTGTTCGGGGGCGTCCATATAGTCGTGGGCGAGCGGCACATAGGCGGCCTCGCCGGGCCGGATGGCGAACGACACACCCACTACTTCTGCATCCATGTAACGCAGGCTGGTGGTTTCGGTATCGAAGGCAAAATATTCGGCCTTGCCCAGCCGGTCGATCCAGTCATCCAGTTCCTTTTGATCGGTGATGATGCTGTAGTTGCGCTCGATGGTTTGGCGGGGTGCTTCCGGTTTGGGGTTGTCGCGACTGCTGTTTTCCAGTTCGGCAATCCAGCTGCGGAATTCATACTCCCGGAACAACGCCAGCAGGGCATCGTCATCCTGTTTGCGCAGGTTGAGATCCTCCAGGCCGAAATCCAGATCCACATTGGTCCGGATAGTGGCCAGTTCCCGGCTCAGGGGCAGGGTGTCCAGCGCCTCCCGAAGGTGCTCTCCGATCCTGCCTTTTACCTGGTCAGCGTGCCCTATGATGGTGTCCAGGTCGCCATGCTCGTTCAGCCATTTCACGGCGGTTTTCGGGCCGCACTTGTTCACCCCCGGAATGTTGTCCACCTTGTCGCCCACCAGTGCCAGGTAGTCGATGATCTGCTCCGGCTTTACGCCGAATTTCTCCACTACGCCTCCCCGGTCCATGGTGGTTTCAGTCATGGTATTGATCAGGGTGACATGGTCGCTGACCAGCTGCGCCATGTCCTTGTCGCCGGTGGAAATCACCACGTCGATGCCCTTGCTGGTCGCTTCGTGGGCCAGGGTGCCAATCACATCGTCCGCTTCCACCTGGTCTACGACCAGCAGCGGCAGGCCCATGGCCCGGACAATTTCGTGGATTGGCTGAATTTGTACTGCAAGGTCTTCCGGCATGGGTGGTCGGTTGGCTTTGTAGTCTTCGTACATCTCATGGCGGAAGGTTTTGCCCTTGGCATCAAACACCACGACCATCTTCGATCCGGGAAAGTCCTGCTCCAGCTTGCGCAGCATGCTGATCACGCCTTTGATCGCACCGGTAGGGTGATTCTTGCTGGTGGTCAGGGGCGGCAGGGCATGGTAGGCCCGAAACAGGTAGGATGAGCCGTCCACGAGGACGACCGGGGGTGTTTTCTGCTGGCTCATGTCAAACAATTCCGGATTGTCATTGAAGCGTTTTCCGGCCTGTGCAATGCTCAGGCCATTGATGGACAAAAGGGTATCATGAAAATGAAGCGAATCGTTTTCCCGGCAGTGGCAATGGTCCTGGGGCTGGTTGCATGGTCTGCCGTGGCGCAGGAGCAGGCAGAAGGGGCGGGTGTCAAAACACCGGAAGAGCCGGTGGTGATTCCTGATTACCAGCCTCCGGCCAGTAATGACCAGATCGTGATTCGTGGTACTGAGGATGCCACCTATTACGAATACCGGGTCAATGGGCAGCTGACCGAAATCAAGGTAGTGCCAGAGGCCGGTAAACCGTACTACCTGGTGCCTGCCGATGGTGGTGGCTGGATCCGGGAAGACCGGTCAGGAATGCTGGTGCCCAGTTGGGTGCTGTTCAAGTGGTAAGCAGCACCTGAAGCCCGGTCCCCAGAGCGACAGCCCCTTGAGAGAGGGGCTGTCGCTCTGGCAAGTCCGTGTGTGCCGGTAGCGGTCAGATTATATTGACGGTTACCGGCTCTGAGCGACGGCTTTCCAGTCCGTCGGTATCCACCGTGGTGATGGAGAACTCGTATGCCCCCGGATCAAATTCATCGAGGGTCAGCCGTGTTCCCTCGTTGTGCTTTATGAACAGCCTCCGGGGATCCTTCTGATGGCGCAGGCGGTAGTAGAGCTGGTAACCGCGGATTTCGCCATCCGCCAGTGAAGAACCATCTTCCCGGGTGAGCGGGGCAGACCATTCAAGTACCGGTGGCTCCACCGGTAACGTCGACTCTGCAGCCGGCTTTTCTTCGACCACGGATACCGTGGATCCATCCACGCCGATGGTGCCGTCATCGGATTGTGAGGGTTGCGCCGCTGGGGCGCCAATGGTTTTGCGTACCGAGTTGACGACTGAATTCAGGCGATCTTCTGCCACTATGGGAGCGTCACTGAAGGCGGCCGGGGAGGTGCCAAGGTCTTCCTGGCAACCGGTCAGTATGAGAGCGGCCGCCACTAACGCAGTCGGGGCAGCCGCGGGCCGGAGCCGGGTCTGTAGAGTCCTGATCATGGTTATCCTCTGCACTGGATACTGGCTGTCTTCGCAGCCTTCGGGGATCGCCGGGTGGCGGCAATCCTTCGTCACGTGTTTGCGCCAGAATAATGCGGGGAGTCTGGCTAAGTAGTTCCGCGCATTATGCGAATTCCGTTCGATTCCTCAAGTTACCAATTGGCAAAGTGACGATTGGCCTGCAATGACAGTCTGATGTAGCGGTAGAACGCCGTTTAGTATGCACATTCTAATTTAAACCTCTACTGTTCGCGGTAACCCTGAAAGAGAAAAGTTCTTCTGCAATACGCAAATCCGTAAATCAAAGAAATAAGGAGAGTTATCATGGGTAAACTCAAGACCTACCAGGAACAGCTTCAGGAAATCGTAGAGAAAGGTATCAATGCGGCTGAGGAGCAGCAGAAGAAGCTGGCAGCCAAGCCGTTTGACTATGCCGAAAAGCTGGAAAATGAAGCCCGCGAGTACAGCGTGAAGACACTGCGTGAGCGTTATAATGGTTACAGTGACAGCCTCTTCGGGCAATTGCGCAGCCTGAACAATCGTTTCGGCAGCTTTGCCGCTGACCTGGTGGCAAAACTGGAAAAAGAGGCAGCGGAAGGTGCTGGTGCGGTTGCCGGCACAGCTGAAGATGTTGCAGAAACAGCCGAATCAGCCAGGAAATCTGTTTCCGGCACTGGCGCCAGGAAGAAGCCGGCAGCACGCAAGAGTGCTGCCAGCAGGTCTTCAAGTGCCGGAAAGGCATCTACAACCGCCTGATTACCCGGTACTGACTGGCGTTGATAAGACCACCTGTGCTGTTGGCCGGGTGGTCTTTTATTGTTTGTCGCCGGAGCTTGCCGGAATGCCTTGATCCCGTGCCAGCGGAAGGGTCCGTTTTTTGTCGGTAATCTGTTCAAGACGGCGGATATCCTTAAGGAATTCCCGCCGGGTCTGGTCAATTCCCGCTTGCTGACTGGCAATTTCCGACTCCAGCTCGCTGATTTGCTGCTCCAGCCGGTCGATTTTCTGTAGAAGCCCCTCAGGTACTTCGCGGCCCTGGCGCTCCATGTCGGCGGCCCGGGACTGTTCGCTGCGTAGCTGATTTTCCAGAACGGAAATGCTGCCGCGCTTGAGCTGGATAAGACTGCTAAGCTCCTCGATCTTCCGGTGCATGGCCCTGACGGCGCTGTCCGGACCAGTGAACCGCTCCAGTAGCCGGGCATCCTGGCGGCGCTGCTCTTCGAGTTCCTTATCCCGCTGCTTACGGGCTGCACGCTCTGCAATCTCCTCCTCGGTCAGCGCCGGGGCAACTTTCCTGATGACACGGCCTTGCTGGTTGAGCACCTCATAGCCCCGCTTCACCGCGTCCTGGGGGACGGTATTGCTGATCGCCATGCGGCCGTTCTCGTCGGTATAACGATAGGTATAAGCATGGGCCAGGCTGCTGCCCAGAACAGCAGCCAGAACGATCGTGGCCAGCGTCAAGCGCTCAGGGTGTTGCATGCGGTCAGACTCCGTAACGCTCCCGGTACTCAGCCACGCGGCTTGCGTGGTCGGTAAAGTCAGGCTTGCTTTGCAGGTAGTCCAGCACCTGGTCCAGCTTGATGATGCTGGCAACCGGAATGCTGAACTCTGTTTCGACCTCCTGGATGGCAGACAGTTCCCCGGCACCCCGTTCCTGCCTGTCCATGGCCACTAGCACACCCGCCGGGAGGCCGCCGGCGGCACGGATGATGGCGATCGATTCCCGGATCGCCGTACCTGCCGTAATGACATCATCGACGATAAGCACCTTTCCTGTCAGGGGTGCGCCCACAATGTTACCGCCTTCTCCGTGATCCTTCTTCTCTTTGCGGTTAAAGGCAAACGGCTTGCTGATGCCCTGCTCGGCGAGCGCGATGGCGGTGGCCGTCGCCAACGGAATGCCCTTATAGGCAGGACCGAAAAGCATGTCATAATTCAGCCCGCTTTTCTGCACGGCGGCGGCATAGGCTTTGCTAAGCTGAAGCAGGTCCTCTCCGGTGTTGAACAGCCCGGCATTAAAGAAATAAGGGCTGGTACGGCCCGACTTGAGGGTGAATTCGCCAAAACGCAGTACATCGCGGCGTATGGCAAATTCGATGAAATCTCTCTGGTAGTCGTACATGGCGATGCTTCTGGCGGGTCTGGTTCTTTTAAAAACGTGTAAAAACGGTATCATACACAGAAACCGAATCAGGGAACACGTATGCGGGTAGTATCAATCAGCGTCAATGGTCTGGAACAGGCGATTGAGCAGGGTTTCTTCGAGTGGCTGGCCAGGCAGAACGCTGATGTGGTCTGCGTCCAGGATCACCGCATGAGGGCCCATGAAATCGAGGATCGTAACCTGGTCCCTGATGGGTACGAAGCTTACTTCATTGATGGCGAAAATAATGAGGATGGCGGTGTGGGCATCTACACCCGGCACTTTCCCAAGGCCATTATGTACGGGTTCGCCAATGCGCAGGCGGACCGGGAAGGCCGCTTCCTGCAGGCGGACTTTGACCAGGTGAGCGTGGCCAGTGTGCTTGCCCCCTGTGCCCTTGGCCGCGAGGAAGAGCTGATCAGTGAAGAGAACGATTTGACGGTGCTCGACCACAAGGACGAATTCATGGATGCCTTTGGCGTGCACATGCAGAAAACCCTGCGCAAGCGTCGCCAGTTTATTTTCTGTGCCAACCTTCAGACGGCTCATCATGTGACGGATGCGAGCGCCCGTTACCACAAGCTGGATGCTTCCGGATTTCTGCCCCATGAGCGGGCATGGCTGGACCGGCTGTTTGATGAAATGGGCTGTATTGATGCGTTCCGTGAGATTAACAAACAGGGCAATCAGTTTACCTGGTGGCCGGAGTGGGCTGCCGGTTGGCGCAGGAATGCTGGTATCCGGGTGGATTACCAGTTGCTGACACCGGGTATCCGCCGGACCATTCTGGATGGCTGGATCGACGCTGGCACGCGGTTTTCGGACCATGCGCCGGTGGTGATGGATTACGACATCGAGATTGGTATCTGACTTTGATGCTCCAGAGCTGGGTGCCGGCGGACCCGGGGAGGGAGAACTTTCCCGGACACGCTGCAAGCACCCGCAAGCGGGTCCGGCCAGCAATCACAGATTGCTGTCGTTTGGCGGCGCATGAAGCTTCGCTTCATAAACGCTTGCCTCACCCATGTGAGCTCGGCTCCGGCCATCCATGGCCGGAGACGGTCCGGGAAAGTTCTCCCTCCCCGAATCCGCTCAGACTTCCTTGCAGGCCTCGGGGGCTATTTTTAGCTTTCCAGCGCTTCCTTCTGAATTTCGAACAGTTTTTCAATTGCCGGCTTTGCCAGGCCCAGCATGCTGTCCAGTTCGCCCTGGTCAAACGGCGCGCCTTCCGCAGTGCCCTGGATCTCGATGAAGCCGCCCTGGTCGGTCATGACGACGTTCAGGTCGGTTTCTGCTTCGGAGTCTTCCGGGTAGTCGAGATCTGCGACCGGCCGGCCTTTGTAGATGCCTACCGAGAGAGCCGCGACCATTTGCTTCAGAGGGGATTTTTTCAGCCGGCCTTCTTTCACCAGGTGATTCAGTGCATCCACCAGCGCAACGCAGCCGCCGGTGATGGAGGCGGTACGGGTGCCGCCGTCGGCCTGGATGACATCGCAGTCGATCACAATGGTGTGTTCACCCAGCGCGGCCATATCCACCGCCGCCCGCAGGGAGCGGCCAATCAGACGCTGGATTTCCACCGTGCGTCCGCCCTGTTTGCCCCGAGCTGCTTCGCGGCCCATGCGGCTGCCGGTGGAGCGGGGCAGCATGCCGTATTCGGCGGTGATCCAGCCACGACCCTCGCCGCGCAGGAAGGGCGGCACCTTGTTCTCCACCGAGGCGGTGCAGATCACTTTGGTATCACCGAATTCCACCAGCACTGAGCCTTCGGCATGGCGGGTGAAGTTGCGGGTGATGCGGATGTCTCTGGGCTGTTCGGGGAGCCTGCCACTTGGTCGCATAGATGAGTCCTGATTCTAATCGTGAATGTGGGGCGTTGTGACTGCCCCGTTTGAAGACGGGTTGGCGAATTGTAACACGCTGCGCCCGGATGCCGGTTGGTGGTTTTCTCCGGCAGCCTGTTAGACTGCGGTATATCGCCTGACAGACCGGAGAAACCATGATCCGTAGCATGACCGCTTTTGCTCGTGAGGATGCCCAGGCCGAGTGGGGCACCCTCACCTGCGAGATTCGCACCGTCAACCACCGTTATCTGGAGCCATCTTTCCGGCTGCCGGATACGTTGCGGGAACTGGAGAACAGCTTCCGGGACATCGTCAGGGATAAGCTGGGGCGCGGCAAGGTGGACATCACCATGCGCCTGCAGTCCAGGGACAGTGACATGCGTCCTTTTGAGATCAATGATGAACTGGTGCACACGGTCAATGATGCCGCCAATCGGATCAACAGGATCCTGGATAACCCGGCCCATATCAGCGCCCTGGATATTATGAACTGGCCCGGTGTGATGAGCGTGCCGGAAAAAGACTATGGCCCCGCGAAAGAGGCCGCCAGTGAGCTGTTCCGTCGCACCCTGGACGAGCTGGTGGCAGTGCGCGAAGGGGAGGGCAAACGCCTCAGCCCCCTGTTCGATGAGCGACTGGCCACCATGGAAGAGCAGGTCAGCCAGGTGCGGGACCTGATGCCGGAATTGCTCAGGGTTCAGGAAGAAAGTCTTCGGGAGCGTTTCAAAAAAGCGGAGGTGGAGCTGAACCCGGACCGCATCGCCCAGGAGATGATCATCCTGGCCCAGAAAAGCGATGTGGCCGAAGAGCTCGACCGCCTCGATGCCCATATCCGGGAAGTGCGCGAAACCCTGAATGCTGACAAGCCTATCGGCCGTCGCCTGGATTTCCTTATGCAGGAGCTCAACCGTGAAGCCAACACCCTGAGCAGTAAATCCATCGATGCCCGGGTTTCACGCGCCGCAGTGGACCTGAAAGTGCTGATAGAGCAGATTCGGGAGCAGGTGCAGAATGTTGAATAATGTTCTCGGTGCCTGTCTCTAACTTGATCGTTCATTCTGTTCAATTTAGACTGAACAAGCAGCTTCGGGTTGCTGCGGATTTTACTCGTAACGATAGCGCTGCTGAAACAGAGGCTCGCCTTTTCTAGCAGCCTGTCGGACTTAAGCAATCGTCGCGAGCAAGGTGGGAAAGCGAGCGCAGATTTTCTGGATTTTGAGGCGCATAGTGGTTCTATGCAACGAAAAAGCCGGGAAATATGAGCCGTTTTCCCACCGGCGCAGTAGATTAGCCTTAAGTCCGACAGGCTGCTAGGGCATGGCAACGCCTGGAAACAAGCGCTTTTCCCCACAAGTCCGATTCGGCACTGGCAATGGAGTCTCTATGCAGCTCAGACATGTGAAATCCCATTGGTGGTGGGGCATGGTGCTTGCGACCTCCCCCATACAGGTCTCCGCGGATGGCCTGCTCACTCTTAAAGTGGAAAACGACGTGTTCTCTGCCGGTGGCGATGGTCACTATACCAATGGCGTAGAGGGCATCTGGGCCTTTGAGCCCGCTGAGGGGCACTGGTCGCGTGGTTTCGCGGAAATGCTGCCGGGCTGGTCGGCCAGTAGCCTGGTTGGCGTGGCTTATCGCCTCGGTCAGCAGATGTATACGCCAGAAGATATTGAAATCGAAAGATTGATTAAGGATGATCGTCCTTACGCCGGCCTGTTGTTCGGCGGAGTCTCGCTACTAAACGAGAGTCAGCATGATGGCTGGCGGCTGGCAGAAAGCCTGCAGATCGATGTGGGCATCGTGGGACCGGCTTCCGGCGCCGAAGTGACCCAGCGGAATTTTCACGAGTTGATTGCGACAGCAAAGCCGGAGGGTTGGGAAAATCAGCTTCACAATGAGCCGGTTGTGAATGTCGCTTACGAGCGCAATTGGTTCATTCAGCAGGGTCTTGCCGGGCTGGAGGTGGAATACGGCCCGTCTGCCGGGTTTGCGCTGGGCAACCTGTACACCTTTGCCTCCAGCGGCCTTGCGCTGCGCTTCGGGGACGGGCTCGATCGCAGTTTCGGCATCCCTTCCGTCGCTCCTGCGCACGGCGGGCGGTCGTCCTTTCGGCGTGACCAGGGCTTCAGCTGGTATACATTTGCTGAAGTAGAAGGTCGCTACATGGCCCACAACTTGCTGCTTGATGGCAATACCTTTGAGGACAGTCATTCCGTGGAGCGTCGCGAATGGGTTGGCGATGTCCAGGTGGGTGCGGCGCTGACCTGGGACCGCTGGCAGGTGGCGTACACCTATTTGTGGCGCAGCAAGGAATTCGAGGAACAGGACAGTTTCGATCAGTTCGGGTCAGTCGTTCTCTCGACCTGGTTTTAGATGACCGCATACTCCATGCGGTCTTTGGGTCGTTCGCTCATTGAGAGGTTAGTGACATGCAGACAGAGAAGAGCCTGGTGGCGCCTATGTTCGGGGCCCGCATTTTACCAGTCTGGTTGATGGTATTGTTTCTTGTCGGCTGCGACAGTTCGTCCAATCAGACGGGTGGCTCAGGTTCTGCCCCACCACCCCCTGAAGTGGGTGTTGTAGAGTTGCAGCCTCAGCGAGTGACCCTGTCGATGGAGTTGCCCGGCCGGACGGCGGCCTACCGCATCGCTGAACTGAGACCGCAGGTCACCGGTATTTTGCAGGAACGGCTTTTTCAACAGGGTGCGGAGGTGAATGCAGGCGATGTTCTCTACCGTATCGATCCCAACCGTTATCGTGCCGCCAATGCAACAGCTCAGGCGGAACTGGAACGTGCCCGGGCGGAGCTACGCCAGGCGCAGCGGGAGTGGGTGCGCACCTCGGACTTGTTCAAGAAGAAGGCGGTAAGCGAACGTCAGCGTGACGAAGCGCTTGCCGCTCTGGAAAGCGCCCGAGCGAATGTTTCGCGTTCCGAGGCCATGGTGGAAACCGCACGTATCGAGCTGGAGTATACCGAAGTCAAGGCACCCATCAGCGGACGCACAGGCCCGACACTGTTCACAGAAGGCGCATTGGTCACCGCCAACCAGGCCCAGCCGCTGGCTCGCCTGGTGCAGCTCGACCCGATGTATGTGGATATCCAGCTGCCGGTCGATAAACTCAGGCAGATTCGCTCTTCCCGGAGCAAGGACTCTGAGCCACAGACCGGCTCGGATCGTGCCGAGCTCGTTTTGTTGCGCGAAGACGGCTCGGTCTATCCCCACCGTGGCCGCGTCGATGTAACGGATGTGACCGTCAATCAGGGCACCAGCTCGGTCAGCCTCAGAGGGGTGTTCCCCAACCCGGATGAGGACCTCTTGCCCGGTATGTATGTGCGCGTCAGGTTAACTGAGGGCGTTCGGGAAAATGCCATCCTGGCGCCGCAGCAGGGGGTAACCCGTAACCCACAGGGAGGGGCCACGGCCATGTTGGTGAACAGCGAAGATAAGGTCGTGAACCGTCAGCTGGAAACGAACCGCGCGATTGGTGCTTTCTGGCTGGTTGAGAAGGGGCTGGAGCCGGGTGATCGCCTGATTGTCTCGGGGCTGCAAAAGGTTAGTCCTGGTGCCAAGGTCAAGCCAGTCCCGGCGGATATACCTTTGCAACCGGCCAGCAACGGGCCAGCCGGGGGCGCCGACAGTTCGAGTGCCAGCACCTCGGGCAAAGAGGGAGCCGCCGGATGATCAATTTCTTTATTTCCCGGCCTGTTTTTGCATGGGTGCTGGCGATTGTCGCTATGCTGGCCGGCATCATGGCAATCTTTGTTTTGCCGGTGCAAAGATATCCCACGGTGGCACCGCCAGCGGTAGAGATTCAGGCGGATTACCCGGGCGCATCGGCGGATACGGTGTCCAATACCGTGGTTCAGGTCATTGAGCAAGAAATGACCGGTCTCGACAACCTGCTCTATATGGGCTCGACAGCGGATTCCTCGGGTCATGCCACGATTACTCTCACCTTTGCGGCCGGTACCGATCCGGATATTGCCCAGGTCCAGGTGCAGAACAAGCTGAAGCTGGCTGAACCGCGGCTCCCTGGCGTGGTACGCCAGCAGGGGATCAGTGTCGAGAAGGCCTGTACCAGCTTTCTGATGGTGATGGCCTTCGTCTCCACCGACGGGCGCCTCAGCAAGCTTGATCTGGCGGATTTCATCAGTTCCGAGCTGGCCGAACCGGTTGGACGGGTCACGGGTGTCGGCAGTGTGCAGGTTTTCGGATCGGAATATGCGATGCGGATCTGGCTGGACCCTTCGGCGCTGAATAATTACGGCCTGACGGTTGCCGATGTGAGTTCTGCAGTTGAGGCGCAGAATGCCCAGGTGACCGCCGGTCAACTGGGAGGGTTGCCGGCGGTCGAGGGCCAGCAGCTCAACGCCACGGTCACTGCCCAGACCCTGCTCACCTCAGTTGAAGAGTTTCGTAACATCCTTCTCAAAAGTATGCCCGATGGCTCCCGGGTGCGGTTGGCGGATGTTGCCCGCGTCGAGCTGGGCGGTGGTGCGGTCCAGATCGACAGTTTCTATGATGGTGAGCCGGCGGCCGGCCTCGGCATCAATCTGGCGCCGGGCGCCAATTCCCTCGGTGTCACGGAGGCTGTCAAGGCCCGCCTACAGGAACTGCGGCCCTACTTTCCCGAAGGGGTGGAGATTCGGTATCCCTATCAGACGGCGCCCTTCGTGGAGGCCTCCATCAACGCGGTGGTGCAGACAATTATCGAGGCAGTCGCACTTGTGGTCCTGGTCATGCTGCTGTTTCTCCAGAGCTGGCGGGCCACACTGATACCGGCGATCGCAATTCCGGTGGTGCTGCTGGGCACGTTTGCGATCATGGCGGCCTTCGGGTTTTCCATCAACATGCTCACCCTGTTTGGTCTGGTGCTGGCCATCGGCCTGCTGGTGGACGATGCGATTGTTGTGGTGGAGAACGTCGAACGGGTTATGCATGAGGATGGGCTTGGCCCGATGGAGGCAACACGAAAGTCCATGGGGCAGATCGCCAGTGCCCTGGTGGGCATCGGTGTCGTCCTTTCTGCTGTCTTTATTCCCATGGCCTTCTTTCCCGGCTCCACCGGGGCCATTTACCGGCAGTTTTCCCTGAGTATCGCCGGGGCCATGATTCTCTCTGTATTGGTCGCCCTGATTCTCAGCCCCATGCTGTGTGGCCGGCTGCTGAAACCTTCCCACGATAAAACCTTGCTGCAAAAATGGTTTGGCTGGTTCGAATCGGGGTTGGGGCGACTGACGGTGGGTTATGTCCGGCTGGTTGGCCATACCGCACGCCATGCCTGGCTTTATACGGTGGTGTTCCTGGGTATCGTCGTTCTGGTGGCGGCTCTTTTTATGCGTTTGCCCGGTGGCTTCTTGCCGGCGGAAGACCAGGGATTCGTTGTCGTGCAGTACCAACTGCCCCCGGGTGCAACCCAGCAGCGTACGATTGATTCGATAAATATAATCGAAGACTATTTCCTTGAACAGGATGAGGTGCGGGGGATCTTTACCGTCGCCGGCTTCAGTTTTGCAGGCCGGGCGCAGAATGCCGGACTGGCGTTTGTCAACCTGAAACCCTGGAGCGAGCGCGACCCCGAAACCCAAAGCGTTGGTGCCATTATTCAAAGGGCGAATGGAGCGCTTGCCGGTCTGGTTCGCGACGGGCGGGTCTTCGCATTCAACCTGCCACCAATTCCGGAGCTGGGACAGGCGCTTGGCTTTGAGCTGCGCTTACAGGATCGCGGGGCAATCGGGCATGAAGCGCTGATGGCGGCTCAGGGTCAATTGCTGCAAATGGCATCCCAAAGCCCGGTTCTCACTAGTGTTCGCCCAAATGGTCTGGCTGACAATCCACGTTATAAAATCGATATAGACCACGAAAAAGCACAGGCTCTGGGCCTGTCGCTCGCTGAAATCAATCAGCTGTTGTCTGTAACCTGGGGCTCTCAATACGTCAATGACTTTCTTCATGAGGGTCGCGTAAAGCGAGTATACCTTCAGGGTGATGCCCCGTTCCGGATGTTGCCGCAAGATTTCGACGAGTGGTACCTGCGGACCGCCGATGGCACCATGACACCGTTGAGTGAAGTCACCAGTGGGCGCTGGAATTATGGCTCGCCGCGCCTCGAGCGCTTCAACGGTGTTCCATCGCGCCAGATTCAGGGTGAGCCGGCACCGGGTTACAGCACCGGCGAAGCCATGGCCGAGATCGAACGCCTGATCGCCCAGCTTCCGAACGGTGTGGCCGGGGCCTGGAGTGGCTTGTCCTATCAGGAACGCCAGGCCGGAGCCCAGGCGCCACTACTCTACGCGCTGTCGATATTGGTGGTGTTTCTGGCGCTCGCCGCGCTCTATGAGAGCTGGACGATTCCGATTTCCGTTATGCTTGCGGTTCCGCTTGGCATACTGGGGGCCGTACTTGCGGCCATGGTTCGGGGCTTGCCCAACGACGTGTTTTTCCAGGTCGGCATCCTGACGACCGTCGGTGTTACCTCACGCAACGCGATTCTTCTGGTGGAATTTGCCCGCTCCCTGGAGGATCAGGGTATGAAGCTGATAGAGGCAACCAAGGAAGCTGCCCGTGTGCGCCTGAGGCCAATTTTGATGACATCGGTGGCTTTCAGTATGGGGGTGGTGCCGCTCGCCTTCGCCAGCGGCGCCGGCGCAACCACGCGTATTGCCATAGGCACGGCAGTTCTTGGTGGTATGATCTCAGCGACGATTCTGGCGACCTTCTTCATTCCACTGTTCTACGTAGTTGTTCGCCGAATCACTGATTCCCTGGGCCGCGGGACGGGCGAAAACGGGGCACAGGGGGGCTAGCAGCCGGTCGGGCTTAAGGCTAATCTGCTGCGCCGTTTTCCCGCCTTGCTCGTGACGATTGCTTAAGTCCGACAGGCTGCTAGTGCTGTGAAGCTGGAATGGGTTTTCCCGGCTGCGCTGTAATGAAACGTGAGAAATCAAAGGAAGGCGCACAATGAAAACATTTCTGAGTGTCGGGTGGGCGCGAGCCCTGATCGCTTTAGTTGTCGTTGGTCTGGCGGGGTGGGTCTGGTGGTCTATGCAGCCGGAAGGGTCGATAAAGGGCATTGCGTCCGGTAACGGAAGGGTTGAGGCGGTCGAGATTGACATTGCCACCAAAACGGGCGGCCGGGTCAGGGATATCCTGGCTGGCGAAGGCGACTTTGTGGGAGCCGGCGATGAGCTGGCGAGAATGGATACAGCCGTCCTGGAGGCACAGCGCCGCGAGGCTCAAGCGCGCTTGCAGCAGGCCCGGATGGGCATCGAGACCGCCCAGAGCCAGGTAACCCAGCGACAAGCCGAGAAACAGGCCGCCGAGGCGCTTATTGCCCAGCGGCGGGCCGAGCTCGACGCAGCCCAACGGCGCCTGGCCCGTAGCGAAGAACTTGCAGGCAAAGATGCCGTTCCCATCTCCAAGCTGGACGATGACCGTGCGGCCTTTCAGGCGGCCAGGGCTGCGGTCGCCGCGGCACAGGCTCAGGCTGCGGCCGCGCAGGCCGCCATTGGCCAGGCCCGATCAAATGTCATCGCGGCGCACTCGACCGTGGAGGCGGTCCAGGCCACTATCGAGCGCATCCAGGCTGATATCGACGACAGTACCCTGAAAGCGTCCCGTGACGGTCGCGTACAGTACCGTGTCGCCCAGCCCGGCGAGGTGCTCTCTCCGGGCGGAGTGGTGCTGAATATGGTCGATCTGACGGATGTGTACATGACCTTTTTCCTGCCGACGGAACAGGCGGGGCGGGTCGCACTCGGGGCCGAGGCCCGGCTGGTGCTCGACGCGGCACCGCAATATGTGATCCCGGCGGAAATCTCCTTCGTGGCGGATGTTGCGCAGTTCACTCCCAAAACGGTGGAGACGGAAGAAGAGCGCCAGAAGCTGATGTTCCGTGTCAAGGCGCAGATTGACCCGGACCTGCTCAGAGAGCATCTCCGCCAGGTCAAGACCGGTTTGCCAGGCATGGCCTGGGTGCGGCTTGACCCGCAGGTGGACTGGCCGGCCCAGCTGCAGACGAGGCTGCCGTCGCAATGAGTCCGATATCCCCTGCGAGGGTCGGGGATGGCGAAGCAACGGCTGCGCCGGTTGCGCGTCTGCAGGAAGTAACCCTGCGCTATGGCAAGGTGTGCGCGCTTGAAGAGGTCAGCCTGGATATCCCTGCCGGCTGTATGGCCGGGCTGATCGGCCCGGATGGCGTGGGCAAATCGAGCCTGCTGGCGCTGGTTGCGGGTGCCCGGGCGATCCAGGAAGGGCAGGTAGAGGTGCTTGGCGGCACGATGGCGGATGCCCGCCATCGTCAAACGGTTGGCCCAAGGATCGCTTACATGCCCCAGGGGCTGGGGGGGAACCTCTATCCGACGCTTTCGGTGGCTGAGAACCTGGAATTCTTCGGGAGGCTGTTCGGGCAAGACGCGGGCGAGCGGGCGCGGCGCATCGACAGGCTGACCGGGACTACCGGGCTCCGATCCTTTCTGGAACGGCCCGCGGGCAAGCTCTCGGGTGGCATGAAGCAGAAGCTTGGCCTGTGCTGCGCGCTGATCCACGATCCGGACCTGCTCATCCTCGATGAACCAACCACCGGCGTTGATCCCCTGTCCCGGCGCCAGTTCTGGGAGCTGATTGCCAGCATCCGTCGCTCCCGCCCACGCATGAGTGTGCTGGTAGCCACCGCCTATATGGAGGAAGCGGCACGCTTCGACTGGCTGGCGGCCATGGATGGTGGCCGCGTACTGGCCCGGGACACACCCGCTGCCCTGTTGCACAGCACCGGGACCGATTCGCTGGAGGCGGCCTTCATCCGGCTGTTGCCGGAAGAGAAACGCCGGGGTTATCGGGCGGTGGAGATTCCGCCCCGGCCGGAAGACGGTGAGGGCGCCGCGATCGAGGCCCGGGATCTGACCAAACGTTTCGGTGATTTTACGGCGGTGGATCAGGTGAACCTGCGCGTGTCGCGGGGGGAAATCTTCGGCTTTCTCGGCTCCAATGGCTGTGGCAAGACCACGACGATGAAGATGCTGACCGGGCTGCTGCCACCGAGCGAAGGTCAGGCCCGGTTGTTCGGGCAGGAAGTGGATCCCCACGACCTTGTCACCCGTAGCCGTGTCGGTTACATGTCCCAGTTCTTCTCCCTCTATACCGAACTGACGGTGCGTCAGAACCTGGTGTTGCATGCCCGATTGTTCCGGGTGCCCGCCGCCGGGATTCCGGAACGGGTGGATGAAATGCTGGAGCGCTTCGATCTCGCCATTGTGGCGGACAGCCTGCCGGGGGCGCTGCCCCTTGGGTTGCGGCAGCGCCTTTCGTTGGCGGTGGCCACCATTCACAAACCCGAGATGCTGATTCTCGATGAGCCCACCTCGGGTGTCGATCCTGTGGCTCGTGATTCTTTCTGGCGTATCCTGGTGGAGCTGTCGCGCCGTGACGGGGTGACTATCTTCATCTCTACGCACTTCATGAATGAGGCCGAGCGTTGCGACCGGATATCACTGATGCACGCGGGGCGGGTACTGGTGACCGACGCACCCGATGCCCTGGTTGAAAAGCGGGGTGCAAAATCCCTGGAAGAAGCCTTTATCGCCTATCTGGAGGATGCCTCGGCGGAGGCCAGCGCACAGGAGGCCGGGCAGTCCCACGAAGCCACTATGCTTGATTCGGGGGAAGAATCAGGTGGTTCCCCCGGGGCAGGCGGCTGGCGGCACCTGTTCGACCCGCAACGCATGATGGGTCAGGCCCGCCGTGAAACACTGGAGCTGCGCCGCGATCCCATCCGGTTAACCCTGGCGATGCTCGGCAGCGTCATTCTGATGTTTGTAATGGGCTATGGGATCAGCCTCGATGTGGAGGACCTGAGCTTCGCGGTAATGGACCGTGACCAGACCAGCCTCAGCCGCGACTATACCCTTAACCTCGCGGGCTCCCGGTACTTCATCGAGCGCGCCCCGATTACCAGTGATGCCGAACTGGACCGGCGTATGCGCGAAGGTGACATCAGTCTGGCAATCGAGATACCGCCGGGCTTCGCGCGGGACATTGCGCGGGGCCGGCGGGTCGAGATCGGTGCCTGGATCGACGGAGCCATGCCCACCCGGGCAGAGACCGTGCGCGGCTATGTGCAGGGGATTCACGCCCACTGGCTGGCCACAAAAGCGCGTGAGGCCGGCCACGGCGAGGCTCTGGCGGGGCTGGTCAATATCGAGACCCGGTTCCGCTACAACCCGGACGTCAAGAGTCTGGTGGCGATGGTGCCGGCAGTGATTCCGTTGTTACTCATGCTGATCCCGGCGATGCTCGCGGCGCTTAGTGTGGTGCGCGAAAAAGAGCTCGGCTCGATCACCAATTTCTACGTCACGCCAACCACGCGGCTCGAATTCCTGATCGGCAAGCAACTCCCTTATGTGGTGCTGTCCTTCCTGAGCTTCCTGCTGCTCACGCTGCTGGCGGTGACTGTCTTCGGCGTGCCTCTGGAGGGCAGCTTCCTGACGCTGGCGGCGGGGGCACTGCTCTATGTCAGCGCCGCCACGGCCATGGGGCTGTTGATTTCCACCTTCATGCGCAGCCAGATCGCGGCGATTTTTGGCACGGCGGTGCTCACCATCCTGCCGGCGGCAAACTTCTCCGGCATGATCGACCCGGTCTCGTCTCTCGAAGGGACGGGCCGGCTGATCGGCCAGATCTACCCGACCACGCATTTTCTGACCATTGCCCGTGGCACGTTTTCGAAGGCCCTCAACTTCTCCGACCTGCACGCCGCTTTTCTCCCGCTGGCTTTGGCCCCGCCGATCCTGATCGGGCTCGCCGCGGCGCTGCTCAAGAAGCAGGAGCGTTAGCCCATGCGCCTTGCCAACATTGGTTATCTTGGTGTCAAGGAGTTCCGCAGCCTGCTGCGCGACCCGATCATGCTGGTGCTGATTGTCTACGCCTTTACTGTATCGGTCTACACGGCAGCCACGGCCATGCCGGAGACTCTCAACAAGGCACCGATCGCAGTCGTGAACGAGGATCGTTCGCCGCTGTCGTGGCGCATCGTCAGCGCCTTTTACCCGCCTTATTTCATGCCCCCGGACATCATCGATCAGGCCGAGATGGACGCCCGCATGGATGCCGGTCTCGACACCTTTGCCCTGGATATCCCGCCGGAATTCCAGCGCGATCTGCTGGCAGGGCGGCGGCCCACGATCCAGCTCAACGTCGACGCCACCCGCATGAGCCAGGCGTTCACCGGCAGCGGCTATATTCAGACCATCGTGAACGATGAGGTGCGCACCTTCGTCCAGCGCTACCGCGAGGTTCCGGAGATGCCAGTGGACCTGGCGCTGCGGGCCCGTTTCAACCCCCAGCTCAATAAGTCCTGGTTCGGTGCCGTCATGCAGGTCATCAATAATGTGACCATGCTTTCCATCGTGCTGACCGGCGCGGCGCTGATCCGCGAGCGTGAGCACGGCACCGTCGAGCATCTGCTGGTGATGCCGGTCACACCGTTCGAGATCATGAGCAGCAAGGTGTGGGCAATGGCTCTGGTGGTCCTTGCCGCCACCGCCTTCGCACTGACTGCCGTGGTGCAGGGTTGGCTGTCCGTACCGATCCAGGGCTCGCTTCCGCTGTTCCTGGCCGGGGCGGCGTTGCATCTTTTTGCCACCACCTCCATGGGTATCTTCCTGGGCACCGTCGCTCGCTCCATGCCCCAGTTCGCATTGCTTCTCATGCTGGTGCTACTGCCGTTGCAGATGCTCTCCGGCGGTTCGACACCACGAGAGAGCATGCCGGATGCCGTCCAGTACATCATGCTGGCCGCCCCCAACACGCATTTCGTGATGCTGGCCCAGGCGATTCTTTATCGTGGCGCGGGCTTCGCCACCGTCTGGCCGCAGTTCCTGGCCATCGCCGTTATCGGGGCTGCCCTGTTCGGATTTGCTCTCGCACGTTTCCGGCGAACCCTTAACACCATGGCGTGAGCGGTGCGAAGTTAATCACAGGCATCTTAAATGAAAAGCGGCACTCAGCTATACTTGCTTGATTATGACAACACTAACAGAATCAGATGCACGCTTTATTGAACGGATGGGCCTGCTGGCGCAATCCGACGGATTATCACGGATAGCCGGACAAATCTGGGCGGTACTCATCGTGTCTGATGATCCGGTGAGTTCATCAGAGCTGGTGGGTCTGTTGCGTATCAGCAAGGCCAGCGTCAGTACCAATACCTGCTTCCTTGAACGGCTAGGCATTGTCGAACGTCGGACACTGCCTGGCGAACGACAGGTTTTTTTTTCAATCCGACCGAACCCCTACGCTGCTTTTCTGGAAGGCCAGATGAAAAGATATGAAACCGCAAAAACGGTGGTCGAGGAAGCCAAGTCGTCCATCACGAATCACCAGACTCGCGCCAAACTGGCCGATCTGGAAAAATTTTACGCCATGTATCACAAGAGCCTGACTGATATGCTGGAACAACTGAATGCTGCAGCTTCTGAGGATAGAAAACAGGACTCCGGGACTGGTCTGTGAACACAACCCATTGCCTGTGACTACGCAATGGGCTAAGGCAATGCTTTCGCCGGCCCGATATAGCAAAACCCCCCATTCCGGCCAGAAAATCATGCATTCGGGCCGGATGGGGATTCAAACGCCTCCTTCGCTCAGGCTGTTAGACCTTCCCCAACATCATGTCAGCGGCATTTTCGGCGATCATCATGGTGGGGGCGTTGGTGTTACCCGCCACCAGACTGGGCATTATCGAGGCATCGACAACTCTCAGTCCCTCAATACCCCTGACTTTCAGTTCCGGATCAACGACTGAATCCGGGTCCGCGCCCATGCGACACGTTCCCACGGGGTGGTAGATAGTCTCTGCATTTTCGCGGATAAAGTCTGCAATCTGGCTGTCTGAAGACACAGAATCTCCGGGCGAGACTTCTCGCTTACTATGCAAAGCCATTGTCGGTGCCCCGAGGACACGCCGCCCGAATTTGACGGCGGAAATCATTGTCTTGAGGTCTTCGGGATCACTCAGGTAATTGGGTTGAATCAACGGATCGGCCAGTGGGTCCGGGCTTTTCAACCCGATAAAGCCCCGGCTTTTGGGCAATAGATCACAAACGTGCATGGTGTAGCCATACCCGGTCATCACTTGTCGCCCATGATCCGTCAAATAGGCCGGCAAAAAGTGGAACTGCACATTGGGCCGTTCACGGGAAGGATCGGATTTAACAAAGCCTCCGGCCTCGGCAACATTGCTGGTGAGAAACCCGCGCCGTGCAAAAAAATATGAGAAAAGCGCGCTCAATCCACGAAGCAGGAAGCTGGGTGCAACACCAATAGGCAAACGTGAGTTCGCCGCGTGCATCAACGTAATGTCCAGATGATCAACCAGGTTCTTGCCCACCTCGGGGAGATGATGCACAAGGGGGATTCCGTGTTTCTGAAGCTCTTCGCGGTCACCGATGCCGGAAAGCAAAAGTAGCTGTGGTGAGTTCACGGCGCCCCCGGACAACAGGACTTCACCGCCGTCATTGAGCCTGAGCTGGCGATATTCACCCCCCTGGTAGAGGGTCACGCCGACGGCCCGTTTACCATCCATCGCTACCCGGGTTACCCGTGCGTCTGTTAGCACATCAAGATTAGGCCGGTTCTCTGCGCCACGCAGAAATGCTTGCGCGGAACTCCAGCGCCGGCCATTTTTCTGGGTCACCTGGAAGGGTCCCAACCCCTCTTGCGTCTCTCCATTGAAGTCCGTGTTCACCGGGACATCCACATGGGAAGCGGCGCGAACAAAATCCCGACTTAACGGATTGACCGATCTCAGATCGCTTACGCTGAGTTCACCGCCCTTGCCATGGTAAGCATCCGGGCCGAAACGTTCGTTATCTTCCAGCCGGCGAAACAATGTCAATGCGCGGTCCCATCCCCAAAGTTCCGTCCCGGCAGCTTGACCCCAGTGTTCATAATCGGCTTTGTGGCCCCGGATGTAGACCATGGCGTTGATGGAGGAGGAGCCGCCAAGAGTTTTACCCCGAGGCCAGAACAGACGGCGCCCTTTGAGATGCTCCTGAGGCTCGGTTTCGAAAGCCCAGTTCACCTTTTTGTTATTGGCAAGAAGTGCAATACCCACAGGCATATGTATGAGCGGGCTCTTATCCCTGGGACCTGCCTCAAGCAACGCTACTCGCTTCGAAGGATCAGCGGTAAGCCGGTTAGCCAATACACAGCCAGCCGACCCGGCGCCAACAATAATGTAATCGTACATAGTGACTCTCTTGTTATTGGATTATGCTCAGCCCAGAATACGAACAGCAGCATCTATGAGCCGCCGGACCCAGCGTGTATAGGGAGGAAAAAGAAGATGGATGAGAGAATGCTTATCCTCCATCAGCGCCTTTTCATGGGAAAAAGCGCGGAAACCGTATTCACCGTGTGCCGCCCCTATCCCCGAATTGTTCACTCCACCAAAAGGCAGGTCCGGATGTAGAAAATGCACGACCGTAAGGTTGACCCCTACAGCGCCGGAACTTGTTCGTTCGATAATATCCTTGGCAAAAGACTTGTTTTGGTCAAATACGTAAAGCGCCAGCGGCTTGGGGTTATCGTTTATTTGATTGATAACCGAATCAATATCATCGAATTCAATAACCGGTAATATGGGGCCGAATAACTCCTCACGTGAGATATCCATGTCGCTGGATACATTTGCAATCAACGTCGGAGCAATAAAATTCTCTTCAGCATCTGTAACACCACCCTCAAAGACTTCTGCGCCTTTGCTTTTGGCATCATCTATCAGGTTTGACACGCGCTGAAAATGACGGGCATTTACAATCCGGCAATAGTCAGCCGTCGATTTCTGAGCTTCCGGTGTTTTCCCGTAGATGCGCCCGATTTGCTGTTTAAGTGCTTCATTGAATGGCCCTGCGATACTTCTGTGTACAAAAACATGGTCCGGAGCGATGCAGGTCTGGCCGTTATTGGCAAACTTCCCCCACACAATATATCGGGCAGCCTTCTTGATGTTGGCATCCGGGCCTACAATGGTCGGGGATTTTCCCCCCAGTTCCAGTGTCACCGAGGAAAGGTTCCTGGCCGCAGCCTCCATGACCAGCTTGCCGACCGCAGGGCTGCCAGTGAAGAATATGTGGTCGAAGGGCAGGGCCAACAGTTTCTGGGCTACCGCTGCATCACCCTCAATCACCGAAACCAGATCGGGAGGGAAGGTTTCGGCTACAATGTTGGCAATCACCTCTGAGGTGTGGGGGGTCATTTCCGAGGGTTTGATGATCGCACCGTTTCCTGCAGCCAACGCCGAGACCAGAGGTCCCAGCGCGAGATTGAGCGGATAATTCCACGGCGCAATAATCAGGCACACCCCCTTTGGCTCTGGTCGGACATAAGATTTGGTGCCCAGAACACCAATGGAGGCAGCCACCCGCTTCGGGCGCATCCATTTACGGAGGTGTTTTTTGGCATGTCGAATTTCCTGAAGCACCGGCAGGATTTCGGTTAATTTGACTTCCGGAACGGGTTTCCGGAAGTCTGCCGCGCACGCTGCAATAATTTTTGATTCATAGCGTTTAACCGCGTCCCGCAGTTGGTCGAGCTGCGCTATTCGGGCTTCCAGGGTAAAGCTGCCGCGACGTGCAACTTGTGCCCGCTGCAGGGCCGAGAAGGTTGCTTCAATTGTATCGGTGGTTGACCTGTTGGTGGCCCCGACCTCAACCAGGCTGGCAGTCTGCATTATAAATTACCTCTTGCTAAACGGAATTATGATTATTTTCGATCAGAGGTTTTCTTCTTCATAGAGGACATAGTCCTCTTTTGCGGCACCACAGTCCGGACAGCACCAATCGTCCGGAATATCCTCAAAACGGGTGCCGGGCGGGAATCCCTCGGTTTCATCTCCAAGAGCTTCATCATAGATATGGCCGCAGGTAGCACAGATCCACTTCCGGTAGGGGGCATCTTGCGCCGGGTCTTTCGGGGATTCTGAACTGGCAGGCCTGGCTTTTGCCTTGGGCTTTGATTTATTTTTAGCTGAAGGCGTAGATGCCTCCGTTGCTTTCCGGGATGCCCCCCCGGTGCCGGTCTCGCCCGCAGGACGGGCCGCTGACGTGTCGGATTCGGGTGCCGAAGGTTCGGAACCGGATCCCCCGAGCGCTACAAAGTCAACTTTATCTCTTACTGCGCAGTCCGGGCAAGCCCAGTCTTCGGGAATGTTTTTCCATGTCGTCCCTGGAGGAAAGCCTTCGTGCGGATCTCCAGCCACTTCATCGTATACATAGCCACAATCCGGGCATTGATATTTAGCCATTTGGTACACCTTTCAAACGATATTATTGTCTTTGTTCTGGTGGCGTCTGACGGGCACCCTCTTTCAGGTGCCCGTCAGACGCTTTTGTCCCACAGCGTTTGGTATAGAGTAAACGAAGTATATAAGTCTCCGCTACCCGATCATTCAGCCGCCGCGGTATCGACAGGCCCGGGGCGGGCCACACCAAATTTACGCTCATAGACCTCGCGCTTGCCGGGCTGGATCTGAATCTTGTCGAGATCTCCTTTCGCCCATTCCACCACCCGGTGATCCATGATCGAACGGAACCATGCCGGAAACAGGGCCGCGAAGAACATCCCGGGATAGCCGGAAGGCAACGCAGGTAAGCCCTTGAAATCGCGAAGCGACTGATAGGACCTTGTAGGATGGGCGTGATGGTCGGAATGCCTCTGCAGATGAAACAGAATCAGGTTCGACATAATGTGGTTTGAATTCCAGGAGTGGTACGGTTGCTGACGCTCGTAGCGTCCATCCGGCATCTTCTTGCGCAGCAGGCCATAATGCTCAATATAGTTGGCGCTGGTCAGCTGCCACCAGCCAAAGGCCATCTGGATGGGCAGGAAGATCAGCATTAACGGACCAAAAAACGCCAGCAATGCGGCATACAGCACGACCGTCAGAATCATCGGCTGAAGCACTTCGTTCTCCAGGCTCCAGACACTTTTGCCGCAACGGCTCAGGCGCTGCTCTTCCAGCGTCCATGCCCGCTTGAAAGCACCGGGAATTTCACGCAATGAAAATGCGTAAATGGACTCGCCCATGCGGGATGTCGCCGGGTCCATCGGTGTTGCCACATCACGATGATGCCCCTTATTGTGCTCAATGAAGAAATGGCCGTACCCGACCACGGCGAGAACCAGTTTGGCCATCCAGCGGTCAAACGTCTCTTTTTTATGGCCGAGTTCGTGGCCTGTGTTCAGAGCCAGGCCATTGATGATTCCCATGGAAAAGGCCAGTGCGACGAACTCGAAAACATTCATTGGATGCGTGGCCACCCACCAGCAACTGACAATCAGAGATGCGTAGTGAACGGGCACGGTCAGGTAGGTCAGCACCCGATAGTAACGGTCCTGCTCAAGCCGGGGCACAGCCGACTCGGGGGGGTTGGAAAAATCTTCTCCGAACATGGCATCAATCAAGGGAACGGCACCATACCAGAAGATTAACACCAGCCCGTACCAGATGCTCCATCCGGTCTGGGCGACCAGATAAAGGCTGATAAGGGGTGTCGCTGGCCACAGCACGGAAAGGACCCACAGGTGGCGCTTTCTGTCCACATAGTTTTCGGCACCAGGGTCTCTCTGAAGAGACTCTGTTACTACATTTTCTGACATTGACATCAGGATCACCTTATTGTTATCGGATTCATCATCTTTTTACATCTTGTTCTGCATCGCGCGTACACCAGGCCACTCAGATGAGCGGGCCGGTTGTATACAGTTACAGGATTGGCTATAACCTGGGGTCAAACAACTACCCGAACGGGTAGGTTTGGGTCAGAGATCTGTCGATATTCGTCATGCCCTGGCGCGCTCGCGTTCCGGGGCGGCAAAGCAGGAGACTTGACTGTCATGACACGCCATAGCCTGGAAGATTGGTGCAGAAAGATGTCCGCCCGGATGTGGGGTCGTCAGCGTTTCATCACTCAAGGCTGTACAGACCGCCAGCGCCTGAGTGCTTCCGCGGTGCCTGGAGCAAAAGTCGTTCTGTACCGGGCTCCGCCGGGCTACGGAAAATCTGTACAGGTAGCCCTGGCAGCGAACATCCGCGATCCGGAACACGAGAGTGCCGTCTATATCAATAGACGATCGTACCCGGACGCACGGGATGTCACTGACAGCCTGTTTGCGGCGTTGGTTTTATATCAGCTTGAAGGACCTGAATCCCGGGGAACGCTGAAAAGCGACACCGACACCATCGAAGCGCTTCGGGATGCCTTGTCCAATGCAAAAAAGACCATAAGAATTTGCCTTGACGGGCCCGGTGAAGGGGCAGATAACGGGGATCTGATTGAGGATCTGATCTGTGAAACACCGGACAATGTAAAATTTTTTATTGCGCCTGGCAGCGCCGGGGCGTTGCCACGTTTGTCGCTGATGACGGGTGTTGTAACCTATGGTGCTGATGAGCTTGCCTTTACAGAAGAGGACCTAAAGGAACCAGAGAAGCCCGGTGAGGTAACGGGTATAGATGGCCTCGAAGCAGGCAACATGATACAAGCCACCGGCGGATGGCCCGCACTCGTCAGGCTGATGTGCCAAACCCAGAACCCGGACCTCCCGCCCGCATCCTGGCCGGAAACCCGCTCGTATTTCAGAGACAATCTCTTGTCCGTGCTACCCGATAATGCGCGAAGGTTTGTTTGCAATGCAGCGATGCTCGAGGAGATCAGCGCTGAATGCTATGACTATGTCTATAAAACGCAACAGGCTGATCAGGAAATTTCGTTTCTTAACGAAAAATTTGCACTTTTAGTCCCCACCGCCGCCTCCGGCAAGCGCCTGACCATGCACCCTGTGCTGAGAGAGTATTTGCGCAGTGTGTTTGGCGCCACTCAACGGGAGCGCCGTTCGTATGTACTGAAACGCGTTGCCTTCTGGCATTGGCGCAGGGGAGAGTACCTCCATTCAATCAACGTCGCCCTGGAAGCCAGTGACCATCGCTGGGCGCGCGTGGTCAGTGACAGCATTATTCTGGACGTGGCGCTCCGGCAAGGTGAAATTGAAGTGCTTCGCACATGGTTTGAAAAGGTGCCGGCCCGCACGATAAAAAAAATCGCTTCCTTAAGCATAGGCTATGCCTGGACTCTGTATTTCAGCCAGCAAGCGCGGCAGGCAGAGGAAATGCTGGCGAGTTCCCGCCATCCGATTTCCAGGGGGCTGGGCAGCCTTGATGAGGAGGGGTGGCGGGAACTGGTCAAGGCAATAGGTAAAGCCACACACGATGAATTGCCGGAGAGTCAGGCGCTCTGTGAAAAGTGGATTGACGCCTTTGGCGATCGCAACCTGGTGGGTAAAGGCGCGGCCCTTACATGCCAGGCATTCATTGCCTCCAGCGACCGCCGCTTTGAAGAGTTAGAAGAATTATTGCACAAGGCGGCTGTGGCCAATCAGTCATCCAATCAAGTCTACGCGTTTATCTGGCTTAAAGCGGCGGAAATTCAGACAGAATTGTTCAAAGGCGACATGGTCCGGGCAATGCACCTGTTGCGTCAGGCGGATAAAACCGCAGAAAAGATTGGCGTACCAAAAAGCTTTTTAAGCAAGATGCTTGGTGTTCTTGAGGTACAAATCCTGCTCGAACAGGATCATCACCTGGTTTCCCCGGAATCTGCACAGGCATCCTTTGATTTCGCCTTGAATTATGGCGTTACCGACATTCTGTGGGGATGTACACAGACCTGCAGCCGTTTGCTGTACCACCAGGGATTCCGGGACAGAGCCATGGCCCTGTTGGAGCAAGCCCGCCTGGCCGCCAGCGAGCGCGAGCTCCCGCGCCTCAATATCCTGACGAAAGTTCAGCTGGCTGAGTTCACTCTCCTGAACAACGAGGAATTGGAGCCACCGATACTTCCCGATGAATCCGAGCTGACATTTACGCCGAATCAAAACCGGGCCATTCAGGCGCACATTGCTTTAGTGCGCTCAATGTACAGGCTAAGGCTTGGGAAGCAGTTTGGTGTGGCCGGGAACTATGCCAGAGAGGCGCTTCAGGCTGCCAGTGCCATCTCAGATGCCAGAACCAGGGTCGCCGCCCAGTATTGCCAGGCCCTGGCAGCCTTTGCCCTCGGTTCCTCAAAACCGGCAAAGCGCATGATGCTTGATGCCAACCTGCATGCGGAGCATCTGAATTGCCACTTTACACCGCTGTGGATAAAAGAAGCGCTGCTTTCCCTGAGTCCCCTTGCCCGGAATCTTTTTGATGACCTGCCGGACACCGCTGAAGCAGCCACTACAAAGGACCCGGAAGTCCGGGCAGACGACCTCAGCGCTGCACCGGTACCGGGACATACCGACCCCGTTATCACGGTCAGGCAGATTTCCATACTGAAGTGCATAAGCAACGGAATGACCAACAAAGCGATCGCTGAGCGGCTTCTTGTGACCGAGGATGCTGTCAAGTGGCACCTGAAAAAGATTTTCAGCGAACTTGGAGTAACCAACCGGGTTCAGGCGGTCACTGAAGCGCGACTGCGCGGACTCTTATAGTGAGAAGTAACCGGTGCTCTGCTGGTTGCAGAACCGGGGTATGGGCAGGGGTGTATGGGCAGAGAGTGCCACCTTTTCGCGGCGCTGGCAGGCGGCCGGCTTCGCCGGGAAAACAAAAAGCCCTGGCTGGGTAAGCCAGGGCTCCGGCAGTTACTGCTGTGTCGTTGGTGAGAGATAGGTGAGAGAAAGCTGACCTTGAGGGATTTCAAGATGGATAATCGTGTTTGCATTCAGGCCGAGAACACCGATAATCGGGTTGCAAATCACAGCTAGGAAGCGGCAGAGGCCATCTGTGTTGCTCGATGTGAGTTCAATTTCTCCCTCCACTTCCACATCGATTGGAACCGCCTCGACATTGGTCAGTTGGATCTGTATGCGGCCATCCGGAAGAAATGTCACCGGCCCTCTTAGCTCCAAGGCATCAAGAGGGTAGCTGCGCAGGTTATGGTCAAGATCGGCTGGGCCAATGCTTGGGTTGAGATAAGGCGCATCCAGATACAGGTCCAGAGTAGTCTCGAAGGTAAGGTTACCATTTTCATTTGTATACAGGGACCCGGGCACTGGTTCGACATTGCCATCGGCATCCTTTGAGTACCTTATGCGCAGCGTTAGCGGGCCGGTCGGGATATTTTCGTCGGGCTCAATGCCCACGTCTGCGAGTCCAATGTTTGCAAACGCATCCAGTAATGCCGTATTTATTTTGACCCACACATCGCTGGATGTGGTAGCTAACACAGAGGGCAAAATATCTACCGGTATCCGCCCCTGGTCATCCGGTGTTCCTGCTATAAAGACATCAAGCATGGCTGTCAGATAAATGAACTTGTCGCGCGGACAGTCTGTTCCGACCTTACAACCAATGCGCGCGTCCGTTACAAGAGAATCTTCGCCCTCATTCAGTGGATCGACGCCAGTAGAGGACAGGCCTACCGCGTTAGCAACGACTTCTCCTCCTTGAGAGCCGGCCTCAAGACCTTTTGTATAGTCCAGATCCGCATTGGCATCGGCCGCCGGCAGGTTTCTCAGCGGCAGGTAGGTGGCATTCTTCTTCTCGATGCCGGTGAAGTAATTCACCAGCGCCGTGCCGCCCTCGGTTCTGTGGGCTGCATCCCATTTACCCTGGGTGAGCAGCACGGCTTGCAGGGGCAGCCCCGCAGTTGACTTTATCACTGAGTTGTCATCATTGGCGGCATTCAGCGTATAGCGGTAGAGGCTGCCTGTCTCCCACGGAACCAGGGGCGTAATGGTCACGGACCGTGGCTCGGTGGTGAGGGTGTATTCGGAGGTCGCAATTTCTTCCCATGAGCCACTATCCGTTTGCCTTTCAACCGTCAGAGTGCTGCCGGGGACGATGGTTTCCGGGTTCATGTTCTGGGAGAAACGGACGACGATAGGTTTGTCGGTTTCGAGTTGACCAATGGGTAGCAGGTCGTCATCGTCTTTGCCCCCGGTACAACGTCCCTGGTTACCATTACTGACATTCGTATCGGTAATATCTTTGGCACAGGGGAACCCCGGGTGGGTTATCAGGGCAAGCGGTGACTGGCCCGTTGGCGTGCCCGGTTCGGTCGGGCTGAGTTGGAACGGCAGGTCAACCTGGCTGGCAAAGGTATTGCCGGCCAGATCCCGCAAACCGGACCCGTTTTGCGATGAGGCACCATCGGGATTGAGCCTGAGAACGTAGTCTGCGCCATGCTCCAATGGTTCCACCGGGCGAATCACCACACTGCCGCCATCGGCCTCCAGGTTCACATCAATCGGGTTCCCGCCTTTTTTCAGCTGAATGTTGCCGGAATTGATGGATGAAGGGAGCAGCGGTTCGTTGAAGTAAACCACCAGATTGTCACCGGGGCGAAGCTTGTCCTGGTTATCATCGCCGGGCACCCAGCTCTTGATGAAGGGCGCTTCGGTGTCCGCGAAGTCGGCCTGCAGCGGGGCATCTTCGACGTTGCGGAAGCCGTTCAGCTTGAAGGAGATCAGGCCTGAGGCCGTGTCAATGCCCATCACGTCCGGCTCAATAACGCCAACGGCTTCGATGCTCAGCTTGCCGTCCTCGACGATGGCGGTGCCCACGAGCTGCACGTGCATGAGCTGTTGGCCAAGGGCGCCGTTGGCAACCGTGTTCCCGGTATTCAGGGCCATATCGATGTAGAGCTCGAGCACCCGGGGTGCATCCACTGCATCGGTATAGGGGTTGGGCATCAGGAAACCATTGGCATCCGAGAGAAAGCGAACCTCGACGGCTTCGGATTCGAACCCGGCCGGCACGGCGCCGGCGACCTTGACGACCACGGAGCTTCCGGTGAGCAAGGTGCCCCGGTCGATCCTCAGGGGAATGCTCTGGCCGGCCGCTTCAAACCTGGGAATAAAACCCAGCTCCGCGAACACGGTGCCGGTGACACTGGTCGGGTTGTTCGGGCCCAGAAGAAGGGAGCTCAGGTTTACCGAGTTGTAATCGGCACCGGTCAGTGGCAATTGGCCCGGTATGCTTTCAGCTACCTGAGCCATGATCTGGCGCTTGCCCGTCGGAGAGCGGGAGTCGACCGGGTTGAAGGTCAGTGTGTGATCTTCCGACAGGGCATCATCAAGCAGAGCGCTTTTGATGCCGCCAGTCACGGTCAGGTTATAGGTCTGGGCCGGATCCAGGTAGCCTTCCGGATCCACCGTGACCCGGTGGCCCTTGACGTACACTTCGGCATTCACCGGTTCACCGGCCTGGTCCGTCAGGCGGATGGTGTCGCCGTAAACCACCGATTGCGGGTCGACGGGCTCGGTAAACTGAAGCCGGAATGTCGTGAAATCCGTGACGGGGTAGTCGCTCCCTCCGTCCGGAATGGTCCGCGCCAGTTCAAATCCGGTACCTTCGGTCTGGCTCACGATCGGGCCGGATGTGGCCGGTGCTGTCCTGAATCTAATGCCATCCGCGGTCAGTGACACCGGTGTGCCGCCAACCTCAAGGCCCTCTGCGGTCAGGGTGTAGCTGGTTCCCGGCGCAAGCGCCGTGTCCGGCTTTGCCGCCAGCCCCATCTTGTCTTCACCAGTGAACATCACGTCGGTGAGGGTAACCTCATTCCCGGTGGCATCCTTCAGGGTCAGAGCATCGGGAAGGTCAGTCAGCGGTGTATCGATGGACTTGTTGAAGCGCAGGAAAACCGGTGCCGTTGTGGGAACGGTGGACGTGACACCGGGCTGATCGCCGCCCGGGGGCGTGCTATCAGCCGGATAGGTAAATGTCAGAGATCCGGGTGTCGGAGCCCGGGTAACGGTCTGCTTGTCGCCGCTACCCCCGCAGCCCGCGAGTGCTGTGGTGACAATCAATGCAATAGTAGTTTTTTTCATGCCGCACCTCTTCAGAATTTCAGCGTGACCGAACCGCTGAACACGTGAACATCGCCGTCTGCAGTAACCTCTTCTTCGTTGCCATCAAAGTCGACAATGGTGAAGTCACGCTCTTGCAGCATCTGGTACTGGTAACCAAAATCCACGCGAGCGGGGTAGGCCAGCAGACGGGTGCGGTTGAATGTGGCACTTAAGCCAAGCCCGACAGAAATCTTGTCTGTGTCCAGGTAGTTGATTTCCGGGTTTCGGGTGGTTTTCAGAGGGGATTCTTCATAGGCGACGCCGGCACGCAAACTGAAGTTATCGTTCAGCATAAACTCGCCACCGAGACGGGGAATCAGGGTGTCGTCAAACTGCATGCGGGCAGCAGGGGAGAGGCGGTTCTGATCCTTGATGGTGTCGCCGGCAAATTCATCTTCCAGTTCTGACCAGTTCTGTTGTTCTATGCTGCCCCCGATACGCCAGCCGTCACCCTGATACTGGGTACCAATGACCCAGGTTTCCGGCTGAAAGGAGTCGATCGTGGTGACCGCAAGCGCAAGCCCCGGGTCGGGAATCGTCTGGTCGACAATGACGTTTGCGTCGACACTGGTGGAAGCCGACGATTTTGCGCGGTAAGCCAGGGCCGTTTCCCAGCCGCTCAACCAGCAGCCGCTTTCAGCACAAAAGGTTTTGCCCCAGTCGATGGAGGTACTGATAATCGACTTTACAGTGGGTTCGGCATTGACTGACAGGCGCTCACGCCTTGTCTCACCGGCCAGGTTCGATATCGCATCGAGCTCGGCCGTGGCTTCGAGGGTGACCCTTGCCGAGATGCCGGCATCAATGCCTCGCCAGATGTTGGTGGCACCACCGATGTTGAGGAACAGGGGTTCCTTGCCATACTCCATGAACTGGCCGCTTTCCGATGTGTTTGAACTGAAGGCCAGCAGTTCCTTGCCATACTTCTCCACTCCCGCGATGAAGCCGAAGTAGATGGGGTGCTTAAAGCGGGTCAAGGATGTAAGATTTGTTTTCATGCCGATCAGCACATGCTGGCTCGGCGAGTCGGCGAGTACATCGCCATCCCGCAGGGGGCCATCCGCTCTCAGTTCCTGCTCCGCATGAAGCAGGCCAACGGTCAGTTCCCCTCGGGAGTCTTTTGTCAGATAAGCCGGGTTATAGTAGGTGGCAGATACCTGATCATTGAACATGGACAGGGATTGCGCGGTGGCCACGTCGACCGCCATTACCCCGTAGGTGGTGCCGATGTTGCCCATGCTGGCCTGAGTGGAAAGAGAGAATCCTGCGGAAAACGTTGCAACTGCAAGAGATATCGCCCGTACTGAAAACCGGGGTGTAGTTATCATTGTTAGACTCCATTATCTATTATTTATTTTTGCCGGTGCTTCCCGGAAAGGTGCCACGTCTGTTCAAAGCAGAAGTATACACGATTTGTCTTTTCAGGACTTTGGCCCTTTTGACGTGGGTCAATGTCGGTACAATCACGTGCAGTGGCGCTGTCGATAAAATAGCGGCAGTTGAAGTGCCCGGTTATAAAGGGCTTCAGTTTGTGACTGCTGTTACCCGGGCCGGAGGGAGGCTTAAGTGGCCGGCTTTTTCTGCTATCTGAGTGACGTGGTCCTGAGAATGACACCGCGCACCGTATCTGCCTGCTCCATGGGCAGAAAGTGCGTTGTGCCGGCAAGCATGTCTATCCGGGCGGACGGCAGCAGGGTTTGCATGCGTTTTTGCGCCGCCGGCGAGAAGGTTGAAGCTCGTTCTGCCGCTAATGCGACAACCGGACATTGCAACTGACGAATGCCACGCCAGGGGTTGTGCTCGGTATGGGCAAAGGTGATGCTCTCCCACTCCGGTGAGCAGGCCAGACGAATATGGTCGCCCTGCGGTACGAAGGCGTATTGCACATAGGCTTCAAGCCATGCTTCGGGCCAGGTCCTGAAGCCGCCGCGGCCGCGGTAATTATCCAGGGCAGCCTCGTATGATTCGAATACCTCGCGCCGACGTGCTGCTCCGGTTGCTATAGGCAAGCGGTGCGACTGACGTAGCAGCTTGGCCAGCCATAACTTCAGGCCTTGCCAGGGGTCCATGATCACGGGTTCTGCCAGAATCAGGCCCAGCACTTTTGCTGGCCGTCTCGCTGCGGCCATGATGCTGGTAGTGGCACCAATGGAATGGCCGGCGAGCCAGATCGGCTCATCCAGATGATCCAGCAGAGCGACCATGTCCCGATAGTAGGTCTCCCAGCCCCGGAATGTCGAAACGTCCGCTGCACCGGCACTGGCTCCGTGCCCTCTCATGTCCCAGGCAAGGACATTGCAGTCCGCAGAGAGGTCGTCAAGAAGGGGTCGGTACAACTGGCCGTGGTAGCCGGTGGCATGCGCCCAGTGCAGCGTGAGGCGCCCGGGGGATTGCGGCCAGCGCCACAGAGCAATTTCCTGGCCATCCGGAGCCTTAAAGCTGCTGCAATCGGGTTTATCCTTGTTGTTTTTCATAATTCATTGCCATGCCACTTTCCTCCGAATAACGTTGTGGCTGGATTTTGTTTGGTTAACTAACTGAAAGTCAAGGCTGTGTTGAGAGAGAATGGCAGGCTGCCGGCATAATAGCGTACACTATAACGCAAGGAGTCAGGTGTATAACGCAAGGAGCCAGGTGTTGGCCGCTCTTATAAATAATGTACTGGCTTTCTGAGGAGAAGTTGGAGCCATGGTTAACAGACAGATCCCTCCTGCAGGCAAGACGGGCGATCAGGACAATGTTTTGTCTAACGCAGCCCGGCTTTTTCGTAAGAAAGGTTTCGAAAGGACCTCGCTCAAGGAAATTGCCGAGGCGTGTAATATGCTGCCCGGGAGCCTGTATTATCGGTACAGCACCAAGGAAGCGCTCCTTGTCGAGCTGATGCGCCGGGGAGTCGATCTGGTTACTGCAGAGGTCGAACGGGCGTACCACAGTTCGGATGACCCGGTGGAGAGGTTACGCCTTTGCATCAACGCACACCTGCGGTCCCTGTTGGTAGACTCTGACACGGTATACGTGCTGCTCTTTGAGTGGCGGGCGCTGGGCCCGGAGGCTCGCGATGAAATTATCAAACTGCGTGACCAGTATGAGTCCCGTTGGGTTGACATCCTCGGAACAATGATTCAGCAAGGCGTGGTAAGAAAGAATGTGGATGGCCGCCTGCTTCGCCTGATCGGCCTTGGGGCGCTCAACTGGGTTGCAACCTGGTTCGACCCGAAGGGTGATCATTCACTCAACGACATCGGCGATTTTATCTGGCAGGTCACTATCGACGGTGTGGTCGATAAAAGTGCTAAATCTGTCGCTAATGCAGATGGATAGTGTGCAGGACAGCATGGCTCTCCTCCGCTCCCAATGGCCCCTGCGTATCCTTTAGCTGCTATCTGCTCTGCCGGTAGCGCCAGTCCGGTAGCCCCTCCGGCGCATCATCAGCGCCGGCACAAGGGCGGCCAGAAAGATTGCGCCGACGATAAAGAAGCTGTCGCGATATCCCAGCATATTGCCCTGGGTGTAGATCATCTGGCCGAGATAGTTCATCGCACCGGCCTGGCGGATCACCTCCGGCACACCGGCTTGTGCCAGTAGGCCGGTCACATCCCGCAGCAATTCGGTGGTCGTGCTGTTGCCGGCGTGCTGTGCCGCCGTCAAGCTGTGTACATAGAGTTGGGTTCGCTGCTCCAGGGCGATGGAGAGAAGGTTGACACCAAACGCTCCGCCGAGTTGGCGTACAAAGTTGATTGCGCCGGAGCCCTGGCTGAGCTGGGCTATTGGAAGCGCCTTGAGTGCGCCGGCGTTCAGGCTGGGCATGATGAAGCCAAGTCCGATCCGGCCCAGCATGATCCACCAGGCAAACAGCCAGAAGGACGTATCGGTATCCACGCCGGTCATCAGAAACGACGACAATGCGAAGAGTACCAGGCCGAACATGACCGTTGCATAGGCCGGCGTTTTGTCGGTCAGCCTTCCGGCGATGGGGAATACGAGCCCCAGGATCAGCCCCGCCGGCATCAATAGCAGGCCGGAGCGGGTTGGGGTATAGCCCTGAATTGTCTGCACGAACAGCGGAATCAGAAAGGTCGAACCGTAGATCCCGGCCCCGAAGATAAAGGCGACGATAGACGCACCTGCATAGACCCGGTTGGTGAAGAGCTTGAGGCTGAGCATGGGTGAGGGCGTGTACAACTCCCAGGCGATGAAGCCGGTACCCGAGATAAAGGCGACGGCGAAGTCACGCAGGATGGAATCGGAGAGCCAGCCATCACGTTGTCCATTCGACAGTCCGTTGAGCAGGGTCACGAGGAATACGGTCATCAGTGCGAAACCGATCCAGTCAAATTTGCGCGGCGGTCCCGAAGTTGACCGTCCCGGCAGGAACAGGGTGGCGAGGAACAGGCCGATGACGCAGAACGGCACCGCCATGAAGAACACATAGCGCCAGCTGAAGTTATCCACCATGATGCCACCCAGCGTGGGGCCGAGTGCCGGAGCCAGAACCACGCCGATGCCGTAGATGCCCATGGCGGAGCCGCGTTTTTCCGGGGGGAAGACCTGGAAGATCACCTGCATTGCCAGGGGCTGCAGGATGCCGGCGGCGGCACCCTGGAGCACGCGGGCCAGGATCAGCACCCCTCCGGCCGGCGCCAGCCCGCCCATGATGGAAGCGACCACGAAAACCGTTACCGCCAGCATGAACGTCAAGCGCTGGCCGAGCGTATCGACCATCCAGGCGTTCAGCAGCATGGTCCCGGTCATCGCGGCAAGGAAACCCGTGGACAGAAGCTGCGCCTTGTCCTGGCCCATACCGAAGGCACCCATGATGTCGGGCAGGGCCACATTGACGATGGTCGCGGTCAGGATGGTGGCGATCGTGCCCATCATGACCGTTCCCGTAACCAGCCAGCGATACGCCGGGCCGAAGCGGGCGAACAGTCCCTCGATACTGTCCGGGTGCGGCGCTTCAGTCACCGGTAGTGGCCTCTACCTCAACCATCATGCCGGGCTTGAGTTCGCCACCCTCCTGCCGGATGGCAATACGGACCGGCAGTCGTTGGGTGATCTTGGTGAAGTTGCCGCTCGGATTCGGGTTGGGGAGCAGTGCGAACTCGCTGGTGGCAGCCTGTCCGACCCGGGTGACAGTACCTTCAAAGCGTCGTCCCGGCAGGGCATCGACCGTGATTGCCACGATCTTTCCGGGCCGGAAGAAGCGGATGTTGGTCTCCTTTACATTCGCCTCGACGCGCACCCGTTCGGGATCATGAATCATTAGCAGGCGCTGGCCGGGTGTGACGTATTCGCCCTCGTCGATGAATGTCTGGTCCACGACACCGTTGAATGGCATCAGGATGGTGCGGTCCCGGAGATCGAGCGCAGCCCGTTCCCTTTGCGCGCGCAGCCGCTGTTCTTCCGGACCGAGCTCTGCCAACTGGCGCCGGAGTACCCCCAGCTCCTCCCGTGCGGCTTCGGCCTCGACAACGGCGGCGCGGGCACTCTCCAGTCCTGCCTGGGCGCTCAACACCTGTTGTCTGGCTGTTTCCAGTGCCGCCCGCGTCTGGTCCAGATGCTCGCGGGTGATGGCTCCGCCTGGCGCCAGCTTTTCGGCCCGGGCGTTCTCCGTTTCCGCCAGCTTACGTTGCGCCTTTGTTGCGGCCAGCGCCGCTTCCGCAGCCCTTACCGCTGCCTGTCTGGCGGTAATGCGACTTTGTGTCTGATGGTCGGTGAGCACGATGCGGGCTTCAATTTCCTCCCGGCGGCGGGCGACGCCTGCCAGTTGCGCGTCAAGTTCCTGAGCGCGCAGGCGGCTCTCCCGGTCGTCGATCCGGACCAGCACGTCCCCTTTGTGAACGGCATCGCCCGAAATGACCTCAACCACAGTTACCCAGCCAGGCACCCGGCTGCTTATGGCAACGATATCCGCTGCAACACGGGCATCCGTGACGAAAACGTGGGTAAACTGTTGCCATAGCCACCAGCCGCCGGACCCGAAGACTATCAGCGCTGCCAGAATCATTCCGTACAGTCGCCATGGCGGGGCGCGGCCGGGTTGGCTCGTGGCCTCCCTGGGCGTGGCTTCTGTTTCTTTGTCAAAAGTTTCTTGCATTTTGTTGCCTGGATGGGGTTCTTTGCTACAATGATAGCTAGCTATATATGTAATGTCCAGAAGCAAGCCCCGTCGCCTGTTCTGTCTGCAGCCCGGCCCGGGAACCGGGTTGTTGTGCTCACTGAAGCGCCGGCCCTTCGGAAGACCTGGCGGAGAGGATTGGCCTTAAGTCCGTCAGGCTCAGGCATTTATTTCCAATGGTTGAGTGGCCCAGGAAAGTCTTGAGGGCTGTCAAAAGCTATAACTTGTAAAGAGGCCCGTATAGGCCTGGGTCGCGTCCCCGAGTTCATCAACAATCGGGCTGTCTTTCGCGTCGCCGGTCAGTTGTGAAACGCCTGCAATGGCGGCAACTGACCATTGCTCGGTCAGCTGGTAGCCAAGACTGCCGGTCAGGCCAAAGCGAAAGTACCCATCAGGGCTGTAGGCACGCAGCCCGGACCGAACACTTTCACCCGGGGAAATGCCAAACATGTCCTCGGTCCAGTCTTCACTGCTGTAGGTAAGTTTCGGTCCGAAAGAGGCAGACCATTGCTCGCTGAGCCGGTCTTCCCACTGTGCCTTGAGCGCCAATTGATAACCATCCACGTCGCCGGTGAATGGTGTCTGAGCGGTGGCGCTGTATGACCAGGCATCCTTAGTATAAGCGATGCGAAGGCCGGCAAGGGCACCGCCATCGACCTTTTCCAGGCGCTCCAGATCATCCTCATTGTCACGGCCTGGTGTATAGCCGATAAAGGGTGAGATCTGCCAACTGCCCTGACGAATCGCATTCCAGACGAGTCCATCGCGAACATTAAAATAGAAGCGATCACCGTAGCTCAGCCTCAGCACCGGCCAGAGCCGGGTTTCGTAGTCATCACTGCCCAGGTAGTCGGGAGCATAGACCGCACCGGCTCCGACACTGGTTTCCCATTGCTCCCCTGCCACGCTCGGCGCAGGAAAAACCAACAAATACAAGGGGGTGGTCAGTGAGACCACTTTTCTGAGTTTTGACAACATATTCATATTCTCCATTTCAGGAGCCGCACCAGGGCGGCGCGGCTTCCCTTGATATCGGGTGACAAAGTCATTCTTCCGGCTTCGTCGTATCCCGATACTCCCCTTGCCTCTCCAGCATCCAGCCCGGATACTCCTCCGGCAGGCGGCTGACCTCATCCAGGGCGGCCAGCTCGTCATCCGACAGGCGTACTCCGGCCGCGCGGATATTGGCCTTGAGCTGGTCGGGCCGTTTGGCACCCACAATAATGCTGGTCACAGGTTTCTGGTGTAGCAGCCAGGCCAGGGCGATCTGGGCCACGCTGACCGGCTCGCCGTCGACCTGCTTGCCATCGGCAATCTCCCGCATGACCCTGATAACCTCGCTGCCCCGCTCACGGTTGACGGGCGGGAAATCAAACCTGGCCCGGCGGTTTTCCTCGGAAACGTCCGGCCCTTCGTATTTGCCCGACAGGTAGCCCCCTGCCAGCGGGCTCCACACCATCAGCCCGACCTTCTCGGACGCCAGCATCGGCACAATGTCCCGCTCCAGGTCGCGACCCACGAGGGTGTAGTAGGCCTGCAGGGAGGTGATCGGGCACAGATTGCGGGCCCGGGTGATGCCGATGGCTTTCATCACCTGCCAGGCGGCCCAGTTGGACAGGCCCACATACCGCACATGGCCCTGCTGCACCAGGGTGTTCAGTGCCTCCAGGGTTTCCTCGATCGGTGTAGCCGGGTCAAAACCATGGATCTGGTACAGGTCGATATAGTCCGTCTGCAGGCGCGCCAGGCTCGCCTTGCATTCACTCATGATGTGGCCGCGGGAAGCACCACGGGCATTGGGGCTATCCCCCATGGGGCCAAGCACCTTGGTGGCCAGCACCACATCCTCGCGGCGAACGCCGAGGTTCTTCAGTGACTGGCCGACGATGCGTTCACTGGCACCGAAACCATAGATGTTGGCGGTATCGATAAAGTTGATGCCCGCCTCCAGGGCGATCTTCATCAGCTCGTCGGCCTGCTCCTGCTGCAGATTGCCGATCAGGCCCCAGATCCCCTCATCGCCGCCGCCGAAGGTCATGGTCCCCAGGCAGAGCTCGGAGACGAACAGGCCCGAGTCCCCCAGCGCCTTGTAGCGTAGACGGTTGTCTTCATGGAACCGCGGTAGGTTGTTAGTTGCCATATTTCGCCTCCTCGTAAAGTGAATTATATTGAAAGCGTGCTGAGAACCTCGCTGTTTCACCAGCCCTTGCAGCCTCTCTACCTAACGTCAAAAATGACTTTTCACAGCCTGGCGCGCAAACGATTCACCAATAAATCGTCGTGCAGCACCTCATCCTTGAGCGAGACGAGTTCGCCGACATCCCAGTTGGCGCTGAGATAGCGCCCCGTGGCCCAATCTGCGTTGCCGGAGGCCAGCCAGACAATAAAACCGGCCGCCAGCTCGGGGCTATCGGTGAGATAGGCGTGCATCTCCTCTGGCATGTTCTGCCCGAGCTCGGTGGCCACTCCGCCGGGATGGATGGCGAAGCATTTAATGCCGTCCTGACCATGATCCACGGTGACGAATTCACACAGACGGTTGATCGCGTGCTTGGATGTCTGGTAATCGGATCCCGTCGGGGAAAGCATCTGCGCGCCAACCGACGACAGCAGGATCAGATGACCGCCACTTGATCCTTCGGCGGCCCACTTTTTCGCAGACTCGATAAGATGCGGGATGCAGAAACGTATGACGTGATAGGCCCCTCTTACGTTGACTTCCCAGGTGTGCCACCAGTGATCGGGGTCGGACTCACCGATCTTCGCCCAATGCGCAAGGTGGCCGGCGTTGGCATCGGCCACGTCGATGCCGCCGAATGTTTTCACGCAATCGGCAACGGCAGCTTCGACCTGCTCCGGGCGGGTGACATCGCACGTCGAGTAGGCGCACTGGGTATTCGGGTTTGCCTGTCGGATCAGCTCCCGTGTCTCCTCGAGTGCCGGCTCTGAGCGCGCGGTCAGATAGACCGCCCTTGCGCCCGCCTCGGCGAAGGCGACAGCCGTGGCCTGGCCGATTCCCCGTGATCCGCCGGTAATGAAGATCACCTTGCCCGACGCGCTATCTTTCAGCGCTGCAGCCGGATTGATGGCCTCATATCGGCCGTGATGTTCCGTCAGGGAAAGGAACTGGGTGTCAAGGGATGACATGTCTACCTCCTTCGGTGGTTGGGCGGATCGATGGCCGTCAGGCCCTTGATCTGCCCGTTTATAGAAGATCTCGTTTTCGACAATCAGAGGACAAGTCCTGATGCCGGCGCGGTGCCAGTGCTCACTCTTTCGCGTGCGCCCGATACTCCCCTTGCCGCTCCAGCATCCAGCCCGGATACTCCTCCGGCAGGCGGCTGACCTCATCCAGGGCGGCCAGCTCGTCATCCGACAGGCGTACTCCGGTCGCCCGGATATTGGCCTTGAGCTGGTCGGGCCGTTTGGCACCCACAATAATGCTGGTCACAGGTTTCTGGTGTAGCAGCCAGGCCAGGGCGATCTGGGCCACGCTGACCGGCTCGCCGTCGACCTGCTTGCCATCGGCAATCTCCCGCATGACCCTGATAACCTCGCTGCCCCGCTCACGGTTGACGGGCGGGAAATCAAACCTGGCCCGGCGGTTTTCCTCGGAAACGTCCGGCCCTTCGTATTTGCCCGACAGGTAGCCCCCTGCCAGCGGGCTCCACACCATCAGCCCGACCTTCTCGGATGCCAGCATCGGCACGATATCCCGTTCCAGGTCGCGACCCACCAGGGTGTAATAGGCCTGCAGGGAGGTGATCGGGCACAGGTGGCGGGCCCGGGTGATGCCGATGGCTTTCATCACCTGCCAGGCGGCCCAGTTGGACAGACCCACATACCGCACATGGCCCTGCTGCACCAGGGTGTTCAGTGCCTCCAGAGTCTCCTCAATGGGTGTGGCCGGGTCGAAGCCGTGAATCTGGTACAGGTCGATGTAGTCCGTTTGCAGGCGCGCCAGGCTCGCCTTGCATTCACTCATGATATGGCCGCGGGAAGCGCCGCGGGCATTGGGGCCATCCCCCATGGGGCCGAGCACCTTGGTGGCCAGCACCACGTCCTCGCGGCGAACGCCGAGGTTCTTCAGTGACTGGCCGACGATGCGTTCACTGGCACCGAAGCCATAGACGTTGGCGGTATCGATAAAGTTGATGCCCGCCTCCAGGGCGATCTTCATCAGCTCGTCGGCCTGTTCCTGTTGCAGATTGCCGATCAGGCCCCAGATCCCCTCATCGCCGCCGCCGAAGGTCATGGTCCCCAGGCAGAGCTCGGAGACGAACAGGCCTGAGTCACCCAGTGCCTTGTAGCGTAGACGGTTGTCTTCATGGATGTACGGTAGCTTCTGTGTCGTCATGTCATACCTCGTTATGCATCGGGTTGATGTTGAAAGACGTGGCTTGGGGCACTATTAAAATGACGTACAGCCTCTTGATCTGTGAGGTTATCGCTGGCCCGGCCAAGAAAAAGCCTACCCCTGGCAGCGGGCGCTCAGGAGCCGCGTGGCGGCATCGAACACGGCTGGATCTTCTTCGGTGCGCGCTGCCAGGTGGGCACCTTCCAGGGTAGCCAGGGTGGCGTGCGCCTCATCGGTCGGATCCTGGATGGCCGCGATTGATCCGTCCCTTTGCCCCAGTTCGAACATAGACGTGAGCCATTGCAGTACCATGACGCGAACGGCACCGACTTTGGCGATAACCGCATCGGACAGGCTCTCGCGGCAGATGGAAAAGGCAACACACAGGCACACGGTCTGGCCATCCTGCAGCGCCGAGCGATACAGGGCAATCAGTGCCTTGAAGCGTGCGCCGGCGCTGGAATGGGTTGTTTCTATCCCGGCCAGGCCATGCTGCAGATTGGTCTGATAGCGCTCGATCAAGGCCTCGGAGAGGTTCGCCTTGGTGGGGAAGTGATAGTGAATGGAGGCCTTTCGAATGCCGATGGCCTCAGCCAGATCCGCATAGCTGAACCCGTCAAAGCCCCGTGACCGGACGCTGTGCTCGGCAAGATCCATCAGGGCTGTTCTGGTATCACGGTTCATGGTTATTCACCTGTCTGTGTGGTTCGCTGACGCTATTGCCGGGCCTGACGCTTTCCTGAAGGGTGGCCGGCAGGGGCCGCCCCATGACCCGGCATTCGCTGATCATCGTGGGCGCGGCCCCTGGTTCGGGACATTATACGGCCGGTGCCCCGGCAAATCGAAGGTGCCCCGTCTTCATCCAGAGCCTCGTGCCATCGTCCCCGGCCCGCACGGACAAGGTTTGCCCTTCGGGCAGGCGCAGCCAGTCATGCCGGCCCAGCACCTCGCCGTCCACCGTGACCGTGCCGTCGATCACCAGCAGCTCGATTCCGCCGGGTGCTTCCGAGGCCAGTGTCGCCCCCGCATCGAGCTTGCTGTAGGTCACGATCTCCCGGTCGTCCTCGTGCAGCTTTGCGGTGGCAACGCCGTCCACCGGGGCACCCAGCCCGGCTTCCATGTTCTTGCTGAACTGGGTACGGTCGTCCAGGTCGAACTGCCAGAGTTTTACAAAAATCGTGCACCCCTCCTCAGAGCGCGGGATATGTGATGTGGTCGGGGGATTGCGCACATAGGTGCCGGCAGGGAAGTCGCCGTGCTCATCCTGGAATACGCCCTCCAGTACGATGAATTCCTCGCCCCCGGTATGGGTATGCGCCGAGAAATGGCTGCCCGGTGCATACCGCACGATGGTGGTGGCTCGGGCCACTTCATCCCCGATCCGGTCCAGCATGCGCCGCTCTACCCCTTTCATGGGTGACGGCTGCCATTCAAGCTGATCGGAATGCACGACAACCGGTTCGGAGAAGTCCGCATTGATCTCCATGAGATCGCCTCCCTTTATTCATGTGTTCAATTCATGTGTTGAACCTGAACGTCCCGGCTCATCCGGCAATGGACGGACGGGCTGCGACTTTTGCGCGCCAGGCCCGGAGATTGCTCAGGGACCCGGGAATATCAACCTTGGCAAAATCCGCAAACACCAGGCCGGCATAGGTAGTGATATCTGCAACCGAAAAGCTCTCGCCGGCAACAAACTCATTGTCCGCCAGAACCCTGTCCAGGTAGGCCATGGTGGCGCTGGCAACTTCTTTCTGTTTGTTACCCCATTCAGCGCATTGCCAGGTCTCCAGATCCGGACCCAGCCCCGGGGTCGCGTGGTGGAAATAGGCACCCACGGCGTTCATCAGACCGTTTTCTGCCCGCAGATTCATCATCGCAATGCAGGCGCGCTCCTTTGGGGCTGTGCCCGTGAGGGACGGGCCATCAAAGACCCCGTCGATATATTCAGTGATGGCGTTGCACTGGGCGATGCAGGTGCCATCGTCAAGCTCCAGCACGGGTACGGTGGCATCCGGGTTCTTTGCCCGGAACTCCTCGGAACGGTGTTCGGCCCCCATCACATCCACCGGGATAAATTCCACCTGATTCGTTGCGCCTTTTTCTGCCAGGGCGATGCGAACGCGGAGCGGGTTCGGGAAGCCTTCGGTATCGTAGATTTTCATTGGATGACCTCTGTCGGTTTGAAGATTCGGGATTGCGGAGATGATGCTACCTACCAGTAGGTAGATTTGCAACAGGCAAACGGTATCTCATTTGTTTTACCTGGATTGCCGTTAATCAGAGGCCCTTCAAATAACCTTCACCCGAATGTCACATCGATTCACCACCATGTCTGACTACCTTCAACGGAATTAAAAGGATGTACGACGTGAAACTCAATAAGCTGTTGCAAGCAATCATGCTCTCTGCCCCGCTGATCCTGGCCGGTTGTAGCGATGATGACGATTCCTCAGGCCCCCTTGGAAGTGACACCAGGGCATTGAACTTTGTCCGCGTTGCCACACTGCCCGTCTGCACTCAAATCAATGCAGACTGCGATACAGACACCGAAACCGCTGCGGAAATTGTTGACGTATCGGAGGATGGCAAGACCCTGATCTACACCGACAGCCCGCGCGGCGTCATCGGGTTTGTGGATATCACCACGCCCGATGCCCCGGCCCCGCTGGGCACCCTGGACCTGGCCGGCGAGCCCACCTCGGTGGCGGTAAAGGGCCGCTACGCCCTGGTTGGTGTGAACACCTCCGCCAGCCTGGAAGAACCATCCGGGGAACTGGCTGTAGTGGATATTGCCAGCCGTACTCTGGTGACCACCATCAATCTGGGTGGTCAGCCGGATTCCGTGGCGGTCAGCCCGGACAAGGCCTATGCCGCCATCGCCATCGAAAACGAACGGGATGAAGATATAGATGACGGCCGGATTGATCGCACCCCCCAGGCCCCGGCGGGTTACCTGGTGGTTGCCGACATCAGCGCCGCAGATCCGGCTGACTGGGCCACCCGTAATGTTGACCTGACCGGCCTGGCTTTAATTGCCCCCACGGATCCTGAACCGGAATACGTGGACATCAATAGCGACAATATGGCCGTTGTGACGCTGCAAGAGAACAACCATCTGGTGCTGGTGGATCTGGCCAGCGCCGGCGTGGCTGACCATTTCAGCGCGGGTGAGGTCAGTCTGGGCCAGGTGGATACGGCTGAGGAAGACATTATTTCCCAGACCGGTTCTCTGAGCAATATCGTACGGGAGCCGGATGGTGTGACCTGGATCGACAGCAACCACTTCGTCACGGCAGATGAGGGTGATATGAACGGCGGCAGCCGGGGCTTCACCGTCTTCAACACCAGCGGCGAGGTGGTCTTCGCCTCCGGCAATCAGCTGGAGCACCTCACCGCGCGCCTGGGGCATTACCCGGAGGGCCGCTCGGAAAACAAGGGCAACGAGCCGGAAAATGCCGAGTTCGGCCGCTATGGTGACAGGCCGCTACTGTTTATCAACTCCGAGCGCTCCAGCATCGTGGCCGTTTACGATGTGACCGACCCACGGTCGCCGGAATTCCTTCAGACCCTGCCGGCAGCGGCCGGCCCGGAAGGCGTGAAGGCCATTCCCGGGCGCAATCTGCTGGTGGTGGCCAGTGAGGAAGATGATCGGGGAACCTTCCGTGGCGCGGTAAACGTGTACCGCTATGGGGAACAGGACGCGACCTACCCGGCCATTCAGTCAACCGATCGTAACGACGGCACACCGATTCCGTTTGCCGCCCTCTCCGGCCTTGCCGCAGACCAGTCCGATACCAGCCGGCTGTGGAGTATCGAGGACAGTGCCTTCCGGGCCAGCCGGATCTTCGGCCTGGATGTCAGCACCACGCCGGCCAGCCTTGATCGGGAAATCCGCATCACCGACGGCAACGGCGTCCTTGCTGCCCTGCCGACCGTCGGCGCGGCTGCCGATGACAATGCCTTTGATGACACGGACCTGGATGCCCTGATCAACGACGACAGCACGGTGAACCTGGATCCGGAGGGCATTGCGGTCGCTTCCGGCGGAGGCTTCTGGGTAGCATCGGAAGGCAGTGGTACGGTGGGTGATAGCTCGCGCCCCGTGGAGTCGCTCAACCTGATCGTGAAAACCGATACCCAGGGGGTAATTACCGACGTCGTCACCCTGCCAGACGATCTGAACAACATGCAAAGGCGCTTCGGCTTCGAGGGTGTGGCCGAGTACAACGGTAAGCTCTATGTGGCCTTCCAGCGCGCCTGGGACAGTGAAGCCAACCCCCGTATCGGCATCTACGACCCGGCTACTGAAAGCTGGACCTTTGTGTTCTATCCGCTGGATGCCGCGGAAAGCCAGAACGGCGGCTGGGTCGGGCTCTCGGATCTCGCCTCGCTGGGCGACGGCCGCTTCCTGGTACTGGAGCGGGACAATCAATCCGGCCCGGACGCGGCCATCAAGCGGGTGTACCGGGTAAATCTGGCCACCGCCACCGCGGAGAGCACTATCAGCAAGACCCTGGTGCGGGACCTGATCCCGGACCTGAAGGCCACGGGTGGCATGGTGCCGGAGAAGGTGGAAGGTCTCACGGTTACCGCCTCAGGCGAGGTCTGGATCAATAACGACAATGATGGGGTTGATGACAACAGCGGGGAGAATCAGCTGATCCACATTGGCAACATGGCAGACCTGTAACACCCATCAACTGGCTTGCCCCCGCAACCGGCACAACGGCTGGCCGGTGCGGAGGCAATGCCTTCAGGGTCCGGCAGGATGCGGTTGCCAGGCAAACCCCGTATAATTGCGCCTTTTCCGGAGATGCTCCGGTCAGTTCAATCAGTACGGGAGTCTTGGCCATGACCCAGCTTGCGGAGCAGGGCACGCTTTATGTGATTTCTGCGCCTTCCGGTGCCGGTAAAACCAGCCTGGTGGCCGCCATGCTGGAGCAGGATCCGTGCCTGGGCCTGTCTGTGTCTCACACCACGCGGCCCATGCGTGAAGGTGAGCAGGATGGAATTAATTACCACTTTGTGAGCCGTGACGACTTCGAGGCCATGATTGCCCGGGGCGATTTTCTCGAGCACGCGGATGTGTTCGGCAATTATTATGGCACGTCCCAGGTGTGGGTGCGCGAGACGCTGGCGAAAGGCGAGGATGTCATTCTGGAGATTGACTGGCAGGGGGCGGAGCAGGTGCGTCGCCTGATGCCGGACTGTGTCAGTATTTTTATTGTGCCACCGTCGCCCGAGGTGTTGCGGGAACGGCTGACCGGCCGCGGCACTGATGCGCCGGAGGTGGTGGAGCGTCGACTGAAAGAGGCGCGGGAAGAGTGTCGCCACGCCGCCGAGTTTGATTACCTGGTGGTGAACGACGATTTTACCGAAGCGTTGGCCGACCTGTTGGCAATTGTGCGCAGTGAGCGACTGCGTTTTACTGCCCAGAACCTTCGTTATGGCTCCCTGCTGGAGCGGTTGTCCAGCTGAACCGAAGGCCGTAAATGGCTGTATACAAATTGGGCCGTCCGCAGTACACTACGCGGTCTGCTCAAACACTGTTTTTAAAGTCGGGGAAAGTTATGGCACGAGTGACTGTTGAGGATTGCCTGGAAAACGTTGATAACCGCTTTCAGCTCGTGATGCTGGCCACCAAGCGTGCACGCCAGATTGCCACCAAAGGCGCAGAGCCCATGGTGCCGGAGGAAAACGACAAGCCGACCGTGCTGGCACTGCGCGAAATTGCCGCAGGCAAGGTGACCCGCGATTTGCTGAAGGAAGAAGAGGCGGATTAATCCCTGGCAGCTCACGCCTTCAGGTTCATTTAGCGCCTTAATGTGGTTGAGAACCATTGAAAAGTAACCCTCCGGTTTATATTCTGATCGGGAAGGGGATATCGGAAGGACCCGGGTGCCATGCATTCGGGTTTTTTTGTCTCTGACATCTGAATAATCCGGAGGCGCGGTGACAACAGAGGCCACAGTTGAAAATCTGACGGGGCAGCTCAGTGCCTATCTCGACGAAAATCGCATCAATCAGGTGCGAAGGGCCTACTATTATGCCGAACAGGCCCATGAGGGCCAGATGCGCAAAAGCGGCGATCGCTACATTACCCACCCCCTGGCGGTCGCCCGGATTCTCGCTGAAATGAAGCTGGACCATCAGAGCCTGATGGCCGCCATGCTGCACGATGTCATCGAAGATACCGGTATTCCCAAGGATGCCCTGTCCGAACAGTTCGGCGAAGCGGTTGCGGAACTGGTGGACGGTGTCAGCAAACTGACCCAGATTGAATTCCGTTCCCGCGCCGAGGCCCAGGCGGAGAATTTCCAGAAAATGACCCTGGCCATGGCCCGGGATATCCGCGTGATACTGGTCAAGCTGGCAGACCGCCTGCACAACATGCGTACCCTGGGTCCCATGCCCTATGAGAAGCGCCAGCGCATCGCCACGGAAACCCTGGATATCTACGCCCCCATTGCCAACCGCCTGGGTATGCACGCCATCTGCACGGAACTGGAAGACCTCGGTTTCAAGTCCCTTTATCCGATGCGCTCCAAATATATCTCCAAGGCAGTCACGAAACTGCGGGGCAGCCACCGGGATGTGATTGACGATATCCGCAACAAGCTGGAAGACAAGCTCCGGGAGCGGGGTCTGCCGGGGCGGATTCAGGGTCGCGAGAAACACCTGAACAGCATCTATAACAAGATGAAGTACAAACAGAAGTCCTTCCATGAAATCATGGATGTGTACGCTTTTCGCATCATCACCGAGAGCGAGGACGACTGCTACCGCATTCTGGGGGCCGTGCACAGCATCTATAAACCGTTACCGGGCCGCTTCAAGGATTACATCGCCATGCCCAAGGCCAACGGCTATCAGTCTTTGCACACAACATTGTTCGGCATGCACGTCAATATCGAAATCCAGATCCGCACCGAAGAGATGGAGCAGATTGCCAACAACGGCATCGCCGCCCACTGGATGTACAAGAATGACGCTGACCCGGTAACCAGCGACCATCAGTCCCGGGTGGATCGTTGGGTGCAGGGTCTGATGGAAATGCGGGAGCGGGCGGATGACTCCCTGGAGTTTATTGAACACGTCAAGGTCGACCTGTTCCCTGACGAGATTTATGTATTTACCCCCAAGGGCAAGATTATGGAACTGCCCCGGGGCGCGACACCGGTGGATTTCGCCTATGCGATCCATACGGATATCGGCAATGCCTGCGTGGCCTGTCGTATCAACCGCAACCTGGGCTCCCTGAGCCAGCCGCTGCAAAGCGGCCAGACAGTGGAAATCATCACCGCACCCGGTGCCCGGCCCAACCCGGCCTGGCTGAGTTTTGTGACGACCGGCAAGGCCCGCAGCAGCATACGCCATACCCTGAAGCATCTGCAGCGCACTGAATCCCTGGAGTTGGGCAAGACCCTGCTGAAAAAATCCCTCAAAGGCTTCGGCACCCGCCTGTCGGATCTCACCGGCGAGCAGATCAATGCCGTGGTGAAACACAATCAGGTGACCAGTTTTGATGACCTGATTGCGGATATCGGTCTCGGTAAACGCATGGCGTATCTGGTTGCCCGGCAGCTCGTCAGCGATACCCATGCCCAGGGCGATGCGTCGGCACAGGCGCTGGATGCCACTCCGCAACAGGAGGGGCAGCGCAGTCCGGTCACGATTCGTGGTACCGAAGGTCTGCTGGTCAGCTTTGCCAGTTGCTGCAAGCCCATCCCTGGCGACCCGGTGGTGGGTGTGATGGATTCCGGCAAGGGGATGGTGATCCATTCGGACACCTGTTCGCGCCTGCCGGATGACAGGGAAGGCCGGGCCAGCCTCACCCACCTGAAGTGGGCCAAGGATATTACCGACGAATTCTCCGTGGAGCTACGGGTAGAGTTCGAGCGCCAGCGTGGTGTGATTGCGGAGATGGCTAACGCGGTTGCCATGGCAGATGGCAACATCGAGCGTATCAGTGTGGATGAGCAGAACGCCCGTTTCGGAGTGGTGACCCTGGTGGTGCATGTCAACGGCCGTCGTCACCTGGCCCGGGTGATGCGCCGGGTCAAGAACGTCCGTGCGGTTACTCACATCCACCGGGTACGTTACTGAGAGATTGCCACCGGCAGTTGACAGCCCGTTGTCCGGGGGGGACGATTGGCGTTTTGGAAAAGAAGGACCCCGAGGGTATGACCAACAAATCCGTAATTCAGACTGAAAACGCGCCCCAGGCGATTGGCACCTATTCTCAGGCGGTGAAAGCAGGCGACACCGTCTACCTGTCCGGTCAGATCCCCCTGGACCCGCAAACCATGGAGGTAGTGGCGGGGGATTTTGCCGCCAAAACCCGCCGCGTGTTCGACAACCTCAAGGCAGTTTGTGAAGCGGCCGGTGGCGAGCTCAAGGACATCGTCAAACTCAATATTTACATGACGGACCTGGCCAATTTCGGAACCGTTAACGAGATTATGGCGACCTACTTTGATGAGCCTTACCCGGCCCGGGCGGCGGTCGGGGTCGCGGCACTGCCAAAGGGTGTGCCGGTGGAAATAGAAGCGGTGATGGTGCTCAGCTGATCAGACCCGGGCCCGGTAACAGAGAGTAAATTAAATCCGCCCCGCAGCGAGTTCGATCATACGAATAGCCAGAAATCCGAGAGACACCAATGGGTTCAGAAAACCGGACTCCGGTTATCATTCCGTTACCGGAGCCAAGGCTGGAGCATTCGGAAACCAGCCTGAATAGAGTGGCGGGCGATGCCGCTTTGGCTGGTGCGGGAATGCCACAGGCTGCCGGCCTGGTCCCGGAACAGTGGCTTGACCGCCTGGCCGATGAGCTGAGCGAGCAGGCCTGGCTCGAATTGGATCTGTCTGCTCGGTTGCCGGATGGCCTGTTGCCGGCTTTGTTGAATGAGGTGCGTATTCTGGAGCGCACCGACGCAATGAGTCGGGCAGGTATTGGTCGCGGCGCGGACCGGGTGAAGGATCGCAGTGTTCGTCGCGACAAAATCAGTTGGCTGGATGGCTACACTGAGCCTCAGGCCCGGCTGTTTGAATTTCTGAACCAGTTGATGGCGGGCCTGAATCAGCGCCTGTTTCTGGGCTTGAAGCGATACGAGGCCCACTATGCAACCTACCAGCCCGGGGATTTCTACAAGCGCCATCTCGACAGCTTCCGGGGACGCGCTTCCCGGATGATCAGCCTGGTGCTGTACCTGAACGATGACTGGCGACTGGAAGATGGCGGCGAACTGCAGGTGTTCACCACCAGCGATGAGCCTCAGCCATTGGGGCTGGTGCGCCCGGAAGCTGGCCGTGCGGTACTGTTTTTGAGTGAAGAAGTGCCCCATGAGGTATTGCCTGCAAGGCGCACTCGCTACAGCATTGCCTGCTGGTTTCGGCAGGATGAAGTGCCATTGCCTTTATAGGTCCGGCTGAGGTTGATGCCAGGCATGCCTGCATAGCGCCTGATTCAGTCTGTATCCCGGATGATGGCGAGATAGCCTGCCTTGTAATCCGGATACTCAAACCGAAAGCCGGTATCCAGCAGGCGCTGATTATGACAGCGCTTGCTGCCCGCCCGCCCTCCGGTACGCGCATCCGCCACCGGTGGCTGGCAGTCCACCTGCTCCCGTACCCAGGCGACCGCTTCGTTCAGCCGAACGGGCTCACAGTCGCTGGCCAGGTAGCAACTCTCCAGAGGCCGTCCATCCAGAGCCATGCGGCTCAGGTGGGCAATGGCCCGGGCAGCATCCGCTTCGTGGATGCGGTTACTGTAGGGGGCGGGGGTGCGAGGGTTCATTTTTCCTTTCTGCACAGCATCCAGGAAGCGCTTCCGGGTGTGGCCGTATATGCCGCTGAAGCGAACGACGGTGGCCGGGAGGCCACTCTCCAGCGCCAGCTGCTCGCCCGCCAGCACTTGTTGGCCACTGAATCGGGCAGGCTCCGTGGCGCTGTTTTCGTCCACCCATTCATCACTGTTCTGAGCGTACACGCTGGTGCTGCTGATATAAAACAGGCGCTTGAGTGGCTGCCCCCGGAGCGCATCAATCAGATTGGCGAGTCCGTTCACGTAGGCATCCCGGTAACCCTGCTCGTCATACTGTGAAGGTGCCAGGCAGTAGATCACAATGTCCAGATTGTCGGGCACTACCTGCCTGACCTGGTCCGGATCGGTCAGATCCGCACCCAGGCCCGCAACGCCCTCCGGTACCTTTTCCGGATGCCGTCTGAGTCCGAACACCTTTGCCTCTTCGGAGAGTATCCGGGCCATGTCGCCTCCCAGCTTCCCGCAACCGGCCACCAGGATCCGCGGCATTTCCTCGTGCTTGGTGATTGCCATAGACAATATCAATCCTTATGCTTTGATTCATAAATCCGGGAAACCCAGACCTTAATCAGATGCCCCTAACTTCCTGATCGGAGTTCACCATGACGCTGACCGAGTTACGATACGTCGTTACCCTCGCGCGGGAAAAGCATTTCGGCCGTGCCGCAGAGCGCTGCCACGTCAGTCAGCCGACCCTGAGTGTGGCGGTCAAAAAGCTCGAGGAGGAGCTGGGTATCCCGCTGTTCGAACGCAGCAAGAGCAACATTCGTGTGACCGAGACGGGTCAGCGTATCATTGAACAGGCCCAGCGGGTATTGGATCAGGTAGGTCAGATCCGTGACATGGCGCAGGATGGCAAGAACCAGCTCAACAGTCCCCTGAAAGTCGGTGCCATCTACACTATCGGGCCCTACCTGTTCCCGCATCTGCTGCCCCAGTTGCGTCGGGCGGCTCCGGAGATGGCGCTGTATATAGAGGAGGACTATACCGCCAGCCTGCGTCAGAAGCTGCGTCATTCCGAACTGGATGCCATCATCATCGCGCTGCCATTCGACGAGCCGGAGGTGGTCACCCTGCCATTGTACGACGAGCCGTTTGTGGTGCTGTTGCCGGCGAATCATCCCCTTACCAGAGAAGACAGGCTGACACCGGAGCAACTTGCCAGGGAGCAGTTGCTGTTGCTGGGTCCCGGTCACTGCTTCCGCGATCAGGTGCTGGAATCCTGCCCACCGCTGGTGGCGGCGGTGACCCGGCAAAGCACTACCGACAAACCGGCGCTGGTGACCGAGGGCAGTTCCCTGGAAACGATCCGTCACATGGTCGCCTCGGGGCTGGGTATTACCGTGCTGCCCCTGTCGGCCGCCACGGCCATGCAATACAACGAGGATATTCTGGCGGTACGACCGTTTGCGGCGCCGGTGCCGTATCGCACCGTGGCGCTGGCCTGGCGGGTTACCTTTCCGCGTCCCAAAGCGATCGATATGCTGTCCCTGGCGGCCAGTCAGTGCCGGGTGATCGAGAAAGCCCGGGAAGAACCGGCCGTCGCCGGCGCGGGCTGACACCGGCATGACTTCCCTGGACGATATCCCGGTTACGCAGCTCAAAGGCGTTGGCCAGGCGCTGGCGGACAAACTGGCGCGACTGGAGATCCGCTCCCTGCAGGATCTGCTGTTCCACCTGCCGCACCGGTATGAGGACCGGACCCGGATTGTACCCATCGGCAGTCTCCGCATCGGTGATGTGGGTGTGGTGGAAGGGGAGGTCATGAAAGCGGACCTGGTCATGGGCCGCCGGCGCAGTTTGCAGGTCACCCTGCGGGACAGCAGCGGTTTTCTGGTCATGCGATTTTTCCACTTTAACGCCGCCCAGAAGAACCAGCTGACCGAGGGCCGTCGGGTACGGTGTTTCGGTGAAGTGCGCCCCGGCCGCGCCGGCCTGGAGTTTTACCACCCGGAATACCTGGTGGATCCGCCCCCCATGCCCAGCGGCGAGCAAGCGACTCTGACCCCTGTCTATCCGCTCACCGAAGGCATACAGCAGCCCCGGGTCCGCGGACTCTGCAAACAGGCACTGGGTTACCTGCAGCGGTATCCCATTCGCGAATGGCTGCCCGAATCCTTGCTGTCGGATTATCAGTTACCGGGCATCAGCGAGGCAGTGGAACTGGTGCACATGCCACCGGCCAGTGCGCCGGTGCACCAGTTGATGGAAGGCAAACATCCGGCCCAGCAGCGGCTGGTAATGGAAGAGTTGCTGGCGCACCAGCTCAGCCTGCTGAAGGTACGCCGGCAGATTCAGGCCCGGGAAGCGCTGCCGCTATTGCCCACCGGGGACCTGACCGAGCGTTTTCTGGACCAGTTGCCTTTCCGGCTTACCGGGGCCCAGCAACATGTGATGACCGAGATTCGCCAGGATCTCAGTCAGCCGGTGCCCATGTTGCGGCTGGTGCAGGGGGACGTGGGGTCCGGCAAAACCGTGGTCGCGGCTCTGGCCGCTTTGCAGGCGATTTCTGCCGGCACCCAGGTGGGGCTGATGGCACCCACTGAGATTCTTGCCGAGCAGCATTACCAGAATTTTGTGAGCTGGCTGGAACCTTTGGGTATCCGTGTCGCCTGGTTGTCCGGCAAGGTGAAAGGGCGGCAGCGCCAGGACGCGCTGGCGGAAGTGGCCGATGGCCGGGCCAATATTGTGATTGGCACCCACGCTCTGTTCCAGCAGGACGTCACCTTCGACCGGCTGGCCCTGGTGATTGTCGACGAACAACATCGTTTCGGCGTGCACCAGCGTCTGGCGCTGCGTGAGAAAGGTGTCGGGGGGCGCCTGGCACCCCACCAGCTTATCATGACGGCGACCCCCATCCCCCGGACCCTGGCCATGAGTGCCTATGCGGATCTGGATACATCGGTCATTGATGAGCTGCCGCCGGGTCGCAAGCCGATAGAAACCATCGCGATTCCGGACAGTCGCCGGGAGGAAGTGATCGAGCGGGTCCGCAAGGCCTGTGAAGAGGGGCGCCAGGCTTACTGGGTCTGCACGCTCATTGAGGAATCCGAAGTCCTGCAGTGCCAGGCGGCGGAAGTCACTGCACAGGAGCTGGCGGACCGGCTGCCCGGACTGAACGTCGGGCTGGTTCACGGCCGGTTGAAAACGGCTGAAAAAGCCGCAATGATGGAGCGCTTCAAGAGCGGCGAACTGGATCTGCTGGTGGCCACCACGGTCATCGAAGTGGGGGTGGATGTACCCAATGCCTCATTGATCATCATAGAGAACCCGGAGCGCCTGGGCCTGGCGCAGCTGCATCAGCTGCGCGGCCGTGTCGGCCGGGGGGAGGCGGCCAGCTTCTGTGCGCTGATGTACCATCCACCCCTGTCGATGAATGGCAAGGCCAGGCTGCAGGCTCTGCGGGAAAGCCAGGACGGATTTGTGATAGCGGAGAAAGATCTGGAAATTCGTGGCCCGGGGGAAGTGCTGGGCACTCGCCAGACCGGTATGATGCAGTTCCGCCTGGCGGAGTTTGAACGCGATAAGGGCTGGATTGAAGCCATCCGGGAAATGGCCCCGGCACTGATGGACAACACCCCGCTGGTGGATGGCCTGATCCGCCGCTGGCTGGGGGAACGGATACGATACGGGGACGTGTAATCCCCACCCGTGACGAGTCAACTATACTTGAGACCGACAACCAAACCATACAACACAGTCAGGGGAACATATATGGACATTCCTGCAGCGGTCCGGCAGGCTCTGGGAGAAAGTTCAGGCGGCGTATCCGTACGGGATTCGGTATCCACAGACCCGCAGAGCCGCGTCCGGATGGTGCTGCTCAGCGATGCACAGGGTCAGTTGCAGGTGATTACGCGCGCCGGCGACCTGCTGGATATTGCCCGCCTCAACCAGACCACGGGACGGGAGCTGCGCGCCCTGCACCGTCGTGAACAGGCACGGGTGAAACAACGTAACGGCCTGGCGAGTTTGCCGGCGCTGCCCTCACTGACCGGCTGGCCGGCGCTGGTGGACAAACGGGTTGACCAGCTGACTTCAGTGGCTCTTGAGCTGGAGCACGGAGATAAATCCCTGGTGATGCCCGGCGAGGATTTTCGTGCCCTGACTGAAAAAGCAGAACGCGCGGATGTGTCCATACCGGTGCAGACCATTGCCGTCAACCTGGATCATCCGGAAAAAGACCGGCAGCAGGTCAACAAGGCCCTGGAGCAGTTCACCGGCCTGCGCATTCGTCAGCGTCTGGACGACACCCTGGAGTTGCCTCCCCTGCCGGAGACGGCACAGCGGATCATCCACTTGCGGGTCAATCCCAATGCCGTGATGGGGGACCTGGTGGATATTGTGGAGAGCGATCCCAGCCTGGCGGCCCAGGTGGTCAGCTGGGCTTCCTCCTCTTTCTATGCGGCGGCCGGGCAGGTGAAATCCGTGCATGATGCGGTATCCCGTGTGCTGGGCTTTGATCTGGTGATGAACCTTGCCATGGGGCTGGCCCTGGGCCGGGCCCTGAAGCAGCCGACCGACCACCCCGATGGCTATGTGGATTATTGGCAACAGGCCATCTGGCAGGCCCAGTCTGCCGGTGTTCTGGCCAGTATGATGCCCCGTGGGGAGCGACCGGTTTTCGGGCTGGCGTATCTGGCGGGTCTGCTGCACAACTTTGGTTACCTGTTACTGGCCCAGGTGTTCCCGCCCCATTTCAAGCTGGTGTGCCGTTTTCTGGAAGTGAACCCTCAAATGGACTCGTCGGTGATTGAGCAACATCTGCTGGGGGTGACCCGGGAGCAGATTGCCGCAGAACTGATGTACAACTGGGGCATGCCGGACGAAGTGACAGCGGCCATCCGTCACCAGAAAAACCCTGCCTCGGACGCGGAACACAACGTATATGCCAAGCTCTTGTGGCTGGGGCGACAGCTGCTGACCAGCCGGGGCGTGGCCATGGGTACCAACGAGCCGGTTCCGGGCCGTCTGTTTGAAGAGCTGGGGCTGGACCGTCAGAAGGTGGAAGACCAGTTTGACGAACTGGTGGAGAACCGGGCCACCATCATGGCGATGGCCGGCATGATGAATCCTGCCTGATGGCTGCCGGCTGTTTAGAGCCGGTCGGAAAAATCATAGTCGCGGATCGCGGTGGCGGCCCGGCGGATGGCATCCCGGAATTCCTTTTCCACCGCAAACCGCTCCTCGTCCATCTTGTCGACGAAGCGCCGGTCTGTCTTTTTACGGGCCCGGTGGGTGGGCATGTGGCTTATGCGAGCATGTACCTCCAGGAAAACCGAGTAGGGGGGCTGCAGCAGCAGCTCCGGTGCCAGGTGATCCAGCAGCCCCTTCAGGCGCAGACAGGCTTCCGAATATTCCACCTGGTCTTCTTCCACTGCCATGGCAATGACGCGGATGCTTTCCGCCATTTTCTTCCGTCGTTCGGCCATAAAGGCTTCATTCTTGCGGCGGGTGGCGTTGTGGTGACGCAGCGCCCGGCCCTGGCGGGTAATAAAAATACCCAGAATAACGATGGTGATCAGCCCTGCAGCAATCAGGGCCCACTGTAACCACTGGGGCACGGGCGATGTCCTCTTTCCGGTCAGGCGCGTTTTCGGGTTTTACCCGGCTGGTACACCTTAACACCTACCGGCTGGCCATTCAGCACAGATGTACCACACAGCTCATCCACCTGCTGGTCCCTCAGCACATCATTCAGACTGGCACCGGCATGATGACTGGCCACGCTCTGGCGGATGCCTTCCCGGTCATGACCCCAGCCGTGGGGCGCGGATACCACTCCGGGCATGATGTCACCGGTGATTTCCACCGGCAGCACAATAGACCCCGTTTCCGAACTGACCAGTGCCTGGTCGCCGGCCGCAAGGCCGCAGCGTGCGGCATCGTCCGGATGAATCATCAGGGTGCAGCGGTTCTTGCCTTTGACCAGTCGACGGCTGTTGTGCATCCAGGAGTTATTGCTGCGTAGATGGCGACGACCGATCATCTGTAGCGCATCGCTGTCCGGTGTTGTTTGCAGCAGGCGATGCAGGCGCGGCAGGTCGTCCAGGTAGAGCCGGGGAGCCAGGTGTATTTTCCGGTCCCGGGTGAATAAGCGCTCCGGCAAACAGGGCCGCAGGGGACCAAGATCCACCCCGGAGGGATTCTCCTTCAGGGATTTGAGGGACAGCCCCTTGGGCAGCGCCTGCCACTGCCGGTTAAGGCCGCTGAGGCTGGCCAGCTCCCTGAGCGGATTCCCCGGGGGCAGGATATTGCGGATCAGCTCAATGGCGGGTTGGGCCAGTGGCCGGAGCGGACCACCGCCGGTGCCATAGGGGCCGCTGCGTAGCATCAGATCCAGCAACGGGTCCGGTCCCAGTTTACGGAGCGTGCGCCAGCCCAGCTCCTCCTGGAGGGGCAGCCGGCCACCCTTGTGCCTGCGTTCAAGCCGGTGGGCCAGTCCCAGCAGAATCTGCCAGTCATTGCGGCTGTCCGGGCCTGCATCAAACAGGGGTGGGCTGTACCTGGCGGTGTTGCGCACCCCTAGCATGGGGAAAATCAGCTCGTAGTGGCTGCGCTCCAGAGCGGCGGTCGGTGGCAGAATGACATCCGCATGGCGGGTGGTCTCGTTCAGGTAGTAGTCCACCGACACCATGAAGTCCAGCCCGTCAAAGGCTTCGTCAAGCCGGCCACCGTTGGGGCTCGACAGCACCGGGTTACCGGCCACCGTGACAAAGCCCCGCACCTGCCCCTCACCGGGAGTCAGAATCTCATCCGCCATGGTGCTGCACGGATACTCGTCGCCAAATTCCGGCAGGCCCCGCACCCGGCTGTGCCGCTCACCAAAATGTCCCTGCTGTCCGTAGAGCCCGCCCAGCACAACCAGGTCAATGGCCGGCTGGGTGAACATCAGGCCGCCGGTACTGTCCATTTTCCCGGTAATAATATTCAGGCAATAGGCCAGCCAGGTGGCGATACCGCCAAACGCCTGGGTGCTGGTGCCCATGCGTGTGTAAAGTGCCGCCCTTGGTGTTCCGGCCAGTTGCCGGGCCAGACGGCGGATCGTGTCAGGGTCCATGCCAGTGTGTGCGCTGACCTTTTCCGGAGAAAAGGGCAGAGCTGCCCGTTCCAGCCGCTCCATATCCCGGATCCAGTGACGGGCCCGGCCCGGGTCCGCCAGATTTTCATCAAACAGGGTATGCACCATGGCCATCAGCAGCAGAGCGTCAGTACCCGGGCGGATGAAATGAAACTGGTCTGCCAGCCGGCCGGTTTCCGTGCGCCGCGGATCGATTACCACCATTTTCCCACCCCGTTTCTGCAGGGCTTTGAGGCGTCCCCGGAAATCCGGGACGGTCATCAGGCTGCCATTGGATGCCATCGGGTTGGCGCCGATACAGATGAACAGATCCGTGCGGTCGATATCCGGAATCGGAAACAGAATCTGGTGCCCGAACATTTTCAGGTTGGCCAGCATGTGGGGTAACTGGTCGTTGGAGGTGGCGGAAAAACGGTTCCGGGTATCCAGCGCCTGGAGAAACGGCATGATGGCCATCAGGGTGCCCTGGTTATGCACGTTGGGGTTGCCGAGATAGACCCCCAGACTGTCAGGGCCGTATTTGTTGCGGATCTCGTGCAGCCGGTCTGCGACCAGATCCAGTGCGTCTTCCCACTCCATGTCCTGCCAGCGGTCGCCCACCCGGCGCACCGGCTTGCGCAGCCGGTCCGGATCTTCGTGCAGGTCCTGCAATGCCACCGCCTTGGGGCAGATGTAGCCTTTGCTCAGGGGGTCATTGTCATCTCCCCGGATACTGGTGATGGCCCCGCCCCGGACATCGATCGCCACGCCACACATGGCTTCACACAGGTGACAGGTGCGGTAATGGGTGCCGTTTTCCATGCTGCTCTCCACCGGTTGCCGGTTGTTTTCTGTTATCATTTGTAAGCATTGTCAGATTAGCAGGAAAGGGTGGAGCGGGGGAAATGGCCCTGCCCGGAGAGCAACGGGCCAGCCCGGATAAGGCAACGCAGGAGGAAAGTTATGCGGTACCGTCTCAGCCCGAACGGTAATTTTTCAAAGCACCTCATACGACTTGTCAGATCCATTAATGACGATATTGCCTTGTCGCTGATCCGTGCCTGCAGAGACCCTGAATCCGGCATCCACGAAGCCCGTAAAGGGTGTAAAGAAATCCGGGCGCTACTCCGACTGCTGAAGCCGAACATGGGGCGGAGCGAGTTTTCTGCCAGACAAGCCTTTTATCGGGATGTTTCGGCAAAGCTCTCCGGCAATCGCGATGCCATGGTAAGGCAGAAAACCTGGGAGCACTTGGTGTCCGGGACTACAGCCCTTCAGGACAAAACCGCAGATACGGTGGCCCGGTTTCTGTCCTCTCAGGCAGAACTCAGCCCGCTGAACGAGAAAGGCAGGGAATATTTTCTCGATCTTGCCCTGGAGGTGGAGAGCGAGAGCCCTGTGCTCGGAAACTGGAATCGTCCGGAATCCAGCTCAGAGCTGCTTCCGAACATAAAGAAAATCTACCAGAAAGCCCGCAATGCAGAGAAGCAAGCGGAGGAATCGGGCGACACCGAGCAATTCCACAGCTTTCGGAAGCGCACCAAGGATCTTTATTATTGTCTGCGGGTGCTGAAGCCAGTGCTCGGTAAGAGGGTCAAGCCCATAGTGTCTGACCTGAAGGCTGTGACGGAGACACAGGGGGTGGCAAACGATCACGCGGTCCTGCTTCACTATCTGGGTGAGCACCGGCAATCCCTCGCCCTGGATGATACCGAATGGGACCAGGTGAATGATCTCATCAGGCAGAAGCTACAGACACTTCAGAGCGCCTCTCACAAAAAGGCGAAAAAGATACTTTCCGAATCTCCGGCAGCGTTCATCAAACGGTTACAAAACTGAAACAAATATGACCCATAAGATCACTCAGGATGTCAGTGATGCCAACAAGCAAATGATTCGATGCGGTCTCAATCTTGCTCTGCGTCATTTCCTCCAGAAGTTTTTGGTATAAAATCTGGCCTGTCTCCGAACGCAATCTCATGTTCTGACAATTGAAAGAGAGAGCCTCCAATGAATGCTGAACTGCTCGCACTTGCCCATCTAAACGACCCAAACTACAAACTCAGTGAAATCCGGCACGAAGACTCTGATTCGGACTCCGTTGAAGAAAAGTGTGTTTCTTTCAAAATTCTGTCCGACGATGGGGAAATTGCCGGCTACATCAAGGCCTGGCATGACGAAGACGACTACGCGGGATTCGTCCATTTCGATGCCGAAGGCAACATCGTAGACTGGAAAACCTTTACCCGGGCGCCAGGTTCCATTCGGGCGCACTGAAACCAGTCGCACTGAAACGGATCTGTCATCCACAAACAAACCTGATGGTGGTCCTGCCATTGTGGTGTGCGTGATGATGGTGCTCAAAGAGAAGTAGAGCGTCCCTGGTCGTCACGCACAACCATTTTGCCCTCATCGTTGACCCCTGGAATGGCGGCTTTTTTGTATGTTCCCGGTGTGTCTATCGGGTGTCGGTTTGCTTTACAATCGGGTTTTCGGTGATATGCAGGCGAGTGAATGGAATACGTGGGTTCGATCAGTAGTGCTGTTATGGCATTGGTGTGGGTGGTTTATTTCCAGCTCTTCTTTATTCAGTACAAGAGGAATAACCGCCCGTATCTGGTGATACACCACGCCCAGAACGAAAGCCCGGATGCCATGTGCCTGTTGGTCAACATGGGCAAGGAATCGATCCACGTGCAGTGCGTTCAGGCCTTGGTCACCACCCGGTCTGGCGCTGAGGAGCCGTTCACTGTAACGCGCTATGACCGGGTCAATGCGGATGATACCAATATCCAGCAGAGTCTCAGGCAGGGACCGGTGCAGCCGGGTGGTTATTTGCTGCTGGGGACTTTCCGCAATATCGTTCTGGGTAATCGCAGTGAGGATCCCGATGCCGGTGATCTGCTGGAAAACGTTGAGGCCCTCGAGCTCCGGGCAGCGGTGGTGCACGGCCCCAGCAAGTACCCGGTCGGGGTGCGTCGGCGATTTTATCTCCGGCACAACGCCGGAACCCACATCTACCCAAGGAATATCCACACCGAGCAGCTGACACGCCGGAAGGATCGTCAGGAGGTCGTCAGCTGGGTCGAGTCAGAGCTGAACCCCAGGCGGGTAGGGCAGTCGGAGTCCGATAGCTCTGACCAGTCTTCGCGGTCGGAAGAATAAAATCGTTGGTTCTCCATTTTTCCAGGATTACTGTTTGCTTCGGGTGCCTCTATGCCGTTAATCTTCCCGCTAACACGACCCCTGCCTCTTGGCTCCGGCAGGAGCTTACGCGGGGGTTTTTATGTTCGCCTGTACGGCAGAACTGCTGTGAACCTGTATACGAAGTAGCCGAAAGGTCATTGAAATTAGCCTGAGGTGGCACTATAGTTCAACACAGCTCATCTACCAGCCCACGGGCGTAAGTGTGGAAGGAGTTACGGCCCCGTCCTCCTCGAGGGCGCGGCCAGCCTTATTTCCTGCCTGTGTTTCGTTTCCAGCGTTTTGTGTACTTGTCCCGCTGGTGTTGGCGTTCGATGTAGAAGGCCGTCCAGGGGAGCGTGTAGGTTGACCTCTCGGCCAGAACCACCAGATAACCTTCTGCCTCGAACCACAGATGAATCCGGTTTTCGTTGCCGCGTTTCTCTGACCACACTTTCAAGGCGGGGTCATCCTCGTTTTCGATAACGGGACGCGGCCAACGGATGCGTTCACACCTTCTGAAATCCGGTGTTCTTTCAGATTCCACGCTGCCTTCGCTGGTCATGTGCCAGAACGTTGCTTCTTTGCCGTCTACAACCGGGTGCCGTTTCAACGCCAGACGCTGTCCCCGGAAGAACGGCTTGGAGTCCACAAAATCCCGACAGAAGATTTGGTAAATCGCACCAAGGTACTGCTCCCAGTCGCCGCCATAGTCGGAAAACAGCTCCAGTTCGGGTAGCCACTCGGGTGCTCCATCCATGGTCAAATCCTGCTGTTCCAAATCAAAAGATTGAACTTGAGCTCTCGCATCATGGTGTTGAGTGTCAGGCGATAACCACTGCGCTGCCTGATTCTTGCGATTAGAGCTTCTTTGGCGCTGTTTCCGGATAATTTGCGGTGTAGGTAGGAAAGGGACCCTATCAGCAAGTCCGCTATCTGCAGGTGTTCGACTTCATGGGAGTGGACCCGTTTTACGTCTGCAATCATTCTGCGCGAAAAGTCGTAAGCGTTGGTGCATAGAATGTCCTGAAGTTTTTCGACCTTCTCATGGCCCAGGGTGTCTTTGATGTCGATATAGACGTAGTAGCGTGAATCCGGGTCAAAGATGGTTTTCAGCATGGTGAAGTACATTTTGTAGTACCAGTCATCGTGGTCTTGCTGATGCCTTTCATGGTCCAGCACGCTTTTGTCCGGGACGACCAGGCCGCGGAAATGGAGGTCGTCATCGTCGAAAAAGTAATCAATGATGTCCTGATAGAAGGCCAGCTTTGATGGGCTCACCTTGGTCCATTTGATTTCAAAGTCCCGTTCGAGGCCGTGCTTCTGTTTGATTTCGCGAATCCGCTCGGCGATTTCCAGCCGTTTGCCTTTCGGGCACCAGACCGCGCCCAAAACCATCGCTTTTTGGCCGTCGTTCTCCAGATGGCAGGATTCGTCGCAGTACACGTTGTATTCGGTAGTCATGCTGAAAGTCCTTTTTCAACAACAGCCTCGGCCAGCTGGCAGCGGGTTTCGCTGGCCTGGTTCAGGCGTTCCTTAAGTTGGTCGCAGAGGGCTATGAGTTCATCTACTTTTTGGACGATGCGGTGTTGTTCATTCGCAGGACAAAGTGGTACAGGTGCTGCTTTGAGTTTGTCTTGCGAAATGTTCATCTGACTCTCAGCCATGCCGGATTTTGCCTGCTCGAGATAGTTGTATGTTTCTCCGGCATTGAGGCAAAGGCAGATGTACTCTTCAGAAAGGCCTGTTTCAATGAGATGGAACCTGATGATTTTGTCTGAAATCATTAGCTTGTCGCGTGTTTCCTTTACGACACAGGATATGCCAACTCGGTTCTTAGGCCCTGCGCGAGTGATTAGAATGTCACCACTGCGAACCTCATACTGCTCTTTGGGGGTCTTATTGTCGGGCAACTGTTTGTTCTCGAATTCTTGGTACTTCATCACTTGAACCGCTGTCGTCTTGAGAACTCCCCATTTTTCGGGGTCTGCGGGCCGTGGGGGGCATGCAGGGCTCCAACCTGCGTCCATGACGCTGATGATGTCTCCAAGGTTTACCCAAAGCCAGCTTTCGGGAATAGACGAAAGCGCTGAGGTCTCGAGTGGTGCAAGTGACTTCGTCCGTTTCAATACCTTTGACTGAATCAGGCGCTGCTTTTCGTTTGAAACTCGCTCAAGCAGCTGAGTTGTCGGCTCATCCTTAGCATCCTGCTCCACCAACCGCCCCATCACCGCCAGTTGCAGGATGGTCTGCTTGAGCTTGTCGATGCTCTGCTCGGTGGTGAACAGGGTGTCGAAGTGGGCGGCGAGGCGGGCCCAGTTGTCGGCCAGTTCGGTGGCGTTTTCGGATTGGGTGAGAGAGCCTTCAGCGGGTTTTAATAAAGAGCCGAGCAGGGTGTCCACGAGGGTTTCGTGGGCTTCGAGCTGGTCGCTGGTTTGATGTTCCAGCCGGTCGCAGAGGGCCATGAGTTCATCGACTTTTTGGACGATGCGGTGTTGTTCTTGTTCTGGGGCCAGCGGGATCATGGCTAATCTGGCCTTGTCGGTTCCTAACCGAGGTAAATTCATACCATGCGTGGAATCATTGGCGTAACGCTTAAAGCTCGGCGACTTGAGTGCCAGGCGGAGGAATTCTGGCAGTAGTCCCAAGTAGCCACGAATGGGGATGATTTCAGTCGTACAGACACCGGGCTCATCTGCAACCAGTACTTTGTCGAGGTAGGGGCGGAGCTTTCCGTAAAGTACATCGCCGCGGGCAAACCGATTTTTCGAGCTCTTGAACTGGCGTTCCGTATAGCGGACTTTACTCAGAAGCCTGGAGCTCTCTTTCTCAATGTCTTCCAGTTCTAGCACCCAGGTATTTTGAGCAACCTGGTTGGGTTCAGCTTTATCTGTTGTTCCGTAGTTGGTTACGCTTCCCAGCCAAACCCAGCACCAATGAGGAGGAAGTGAATAGGGCTGTGAATCACCAGCGTCAGGTAACGTCTTAGGCCTCTTGATAAGGCCCTGTGCAGCTAAGCGAGATTTCTCAGCTTCAATTCTGGAAAGCAAGCGGTGAGCGGGTTCTTCATCAGGTTCTGGTTCAGTCAGCCTTCCCGACAGCGCCAACTCCAGAATCAACTCCCGAAGCCTCTTAATCCCGGTCAGCTCAATCTTCCCACTACTCCCCCGGCCACTGCTGGATTTCTTCGTGACCGCCCCGGTCCACAAATCCAGATGGTCGATGACTGCTCCTGCTACATCGACACTTCCGCCATCCCTGGCGGTCGCTTGTAATCGCTCGCGCGCACTCACGCCGCACCTCCACCGGTGTTCTCACTGCTGTTGTGGGAAAGCGCATCGGCCAGGATGTCCCGCAGCTGGTGGCGGATTTCCTGAATTTCGGACTGTTGCTGTTCGTACTTGGCCAGCAGTTCGTCCGGGTCGTGATTGACCTCTTCGCCCTGCCAGGGGTTTTTGATGTCCAGGTTGTAGTTGCGGGCTTTGATGTCGTCGATGGACACTTTCCAGGCCTGCTCGGTTTCCTCGCGGCTGGCGAAGCCGTCGGCCTCGGTGCCCCACCAGTTGATTTCGGTCCGGAACTCCGAGAACTTCATGGGCTTTGTTTTGCTGTAGCTTTTGGTGCCTTCCGGGTAGGGGTGTTCGTAGTACCACACGGTTTCTGTGGGCCTGCCCTTGGTAAAGAACAGCAGGTTGGTCTTAATGCCGGTGTAGGGATTAAACACACCGTTGGGCAGGCGCACGATGGTGTGCAGGTTGCACTCGTCCAGCAGCTTTTCCTTGAGGCGGGTTTTCATGCCTTCGCCGAACAGGAAGCCGTCGGGCAGCACCACGGCGGCGCGGCCACCGTCCCGTAGCAGGTGGATGAACAGGGTCATGAACAGGTCGGCGGTTTCCCGGGTGCGGAAGGCGCTGGGGAAGTTGGTTTCGATGCCGTCTTCTTCCATGCCACCGAAGGGCGGGTTGGCCACGATAACGTCCACCCGCTCTCTCGGGCCCCAGCTGATGAGCGGGCGGGCCAGGGTGTTGTCGTGCCTGATCTGATCCGGCACTTCGATGCCGTGCAGAATCAAATTGGTGGTGGCGAGCAGGTGCGGCAGAGGCTTTTTCTCTACCCCGTGGATACTCTTCTGCAGGATTTGTTCGTCCTGCGGGGTGCTGACGTAGTGCTTGCGCTTGTGTTCGATGGTGCAGGTTAGGAAGCCACCGGTGCCGCAGGCCGGGTCCATCACTTTCTCATCCAGTTTCGGGTCTACCCGGTTGACCATGAACTCGGTGACGGCCCGCGGGGTGTAGAACTCACCGGCGTTGCCGGCGCTCTGCAGGTCTTTGAGGATTTGCTCGTACAGTTCGCCCAGTTCGTGGCGTTCGGCGGATTTGTTGAAGTTGATGCCGTCCTGCAGCTTGTTGATGACCTGGCGCAGCAGCTGGCCGGATTTCATGTAGTTGTAGGCATCCTCGAACACGTTGCGGATAACCACGCCCCGGTAGTCGTCACCGGCCGGCTCCAGGTTCTGCAGGCCGGGGAACAGGGTGTTGTCGATGAAGTCTTTGAGCTCGTCGCCGGTCATGCCTTCCGGGTCGGCGGCCCAGCTGCGCCAGCGGAGGTGCTCCGGGATCGGGGATTTGTACTCGTCGTAAATCAGTTCCCACTCCTGCTCCCGGTCGTCGAAAATTTTCAGGAACAGCATCCAGACCAGCTGGCCGATGCGCTGGGCGTCGCCGTCCACGCCCACGTCTTTGCGCATGATGTCCTGGATGGATTTGATGGTGGTGCTGATAGACATAAGTGTTCAGTTCCTGAGTATTCGGAATGGGGGCAAAACGGGCTTCGGATTATGAGGTCTGCCGGTACAGCTCGTCTTCCAGGTCTTTCACGGCTTCGGTGTAGCCGGGCTTGCCGCCAAAGGCATCCACCAGTTCCATCAGTGAGCCTATCTGGCTGAACGGCGCGAGGTTGAGGATTTTAACATCCTCAATCGGTTCGATGCCGTCGTCCGTGTACTTGTCCAGCAGGGCGTTCAGAACCTGTTTGCTGGCGCCTTCGTATTTGCTGAAGTAATCCTGCCTGCGCACCTGCTCGGCCCGCTCCTTGCGACTGAGGGGCGGCTGGTCGTAGACGATGTGGCAGATGACATCGAAGGGGTCCGGCTCGGCGCCCAGCTTCTTGCTGACATCCTTGATGAGGTCGTCCCAGATGACGCCTTGCTCGGCCAGTTCCTCGATGATGGCCTGTTTGCGGTCGGCCTGGTTCCAGTGCCTGAGGAAGTCGGTGAGGGTGGCGTACTGTTCTTTCACTTTCTTGCGGGTGAAGTCTTTCAGGCTTTCGGTGATGAGCTTGCCGTCCGGGCCCAGGTACTGGACGCGCTCGGCGATAACGCTGACATCCACATCGCCCACCACGTACTTCACCCGCCTGGTCTTGTCCTTGTCAGCAGCGGGCCAGGCAGGCGTGCTGTCGTCGCTGTGCCAGGTTTCGCCGGGTTCGACTTCGTAACCCTCAGCCTCTTCGCTTAACGGCAGCTCAGTGGTGCCTGGATCAAGCTCCTCCTGCTCGTCATCCGGCACCACGGAATCGCCTGCTTGGGGCTCGTAGACTTTCACCGGATCACCGTCGAAGGCCGGGTCGGCGAACAGTTCGGTGGCCTTCTTGAAGTCCAGAATGGTGAACCAGTGTTTGTTGTAATCGTCGTTGATGCGGGTGCCGCGGCCGATGATCTGCTTGAACTCGGTCATGGACTGGATACGCTGGTCCAGCACGATGAGCTTGCAGGTCTGGGCATCGACGCCGGTGGTCATCAGCTTGCTGGTGGTGGCAATCACCGGGTAACGCTCTTCCGGGTTGATGAAGTTGTCCAGCTCGGCCTTGCCTTCGGGCTCATCGCCGGTAATGCGCATCACGTACTTGCGGTTCTCCTTCACCCCCAGCGGGTTGAGGTTCACCAGGGCCTGGCGCATGCGTTCGGCGTGGTCGATGTCTTCGCAGAACACGATGGTTTTCTGGTAGGGGTCGGTTTGTGTCAGAAATTCGGTCACTTTCTGGGCGACCAGGTCGGTGCGTTTTTCCAGCACCAGGGTGCGGTCGAAGTCTTTCTGGTTGTAGATGCGGTCGTCGATGAGCTCGCCGTGCTTGTCGGTCTGGCCTTTGCTGGGGCGCCAGCCCTGCAGGTCGCGGTCCAGGTCGATGCGGACGACTTTGTAGGGAGCCAGGAAGCCGTCCTCGATGCCCTGCTTCAGGGAGTAGGTGTAAACCGGCTCGCCGAAGTAGTCGATGTTGGAGACTTCCCTGGTTTCCTTGGGCGTGGCGGTCAGGCCGATGTGGGTGGCGGCGGAGAAGTACTCCAGAATCTGTCGCCAGGCGGAGTCCACGGAGGCGCTGCCCCGGTGGCACTCGTCGATAACCACCAGGTCGAAAAAGTCCGGCGAGAACTGCTTGTAGATGTTCTGTTCTTCCTCGCTGCCGGTGACGGCCTGGTACAGCGACAGGTAAATCTCGTAGGAGGGGTCTGCCGTTCGGTTGGTGACCTTGGTCATGGCCTGGCCGAAGGGCTTGAAGTCGTTGTTCTTGGTCTGGTCCACCAGAATGTTGCGATCGGCCAGGAACAGGATGCGCTTCTTCTGCCTGGACTTCCACAGCCGCCAGATGATCTGGAACGCGGTGAAGGTTTTGCCGGTGCCCGTGGCCATCACCAGCAGAATACGGTTCTGTCCGCGCGCTACGGCTTCTATCGTGCGGTTGATGGCCACTGTCTGGTAGTAGCGGGGTGTTCGGCCACTGCCGTCATCGTAATAGGGTTGTTCAACGGTTTGCCGGGCGGACTGGTGGATGCCCTTGTGCTGGCAGTAGAGCTCCCAGAGGGTTTCCGGGGAGGGGAATTCATCCAGAGTGAGGATGGTTTCTGTCTGACCGAAGAGGCCGGTGCGGTCGTGGAACAGGAAGCCGTCGCCATTGCTGCTGAACACGAAGGGGGCATCCAGCGCATCACTGTAGGCCAGAGCCTGCTGCATGCCGTCGCCCAGGCTGTGGTTGTTGTCCTTGGCCTCGATGATGGCAATGGGCAGGTTCTTTTTGTAGCTCAGAACGTAATCCGCCCGGCGGCGTTTGCCGCGGGTGTGCAGCCTGCCACGCACGATGATGCGGCCAGCGGTAAACGACACTTCTTCCCGCACCTGGCTGTGCATATCCCAGCCTGCGTTCTGCAGGGCCGGGTTGATGTACTTGGTGCAGATGTCCCGCTCTGTGAGCTGTTTCTTGTCCATGCGCCCGCCGCCGTTACTTCTTGATTGCAACCACCTGGTTTTGCGTGGTTTTGTGTAGCTTAGGGTAGCCCAAAAAGGTGTGGGTCAGAAGGGCATCCGGGTTTTAAGCCATCACATAACCTCGTTGTTTTTATACTCGGGCCTCGCGGGTGGTGAGAGTGGCTGGTATTTTGGTTCAGGAGGTCGTGTGTTCGGCTCGTTTTTTGGGACGTTGGCTTTTTTGACGAAAATTAGTGTCTGTAGAGCGATACTTACTGCAAACAAAAGAATGGCCCCTTTCGGGGCCATTCGGGACGTTAATTGATAGGTATGTAAAGCTTTCTGACATCAGGCTCGGCGGAGTCGGAGTCGGAGTCGGAGTCGGCGGCGGACGGCGACCAGACCCATCAGGCCGATGCCGAATAGCGCTAGACTAGAAGGCTCAGTGACTTTGATCGGTTCGCACTTGAGACCAATGCAATAGGCAGCATCATGGGAGAAAGGTGCAAATTCAGTAATTGCTGTCCTTTTATTGTTGGTTCCACCGTAGGTGTACAGGTCGAAATGAAGGCCATAACCACTTGCCAAAGCAGAGGCATCGATCTGAAACACATGCTTGAACAGCTCATCATTGGCCGGCCCTAACGATCCATCCTGAACATTGTAGGAGGCTATGGTCGGGTCATCTGAAAAACTGAACATCAACTGGTAATAATAGGTTTCGAAAACACCGTGCGGAGCAAGCTCTCCACCCTTGGAAATATTTTCAATAGGTGGTGTGCCATACTCAGCGTTGCCAGAGAGCGTCGAGAGAGTGGCGCCATTAACGGTCACGCCGCCGAGGTTGGCAATGTCCCCGACATTCTTCGTCTGGGGCAATAACGCGATCGACAAATAATAATCCAATGAAGTATTGACGCTAGAAGTATCGCCTAGTGCCCAGAGATCAAAGGTTGCGTTGTTTGTGGCTGTACTTTCCTCTGATCCGCCGACATAAGTTCCGCCATCAATGTCAAGTTGCAGAGTAGGTATCGCCAGCGCAATGTTTGCACTGAGTAGTCCTACAGCCAAAGCCGCCAACGTTTTAAGGTTCATAGCGACAATCCTCTTCCAAATATTCCTAGGGTAAATTCCGCGCCAGCATTTTCGGACGCTCATGTGGATCGGAAGCAATATTGTTGCCAGAAATGTTAGGGCAATATGAATCAGAGGGTTGGGTGACGCCCCTCCAAAAGAGTATGGAGTGTGTGTAAAAAGTTTCGACAGATAGCCAGGGTCGGCCGATTTGTTCTTGAAACCATATTTTGGCCGCTTCGGCCACGTTATGGTGACATAGATCACCTGTTATGGCCGCACGATGCCCCAAAATTGCGCTAGCTCCCCCCAACTACACGGCATGCTTTATCGGGCGAAAGCTTAAGAGGCCTTTCAGCTGCAACTAATGCAGCACCATGCTGCATTAAGAATCATTTTTTCATACCGTGTGGGCTTGCAGCCCAAAGTGCTAGACAATGTACCAGGAATTGATCGATGAACTGCCGTTCCAATCCTGTTACAGCGCCTTCAGGTCCGCGCTTGAGAGAGCTCAAAATCACTTACCCAGCGGCCAACAGACGCATATTTGCAGGCACACGTTTGCCAGCCACTTTGTGATGAGCGGCGGCCACATTCTGACGTTGCAGAAGGTATTAGGCCATTCTGACCTCAAGCTCACGATGCGGTATGCTCATCAGCCGCGGATGTTCTTGAGGAGGTTTAAACCAATGGCCCGTTTTTTTCTTCTTGTTGAACATTAGGTTTACAATTTCCAGCACACCGCAAAAGGGATTCTCTGCACAGCCGGAGAGCGCCTTGTTGATGACATTATTAACGATGTCATTGATCGAACTGCCGAAGTTGCCAGGGAAGAGGTTCCCCGTAAAACTGGCATTGATCTGCTGGATCGCGGTTATGGTGACAGGGACGACTATCGTCCAGCGCCTTCAGATCTCAGGGAAGAATCTGTAGATGAGCTTCGCCGCCTGGACAGTGAATATGATCGCAAGCGAGATTAGCTTCTCTCAAAGTACTACGAATAAAATGAAGGCGTTGACGTTGCGTTGATACCTATCGCATCGGAATCGGAGCAGGGTAGCCTAAGTCGTTGAAATATGGTGGGCCCAGCTGGACTCGAACCAGCGACCAAGGGATTATGAGTCCCCTGCTCTAACCAACTGAGCTATAGGCCCTTTTGCTTGAAGTGTTCCGCGGGAAGCGGAGCGGCGGCCATTATACCGGGGAGGCCGCTCGCTCGCTACTGTTGTTGCGGTATCAGCCGTTACCCTGGTCGTCAATAAAGCCGCGCAGGTGATCGGAGCGTGACGGGTGGCGCAGTTTGCGCAGGGCCTTGGCTTCGATCTGGCGGATCCGCTCGCGGGTGACGTCGAACTGCTTGCCGACTTCCTCAAGGGTGTGGTCGGTGTTCATCTCGATGCCAAAGCGCATGCGCAGTACCTTGGATTCCCGGGCGGTGAGGCCGGCCAGCACGGAGCGGGTCGCTTCCCGCAGGCCTTCGGCGGTGGCGGAATCCACCGGGGAGAGGGCCTGGATGTCTTCGATGAAGTCGCCCAGATGGCTGTCTTCATCGTCGCCGATCGGGGTTTCCATGGAGATCGGTTCCTTGGCGATCTTCAGTACCTTGCGGATCTTGTCTTCCGGCATTTCCATGCGCTCGCCCAGCTCTTCGGGCGTCGGCTCACGGCCCATTTCCTGCAGCATCTGGCGGGACACACGGTTGAGCTTGTTGATAGTCTCAATCATGTGCACCGGGATGCGGATGGTGCGGGCCTGGTCGGCGATGGAGCGGGTGATGGCCTGCCGGATCCACCAGGTGGCGTAGGTGGAGAACTTGTAGCCACGACGGTATTCGAACTTGTCCACTGCTTTCATCAGGCCGATGTTGCCTTCCTGGATCAGGTCCAGGAACTGCAGGCCGCGGTTGGTGTATTTCTTGGCGATGGAAATAACCAGGCGCAGGTTGGCCTCAACCATCTCTTTCTTGGCGCGGCGGGCCTTGGCTTCGCCGATGGACACGCGGCGATTGATTTCCTTGATGTCGGCGACGTCCAGATCCACATCGTTCTGTACGTTCTGGATGCGCTTCTGCATACGCAGGATTTCGTCGAGATGCTCGCCAATGGCAGCCGCGTAGGGCTTTTTGCTTTTGGCGATGGACGGTGCCCAGTCCAGACTGGTTTCGTTGCCCGGGAAGGTTTTGATGAAATCCTTGCGCGGCATTTTGCACTCACGCACGCAGATTCTCATGATGGCCCGTTCGTTCTCGCGCACCATGTCGTTGGTGGAGCGTACCAGGTTGACCAGTTCCTCAAAGGCTTTGTTGGCCAGTTTGAACGGGGCGAATACCTGGCCAAGCTCGTTCAGGGCTTGCTGGGTGCGCTTGTCGCCACGGCCGTATTTTTCCAGGGCATCCTGGGCGGCTGCGCGCTTTTCCCGCAGCAGCTCGAAGCGCAGGCGGGTTTCTTCGGGATCCGGGCCGTTGTCGGTTTCTTCCTCGGAGTCTTCGTCATCATCATCGCTGCTGCCGGAGGTGGCAGCCGCGGAGGTGTCTTCCTCCATGAACGGCTCGGCACCGTCCGGGTCCAGGAAACCGGTAACAACGTCGCTGATACGGCCTTCGTTCTCAATGATCCGGTCATAGGCATCAATCACGGTGCCGGTAATGCCCGGGAAGTGGGCGACCGCGGCCATCACATCGCGGATGCCCTCTTCGATGCGCTTGGCGATGACGATTTCGCCTTCGCGGGTCAGCAGCTCCACGGTGCCCATCTCACGCATATACATGCGCACCGGGTCGGTGGTGCGGCCGGCATCGGATTCCACGGCGGCCAGGGCGGCGGCGGCTTCGGCGGCGGCAGCCTCGTCGGCCGTGGAGTCGCCGTCGGTCATCAGCAGTTCATCGGCATCCGGGGCGGTTTCCATAACCTGGATGCCCATGTCGTTGATCATGCGAATGATGTCTTCGACCTGATCCGGGTCGGCGATATCTTCGGGCAGGTGGTCGTTTACCTCGGCGTAAGTCAGGTAACCTTGTTCCTTGCCTCGTGCAATGAGGTCTTTCAAACGTGATTTCTGCGAATTGCCTGACATAGACACCCTGTGAACTCGCTTTTCAAAAGGAAAAAAGTTAAACAGCCATTATAGCTGTCGCCTGGTCACACTGCCACCGAACGTATTTGTTTAGATGGTGATCAGTGCGTCAAGTTTCAAGTTTGGCCTGCAAAATCATTGCCCGGAGCGGTCACCCATTGCTTTCAGCTCCCGGCGCTCCTCCTCGGAGAGGTCGGACAGGTTTTTCTTGCTGCCCAGCAGTGAGGCCAGTCGCTGTTTGCGGGTGGCTTCCCGGTCCGGGGTCATCAGCTCCCGGGCGCTTGCCATAATGTGCTCCCGGGTCGGGATCTGCTCGATGCCATCAAACAGGTTATAGAACCGTGCCCTGGCTTGCGGGTCCGTCGCCAGCCGGTAAATGACCGCCTGCCGGTCCCCCAGGCCGCTTTCCAGTATCCAGCGGGCAAAGCCTGCCGCGCGGGGCAGTTGCCGGTCGCTGCGCGCCCGCTCGTTGATTTCCTCGGCCATGTCGGGCGCCTCCAGCATCGCCAGGCACAGCAGGTTGTCCCGGCTGAGGCGCACATCCACCCGCTCTTCGCGGATCCGTTCGCGGCGGCCTTGCCAGGGCTTGTTGCCAGCCCGGTTGCCGCCGGGTTGCCATTCCCGGCGCTGGTTGCCGCATAGCCGCAGCATTTCATGCCACATGGCATCCCGCAGTGTGCTGCGGGGCATGCGGTTGAGGAGCGGCTCGCAGCGGGCCCGCAGTTCGCCGCGGTTCTCCGGTAGTGACAGGTCCAGCCCTTCGCGCTGCCGGTCGAACAGGAAGCGGGACAGTGGTGTGGCCCCATCGACTCGTTTCCGGAAGGCTTCGGGGCCTTCCTTGCGCACCAGTGTGTCCGGGTCTTCGCCCTCTGGCAGCATCAGAAACTGCAGATGAAGGCCGTCGCCGAGCAGTTCCAGTACGTTTCCCAGGGCCCGGTCTGCGGCGTTATAGCCGGCGGTATCACCGTCGAAGCAGAACACCAGGTGCCTTGCCTGCCGCAGCAGGCTGCCCAGGCTGTCCTGGTTGGTGGCGGTGCCCATGCAGGCCACGGCGTAATGGATGCCGTGCTGTGCCAGCGCAATCACGTCCATGTAGCCTTCTACCACCAGCAGCCGGTCCAGCTGTCGGATGGCCTGCCGGGCTTCGTACAGGCCGTAGATTTCACGGCTCTTGTGGAAGACATCTGACTCCGGCGAGTTGATGTACTTGGCCTTGTCATCCCCCAGGGTGCGGCCGCCAAAGGCCACGGTTTTACCCCGGGTGTTGCGGATCGGGAACATGACCCGGTTGCGGAACAGATCCCTGGGCCGTCCGTAACGGTCGGAAACGGTGCCGGTTGCCACCAGTGAGCGCTGGGTCTCCGGGTCCGCCGCATCCATCAGGGCAGTGCCGGTGCCCGGCGCATAGCCCAGCTGGTACAGCTGGATGATCTGTTCGTTCAGGCCCCTTTGCGCCAGATAATCCCGCGCCAGGCTGCCTTGCGGTGATTGCAGGGCGCTCTGGTAGAAGCGGTTGGCAAAGTCCAGCGCATCGGTCAGTGTGCGCGCCTGGCGCATCTCCTGCTTGGCGGTCTCGTCGTAGGGCACTTCCATGCCCGCCCGCCTCGCCAGCTCCTCCACCGCTTCAGTAAAGCCCAGTCCCTCATATTCCCGTACAAAGCTGATGGCATCGCCATGGGCGCCACAGCCAAAACAATGGTAAAAGCCTTTGTCGGGACGAACGTTGAATGACGGGGTTTTTTCATCATGGAAGGGGCAGCGTGCCTTGAAGTTGCCGCCGGCCTTCTTGAGTGTGATCCGGGATCCGATCAGATCTGCCAGGTCGATGCGATCCAGCAGGTCGTCAATAAAGCGTTGCGGAATCAGGCCACTCATGATGTCTCCGGTGCGGAGTGTGCACTTCCCTCAGCTACAGCCAAAAATGCCGCCAAGGCCAGGCCCCGGCGGCATTTCGAGTTATTGCCACGGGTGGGTAAGCGATATCAGAAGGCGCTTACCAGCCGTGGCGATACCCTTGTCTGTCGTGCGTCAGAGCTTAGTACAGACGCTCGAACTTGCGCTGTTCCCGCTGAAGCTTCTTGAGATGACGTTTGACGGCAGCAGCGGCTTTGCGCTTGCGAACAGCAGTCGGCTTCTCGTAGTGCTCGCGGCGACGCACTTCAGACAGAACACCTGCTTTTTCACAGGAACGCTTGAAGCGACGCAGTGCTACGTCAAATGGTTCATTCTCTTTCACTTTAACAGCTGGCATTCGAAAATCACCTACCTGAATTAATCGGTTTCTGTTTTGTCAGGCCGTTGTTTGCGGCCTGCACGATACCTGGTCAGATTGGCTAAAACTCGACCAGTGCATATTGAGGCCGGCAATAATAACGCCCGGTTCTGGTCAGGTCAATGTTTGTTCCGTGAAACTGCCGGTTCGTTTCGGGTTTCTGCTAAAATGGCCCGCCTGGAAAACACAGCCCCATTCTGGTGCCCCTGATTATGCTGATTCTCGGAATAGAAACCTCCTGCGACGAAACCGGTGTGGCCCTGTACGACAGCGCTGCCGGATTGCTGGCCCATGCGTTGTTCAGTCAGACCGCCATGCACGCGGATTACGGCGGCGTGGTGCCGGAGCTGGCCTCCCGGGACCATGTGCGCAAGCTGCTGCCTCTGTGTGACCAGGTGCTGGATACAGCCGGTCGCCAGCGGTCGGATATCGACGGGATTGCCTATACGGCCGGCCCGGGGCTGATCGGTGCCCTGATGGTGGGGGGAGCCGTGGCCCACGCAGTGGGCTTTGCCCTGGGGGTGCCGGTGTTGGGGGTGCATCATATGGAGGGTCATCTGCTGGCTCCGATGCTGGAATCGTCTCCGCCGGCCTTTCCGTTTGTGGCATTGCTGGTATCCGGCGGGCACACCCAGCTGGTGCTGGTGAAGGGTATTGGCGAATACCAAATGCTGGGGGAATCGGTGGACGATGCCGCCGGTGAGGCCTTCGATAAAACCGCCAAGATGCTGGGCCTGGATTACCCGGGTGGTCCCCGGGTGGCGGCGCTGGCTGAAAAGGGCCGGGAAGGGGTCTATCGTTTCCCACGACCGATGACCGACCGGCCCGGGCTCGATTTCAGCTTCAGCGGACTGAAGACGTTCACCCTGAACACCGTCAGGGATGCGAAAGACGCCGGGCAGTGGGACGATCAGGTGCGTTCAGACATTGCGCTGGCCTTTGAGGCGGCGGTGGTGGATACCCTCACCATCAAGTGCCGCCGGGCCCTGCAGCAGACCGGCTGCAGGCGCTTGGTGATTGCCGGCGGGGTCAGCGCCAACAAGCGCCTGCGGGCATCCCTGGAGGCGATGACTGGCAAGCTGGGTGCCGGGGTATTCTATGCCCGGCCGGAGTTCTGCACCGATAACGGTGCCATGATTGCCTACGCCGGCTGTCAGCGGATGCAGGCGGGGCAACGGGATGGCGAACGCATTGTGGCGGTGCCGCGCTGGCCCATGAATACACTGCCACCAGTGGGTGAGATGAGACTGGAAGGTCTGGTGGAGCTGCCATGAGTCTGCGGGAAATGACGGATAGCGTGATGATCGAGGGGCTGGTGGTAGAAACCGTGATCGGGGTCTACGACTGGGAGCGGAACATCACCCAACGGCTGGAGCTGGACCTGGAGATGGGCTGGGATAATCGCCGGGCAGCCGCCTCTGACCGGGTGGAGGATGCGCTGGATTATGCGCGTGTCAGTGAGGCGGTCAGCGAACTTCTTCAGCGGCTTCAGCCGCAGCTGCTGGAAACGGCGGCCGAGGCAGTGGCGAGCCTGCTGCAGGACCAGTTCCGGGTGCCCTGGGTGTCCCTGACCCTGCGCAAGCCCGGGGCGGTACCCGCGGCCCGTTCGGTGGGGGTGCGACTGAACAGGGGGCAAGCCGATGTCTGAGCGTCGCGTCTATATCAGTATCGGCAGCAACATCGATCGGGAACGCCATGTGGCTGCAGCTCTGGACGCGCTTGAGCACTGGTTCGGAGGGCTGGTGATCTCGCCGGTCTACGAGAGCGAGGCCGTCGGTTTTGACGGGGATAACTTCTACAACCTGGTGGTGGGGGTGGACACGGGCTGGTCGGTGGCGGAATTGTCCCGTCACTTCAAGCAGCTTGAGGCGGACAACGGCCGCCGCCGGGATGTGCCGAAGTTCAGTGGCCGAACGCTGGACCTGGATATCCTGACCTGGGGGGATGCCACCGGTGAGGTGGATGGCGTGACCCTGCCCCGGGCAGAAATCATGACCAACGCCTTTGTGCTGCGCCCGCTGGCGGATATCGCCCCCGGCGAATGCCATCCGGCATGTGGCCGGAGCTACCGGGGTCTCTGGCTGGACTACCGGACGAACCAGAAGCTCTGGCCGGTGGATTTCCGCTGGCAGGGCCGGCAGATCTCCCGCGCTCAGTCCGTCTGAGCGGTGTGTCTGAACAGTTCGATCAGCCCGTCGGTGGAGCTGTCTCCGCTGTTGGCGGGCTGGTCATCCTCCAGTTGACGGAGAATGCCCTTGCCGAGTTGTTTACCCAGCTCCACGCCCCACTGGTCGAAGGAATCCAGACCCCAGATCACACCCTGCACAAAGGTGCGGTGCTCGTAAAGGGCGATCAGGGCACCGAGGGTGCGGGGGGTGAGCTGATCCATCATCAGCAGGTTGTTGGGTTGGTTGCCGGGAATCACCTTGTGGGGCGCCAGCCGGTCTATATCTTCCGGGGATTTTCCTTCTTCTGACAACTCCTGCCGGGCTTCTTCCAGGGTCTTGCCACGCATCATGGCCTGGCTCTGGCTCAGGCAGTTGGCAAACAGAGCCGTGTGGTGGTTGCCCACCGGGTTGTGGGTGCGCAGGGGGATAATGAAGTCGCAGGGAATCAGTCGTGTCCCCTGGTGGATCAGCTGGTGGTAAGCGTGCTGGCCATTGGCACCCACGCCACCCCAGATAATCGGCCCGGTCGGGTAGTTTACCGGCTCCCCATCCTCGGCCACCCGTTTGCCGTTACTTTCCATATCCAGTTGCTGGAGGTGATCCGGCAGGCTGGCCAGGTAGTGGTCATAGGGGAGTATGGCATGGCTTTCGGCATGCCAGAAGTTGTTGTACCAGATGCCCAGCATGGCCATGACTGCCGGCAGGTTCTGCTCCAGCGGTGCCGTACGGAAGTGCTCGTCCAGTTCATGGGCACCGGCCAGCAGGGCGCGGAAGTTGTCCATGCCGATGCTCAGGGCAATGGGCAGGCCGATGGCCGACCACAGGGAATAACGGCCGCCTACCCAATCCCACATGGGGAACAGGTTGTTCTCGTCCAGACCGAACGCCGTTGCCGCGTCCCGGTTGGTGGTAACTGCCACAAAGTGATCGGCGATAACCGATTCACTGCCGCCGTTGCGCAGGAACCAGTCCCGGGCGACCCGGGCATTGGCCAGGGTTTCCTGGGTACCAAAGGATTTGGACTGGATCAGGAACAGGGTGGTCTCCGGCTTCACCTGTCGCAGTACCTCGCTGATATCACTGCCATCGATGTTGGCCACGAAATGGCTGCGCAGGCCGTTATGGAAAGGTGTCAGCGCCTCGGTCACCAGTTTGGGGCCCAGGTAGGAGCCACCGATGCCGATGCTGACCACATCGGTAAAGGCCTGGCCGCTGAGCCCCTTGCGTTTGCCGCTGTGGATGTCCGCCACAAAGGCCGCCATGCGATCCAGGGTCTGTCGTACCTCCGGCAGTATGTCTTCGCCGCTGACCATCAGCGAGGCGGACGGATCGGTCGTGCGCAGGGCGATGTGCAGCGCCGGGCGGGCTTCCGTGCGGTTGATGGCGTCGCCCCGGAACATGGCTTCGATACGCTCGGGGAGGGCACAATGCCGGGCCAGGGCCATCAGCTTGTCCGGGGTTTCCCGGTTGATGCGGTTTTTCGAGTAGTCCAGGGTCAGCCCGGCAGCCTTCAGGAGGAAATGCGGGAAACGCTCCGGGTCGGCCTCGAACAGTGCCCGCATGGAGGTTTCCTGCAGATTCTTTTGATGGTGCTCAAGAGCCTGCCATGGCTGGCTGCTGGTCAGATTTTCGCGTTGCTCAGGCATGCCGATTCCCTTCGTGGATATCTGGTTGTTACCGGCTGAGAGACAGGTTGTCGATCAGCCGGGTAGTGCCCAGGAAGGCCGCAACCAGAATGGTCAGCTCCCGGTCGTCCGGGGCGGCTGGCTTCAGTGTGTGGCTGTTGACGATGTTGAGATAATCCGGGCGGAGCCCGGCTTCGCTCAGCATGGTCTGCCCCGCGCGTTCCAGTGCGGCAAAATCCTGGGTGTCTTCCTGTGACTGCAACTTTTGCGCCAGCGCCTGCAGAGTCTTGTAGACGGCAGGGGCCTGTTTTCTTTCTTCCGCTGTCAGGTAGCCGTTGCGGGAGCTGCGGGCCAGCCCGTCTTTTTCCCGGGAGGTGGGAACTCCGATGATCTCGACGGGCATCTTCAGGTCCCGGGTCATTTTGCGGATCACCGCCAGTTGCTGGAAGTCTTTTTCGCCAAACACGGCCACATCCGGCTGCACCATATTGAACAGCATGGCGACCACAGTGGCAACCCCGTCAAAATGACCGGGACGGCTGGCTCCGCAGTGCCCCTCGCTGACATCCGGCACGGATACACGGGTCTGCCGGGCCAGGCCTTCGGGGTAAATTTCATTGTTGGACGGCGCGAACACCAGGGTGTTGCCGGCAGTTTCCAGTTTTTTCTGATCTTCGGCCAGGGTGCGCGGATAGGTGTCCAGGTCTTCGGTGGCCCCGAATTGCATGGGGTTGACGAAGATACTGGTCACCACCACGTCGGCCGCCTCGGTGGCTTTGCGCACCAGCGACAGATGCCCCTCATGGAGATTGCCCATGGTGGGCACCAGGCCGATGCGTTTGCCCTGCCGACGGTATTCCCGCAGCATGGCACGCAGTTCTTTCAGTGTGTGGACGGTTCTCATGCCTTGAACGTATGCTCCTCAGCGGGGAATGAGCGGCCCCTGACGGCTTTGACGTAGGCCTCAAAGGCACCGCGGATGGATCCGGAGTCGGCCAGGAAGTTTTTCACAAAGCGGGGCTTGCGGCCCGGGGTGGCATCCAGCATGTCATGCATGACCAATACCTGACCATCGGTGTCACAACCTGCACCAATACCGATCACCGGCGCGCGTACCGTCTGGGTGATGCGTGCGGCCAGCGGGGCCGGCACACATTCCAGCAGTATCACATCGGCACCGGCGGCCACCAGCTCACTGGCGTGTTCAATCATCAGCTCTGCGTGCTTCTCATCCCGCCCCTGCACTTTAAAGCCGCCAAGTTTGTTGACGAACTGGGGTGTCAGGCCCAGGTGGGCGCATACCGGGATGCCACGTTCGCTGAGCCGGGCAATGGTCTCACTCATCCAGTCAGTGCCTTCCAGTTTGACCATGTGGGCACCGGCGCGCATCAGTTCGGCGGCATTCTCCATGGCGACTTCCGGGGTGCTGTAACTCATGAACGGCATGTCTGCCATGATCAGCGAACCCTGGTTGCCGGCAGCCACACATTCAACGTGATAAACCATCTGCTCCATGGTGACCGGCAGGGTGCTGTCGTTGCCCTGCAGGACCATGCCGAGAGAGTCTCCGATCAGAATGACGTCCACGCCCGCCTCGGACATGAGCCGGGCAAAGGTGGCATCGTAAGCGGTCAGTGCGGAAAAGGCTTCGCCTTTTTCCTTGTACTCCCTGAGGGTGTTGATGGTCACAGCCATAGGATTTCTGCCTTCTCGGTGGGTACTCGGGTGGTTTTTCGCTTGAGGCCAGTGTCAAGGGTAATGCCGGGATACGGATGAGGCAATAGCGCCGGCCACCGCCGCGCTAGTCCGGCAGTGATCCGGGATTTCGGGCCGGTTCCAGCCGCTGTAGCCGGTTGTCCGGGCAGCGGCCGAGCAGCTCCGACAGGTACCGGCCATCCGGCAGGGCCAGATGCGGGTTCAGGTCCAGCAGGGGGCGCAGCACGAAGTCCCTGTCAGGCAGTTCCGGATGAGGTACGTGCAGGCGCGGGTGGTCGATTACCCGGTTACCGTACAACAGCAGATCAAGGTCCAGGGTGCGAGGCCCCCAGTGTTGCAGACGCTCCCTGCCGTGGGCCAGCTCGATGGCCTGCAGCTGATCCAGCAGTTCCAGGGGGGGCAGGGAGGTCTTCAGCCAGGCGCAGCCATTGATGAAATCCGGCTGATCCTGGGGGCCAAGGGGTTTGCTGCGGTAAAAGGGCGATTGTGCCGCCAGCTCCGTGTTCGGCAGGGTGGCCAGTTCGGCGATGGCTCGGGCCAGCTGGGCCCCGGGGTTTTCCAGATTGGAGCCCAGTCCAATGAAGGCATCGGTCAATGCCATGGCTCAGTCCTTGCTGGCCGGCTTCTTGCGGCGGCGCTTCTTGCGGGGAGCATTGCTGCCGACGGCGCTGATCATGCGGGTCTGCTCCCGCTCCTCGGCGTTCTGGAAGTCCGTCCACCACTGGCCCAGACCAGATTCGATCTCGCCCGATTCTTCCCGCAATAGCAGAAAGTCGTAGGCGGCCCGGAAGCGGGGGTGGGCGAGGGTAACAAAAGCACGTTTGCCCTGGCGGCGAGGCAGGCGCATCTGCAGTTCCCAGATTTCTTTCATGGGGGCGGAGAAGCGCTTGGGGATTGCCGTGGCCTGGACCTGACGACCGATGACCCTGGCAATCGACTGGTGCAGGGCCGGCTGGACCGGCTCGCCATTGTCCTGCCTGCGCCGCCATTCGGCCTGCAGTGCGGGCCATAGCATGGCGGCAAACATGAAGTGAGGGCTGACGGATTTGCCCTGGGCAACACGTTTGTCGGTGTTCTGCAGGGCCTTGCGGATTAACAGGTCCGGTTCGCCCTGGTTGATGGCCCGTACGGTTTCCGGAAACAGCGGTGCCAGCAGATTGTACTCTCTCAGCAGATCGTAGGTGACTTCCCCGTAGCCCGCAGAAAACAGTTTGAGTACTTCGTCAAACAGACGTGCCGGCGGAATATGGGTCAGCAGCGGTGCCAGTTCACGGATGGGTGCTTCGGTTTCCGGCTCGATGGTGAAACCGAGCCTGGCGGCAAACCGCACCGCCCGGAGCATGCGCACCGGATCTTCCCGGTAGCGGGTTTCAGGGTCGCCGATCAGTCGAATCTGGCGGTTGCGCAGGTCTTCGAGACCGTTGGCGAAATCGATAACGGTAAAGTCGCGTATGCAGTAGTAAAGGGCATTTACGGTAAAGTCCCGGCGCAGGGCATCCTCCTCCAGGCTGCCGTACACGTTGTCCCGTAGCAACAGGCCGTGTTCGCTGGTTCTGCGATCGTCATCTTCCTCATCGTTATCACTGTCGGCGGCATTGCCCCGGAAGGTGGTCACTTCGATAACTTCACGGCCGAACAGTACATGCACGATGCGGAAGCGTCTGCCGATCAGCCGGGAGTTGCGGAACAGTTCGTGTACTTCCTCCGGCGTGGCGTTGGTGGCGATGTCAAAATCCTTGGGTTTACCGCCCAGCAGCACGTCCCTTACGCCGCCGCCCACCAGGTAGGCTTCGTAGCCAGCATTGTTCAGCCGTCCCAGTACCTTCTTGGCCGGGTCGCTGAGCAGGGTGCGGGAAACATTGTGCTGATCCCTGGGGATGTCCCGGCGCTCGAATTGGCGGGGCTTCTTTTTTCCGTTTCCGGGGATGTAGGACAATAGTTTTTTTAGCATTGATATCCATGATCAGAATTGGGCAAAGGCGAGAGTTTAACGGTTCGAGCGTCATTTGCCCATGTCTGAGCGACCGGAAGGGGTACCATTGGGGCTGTTTCCGGGCAGATTTGAGGCGGGTCTCTCGTCGGTGTGACGGTTTTGCAGGTCCGGATAATCAAAAGGCGGACCCGTTTTCACGAATCCGCCCGAAAGCTTCGACGATCTGCATTGTTGTTGTTTTTGGTCGGGATTGTTTGGTTTTTTTTGCCCCATTGTGTTTCCCAGGCTCGGGAAACAATCGCTGCAAACGGAAAGCTTTGAATACAGAGAGCGGTCAGGACAACGGACGGGTACCTGGCAAATGCAGTGTCGCCTGGAAGGCGATTCTTTTTCTCTACATCTACAACTACAACCCGCACGTGTCAGGGGACCACTAAAAAGCAGAGTACCCAAAACACTCAGTTCGCTCGCCTTCTGTTCTTGTTTTTGTTGCCGAAGGCCTCGCGCAGCTTTTTGTTCTTGTTGTTGGCGCTGCTGGTCACGCTTGTTGTTTTTGTTGCGCACTATAAAGAGTGCAGGGCATGTGCCAGTTTTATTAAATTCTTTATTAACAGTATGTTATGTGAAAGCGGGTTGGTGGGCACCCCCTGTTTTCAGATCAAAGTGTTACCAGGGGCGCGGTCTTTATTGCATGCGTGTTACCGTGAGGAACACCGGGTAACATGTGGGGCAGGGTAACAAGCGGGGCAGGGTCACAGAGTGCCGGTAGCACAGGCCGTGTTACCGGATAAGTGCAGTATCAGTTGCCTGAGCTTTTTTTGCGGGGAATGCCCAGCCGCTGGCGGCGTTCCCAGAGGGACTTGCGGCTGATGCCGAGCTTCTGGGCCAGTTCGGTTTCGCTCATCCGGTCCTGGTTCTCCAGCACAAAATGCTGAAAGTAATCCTCCAGGGACAGGTCACTGGTTGACTCTGTAGTGCGGGTGGACGATACCTGTTCGTTGTCACCCTTTACCAGGGACTCCGGAATTTCCCCGTCACTACCTTCACTTTCCAGGTCAAGCATCCATGGAGTAATGAGGTCGCCATCGCAGAGAATGGTGGCCCGCTCAATGGCATTCTCCAGTTCCCGCACGTTACCGGGCCAACGGTGCTTCTCCAGCGCGCGCATGGCCTCCGGGGAAAGGTTGAGGTTCGGTTTGCCGAGCTTTTCCCCCTGACGGGTCAGGAAGCGGCGCGCCAGGCCCAGAATGTCGCTTTGCCGTTCCCGTAGTGGCGGAATGCGAACCTGCATGACGTTGAGGCGGTAATACAGGTCTTCCCGGAACTCACCGGTGCGGGTCATGGCTTTGAGGTTCCGATGGGTGGCGGCAATCATCCGCACATCCACCTTCTGGCTCTGGGTGGAGCCTACCCGGCGAATCTCCCCTTCCTGCAGCACCCGCAGCAGCCGCGCCTGGGCTTCGGCGGGCAGCTCGCCAATCTCGTCCAGGAACAGGCTGCCCCCGTCAGCCGCTTCAATCAGACCGGTGCGGGCGGAAACCGCACCGGTGAACGAGCCTTTCTCATGGCCGAACAGTTCCGATTCAATCAGGCTTTCGGGAATTGCCGCGCAGTTGACTGAAATAAGCGGCCGGGAAGCCCGGGGGCTCATCAGGTGCAGGGCGCGGGCGGCCAGCTCCTTACCGGTGCCGGACTCTCCCTGGATCAACACGGTGGTTCCCGTGGGAGCGACCTTGCGGATCAGGGAAAATACCCGCTCCATGGCATCGCACTGGCCGTACATGATGGAAGCAGGGTCGTTTTTGTTCCTGCCTGACGGAGGTTCCCCGGTGTCTGTGTTGTCTGGTTGCGCACTGGCGGTTTCCGTTGTCTCCGGTTGACGGGCAAGAATGTTCTCCACGGCCGCCAGCATTTCGTCGTGATCGAAGGGCTTGGCAATGTACTCCACAGCCCCCTTTTTCATGGAATCCACCGCTGAGCGAAGGCTGGCATAGCTGGTCATGATCAGTACCGGCGTATCCGGTGCCCGGGCAATAATCTCTGTACCCGGGGCACCCGGCAGACGAAGATCGGAGATGATCAGGTCGAAACCTTCGGGCAGCAATTGTTCGGCCTCTTCCACAGAGCCCACTTCCGCGACCTGATAACCGGCGTGCTCGAGCAGCTTGCGCAGGGCAGAGCGAATGATTTCCTCGTCTTCAACGATCAGTATGCGGGACATTGCTGAGTCAGGGCCTTTGATTTGCAGGTGGTGCCGGGTGTGTCTGCTCCGGCTCGAAAGCCGGAAGTTTCAGGCGTACGCAGGTGCCCCGGCCGGTGTCTCGGTCCGCCGGGCTTTCCACCTGAATATTGCCGTAGTGTTCTTCCACAATGCTGTACACCAGTGACAAGCCAAGTCCGGTTCCCTTGTTGGGGGCCTTGGTGGTGTAAAACGGTTCGAAGACGTGGTCGAGCTGGTCTTCAGGAATGCCCGACCCCTCGTCGCAGACCTTGATGATAGCGGAGTAGCCGTCATGGTTTCCACTAACCCGGACAACGCCGCCCTCCGGCGAGGCGTCGCGGGCGTTGGCCAGCAGATTGACGAATACCTGTACCAGCCGCTGCTCGTCCCCCAGTACCATCAGGTCGTCCGGGCATTCGTTGAGGTAGCGGATGCCCAGGCCTTGGTCGCTCAGGGACAGCAGGTTGACCGATTCGTCCACGCAACGGCGGATGAGCACCGGCTCATAACGGTTGGCGTGGGCGTGGTTGCCGGTACGGGCGAAGTTCATCAAAGACTGCAGGATGTTGGATATACGCCGCGTCTGCTGCTGGATCTGGTCCGCAGTGCCGAGGATATCCGGGTTGTCGGTTTCCAGCTTCAGGTTCTGGGCCAGGGAAGAAATGCCGGTCACCGGGTTGCCGATCTCGTGGGCCACCCCGGCAGCCAGCCGGCCTACTGAAGCCAGCCGTTCGCTGTGAATCAGCTCGTCTTCGAGCAGGCGGGTTTCGGTCTGGTCTTCCACCAGAATGATGCTTCCCCCTTCAGTATGTTCTGGCCCACTCAGGGTGGCCTTGTGCAGGTTCAGCCAGTGGGGTTTGCCATTCAGGTCCAGGCGGTGTTTGTAGCGGTGCAGATCCTCGCCTTCCACAAAGTCTTCCAGCAGCAGGTGCCAATGCTCTGGCAGTGCCATCAGACGCGCTCCGACTACGTCATCCGCGCTGATGCCGGTCAGGGTCTCCATGGTGTGATTCCACATCAGGATCTCTCCATCTTCACCTACGGAGCAGGCCGGAATTGGCAGGTTCTGCAGGGTCTGGCGGTAGTGGCGGCGCAGGTTATCCAGTTCTCCGGCCAGGCCGGTCAGGCGATTCTGGTAATCGCCCAGGGCACGCTCCACATAACGAATATCCTGGGCGGCACCTCCGCTGGCCATGGGCTTGTAACCAAGATGGCGCTTCACCAGGTCCCGGGCTACCGAAGGCCCGAGCAGGCCAGAGAGGTTGACTTCCACCTTGTCCCGCAGTCGCCGCAACTGGTAGGGGCGATACTCCGTGGGGGGAAGCCGGAGCTGTTCCAGTGCCCGTTCCACCTCCCGGCGCGCGACACTCTCACCCAGGGGAGCGGCCAGTTGCTTGACGAAGTCTTCAGAGGAGCTGGCCAGCAACTCCCGGCGCTGGGGTCGGGACAAGGCACCCAGGGAGCAGGCCTGGGCCGCACTGGTTTCCTCCGGGTTGCTGGAAAACAGGAGCGAAACCAGTGTAAAGGTGGTGATGTTCACCGTCAGGCTGATAAAGGTAAAGATGTACCAGTTGCTGTAGTCGGGCACCATCGGTGCCCCCAGCCATTCCAGCAGGTTGGCCGTGTGGGAGAAGGGCAGTACCAGGGTGATGACCCAGATGCCTATCCCGCTGATCAGTCCGGCAATCAGCCCGCGGCGGTTACCCTCGGGCCAGTAGATTACCCCGAGCGCACCGGGCAGCAGTTGCAGAACCCCGGAGAGGGCAATGGCTCCCAGAATCGCAAAGTCCAGGTTTTTGCCCAGTGTTTCGTGGAACAGCAGCGCCGCAAAAATGATGATGGCAATCAGCAGTCGGCGGATCCACTGCAGCCAGAGGTAGATGTTGCCACGTTCCCGGGGCGTGTGCAGGGGTAGCACGATATGGTTGAGCACCATGCCGGCCAGGGCCAGGGTGCTGACGATCATCAGGCCGGTGGCGGCAGACAGGCCTGCGATGTAAACCATCAGGGTGAGTAGCGGGCTTTCCAGAGCCTGTGCCACGCCGATGGCGTAAAAATCCGCGCCGGTGTTAACCTCGAGTTGCTGGCCGCCCCAGAGAATCAGCGGCACCGGGAGCCCCAGCAGCAACAGGTACAGCGGCAGGCCCCAGGTTGCTTTTGCCATGGCCCGGGGCGAAGGGTTCTCACTGAAGATCATGTGGTACATGTGGGGCAGGACCAGGGCGCCGGCGAAGGACATCAGCATCAGTGCGCGCCAGCTGCCATCGTGGATGCCGGTATTCATGGTGCTGGAGACGCTGCGCTGTTGCGAGAGCCATGCGTTCAGTCCTGCCATACCATCAAATACACTAAACAGCACGATGCCCCCAAGTACCAGCAGTGCCACCAGCTTGACCAGGGCGTCAAACGCCATGGCCACGACCAGCCCTTCGTGGCTGTCAGTGCCGGTATCGCGCCTTGCTCCGAACAGGACCGCAAACAGGATGACGGTGACCGCGAACATAAGGCTGATCACATTGGGCGAGGTATCCGGCGCCAGCAGGCTGGCGGACGTGGCGACCGCCTGTATCTGCATGCTCAGCAGGGACAGTATGGCCGAACCGGAAAACAGCGTAACCAGTGTGCCTGCCCATTGGCTGCGATAGCGGAAGGCAAACAGGTCCGCCAGGGAGGTAAGCTGGTAGGCCCGCCCGATGCGCATGATGGGATTGAGCAGTACCGGTGCCAGCAGGAAAGCACCGCTGATACCCAGATAATAGGCGAGAAAGCCAAAGCCGGTCTCGGCCGCCATTCCTACCGCCGCATAGACCGCCCAGATGCCTGCATAAACCCCGAGGCTCAGTGTATACACCAGCGGGTGCCGCGCGATCTGGCGCGGCACAATGCCCCGCTCTGTCAGATGGGCGATGGCAAATAGCAGAACGAGGTAAAGCAGGCTGGCAAGCAGCAGTCCGGGGGCGCTAAAACTCATTGGGATCCCGTCGCCATTCCAGCCAGAAACCCACTGCAATCAGGCCGGCCCACACCACATAGGGGCTGTACCAGGCATTGCCCGGGGCGATCCACCAATCAAGAATATTGGGGGAAAAGATGTAGACGGCCAGTACCAGAAGAAAAACCAGGCGATAGATATACATCGGGCACGCAATGTGGGACGTTGGATAATGCAATGAGTTATAACATGTCGCCAGCGGGCTGTCAGGTTGCCCGTTGGTTCATGTGACTTCCCCCTCGCTGCGACTTTGCTTGGGAATGCGCCCTGGCTGCCAGTTTTCCAGCGCCCAGTCCAGCACCTGCAGCGGCGAGCCACCGCCCAGCCCGGACGGAGGGTGCTGGCCCAGGGCCCGCAGTGCCCGCAGCAGGTTGGTGCCCGGCTGCTGGTTGTCGATGGCCGGGGCGTGGGTCTGTTTGCTCAGTTTCTGGCCTTCGCTATTGAGGATGACCGGAATGTGCAGCCAGGCGGGGGGTTCATTCCCCAGTGCCCGGAAGATCTGCTGTTGCCGGGCGGTCAGTGGCAGCAGGTCCGAGCCCCGCACTACATGGCTGATGTGCTGGTCGATGTCGTCCACCACGACCGCCAGCTGGTAGGCGTAAAAGCCCTCCTTGCGCCGCAGTACCGGGTCGTCAATTTCAGCGCGCACCGTTTGCCGTTGTTCTCCCAGCAGCTGGTCCTGCCACACAGCGGTTTCCGTCTCCAGTGCAAAGCGGATGGCGTAATCCCCGTCTGGCGGGCGCCGGCGATTGCGACAATTGTTGCTGTGTCGCCCGCCGCTCGCCTTGAGCTGTTTACGGGAGCAGGTGCAGTAATAGGCGTGCTGGCTATCCAGTAGTTGCCGGATGGCCTGATCGTAGGCCGCGTGACGGTCGGATTGCAGCCTTGGCGGTTCCGGGGAAGTCAGGAAGTGGGCCTGCAGGCTGTCGAGAATCTGCTTTGTGGCTTCCGGAGGTTCCCGCAGGGGGTCCAGGTCTTCAATGCGTATCAGCCAGGCACCGCTGTGAGTGCGAGCTTCGAGATAACTGGCCAGGGCGGTGATCAGGGAGCCAAAATGCAGCGGTCCTGTCGGGGAGGGTGCAAAACGGCCCCGGTAGGCGTTTTCCGTCATGGAGATACCGCGCCGCCGGGTAGCGGCGCGCCTGAGGTCAGGTGTTACAGGCCGGTCTGGCGCTCGCGGATCTCCGCCAGAGTCTTGCAGTCGATGCAGAGAGTGGCGGTCGGGCGCGCTTCCAGGCGGCGCATGCCGATCTCCACACCACATTGATCGCAAAAGCCGTAATCGTCCTTATCGATGCGGTCGATGGTCTGGTCAATTTTCTTGATCAGCTTGCGCTCGCGGTCCCGGGTGCGCAGCTCCAGGCTGAACTCTTCTTCCTGGGTTGCGCGATCGCTGGGATCCGCGTAATTTGCGGCATCTTCCTGCATGTGGTGCATGGTGCGATCCACCTCTTCCATCAGCTCCTGCTTCCATTGCAGCAGCAGGTTGCGGAAGTGCTCCAGCATGTCGGGGCTCATGTATTCTTCACCCTTCTTCATTTCATACGGGGTGAAGTTGGTAAAACGTTCGCGTGGTTGATCTGCGGTTTTTGCCATGTAGCCGGCCTCTTGTTTGTACTTCCTCATGAACGACGGCCTTGCTTTCCTGCAATGCCTTCGTCCTGGAACGTGAATCTGCGGAAAATAGCAGATTCCCTGCGGGGGTGCCAGCCCTGTTTGGCGTGGTTTGCAAAGGAGCACATATGAAACTTCCGGAGTCTCTCGAGAAGGGGGTGCTGATCCGGCGCTACAAGCGCTTTCTGGCCGATGTCCGGCTTGATGATGGGCGCGAGGTCACCGCTCATTGCCCCAATACCGGCTCCATGAAAGGATGCCAGCCGGAGGGTGGCCGGGTGTGGCTGAGTGTCAGTGATAACCCTGAACGCAAACTGCCCTACACCTGGGAGCTGGTGGAGGCGGACACGGGCCAGCTGGCCCTGATCAATACCGCCCGGCCCAACGCCCAGGCCCGGGAGGCGGTGGCGTCAGGCCGCATTCCGGAGCTGGCGGATTACCCGGTGTGCCGTGCCGAGGTTCGTTACGGAGAAGAAAAGAGCCGCATCGACCTGCATCTGTCCGGCCATGGCGAACAGCCGGATGCCTGGGTAGAGGTGAAGAATGTGACCCTGTGTGAGGACGGTATTGGTTATTTTCCGGATGCGGTGACGACCCGGGGGCAGAAGCATCTGCGGGAACTGATGGCCATGGTCCGGCAGGGGGAGCGTGCGGTGCTGCTGTTTGTGGTGAATCACAGCGCCGTTCGCGAAGTGCGGCCCGCTGATCATATCGACCCGGAATATGGCCGGCTACTGCGCCAGGCCGATAAGGCAGGGGTGGCGTTGCTGGCCTGGCAGTCGGGCCTGGGCGTTGAGCCGGGCGGTGGATATGGCACCCTGTCGCTGGTTCAGCCTTTGCCGGTGTTTCTCGGCTGAACCACCTCCTCAATATGACGAACGGCATCCTGATCTTTGCTCATACTCTTCGCCCTGTCCGGTTATTGCTGTGTCCGCTTTCAGTGTAGCGGGTTATCCCCTGCTTATCCCGAAGTGCTGGCGAATCCGGTCGGCGACGGCTGCGGCCGCGTGTTCCTGCTCGGTATGCAGGCGAATCGTATAAGTTCTCTCCCGGTCGGTGAGGGGTTCGAACCAGCTTTTTTGCTGATCCAGCAGTTCTTCGGTCGCTTCCGAGGCATCGCCGCTGCGCTGTCGGATCCATTCCCGGCGTTTGTTTTCAGGTGCTTCGCAATGGATCAGGGCGAAGGGCACGCCCAGCTCCTCCGCTACCTGTGCCACCATGGTCCGTTCTTGCTGTTTGAGGCAGGCAGCATCCACGATTACCGGCATGCCTGCGCGGAGCAGTTCCCGCGACAGATCGCAGAGCTTCTGGTAGGTATCCCGGGTGGCCTCCGGCGTGTAAAGATTTTTGCCCACCGGTGATTTGCTTTTATCCAGGGGCCCCAGGCCGAACAGCCGCTTGCGCTCCACATCCGAGCGCAACCGGATCAGGCCCAGCTCGCCGGCCAGGGCTGCGCTGACGCAGGATTTGCCGCTGGCGGACAGGCCGGTGGTGGCCAGTAAATAAGGGTTGGGGATGTTGCTGTAGCTTTCCGCCAGGCTGGCGTAATCCCGGTAGCGCTGCATCAGGCCTTTCTTTTCCTGCTCGCTCAGGGACGGGTTGCCCATGGTGAACAGGGCAATCTTGGCGCGCACCATTGCCCGGTAGGCTTTGTACAGTGGCAGCAACGCCAGTGCCTGGAAGTCGCCCCGGTACTCCAGATAGGTATTCAGCACCAGGTTCGAGAGCGGCCATTCCCGGCGGGATTCCAGATCCATCAGCAGGAAGGCCAGGTCGTTGATCACATCAATCCAGCGGAACGGCTCGCTGAATTCGATGCAGTCGAATACCGTCACCTCACCCTCGAACAGAGTGATATTGGCCAGGTGCAGATCGCCGTGGCATTCCCGCACGAAGCCCTGGTCCCGGCGTTGCTGAATCAGCGGTTTGTGTCGTTCGAAGGTGGTTCGGGTCCAGTCTTCCAGGTTGTCCAGCTGCTCCAGCAGCGCCTTGTCATCAATCATCGGGCGAACCTGGTCGAAGTTCTCCTGCATGCCGGCAAACACCGCATCCGGGGTGCCCAGAGGTTTGTTCTCATCCACATGGGGGATGCGCTCGTGGAAGTCGGCCACCTGGCGGGCCAGAGTTTTCAGCAGGTCCGCATCCAGCCGGCTTTGTTCCTGACGCACATCAAACAGGTCGTCCTGGCTGAACTGGCGCATCTTGATGGCGTACTCGAAGGGTTCGCCGCTGCCGTTGAGTTCCGGTGCTTCCGGCGTACCAGTGATGGGCACTACGTTCAGGTAAAGCTTGCTGGCCAGGCGCTGGTTCAGGCGCAGTTCTTCCTGACAGAACCGGTAGCGGCGCTCGAGGGTGGAGAAATCGAGAAAGCCGAAATCCATGGGCTTTTTGATCTTGTAAGCGTAATCGCCGGTCAGTATGACGGTGGAAATGTGGGTCTCCAGTACACGGAATTCCCGCACCGGATGGTCATACAGGCTGGCATCCTGTAGCGCCGGGATCAGTTGCTCGGGATTGGCTTCGCTCACGATTCTCTCCTTCTGGGGGCGGACTTCCCTGCACCCCGTTGTCGTTAGGCTGTGCTTGTGTTCGGGTCACTATCATAGCCGCCGGGTTACAGAAATAACACAACCGCAATGGCGTCATGCCCCGGGGGTTTGGTTATAATCGCCGCCATGGCTAAAGGATCTCCCCGCAAGAAATCATCCGCCGGACGCTCCGGTTCGTCCCGCAAGCAATCCACGTCCCGCCGCCGCTGGTTCTGGTCGTTGTTATGGCGGCTCGCGCTGGTGGCGCTGGTCATTCTGGTCGGCTGGACAGTTTATCTGGATGCAAAGGTCACGTCCCGCTTTGAAGGGCGGCGTTTCGAGGTGCCCTCCTATGTGTATGCCCGGCCGCTCGAGCTGTACGAGGGTGCCGGTGTCAGCGCCGATGCCCTGCAGCGGGAGCTGCAGATGGCCAATTACAGCCGGGCAGCCGGCGACCGGCCAGGCACCTTCAGCCGCAATGGCAGCCGGTTTGTTATTCATACCCGTGGGTTCCGGTTTGCCGATGGTGTGGAACCAGCCCGGCAGATCCGGCTGACGATCAGCGGCGACCAGATTCAGCGGATGAGTGCGCTATCCGGGCCTGCCGCGCCGATTATGCGGCTCGAACCGGTGCAAATCGGAGGCATCTATCCGGCCAGTCAGGAAGATCGGGTGCTGGTGCAGCTCGACGAGGTGCCTGCGTTGCTGGTGGAGACCCTGCTGGCGGTAGAAGACCGGGATTTTTTCAGTCACCACGGGGTGTCGCCGATGGCCATTGCCCGGGCCATGGTGGCCAACCTGCGCGCCGGCGACATAGTGCAGGGCGGCAGCACCATCACCCAGCAACTGGTGAAGAATTTTTTCCTGACCCGGGACCAGACCCTGGTGCGCAAGGCCAACGAGGCGCTGATGTCGCTATTGCTGGAGTTGCATTACGGCAAGCGGGACATACTGGAGACCTACCTGAACGAGGTTTACCTGGGGCAGGCGGGTGCCCGCGGCGTGCATGGTGTGGGCCTGGCCAGCCAGTTCTACTTCGCCCGTCCGGTGGCCGAGCTGGGGGTTCATGAGATTGCCCTGCTGGTGGGGCTGATCAAGGGGGCCAGCTATTACGACCCGCGGCGCAACCCGGAACGCGCCCGCGCGCGCCGGGACCTGGTGATCGGCGTCATGGAGGAGAGGGGGCTGATCGACCGCAACGCTGCGCTCCGTGCCAAGGGGCAGCCACTGGATGTGCGGGACAAGCCTTCCTGGTCGGCAAACCGGTACCCGGCCTATATCGATCTGGTGCGCCGCCATCTGGCCCGGGATTACCGGGATGAGGACCTGCGCAGTGAAGGCCTGCGAATTTTTACCACGCTCGATCCGGCGATCCAGTACGCCGCGGAATATGCCGTGCGGCAAACGCTCGATAGTATGGACGATGGCCAGGATGCCCGGCTGGAATCCGCTCTGGTGGTGACCGCCAGAGACAGTGGTGAGGTGGTGGCGCTGGTGGGCGGCCGCGACCCGGATTTTGCCGGTTTCAACAGAGCACTGGATGCCACTCGTCCCATCGGCTCACTGATCAAGCCGTTTATTTACCTGGTGGCGTTGCAGCGGCCCGAAGACTACACCCTGATCACTCCGGTTCAGGACAAGGGCTTCTCGCTGGTGTTTGATGATGGACGGCGTTGGGAGCCGAAGAACTACGATAAGGAAGAGCGGGGCGAGGTGCCCCTCCATGAAGCCCTGGCCAAATCCTATAACCTGCCGGCCGTGCGGGTAGGCCTGGATGTCGGGGTTGAGGCGGTCCGTGAGACTCTGCAGATGCTGGGTGTGACCAGCCCCGTTTCCCGATACCCGTCGATGCTGCTGGGTTCCGTATCGATGACCCCGGTAACCGTTGCCCAGTTGTATCAGAGTCTGGCTACGTCGGGTTTCAATACGCCGCTGCGCTCAATTCGGCAGGTCACCGACGCGGACGGTGAGCCTCTGAGTCGGTATCATCTGGAAGTCAATCAGGTCGCCGATCCGGCGGCGGTGCATCTGGTGCAGTACGCCATGCAGGAAACCGTGCAGGAAGGCACCGGGCGCTCCGTGTACCGTTATCTGCCGGATGAGCTGTCCGTCGCGGGCAAGACCGGCACCACCGATGACGGTCGCGATTCGTGGTTTGCCGGGTTCAGCGGCGACTATCTTGCAGTGGCCTGGCTGGGGCGGGATGATAACGGCCCGACCCGTTTTACCGGGGCGACGGGTGCCCTGCCGGTCTGGGCCGGTTTTATGTCGCGGGTACCTCAGCACGGCCTGTCCCCGGTGGTGCCGGACGGCGTGAATTATCACTGGGTTGACGATCAGCAACAGGCATTGACGGAAGAGGGCTGCAACAATGCCCGGCTGATGCCATTTATTGCCGGCAGCGAGCCAAAGCAGCGTGTCTCCTGTGACGGGCAGTTTACCCGTCGGATTCGCAGTTGGTTCCAGGGGCTGTTCAGATAGGACATTGAGGTGACGTTATGAGATTGCAAAATGCCGGACCCGGACTTCTCTTTGTGGTGACTCTGCTGGCGGGCTGCGCCAGCGGTCCGGGTTCGATCTACGTGCCCGCCGGTGGCGCAGGAGGTCAGTCCCGGCCGCCCGCTGCAGATTCCGGTGAGTCAGCTGCTCCGGCACCACAGCCGGAGCCACGGGTCAGTGAGCCTGCGGCCCCTGAACCCGCGCCGCGTTATCAGGATGAGTCCGAGGCGCTGTCTCCCGCTGCCCGAAGCCTCATCCGGAAGGCCGATGCCCTGCTCAGGGCAGGCGACCCGCAGGGAGCCATCAGTCAGCTGGAACGTGCCCAGCGGATCTCGCCACGGTCCGCGGAAGTCTACTTTCATCTGGCGCAGGCCTACGCCGCCATGCAGCGCTACGGAGCAGGAGAGCAGTTCGCGCGCAAGGGCTTGTCGCTGGCGGGCAACGACAGCGGGCTGCAGAAACAGGGCTGGCGGTTGCTGGCGGATATCCGCCGGGCCAGCGGTAATGTGGCGGGAGCGGATCAGGCGGAAGCCAGGGCTTCCGCCCTGTAAGTGTTGTGAGGGTCTGCCCCGGGCGCTTCCGTGGCCCGGGAACAGACGGGGCGCTTACTGCGCCAGGGGGATGGTGTCAGCCACGGTAGTCTTGCCGGCAACCACCTCTACGGTCTGGGTGCCGTCGAACTCCAGCTCATTATCCTCTTCATTGTCGTCCACCTGGCAGCTGTAGCTGACCGTGTAGGAACCCTTGGTCAGGAAGGCCGCGGTCCACTCGTAGAGGCTACTGTCGTCCGCCAGTGAAACCGGCACAACCATCAGCGGGTTGGTGCCGTCCCGTTCGACATTCAGGTCCACCGGCTCCACATCGGCACCCTGGTACACGTAGACAGAACCTTCATAGTTTGCACTGCAGTCGGCCAGTTCCGGATCTGCGCCGCGGGTCTGCATCAGGTTGGTGTAGTCCACTTCCCCTTCAATCTGTCCCACATCCAGGTTGTTCACCAGCCGCAGTACCGGCTTGAGCATATACTCACCAAGCGCCTGGCCCTGCGGATTGACGATGGACTTGCGGACATCGAAATCGATGGTGAAGTTGTTGCTGCTGTCGGCAGCCACGACGAAGTCGCCCTTGAGCTTCAGGCCGCTCTGTCCCTTTTCCCCCGATGGAACCGCCAGGGTGTAGCGGTTGGTACCCTCTGATTCCCGGGTCACCCAGGAATTCTCGGTGTCGATGATCAGGCGGATTTCCCTGTAAGTGCCGGCGGGTACTTCCTCGTTGCTGATCAGGGGCTTGGTCGCGCCACCCTGAAGGGTCAGCAGGTCCACCACGCCGGTTTCTTCCAGGCTGAATTCCAGCCACTCACCATCGGCCGGCTTGAGCCGGATATCCGTGAAGGCAATATTGACACTGTCCAGATCCATCGCCGGGGCGTCGGTGAGGCCCATGGAGACAGTACCGGTGGTGCCGGACGACGAGTTGCTGCCACCATCACCACCCCCACAGGCGGCCAGGACACCAGCCAGGGCGGAAACCACGAATATTCTGCTGACGTGTTGCATATAATCCTCCGGTTAGTTTTTTGCTTGCCATTTCCGGTGATCGTTCACCAGTCACGGAAAGAGCACGCACGGAGTGGCTGGCAGGTTCCGGAAAACCGGATTAACATTTCCTCATGAACGCAGTGTCGGGGTCTTCCGTGCAGTCAGGACGGAACATGGTATAGACTGCGCGATTCCTTTTTTCAGACAGGCAGCCGTGCTGTTGGCTATTCTTTCTTTTCGTCCGTCCCCGCAAAAACGGTTCCAGAGGCTGGTGCAGCCTCATCTGGGCAGCCTGTTTGCTTTTGCCTGGCGGCTGGCGGGTAATCGGGAAGATGCCGAGGACCTGGTCCAGGATGTGGTTGCCAAACTGTACCCCCGGATGGAGGAGTTGGAGGCGGTGGATCAGCTGCGCCCCTGGCTGAACCGGGTGCTGTACCGCCAGTTTGTGGATTCAGTAAGACGCAGGGGGCGACAGGCTGACCGGCCGTTCAGTGATTTTGGTGCCAGGGACAATCCGTCCGACTGGCTGGACACTGTGGAATCCGACGACGGACCCCCGGAATGGGCGGTGGACCGGGATCGCATCGGGCCGCTCCTGGACAAGGCGATGGAACAACTCTCACCGGATCAGCGAACCCTGCTCCTGCTGCACGATGTGGATGGCTGGTGCCAGGATGACCTGGCTCAGGTGCTGGATATAGCCGTGGGCACCGTTAAATCCCGGCTGCACCGAAGCCGCGCCATGCTGAAAAAATATCTTCAGCAAACCATGGAACCGGAAGGCAGTTTCCAGCGTCCTGATAAATGAGGTGATGAACATGTCCTGTCGCGAAATCCGCCAACAATTACCTGACTATGTCAGAGACGCTTTGCCCGCCGAGGAAACCCGGGCGGTGCAGACGCATCTGGGTACGTGCGAGGCGTGCCGGCATCACCTGGAGCTTGAACAATCGTTGATGGCCGAACTTGCGGAACGGTTTCCGCCGCAGAAGCCGTCGCCCGTATTTGAAGAGCGGGTGTTCCGTGGTCTGGGCAATACGTCACCAGCGGGAAAACCGGTCCACTTCGCCTGGGGCAGTGCGGTGGCTGCAGCGCTGGTGTTGGGCCTCTGGGTAGGGCAATCCGGAACTCCGGAACCCGGGCCGGTGGGAATGCAGGGCGGTGAGGTGGCCCGGGTGGCGGCCCCCGGGCCTGCGCTGAGTCCTGTGGAGCGTACTGTGACGCTGGCGTTCACCGCCGGTGAAGCACTGGACGATGTCACCCTGACACTCAAGCTGCCGCCCCATGTGGAACTGAGCGGCCTGCAGGGCCAGCAACAGGTGCGTTGGCAGGTCAGCCTGGAGCAGGGGGATAATGTGCTCACCCTGCCGTTGCGCATTCTTTTTCCCGGAGAGGGCGAACTGGTCGCCGAACTCGATGCCAAGGGGCGGCGGAAAGAGTTCCGGGCGGCGTTGCCGGAATATCCGGACAGCAATGGCAATGCAACGGATAACCCGGAGGTGCCAGCCACATGATTGCCCGAATGAATGCTTTTGCGCTGTTGCTATTGCTGGCATTAGCCCTGCCAGCGGGTGCCAGTGACGACCTGGATGTCACCATGCGCATGGTGGATGAGCAAGAAGATATTACCGATTCAGTAACGCGGGAGATCCGTTTGCCCGAATTGCCCGGGCTTCGCCAGGGTGAAAGCCGGTCCCGACCGCAAGATGCGCCCGGCCGGCAGCTCCGGGAACCGGTACGGGAGCACGGGCGGGCCTTTGGCCAGTCGGTTTCCGGGCAGGCCCGTGAGTCCCGGCCAGCTCGTCCGGAAGCGCCGGCACAGGGCCGTCCCCCTGAGCTCCCCAATAGTGACAGACCTGAGCGCCCCCCGCAGTCTGCAAAGCCATAGCCTGAAGGCTGTGGTAACCTTCCGGTTTTCGCAGCTTCCTCCTTTGCAGACGAACTTCGGGGTGATATTTGCGTTGCATTTTCCTGTTGGCGCTTGCGCTCTGGCTCCCGCATACGTTGGCCAGTTCGACGCCGGATGGTCGGGAGGCCATGGCCGAGGGTGTCCGGCTTTTCCGGGCCGGTGAGTTGGCTGAAGCCAGGGCCCGGCTGGAGCAGGCCCGCAAGGCAGGTCTGGATTCCCGTTCTCTCTACTACAACCTGGGCGTTGTCTGTTACCAGCTTCGGGATTATCCGGCGGCAGAGCGCTGGTTCCTCCGGCTGCTGGATGGGCCGGACCATGCTCTGGCCCGTTACAATCTCGGGCTGGTTGCGCTGGCGGATAAGCGGGAGCCGGCCGCCCGGCGTTGGTTTGCCTCGGTACGGGAGGCGGATGCCCCGGAGAAGATCCACAGCCTGGCAGCGCAGCAGTTGGCAAGACTGGACGCTTCCGGGGAATCCGCGGCAGTGGGAGAGGTTACCACCGGAGCCTTCCTTTCGCTGGGTGGCGGGTATGACAGCAATTTGTCCGCCACCCCGGAAACCTCCCCCAGTAACCGTGGCAGCGGTTACGCCGAACTGGTGGCGGCCGGGTCCGTTAACAAACCTCTTGACGGGGCTACCTGGCTGACCTGGGACGGACTCGGTTTTTCCGTCAATTATCCGGGAGATACAGAATTCAGCCAGCAGTTAGTGCAGGGGCGTGTGGCGGCGATGACCAGCTGGAATGGCTGGACGTTTGGTGCTCGCCCCGGTATTTCCCGGTCCTGGCTGGGGGGTGAGCAGCTTGAGACCCGCCTGGGTTTGGAGTTGCTGGCCCATGCACCCTCCTGCTGGCTGGTCCGCACTCTTGGTTGCAGGCTCTCTTTGGCGGCTGACCGGGTCGATGGCGGAACCGGTTACCGGTCTTATGACGGGCAGTGGTACCAGTTCCGGGTAAGCAGTCATTATAACGCCGGTCGTCTCGAGGCGAGTGCGGAATATCGTCTGGAGATCAACGACCGGCAGGATCTGCGGGCACCGGACTACTTTGCCAGCCTGTCCCCGACCCGTCATGAATGGCGGCTGGATACGCTTTACCGGACCAGCCCCGCCTGGAAAATCGGGGCGGAGCTGAGTGTGCGTTACAGTCGCTACCGAGACCCCCACCAATGGTTGGCATCAGGAGATCTGATTGTGCAGCGGCGCACCGATTGGCTGACCGGTCTGGGACTGGTCGGCGAGTATCATCTGGACCGCAACTGGCTGTTACGGCCGCGCTGGTTGTTCCGGCACCAGGAGAGCCAGCTGGAACGATACGATTACCGGCGGCATACCCTGCAACTGTCTCTCGAAGGCATGTTCTGACGGTCCGATCCCGGGCCGGGCAGCGGGCCCTGTCACAGCGTTGCCAGTACCTTGCGGGCAGCGGCGATGGTGTCATCGATGTCCTGATCGCTCAGGGCCCCGGATACGAAGCCGGCCTCAAAGGCGGACGGCGCCAGATAGACCCCCTCCTTCAGCATGCCCTGGAAGAATGCCTTGAAGCGTTCCACATCACAGCCGGTGACCTGCTCAAAAGTGGTGATGTCAGGCTCGCTGGTGAAGAAAATGCCGAACATGCCACCTGCGCGCTGAGTGGTCATGGGTATACCGGCTTCCCGTGCGGCCTCTTCCAGTCCTTTGGTCAGGCGCCCGGCCTTGGCGGCCAGTTGCTCATGGAAACCCGGTTCGGAAATCAGGTTCAGGGTGGTCAGGCCGGCCGTCATGGCCAGCGGGTTACCGGACAGGGTGCCCGCCTGGTATACCGGGCCGAGAGGGGAGATATGCTCCATGATTGCCCGCTTGCCGCCAAAAGCGCCTACCGGCAGGCCGCCGCCGATCACCTTGCCGAGGGCGGTGAGATCCGGTGTCACGCCATAATGGCCCTGGGCACCCCCCAGGGATACCCGGAAGCCGGTCATTACTTCATCAAAAATCAGCACGGTGCCGTGTTCGTCACAGACTTCCCGAAGGGCTTCCAGGAAGCCGTCCACCGGCGGGATGCAGTTCATGTTGCCGGCGACCGGCTCGACGATGATGGCGGCAATCTGGTCGCCCATTCTGCGGAAGGTTTCACGCACCTGATCAGTGTTGTTGTAGTCGAGTGTCAGGGTGTGTTCTGCCAGGCTGGCGGGTATCCCCGGTGAGTTGGGCTCCCCCAGGGTCAGGGCCCCGGAGCCGGCCTTGACCAGCAGCGAGTCCACGTGACCGTGATAGCAGCCCTCGAATTTGACGATTTTGTCCCGACCGGTGTAGCCGCGGGCCAGGCGAACAGCGCTCATGGTGGCTTCGGTGCCGGAATTGACCATTCGCACCAGATCGATGGAAGGCATCAGTTCGCACACTTTGCGGGCCATGTCAGTCTCGATGGCGGTGGGCGCCCCGTAACCGATCCCCAGGTCGATCTGGCGGTGCAGTGCTGCCTTGATGCGTGGGTCGGAGTGCCCCAGGATCATCGGACCCCAGGAACCTACATAGTCGATGTAGCGGCGATCGTCCTCGTCGTACATGTAGGCCCCTTCGGCGTGCCTGAAGAACAGGGGCGTGCCGCCGACACCTTTGAAGGCCCGCACCGGTGAATTAACACCGCCGGGAATGTATTTCTGCGCTTCGGCAAACAGGGTTTCGGACTGGGTCATGGCTCAGGCTCCGCTTGATGATTGGCTGAATAATGGATGGTGGCGGGCGAACAGGCGGCTGAAGGCCCGTGCCCGGGATTCGATCAGGTCGGCTGGTCCGGAGAACAGGCCGCCGATAACAGCGAGCAGGTCGGCCCCGGCCAGTATCAGGGGTTCCGCATTGTTGATATTGATGCCGCCGATGGCGGTTATCGGCAGCCTCAAGTATCTGGCCTGGCCAAGAATGCCGGGCTCGGCTTCGGGTGCCTCCGGTTTGGTGCCGGACGGGTAGAAGCGGCCGAAAGCCAGGTAATCCGCACCGTCTGCGCAGGCCTTTTCGGCCAGCGCCAGCTGGCCGTGGCAGGTGATGCCAAGCAGTGCACTATCTCCGAGCAACCGGCGCGCAGCGAGGGGGTCGCTGTCCTGCTGTCCCAGGTGCACGCCGTCGGCACCGCAACGTCTGGCCAGGTGCGGGTCATCGTTGATAATCAGGGGCACACCGGCGTTATGGCAGGCGGCGGCGAGGTCACGGGCCTGCTTCAGGCGGGTGGTGTCGTCCGCCTGCTTGTCCCGGTACTGCACCAGTGTCGCGCCGCCACGCAGCGCAGCCTCCACAGCAGTAACCAGGCTGTCACCGGAGGTGAGCCGGCTGTCAGTAATGGCGTACAGGCCCGGGCGAATGCTGCGGTTTGCCATCATGGTTATTTATTGTTGGCTGCCCGGTTGGGTACTGGCTGGCCACTGCCTACCTGAAGTGCTGCCGCAATGGCAGCGGAAACAAACTGCTGAGCCTGCTCGATGGCCTGCTCAAGATTCAGGCCCGCGGCACGGCCCGCGGCAATGGCGGCCGCCAGAGTGCAGCCACTGCCGTGGTACTCTCCGCCGCGACGCGGAATCTGCCATTCAGCGGTTTCCTGCCCCTGCCGGTACAGGCGATTGCGGATAAAGTCGCCACTGCCATGGCCGCCGGTGGCGAGTACCGAGGGGCAGCCTGAGCGATGAAGGTTCTCTGCCGCCTCGTCCGGCTGGTCACTGTTACCCAGCATGGTCAGTTCAATGCCGTTGGGGGTGATCACGTCCGCCCTCGGGAACAGCAGTTCCGCCATACGCTTCAGCAGCGCTTCATCGGCCAGATCGCCACCGCCGGCGGCCTTGATAACCGGGTCCACAATCAGTGGTATATCGGGGTAGTTCCCCAGAAAACCGGCGACCACTTCCACCACCTGCGCGTTGCCCAGTGCGCCGGTCTTGACCGCATGGAACGGGGTATCTTTCGCCAGGCACTCCAGTTGTTGGCGGATAAAATCCGGGTCAACCGGGGTGGCGTTGTAGACGTTATGGGTGTTCTGCACCGTCAGGCAGGTTACCACCGGCAGTGGGTGGCCGCCCAGGGCGGTGACCGCCTGAATATCTGCCTGGATGCCTGCCCCGCCGGCCGGATCCAGGCCGGCCAGAATAAGGGTCTGGGGAAGTGTGCTGTTAATGATGGCTGACTCCTCAGAAAGGTTTGACCACGGCAAGAATGACGACTACCAGCAGGATCAGCACCGGCAGTTCATTGAACCAGCGGTAGAATACATGGCTGCGGGTGTTGCGGTCATCCCGGAATACCCTGACCAGGTGCCCACAGTAGAAATGGTACACAATCAGAACGGTTACCAATAACAGCTTGGCGTGCATCCAGCCCTGGCTCATGTAGCCCGGAACATTGTAACTGAGTAGCCAGAGACCGAAAATGACCGTGGCGATCATGGAGGGTGTGGTGATGCCCCGGTAGAGCTTGCGTTCCATGATCTTGAAGCGTTCCTGCCCTGGCTGGTCCTGGCAGGCAGCGTGGTACACAAACAGCCGCGGCAGGTAAAAGATGCCGGCAAACCAGCAAACCAGGGAAATGATGTGAAAGGCTTTCACCCAGAGCATAGTAAATCCTGTTGATTGGGTTGAAGGATCAGCTGCGGCGGTATTTGTAGTAACTCTCGATATCCGAACGAAGCACTATACCGTAGATGTGCTGGATCATTGGCGCAATGGGGCGCTGCACGTACAGGGCCTCGGCACCGCTGCTCTCGAATTGCTCCACGGCCTCCTCAAGGGTGGCCTGATACTGGACCGGTGCAATGTCCCGCCGGTTGGCAGGAATCTCAATCAGGTCGATGGCCTCGGGCATCTCCCGGTCTGCTTTTTTGGCCTCTTCAGCGGCATCCTCCAGGTAGCGGGCCAGGTCGACAGCCGGCATCATCGCGGTGGGGCCGTTGCTGCCCTCGATGATCAGCCAGCGGGGCTCCGAAGCCAGTATCTTGCGGGCTTCAGCCGGGCTCAGGTGGCGTTCAGTGCGCAGGATACTGCGCTCCATGATGGCCCCCACCGAAACCCGTCGCAGCGCCTGGATGACGGGTGAATTCTGGTAACTGAGTCCCTGGGTTTTGAGGATGGTCAGGAACAGGGATTTCTTGCCGAAGGCCTCGCTGGTCACCAGGCTGGACGTGGTAATGATCAGCATCGCCGGAAGAATGATATTGGAGTTGCGGGTCAGTTCCAGTACGGTCATCAGTGCAGCCAGCGGTGCCTGCAGTACTGCCCCCATCATGGCCCCCATGCCGAGCATGGCGTAGAAGCCCACAGAGGACGCATAATCCGGTGCCACCTGGGCACCAACCAGGCCCATGGCGCCGCCGAGCGTGGCCCCCATGAACAGGGTCGGGCCAATAACCCCGCTGGGCATGCCCAGACCGATGGTGATGGCAGTAACGACCAGTTTGGCGATTCCCGCACCGATCAGCAGCCATAACGGCAGGTCGCCGTGGATGGTCGCATTAACCGTATCGTAGCCGATGCCCATTACTTGCGGCACCAGAATCGCGAAGGGCACCATCAGCAGGCCCGCCACCGCAACGCGCAACAGCACGGGTCGATGATGGTAGCGGCTGCCGGCTTCGACAATATGAATAAAGGTGGCAGCGGCAATACCGATGCACACGGCGATGGTGATAATCCACGGAATCTCCAGGAGGGAGTTCATGGTCAGCGCCGGTACTGCGAAGGCGGGCTCGCCTCCATAGACCGCCTGGGTCACAATGGCCGCACTGACCGACGCCAGGATGATGGGTGTGAACCCGGCAATGGTGTATTCCATCATCACCACTTCCATGGCAAAAATAACCCCGGAAATGGGGGTGTTGAATGACGCGGAAATGGCGGCAGCGCAGCCGCAGGCAACCAGGGTGCGGATGCTGTTGTTGGGCAGGCGCATCCATTGCCCCATCAGACTGGAGAAGGCGGCCCCGAGGTGGACGGCAGGGCCTTCCCGGCCGGCGGACTGGCCAGTGATTACCGTAATCACACCGGAGAAAAACTGCACCAGCGCGCTGCGCACTGTCAGATATCCCTGATGGTAGTTGAGGCGCTCCATGACATGCACCACGCCCACCTTGCGATCCTGTAGGGCAAGGCGCTGCAGGAGCAGTCCGAGAGTCAGCGCGCCGCCGAGAGGCAACAGGCCCCGGGTGATCCAGTCCAGTTGCTCGAACGCTTCCGACTCCCGGCCGGGCAGGAGTTGCTCCAGGGGCCATTCGATGGCCAGCCGGAACAGCAGAATTACGGCACCGGTTACCAGCCCGGAAAGCAACCCCAACACCGCCAGCTGTGGCAGGGCATCCACGCCCGAAAGTCGCCGCCGGAACATGGCGATCAGTTGTTCGGTCATCTGTTTCCGGCGGTTTCGCATGCAAGGCCCTGGTCCGTCTGGGGTGGAAGCTGAAGGTATTGTAACCAGACCCGTTGAGGCTGCAATAAGTCCTTCGTTTATCATGCTAGACTATAGGGCTTTGAAGGGTGCGACAGGCACCTCGGGTTCAGTAACTAAGCAGTTCGGGAGTGGATGTGATCAAGGTAGGCATTGTCGGCGGTACCGGCTACACCGGTGTGGAGCTTCTCAGGATTCTCGCGGACCATCCGCAAGCGGATGTGCGCTGTATTACTTCCCGCTCGGAGGCGGGTGTTCGCGTGGCTGACATGTACCCCAATCTGCGGGGCCATTACGAGCTGGCGTTCTCGGAGCCGGACAACCGTGAGCTGGCCGCTTGTGATCTGGTATTTTTCGCCACCCCTCACGGTGTCGCCATGGAGGCAGTGCCCGAGTTGCTGGCTGCCGGTACCCGGGTAGTCGATCTGTCCGCCGATTTCCGGATCCGCGACCTGGATGTCTGGGCCCGCTGGTACGGTATGCCCCATACCAGCCCCGAGTGGGCAGAGAAAGCCGTGTACGGTCTGCCGGAAGTGGCCCGTGAGCAGGTTCGCGAGGCTCGTCTCGTGGCCAATCCCGGGTGCTATCCGACCGCCGTCCAGCTGGGCTTTCTTCCGCTGCTGGAGAATGATCTGGTCGATACCTCCCGGCTGATTGCGGATGCCAAGTCCGGTGCCAGCGGCGGCGGTCGGCAGGGCAAGATCCCGATGCTGCACGGGGAAGTCGGTGAAAGCTTCAAGGCTTACGGAGCCTCCGGTCACCGGCATCTGCCTGAAATCCGCCAGGGCCTGACCGATGCGGCGGGAAGCGCCGTGGGCGTGACGTTTGTGCCGCACCTGATCCCGATGGTACGGGGTATCGAAGCTACCTTGTACGCCCAGCTTAACAATCCGTCTGATTTCGACCGGCTGCAGGCGCTGTTTGAAGAGCGTTTCCGGGATGAGCCTTTTGTGGATGTAATGCCGTTCGGCAGTCATCCGGAAACCCGCAGTGTGCGCGGCGCGAACCTTTGCCGGATGGCCCTGCATCGCCAGGAAGACAGCAATATGGTGATTGTGTCCTCGGTGATCGATAATCTGGTTAAAGGCGCTGCAGGGCAGGCTGTGCAGAACATGAATATCATGTTCGGGCTGGATGAGCGTATGGGCATGGCCAGCCCGGCGCTGCTTCCGTAAAGTTGCCCGTGAGCGAGAAAAAGCACAAACCCGCAGGCGAGTATGTGGTTATCCGGCACCGGCCGGGATACCGGCTGCGGCGCTCCGCCATTTTGTTGGTGTTCAGTGTCGTGACTGCGGTGTTGGGCTATGTGGTGGGTGTCACCTATGGCAGCGGCAGGCTGTCAGGGCTGGAAGAGAGTCAGGGGCGCCTGGCGGAGGAGTTGCAAAAAGTGCGTGAGGGTTACACCGAAGCGCGCCAAAGGGTCATCACCCTGGAACGGGGTCGCTCCATTGATCAACAGGCGCTAAAAGTTGCTCGTCGCACCATCGTCGAGCTGGAAACGGAGATGGCGGCCCTGCGGGCCGATCTGAGTTTCTACCGGAACATTATGGCGCCTTCGGAAACCAGTAAGGGGTTGCAGGTGGACCGCCTCCAGCTGCACAAGGGGCATCTGGCGCATCAGTGGGATTTCCGCCTGACACTGGTTCAGGTGGGGAACAACAAGAGTTATATATCCGGCGTGGTTGCCGTCAATCTGATTGGCAGGCGTGACGGAGAGCGGGAAGTGATCGCCCTGCGTGATCTGTCGGAGCAGATCGATGACCTGGGAGTGAAGTTCCGTTTCCGATACTTCCAGGATGTTGAAGGCACACTGCAGATTCCAGACGGATTCAGGCCTGTGGAAGTGCAAGTGGTGGCGCGGGCTGACGGTGGAAAGTCTTCCCCGGCGGAGCGTACATTCGACTGGCAGGAACTGACGGAGAACTGACATGTTTGGCAAGAAACAACAAAAACCACGCCGTCCGGCGGGGCGATTTGACACGCTGATCTCCTCCAATACTGCAGTAGAGGGGGATATCCATTTTTCCGGTGGGCTGCATGTGGATGGGCGGATCCGCGGCAATGTAGTAGCCGGTGAAGGCAGTGATGCCATTCTCCGGGTGTCGGAAGTGGGTGAGATCCAGGGAGATATCATTGCCCCCCATGTGATCATCAATGGCTGTGTGCGTGGCGATGTGCATTCCTCGGGCCATCTTGAGTTGGCAGACAAGGCGTCCATCCAGGGCACGGTCTATTACAACCTGATTGAGATGGCTGTTGGAGCCTCTGTGAACGGCAGCCTGGTACACCAGCAGGAATCGGCTGGATTCATCGCCCATGAGCAGCCGCGACAGGGTGAAAGCGCTCAATCTGACGTCGGGACGGTGGCGGAAAATAAACGGGCCGAGGAATAGTTGATTGTTTTAGTCAGGATAAGGATAATTGGTGCACATTTGCTCAGTCGTTTCCGGAGGCTGAATTGAGCGTTGTCGAACAACAAGTTCCCACACCACTGTTTTTCAGTGACAGTGCCGTCGCCAAGGTCCGCGAACTCGTCGAGGATGAGGGTAATCCTGATCTCAAGTTGCGGGTGTTTGTGACGGGCGGCGGCTGCTCTGGGTTCCAGTACGGATTTTCCTTCGAGGAAGAGCAGGACGAGGAAGATACCGTGGTGGAGAAGGGTGGCATGAAACTGCTTGTCGACCCTATGAGCTACCAGTACCTGGTAGGGGCCACTATTGTATACGAAGAAGGGCTGCAAGGTTCCCAGTTTGTGGTCCGAAATCCTAATGCCTCTTCGACCTGTGGCTGCGGGAGCTCTTTCTCTATCTGACCGATTTGTTCACCGGACTTACGGCTGGTAGATGGCTCCGAGTATCCGGGGGCCGGCGGCGCCGGTGACCGAGGGGGTGTTTCCCGGTAACCCATCAAGGGTCTGTCGTGCCAGCCAGGCGAAGGCGGCAGGCTCAACCCACTGTGGATCCAGTCCCAGCTCACTGGTGGTGCATACCCGGTGAGGGACGCAGGCTTTTGCCAGCTCCTGCATCAGCAGCGGGTTCTGAGTGCCACCACCACAGGCATAGATCGTCAGGCTGTGGGACTCGGGAAGCTGTCGCGCGATGGATTCAGCCGTCAATGCCAGCAGGGTTCGCTGCACGTCCTGGGCGCTGACATCGGGGTGGCGCTTCAGTACGGTGGTAATCCATTCCAGGTTGAACTTTTCCTTGCCCGTACTTTTCGGCGGTTCCCGCAGAAAGTAGGCATCCGATAGCATGTCATCCAACAGCCCGACGTCCACCGAGCCTTCTCTCGCCAGCTCGCCATTCTCGTCATAGGGGCGGCCAGTGTGGGAGTGGCACCAGGCATCCATCAGCGCGTTGGCCGGCCCGGTATCGAACCCCATGACCGGAGAGGCGTCTCCTGCTGGCAGCCAGCTGATGTTGGCGATGCCTCCCAGGTTCAGAATGCAGCGATCCTCGCTGGCGGAACCAAAGAATGCCCTGTGAAAGGCAGGTGCAAGAGGGGCCCCCTCTCCGCCCGCGGCCATATCCCGTCGCCGGAAGTCGGCAACGGTAGTGATGCCGGTCAGTTCGGTAATGCGACTCGGGTCTCCCAGTTGAATGGAAAAGGGATGGGGGCCGGTGGGTTGGTGGCGGATGGTCTGTCCGTGGCTGCCGATGGCACGGATGGTTCGTCGACTATCGCCGGCGCGCTCAACCAGCTGCATGGCAGCCTCAGCAAACAGCTCACCGGTAATGCAGTCCAGCTCACCCAGCTCATCAGGTGTTGCCTGGTTCTGGCTCAGGCTGCAGAGCCGCTGGCGTACATCCACAGGGTAATGCAGCGTTTGCTGATCGAGCATTTTTACCCGGCCTGGCCCGAAAGAAACCAGCACCGCATCAATGCTATCCATGCTGGTGCCGGACATGAGGCCAATCCAGGTGTCTTCGCTCATCAGTTGCCGGTTGCCATGGCCAGTTGCTGGTGATGACGGCGGTAAATCTGGAACTGGGCGATCTGCTGCTCGGCAAACTGTTTGAATCTTGCCATTTCCTGTTTGGGTACAGGCTTGGCATCCGGCAGTGCCACCCGGCGGGAGTTACGCGGGCTGCCGTTAACACGAAACTCATAGTGCAGATGCGGTCCGGTCACCATGCCCGAAGAACCGACATAACCGATGGTCTGCCCCTGTTTGACCCGGGTGCCATTGGCGATGCCTTTGCCGAGGCCGCGCATATGGGCATAGAGGGTGGTGATATTGTCGCCATGCTGCAGTACCACCGTGCGACCATAGCCGCCCTTCCAGCCTGCAAAGCGCACCCGGCCATCCCCTGCGGCCTTGATCGGCGTACCGGGAGGTGCCGCGTAGTCGGTGCCTTCATGGGGACGCACTACGTCCAGCACCGGATGGCGTCGCTGCAGGTTGAACGGAGAAGAAACGCGGGCGTTAATGGGTGTGCGCAGGAAAGCCTTGCGCATACTGCTGCCGTCCGGGGCATAGTAGTCGCTTTCGCCGTTGCTGTCGGTATAAAGCAGGGCAATGATGTCTTCACCCCGGTTGACGAACCGGGCAGAAAGAATGCGGCCGGTTCCGTATTTTTCGCCGTCCAGGTACAGGTCTTCATAGACGACTTCAAAGCGGTCGCCCTTGCGTACATCATAGACGAAATCAATATCCCAGCCGAAAATGCCCGCCAGTTCCATTGCCAGGCGGTCGTTCAGCCCGGCTTCCCGTGCCGCGACATAGAGCGAGCCCTCGATTACGCCGGAGGCGAACGCGGGTTCTACTGTCGGCTCCCTTGTGACGGTTTTACCGACAAAGGTATCGTTCTGTCTGGTGATCTCAAGCTGCTTAAGGCGCGAACGCTCCAGGCGTATGGCTGCGAGCTCTCCGTCCGGGTTTTTGCCGAAGGCAATGGTTTCACCGGCAAACAACCGTTGGACCTTTTTCGCATCACCTTCGCCGTGGATGACTTTCAGCATCAGGCCATCGTTGTAGCCTGCTTTGGAGAAAAGGCCGCTGAGGGTGTCGCCGGACTGGATGGCAAAGCGTTCCCAGGTCAGTGCCGGCTCTTTTACAGCAGAGGGCTGCTGTCCAGGTGTTTCCGGGGCCGCCGTGGGTGTCGCTGCAGGGGTTGAGGCAGTTTCGACCCGGGCTGGCGCTGGCGTTGTTTCAGCCGCCTGTTGAATTTCTTCTTTCTGCTTCGTCGGAGCAGTCCGGACAGGAGCCGGGCGGGTCTCGCCGGTTTCCAGGTCCAGGTTGATGGACATGCGGCCAGCTTCAACGTCCGAGCTGGGGCTCATGAGAATGGCGGCTGAGACAACGACTCCGGCAACCGCGGCAATCGTTATATGAGTTCTGGGAAAAGACTTCAGCACGTGCGACACCCGTTTTTGATCGGTATTACGGCAGTTTGTGCTGCCTAATTAAAGCTGTCGTTCAAGTATAGACCAACAGGTTACCGTATAAAAAGAAAACGCAACAGCGATCAACATTACAGTTGTGGTCACCAGTGTGCCGGATTTCAGCCCGTTTGGCTGGTATAATCCGGCGCCTCTGTTCAGGGCCGGCGTAAAACTGCTGAGCTGGTCTTACTTTATCAGTCATTCCGGTAACCTTCAGGTCCGTTTGTGTTGAGGCTTGTAAGTTACGGTAAAAGCATTCTAAAGGGAGATGTAGGGTTCATGGCATCCATTGATGAAGCTCTGGCGATTATCAGGCGCGGCGCGGAAGAAATCCTGCCGGAAGAGGATTTGATCAGAAAGCTGGAAACCGGTCGTCCGCTGCGTATCAAGGCGGGCTTTGATCCGACCGCCCCGGACCTGCATCTGGGGCATACCGTCCTGATCAATAAACTGCGTCAGTTTCAGGATCTGGGGCATGAGGTCCTGTTTCTGATCGGTGATTTCACCGGAATGATCGGCGATCCGACCGGTAAGAGTGCAACTCGCCCACCCCTGACGCGCGAGCAGGTGGCCGCCAATGCGGTCAGCTATAAAGAGCAGGTGTTCAAGATTCTGGACCCCGAAAAGACCCGGGTGGTGTTCAACTCGGACTGGATGAACGAGCTGAGTGCTGCGGACATGATTCGCCTCGCTGGTCAGTATACCGTTGCCCGCATGCTGGAAAGGGATGACTTCGACAAGCGATACAAGTCTGAGCAACCGATTGCCATTCACGAATTTCTCTACCCGCTGGTGCAGGGGTACGATTCGGTGGCGTTGCAAGCGGATGTGGAGCTCGGTGGTACTGATCAGCGATTCAACCTGTTGATGGGGCGTATTCTGCAGAAGCACTATGGCCAAGAGCCTCAGGCCATTCTTACCATGCCGATACTCGAAGGGCTCGATGGTGTACAGAAAATGTCCAAGTCATTGGGCAATTATGTGGGGGTAAACGATTCTCCCGGCGAGATGTATACCAAATTGCTGTCCATGCCGGATCAGTTGTTGTGGCGTTACTTCGAGCTTCTGAGTTTGCGCCCGCTTGCGGAAGTGCGGGAATTCCGTAACGAGGTGGCTGCCGGGGCAAATCCTCAGGAGTATAAGAAGCTGTTGGTGCAGGAAATCATCACCCGCTTCCATGATGAGCAGGCAGCGGCGACTGCCCACAAGTCAGCCGGTAACCGCGTAGGGCTCGGTGAGATCCCGGAAAATGTGCCGACGGTCGAAGTGCCCCTGGAAGGGGAGGAACAGTTGGCTATCCAGACCGTTCTGCGCCTGGCCGGACTGGTCAAGAACGGCGCCGCAGCCAGGGACGTGCTTGGTCGTGGCGCTGTTTATATTGACGGTGAGCAGCTTGCAGGCCAGAGGTTCTTTGTTGCAGGCGACGACTGTGTGATCCAGGCGGGCAAAAAGAAGATTGCCCGGGTTCTGGTGGTTAAATAACCGGATTTATATGGCCCTGAAAAAATCTTCAGGAAGTCGTTGACAGGTAATCTCCCATCTGTAGAATGCGCAGCTCCTCGACGCGCTCATCAGCGATAGCGGCGGGGAGCTGCAAGAAGCAGAACGGAACTTTCCGGAAAGCGAAAAAAGCAGTTGACAAGGCGGGCATTCACTGTAGAATACGCCACCTTGATTGAGCAGACAGCTCACCGCTCTTTAAAAAGTTGACCAAGTAATTCGTGTGGGCGCTGGCCGAGGTATGTCAGATAGAT
>JACIZI010000049.1 GCA_014359475.1 Marinobacter sp. | reverse complement strand
GGTCTGAAAACGGATCGAATAAACTCGCTGCGCTCAGACATCGATCCGTTTTCAGACCCCTCCCCCATACACTCCGATTTAACTCCTTTCTTTGTGGTCCCCTCCTTTACGTTGATGCAGCCAGGGCTGGTCAGCGGTCTTGTTGCATCTCCCTTAGTTGTTCGCGGAACCAGGTGAGAGCCGGTTCTTTCTCGTAGAGTTTGTGCCAGTAAAGGTGAACGTCCAGGCCGGGGAGTTCGACCGGGGGTGCCACGATGGTGATGCCGGCTCGTTCGGCGATCATTCTGGCGTAGGTTTCCGGCATGGTGAGCAGCAGGTCGGTTTGTTCTACCACGCGGCAGGCGGCAAAGTAGTGCTGGCAGCGCAGGCGGATGTCGCGCTGTACGCCGAGGCGGGAGAGTTCGAAATCTTCCAGGCCCGGGCCTTCGCTGCGGGAGGAGACGAGTGCGTGGCTGGCGCTGATGTAGTCTTCCATGGTGAGCCCGCCTTCCAGGGCCGGATGGTGGTTGCGGGCCAGTACTACCAGCCGGTCGCGGCGCAGCAGCTCGTGGGCCGTCTGGTTGCTGACCGGTAGCAGTACGTCCACGGCGAAGTCGAGTTTGCCGGCGGCCAGTCGGATTTCGATTTCCCTGCGTGGCACTCGCTGGCTGATGATGTCCAGTTCCGGGTAATCGGCCATTTGACTCATCAGTTCGGGCAGGAAAGTGGATTCCAGGATATCTCGCAACCCCAGTGTGTAGGTCTTGCGCTGGCGGCCGGGGTCGAAAGCATGGAACTGGTTAACGGCGCTCTGTATCTGGGTCAGCCCCGGTCGCATGGATTCCAGGAAACGTTTGGCCATGGGAGTGGGGACCATCTGGTTGCCTTGCCGGGTGAACAGCGGGTCGTCAAAATGGTCCCGTAACCGCGCCAGGGAGTGGCTGATGGCCGGCTGAGTCAGGTGCAGGGCACGGGCGGCCCGGGTCAGGCTGCCTTCCCGGTAGATGGTGTCGAATACATTAAGCAGGTTGAGGTCCAGTCGGTTAATGGCCATACAGCATCCGGGTTGATTGGATTAGATTTCCTAATGGTAAACGATAAGTATAATTCAGTCGCGTAATAGTAAAACCCGTCCTACACTGGTTTTATTATGTTCAACCCATGAGGACGCGGCGATGGATTTCAATTTATCCGAGAAAGGTCAGGATTATCTCAAGCGGGTGAAAGCTTTCATGGAGAAAGAGATCTTTCCCATCGAGGCGGATTATTACCGGGAACTGGCATCCCTGGACAACCGCTGGGTGGAACTGCCCATTATCCGGGAGCTCAAGAACAAGGCCAGGGAGCAGGGCCTGTGGAACATGTTTTTCCCGGATGAAAAGTACGGGTGTGGCCTGCTGAACTCGGACTATGCCCTGATTGCCGAGGAAACCGGCAAGAGCTTTATTGCCCCGGAGATCTTCAACTGCAACGCCCCGGACACCGGCAATATGGAAGTGCTGATCCATTACGGTTCCGGGGAACAGAAACAACAGTGGCTGACCCCGCTGCTGAACGGTGAGATCCGCTCGGCCTTCTGCATGACCGAACCGGCCGTTGCCTCCTCCGATGCCACCAACATGGAAGCCACTGCAATGGTGGAAGGGGACGAAGTGGTCCTCAACGGCCGCAAATGGTGGAGCACCGGCATCGGCCACCCGGACTGCAAGGTAGCCATCTTCATGGGACTCACCGACCCGGATGCCCACAAACACCGCCGCCATTCCATGGTGCTGGTGCCCCTGGATACCCCGGGCATCAGAATTGAACGCATGCTGCCGGTATTCGGTACTTATGACGAGCCCTACGGCCACGGTGTGGTCAGTTTCGACAATGTGCGCCTACCCAAAAGCGCCTTCATCGCAGGTCCCGGCCGTGGCTTCGAAATCGCCCAGGGCCGCCTCGGTCCCGGCCGCGTACACCACTGCATGCGCGCCATCGGTGCCGCAGAGCGCACCCTGGAGCTGCTGATCAAACGCGCCACCACCCGCGAAGCCTTCGGCCGGCCCCTGGCAAAACTGGGGGGCAACCCGGACATCATCGCCAACGCCCGCATGAACATCGAACAGGCCCGGCTGCTGACCCTGAAGTGCGCGTGGCTGCTGGACACCAAGGGCATCATGGGCGCCTTGCAGGAAGTGTCGATGATCAAGGCGGTGATTCCGTCAATGTTGCAGACCATCGTGGATCAGGCGATCCAGATTCACGGCGGTGCCGGGGTCAGTGACGACGACTTCCCGCTGACGGCCTTGTACGGCTATGCACGGATTCTGCGTCTGGCTGACGGTCCTGACGAGGTTCACCGTGGGATGGTGGCTCGGCTTGAGCTCCGGAAGTACAAGTAGTCTGGTTGTTTCGGGGGGTGGCCGGTGCGGGGTGTTCCTTTCCAGAACACGCCCGTGAATACGTCCATGGGGGGGCTCGGTCGCAGCCATCCATGGCTGCTCACGGTTCTGGAAAGGAACACCCCGCACCGGCCTTGAAACCTCGGCGTTATATCCACCCTGGTGAACACAGCTTGGCGGCATTGTGTACGGCGGGTGGGGCAGAGAGCAGAAGGAACGCCGTGATCATTCCGTCATACAAGGCGTTTTGCAGCAATAGTATGAGAGTGGCTGCCGGGATGCCTTTCCAAAACCGTGGAGCGCCAGGGATGGCGCGACCCGAGCCCCCCATGGACGGGTTTACGGGCGTGTTTTGGAAAGGCATACCGGCAGGCGCTCCCGCACGGATTCGATAACACGGACAACCAGAACAGGACGAGAGCACGATGACACAGATTGACGAAGCAGTGGATATCCGCGAAGGCGAGGAGCTGGATGTCAGTACCGTTGACCGGTTCATGAAGCAGGCCATTCCCGGTCTGGAAGGGCAGCCTTCCATCCGGCAGTACCCGGGTGGTGCCTCCAACCTGACCTATCAGGTGGATTACGGTGACAGATCCTACGTACTGCGCCGCCCGCCGTTCGGCAAGATTGCCAAATCCGCCCATGACATGCTGCGGGAAGCGCGGGTAATGGAAGCGCTCAAGCCGGTCTATCCCTACGTGCCGGAGATTGTCGCCATCTGCGATGACCACAGTGTGCTGGGCTGTGATTTCTACGTGATGGAGCGGCTCAAGGGCATTATCCTGCGCCAGGATTTCCCGAAGGATCTGGAGCTCAGTGAAGAAGACACCCGCAAGCTGTGCCTGAATGTGATCGACAAGCTGGTGGACCTGCACCGGGTGGATGCCAGGGCGACCGGGCTCGACAAACTGGGTAAGGGCGCGGGCTATGTACAGCGTCAAATCGGTGGCTGGAGCGACCGGTTCCGCAAGGCGCGCACTGACGATGTGGGGGATTTCGAAGAGGTCATGGGCTGGCTGAACGACAAGATGCCGGAGGACATCGCCCAGGTGGTGATCCACAACGACTTCCGCTTTGATAACGTGGTGCTGAACCCGGACAATCCCTTCGAAGTAATCGGCGTGCTGGACTGGGAAATGGCCACCATCGGCGATCCGCTGATGGACCTGGGCAACAGTCTGGCATACTGGATCGAAGCGGACGACGAAGGCCCCTTCCAGATGCTGCGTCGCCAGCCCACACACCGGCCAGGCATGTTGACTCGTCGTGAAGTTGTCGACTACTACATGGAAAAGTCCGGATTTCGTGCCGAAAAGTTCGATTTTTACGAAATCTACGGCCTGTTCCGCCTGGCAGTGATTGTCCAACAGATCTATTATCGGTATTACCACGGCCAGACCAAAGACAAGCGGTTTGCCGCCTTCGGCCATGCCGCCAACTATCTCGAACAGCGCTGCAAGCGCCTGATCGGCGAGAGCAGTCTGTAATGGCCACGATCTACCTGATCCGCCACGGCCAGGCCAGCTTCGGCAAGGCCAACTACGACCAGTTGTCACCCAGAGGTTGGGAGCAGGGCCGGGTGCTCGGCCGCTGGCTGGCGGAATCCGTGTCGCCGGCCATGGTATTCGGCGGCGCCATGACGCGCCATCGGGAAACCGTGGAGGCCATTGCCACCGGGTATGGTTCGGGTTTGCCCGATATGCAGGTAAACGAAGGTTTTAACGAGTTTGACCATACCGATGTGGTGAACCGCTACCGACCCGAGTGGGAAGATCCCGCCGTTATGGCCCGGGACCTGGCGGCGTTTCCGAAGCCGGCGAAAGCTTTCCAGCAGGCCTTTGTGAAGGCGATCCGGCGCTGGGCATCGGGCGAGTTCGACCACGAATACCGCGAAAGCTGGCCGGACTTCAAGGCCCGGGTGCTGGCGGCGTTTGAAGGGGCCATTGAATACGCAGACGGCGGCGACCTGCTGGTCTCCACCTCCGGCGGTCCCGTATCGGTGGTGGTCCAGAGCCTGCTGGATCTGACCGATGAAAAAGCGCTGGGCCTCAACGAAGTCATCGCCAACACCAGCGTCACCCGTGTGCTGTACTCAGGCCCGCGCCGCAGCCTGTCTGTTTTCAACAACTTCAGCCACCTGGAGGCGGAAGATCCCTCCCTGGTGACCTACCGATAATCTATCCGAGGTGAATACATGAGTACCAAGAACCTGTTTGATCTGAGCGGAAAAGTGGCCCTGGTAACCGGTGCCAGCCGGGGCATCGGCGAAAGCATTGCCCGCACACTGGCCCACTACGGAGCCCACGTGATCGTCAGCAGCCGCAAGATCGACGGTTGCGAACAGGTGGCCGGCAGCATCCGCGACGAAGGCGGCAGCGCCGAAGCCGTAGCCTGCCACATCGGTGAAATGGAACAGATCGAATCGGTCTGGGAACACATCGAGAAAGAACACGGCAAACTGGACATCCTGGTCAACAACGCCGCCGCCAACCCTTACTTCGGCCCGGTAGAAGACACCGATCTGGCCGCCTTCCAGAAAACCGTGGATGTAAACATCCGCGGCTACTTCTTCATGTGTGCCCGCGGTGCCCGACTGATGAAGAAAAACGGTGGCGGCTCCATTGTCAACGTTGCGTCCGTCAACGGCGTAAACCCCGGACACTTCCAGGGCATCTACTCCGTCACCAAAGCCGCCGTTATCTCCATGACCAAATCCTTCGCCATGGAACTGGGCCAGCAAGGTGTGCGCGTCAACGCCCTCCTGCCGGGCCTCACGGACACCAAATTCGCCAGCGCCCTGACCACCAACGAAGCCATCAAGAAGCAGGCCATGGCCCACATCCCCATGAAACGCATAGCCGACCCCGACGAAATGGCCGGCACCGTCCTGTACCTGGTATCCAATGCCTCCAGCTACACCACCGGTGCATGCATCAACGCGGACGGCGGTTACCTGACCGTTTGATCCGGATGTGGTTGACGCTCCGTTTCCAGCTGAATGGCTGGTGAAAAGTTAGGGAGCGGAAACACGATGGGCGCTCCTGAATGCTCCAGAGCGACCAGCAAGTAGTCGAAAGCCGGCGAAGGGGGGAGCACTTTCCGGGACCGTAAGCAGCCATGGGTGGCTGCGCCCGAGCCCCCATGGATGGGTTCACGGGCGTGTCCCGGACAGTGCTCCCCGGGGGGGGGGGGGGGGGGGGGGGGGGGGGGGGGGGGGGGGGGGGGGGGGGGGGGGGGGGGGGGGG
>JACIZI010000048.1 GCA_014359475.1 Marinobacter sp. | reverse complement strand
GATATGTTGCTGCCAGAGACGTTTGCGTTCGACGGGTGTCATGCTGATTCCTCCTGGTGGTAACGAGAGAATCAGTGTGGGCAATTTTAAGACCTGGCTGTAGGTGCTGGTTTATTGGCGCTTACACAAAACCAGAGCGAAGCGTAGGTTTTGGCATCCGGTGCATGGCCTGGTTAGCTATCGATCCTCGTGCAAGCGACCTTCTACATATTTATGAAGGATGCTGGCAACAAGTGTTTGATAGGGAATACCTTCTGCCAGGGCTTTCTTCTGCAGCCCTCTAAGGTCCTTGGAGGAGAGTCTGATGTTAATACGGGCATCTTTCTTGAACATGGCCTCGGCGTACTGTTGATGCCGCGCTTTCCTGTCCTCATTGCCCGTCGACCGCTGCAGCTCTCCTGCATCGAATGCATCCAGAATTTCCTGCTCTTCTTTATCCAGCCTACTCATTTTGGACCTCCCAAATAGGTTTTGGTCGCTTTCCGGCTCGGGATGATCGTTTTCAGAAACACCTCATCCTCTGACTCCACAAAGGGCACCAAATACGCATACCCCTCAATCTCAATCACATGAATTTGTTGCCCCGGGTATCGCTCCTGGTTCGGATGTTCGAACGTATCCAGGATGCCTCCAACCGAAATATGCAAAACCACATCCTCAAAAGAGACGTTCCTTTCTACTTGGAGAAGCTTATTCTTCTCTGGGTTCCATGTGATAGGTTTCATAGGTCAAAGTTTAGCACGTTGTGTGCTTTTTGTACTCAATAGCTAACGCCGTGTCTTTGCGGCGTGCCGGAGCGCCAGCATAGGTGCGTCCGACAACAGCCATTTGTTACGCGCTGGCGGGCACCAGAGGTGAGACATGGGTTGTTGGACGGCTAGAGGATAGGTCATAGGTTGACTGTAAATTGAGCCAAAACTCAGGCGATGTGTTGAACGCTTCCGAAAGCAACCAGGCGGTGTCCGGAGTGATCCCTCTCTTCCCGCGTACAATTTCATTAATGCGCTGAACGGGTACGCCGAGGTGATCAGCCAAAGCTTTTTGAGTAAGACCTAATGGCTCGAGAAATTCTTTAGCCAATATAACGCCGGGATGTGTGCTTATTCTGTGAGTAGGAATCATGATGATACCTCAGTGGTAATCAACTATTTCGACCTCATGAGCGCCCGAGCCCTCCCACCGGAAAACAATGCGCCACTGAGAATTGATACGAATACTGTGGAAGCCTGCGTAGTCTCCTTTCAGTGCCTCAAGCCGGTTGCCTGGCGGTGATCTGAGTCCCTCGAGAGAGCCTACCGAATTCAGGATATCAAGCTTATAGAGCGCAGACTCCTTAATGTTCTGCGGCGATCTGTCGCAAGAATATCAATAGAGCCAATGTGCGTGGTGTACTGCTGTCCAGTATTACCGTCCTCATCTACATATACCTCAAGCTCACCCTTAAATATTCCTGAGAAGTTGGAGACAATAAACTCTTCGAGGTATTTCTCCAGAACAAATTCTGCTTGATTCTCGTATGTCTCCCCCTCCTCGCTCTTGGCGAGCTCGAGCCCCGACCCTTCGACGAAACTCTCGAATTGCGTTTCATCAATTTCTGCCAAGGTGAGCATAGGAAACACTACAGCACCAAAGTCCTTGTTTCTGGGTTCTTGGTGCCATGTCACAGGAAGGAAAAGACGGTGGTCTACATCAGGATTTCGCCCAACCTCATGGAACGCTTTCTCTCGGACTGTGCCAACGGCTGCGAGTATTTTTCTTCCACGCCGGGCTATGACTACATCGCCTGGCTCTATCTCATTGTAAAATGACCACACCATATTAGTGATCAAGCCTTTAGTCTGCTGTGGCTTCTCGGGGTAGTGGTAAGCCACGACTTCTGCCAGCTCGCTACGGCTCATGCCGGAAACATCACCAAACTGGGACCAGCCAATTGAGATGACTTCATTTTCGATATCAAATCTCCACACTTTCTCGAAGAAGTCAGCTGGTTGAGAATCTATGGGGGCAATCACCCAATAACGTGTCATCTCGTATCCTTTGTTCTGGCTTGGGCCCTTAACTTTTGTTTATGTGCTGTGAGCGACGTTCGGAAATCTCTCGGGATGCTCAATAATTTCCTCCGTCAGGTCTACATCAAGATCAGGCCAGTAGAAGTGTCCGGGCGACTGCTCCTCAACGTTCACGATTGCACGGACAGGCTGCTCCTTAAACCACGGAAAACTGTTATAGGGCATGAAAAACTCACGGTCGTGTGCCAGAAGCCAGACGCCGTGTGTAGAGATATTCGTCACCTCAACTGCTGAAGTGCTGTTTCCAAGCGCTGACAAGCTCATCGCGGTGATCCTCCACCAGTGATTCGATTTCTTTCAACTGCTGCCGGCTATAGCCGTAGTTTTTAGCAAGCTCAAGATCTGGTTCAAGCCAAAATTTGGCCTCACCGTCGCCTGATACTACATGAACATGCATCCGAGATTCTTCTCGGGAAAAGAAAAAGAAGCGATATCCCTTTTCTCTGAATACTGTAGGACTCATCCATACTCCTCACACATAACGCCCGCCATCACCGGTGACAAAACCGGCGCGAAGCAGAGGTTTTGGCATCCAGTGCATGGCTTGGTTATGCAGCATGTAGCGGTTTGATCCGATCCACTTCGTCCTTGATCGACTGAGCGGCCGTCCAAAGATCAACAGATCGCTGCGCATTCAGCCAGAATTCCGGCGAATTACCAAACAAACGGGCAAGCCGGAGCGCCATTTCAGGACTGACAGCTCGCCGTTCGCGCAGTAATTCATTAACTGACTGGCGAGAGACACCCAGAGATTCAGCCAACCCCGAAACAGTCAGGCCATAGTCCGGAAGAAAATCTTCCCTCAGCATCTCGCCAGGATGAGTCGGTTTGCGCTGCATACCGGCAGTATTAAGAATAGCCATAGTCATCACCTCACTCAGTGGTAGTCGCACACTTCAACTTCATATGCATCGCCATCTTCAAAACGAAAACAGATACGCCACTGATCATTGATTGAAATTGCGTGCTGCCCCTGCCTGTTTCCCGACAGTGGGTGAAGGCGATTGCCGGGCGGCACTTTCAAATCCTCAAGCTTTATGGCCAGGTCCACGTATTCAAGTTTTCTAGCGGCTCTCGGTGCAACATCCGCAGGAAATTTCTTTGACTTGCCCTTGGAGTACAGCTCTTGGGTTCGTTTGTCAGCAAAGGATTTGATCATGAAATGGAGCGTATTGTGTCACGTGACACTTGTCAATATGGCTTGGAGATGCCTGCATAAACGCCTTGCTCACCGGAAAATTAGGAGCGCAGCGAGTAATTTTTCCGAGTGCAGCTACTTGTTGGGCGACAACAGCACGGTGCTGGATGGAAATCTTTAAGCTGCGCCGAAAATATAACTCCGACTACTCCAGAAGCCTTTCCGGTGCATCCATGTCCTCGTGCAACACACGAACAACAAGCACTTCCGATTCAAGCAGTCGATAAAAAACAGCGTGATGCTCGACCTGTAATCTGCGATACCCAGAAAAAACATGATCGTAGTTCGCGCCAAGTGATGGATGATCAATCAGCCGTTTCATGCCGGCCTCAAGCCGATCCAGGTAATTATCCGCCTGATCAACGCCCCATTCCTCACAGGTATACACCCAAATTCCGATAAGATCTGATTCCGCCCTCGGCGTGACGTTCAACTTAAGCACTAATCGGCAGCCTTAATCCGCTTACGGCCAGCCGCCTTGATAGCCGATATATCCAACGGTTTCGGTTCCCCGCTGGACTCACCCTCAGCGAGGGCTTGCCTCAGCATGGCAAGACGTTCTTTGGTCTGCTGGTCCCTTCGGATGAGATCGCGGATGTACTCACTATCGTTGCCAAAGTGGCCGCTTTCAATCTGGGCTTTCACCCAGCCGTCTTGCTGTTCAGTCAACGTGATGGTTTTCCGGTGCATGCTCATGACTGGTGCTCCTAACATGGCAGAGGTATGACAATATCATACCCATTCCTCGCGCCGAATCAATGCTCCTCTTCTCGCCGCCCAACGCCCGGCTCACGCGCCGGTTTGGAGCCGCGAAGCGGCGGAAAATCGGTCGCTGTGCAGCCGCTGTTATGTTTCGTCATCGTTGATTTCGGACGTCCGTAATAGCTGGCTACTGCGACGCACAGTCAGAATATCAACCTGATCTTTGACGCTGTAAATAACCCGATACGTTCCGAATATCAGCTCCCTGATGCGGGGCGAGCCCACCTCAGGAACCATACGTCCACTTTCAGGAAAGTCAGCTAACCGCTCTACCGCGACAAATAAATCATCAACCCACCGTACCGCAGCATCTGGATTATCTTCTGCTATATATTGAGCTATATCCTCGACACGCTCCAGCGCTAGCGGGGACCAAACAATCTTCATTGGGCCAGTTTGCTCAGAATCTGATCTTTGGCGTCTTCGTGCGCAACACCGTCCCCTGAGGCTATCTGCTCTTCAGCCTTATACACCTCTTCCAGCACTTCAAGGCGCTCTTGCATCCTCTCGTACTCGTGAACATCCACCAATACTGCGACGCCACGACCTCTCTGTGTCAGTACCATAGGGCGGCGGGTTTCATGGATTTGCTTTACAAATGTGGCTACTCCTGCACGGAACTCGGACAGAGGGCGAATGTCTTCATCGGCGCGAACTCTTGACATGGAAACCACCTATGTACTCTTTTATGTACATAAAATTGTACGATAACGCATGAGGGCAGGCAAGGTGCCTGAGGAAAGAAACATAACGCCCGGCTCACGCGCCGGTTTGGAGCCGCTAAGCGGCGAAAAATCGGTCGCTGTGCAGCCGATTGTTAAACCAAGACTTCGATGAACCACTTTGGTTTGATTCGACCGAAATCTGTTCGAATGTTGGTTTTTAGGCCGTTTTTGGAATCAAAAACGGCCTCTTTGCCATCTTGCCGACAGAAAACAACCCAATGCCAGAAAGGGATTCCATCGACCTTTCTCCATTTAATAGCCAACAGCGCTTTATCTGGCAGGGATTGCCAACCGGTAAATGGCTTTTCTTCTGGGTCACATTCAATGCCGTATTCCGCGAGAAGCTTCCTTACATAGCTAGTATCTGACCAAAGGCTCTCGTCGTCGGCGTAGATTCCCTTTGAATTAGCAACCTGCTTGACCTCTTGATATTCAGCGCCGGCCAAAACAGCTGTGGCCGCTATGCCGCAGCCAGTTACCTCTCCCTGAATTACCGGTTTTAGCATTTGACTCAATTGTTAACCCCGCTCATCGATTCCTCGAAACTGTGCTCAATAACCTCATAGTGTTGAACCGTACGATCCGGCTCTAAATCATATTTGTCATCTTCAGGATAGAGCCTTGCCACGCCTATATTGTCCCCGGCAAACGCCTTGATAGATTCTAGGTCACGCCAATAGGTAATCAACGTAAACTCGACCAATCCATCGGCTTCTCTTTTGTAGATCTGTGCGCCTAGAAATCCGTCAGTCTGAGAGGTGTCTTTTACACCCGTGGCATACAAATATTCGAGAAAGCCTTCACTCTTATCTTGCGGGACTCGGCATTTCCATTCCCTTGCCTGCATTATGCTCTCCATGGTTTAACGCTCCGCTAATGTGCGCCGCCTGCGGCGTCACCATTGAGCGGCTTGTTAGCAGATTCTGCCTGAAGACGCTCCACCAGCCACACCTTGATGATCGATTGGCGGGTAACGCCAATGCGCGCA
>JACIZI010000047.1 GCA_014359475.1 Marinobacter sp. | reverse complement strand
TTGCGATCACTATAAACCGTGATAACAGTCGGAATCGGCAGACCCGGCTCCATATCCTGGGTCTGGGCGTTAAACGCCTTGCAGAACTCCATGATGTTTACGCCACGCTGGCCCAGCGCCGGACCAACGGGGGGACTCGGGTTGGCCTTGCCGGCAGCAACCTGAAGCTTGATATAGGCTTCGATTTTCTTTGCCATGATTCATCTCCTGTGGGTTCAAACGCCTTTCGGCTCCCCTTTAGTTACAACTGCAATAAAGCAGACACAAAAAGCCCGCGTCGCCATAGCGCGCGAGCTTTCAGCTTTCGTGCTGCCGGTCAGTCCTTCTCAACCTGCCCAAACTCCAGCTCTACCGGAGTCGAACGGCCGAAAATCAGAACGGCAACCTTGACACGACTCTTGTCGTAATCGACTTCTTCTACAACGCCATTGAAGTCAGCGAACGGCCCTTCAACGACACGAACAACTTCACCTGGCTCAAACAGAGTCTTGGGCTTGGGCTTGTCCGCACCACTCTCGACACGGCGCAAAATCGCCTCTGCCTCTTTTTCGGTAATCGGTGCCGGCTTATCCTTGGTGCCACCAATAAAACCAAGAACCCGTGGCGTATTCTTGACAAGGTGCCACGTTGCGTCGTCCATTTCCATCTGGACCAGTACGTACCCGGGATAGAATTTACGCTCACTCTTGCGCTTCTTCCCTTCGCGCATCTCGACCACTTCCTCGGTCGGAACCAGGATTTCGCCGAACCGGTCTTCCATCTCATGCAGCGCAACGCGCTCCTTGAGAGTGCGCATTACCTGCTTTTCGAAGCCAGAATACGCATGAACGACGTACCAGCGCTTAGCCATTGCCCACTCCTGTTAACCGATAAACCCGGCGACCAGCAAACTGATCAACGAATCCATACCCCACAACAACAGCGCAACGACCAGCACAAACACCACAACAATCGCAGTTGTCTGCACCAATTCGGGCCTGGTGGGCCATACCACTTTCCGGATCTCTACTCTCGCTTCCTTTAGCAGCGTCGCAAAGCGACGACCACGATCGGTCTGAAGGGCAACAAGCGCCGCAACAATCGCGAGACCTACAAGAGCCAGAACCCGATACAGCAGAGACTCGGCACTATAATACTGATTCCCCACCACACCGATGGCGATCAGAACGAAAACAACCAGCCACTTCAGGAAATCGAAACGGCTGGTTGACTGAACGGCTTTTGACTCCATAGGAATCAACTTATGTATCCGGATGTTAAAAAATGGCAGGCCAGGAGGGAATCGAACCCCCAACCTGCGGTTTTGGAGACCGCTGCTCTGCCAATTGAGCTACTGGCCTGCACCGAAACAACTCAGCGCACTTACTCTCGAGTCAATTACTCGATGATCTTGGAGACCACGCCGGCACCAACGGTACGGCCGCCTTCGCGAATCGCGAAGCGCAGACCATCTTCCATGGCGATCGGAGCGATCAGGGTAACACTCATCTTGACGTTGTCACCCGGCATAACCATTTCCACACCTTCCGGCAGTTCGCAAGAACCGGTTACGTCGGTGGTACGGAAGTAAAACTGCGGACGGTAACCCTTGAAGAACGGGGTATGACGACCACCTTCTTCTTTGCTCAGTACGTACACTTCGCACTCGAACTTGGTGTGCGGAGTGATCGAGCCCGGAACCGCCAGAACCTGACCACGCTCAACGTCGTCACGCTTGGTACCACGCAGCAGAACACCAACGTTCTCACCGGCACGGCCTTCGTCCAGCAGCTTGCGGAACATCTCAACACCGGTGCAGGTGGTCTTCACGGTATCCTTGATACCAACGATTTCCACTTCGTCACCAACCTTGATGATGCCACGCTCAACACGACCGGTCACAACGGTACCACGACCAGAGATGGAGAAAACGTCCTCGATCGGCATCAGGAACGGCTGATCAATCGCACGCTCCGGCTCAGGGATGTAAGCATCCAGAGCTTCTACCAGCTTCTTGACAGCGGTAGTGCCCATCTCGTTGTCGTCTTTGCCTTCCAGCGCCATCAGCGCGGAACCGGTGATGATCGGGGTGTCATCACCCGGGAAGTCGTACTGGCTCAGCAGATCGCGAACTTCCATCTCAACCAGCTCGAGCAGCTCTTCATCGTCTACCATGTCCGCTTTGTTCAGGAACACAACGATGTAAGGAACGCCAACCTGACGTGACAGCAGGATGTGCTCACGAGTCTGCGGCATGGGGCCGTCAGCTGCGGAACATACCAGGATCGCACCGTCCATCTGCGCCGCACCAGTGATCATGTTCTTCACATAGTCAGCGTGGCCCGGGCAGTCTACGTGTGCGTAGTGACGGGTCGGAGAATCGTACTCAACGTGGGAGGTCGCAATGGTAATACCACGCGCACGCTCTTCCGGTGCGTTATCGATCTGGTCAAACGCACGGCTCTCACCAGTACCGAAAACTTCGTGACATACACGAGTCAGGGCAGCTGTCAGAGTGGTCTTACCATGGTCAACGTGACCAATGGTGCCCACGTTCAAGTGCGGCTTATTACGTTCAAACTTAGACTTAGACATTCGACCAATCTCCCTAATCAACCTGGCTCGAAACGCTGACCGGATAAACAATGGAGCTCATGGGCGGATTTGAACCGCCGACCTCACCCTTACCAAGGGTGTGCTCTACCAACTGAGCTACATGAGCATTTCAAAACTGGAGCGGGCAGCGGGAATCGAACCCGCGTCATCAGCTTGGAAGGCTGAGGTAATAGCCACTATACGATGCCCGCATGCAATATGTGGTGGAGGGGGCAGGATTCGAACCTGCGAAGCCGCGTCAGATTTACAGTCTGATCCCTTTGGCCACTCGGGAACCCCTCCGAGTCGGCCCGCTTTTACGAACCACTCAAAACTTTAAGTGGAGCTGGCGGACGGAATCGAACCCCCGACCTGCTGATTACAAGTCAGCTGCTCTACCAACTGAGCTACGCCAGCTCACATTCGCCTGTTCAGCGAGGGCGGTATACTACGGATTTTTTTCAGCGCTTGCAACACCCTCACAGCTTTCAATCTCGATTAAATTGAGAGGGTTGCCGCGCCACAAATCCGGTACTGCCCATGAGCCGGAATCCGGATCCCGGTCAGGCTCAAAATCGAGGGCGTAGCTTAGCTGATTTCGGGGGAACTTGGCCAGCACTGCGTTGAGATTCTGAGATTTTCTTTGCTCAAGCACCCGCCTGGCGAACGCCGGGTTTTCAAACAACCCCAGAGAAATCGCGTTACGGTACTCCCCCTCCCGCACCAGATAGGAGTCAATGCGCTTCATCTGCAATTCTCGCAACAAAGCCTGTGCCTGGGCCGGTGGACGGGGAGGGATGATCACCCACTGCAGAGGTTCCAGTTCCCGCTCCAGCTCCTGAACCACAGCACCCGGCAGATAACGCTCTCTGAAAGAGTCTGCCGATTCCCGGCTGGCAAACCACCGCAGCCGGTAGCAACCAACAGGGCTGCTATCTTTCTTTGCAGTCTCGGGCTGGTTTTTCGCTGACGCCAGGTCCTCCGACGGAGCATTCTTGCCCCCGTCATCTGACAAGGCACGGACCTGCCCTCCCGGGGGCCGAAGATCTGCAACTCTGGGTAATACACCGGTATTGTCTGTCGGCTCACGAAAACCTGGCGTCGGTATACGGGTGGCCTGAAACCAGACCACGCTGTTCAGTAACAGCAATACCAACGCCAGCCATCTCACCGTGCAGATTCCTCCCGGGCGATCGCCTCCAGACCGTCGAGTACCAGTGACGGAGCGCGATCCACCGCCAAACCGGAAAACCTGAAAAGCTGCCCGTCCCCCCCGGTCACAAACACCCTGCCCAGACTGTACCGGGCGAGATCCCGTTCAAGCCAACCCTGCAGAGCTTCCGTCAGCCACACCTGCCCGTGCAGAACACACTCACCGGTATCAGTTCCGGGTTTCGCCACATCGGTCGTTGCGGTCTTAAACCCGATCCTGGCGGCGTCGACCTGCAAGCTGCGGATCATCATATTGCGGCCCGGGAGTATATACCCACCCAGGTGCCTGCCATCGGAAGCCACGTAGTCCACTGTAACCGCACTTCCTGCATCGACAACCGCAAAACCTGAACGACACCGCTGCCAGGCACCATACATCGCATGCCATCGGTCCGCCCCCATACGTGACGGGTCCCGATATGCGTTTAGCAAACCACCCCGAGAGGCTTCTGCCCAATAGAAGTGCGGGGAAACCCCGGTTGTTTCCCGGAGCGTTTCGGCCAGCTGATCCCTGTGCGCCTCAGATACCACCGTAGAGACGGCTACCCCGGAAACAGGAGGCAGATCCACAGGAAAACACGCCCCCTCACCCAGCTCGCTCAATGACGCTACGCCACGCCCAGCCAACTTGCGACCGTCCCGCACCTCCCACTTGAGCCGGGTGTTGCCAGCATCGACCAGTAAAATCATTCCGCCACCCGCAAGCTGACTTCACCCGCCCTGACCGGATAAAGTGTCCCGTCCGGTCGCTCCAGCAGGTAATGACCCGATGCGTCGATGCCCCGGCCTATTCCATGAACTTCTCCATGGTTGGCCAGCAGCGGACGGCCAGAAAAGATATCCCGTTCTTGCCAGGCTGCTCTGAATACCGAAAATCCAACCGCCTGAAACTTTTCTACAGAAGCAAGCACGCGCCTGAGAATCGCAGCGACCAGAAGGTTACGTTCCCAACAACCACCAAGCCGGGCCAGACTGGTCCAGCGCTGATCCACATCCTCGGCCTCGGTCATGTGCACGTTCATTCCGATGCCTGCAATCACCTGCACTGACCCTTCTTCAAGCTCGCCCCGTAGTTCGATCAGGATCCCGCCCAGCTTTGCATCGTCAATGAAAATATCATTCGGCCATTTAAGACCGACATTCTGCACACCCAGTTCTTTCAGTGCATCGGCAACCGCAACACCAAACACCAGGCTCAGCCCATCCAGAATGGCAAAGCCTCCCTCAAAGGACAGGCCCAGACTCAGATACAGATTTTCTCCTCGGGGGCTGTGCCAGCGGCGGCCACGGCGGCCGCGCCCTGCCTTCTGCATGTCGGCGACACAGACCGGAATCCGGTCGGCGGACCAGCGGTGCACACTTCGGCTGACCTCAGCGTTAGTGGAGTCAGTTTCATCCAGCACTAGTAATTGCATACGCCGCTCCAGCCCGGTCGGCAGCGCATCGCGAATACGGGTTTCCGATAGCAGATCCAGGCCGCCCTTAAGCCGATACCCTTTCCCCCGCACGGTCTCGATGGGATAACCGCTTTCCAGAGCACGACCCACCTGCTTCCAGACGGCAGTGCGACTGATACCCAGGCGCTCTGCCAGAGCTTCACCAGAGTGGAGCTTACCATCTGCCAGTAGGTTCAGCAGCGTGTTGGACATAATGGAATGGCCTGCAGGTTATGGCGAAATCAGGGCGGATTAAACACCAGGCGGGCTTAAAATACAAAGGTGATAAAAGACCGCATGTCAGGATTGTCTTCTTTGCCCAGCAGCCCGGCACGGCAAACATTCACGCCCAACTGCGAGCGGACACCAGACTCATAACCTGGAAAGGCTGTATTCAGGTAGCCTTTCAGGTTGTGGGGTGAGATCAGAGGTGCCTGAGACAGGCAGAGGTGTAGCCTGAGACAGGCAGTGCTTCGCACTGCAACGATGACCCGGAGCACCCCGAGACGGGGCGCTCGTCCTTACCTGAGCGAGCAGTGCTCGCTCTGCC
>JACIZI010000046.1 GCA_014359475.1 Marinobacter sp. | reverse complement strand
TTCTCCGCCGTTGATATTTTAAGCCGTACTTTAGCCTCACTTCCACTGACGGTCTACTGGCGGTTGCAGGGCGGGGGCAAGGAGCGGGCGATCGATCATCCGCTCTATAGCATCCTGCACGATCTGCCCAACCCGGAAATGACCAGCTTCGAGCTTCGGCAAGCTCTGATGGGGCATTTGGCGTTATGGGGCAATGCCTTCGCCGAAATTGAACGGGATAATGCAGGTCGGGTTGTCGCCCTCTGGCCTCTGCGTCCTGACCGAATGACGGTTAAACGTGATCAGCAAGGGCTCCTGTACGTATACCGCATCGGCACGACCGAGGAAGAGGTAGCCCTGCGGCAGCGGAACGTTATGCATATCCGGGGACTTTCCAGCGACGGCATCATCGGCTATTCCCCGATTCGGATGGCCAGGGAGGCCATCGGTCTGGCACTGGCAACCGAGGAGTTCGGGGCGCGGTTCTTTGGCAATGGCAGCCGTCCCGGGGGAGTGCTCCAGCACCCTGGAAAATTGAGCGATGAAGCAGCCCGGAGACTAAAAAAATCCTGGGAAGAGATGCATCAGGGCCTCACTCAAGCGCATAGGGTGGCCATCCTTGAGGAAGGCATGACCTGGCAGCAGGTTGGCATCCCGCCGGAGGATGCGCAGTTCCTGGAGACGCGCAAGTTCCAAGTGACGGAGATTGCCCGGATCTTCCATATACCGCCGCATATGCTGGCTGACTTGGAGCGCAGTACGTTTTCGAACATAGAGCACCAGGGCATTGAATTTGTGGTACACACTATGCGCCCCTGGCTGGTTTGCTGGGAGCAGGCGATTAAGCGCGACTTGTTCCTGCCGAGCGAGCGGAACATCTACTTTGCGGAATTCCTGGTGGACGGCCTCCTGCGCGGCGACATCAAGAGCCGCTACGAGGCTTACGCTGTAGGCCGCCAGAATGGCTGGCTTAGCGCGGATGATATCCGTGAGCTTGAAAACATGAACCCCCTGCCGGACGGCCAAGGGAAGGTATACCTGGTGCCGCTGAACATGGTGCCAGCCTCTATGGTGGGGACACAAGAGCAAGCAAGGATGTTAATGGCGCAGCAGCAAGAAAAGAGACTGTTGCCTTTGTTGGACGAGGAGCGAGCCCGCAGGGCAGCCGGCACCCGCCGGCAGGCGGCAAAGCGTTACGAGCGGCTATTCCGGGAGCGGGAAGAGCGCATCGTCAAGCGGGAGGCCGGTGAAATCAAAAAAGCCCTGGAGAAATACCTGGGCCGCCGTGATGTAACCCAGTTCCAGCAGTGGCTGGAGGATTTTTACCGTGAACACAAAGAGTATATGCAGCGTACCTGGTGGCCGCTGTATTTGACCTATGCTGACGAGATCCAGGCTCATGCTGCCGAAGAAATCAATGCGCCAGCTGGTATGACTAGAGAGTTAGAAGACTTCATCCTGGCATACCTGGTTTCGCATATTGCCCTGCACGCTAATTCCTCTCTGGGTCAGCTGAGGCAACTGTTAGAGGAGTCTTTAGCTACGAGCCAGGACCCGGGACCGGTAATAGAACAGCGCCTTGACGAGTGGATAGAAAAACGGCCTGACAAAATCGCCAAAGCTGAGACTGTCCAGGCAGCTAATGCCGTGGCCCGGGAAGTGTACAAGGCCAACGGCATTCAACGGGTGAGGTGGGTAAGTTTTAACCCATCCTGCCCGTACTGCTCGCATCTGGACGGACGGGTGGTCGGTATTGAGTCTAGTTTTATTCCTGCCGGAGTTGATTTCCAGCCGGAAGGTGCCGAAAAGCCGCTGAAAACCACGGTGGATGTTAGGCATCCGCCCGGGCACCAAGGTTGCGACTGCCAGATAATGGCTTCTGCCTAGCGAAAGGAGCGTGAACATGATGCCTGCGATACCATCCCACAGGACGCCAACCAGCGACGCCAGCTGGGATGGTCCCGCTAACGAAGCCCGGTTGAAAACGGATCAGGACTACAGCTACTACCGCCGGGCCTATGCATGGCGGGACCCTGACGGCGATGAAACCAAAAAGAGCAGCTACAAGTTTATCCATCACGAAGTCGATGGTGACGGCAACCCCGGCCCCGCCAACGTCCGGGCCTGCATCACCGGGATAGCCGTGCTGAACGGCGCCCGGGGCGGTACCACTATCCCGGACGCAGACCGCCAGGGCGTTTACAATCACCTGGCAGCCCATTTAAGAGATGCTGACGTGGAACCGCCAGAGCTGAAGTCCAGATCCAGCAGCGCCAAGATTGAGCACAGGGCCTTCCCGTTGGCCGGGGTGGAGGTCCGGGCCGAAGATGGTGATGGGCAGCCTAAAATCATGGGCCATGCAGCGGTGTTTAATACGCTTTCCGTAGACCTGGGATTTTTCCGGGAGAAGATTGCCCCCGGAGCATTCCAAAAGACCATCAAGGAGGCTGACGTAAGGGCACTGTGGAACCATGACCCGAATTATGTTTTAGGGCGGACCAAGAGCAGAACCCTCAAGCTGGCCGAGGATGATAAAGGCTTGGCTATTGAGATTATTCCGCCTAACACTCAGTGGGCGCGGGACTTGATGGAAAGCATCAAGCGCGGCGATGTGGACCAAATGAGCTTTGGCTTCCGGGCAATTAAGGAAGAGTGGGAAGGAGATATTAATTCGCCCGTAAGGGTGCTTAAAGAAGTCGAACTGTTTGATGTAAGCCCGGTTACGTTTCCGGCTTACCCTGCGACCGACGTAAGCGTCAGGTCGCTTTTTAATATCCTGCGTGACTATCTCCCTGCCGAGCCGCCCCTGGCCGGGCACTCGGCGGAAGCTGGCGAAGACAGGGCCCTGGCCGGCCTGGCAATCTTGCGCAAGCGGTTGGAGATAGCTGAAAAAGAAATCTAGGAGGAGATCAACATGGACAAGATCCTTGAAATGCGCCAGAAGCGGGCCGCGTTGGTCAAGCAGGCCCGGGATATCTTGGACAGGGCCGAAGCTGAAAAGCGCGGCCTGACCGCTGAGGAAGAACAGCAGTATAGCAAGATCATGAGCGATGTAGAGGAACTGCGCAAGGCTATCGAGCGCGAGGAGCGCCTGCAGGCTTTAGAAAGGGAACTTGCTCAGTCTCAGGGGACCATTGTCGGCGGCAAAGAACCTGTCGGCGATGACAACCGCGCCGGCCAGCAGGCCGAAGAGGTCCGCGCGGCCTTCAATAAGTTCCTGCGCGGTGGTATCCAGGTTCTGAGCCATGAGGAAGCCCGCGCCCTGCAGGCCGGGGTGGACACTCTGGGCGGCTATATTGTCGCGCCGCAGCAGTTTGTCAACCAGCTGATTAAAGCCGTAGACGACCTGGTATTCATCCGACCATTGGCTACAAAATTTACTGTTGAACAGGCCGAAAGCCTGGGCGTGCCTTCGCTTGACAGCGACATGGATGATGCCGACTGGACCGCTGAGCTTGCTACTGGCAGGGAAGACACCGGACTCGCTTTCGGCAAGCGGCAGTTGGCTCCCCACCCTCTGGCAAAACGAATCAAAGTCAGCAACCAGCTTATGCGGCAGGCAGTGATCGATCCGGAAGCCTTGATGCGCGACCGGCTGGCGTACAAGTTCAGCATTACCCAGGAGAAGGCATACCTTACCGGCGATGGCGTGGACAAACCGCTTGGCCTTTTTGTGGCCTCTAACCAGGGCATCAGCACCGACAGGGATGTTGTAGCTGGCACGGCTACCGATTTAACCTTCGATGGGCTGACCAGTGCTAAGTACTCGCTTAAGCAACAGTACTGGCCGCGTGCCAGGTGGCTGTTCCACCGCAATGCCGTCGAGCGGATCGCCAAGCTGAAGGATGCCAACGGCCAGTACATCTGGCGTGAGAGCACTCGTGCTGGCGAGCCCGACCGGTTACTGGGATTCCCTGTAATGATGAGCGAATATGTGCCCAATACCTTTACCAGTGGACAGTATGTCGGCATGTTGGGTGATTTTAGCTTCTACTGGATCGTGGACGCCCTGAACATGCAGATCCAGCGGCTGGTAGAGCTTTACGCCGAATCGAACCAGATCGGCTTTATTGGCCGGTACGAGGGCGACGGCATGCCCGTGCTGGAAGAGGCATTCGTCCGCTGCAAGCTGGGCTAAGGAGGTAACAAAGCATGGCAACGGTTGACCTTTATAACAATCTTTCGGTTGCTACTACTCTGGCTCCGGCGGCAAGGACTGCCAACGCCAACGGCAGCGCCGTAGACTTACAGGGCTATGAGGGCGCGCTAATTCAAGCCATCGTAGGCACTATTACCGACGGCACCCACAGCCTGACGGTCGAGGAGTCCGCCGATGGCGCTACCTGGACGGCGGTTGCGGCTGCCGACCTGCAGGGTAGCTTTGCGAACCTGGTGAGCAACACCAACCAGAAGGTCGGCTACCTGGGCACCAAGCGGTATATCCGGGTAAATGCGGCTGTTACAGGCGCGACCAGCGGTGGAGTGTATGCCGTGGTGGTGCTGCGTGGCAATTCGAGAAAGCATCCAGTATAGGCAGCTGACGGGGCGGGGCAACACCCGCCCCTAACATTTAGGAGGAGATGAAAAAATGCGCATAAAGATGCTGACCACTGCCGCCAGCCCGGACGGGGTTTTTCTAGCGGGCCAGGTGGTGGATGTTACCCCGAAGCTGGCCAAAGCGTTTGTGGCGGGCGGCTATGCGCTGGCCGTTGAAAGCGCAGCGATTGAGCAACCTGAAAAGGCTGTATTGGCTCAGGCTAAGCCAAAGAAGGTGAAGCAGAATGGCGCTGAAGCTCGTGACTCCTCCGACGACGGAGCCGGTGAGCCTGCAGGAGGCTAAGGCTCACCTCCGGGTGGACATAGCGGACGACGATGGGCTGATCGCAGCGCTGATCACCGCTGCCCGCGAGTACTGTGAGGCCTTCCAGCGCCGGGCCTACGTCACCCAGGCCTGGGAGTTCACTCTGGATGCTTGGCCCAACGATAATGAAATTCGCTTACCGCGACCGCCGCTGCAATCGGTGACGGCTATTACCTACCGCGACAGCGCCGGGACGGAATACACCATGCCGACTACCGATTACCTGGTGGACATAAAGAGCGAGCCCGGGCGGATTGTGCTGGCCTACGGTAAGGTATGGCCGAGCTTAACTCTCTATCCGGCTGGTGCCATTTCCATCCGCTACGTGGCCGGCTATGGCGATGCCGCAGCTGTGCCGCAAAGGGTCAAGCAGGCTATGCTGCTGCTCATTGGGCACTGGTATGAGCACAGAGAGGGCGTAATCACGGGTACTATTACCAAAGCTATTGAGTTCGCCGTCGAGGCGCTGCTGTGGCAGGACAGGGTGTGGTGACATGCGGGCGGGAGAGCTGAGGCACCGAATCTTAATTCAGCGTCTTGCATCAGGCCAAGACGAGTACGGCCAGCCTCTTAACGCCTGGCAGGATGTGGCCACTGTCTGGGCCAAGATTGAGGACCTTTCTGGCCGGGAATATTTCCAGGCTCAGCAGGTCCCCACGGCCCAGGTCAGCACCCGGATCACGATTCGCTGGCGGCCGGACATTGAGCCGACAATGCGCGTTGTTCATGGCGCTCGCGTACTTGACATAAAAGCCGTTCTTGACCCAGACGGGCGCCGGCGTGAGATCCAGCTCATGTGCCTGGAGGTGGAATAATGGCAGTCAAAATGCGTGTGAGGATAACCGGTGCCAGCGAGTTGACCCGCAGGCTAAACGTCCTGGGCGAGAAGGCCAAGGAAGTCATCGAACCTGCAACCAGAGCTGGAGCAGAAGTAATCCGCAAGGCGGCCAGTGACAACGCTGCTAAGGGTAAGTATGCCACTGGCGAGCTAGCGGACCACATTGTGGCAGAAGTAAAGGACGTGCAACCTCTTAAGGCCACAATCGCTGTAGGGCCGGATAAGGATCATTTTTATGGCCTCTTCGTGGAGTTCGGCCATGCGCTGGTACGGGGGCGCAGGAA
>JACIZI010000045.1 GCA_014359475.1 Marinobacter sp. | reverse complement strand
GACGGGCAGGCTTCCTTGACTAACCTCCCGCTCCTCCAGCAGGTGGATGAGGATAACGTCATCGCCCTCATAGGTCTCCTGAATGCTGGTGAAGAACTCCAGTATCTTCGCCTGCCGCCCAGGATGGCTCCACTTGCTTATTTCCAGCGTCATCTTCGTGACCTGGGTCACCGCGCTCGCAAGCGTCTTTTGCCAGGTTACCAGGGTATTTCCGGTAACCGTTTCCGTATAAAGCACGGTACCGGCACTATCGTAGAGTTTTATCACGAAGTCTACTGGGTACTCGCCACGCTTGGAGTCCCCAACTACCTTCAATTGAGTAATCGGGCGCGAGAAGAACGTCACCGTCAGCGTCGGATACGGCGATACAAAACTGCCGTCCGTCCCCGCAAGCTGGCTTCCCCACCAGCCCATTTGATGCGTTGCGGCTTCACTCGGATCCGGCGCAAGCGCATATGTGCCATCGAGGAGCCAGGAGCCGTCGAGGCTCGCAATTTTGGCAAAAGGCTCGGCAACGGCGTCAGCGGTCTGGGCTGGATATGATACGTTAGCCTGTTCGCTGGCGCTTACAGCTATTGACTGGTCTAAGAATGGGTCAGTGTAGTCAATAACTGCCTTCGCGAGCACCTGGCGCTTGTCGGCACGCATAATATCTAAGAATGCCTGGCTTACCGGATACACCGCTATCCCCTCACTGCTCAATGAACGGGATGGTCACTTCGCTCCAGTACCGAATCCCGCCCACGGTATGCCACAAAGACGTATTGATGTCACCAGCGTAACACGTCATAGAAGCTGTGCCACCAGCATCGGGATAAGTCAGCGTGAAAAACGGCTTGTGCGCCGTTATCAGGTCGATTATTTGCTTTAGCTGGTCGTCGGCCAGCATCTTCCATGTCACGTCCACCCGCCGCTTGGTGGCAATAAGCTCCATGACCATCCTGCCGGAGGCGGTCCGGCTCGATTTCGTCAGGTCGAAGCGCCCTACTTTAATCTCCGCTGGGTTAGCCACCTGGACGCCGGTGATAGTCAATAGTGCCATGTCACGCCCTCCCCGGTTGCACAACCAGATTTAATCCCTGACGCTGGCCTTCCTTGATCACCGCTGGCAGGATCAACCGGGCAAAAGTCGCGCCGTCAATGCGGAGGACCACTTCGCGGTCGGCCGGCTGCTGGGTAGCCTGAGTGATACGGATGCCGTCCACTACGGCTTGGTACACTGCTTGGGCGATGCTGTCGGCCAGGACGTTGTCACGGCTGAGGGGCACTACGGCCTCGGGGCCGGCCTCGCCAATCGCGGCCAGTGTGGGCCTAGTTACGATGCCGCCGGCGGCCAGGGTCGGGATTTCTTTAATATCGAAGCCAAACGATTTGCCGCCTAACCAGGCGAATCCGGGGACCTTGCTCACCCAATCCGGTACGGTGATGTGGATGCGGTTGAGCCCCTGGATAAGCAAGTTTATGGCCTTGATGATGCCGTTGATGGCCCCCTTGATTGCACCACAGATACCATCCCAGACACCTTGGGCAGTAGACTTGATTTTACCCCATGTATTAGAGAGATAGCCGGAAATGTTATTCCAGGCGTTTTCGAGCCAGCTCCAGGCACGTTTAATGGGATTGACGATGTTGTCTTCGATCCAGCCCCAAACAACGCCAGCCCGCTCTTTTATCCAGTCCCATTTTTGTGCCAGCCAGCTGGCAGCAGCGCCCCAGATCTCACCCGTCTTGGTCTTGATCCAGTCCCACTTAGCAATGATTAATACGGCCAGAGCAATAACCGTAGCCGTAACCCAGGCAACCGGTCCTAAAGCTATGAACCACGCTGCCGCCATGATGGCAGCATTAGCCATCGACGTAGCGGCCATAAGGATCCAGCGCCCTATGATTAAGGCCGATTGGGCCAGAGTAACAGCCCCAGTAGCTATGGCCGGGGCCTGTTGCATTATCCAGGCGAACACTACCCGCCCGGCATTGTAAACTGCCTGTGCTCCCATCCAGATCCATTTGCCCACTAGCAGTGCGAACTGCCCAACCTGTACTACACCTGATTTGACGGCTTCCCAGCCCTGCAATCCCCAGGCTAGCGCCACCTTGGCGGCGTTGAAAGTAGCCTGTACACCCATCCAGATCCATTTGCCCACTAGAATAGCAATTTGGCCCACTTGGATAGCTACGCTCTTTACAGCCTCTGCTGACTGTACTATCCAAGACCAGACCACTTTGCCGGCATTGATAGTTGCTTCTATGCCGGCCTTTATAAGAGCAGGGATGAAATAAACCAGAATTAAAGACGCTATCCCCTCGATAATCGGCCCGATTGTCGGCCAATTGTCCTTAATCCACTGTATTGCCCGGTTAACAGGCTCCATGGCTGCTTTGAGACGGTTCCAGGCGGATGCAGCCGTATCGGCTATGCTGGCTATCTGCTGCCCCATCCCGGCGGCTATGTCTGCGCCTAGACCGGCGCCGCCGAGAGCGGGGATCTCGGGCACAGATACGGCCGGGGCCTCGATACCGGCAGGCCCTTTGGCCATCTCCTGCTGGATCTGGTGCACCTGGTCGAAGCTCTGGATGTTGTCTCCTGCGGCTTTGGCCGCATCTTCGGTAGACTTAGCTAAGTTATCTTGGCTTTTAGCAGCCTGCTCTCCGGCTTTGGCTATATTCTGCTGGGTCTGAGCGGCCTGCTGCGCCGTCGAAGCCATGCTTACTGCCGAGCGAGCCGAAGCAAGCGACTGGGCAGCCGAGGCCTTGAGACTGTCGGCAAGGCCAAGAACTGCTTGAGCCGCTCCCCGGACCGGCGGGATGATGACGCCAATGCCGGCTAAAATTAGGCCGACACCTCGAACAACCAGCGATGCGCCATATAAAGCCGCCGCACCGATTGCATGCCAGATTGCCATAGCCACGCCGGCTAGTTGCCGCCAGTGGGTAGCCACCAGCAGGCCTACTGCTATGATAAGGCCAGCGCCGCCTAAGAACAGCCTGAACCTGCTCTTGGCAAGGTATGCTAAGGCCTCACCCAGGCTTGCCGCTCCGCCGCGCCAGGCGGCAAAGGCAAATGCTGCGCGACCTGCCCAGGCGGAAAGAATTGCCGCACCCTGAGCGGCAACAGCAGATATACGGTACATCATTCCCAGTCCGTAGAGGAGCGGGCCAGTTACAAAAGCAGCTAAGCCGAGATAAACAATCATTGAGCGAAGAACAGGATTCATGTTCTGGAGAGCGCTTGCCACCCGCTCTACCCAGCCGGTCAGTGCCCGGATTTTATCTGTCAGGCCGAAGGTCTGATTAATTGCACCACCCAAAGTGCGCCCAAGGCGGCCCAGTACATCCTGGAGGTTAGACAACGAGCCCAGCATAGTCCTGGACTGTTGGGCCATCATGCCTCCAAAATCTCTCTCCATTGCCCGGAGCATACCGTTGATGGCAACATTTGCAGGTATAAGGCCTTTCTCAGAAAGCTTCATGACCTCGGGCACACTTCTGCCTATTGTTTGGGCCAAGTATTCCCAGGCCGGTATACCTGCTTCGGTCAGCTGGAGCATTTCTTCGGCAGTGACTTTCTGCTTGGCCTGCATTTGGCCGAGGGCCCTGGTTACCCGGTCTAGCATCTCTGCACTGCCGCCCATTGCGGCTACGGCATCGCCCACGGCTGTTAGCATTGGAATGATATCCTTGGCCGCGAAGCCGAAGGCCATGAGCCGCCTGGCCTGCTGGGTCAGGTCAGTGTACTCGAATGGTGTTTTTTCAGCGAATCTCGCCAGTTGGTCCAGAAAATCTTGCGAGGCCTTTGCGCTGCCGAGCATGTTGGTAAATGCGATCTGCGTCTGCTCAAAATCTCCGGCCATTTTGAGAGCGGCGCCGCCCAGTAATGCTAAAGGAGCAGTTACTCCCAGCATCATCTTCGAGCCGGCTGATTCGAGCATCTTCGCCTGGCGCTGGAGAGACGCACTAGTAGTCTCCATGGTGCGCTGGGCCTGACGCATAGTTTTCTCGAATTGCGTAGCCTGGGCAGTGAGATATACAGTTAAGGTTCCGATGTTGGGCATTGTTCGCACCTACCCTGGGCGGTATACTACAAACAGAATCTTCAACACGGAGGGATGGATCTTGCGCAAGCGAGTTGTTTCGGCCATTGTCGGTTTTTTGATCTTTGTTGGTTTAATTACTGCTATCGCGCTTATCTTTCGGGGCCAAATAGAAACTGCTTCCATGAATCTTGAAAAGCGCACTCAACTTGCTCAGCAAGAACAAAAGACCCGCCAAGACAAACTCCAGGCACAGACAAACAAGCTAATGGAAGCTATCGAGCTTTCTTGCAAGGGCACACAGCGTGAAGGCATCGTTACCCGCATCGAATACGATGGCTCCACTGTTACTGCTTATACGGAAATCTTTCCGGATAGGGAAGGCATCGATATTATCAAGAAATTCCGAGTCAGCCTATACACAATCCTGCATAGCTATGATCCAAACATCAAAGTGGATAGCGTCCGTGTGGTGGACAAAGGCGGCAACAAATGGGTTTACCCGTGATTGCCGCCCAGCAGGGCATGCCACATCTCGATAATTTTGCGCTGTTCTTCGGGCGTCTGCTCCTGCTGTCGCGGCTTATCCCACTGCGGCATAAAATCCTGCGGCTTGAACGGCTTTCGCTGTTTTTTCGGATCGCGATTGGCATTAGCAATAGTCGAAGCCACGATTCCCGTTCGTAAGTCTTCAACTTCAGTGCCCCACGGTTCTAGGCTGTAATAAGCCATCCACTCGGAGAGCTCCTGGCTGCTGATGCGATCCAGGAGCTCTCTTACCGTCATGCCTAGCGCCAAGGCCAACCGGAAGATAAACCTTCGGGTTGGCCGCTCTTTCAGTTTTTTGCCATTTCCTCCACCGCACTGGGATTCAAGCCGGAAAGCCGCTGGGCTATCTGGAAGATGCGGTCAAGAGCGGCAGCGCTCTTTTTGCCCAGGAGTTTTACATCCTCATCGGCGAAGAGGCGGTTGCCCTGCTCGTCCACTACACACAGCGCTACGAGTTTAGCCCGCATGTTTTCGGGATTGAAGTCGGTCTTGTCGCCCTTACGAACGACTATGCTGGCCTCGAACTTGTCCCGCTCTGCGCCAGTTAAGCCTCTGACGATTACTTCGCCGCCCCATTCTGGCACGGATACCCGTTCGGTTGGTAGATCCTGGGCCTGGAGGATGTCGTCTTTGGTTAGAAGTTTGGACATAGATTTTCCTCCTCTATGTTCGGCATACCATATTTCATTGTGATCCCTGCCAAAATCGTCTCCTGAACACCTGTCGCCCCAATGGCAATGGATACAATCGCCGCACAAGGGGCAGTAATCCTCGCCGTGTTTGGGTAATTGCATTAGCGATCCTCTCTCAATTAGAAGTCTACTGCGCTATCGCGGCCACCGTCACCGATGTGACAGCCGAATAGGACACCATGACTTGGCCATCGGAGTTGTTAAACCGGTCCTGCCTGAACGGTCCGATAATGCGCTCTCCGCCAGCAGGTACAGCAACTGTTACATCATGATCAAAACCGTAGTTGCACGGTTGCTGGCTGTTGACCGTCACGGTGATTTCGGATGCGCCGCCGTTTTTGACATGCAGGACCGTTTTGCCGTCGTTGACGAAGCTGTCTCCACCTGCGGATGCGGCCACAAAAGTAGGAGCCAACCCCGTGAGGCTGGCCTTTTGAACGTTAAGCAGAGCCATTTACGCCGCCTCCTTACACGCCAGCCGTGAAGGTCGGCTTGCCGGTTACTTTGATAGTGACTTCAGCCTGGATAACTTCGCCAGCAGTAATTTCCTGAGGGGCAAAACCTTTCACGTAGCCGGAGAAGGCCCAAGCTGAAGTGTCGGGCAGTACGATTTTATAGTTCTTCTGCGTCCTGCTGTTAAAGTCCGATAGAAGATCCATATGCCCGGTGGTTGACCCGTCAAAGTTGAGTGTCAGGCTAACTTCTCCGCCATCCAGGAGCCCCGGCAGATATTTCTTGTAGCCGTCTACAGGATCAAGGTTTTCGATTACCACATCATCCGCTTCCAGCTGGGGCGGGGTGATGGACGCAACCTGAGCAATAGTCACAAAGGTTCCGGCAGTTGCGCCTTCCCGCTGAAACTCAGTTCCTAGTCCAAGTTTTTCAGCCATTGATTATTCGCCTCCTTATCATCTCGAACAAAATAACCGGCCATCCCCACCACTTAACGGAGATGGCCATCAGAAGCCTGTCGCTCTCTATGCGCACGTCTCGCACTCGCATGTAACCGGGAAGCCTCACCTGTTATTCGCCTCCCTGGTGGGTCACCAGCACATCCACGGGCACATGGTAAAGTCCGGTGTCCGGCTGGCTCAGGTCAATCTCGTTTACGCTGCCAGACCCGATGATCCGAAACTGCCCCATCGTTCCTACGTAGTCCTCAAGCGCCTGCCTGACTGCCTGAGCCACTGCCTTGGCATCCCCATACTTTTTGGCCCAGCAAGAAAACTGAAACCGGCTGACCCAGTAGGCCACGCCGGTTAGGTCGCGGACGGCGGAGCGGGATACCCGTTGGTACGTCACTGCTGGCAAAGTAGGAGGTTGCGGCAGGACCATCGGATAAAAACGGTCGGCAATCAGGTTGCCAATCGCTGGTTGCGCAAGTAGATAT
>JACIZI010000044.1 GCA_014359475.1 Marinobacter sp. | reverse complement strand
GGCTGCCAACGGAGCTTGCGATGGGCATGACGCCGATCGATATCGGGTTGCTGCAGGGTTTGCATCAGCAGTGCCAGGTTCTTGAGTAGAACGCGGGCGTGAAGGTCCTGCTGGACAGCCCGGGGGGAACGACCGCTGAAGTTCTCCAGGTTCAGGGTTTGCTTGAGACGCCGATAGTCGGTTTCGATGCCCCAGCGGCGATGATAAAGGTCGGCAAAATCGGCCGCGGGAAACGCCTGCGCATCCAACAGGGAGGTAGCAAGGACTTCGGTGGTGCCCCCGGGCAGGTCCACCCGCACCAGGCGCAGGGTCACCGGGCCGTCCAGGTTCACCCCGGACTGCTGGCACACCTGGCGCGAGAGCCAGTTGGTGCAGGTGAAGGTGTGCTGGGCTTCCGGTTTGCCGGACAGGACAAAGTTGCCACACGGCGCGATTGAAGTTCCCGCGCAGGCGCATCACGAACGGGAGCTGGCGTTGCGTTAGATCGGCGAACAGCCAGTGGGCGGGGTAGCCGCGATCAAACAGAATCAGGCTGCCGGGCGGGGCGTGATCGAGGTGACTTTGGGCGCAGCCACGCTCGCAGGTGTCCGGTGAGACGAGCAGGCTGTGCAGGGTCTGGCCGTCGCCCAGGTCGATCAGCTGGGAAAGCCGGGCCACCGGCAACACCAAGTATCGGTTGTCAGATCGATAGCCAGAGTGTCGAAGTGCCGCCAAAGAAAGCGCGAGCGCGGCGTTGTAAGATAAATCGAAGCGGCTTTCCAGGCTCAGAGCTTCAAGGCCTGCATCCTGCAATCTAACGTGACCAGACCGAATGAGCCCCTGGACTTCGTTTGAGTCCGTCGCCTCATGGTGGAGCTTGTGTATCCGGACCAGGTTCTCCAATGCTTCCTGATTCATTGATGCTTCCTTTCAGCAATATGTACTGTCCTTCCAGGACTTTCTTCAAAAAAGGGCTTTCGTTAGCTCGACGTTTTTTAAACTCATTACGGTTGTATAGGGTTGGGTTGATGGTCCGCGAAAGGTTGCTCTCTGCTGGCCCCAGCACCTCAAAGACTTCTTCCAGGGTGAGGGTATCTGATACCAACATCAGGTCAATATCACTGTCGGCATGGTCGTTTCTTTTGGCGACCGAACCATAAATCAGGGCCAGATCAATTTTATGGAAAATTGGGCGAAGAGCATCTTCAACCTGCTGTTCCGGGCCGAGAAGCTTAGTAACAAGAGAAATCAATTCAGGATAAACCGGTGAGTCCGGATTGGCTCTATACCGCTTCTGGCGCCCCTGAAGGTTCACTTGAACCAGCCCGCTATCAACCAGACGCACGACCTCCCGCTGCACAGCACCCGAACCCGCTTTAGCCTCCTCAATGAGTTCTTTAATCGAAAAGTCGCTATCCTTTCGCGTGAAGAACAAGCGCAAGACCTTTTGCCGAGTTGCTGAGAACAGAGCATCCGCCAAGCCGGTGCAACCTGCCTGCGTCACTTCAGACATATTGCTGACATCCTTATAAAACCCATTTTGGGTAATACTATACCCAAAATAGGTTTTTGAAAACCGTAAGGTCTTCCTTCGGTTCGCCCGCCCCTTCTGATAGGGTAGCCAACTTTTAAAAATCGCCGACCGGGACTCCTGCATGCCCTCACCCAAGCAACACCGCTGGTTTCCGCTGCTTATTTTCCTGGGCGCAGCCTTCACCTTCAGTGTCACGATGATCGGCACCACCATGCCGACGCCTCTTTACCCGATCTACCAGGCCAATTTCGGGTTTTCCGACCTGATGATCACCATCATCTTTGCCACCTATGCCTTTGGTGTGATCGCCGCACTGGTGCTGACCGGGCGCTGGTCTGATCAGATAGGCCGCCGGCCTTTACTGTTTGCGGGGCTGGCTTGCTCCATCATCAGTGACCTGGTGTTCCTGCAGGCCGATGGCCTGGCGATGACCCTGACCGGCCGGGTGCTGTCGGGGCTGTCCGCAGGGATCTTTACCGGCACGGCCACGGTGGCAGTCATTGAACTTGCCCCGCCCCACTGGCGGGGGAAAGCCACTTTCTTTGCCACGGCGGCGAACATGGGCGGGCTGGGCCTGGGCCCGATGTTAGCGGGCGCTCTTTCCCAGTACCTGCCCTGGCCACTGCACCTGACCTTTCTGGTGCACATTGCCATGGCTTTACTGGCTGTATGCTGTATCTGGGCAGCGCCTGAGACCGTCTCGAAACCCGGTCGCCCCAAACTGTCCATCCAGCGCCTGAACGTACCATCGGAAGTCCGCGGTGTATTTATTCCCGCCGCCATTGCCGGTTTCGCAGGCTTCGCCATGTGCGGCTTCTTCACATCCATCGCCCCGGCAATGATGGGCAAGGTCCTGGGCTACGACAACCGGTTGTTGATCGGCGTTGTGGCCGGCAGCATCTTCATCGCCTCAACCCTGGGTCAGTTCCTGCAGGGCACACTGCCGCTCAGGCTGCGCCTGCCTCTGGGCTGCGTTTCCCTGATGCTCGGTGTGATTCCGATAGCGCTGGGCATATATACCCAATCCCTCGCCCTGTTCGTCGTGGGTGCCGTGATTGCCGGTATGGGCCAAGGCATCTCATTCCGCGCTGGCATGGGCGCCATCGCCGCGGCCAGCCCTGTGAGGGAGAAGGCAGCGGTGACCTCCGCGTTCTTTGTCGTGGCCTATATCGCTATCTCGGTACCGGTGATCGGCCTGGGACTGATGGCAAGCATGACCAGCCTGAAGACGACCGGAATCACTTTCGCCGCTGTGATGGGATCACTGGCGGCTCTGGCTTTGGTGCTGCTGATTCGGCGGGAATTGGCGGTTGAAAAATAGGTTTGTCCCGGTTTTCCCGATCGCACGACCTTTGCGCGATCGTCCACCTCGACTAAGCTCTCTGGTATTCAGTCTGGCTGCTACAGGGAGTTTATAATGACGCTATTGGTTCTTGGCCTAGCAGCCTGTCGGACTTAAGCAATCGTCACGAGCAAGGTGGGAAAGCGAGCGCAGATTTTCTGGATCTTGAGGCGCATAGTGGTTCTATGCAACGAAAAAGCCGGGAAATATGAGCCGTTTTCCCACCGGCACAGTAGATTAGCCTTAAGTCCGACAGGCTGCTAGGGAGTGTGGATCAGAAACAACCTGCGGATCGGCGAGACCAGTCACGTGGTGACGCTACGCCGACCCTTACCACTTCTCTCTGTCCTCCGCGCTTTCCTCAGCTTCGACCTCGGCCTTGCGCGCTTCGATTTTTCTCTGCTTTTCCTTTGAATTCGGCATGCGCCCGGTTTTCTCCAGCCGCTCGCCCACCCATTTGTGGTAAAGCTTCGCCAGCGCCGGCCGAATAACCGGCAAACCAATCAGCCAGGCTAGGGGTTTCAGCAGCCAAACTCGCGACATCAACAGGATATAGGCAGCCAGTTCCCGGTGGATATTGCCCTGGCCATCCTCTACATGGAGCTCCTGAAGCGCTGCTTCCGGATCTATACCAAGTTCCTTCAACTCATCGTCACGGCCGGTGATATCAACCCACTCCACCGATTCGCCGGTCTTGCCCGCGAGTCGCTCGTAGAGCCTGCGGTCCTTGACACAGCTCGGGCAGGCGCCATCGTAGAACACGCGAAGCTGATCGCCTGGTGCCGTCATAGCCCTCTCCCTTTGTTGCATCACATTCAATTGAATACACGATAAAACAAGTCTGGTGTAAGGAAAATAACCGGCTCATTGACCGCTGCAGTCCGGCAGGATGCCAATGGCGAACTCATCACACTGATAGATCAGAACCGGAACCACGGCGGCATGACTCGCAAGGTGATTTACGGGGTACGAGAAAATAGATCTGTCCCGGTTTTTATTTGTGGAAATACCACCTCATCATCGCCTTCCTGCCAAGACGGGAATTTGATCATGGCCTGCAGGAACACTGGATGCTCCAGCCAATCCCTCAGCCATTTCTGTAAATTCGGATAGGGCAGACTGTAAAACACCTCCCGATCGACATGGGCGAACTGGCGTACAAAGGGCATGATGCCAATATCAGCGATGCTGATGTTGCTCCCCAGGAGATACCGGTTCTTGGCTAACAGGGTTTCCAACGCCTGCAAAAACACCTCACCCTTTTGCTGGTAATCCAACTGGGAGAGTTCTGGATGGCGATCCGCGTATTTATAACGATCCAGCCAGTGTTTGAATTCGTTATCGTTTCGGTCGATCAGGGCATTAGCGCTTACTAAATCCGTGTTCAACAAACCCTTCGGATCACTCTGCCGCAACGCCCATTCGGCGATTTCCCTGCTTTCCTCAATAACGAGCCTCTCAGAACGATCGCCTCCTGCCAGCTCCAGAACAGGAACCGTGCCTTTGGGACTGACCGCCAGCATCTGCGCCGGCTTGTTTTTTAGCACGACCTCCCGCAGCTCCACCGTCAGTCCAGCAAACAAAATCCCGAGCCGAGCGCGCATAGCGTAAGGACAACGACGGAAAGAATATAAACGAGGCAGCGGAAAGGTAATGGCGTGGCTCCTGGCTGAATAAACGAAGTACGGGGAAGCCTGGTCGCCGCAGTGATTCACGCAACCTACAGAAGCAATGGTTATCGTCACACCTTCTTCACGAATTCCGACTTCAGTTTCATGGCGCCGATACCGTCAATCTTGCAATCGATGTCGTGGTCGCCGTCTACCAGGCGAATGTTTCTCACCTTGGTGCCAACCTTAACCACCGAACTGGTCCCTTTAACCTTCAGATCTTTGATCACAGTCACCGTGTCGCCATCCTGCAGCTCGTTGCCATTCGCATCGCGGATCATACTCGCAGCTTCTGTAGCCTCTGTTTCAGCAGCGTTCCACTCGTGTGCGCACTCGGGGCACACCATCTGCACGCCATCTTCGTAGGTGTATTCTGAGCCACATTGAGGACACGGTGGGAGTTGGGACATAGAACTTTCCTGTGACGGTGTTGAAAGCAGGCATGATGCCAGAAAACGGGGCCCGCCGCCCCAAGGCTGTCCGGTTTTATTGAACCTCACTCTCTGGAATACTTCACATGAACCCAAGTCGGAGCAACGGAATGTCGTATCAGTTCGAAGACCTCAAAAAAGCCTGCCCAGACGAATGGCGAGACTACATTGAACACAGCTTCGTTACTCAGTTAGGCGATGCCACGCTGGCTGCGAACGCATTTCAGCATTATCTCAAACAGGATTACCTGTTCCTGATCCAGTTTGCCCGCGCCTTTGCCCTGGCCGCCTACAAAAGCCCCACCTTGGCCGATTTGCGCCAGGCCAAGGACGGCATGCAGGCCATACTTGATACCGAACTGGGCCTGCATATCGACTTCTGTAAAAACTGGGGCATCTCGGAGGACGAGCTGGCCGAGCTTCCAGAAGCCCGTGCCACACTGGCCTACACCCGATACGTGCTCGACACCGGCAACCGCGGAGATCTGCTAGACCTGCACGTCGCCCTGTCACCCTGCATGGTCGGCTATGGTGAAATTGCCAACTGGCTGAACAGCCGCAGCGAGACCGTTCGTGGCGAATCCAACCCCTACGACGCCTGGATCGCCATGTATGAGAGCGGCGAATTCCAGGAAGCGATGCACGCAGAGATTCGCTGGCTGAATGACCGACTGGCCGAGGTTTCCCCTTCCCGATTTGAACAACTCACCCGAATTTTCCGGGATGCCACGTGGCTGGAAATCGACTTCTGGGAGATGGGGCTTACGCTGAGCGATTAGAACCAATCGTCAGGTCATCCCTGGCATCCAACGGGAGGATTGGGGCACTACTGTGCCTCGTGCATGGCGGGGAATTGCAAGGCGAAATCCAAAAAAGGGATTTAAAAGACAACGCTACCGGTGGGCTGTAAAAGGAAGTTTTGTTTTTCCAACCTTGCTGTTATCATTTATGACAACCTGAAATGCAAGGGAGCTCCCATGGATTGGGAAATTGAATTCTACGGGAACGTAGACGAAGAGTTGGCGAAAATGCCGCCAAAGTGCGGTTAAAGGAGGTCAATAAATCATGAGCTTCAAACAGTTTAAGCAGAAAGCACTGGATAATCCGGAGGTTCGCAAAGAATACGATGCCCTTCAGGAAGAATTCAGCCTGATCGATCAGCTGATCACAATGAGGACGAAAGCAGGCCTTACCCAAGACGACGTTGCGAAGAAACTCGGAACCAACAAAAGCAACGTATCGAGACTTGAACGCGGCCGAAGCAACCCGAGCTGGGGAACACTGAACAAATATGCCGCAGCCTGTGGTTTTCGGGTGAAGCTGGAAGCGGTTGAGGATGAAAGGCCATCGGGCTGAACCACGCTCTGGCTCGCAACGTAAGGCTTTAGCCTACATCGTGAATCGAATCGCTGTCCGCTCTCTGACACCCGACATGAATGCCCCAAAGGGAGGAAACCAAAGCACCCTATGACACACCAAACAGGACCAACCGACTATCGTTTCCACCGATGGTCCCGGGTCCGTCTGGCCTGGCGAAAACGACCGCCCAGGACCAAGACAAAGCCACCTCTCAGTTCACCGCCGCTATTTCCTTAATAGAGAAGCACCGGGCTCGTCCAACACCGGATCAGGTCGCGGCTGCGCGCGACCTATCCTTATTTGTTAAATCTTTTCATGTACGGTATCCTGCACAGCACAACATCCTGTACAGGAGCAACCT
>JACIZI010000043.1 GCA_014359475.1 Marinobacter sp. | reverse complement strand
GTGCTGATCCTCGATGTCGACGATGACGTTTTCATACGGCTCCTGCTTCACGCCATCCACTTCGCGAATGACCACTTCAGGACGCCCGACCGCCAGCTCGAAATTCTCACGACGCATGTTTTCGATCAGAACCGAGAGATGCAGTTCACCACGGCCGGAGACCTTGAACTTGTCCGCCGACTCGCCCTCTTCAACACGCAGCGCAACGTTGTGCAGCAGCTCCTTTTCCAGGCGCTCCTTGATGTTCCGGCTGGTGACGTACTTGCCTTCCCGGCCAGCAAAGGGTGAATCGTTGACCTGGAAGGTCATGGAAACCGTCGGCTCATCCACGGTCAAGGCCGGAAGTGCCTCAACGTTGGCCTGGTCGCACAGGGTATCGGAGATAAACAGCTCGTCCATACCACTGACACAGACGATATCGCCGGCCTGGGCCTCGTCCACTTCAACACGCTGCAGACCGGAATGGCCCATGATCTTGAGGATACGACCGTTACGCTTCTTGCCGCTGGCACCAATCGCTGTCACCGGCGAGTTGGTCTTGATCTTGCCGCGCATGATGCGGCCAATGCCGATCACGCCCAGGAAGCTGTTGTAATCCAGCTGGGAGATCTGCATCTGGAACGGTCCGTCCGGATCAACGTTCGGCGCCGGGACGTGATCAACAATCGCCTGGAACACGGCATCCATATTGTCGTCCAGGTTTTCATGATCCATGCCGGCTATGCCATTCAGGGCGCTGGCAAACACAATGGGGAAGTCCAGCTGCTCATCGGTCGCACCCAGGTTGTCGAACAGATCAAATACCTGGTCCACTACCCAGTCCGGACGGGCACCCGGACGGTCAATCTTGTTGACCACCACGATCGGACGCAGGCCGGCGGCAAACGCCTTCTGGGTCACGAAACGGGTTTGCGGCATCGGACCATCGATGGAATCCACCACCAACAGCACGCAATCCACCATGCTCATAACCCGCTCGACTTCGCCACCGAAGTCAGCGTGGCCCGGGGTGTCCACGATGTTGATGTCGTAGCCATTCCATTTCAGCGCCGTGTTCTTGGCCAGAATGGTAATGCCACGCTCTTTCTCCTGATCGTTGGAGTCCATGACCCGCTCGCTATCGAGCTCTTTGCGCTCCAGGGTGCCGGATTGGCGCAAAAGCTGGTCTACGAGGGTGGTTTTACCATGGTCGACGTGGGCGATGATGGCGATATTACGAAGTTTCTCAATCACAAAAATATTCCTGCGGCATGCACTCAATGACCTGAGAAGGTCGTTCACAGGGAAAATCCCCGCACATGCCGTCTCAAATCCGTAAAATGAACTCATTCACCGGAACTGGCTGCCCGGCGCCCTGCATGGTGCTTTTCGATCCGGGATCTGAAAATGGCAGGGCAAAAATGAAGCGGCGCGCAGTATAGCGAAAAGTCTGTGTCGTTTATATGAAGAAAAACGCCTATTCTTTAAACGATGGCGCGCACCCATTTAGAGCATGATCGCTTTTGGTGCACCAATTAGGTGCGCCAATTAAGTGCATAGAAGGGCCTGCCTGGCTGAATTTTGCTCTCAACAAGCGCCAACCCCTTGCTACTGCGCTGTTCTGGAGCATGCCCTAAAAATTGGCAAGCGCCTTGCTTTATCGAAATCAGCCGAAATTTGCAGGTAAGTCGTACTGGCATTTGCTAAGCTGCGCGAACCTGAAAACCAGATCGGAACCCGGTAATTTGGGCGATCCGGCACCACGAACATGAATGCAGCCGCCTGGGCGGTATAACTTACGGAGCATGCACAATGTCCAAGACAGTTGATTTGATCAAAGAACACGAAGTCAAATGGGTTGACCTGCGCTTCACTGACAGCCGTGGTAAAGAGCAGCACGTGACGCTGCCGGCCACCGAAGTGGACGAAGACTTTTTTGCCGACGGCAAGATGTTTGATGGCTCCTCCATTGCCGGCTGGAAAGGCATCAACGAATCCGACATGATCCTGATGCCGGACGACGAAACCGCCGTACTCGATCCGTTCACCGAAGAAACCACTGTCAACATCACCTGCAACATCGTAGAGCCGTCTACCATGCAGGGTTATGAGCGCGACCCGCGTTCCGTTGCCCGTCGTGCCGAGGAATACCTGAAGTCCACCGGTATCGCCGATGGCGCGCTGTTTGGCCCGGAGCCTGAGTTCTTCGTGTTTGATTCCGTCAAATGGAATGTGGACATGCAGGGTGCTTCCTACCATATCCACTCTGAGGAAGCCGCCTGGGTATCTGGCGAAGATTTCGACCGCAACAACATCGGTCACCGCCCGGGTGTTAAAGGCGGTTACTTCCCGGTTCCGCCAGTGGACAGCCTGCACGACCTGCGTGGCGCCATGTGTGCCGCCATGGAATCCATGGGCCTGGAAATTGAAGTACACCACCACGAAGTCGGCACCGCTGGCCAGTGTGAAATCGGCGTTGGCGCCAACACCCTGACCCGCAAGGCTGATGAAGTACAGATTCTCAAGTACTGCGTACACAACGTGGCCCACGCCTACGGCAAAACCGCCACCTTCATGCCCAAGCCGGTGGTTGGTGATAACGGTTCCGGCATGCACGTACACATGTCCCTGAGCAAAGACGGCAAAAACCTGTTTGCCGGTGACAGCTATGCTGGCCTGAGCGAAGCGGCGCTGTATTATGTCGGCGGTGTTATCAAGCACGCCAAGGCCATCAACGCCTTCACCAACCCGGCCACCAACAGCTACAAGCGTCTGGTTCCGGGCTACGAAGCACCGGTTATGCTGGCCTACTCCGCCCGTAACCGTTCGGCCTCCATCCGTATTCCGTACGTGAACAGCCCGAAAGCACGTCGTATCGAAGTGCGCTTCCCTGACCCTGCGGCCAACCCGTACCTGGCGTTCGCAGCCCTGATGATGGCTGGCCTGGATGGTATCCAGAACAAGATCCACCCGGGCGATGCCATGGACAAGGATCTGTATGACCTGCCGAAGGAAGAAGCGCTGAGCATTCCGAAGGTTGCCGAAACCCTGTCCGAAGCTCTGGACTGCCTGGCAGAGGATCATGAGTTCCTGACCCGCGGCGGCGTGTTCACCGAGGACATGATTGCCGGCTACATTGATCTGAAGCGCGGTGAAGTTGAGAAACTGAACATGACCACGCATCCGGTTGAGTTCCAACTGTACTACTCCTGCTAAAATCTCTCGCAAGAGAGCCAGCAGCAAAGCCCCGCCCTGTGCGGGGCTTTTTTTGTGCACCGCAGCACATTGCCTGCAGCTCTTAACGATATGTAACCAATATCCGATCCCGCAAGCGTTGAAATGCCCTCAGACGCCGCCGATAATCGAAGAAACCCAATGAAAGGTGAACTTATGAATCCAAAGTCTGGATTGGTTGCCGGCCTCCTTTTTGTTCTGGCGGTTCCGGCCTCCGCAGAGGTCTACCGAAACGTCGATGCCTACGGCAATGTCACCTTCTCCGACGAGCCAAGCGAAGGCGCTGAAGCTGTCGAGGTGAAGCCGGTGACCACCATTACCCTGCCAAAACCCGAGGTGGTTCAGGAAACCGAGAAACTTCGGGAAGAGGTTCAGCGCGAAGGTGCCGCCTACGAGAATGTCTCGTTCGTCTATCCCGACAACAACCAGGCGTTTTACAGTGGTAGCGGCGATATCCAGTTCGAGGTCACCAGCACCCCGGGCCTGCAGCCTGGCCACAAATACGAAGTAACACTTGATGGCCAGCCCGTGGGCCAGAGCGCCTCCGGCACGGTCACGGTCAGCAATGTTTTCCGGGGCACCCACAAGGCCCGCGTTCACATCGTGGACGAAGACGGGGTACAGGTAAAAACAGGCCCGTCAATTTCCTTCACCGTTCACCGCCCATCCGTAGCGAACTAGCCAACCCGCCGCTGCCGCCAGCATCTCGCACCGTTTTGGTGCATTCGCACCATAAAAAAGCCATACTCTGATCAGCAACGGGGCGGATTGTCCGGGCTGATCAGGGGCATTTTCCTCATTTGCACCAGCGTACGGCAGATTTCCGCGCTGATAAGCCCTCCATGCCCGCACTTTGCCCACTCATTTGTGAACCCGGCTCAAAGTGGTTCGCTTTTTGCAAAACTCCGGAGGTCACACTATGTCGAACCAACGGGATTCACGCATGGCATTGCCTTCGGCCCATCAAACCGGATACAAGAGCATTCTCGACAGCCTTACCACGGCTGTTCTGGTGCTCGAAGATAACCTGACGATCCGGTATCTCAACCCGGCCGCTGAAAGCCTGTTCGAAACCAGCATGACCCGAAGCCAGGGCCAACCCTTCCAGGACGTTCTGGTCGAATCAGAAGATGCCCTGAAAACGTTGTTTGCTGCTGTCCGCAACGGGCAATCCTACACCCGCCGGGAAGCCGAATTTTTTCTTACCAGTGGCGCCCGGCTGACCGTCGATTACTCTGTAACGCCCATCAGCCTCGACCCAACCGAGCTGCTGATCGAAATCCAGCCGAGGGACAGGCTGATGCGGATCAGCCGGGAGGAGGACATCATCTCCCAGCAGGAGACCACCCGCATACTGGTCCGCGGCATGGCCCACGAGATCAAGAATCCGCTTGGCGGCATCCGGGGCGCAGCTCAACTTCTTGACCGCGAACTCAGCAGCGAAGACCAGCGGGAATACACCCGGGTCATCATTGACGAGGCCGATCGTCTCCGAAGCCTTGTAGACCGAATGCTCGGCCCCAATAAGGCGCTCAAACTGGCACCGACCAACATCCATGAAGTCCTGGAACGGGTAGGTACTCTGCTGGAAGCCGAAAGCAAGGGTCGGTTGCACTTCAGTCGTGATTACGACCCCAGTATTCCGGAATTCCGGGGCGACAAGGAGCAACTGATTCAGGCCTTCCTGAATATTGCCCGTAACGCCATGGAAGCGGCCTTCGAGAACCAGAGCGGTCTCCGTTCTGAGGAACCGCCAACCATTACCTTCCGGACCCGCACCCTGCGCCAGTTCACCATCGGCCATCGGCGCCATCGCCTGGTGTGCCGGATCGACGTTATTGATAACGGCCCCGGCATTCCCCCGGAGCTTTTACAGAACATTTTCTATCCGATGATCAGTGGCCGGGCCAGTGGCACCGGCCTGGGCCTTTCCATCACCCAGAGCATCATCGGCCAACACCATGGACTGGTTGAATGCGAGAGCGAGCCAGGCCGAACCGACTTCATCATCTTCCTGCCTCTGGAGGACACCCCATGAGCCAACCGGCAAACGTCTGGATCATAGACGACGATCGCAGTATTCGCTGGGTGCTGGAGCGCGCCCTTAACCAGGCCGGTATGCAGCCCCGCGTTTTTGAAAGTGGTGAAAGCATCATGATGCGGCTGGAGCACGAGCAGCCCGATGCCATCGTCAGCGATATCCGGATGCCCGGGGTTGACGGCATCACCCTGCTTTCACAGATCGTGGAGGTTCACCCGGACGTCCCGGTGATCATCATGACCGCGCACTCGGATCTGGAAAGCGCCGTTACCAGCTACCAGACCGGGGCTTTTGAATACCTTCCCAAACCCTTCGATGTGGATGATGCGGTAGCACTGGTCAAGCGTGCCGTTGCCCATAGTCATGAGAAGCGCGCCAGCGCCGAGCCGGCCGCGGAAAGTACCCAGCGCGCGACCGAGATCATCGGTGAAGCCCCGGCGATGCAGGAGGTGTTCCGGGCGATCGGCCGCCTGTCCCACTCCAACATCACCGTGCTGATCAACGGCGAAAGCGGTACCGGCAAGGAGCTTGTGGCCCAGGCACTGCACAACCACAGCCCCCGGTCGAAACACCCGTTCATTGCCCTGAACATGGCAGCCATCCCCAAGGACCTGATTGAATCGGAACTGTTCGGCCACGAAAAAGGCGCCTTTACCGGCGCCGGCGCCGCCCGCCAGGGTCGCTTCGAGCAGGCCAACGGCGGCACCCTGTTCCTCGATGAAATCGGCGACATGCCCGCCGACACCCAGACCCGCCTGCTGCGGGTATTGGCGGATGGTGAGTTCTATCGCGTGGGCGGCACCACCCCGATCAAGGTGGACGTGCGCATCATCGCCGCCACGCACCAGGATCTGGAAAAACTGGTCCAGGCCGGCAACTTCCGGGAAGACCTGTTCCACCGACTGAATGTGATTCGGGTACACCTGCCCAAGCTGGCCGAGCGCCGGGAAGACATTCCCCGGCTGATGCAGCACTTCCTGAAGCGGGCGGCAAAGGAACTGGCCGTCGAGCCCAAGATCCTGCGCGATGAAGCGGAAGAATACCTCACCACCCTGCCCTGGCCCGGCAACGTCCGCCAGCTGGAAAACACCTGCCGGTGGCTCACCGTTATGGCGAGCGGTCGGGAAATCCACATTGATGATCTGCCGCCGGAGTTACTGCATCAGGCCGAGGCACCCACCACGGGAACAACCTGGCAGGAAGGCCTGAAGAACTGGGCCGAGCAGGAGCTCAAGCGGGGCAAGAAAGGGATTCTCGATACGGCTGTGCCGGAGTTTGAAAAGATCATGATTGAGACGGCCCTGAAGCATACTGGCGGGCGGCGGCGGGATGCCTCCATTCTGCTGGGCTGGGGGCGGAATACGTTAACCCGGAAGATTAATGAATTGGGCATGGATCATCCGGAGCATGAGGAAGACTGAGCCTCAAATCGGGGTCAGATGAAGTTTTCATCTGACCCCAACTTCATGCCCCCAATTCTACCGCTCCTGCCAGTAGATAACC
>JACIZI010000042.1 GCA_014359475.1 Marinobacter sp. | reverse complement strand
ATCAAGGGGTTCAACCAGCTGAAGCTGGTCGTAAACAACGTCCAGTTTCGAGATGGAGAACGAGTGGATGATCAATCCGGCAGAGACGCCGCCTGATGGTCATACACCAGATTTGACAATAACTCGAATAGAAGCAACTTCATCGGGACTCAGAACGGTTGGCATGCGTCGAGGCGTTTTCGTCATCTTGTACTGTAGGTTTTCAATCTCCCGCTTCAGCACATGCTTGTAGACAAAAATAATCGCGCATAGCGCCTGATTTTGAGTGCCCGGACTGACTCCCCGATTGACGGCGAGGTGATTCAGGAAACGCTCAATTTCGTGATTACCCATGACTTTTGGGTGCTTCTTGTCATTGAAAAGGATGAACTGACGAACCCAGTAAAGATAGGACTTCTCGGTTCGGTAGCTGTACTGCTTTGTCCTAATTTCTGTGCGGACCGATTGTAGAAACGGTGATTTCGACACGCTCGCCCTCCGTGGCTGAATGCTGTATGTACGTACAGTTATAATAAAAAACACCCAAAAACGCCAAAATTCTTGCGGCTTAATTTGCACGGCCCTGCTCACTTTTCACAATGCATCTCTGTAGGTATCTGTTTCAGCATGGGAAAAATTCGACCCACTGGATTTAACGTGCAAAAACGTGCATAAATATCCCGCGTGCACACTTTTCACAGAACCAAAAGCTCAAAAGCCCCCTGAGATGGAGGGGTAATGATCTGAAAAATCGAGGTTATTCAGGTTGTGAAGCAGTATTGGACTGGGTGATGGTGTTACGGTTTAATAAGAAAGCAAACTAATAAGCTGTTAGAAATCACTAGAACTAGGGAAGTCGTATGGAACTTGAAATTACAGTGGTAGATGCTTTTACAGATTCTGTTTTTGGCGGGAACCCAGCAGCAGTAATCGTTACGGGTGAATGGCTATCCGACGATTTAATGCAATCCATAGCGGCAGAAAATAACCTTTCTGAAACAGCTTTTTTAGTTTTAGCTGATGCATCAACCTACCAGATTCGATGGTTTTCGCCTCTCACTGAAATCGATTTTTGCGGGCATGCAACTTTAGCTTCAGCCTTCGTCTTGTTTAACAAAAAACCTCAATTAGCAAACATTAAATTTTCAGCTAAGGCAGTTGGAGAGCTACTAATCGAGAAAACTGAAACAGGTAAGATTCAGATGGACTTTCCAAACACCAAGCCTGAAAAGCTCAAAATTATCCCTGATAACTTGGTAGCCGGCCTCTCTATCCCACCGGTGGACGTCTATTGTAACTCGCAGGCCTATTTCGTGATTTATGAGTCCGAGTCTGACGTATTGTCTGTGCAGCGTGATAACGAGATCTTAAAACAGCTTAAGCCCCTTGATGTTGTCGTTACATGCAGGTCTGAATCCAAGGATTATGATTTTATATCAAGGTACTTTTGGCCTGCGAATGGCGGCGATGAGGATCCAGTCACAGGTTCAATTCACACCGGCCTAGCACCGCTTTGGGCTGAGCAACTTGGTAAAAATGACCTGATTGCATATCAAGCCTCAAAGCGAGGTGGTGTGCTCAACTGTTTGGTGTCGGGCGACAGAGTGATTATTTCTGGCAATGCGGTTCAGTACTTGAGTGGAACTATCACAGTGTAGCGCCACAAATTTCTAACAAGGCCAGGCACGACGACGTCTTTTTCGTTGTGGCTTCGCCTTCACTACAAAGCCGCGCATGCTGGCGGCGTTATGTGCTTAAGGAGAAGCAAATTGGACATAAGGGATCTGCCCTTTGGGGTTACTGACTGGTCTGAAGTCGAGAAGACCGAACACACAGGGGAGCAGGGAGTCGCTTACTGGCGAACCCGCACTTTCGGCGATATCCGGGTTCGTATGGTCGAGTACAGCCCCGGCTATCTGGCTGATCATTGGTGCGCCAAAGGACACATCCTGCTCTGCCTAGAGGGTGAGCTCCACACCGAATTGAAGGACGGGCGTTGCTTTGTTCTCCAGCCTGGTTCTAGTTATCAGGTGGCGGACAACGCTGAGCTTCACCGGTCCTCGACTGAACGGGGCGCAAAGCTCTTCGTCGTGGATTAAAAATCACATAACCAGTGCAGGCACGGCGACGCCCACTACATTGCGCCTTCGGCTCCATTCCGCGGGCGCGCATGCTGCAAGCGTTAGAAGGATAGGCGCCAATGTCTGAGTTGGCCTTTTGAAGTGGAGGGAAGATGAAAGAAGGGATCTCTAGATTTGATGATTTTTGGGCGCTCCACGTGAATGGGTATATTTTCCTGCTCTCGGGCAAAGATTTTTCTGAAGCTACCCAAACCGCCAAGAAAAAGTGCGGAGAGACTGTGTGGGCGCAATTTCTCGTGGCAGTTTCGAGCTTTTCAAGACTGTCGGATGCGAAGCGCCATGCCAGCATTGAACGTGACACAGTTAAAGCCATTCAAAACTTCTTTCAACAGAATCCAAGATCGATCCCGCAATACAAGTTCGTGGGCAAAGAGGCTGTAACCGTCGCATCCACATTCATCGAGGCTTGCACCACATGTCCCGCATCCAAGGGCTTGTTTACATGGGAAGAAATCCAGATCGATGGTAAAAACCAATGGATTCTCCGCGAATATTATTCTCAAAGCCTTGTTGAGCGCTTAAGCAACAAAAAAAGATTAGCGAAGACGGTGCCTATCACTCCATCGAAGATTGAAGAGCTGAATGGTAACTCAACTGATTTCACAATCCGCGTAGCTGGGGATTGGCTCCGGATATGTCACGAAGGAGTTCGTGCCCCATGAGTAATCGCGTCACTCGGGAGGACCTAAACACTTCTAATCGGGTAGCCGGGGGTATCTAACCCCCAGCCCCCACAACACCCTGCATGCGGCTCCGCACAGGGCGTTTCACCGGGAATGGTGAAGCTTGATCCATCCATCACGCAGTGATGCCAGTCCCTCGGCTTGCAGGTAGTCATTAGACAGTGCCTGTTGAATACCCGGCGTCTTCGAGCTGCGCCAGGGACCTTTACTGGTAATGCCACACGCTACGGCGGCCTGCACGTGCACACCCAACTTCATCAGGCTCCTGACTTTGGTGCGCGGCTTTCGCCACTGTCGCCAGTAGGCCATTCGAACGCGACGGCGGATCCAGTGATCCAGATCGCAGCAGCGTTGGTAGCCGGTGGCGATGCCAAAGTAGTTGATCCAGCCCCGAAGGTACTGGCTGACCTTGAAAAGCTGGTAGTGCATCGACACCCCCCAGTTCCGATTCGTCAGTTCTCGGATACGTTGCTTGAACTTGCGCAGCGTGTCCGGGTGCCAATGGATCTGGGTTCCCTTGAAGGTAAAGCCCAGGAACTTGCTGTCATTGGTTCTGACCACCCGGCTCTTGGTGGTGTTGACCGTCAGTTTCAGGCGGTGTTCGAGGAAGTGGCTGATACTGGTCAGTACCCGGTCGCCCGCGCGGCGGCTGTTCACCACAATGGTGAAGTCATCCGCATAGCGGGCAAACCGATGGCCCCGTCGTTCCAGTTCTTTATCCAGCGGGTCGAGCATGATGTTGGCCAGCAGAGGTGACAGTGGGCCACCCTGCGGTACACCTTCCCGATTTTCCAGATAGAGCTGGTTATCGATAATCCCAGCTCGCAGATACCGGGCAATCAGTCCCAGCAAACGCTTGTCCCGGACCTTGTGGCCCAGGTGTGTCATCAGCAGGTCGTGATTGACCCGGTCGAAGAACTTCGACAGGTCCACATCCACGTTAAAGCGTCGCCCTTCCTTGAGAACGCTTTGTACCCGTCGCACCGCCTGGTGCGCGTTTCGACCCGGACGGAAGCCGTAGCTGTCCGCTGAGAATCCCGGGTCGAACAGGGGCATCAGGATCTGGGCAATGGCTTGCTGAATCACCCGGTCTGTCACCGTCGGGATGCCAAGCTGGCGCTTGCCACCGTCCGGTTTGTCGATCTCAACCCGCCGCACCGGCGCTGGTTGATAATCGCCCGAGCGAATCGACTGCTGAACCACACTCCAATGGCCGCCCTTTACCCAGGCGGGAAACTCCTCGATGGTCATGCCATCGATACCCGCCGCTCCCTTATTGGCTCGAACCTGCTTCCAGGCTTGTTGTAGATTAGCCCGGTGCAGTACCGCATCGAGTAGATCTTCACTAAAGGCTGGCTTCGTGACCGTACGCTGAGTCACGTCATTGCCGGGCGGCATTCGTGCGTTCAAGTCGGTCAAGGCTCCTCCTTTATTTCCGGTGTTAGGCCCTTCACCCTGTCCCGACCATTACGACGGGCGTTTGGCTACTATGGCCGCTGCTGACTTCTGCTCAATCACCGGTGGGGTTACCCCCATCGGCGCTATCGGTGTCCATCTCATTCGCTCGCAACCGCCGATGGCAACGGCTGCGCCCAGGCTTGATCGACCAGGAGCCTGACTGGTAATTGACCGATCGCCCGTTGAGCAGATCTCCCCAGATAAGAGCACAAACTTTCCCTGCACAACTGCATCATTTACGGTGGCCGTTAGATCACGTGGCTTCGTTGTCTGGTGCCAACTCGCCTTCAGCCTACGCCTCTTATGATGTTCTTGTTCATCAGCTCGCAGTTTTGCTAGCGGCTTCCTCCAGACCAAACCTCGCGGATTGGCCCTTGCCATTCGCTAGTGGTTAGCGTTCAATCGGGTAAAACCCATTGAACGGTGATCTTCCCACAGGGGACTTTCACCCCATTAGTTCATGCCCATGCTGGGCGTACACCAAGCGGTCAACCGGACGCCAAAAGCGTGGCGCTTTTGGTTCCCTCCGCTGGCGCTCCGGCGCCGGTTACCATCAGCGTTAAGCCGTGAAGAGTATGACAAAGCTATCGTTACAGTTGCTTATTGGAGATGCCGAGTTACAGGCGATTGGTCACGTAGCCGCTCAGTGGGCTTATTTTGAAACTGAAATGGACTCCGTTATTGAGTTGTTAGAATTACACGAGTCCCAGTCAAATAACGAGAAAAGTGATCCCCAAGCTTTCAATCGTAGGATCAAGAAACTGAGGTCTCTAGCATCAGATATATTCCAAGGAAACCCACTCAGTGAGCTTCTTGAAATATTGGAGAAAGTCTCTTCTCTAAAAAAGTTCCGTGACGATATCGTGCATGGACATTGGCAGCTGTATCGAAAAAATGACACGCTCACGACTGGTATCGCTGTGGTAAAGAGGCGACCAGAATACAGTCGCAAAAAATTCAAGTTCACTGCTGAAAAAGCAGAAGATATCGCAGCCAAAATATCAGAACAAACACTGAAATTGACCCTATGGCACAGCAAATATATTCATATCGGCTAACCTCAGGGCTTAACAATGCGCGTCACACGGATGGCTTTTACGCCGCTCCGCTCTGTAAAAGCCACCGGTGCGCTTCGCGTTAGGCATATTATGCAAAAAATGACTCATAGGTTGACGACAGAGCTTCGGCGCCTGGCCTTCGAGCATCACGACTACTGTGTTTCGTGCAACTATAGATTTAAAGAGGCTGACACATCCCACCTAGGATATAGCGAGGATGATGAGCCTCTTTACGTGTGTGACGACTGCTCAAACCAGCTCAGGGAAACTGCAATACGCCACTATTTTATGCCCAGACCCTACGAGGTTCCCGACCCCTCCAGCAAATTATGGAGGTATATGGATTTTACGAAATATGTAGCCTTACTCTCTTCCGGGGGGTTGTACTTCGCCCGTGCTGATTGCTTTGACGACACCTCTGAGGGTGCAAAGGGGCTTAGGCGAAACAAAGCACACTGGAATGAGCATTATTTACAATTTTTTCGTTCAGCAATAGAAAACCCGCCAGAAGGCCATGAGTGCAAGCTTTCAAAAAGCGAGATAGATGAGCAAGCTCAGAGACTACTCCTTGAGATGGAAGCCGGTGGAGAATCCCATCGAAAGAGGACGTTTGTAAGTTGCTGGCATGAAAGTGAGCACGAATCGGAAGCAATGTGGCGGCTTTACTCCAGTTTCCTCGCGAACGCATTAGCTATACGAACGTCATATCAAAGCCTGTATACAGCCCTTGGGAAAAACCCGTCGATAAATATCGGGCGCGTCAAATATATAGACCTGAAAAGAAGTTATGCTGGAGTCAACGATGCGTTCTGGAGAAAGCGGAAGTCTTTTGAGCATGAAAGAGAGGTCAGGGCTATCTTGTCCGACTTTAAATGTCCGGAGGCCGGGAAGATTATTCCCTGCGATCTAAACGTTCTTATAGAAGAGGTCTTTGTTTCCCCGCTGGCACCAAACTGGTTCGTTGCATTGGTTAATGACATAAATGACAAGTACTCTATCCAAGTGCAAGTTAGCCCCTCGGAGCTCGTTGAGGAGCCATTCTTTTGAACGTCAGTTGCCATACAAGGCCAGGCACGGCGACGTCTACTGCATTGCGGCTTCGCCTCCATTCCGTAGCCGCGCATGCTGGCTGGCGTTAGCGCCTATTTATATATTGGAGATATAGCATGGACCGTCTTGAAGCACTGGAAAAGAACTTAGATATTACTTTGGGCAGGGTGAATGGTCTTCACGCGCTTCTGTACACGATAGCCAGGGAGCTTCCCCCGGAGGTTGCCGCCAAATGCGTTGAATCAGCAGAGGCTGCCAAAGAGAAAATTATGGCGGATAGTGTCGCAGCACCGGTACCCGATGACATGATCAACGAAATGAACAGAGTTGTAGCTGAGGGCATCTTTGTCCTTAAGGCTGCCTCCAAGCAGCAAGGTTAAGCATCGCGGGAGAATCGCTAACAAGTGCAGGTTGTCGGACAGGTACTGCGCTGTGCTCCGTACCTCTCGCAACTGCAAGCGTTATGTGTCAGTTAGATAGGAGGCTACTTGGAACTTGAGATTTCGAAAATCTTATCCGTTTATGCGGCATGCCTATCTACCATCGTATTTGTATGGAATGTCCAGAGAGCCATCCCTCGGTATAAAGTAGACCTCATATTTGGAGTGACAGGGGAAGGCAACGATTTCGATCACGGTATCTTCGTGTCAGTCAAAAATCCGTCCCCGCACACGGTTCACTTGGCTAACATTCAACTCCTATATCCGCTTCGAAGGGAGTCCGTTTGGAGAAAGCTTGCGCATGGATTTAAGTATCGTCGCATACCGAGAGCAGTGGACTGGTGCCACAGTGCGCTAAATCTGTACGAAGTCGAGGACGGATGTCCTGTCGCACTGGAGCCTGGGAAGTCCCATGAGATTTTTATTACTCATGAAGTTTTAGAGGAAGTTCTGGAAAGCGCTAGCGAGCGCAGAATCCGGGCGGTTGTTCAGGATCAGCTATGGCGAAACAAGTACTCAAAATCATTTGACTATCCTGTGTATCAAGATGACCAGGAAGCAACCACATAACAAATAAGGATAGGTCGCGCGCAGCCGCGACCTGATCCGGTGTTGGACGAGCCCGGTGCTTCTCTATTAAGGAAATAGCGGCGGTGAACTGAGAGGTGGTTTTGTCTTGGTCCTGGGCGGTCATTTTCGCCAGGCCAGACGGACCCGGGACCATCGGTGGAACCGATAGCCGGTTGGGGTCCTGTTTGTTGTGTCATAAGGAGCTTTGGTTTCCTCCCTTTGGGGCGTGCATGCAGGGTGTCAGAGAGTTCAGGTCGGACATTGTCGCCGGATTACGGGCCAGCGACAGGGGCGTCGCCAGAAGGTCATGGCCATGGGGTTGCCGCAGCAGGGACAGGTGCGTTGCTTACGGCGTTGAGCCAGGGTGTCGCTTGAGGGCAGCATCACG
>JACIZI010000041.1 GCA_014359475.1 Marinobacter sp. | reverse complement strand
GTCCAAAATGGAAGTCTGGTGGCTATTCCCGTGAGTGAGCCTGGCCTTAGCAAGGAGCTGATGGTGATTTATCCGAGCAGCCTGGACAAACACAGGCCAGTATACTCGTTTGTTGGGCATCTCTGTGAATAGCTATTGGGTCCACCTCACGCATATCTAGCTGGGAATGCAGATACTGAGCCTCACGCTCACTTCGACAACGCAGTATTCCGTCATCTGCATATCGGCAGAATGGGATATCCGGATGACGAACGGTCAGCCAACGATCCAATGCATAATGCAGAAACAGGTTTGCCAGAACTGGCGATAACGGGCCACCTTGTGGTGTGCCAACGTTCCGTCGTTCCTGCTTACCATCTTTCGTCTGCATCGGTGCCGTTAGCCAGCGCCTCACATACAGCAGCACCCAGGATTCAGAGCAATGGTGGTCAAGAGCCTTGAGCAATAGCTCATGATCAATATGATCAAACAAGCCACGGATGTCATACTCCAGCACCCAGTCCCTTTCCCAGCACCGCTTTCGCGTGATCGCAAGCGCATCATGCGGGGATTTCCCGCGCCGATACCCGTACGAGTCCACATGAAAGACAGGTTCCAGGATAGGTTCCAGCGTCATAGTAACCACAGTTTGCGCTATACGATCGCTAACCGTGGGTACCCCGAGCAATCTTTCTCCTCCAAAACTTGCCGCCCAATCATTCATCCTATTGTACTTGGCAGTACTCATTGATTTTTTTAAATAGAAATTAGAAAAATCAATATAACCATATGTTTTTTAATGAAAATATTGGATAACACAATATTGTGAGTCTGTTTGGTAAGTAGGCTGACGAAGTGGCCAAAGGCAAGTATCATCAGTCCATCGCCTTTCTTTAGGCGATAAAAAACCCCAGGACCGAAGCCCTGAGGTTTTACCAAGCGGTAGGGGCCTTCCGCCAAGAATAACCCCCTACCTATATCCACACAGCCAGTAAGACTGATGGGTTGAGAATAGTACAAAACGAGACGCTTGTATGCCAATACCCTTTGGATCTATCGTCCCGTGATCGTAACGCCTCTTACCGTCACTTCACTGGCTATCTCGTACAGGAGATCAGCCATGGTCATCAGACCCGCTGTCTACGTTCGAGCCTACTTCCGAATGGTCAACGGCACGCTTCAGCGTGTTTGCGCCCATTTCCGGAGTTGGCCAAACCGCTAAATGAGGATGATGCCGAGGGCATCCCTCGGCATCGCTAGAATCTTTTCATTGATGTGAGGTGACGCATGTCCAAAAAATACCGAAGCGCTGTAACAGGCCGTTATGTAACCGAGACCTTTGCCAAGAAACACCCGCGGGAAACCGTCGGTGAAAAGAGTAAACCGTCTCGGAAGAAAAAATAACGAAGTCGGCACAAGGACGTGCCCTGGAATCCGCTTCAGGCTCTGGTGGTCTCCCAAGTACACTGCGCATAATCGGCGTTACGTTAGGTCGCGGGCGGCTTTGGGCGGGCATCACTCATTCTCCAGTTTTCGTTTCGCCCAGCGCTCCAGATCATCGGCGTAAATGTAACCCAGACCGCCGATGGCAAGCGTCGTCAGCACGAACGCGGAGTATCCCAACAAGCCTGCCAAGAGATTCATAACCGGCCCTCTAAATCGCGCGAGTGTCGTGGTTCATCCCCATCTTACGACCCATTGGCATAATCCTCACGTGGTTCAGTGTGCCGGCAGGGTTGAAGCTTTGGGTGGCCGTTCAATGTGGATGGCTATGAATTGCGAAAACGTTCAGAATTTGGCGCGTTGCTGTGTTTAACAACCTATCACGTAGCTGAGCTCAACGGATCTATGAAACACGTTGTTGTCTGTTTTCATCTTACGGTCTTCGTAGCTTTCTTGTGTGTCAGCGGAACGGCCACCGCCGGCATCGTAAAGCAATCGACAAGCGGTTTGTGTCATCCCCAGGAAAGCGGCTGGTATGATCGTACTCAGAACTACACACCGTTCGATACCGTTGAGGCGGGCCTGGATGCGGGAGGACGGCTGCCTAAAGGAATATCGATAAACTCCCTAGGTGAGGCCAAAAAGCCTGCACACGCGCCCTCAGGGACTCTGAGCAACTATCGGCGGTCGGCCTTTGGTCATGGCTGGGACGACGCGAACGGTGATTGCCGGGACAGTCGAGCCGAAGCTCTGGTCGCCAGCTCCACCACCCAGGTTCGCTTTGCGGCGGATCGTGGCTGTCGAGTGATTAGCGGTCGCTGGGTGAGCTCTTTTACCGGCAACGTCATCCAAAATGCCTCAGACATCGACATTGATCACGTGGTGCCGCTTGCCTGGTCCTGGGATCGCGGAGCTCGCGAGTGGCCCGGAGAGACGCGATTGCGGTTTGCTAATGATCCTGTGAACTTGCTGCCGGTTGAGGCGAGCTTTTCGAAAGACCAACATCGAATAGGAAAAGCATTGCTTTTGTAGTCAGATCGGCAGAGCATACAGAGACTATTCAAGTGCCGGTGGCAATGTGACAGTTTGCGTAGAGAAACAAGTCGATTATCAGTTTAACGGTCACCGTTTTGAGCCATTTTGGCTTATCCTCAATGAGAGACGTAAACCACCGCTTCTCCCGCTTATGTTCACTACGTTTCTAGCTCGATTCAGCGCTGTTTTTGAAATCCGAGAATTATCCGACGGAACGTTGCATGGCCGCACTAGCAAGCTATATGAATTGGTTGAACGAGACGTATCAGATGCGACGATACGAGCATATGTCTACGCTTTGGCTCAGTTTCTGGGCTACCTGGAAGAATGTCGGCTGACTCATCAGACGGCCGGACTGCATGCCTCTTCGTCCTGTAGTGAGCGGTTCGTGAATCATTACCTCAATGAGGTGCTTTCAAACCGTCTTAAATCGGCGCAATCGCTCCAGACCCATCTATCAGCACTCACCGCTTATTATAACTTCCTGCATTACATGGAATTTTCTCCACGCCTGGCGCTGCGCGTTTATCGACGGACCCGGCAGGCCATGGCGGAACGGAACACCAAACAACATTACATCCAGTACGTTCCGAGACACGCGCGTCTCACATTGCTGAATCATTGTGAAACGCTGGCTGAAAAACTCATGATGAGAATGGGGTTCGAGGTGGGCCTTAGGACTGCGGAGTTGCGGGGTCTGCGCACGCCCGCCTTGTGTATTCTGTTCAAACAGTTGGACAACCGAGCTTACGACCACGTCGAGCGGTTTAGCTACTGGCTGGAGGGTCGCTATGCCAAAAACAGTAAGAGTGGTTGGGTGTATTTTGACAGAGAGTTGCTTTCGGATATGAGACGGTATTTTAGTACCGAACGCCAGTGGGCGATTGACGAAAGCGGAAGTGCGGATGAAAGCTTTTTTCTCAGAACAGATCCGCGATTTCTCGGTACAGGTATCAGCGAGTGGCACGCTTCCCGACGCTTTCGACAGAGGGCTGATGAGGCTGGTTTGCACCCCAGTCTGAGCTTTCACGATCTGCGCCATACCTTCGCAACTGAACTGTTTCATGAAGAACTCACGGGGCCTGACGGCCGGGAAACACGCTCGGAATCGGCAGCGCTTATTGTTGTTGCCCAGCGACTCCGGCACACCATCGGGCGAAACGGTCATGCCTCATCGGTCACAACTCGGTACATCCGCATGAGACTCCAAATGTTAGAACTTGAGGGTGGGAGGTGAGTGAAAAGTTGGACGGAGTGGCTGAGCTGGCGCATGCAGTGGACGATATGGCTAAAGCATTCGATCAAACGCTGCCGGAACAACCCACATATACATCGATTAAGCCCACTCGAATCACATACAACACCCAGGCTGGTACCACTCAGATCATAGCATTGGCCCGTGAAAACAAATTCCACGAAGCCATTTTTCAGGGGGCCGCCGCCACATTTCAAACAGACTGGTTTCATGGCCTTAAAGAGGGATCGCGACGAGCTTATTCGGACGCGATACGACGATTCATAGATTGGGTGAACGAAACGGGTTACGAAAGCACCGACATCAATCGCTACGACTGCCTGAAGGCCTACGAAGCGCATTGCATGAATCAGCAGAGCCAGAAGCGCAGCCCCTTAGAATGCTTAACCACAGTCATGAACAAGGCTCTGGCTAGCCCTGGCCTGACTAACGAGGATTTCAGCTATCTAAAGACACTACTGAGGGTGTCAAAGCCTTCAAAAAGTGAAAATGTTCAGCCATATACCCTTACGGACTGGTTCAATCTGCCCTGGCTGCGATCTGTTCTCGGTGAGCAAAAATACCTTCAACTGGAAAGCCCAAGCAGATTGTTTTTGAGCTTTCGGGTGACGATTGCCGAGACACTACTTCATCTACTAGACGTCCGGTCGGAATGGCAGGAACACCCCATTACAACGTTTGAAGAACCTGCTTGCGGGAAGAACTGGTTTCGTAAATGGAACTACAAGATATTAAGGCGTTTTGGTTCGTTTGACTCAGCAGGGCAGCCGCGAGACGCATGGACAGAACTGCTGTGGCTGGATTTGGTTCGCCCCTCTGACCGAAAGTCTATCAAAACGCTGTTATCGCAGAGCTGCATTGAAAGCTTGGTCTCAGGGCCCTGGGTCTGCGGCCAACGCATTCGGTCCTGGGCTCGCTCTCCAACCATTTTCCATCCGGATTATCAACACGTTTACTCCCCTCTTGAGGAGCGCCTGATGGCTTGGTTAGTTGCCTGTGAAGCGGTGCAGCCAACCGATATTCTTAAACTGAAAACAACGGACTACGCACTCGAATTCAATCAATCCGGTCGCCTGATTGCGATGGAGTGTTGTTACTACAAGGGCCGCGCCAGCTCGACTCGGCAACCAGCGATCCTGATGGCGTCCGATTGCTGGACAAAAGCCCAATATCGCTACTTCACAGGTTTGCCGGTCTCTAGCCCTGTTTTCCAATTCAACGTTATGTCAGAAAAAGCGATGCCGGACATTAGAGAAGGTTTCGCGCAGCAAGGAGATATCTCTTTCTTGTGGCGAATCTGGGAATTGCCTTCCGTCAAGCGGCGAATTGACGCAGCTTTAAGGCGTGCCGGTGCCAGTTCGATCTTTCTGGACGCCGCGTTGGCGCTGACTCAGGGCAGCGAACCCGTGGGCATTTTTGCCAAGACACCCGAAAGTAATATCGGGGCGTACCGCGAAACGGTGGCGCGCTCCCTTCCACAGCACATATTTTCTCTCACGCACGTGAAGACCACTGCCGTTCATGCGGGATCAGACCGTTACCGTGACAGTGACCTGATCAACCACCACTCGCACACCTCGGCAACCGAAAAGCATGCTTATCTGACCGATGCCAATAAGGATTTCGTCAACCGTGCAGGTCGAGTCACCCGCCTGGTTCTGAACGATCTTCAGAATGTTGTCTACCGACCGTCTGTATCCGCAATGGCGGCAGCGGTGAACGATCTGGAGTTGAGCACTCGCGTGGTGGAGGCCACCGGTTCAGAGGACATTCGAGTTCATTCGCTCGACCAGTCCATCGAACGGATCCAAAACGACGATATCATCCTCGTTCCTGACACAGTGGAGCAGGCGCTGCTATTTATTCATACGATCGCCGAAGCCGAGGCTCGGCTACCGCAAATGCTCGCAGTCCGGCCCGATTGGGTCGAGCGCACGCTGTTGATCCGCGTTGAATGGATGACGCGCAATCTGGCTCGTATGCGTTCTGCTGCTGAGGCCCAGAAACAATATGCCGACCTCAAGCCCCATCTGCCCAATTTGTTTGATTACCTCCTGGAGACTGTGGAATGACCGCAACGATAGCACGTCGGCATCGGAACCTACCGGATCTCAATGAATTGCAGGCACGCCTCAGCGCTTTGCCTGGTAACCGGGGTAATCAATTTACGGAGAACGTATGGCAATTCATCAACCAAAGGGGAAAACGTTACACGGTCGACTTTGACACTGTTTTGGCACTGTCTGAGGTCTATCCAGACTGGGTGCGGGAACGGGGAATTGATCCCGTCTCGCTCTCCAAACAGATCTGGCTGTCCCTCGCCGAATCGACGACCGTCAACAGCTACACAAGAAGACTGAAAGGACTGAGGCTGTGGATGGTCGCCTTGGCGCGAAGAAACCTGCCCCGCCTCACCCGCGAAAACAGCCGAGCTGTGTTGACGTTTATGCTAACGAACAATTGGAGAGGGGGACGTCCCTCGCCGCTGAAAGCCGTACGCAGTGAAATGGACATGACGTTTCTCATGCCCCTTCAAGCTCTGAAAGACGCTACCTCGGAGCTGGGCCTCGACTGGATTTCTCGGGATGTGACAGAGGCACATGTCAGGAGGCAGTTCAAGGTGCTGATTCCTGAGCTGACGGACAATGACCTGACCTATCAGGATTGGAAAAAAGGCCAGTCCTTTAACCTGCTTACTCTGGATCACGGTAGATATTATGTGGAGCACTGTCTCAATTTTTTTGAGGAGCACGCCCCGCTTGCCTGCGCCCTCAGTCAAACACTGCAAGCCTGTGCGACGATTGCCACGGATCTGGGCGTAAGCCAGACATCTGTTAGGGCTCATATCTCCCGGGTCCTTGAGGGGCGACCGGTCACCGAGATATGGCCAAGTAGGCCAGCATTGGGGCAGCGGATGCAGACAGCTGTTGTGGATTACTTTCTGGAAGCTCATCGTAAGGCACGCTTCGAACATCACGTTCTGAAAGAAAACGTGTTAGAGCAGGTTGCCGAAGCTTTCGGGCTTGTGCCTTCACCGGAGACCGTAGACCGCCTGCGGGTTATCATCTGGGACTGGCTGCGCCGGGAGGATATCGAGGAAACGCAGTGCCTTCTGGGAGAATGTCAGAGGCCGGTGCTCTGGCACTTGTTCCTGCAAATTCTCGATGCCATGAAACAACGCTGTGACCAAAGCGGCTCTTTTGTGCCCACGGTGGCATTTTTTAAATCCTTTGGCCTTGACGGAACGGTATACGAGGGCGGGAAAAAGACGAAAGGCGGCTACAGTCTGCCTCGCCAATTCATTGAACTGGTCGCGTCGGCTGGCTTAGTCGGTGTGGTGGCGTTGACTGGATGGAGAGCAAGTGAGTTCGGGTTTTCCTATTCTGACATCCAGCGCAACCGAAACATGGATAAGCTGGATCAGTATGCCTTCCCGCATCGCTATCAGGTAGATTGGTACGTCTATAAGACATCCGGACGAGTCCGACAGTTACGGGAAGTCACTTTCAGTGCTGTTGCAATCGCTGAGCGCCTGGGTCGTATGCATGGCTCTGACGGTGACCGCCCATGTTTGTATGGAACATTCAATAGAAAAATCCCCTCCCAGTCTGAAGAGACAGTGCTCAAAGCCGTCAGTGGCCTGTGGCCGCACTACGTCCAACACTATGCCGGTTTTGAACTGATCGATAACTGGGAGTCGTGGCAAAATTTGGCGCAAGTTGAAGCATCCGGCGATTTGCTGACGATGGACCAGTACCGGGAAAAGGAACGGCTTTTGGTATCGCGCTCCGCCGACGAATGGAGCGAACTCTTAATAGACGGGAATTTACGAGAGGCGCATCGCCGAAGCCGTGAAGAATGGCCTCGGCTGGCTTTCTTTTTCCAGAGATCTTTTGGCGACAAGAAAGACTGGGTAAGCCAATACCGCGGCGGCACCCTGCGGGCAGACTGGCGGGCTTTGCTTGACACTCACCTGTCCGACGAAACACGGGATTGGCTTTCCTCACTCAGTGACGTCGAGTGCCAATCGGGGGAAACATCCAAAACTATCCACAGCGAGATGCTGGGTGAGGCACTCTATCCAAGCCCCCATGCGTTCCGCCACATGTGGGCAGAGGCGATTTACCGGCGGTTTGATGGTGATGCAGGCTGGATGATCCGCAGCCAGTTTAAACACATCAGTCGCACCATGTGGCTGGCTTACATTCGCGATAAAGACAACCGCGCAGGCCACCAACGAGTGAAGATCCGCGTTATTAATTCACTTGTTCACAACTACATCAAAAGTCACGGCGAAGGCTATGCTGGTCAAATGAATAAGTTACTGCGCCGCCTCCTCCGACAGACGCGCGTCCAGAGCCCGGAGCAACAGATGGAATTAGCCGAGCAACTGGCAAACATAGAGGTTGAGAACATTAAGGCGAATCCTTGGGGGTATTGTTTGCTGATGCGGCGGACCAGGTATAGGGCCAGATGTGCGGAACAGGGAGAACCCATGCGTCACAATGCGTCCCCGGAGCTGTGCTTGGGGTGCGTCCATAATCTGATGCAGACGACCAATGTCGAATGGATGCTTTTTCAAATTGCGTCGCATGTTGAGGTTCTGAACAACCCGGCCGTCCCGGACATTTTCAAACAGCCTTCGTTAGAGATGGTGCGCGATGTCACACGTCACGTCCGGACGCTTAACGCCCGCCACGAGGCACTACCTGAGCTTGAATCCGTGTTAACCAGTTACAAGTTGAGGACTGCGTAATGGTGATGGAGTATCTAATAAAACGTGCGGCGGCAGGGGCCGACAAAGGACCCGAAGATCGTCCAGACTGGGTTTCCGACAGAAACGCCAGTGCCGCCGCCTGGCAGTGTGTGCAGGATATGAAACGAGAGAAGGCGCTCTACATTCGGCGTCACCGCACGCCTACGGATTTTCTCGTGAAGAAAAATTATCTAATCAAGGGCTCCGAAGTCGCCGCAGCAATCGGCATGAATCGCGCAACGCTCATGAACACGTCGAGCTATTCGCCCCATTTTAGACAATACCTTGACGCCACAAACGCAGATTTGGAGGAAGCCAAGAACGCCAAATTGAAGCGCGTCGAGCACCCGACGGCCACCGGAACCAGGAAGAGCCGGAAAGACGACTTGGTCAATCTGGTCAAGGAATTGCGGATGGAAAACGAAAAATTAAGGGCGTTGGCGGCAGAGCCATTGGGCGAAATTTACGAAGGTTTACCTTTGCCGATAAAAAAGAAGTTGGGGATCTGGTAGTGGAACCATAAACTGGTCAGGTTAGGTAACCATAAACTGTCCCCACTTAAACAAAAGCGAACATTCGCCGCACTCCCAATTCCAGGCTTTACGCCCCTTAAACGGGTAAGCAACGCCCCATCAAGAACTTGGCAAACGATCAAAAGGGCTGACGGTTCCAGCACGTCGATCGCCAATGACATGCGTGTAGATTTCTGTCGTTCGAATGTCGCTATGCCCAAGAATTTCCTGAACCGTCCTGATATCGCTCCCCGATCTCAATAACTCTGTCGCAAAGGCATGCCGAAAGGTATGAGCCGTCACACGCTTGGTGATTCCCGTGGCCAGAACGGCCTGCCTCAATCGCCGCGAGTACGATGAATGATGAAGATGGTGGCGGCACACATAACCAGCGATGGGATGAACGCATCTTGTTACGGATGGGAACAGGTACTGCCAACCAAAGTCCTTCATGGCCGGTCCATACTTCTTGTGAAGTGAGGCCGGCACTGACGTAAGCCCGAATCCATCGGCAAGATCGGACTCATGTACAGCCCTGACATGGGCGAATTGTCGCTCCATGTTTTCTCTTAGATTGCTTGGAATCAGTGTGTATCGATCTTTTCGTCCCTTACCGTTGAATACGAGCAAACTGCGGCTTTTTAGGTCGATGTCTTTCACGCGAAGCGAAAGAGCTTCGTTGATTCTCAAACCACATCCATAAAGAAGCGCAGTGATGAGCCAATACTCTGCATCCATGTTTTGAAGAATAGAAGGAGTTATGGTGATTTCTGGTGTATGGAAGCAGGCTGAAGGTATGGCGTATCCTGTTGGTTGATCACCGCCAAGATCACAACCAACAGAGGATGGATACGCCATGTCCAAGTC
>JACIZI010000040.1 GCA_014359475.1 Marinobacter sp. | reverse complement strand
TTCTGATCTCGATCACGGTTGTTCTCCTTTACGGTTGAATGGTTCGCTGCTCTGTCACGTCGCCGTGAAACTGGAAGGTCCGGTCCCGGATCAGCCGACCGTCGCGCAGGTCGCCGTCGTACACCGGGCAGGATTCGATGCGGATGCGTCCGGAGCTCTGCCGGAGATTGGAAAGGTTCACCCGGGCAAGGCCGCCTAAGGGAACCAGTTCAGTCAGGTTCAACTCCCCCTGGTCGGAGATGGGAATCACCGGGTTGAGCTGCAAAAAGCGGGATACGGCTTCCTGGAATTGGAGCAGTTCGGCCTCGCGATCCACGGTAACCACCAGGTCGAAATCCAGGTGGTAGAGCCTTGGGAAACGGCACTCCTCGAAGCTGAGATCGGCCGTATCTTTCTCGAAAAGCCGTGCCTGGCTGCGACGTAACCGGTCTTCGGTCAGCTTCGGTCCTTGCAGGATGACGCTGGGGGTGTTCTGTACCTCGAACAAATCATCAGCGAACACCAGCACGGTGTCCGGGTGGATGACCTGCTTGACCAGACGGATCAGGGTTTCTGTGACTGTTTGAAGGGTGCTCAATTATCGCCTCCGGTCATTCTGGCGTGTTACTTACCGGAGGTGATTTGGATGTGTCGGGCTAAGGTAGGATAATCAATGAACAGAGGTTCGTCTAAAAGCTGTGGATTATTGACGTTTGACTGGATTTTTTTGAGGCGCACGTAGTGTAAATTTGATTATTTCACTCCTGTGCCACAGCCGCATGCGCGGCCCCCATGTTCCAGTACCCCTGCTGACCAGCAGTTCCATTCCATTAATGTCATATCGTCCTGCAAGAAAAGGATATACTCTTTGAACGAGATAACCGAAAGGCCAAATTTGTCCGCCATGCGTGTGGCCAGACAGCATCAGTTCCACCCCGGCTTGAGCGGCACGATCGGTTTGCCAGGGCGTATGTGACAGCAGAATCGTAGCTCCCTTCGGGCGGTTGGCAAGCGCTGCTGCCAGCGGATCGCCATCGATATTTCGACGTCGTTGATTGGTCAAGTCGTTCACGCCGGACAGGATAAGACCCGGTGCAAGTTCAGCCCATTGGTTTTCAAGACGACGGAAACCCGCCTCTTCCAACACCTTGAGGCCGGGTTCACTACTATGATGTGATTCGTGATTGCCGTCGACGTACCATTTCCCAAGCGGAACGCTCAAATGATTCAAGGCCGGGATAGGATCTGGCATAGCGCCATGTCCTTCGAAAATATCCCCTGTAAAAACTAAAAGGTCAGGTCGCAAAGCCTGAATTTGCACGATCCGATCATTCATCCATCGGCTGTCAAGAATAGCGCCAAGATGCGTATCGGAGAGGGCCACCAAAACTGTACGGTCCAACTCGACCGGCAGGCTTGGAAGGGTTACTTCGTATGAAACCACTGCGGGCTCTCGAAGTCCTTGAACCAGGGCAATGCTGGCCATTGCCGCACCAGCGACCAGCGCCAGACCAAACAGGGGCGGCCGCCGCTTTGGCAGCAGGAATCCGAAGAGAGTGCAAAGGTCCACAATGAATACAGCTGTAGCAATGATAAACACCACTCCCAGAAGGGTCATGCCGGCAACCTCGATAGCGCTGGCCAAGGCACCCGTTTTCTGATGACCAAAGAATCGGCCGAAGAAAAAAACGAGCCAGACAATGGTGCCAAGCCCCACAATCCAGCGGCGTGAAAAATATCTCTTCAAGAAAGGCACCGATCCTGCGCGCCACAAGACATACACGAGCATCAAGGTGAACCCGACGGTCAATATGGTGCCGAACATGAGACTCCTTCCTCTACGAATAGAACGGACTCAAAAGTGCTCGATTGGCGTCTCGCGTCGTTTCTAATCTCATTTTACCTCCCGCGGATCATTCCTGACGTGCCTCACACGTTAAATACGCCAGCAACATGGTGACCACTTCGATTACGAAAGTCGTCCTGGAAATGAATCGATCGTTCGGGTGGGCTGCGAATCGATGGGTCAGACTCTCGACGCTCTGTACGACCACAAAGCAGGTATGCACCAGGCCGGTTTGCCGAACCTCAGGATATAGACGCAGAAGCCCGGCCACAGTTTTGGCGGCATGTCGTTCGGCTTCCAGTAAGACCTGGTGGACCCGTTCGGGCAGTGGCGTCTCCTCGAGTAGGATATGCTGCAGGCGCGGCTGCCGGGAGTGCATCTCCAGCATCCCCGTTACATATTCATGCAGGGCCTCGCTTAGGCTATGCTGCTCAACTACCATATGTCCAACCCATTCGTGCAGGCGATGGTCGGTATCGGCGATATGCCGCTCGAGTAGCGCCACGGCGATCGCCTCCTTACTTGGAAAATACTGATACAGCGTTCCAATGGACACTCCCGCCCGTTCAGCGATGCGGTTGGTTGTACCTGCTGCATAGCCGTGGGCCTCAAAAACCTGAGCAGCTGCTACGAGAACCATATCCACCGTGGCCTTGGAACGATGTTGAACCGGCTGTTTTCGGGGATTAAGGCGCTGTTTGCGAGCTGTCATATCCACTTCCAGAATGCGAGTTGACTTAAAATGTATTTTAACTTATATTATAATTAACCTAAATCCGTGAAAAAGTTGCATTGAATATACAGTTTTGAAACATTTTGCACTTGAAATAAATCAATGATATCGGTATATTGAACTTGCTTTTCCTGAGTGATTTTTAGCACCCATTGGGTGCGACAGGAGTTTGCAATGCTCATCACCGATATCAAGCGAAACGAAGGAAACAACATTGGCCATGTCGGTCTGGCTCTGATTAGCGAGATGGCCAGGGTTTGCGGTCTGGATACGCTGGTCGACCGTCTTGGGCCTGGAAAAGCTCCGCAGATCAAGGAGCGTGAAATTTTCCGCACATTGGTCGGCCTCATGTGCCAAGGCAAAACGGATTTCGACCATGTTCGTGAGTACTACGGCGACGATTTCTTCGCGACCAGCCTTGGCCTTGGACGCGTTCCTTCCGCCGAGATTTTGCGGCAACGGTTTCAGCGGATCGCCTTGGAAACCGACCTGGATGCCCAGTTGCCCCGCTGCTCGGTCGAACTGTGGAAGAAGATCGGAATGCAGCCTGAGCTCATTGAAATGACCAGGGACGACAACAAGAAAGAGCACTGGGTGCGCCTTGATATCGACGTCAGCATTTTCGATAACGCCGACACCGAGAAGGAAGGTGCCAGCGCAACGTACGACAAGAGATTCGGCTTCGCTCCGATCTTTGCTCATCTTGGTGGCGGCTGGATGGTCAACGGCAAGCTTCGCCCCGGGTCGAGCCATTCCAGTTGCGAGGGCACGGATGAGTTCATCCTGGAGAGCCTCGGGTACGCTAAGTCCATGGTGGATGCGAACATCCTCGTGGTGGCCGACAGCGGATTTGACAGCAAGGAGCGTCTGGAGACTCTGTGCACGCAGGCGCGCACCGGTTTCATCATCAAGCACAATCTGCGCAGGGAACCGGTGACCGGCTGGCTCGCCACGGCCAAGGAGCACGCGCAGAAAGTAGAGAATTTCGCAACGTCCCGAGAAAAAGGTCGGATCTACCGGGGCTTCGTGATGCGTGAGATCGGAAAGAAGAAAAGGAAAGTCCGGCAAATTTTCGAGGTCACGGAAGTGCTGAGCAAGGACGGGGTGTTCATGATGATTCCAGAGGTCCGCGTCTGCGTTTTGTGGACCAACCTGGAATTTGATGCCGACCAGGCTTTGAAGCTGTATCGCAAGCGGGGCACCAGCGAGCAGCATCACGGGGAATTCAAGACCGAGATGGACATGGAACGCCTGCCGTCGGGCAAGTTTGCCGTGAATGCCGCCTTCCTGCGCTTGGGCATGCTGGTCTACAACATGCTTCGGGTAGCCTCCGTGGACTTGGTTGTGGCTCGGATGCTGGGGCTGAAAAAAGCCAACCGTCGCAGAACCAAGACGGTCATGCGGAGCATGATGAGCATTTGCGCCAGGATCACCCGCCATGCACGCAAGGTAACCCTGCATGTCTCCTGCCCGGAGCCATGGTTCAAGGTGGTCTCTGACCTGTTCTATCGTCTCAAGACGGCGTAACGAGATGGTCATTAGGCTGCATTCCTAGGAGTAGTGCGTCTGAAAACTGCAAAAAGTCGGTTCTCGGAGCTTGCGAAGCGACAATTGTCCTTCAGTTGAAAATTTTCAGGTCGAAAGTCGCCTGGATTTTCGAAAAATATGGTTGAAATTTCGAGCCAACAACGTTGGCAACACTTATTCACGGATTCAGGAATTAACTGTTAACTGGGTAGCCTTTCGAATAAAATGGACACAAGATAGGTTGACGATGCAGAGACGCGGGAGGTGTCCATGAGTGAGAAGAACGTACCGAAACGCTGGTCAGCCAAGCGTAAGCAAGAGGTGGTCTTGCGGTTATTAAGAGGGGAGAGTTTGGATTCCTTGAGCCGAGAGACGGGGCAACCTGCCTCGGTGTTGGCTCGCTGGCGTGAGGAGTTTCTCGAAGGGGGGATGGCTGCCTTAAAGCAACGCACGAACGATCCCAAGGTAGCTGCACTGGAACGAGAACTGAAGCGTGCCAAGCGCTTGGTGGGCGACTTGATGATGGACAAGGAGCTGCTGGAGATGCGAGTGGCCCGGCAGGAGGGTAAGCTCCCTTTTCCTCGGCAGAGGTCGAGGCGATGAGCCGGGCCTACTCGATCTCTGCGCGGCGTGTCTATACTAAGGTCCGGGTGTGTCAGATGTGGGGGATTCCACGTTCGACGCACTATGCACGCCTGGAAGCTGTCCAACGCCCTGCCGAGCCCAAGCGCAGGGGACGCAAGCCGGTTGTGTCCGACGAGGTCGTTGTCTTGGAAATCCGTGCGGTGCTGTACCAGGCCGAAGCCTTGGGAATCCGTGGGGAAGGTTACCGAAAGGTGTGGGCGAGGCTGAGGCATAAAGGCATTCCCATTTCCAAGGAGCGGGTACGTCGGTTGATGCGTCTCCATGGGCTTCAGGCTCCCCACCGAGCCCAGCGTGTAAGGGGACCCAAGGTTCATGACGGGAGCATCATTCCCGAGACCCCTAACCGGATTTGGGGCACGGATGCCACGCAAGTGTTCACTCGGCAGGAAGGTACGGCCACGGTCTTTGTGGCCGTGGATCACTTTGTGGGTGATGTGGTCGGTATCCACGCCGCCCTCAGAGCCACCCGTTTTGAAGCGCTGGAGCCGGTCTATCAGGGCGTTCGCGAACATTTTGGACCTTTGGACGAAGGCGTGGCCCAAAAGTTGATTCTCAGGCATGACCATGGTTCCCAGTACATGAGCCGCCATTTCCAGGAAGAGATCGCCTTCCTGGGTATCGAATCGAGTCCCAGCTTTGTCAAAGCGCCGGAAGGTAATGGGGTTGCGGAACGATTTATCCGGACGCTCAAAGAGCAGCTGTTGTGGATACACACCTACGACACGGTTGAAGAGTTGCGGCAATCACTGTTGGAATTCAAGGACCGGTTCAATAGGCACTGGCTCCTTCAGCGTCATGGTTACGCCACACCAGCCCAGGTGCGCGCCGCCTATGCATCGATGGCGCATGCAGCATGAGCCCTTTGTCGAAGGAGCAAAAGCCATATGAATGGGCCCCATCAGCGGTGCTACGCGAGGTTTCATCAAAAGGCTGTAAGAGCGGGGTTTGGCATAGACAGGTTCAACGAGTTGATTTCTCATCGCTTTTCCTTAGGGAACCGCCCCGCCGGAGGCACTGGCCGAAGCGCAAGGGCCTTGACAACCCGAAGGGCCTGCCGGCTTTGGGCCTGGTAGAATGGAAAGATTTGGATGGCGGCCAGACAGCCCGCTTTTCCTTAGTGCAACCGCCAAAACCGTCTTTCGCCCATCAGGCCCAAAGTCGGTTGTCAAGGCCTGGAGCGAAGGCCCAGGAAATGCGAGCCTTACCCTATGCCCTGCACACACATAATTAGGATCGGCGTGGTTTCAAGAAAGCTGGGGGATCCTTTTGGTTGAGCCGTAGGGGCCATTAGAATCGCCCCTACTTAAAAAAACTGTGTCCATGAAATCGGGGGCTTTACAACTTACTTTAAAATCAATATTATTTACTCACAATTGGTGGTTATGCTCAGAGAGCTGACACCAAATTGTCTCTATGGCACACATAGGAGTCTTTATGACCGACCCGCATGAAGGCAGGAAAGGGGCATCACTCAAAGGGACCCCGTCCGGCGCTGCGGTTCTGGACCTTGGGGGGCTGTCCGGACTCAGCGAAGAAAAAGCTCACGTCCGGTTTGAGGAGGAAGGTCCGAACGAGCTTCCGACACAGAAAAAGCGCAGTCTGCTGACCATCGGCCTGGAGGTTGCCCGTGAGCCCATGTTTCTCATGCTCGTTGCCGCCGGAAGCTTGTACCTTCTTATGGGTGAGCCGGCCGATGCGTTGATGCTGCTCGGTTTCGTATTCGTTGTCATGGCCATCACCATCATCCAGGAACGGCGCACCGAACGTGCACTTGAAGCACTGCGCGACCTGTCGAGCCCCCGTGCCCTGGTGATTCGTGACGGCGTGCACCGGCGGATCGCCGGGCGCGAGGTGGTCAGGGGTGATCTGGTCATCCTTGGCGAAGGCGACCGTGTGCCGGCCGATGGCTTATTGAGACGATGCATCAACCTTTCGACAGATGAATCGCTGTTGACCGGCGAGTCCGTCCCGGTCAGGAAAGTCGCATCGGAACAAGCCCGGGAATTGGACAAACCTGGTGGCGATGACCTGCCCTCGGTATTTTCAGGAACCTTGGTCACCGCCGGCCAGGGCATTGCCGAAATTGTGGCCACCGGAGTCGATTCGCAGCTCGGAAAGATCGGCAAGGCGCTGGAACGCGTCGCGCCGGAGCCGACACTTTTGCAAAAAGAGACTCGCAGGCTGGTGCGCACCTTTGCCATCGTGGGGCTCATGGCCTGTGCGCTTGTGGTCGTGGTCTATGCGGTCACCCGCGGAGGCGGTGCCGATGTCTGGAAGCAAGGCTTGCTCGCCGGCATTGCCATGGCCATGGCCACCCTGCCCGAAGAGTTCCCGGTGGTGTTAACGGTCTTTTTGGCCCTGGGTGCATGGCGCATCTCGCGCAGCCAGGTACTGACCCGGCGGATGCCGGCGGTGGAAACGCTTGGGGCGGCCACGGTCCTGTGCGTCGATAAGACCGGAACGCTAACCCAAAACCGGATGACCCTGCGCAAGCTTGCTGTATCCGCAAGCACCGTCGATTTGGCAAATCACCAGGATGGGCTGCCCGAGGAGCTGCATAGCCTGCTCGAAAACTCCATCCTGGCCAGCAAGCGTGACCCCTTCGACCCCATGGAGCGGGCGCTGCACGAGGCCGGCGACCGGCTGATCAAAGACACGGAGCACCTGCATCCGGGGTGGTCCCTGGCACACGAGTACCTGCTAACCCCAAGCTTGCTTGCCGTGAGTCATGCGTGGCTCACAGGAAATGGCGACGAAGTTGTAGTGGCATCCAAAGGGGCTCCCGAGGCCATCGCGGATCTCTGCCATCTGAGTGCGGAAGATCACCAGGTGCTTACTCGACAAGTGGATTCCCTTTCGTCTCAGGGCCTTCGCGTTCTCGGGGTCGCACAGGGATTCGCGAGCAGGGGAAATTTACCCGAGGCACATCACGACCTTTCACTGGAGCTGGTCGGCCTGCTCGGGTTCGAGGATCCTTTGCGTCCGACAGTACCTGCTGCTGTCGCTGAATGCCGGGCTGCCGGTGTTCGCGTGGTGATGATCACCGGCGACTATCCCACCACCGCCCAGAGCATCGCCCGGCAGGCCGGGCTTTCGAATTGCGATATGGTGATCTCCGGCGCTGAGCTCGACCGGATGTCGGACGAGAATTTGGCTGAGCGAATAAAGCAAGTGCAGGTTTTCGCCCGTGTCGTTCCTGAACAGAAGCTGCGCATCGTCAACGCGCTCAAGGCCAACCGGGAGGTGGTTGCCATGACCGGCGACGGGGTCAATGACGCCCCGGCGCTAAAAGCGGCCCATATCGGCATTGCCATGGGCGGTCGCGGCACGGACGTGGCCCGCGAGTCCGCATCTCTGGTGCTGCTGGACGATGATTTTTCATCCATCGTCGCCGCTGTGCGCCTCGGGCGGCGCATTTTCGACAACATTAAGAAAGCAATCGCCTTTATTCTGGCGGTGCACGTACCCATCGCGGGGTTGTCGATGATTCCGGTTTTCTTTGCCGACTGGCCGCTGCTTTTGCTACCGGTCCACATTGTGTTCCTGGAGTTGATCATCGACCCGGCATGCTCCCTGATCTTCGAGGCCGAGCATGCCGAGGCCAATGTGATGCGGCGGCCTCCCCGGAACCCGGATGAGAGACTTTTTTCAATGCGGACCATCGGCGTCGCCGTGATGCAAGGTCTCAGTGTTCTGGCAGTCTGCCTGGGTGTGTTCCTGCTGGCCCGATCCAGCCACTCGGCAGAAGTCGCACGGGCGCTGACCTTTGCCACCCTGGTCGTGGCCTTCATTGTCATCATTCTCGTCAACCGCTCGTGGACCAGGTCCGCCTTTGCCATGCTGCGCGTTCCCAATACGGCCTTAAAATGGGTGGTATTCGGCGCATGTATCTTCTTGGCGGTTGTCCTTGCAGTACCGTTTGCACAGCGCCTTTTTTACTTCGCGCCGCTTCACCCAGTGGATTTGGTTTTCAGCTTGGGGGCCGGATTGGTCTGCGTTCTGTGGTTCGAATTACTGAAACTCGTCAGACGATACCAGGGGGCCTGAACTTGAATGGAGTGGTATCAACCTGCATCATCCCCAAGATGGGGAAATAAAGGAGTCGACAATGGACTTGGAGGACCTTTTCAATCGTGACCACCGCAGCCGCAAACGCGGATACCGCGATCATGAAAATAAACACGGGCACTATGGGGACAGGCATGATGAAAACCGGCATGCTCTGTTCGACCGAGACCATCACGATGATAATGACCAGTGGCGTAAGCACGGTAATCAGCAATACAACCATCATAACGATGGCTTATTCAATCTCTCGCATCTCTTGCCTCGTCTGCTTGCCAACAAGAAGCTTCTGATCACGGCCGGTATTTTGGTCTTGGCAGTCATTGTGATTGTCGTCATCGTCGTGCTGCCGCTGTTCGGTCAGGCCCTCGACTTCATCAACAAAAGCGGGCTTCAGGGTGTGATCGACCGACTGCTGCAAGGCATTGGCGGTGCGAAGTAAGCATTTTCCGCCTGCCTATTCATTGATTTGGGGGAAAGAATGAACAAGTACAAAATTATAATGTTATCATTGATAGTTATCTGTATTGCAGGACTCGGGTTCTTGTTTGCAGCAACCGGCATGGCGGATGATGATCATGGATTTAAAAGGCATTTTGAGCGAGAGGACCAGCACAGCATCCCATTTTTGGAGTCCGATAATGAAGGCAATGAAACCGCCGGGCAGATGGCCGCATGGCTCCTACTTGTGGCGAACCTGCCTGTAGCCTTGAGTCTTCTGATTAAGGGGACGAATCGATTTGCGCCTCTGCGAATCGAATTAAAGAAAGCACTGGCGAATCTTAACCGGACGCAGAAAAAGGCCCTCATGTGGCTGCATTACTATCTCAATCCGGCGATCCTTGGCATTGCCCTATGGCACTGGTTGTCTTCGCGCTGCAAATCGTCGGCTCTGCCTGAACTTGGGCTGATAGTGATGGTGACCGTGATCGCTTTGGGCTTTCTCATAAAATTCAAGTTGTGCCCCAAAACTTTTCGCAAGTATGCTTATCAGATCCATACCCAACCGGTGATTTTTGTTGCCATGTTTCTGGTGTTGACGGTTGGGCACCTGATCGTCGATTAACTTTGACCCGCATTAAAGGAAGGCGGGCCTCTGCTTGTATCACCGGCACGGAACGGAAAGGAACAGACCATGAACATTTCGCGCAAAAAAATCATGTGGTGGGTATCGCTGTTAATGCTTTTGGTTGTCTTTGCACCGACCATAAGTGCAGACGATGACGATAAAAGGCATCAACGCAGAGAGCGCAAACACAAAGAACATAATCATAGGGGTGACAAGAACCTGAAACCGGTCAACAGCGCCGCCTATACCGACTCATGCGGTGCCTGCCATTTCGTCTATCAACCGGAATTATTGCCTGCTGCATCGTGGAAAAAAATCCTTGAAGGCACCGATGATCATTTCGGAGAAACGGTGGACCTCGATGAGGGCGCAAGGCTTGAGATCAGTGAGTATCTGGCCTCGAATGCCGCTGATAAATCATCTGCCAAACTATCTGGCAAAATAATGCGCTGTCTGGGAGGCATGACACCGCTGCGAATCACAGACATTCCTTGTATTCGCAAGGAGCATCATGAAATCACGCCGCAGATGGTCCAAAGAAAGTCTGTGGGTTCATTGTCGAACTGTATCGCTTGCCATCGAACTGCGGAAAGCGGCGTATATGACGATGATAGCGTATCCATTCCTGAATAATAGCGGCGGTATCTTTCAGGACTAAAATCAGAATAACTCTTTAAACGGCTCATAGGCCGAGGCTCCTATGAAATATGGCCTGATTACAGTACTCATCTGCATTGTCATTTATGAAATCTTCGAGCATCTCATCGTACCGTTGTTCTGGATGATTCGATATCGCAAGCGGAATTCAGCTTGCGGTCCTGAGGGCATGATTGGGAAAATATGTACGGTTCAGCAGTGGAGCGGAACCAGCGGCAAGGTAAAAGTTGGCGCCGAACTGTGGAATGCGAGCAGTCCATCACCGCTGATTCCGGGAGACGAGCCGGTGATTAAGAGCATCGAAGGGCTGACGTTGCGGGTTTCATCTCAATCGGAAAGGCTGCCCGATTTACCGATAAAGAGGTTCTACAAGGATCATGCAGATGATTCCTCAAAATAGGTACCGATTAAACGAGTATCAGATATCCAAGATGGCGGATGGCCGCCTTTGGTGGACTTCCCATACCGGTTTTGCAGTTCAGATTAGTGGACCGTGTTATATTTATGGAAATGTATTGTTGATGGGAGACCGACACGATGAAGAAAATGGGTTTATGAAATCTGAATTTCTAGATTATCTGAAAAATCTCCCATTGTGGAATGGAACCCGGTACTATTGTTTTTCTTCCGCTATAATGGATACAGCTACCGGAGGTCACCTCAGCGAAGAAAGATTACAGCGATTGACTCGCTTGCGTACTGGACCCGGTTTCGACGCTATCGTCGATGGAAAGGCTGAAACCTTCAAGTTGGGGAAATATCAGATATCCATCTCCATCAAAGGTGATATCAAATGGAAGTCTTATTCCGGAATAAGCCAAATTATCGAAGGTTCTGTTTTGATCGAGTCTGATATCCTATTTATAGGTCCGAAACTATGTGACGCTCCTGAAAAAAGCAAAAGGGAATTCATACACACCTTGCAATCTCTTCCAAAATGGAATCGAACTACTTTTTGGTGTCGCAGCTTAGCTTTACGGCCTGT
>JACIZI010000004.1 GCA_014359475.1 Marinobacter sp. | reverse complement strand
GCCCCTGGCCGGTGTTGCCAGCACTTGATGTGGAACCACCACACCTGCGCACTGGCGCCTTGGCCAGGGGCCTCAGCGCCACGCAGTAGATCAGCGAATTAACCAGACGGGACACTAGGCTGAAACAGACAGGCCTTCGCTTGTTGGTGCCGATTTGGGCTTGTGGCTGCCAGCCCGGAACTGGCTGGGGCTTGCGCCGGTCCAGCGCTTGAAGGCACGGGTAAAGTTGGCGGCATCCGCATAGCCCAGCGCATCGGCAATCTGGCTCAGGGTCATGCTGGTGTTGGCCAGCAGCTCCCCGGCACGGTCCAGCCGCACCTGGTCCACCAGATGCTGGAAACTCGCTTCCTCTTCCTGCAACCGGCGCTTGAGGGTTCGCTCGGACACAAACAGTGTGCCCGCAACCCGCGCCAGCTTAGGGGGGAATGGATAACTGGTTTCAATCACCCGGCGCACCCGGCAGGCAAAACCGGCATCTTCGGTCAGGTGTTGCAGGGCTTCCTCGCACTGGGCACGGGACACTTCCGCCAGTTGGTTGTCGGTGAAGCGAATCGGCAGTTCCAGATCCCGGGAGGGAATCACGATAGCGTCTTCCGGACAGTCGTACACCACTTTGCAGGGCAGGTCAGCCGCAAAATACCGGAAATAGCCGGGTTTCGGGCCGCGTCGACGGATTTCAGTACCGGGTACCGCCCCGCCGGTCAGCTGGCTGCCCATTACCGCGCAGCCGTACAGCATGGCATCCATGGTGAACACGTGCAGCGGGCCAAGGTCCACTCTGGAGAAGATGGATAAAATCTCCTTGTCACCCTCATGGCGGTGGCTGATTTCCAGATGGGGTGCCCGTAGCAGCAGGTAACGGGTCATCAGGTCCAGCGCCTCCTTGAGTGTTCGGCTGCTCATCACCGCAACACCCAGTGCGCCGTGCAGGGGCAGTTTCATTTCCCGGGCCAGCATAACACCCAGTCCCGGTTCACCACTTTCGATCATGGCCCGGGTGACAAATTCGCTGGCCTGGGGAAGGCTGACCCGCAGGTCGGTGGATTTCATCCGTGACGGGTCCAGTCCCACTCTTAACATCAGGGATTGCTCATCCACGCCGAGGGATCTCAAAAGCTCTGCCAGAACATGCAAGTAAATGGCTGGCAGGCCAAAATCCGGAGATGTAGAGCCTGAGGCGGACATGGCATGCTCCTCGTTCATTTAATTTTTATTGTTTAAGGTGTGAACTGAGTATGACCTGTGCAATCCCTGACACCCATGACTGCACTGACGGTTTGGATGGCTAAAAAGGCCAATCAGCCGTTGTGTTGCCGGACAAACTCGGCCAGTGCACGGGATGACTTACCGGGAGCCTCCAGCATGGGCAGGTGCCCTACCCCTTTGAAAATCCGGTAGTCCGCGGTCGGCTGATGGGCTTTCAGCCAGTCCAGGCAGGCAATGGGTGTGATGTTGTCACGCTCCCCCCACTGTACCTGAAGCGGGGTGTTCAGCTGCTTCAGGTGGCGCGCCGGGGCCAACGGGTCGGCCAGCAAGCTATTGAAGATGTGAATCAGTGCCCCCTTGCGGGCGATCAGGTCCGGGCCAAGCAGTGCTGTCATGGCAAGCCCGGAGACGGTTGGCCGGCCATTGCCTACCGAGTTGAAGAGCCGGTATACCTCCCGCAGGTTGTCGGGCATCAGCAGGCTGCCGCGTTCTTCTGCCACCTTGCCCGCATCCGGGGGCGGGTTGGAGGATTCCGGAATTCCGGCACTGTTGAGGAGGGTCAGGGAGGCGGGCCCTGGCTCCAGTCGTCGGGCCAGTATCGAGGCAATGCCACTGCCCATGGAGTTGCCCACCAGGTGGATCTCTCCGACCGGTAAGTCAACCAGCCAGTCTCGCAGGCGCAGGGCCTGGGCCTCAAAGGTATAGTTTTCACCCGGATGGTAGTCGCTTTCCCCCAGCCCCGGCAGGTCCGGGACCAGCAGGTGCCAGTCGTCCGGCAGGAATGGCAGCCATGGGCTCCAGTTTTCTTTCATGGAGGCAAAACCGTGCAGCAACACCACGGTGGGCCGGCCGGGGCCCGGGTTGCCACGTTCCAGCCAGACCAATCGGCGACCCTGAACGAGGGCTTGCCGCTTGCGGGTGCGGGTGAGCAGCCGCTGGCCGGTGCGGGCCAGTGGCCAGAGATCGGGGGTTGTAAGGTTCACGTTTACATCCTGTGTGGTTATTGTCCAGTCAGTTTAACGGTGCTTTCAGCCAGGGCTTTGGCTTGACCGCCCACATGTTTTGGCGGAACGGCAAGAATCACAGGCGCAGGTCGGTAATCACAGGGTCATGGTCGGAAGCCCGCCAGGGCCCTTCTTGCCGGACACTTTCCGGCCCGTCATAACCCAGTCCGGGGGCTTCATCGCTGTTAATTGGCCAGTAGAGACTGGCCAGCACTGCCGCTGCCAGCTGACCATCGGCCAGGGCATAATCCAGCGTGCCGCGTCGGCCCTTGTAGCGGAAGCTGTACGCATCGTCAGACGCCAGATTGCGATAACCGGCCTGCGCCAAAGCGATGAGCGGATCTTCCTTTGCATAGCTGTTGAGGTCGCCGGTGATCAGAGTGCCCCGGTGGCTGTCGGCTTCCGGCAAGCTGTCCAGCCAGGCGGCAATGCGTTCCGCTGCCCGGGTTCTCGCTTCGGCCCAACACCCCTGGCCATCGCCCTGATCCCGGTTGGTGCCCTCGGCTCCCCGACAGGATTTCGATTTGAGATGGGTCACAGCGATGCGCACTTGCGGCCCGGCACCGATCAGACTGAAGGATTGCGCCAGCACTGGCCGGCCCTGGTGCTTCGCCAATTCCAGACGTTGCGTTGCTCCCCGGAGTTGTATCCGATCCGCTCGGTACAGCAAGCCGTTGCGGATGGCTCGCTGGCTTTGGTCCTGACCCGTGTGCACGAATCGCCAGGGCTCGCCGAGCGCGCGGGCAATCTGGGCAATACTGCTGTGTGCACCATATCCATCGGCTTCCAGCTCCATAACGGCGATGATATCCGGATCCGGCATGGTGAGTGCCGCCACCAGTTTGTCAGTCTGGCGCATGAGCGCATCGGGTGACCGGGCTCCGCGGCTGCTCTCAAAGCCTCCTCCCCGGCCGTTGCCATTAAAGTAGTTGTGCAGGTTGATTGTCATAACCCGCAGGTTGGCCTCCGCCGGACGCAGCGGAACGTCAGGCCTGGGGTTGCGCCGCAGCAGCCTGGGCGGACGGTCCGGATGCAAGCGCCAGGCATCGAACCGGTAATCAAGAATACCGGTCATAGTACCGGTTTGTTCACCTGCCCGGGGCGGGCGTCTGTTGCCCAGCCAGGCGATGCGGTCAGGGTTAGTGATGCTGCTGCCGTCGTCCAGGACCAGCCGGGCGTTCTGTTGCTTTTCCAGCACTGACGGCATCTTGTGGCCGGGCCTTTGACGCTGGGTGGGGATCCATTGGTCCCGGGTGGCGAGGGTCACCTGACCATAGCGGTAAAGGTGATGCAGGTCGACGACTGTCAGCGGGTCGGTGACTGTGACCCGCATATTTTCCAGGGCTTCCGGCAGCTGTTTCTCACTCCAGGGCAGGGAGAGTTCCAGCGCTGCGGGCTGCTGTCCACGACCGCAGATGTGCAGCGCACTCACCCGGACCAGTTCGGTCAGCCCGTGGTGCTCCTTAACATAACCCCTTACCCGGAGACGATCGCCGGCCTGGCCCCCGCTTTTACGGGTATAGACGAACAGGGCTTCGGATGTGGCAGGGTTGTCGTCGGCTTCGTTATCGGCTTGCTGCAGGTAGAAGCCTTTCAGTCCCGTGCCGTGGCGGGCATCCCGGGTGACAATGCCTTCCACGGTCACTTCGCGTCCTGCCATGGGGGATGCTTCATCCGGGCCCTGAACCGATGCAATGGGTGTAGCGGGCCTGCCGCAGTCGGATTGTGCCAGTGTCAGTGACGCCTGAAATAGCAGAAAGAGCGCAAGAAGTAGCCGGGCCATGCAACGCTGCCGGTGAAGGGTTTCCGCAAGTTTAGCAGATTCGCTGCTGCGGCTTACCAGTGTCCCGTTGGGTTAATCAGAGGCTCCGCGATGCGCTGATCTGTTGTGTGACGCCAGGACCGCCGGCAACGGTTGCCCGGTTTTGCCGGTTACAGGAAGCTTGCATGGCAGGGACGGAGTTGGCCAGTTCCAGCTGCTGGATCAGTGGGTCAGGGTCCGGGTTGCCGGGGCGAATGCCCAGCCGGGTCAGCACATGGGATGCCAGCGCCGCGCGGGTTGTCAGCTCCATGCGCTGATCCTTCATTCCGTAATCCTGGGCAATCACAGCCCGCTGGCTGGGGGACAGGCGTTGGTCGGGCACCACCGTCAGCCTGATTACCCGGTTCCATTCCTCGTCCTGGTTCTGGTTATGGCGGCTTCGGTGCGGACTGACCACCGGTGTGCCACGGAAACGGCTCAGAGGGTAATTGCGGAATCGGCCGGTGTTGTAACACCAGGCTCGCAGATACCAGCAGCGGTCACTGCAGATAAGGCTGTGGGACTCCAGTGCCAGTTGTCTGGTTATGCCGTCGCCAAGGGATACATACTCGGCCTTGAGTTGGCGGTTTTGCCGGGTGGCGGCTACCGCTGCGCGCATGACCGCGGGCCGCACCTTGCGGGTGGGGCCCTGCAGCAGGGTGCTGCTGGGCAGGCCGATATCAAGCGTTTCAAAGGTGCTGCTCAGGGAGTCCTGCGTCGCCAGCATATCGACGTATTCGTCCGGCTCGCCCCTTGTCACCACCGGCCGGAATGAGTCGGATGGAATGTAGCCTTTCAGGTGGCGATCATATTCCAGATTGCCGGGTGCCAGTGCCCGAAGATAGGTGTTGATATCCTTGGAAGCCTGCTGCCGACCGATACCGAAGTTATGACAGATATGGTTCGTAGTCAGTCGCCCTTCCCAGAGGGCAACAATTTCGATCAGGCGGTAGCGAAGCAGGAGGTCCCAGCGGATGGGCCAGTCCGTCTTTTTCATAATCCTTGGCTCTCGGGTCTGATGATCGGTGGCAATCAACCGCGCCCATATTACTCCGTCCGAAGTGCGCAGTGTGTTACGTCACCTTAATGTAAAATAATGTTAAACCCTTTTGTGGCGCGGTTTAAAGGAGAATCCTCCGGCTTCGGAAATTGCCTAGTGATGAAGCTGGCGAACACTGGTCTAATGCCTGCTGAAACTGGCGCTGAGCCTGCTACCCGTTCTGAACAGACATCTTTTCCGCCTGTGATGGTGGTTACGGAGTTGCGCCCCCATGACCCGAATGGTCGCTTCCCTTTCCGCGCTGATTTTCAGCATCGTGCTGCTGGTCAGTGGCAACGCATTCCTGATGACTCTGCTGGGAATCCGCCTGAGTATCGAGTCGGTGTCAGCGGATGTGATCGGCTGGGTACTGGTCTGCTACTCGATCGGGTTTGTGCTCGGCACCCTGTTTGTGCCCCGGATTATCCGGCGGGTGGGGCATATCCGCGCGTTCGCGGCATTTGCCGCCCTGGCCTCGGTGTCGGCCATGCTTTATCCGGTGGCGGTGAATGTGTTTTTCTGGGCTGCGCTGCGAGCGCTCTCCGGTTTCTGTATTGCCGGCGTACTGGTGGTGATCGAGAGCTGGTTCAGTAGCCGGGCCACCAATGCCAACCGGGGGGCCCTGTTTGCGGTCTATCAGGCAGTGTTCTATCTGTCCGCAGCCGGCGGTCAGCTATTTGTAAACCTGGGGGATCCGGGCGATTTTCAGCTGTTCTCCCTGGCAGCCATCCTGCTGAGCCTGGCGCTGATCCCGTTGGCGCTGACCCGTATGGAAGCTCCGGTGATTGAAGACAGCGGTCATCTGTCACTGCTGACGCTGGCGCGGGAATCGTTCAGCGGTGTCGCGGGAGCGCTGGTCTGCGGTGTGCTGATCGGCGCCTTCTACGCACTGGGGCCGGTGTATGCCACGCTCTCCGGGCTGGACCCGGGGGGCACTTCCGCCTTTATGGCCAGTGCCATCGTGGCTGCCATGTTACTGGCCTGGCCCATGGGGATAATCTGTGATCGCTTTGATCGCCGCCGAGTCATGTTTGTGGTGGCGCTGGTGGCGGCCGTCTCCGCCGGCGCTATTGCGGTGCTGGGCATCGGTTCCCTGTGGCTCGCGACCCTGCTGGTGGGCCTGTTCACAGGCCTGTCTGCCAACGTTTATCCGATTGCAGTGGCGATCACCAATGACCGTATGGAAAGCCACCGTATTGTGGCTGCCAGTGCCACCTTGCTGCTGAGTTATGGTGTGGGCAGTGTCATTGGCCCGGTGGTGATGGGCCAGATGATTGCACTGCTGGGGCCCCCGGGCCTGTTTATGGGTAGTGCCGGTTTTCTGGTTGTGCTGGCTGTGATTACCCGTTATCGGATCAGCCATACCGTGGATGTGCCCGTGGATGAGCAGGAGCACTTTGTCTCCGCAATGCCGGAAGCCTCTTCAGTTATTGCGGAGATTGATCCCAGGAACGAGGCGTTTGCAGAGAGTTCTGACCCGGACGAGAATAGCCTGGATTTCGGTAAATCCGCATGACAATTTCCTTCCGGTAACTGTTCTTCCGGGTAACATTAGCATACTATTATTGATTTCTGCTAGTGAACCCGACAGGGGCGGCCAACCAATCGGAGAGAACGTATATGAGAGATGAGTTTCCTTTTGCCGTTGCGCGGGTTACCCGCCGCTGGCGAAAACTGCTGGATGAGCGTCTCAAGGATCTGGGGGTCACCCAGGCTCGCTGGTCTACCATGGTGAACCTGGAGCAGGGCGGTGAAGGGCTGACCCAGCGGGAGCTGGCGAACCTGATGGCTATTGAGAACCCCACCCTGGTGCGCTTGCTGGACAGTCTGGAAGAGCAGAACCTGGTCGAGCGCCGTGCTTGCCCCCGTGACCGCCGAGCGCGCCGTTTGCACCTGACCGAAAATGGCCGCGACTTCATGAATGAGCTGAGTGCCCGGGCAGACCAGCTGCGGGAGGAAATGCTGGAGGGTATCAGCGATGAGGATATCGAGATGGCCCTGGGGGTGTTTCACCGCATCATGGAAAACGCCAGGAAACAGCAGCTGAAATAAGCCATTGCTGACCAGGGTACTCCCGGGAAACCGGTTCTGGTTGACAGCCTGGTAGCAGCCACCGGGCCAGAAGCAGTGAGAAGAGTGGCTGACTCCGGGGCTGCGTGGCGGTTATCATGAGTCTGTATCTCGAATGTAGTCAGGTCCTGGCGGCCAGACCGTGGGTAATCAGCGAATGTTTATGATGGAATTTTCCGGAGTGCGAACGGCGGATAAACGATTTGTGTCAGGCCTGCTTCTGGGGCTGTGGCTGACAGTGGCCGGGGCAGTGGTTGCGGCTGCTGGAACCGCTAGCCAGCCGGCCATCGACAAGGGTGATGCGTCCGGTGAAGCGGACACTGTCACCCCTCGTGTGCCGGTGTTCAAGCCTCGGGGAGATCTGGCGGGCGAACTTGCGGTTTACACCACCCGTTATGAAGAAACCTTTGCCGGTATTGGTGAACGGCTGAGCCTGGGGTATCTGGAGCTGGCCAAGGCCAATCCCGGCGTGGATCCCTGGCTGCCGGGGGATGGTACTCGCGTGGTATTGCCGCGGCACTACGTTTTGCCGGACGGTGAGCGTGAGGGCATTGTGATCAATCTCGCGGAATACCGCCTCTACTACTTCACGGAACAGGGCGTGCAGGTTTATCCGGTGGGTGTCGGTACCGATGAAAACCCATCGCCGCTGACCGATGCACGGGTCACAATGCCCCTGGAATCCCCTGCCTGGTATCCGCCGGCCAGTATCCGCGCGGAGTATGAGGCTGCCGGCGATTACCTGCCCCGCGTCATTCCCCCCGGCCCGCAGAATCCACTGGGCAGTCATGCGCTTATGTTGTCCGAGGACGGCTATCTCATTCACGGCACCAACAAGCAGTTCGGGGTGGGAACCCAGGTCAGCCACGGCTGTTTCCGGATGTACAACGAGGACATCTCCCGGTTTGTCCGCATGGTGTCCAAAGGCACACCGGTCCGGATCATCAGGGAGCCGGTAAAAGTCGGTGTCAGCGACGGCGAGGTATGGCTGGAGGTGCACAGGCCAAAGGAAGAATATAGTGCAGCCGAGCGTAAGGCTCTTTGGCAACAGACCATGCAAAAGGTCGCGGAGCTGCAGCAGCGTTATCCGGGTGTGGAAGTGAAACGCCGCGCGATCGAACTGGCGGTGGATCGCGGGGATGGCTTGCCCCGAATGATCGGTGAACGGCTGGCCCGGGTGGCTTCCGAACAGCCGATGGGGCCAGCGCTGCCGGATGAAACCGGAAAGCCCAGCCGGCAACTGCTTTTCTGACCTGTCTGTGACACACTCATTACCCGGCATACAGAGCGAGAACAAGGAGATAACATGCCAGGTAATATCCTGATCACCGGGGCCAGCTCCGGACTGGGTGAGGGAATGGCCCGGGAGTTTGCAGCCCGGGGCAACAACCTTGCCCTCTGTGCGCGCCGTACCGAACGCCTGGATCAGTTGCGCGACGAACTGCTGCAGGCTCATCCCTCCCTGACTATTTCGGTTCGTTCTCTGGATGTAAATAATCACGACCAGGTGTTCGAGGTATTCCGTGCCTTCCGGGACGAGTTTGGCATCCTGGACCGGTTCATCGTCAACGCCGGTATTGGCAAGGGCCAGCCGCTGGGTACCGGCCGCTTCGATGCCAACCGTCAGACCGCGGAAACCAACTTTGTCTCTGCCCTGGCCCAGATGGAAGCAGCGATGGAAATCTTGCGGCAGCAGGGCCGCGGTCAGCTGGTGGTGGTATCTTCCGTGACAGCGGTACGGGGAATGCCAAAGAATGTTACCACCTACGCCGCTACCAAGGCAGGGCTGGCGGCGCTCGCGGAGGGGCTGAGGGTGGAGCTGAAGAAAAGTCATTCTCCGATCCGCGTTACGACGCTTTATCCGGGCTATATCCGCACAGCCATCAATGAGAAGGTGGAAAACGCGCCGTTTATTGTCGATACCAAAACCGGGTGCCATGCTATGGTGAAAGCCATCGAATCGGAAAAGCCTGAGGTGTATGTGCCACGCTGGCCCTGGACACCGATCAGCTTCTTACTGAAGCGGCTGCCGGTCCCGGTTTTGTCACGTTTGTTCTGAACTTCGGAGGAAGCATGGAGCCTCAGCCATGGAGTCGTCTGATGACCGCCGGTGTCGCCCGCTGGTGGCTGGCGTGCATGGCGCTGGGGGTAGCGTTGCTGATGGTTTCGCTGACCAGCCAGGTGGTCGCCCAGCAGTCACCGCGTGGCACGGCACTGGTGCTGACGGTGGAGGGTGCGATAGGGCCGGCCACCATGGACTATGTGATCCGCGGTATTGAGCAGGCTGCCGAGGACGGCGCGGAACTGGTCATACTGCGTATGGACACGCCGGGCGGACTGATGAACTCCATGCGCAGCATCATCAAGGAAATCCTGGCTTCACCGGTACCGGTGGTGACCTATGTGTCCCCGGAAGGGGCACGGGCGGCCAGTGCCGGCACCTATATTCTTTATGGCAGCCATGTGGCGGCGATGGCTCCGGCCACTCATCTGGGTTCTGCTACACCGGTGCAGATGGGTGGCTTGCCAGGCTCAGATCCACAGCAACCGGCCGCGCCTGAGAAGACATCCGATTCTGAAAAAGGCAATGACTCCGCCGGGGAAGACACCTCTGGTGGCGACAAGCGACGTGGTAACACGGCCATGGAACGCAAGATACTGGAGGATGCCGTCAGTTATATCCGCGGCCTGGCGGAACGCCATGGGCGGAATGCGGATTGGGCCGAACAGGCGGTGCGCGAGGCTGTGAATCTGGGCGCTGAGGAAGCTCTGGAAAAGAATGTGATTGATCTGGTCGCCACCGATCTCGGCGACTTGCTTTCCCGCCTGGATGGCCGCACCGTGAAGATGGCTGGCGGCGCGCAAACACTGTCGACGGCGAACCTGGAGTTGGTGCGTTCCGCACCGGACTGGCGCACCCGGCTTCTGTCGGTGATCACCGACCCGAATGTGGCCTATTTCCTGATGATCATCGGTTTCTACGGGATCATTTTCGAGCTGGCGAATCCCGGTGCCATGGTGCCAGGGGTGATCGGTGCTATCTGTCTGATTCTCGCGTTGTTTGCGTTCCAGGTGTTGTCGGTCAATTATGCCGGGCTGGCGCTGATACTGCTGGGGCTGGCCTTTATCGTTGGCGAGGCGTTTGTGCCCAGCTTCGGAATGCTGGGGATCGGCGGTATCGTGGCCTTTGTGATCGGGTCAGTGATTTTGATGGACGGCAGTCACCGGAATATTTCCCTGCCCACTATCGGTGGCACCGCCGCAGTGGCTGCCGGGTTCACGCTCTGGACCGTGATGCGGTTCGTAGGCTTGCGCAAGCGCGATCCTGTTTCCGGCATGGAGCAGATGACCCACGAACACGCCGTAGCACTGGAAAGTTTTGTCCCGCGGGAAGGTCGCTACCGGGGCCATGTGCGGCTCTCAGGCGAGCGCTGGAAGGGGGTAAGTAACAGCCCGGTACGTGAGGGGCAGGCCCTGCGTGTGACCGCTATAGAGGGATTGACGGCAGAAGTTGCGCCGGAACAGTCTGATTGACCACCGGAGAAAAAGCCAGGTAAAGGCTGAGGAGAAATCATGATCGGAGATTTGATTCCCTATCTTGCACCCACCGTGGTGCTGTTGCTGATTCTGGGTTCGGCCATCAAGATCCTGCCGGAGTATGAGCGTGGCGTGGTGTTTTTCCTGGGCCGGTTCCAGGGTGTGAAGGGCCCGGGCCTGATTATCGTGATTCCCGGCATCCAGCAGTTGGTGCGCGTGGATCTTCGCGTGATCACCCTGGATGTGCCCAGTCAGGATGTAATCTCCAAGGACAACGTGACGGTGCGGGTTAATGCCGTGCTGTATTTCCGGGTGACGGATCCGGAGCGGGCCATTATCCGTGTGGAAGATTATGGTTCCGCCACCAGCCAGCTGGCCCAGACAACCCTGCGTTCGGTGCTGGGCAAGCATGATCTGGACGAGATGTTGTCCGAGCGGGATAAGCTGAACTCAGACATCCAGGAAATCATAGATGCCCAGACCGAGGAATGGGGCATCAAGGTGGCCAATGTGGAAATCAAGCATGTGGATCTGAATGAAAATATGATCCGCGCCATCGCCCGTCAGGCTGAGGCCGAACGTGAACGTCGCGCCAAGGTGATTCACGCGGAGGGGGAGCTGCAGGCATCGAGAAAACTGGTGGAGGCGGCCGAGGTGATGTCCAGCAACTCCGGTTCCATGCAGTTGCGCTATCTGCAGACCCTGGCGGATATGAGCAATAACAACTCCTCTACCATTGTGTTCCCGCTACCGATGGAGATCATGAATACCTTCATGAACAGCGGCAAATCAACGGGCAAAGGCGGATTTGGTGGCGTCTCGGGTGACGGAGAGACTCAACAGCCCGGTGAATAGAACGCTTGCCGACGAGCTGCCCACAAAAAAGGCCGGGATAAAACCCGGCCTTTTACTGTTGCGTTATACAGCCTTACTTCTGGCTGGCACGCTCCAGCATGCGCTTGGCGCGTTCGTTGGACTCTTCGGCTGTACGCTGTGCTTTACGTGCGGCAGCCAGTGCCTCTTCAGCGGTGGACTGCGCGCGACGCGCAGCGCTTGCAGCGCTGTTGGCGGTGTTCAGTGCATTTTCTGCAGTCTGTTCTGCGGACGTTGCGGTAGCCGTTGCTTCCTCAACGGCACCCTGGTCGGTAGTCGCACAGCCGGCGGTAACCATAGTGGCCAGTGCAAAACCTGCGATTGTCAGCTTACGCATCTCGTTTCCCCTTATTGATGGTGTTATTTCCTGAGGCTCAGTCCTCAGCCATTATTTCAGCGATTCGGACATTGCCCCGATGGCCAGGCCCGGAAAGCCCGGCGACCTGATACGTGTAACAGTGTAATGCACGTTGTGCGGAAATGTTAACCGGGGATAGGTGAATTTTCTTATGTTATGACAGTAACTTAATTCTGGGGACAGAATTCGTTCAGGGGAGGATGCTGATCGGGGTACCGTCAGGGACCAGGTTCCAGATCTCTTCCATGGCTTCGTTGGTTACCGCAATGCAGCCGTCGGTCCAGTCCAGGCCATTGAAGGCGAAAGCCAGGTCCCCGGCCTCATTCGGCAGCCCGTGAATCATGATGCTGCCGCCGGGATCCAGGCCCCAGGCCCGGGCTTTATCGATATCTTGCTCATTGGGGTAAGATACATGAATGGATTTGTAGAAGTCGCTTCCGGGGTTGCGCCAGTCCAGTGTGTAGTCGCCTTCCGGTGTGCGCTCATCACCCTCGTAAAGCTTGTGACCCTCGGGATTATCACCCAGAGAAATCCTGTAGCTACGCAGAATGCTGTCCTCCTGTATCAGAAACAGTCGGCGCTCGGATTTGCGCACCAGTACCCGGGTAATCGACCCATCGGCTTGTGGTTGGGTCTGTGGATGGGGCATACGGGTATCGGCGCGGGCCAGCAGGTCCTCTGCTGCGCCGGAAGCCGGTATCAGCAGGGAGCTCAGCAGCGCTGCAAGTAGTGTCCGAAGGAGAAAAGTGCCCATAACTTACCAATAATTAATCCAGTCAGTGCATTTATAGCACAGGCCACAGGCCCTGTGTTAAAGCCTTTTGTTAAGTTTGTTAGCAAAATTTAAACCGTTCAGATTCTGCTGCCACCATCCATTTTTAGGCCCACCTTGGTGACCCGGTCCGCCTCAGTTGCCCGGGCAACCAGGGTTACAGGGCCGAGTACTACCTTGTCCCCCACCACCGGGTGGCCTTTGGTCTTGCGGGCAAAGCATTCCGCCAGGGTCAGTTCCGGAGCCAGTTGGTCGAACTCAACGCCGTACACCTGCTCCACATCCCCCAGCAGGGCATCGCCATTAAGCACGAAGTCCCCGAAGAAGGCCCGCTCGGCCAGGTGCCGGGGAGCCCTTCGACCGCTGAGAGATTTGCCAAGCTCGCCAACGGCTGCCGGTGTGGCAAACATGGCCAGCACGTCGCCGCTGCTGACTTCCAGATCCGGTGTCGGTTGCAGGCAGGTGCGATCCCGGAAGACTCCGGCAATGGCGGTGTTATCCGGCAATCGTAGCTGGCCCAGCGGGCTGGGCGTTGCCCAGTTGTTACCCCGCAAGGGAAAGAGCATCAGTTCATGGTCCCCCGCGGCAGGTACGTCCAGCGGCAGGCGGCGGTAAGGATCCTCACCGGCTGGTACTTCCAGGTTCAGGTAACGGGCCAGGGGTGCCATGGTCATACCCTGGACCAGAAGCGATACCAGCACCACGAAGAAGGCGACGTGAAAGACGGTCTGGGCATCCGGCAGGTCGGCAATTACCGGGAACAGTGCCAGCACAATCGGCACTGCTCCGCGCAGGCCGACCCAGCCAATGAATCCCAGTTCCCGGCGGTTGTACCCGAAGGGCCACAGAGTGGTCAGTATGGTCAGAGGGCGAATAATGAAAATCAGCGCAAACGACAGCAGCAAGGCACCAGCGGCCAGCGGCATTAGCTGGGATGGGGAGACCAGCAGCCCCAGCATCAGGAACAGGCAGAGCTGGGCCAGCCAGGCAAGTCCGTCATGCACCTGAAGAATCATCGGCATCATGCGCACCGGCTGGTTCCCGATCACTACGCCCGCCAGATAGATGGCCAGAAAACCGCTCCCCCCAAGCAGGTTAGCTGCGGAAAACAGCGCCAGGCCACAGGCAACCACGAGCAGAGGATAGAGCGCGGGCGTCAGATGCATCCGGTTGCTTAACGCCACGATCACATAACCGCCGGCAACACCCGCCATGCCTCCGATCAGGAATTGCTGAAGCAGCATCCCCAGGCTCTGCCAAAGAGCTGAGCTCCCGGGTGTGCCGATCAGCGTGACCAGCATCATGGTCAGGAAAATCGCCATGGGGTCGTTACTGCCGGATTCGATTTCCAGGGTGGCGCTCACCCGTTCGTTCAGATGCAGGCCGCGTCCTTGCAACAGGGAAAATACCGCTGCAGCATCGGTGGAGGAGATGATGGCCCCGACCAGCAGAGCGGTCATCCAGTTCAGGTCGAACACCCACCAGGCTACCAGGCCGGCACCGGCGGCGGTCATGAATACCCCGATGGTTGCCAGCACGACTGCAGGGCGCAGGCCGACCCGGAAGGTTTCCTTGCGGGTGCGCATGCCGCCATCCAGAAGAATCACGGCCAGCGCCAGATTGGCGATCACGAACGCCAGTTCGAAATCATCAAAGCGGATACCGCCGGGGCCATCCTCCCCCATCACCATGCCCACCGCCAGAAAAATAAGCAGCACCGGCATCCCTACCCGGCTGGACAAGGAGCTGAGGATGATGCTGAGTACCAGCATCATGGCACCAACGAGGGTGAAGGTGGGATCCATCAAAACTCCGAATCTGGGTATGTCATCGCTACCGCAGCCTGGTTCAGGCCGCCCTCAGTGCAGCTTGAGCCGCGGATGCATGGCGCGGCTGATTTTGTCCATCAGCCAGATAATGCCGGTGCGAAGGAGGCCGTGCAGGGCGACCTGATGCATCCGGTATAGTGACACATAGAACAGCCGTGCGACCTTCCCTTCGATATACATGCTGCGCCCGGAGAGGTTGCCCATCAGGTTGCCGACGGTGGTATAGCGGCTGAAGTTGATCAGTGAACCGTGGTCCTTGTAGACAAAGGCCACATCCGGCTTGCCTTCCAGGCGGTTGCAAAGCGTCCTGAACAGCGCATCTGCCTGCTGGTGAGCGGCCTGGGCCCGTGGCGGAACGGGGCGATCAGAGTCTGGTTGCGGGCAGGAGGCACAATCGCCAAAGGCAAAGATATCGCTGTCCCGGGTTGTCTGCAGGGTTTGCTCCACCACCAGTTGGTTCCCTCTGTTAACCTCCAGCCCGTCCAGCGCTGCAAGAAAATCCGGTGCCTTGATGCCAGCGGCCCAGATGGTCATTTCCGAGGGCAGCTCGGTGCCATCTTTCATGACAATGCTGTTTTCCCGAACCTCACTGACCGGTTGCCCGGTGAGCACCTGCACTTTCTGCCGCTCCAGCTCCCGGGTGGCCGCGCCAGAGAGTCGGGCCGGCAGGGCTGGCAGTATCCGGTCGGCGGCCTCAATCACTGAGATGGATACATCCGATGACCGCAGGTGGTTCATGCCATAGACCGGCAGCTCCCGGGAGGCGAGACGCAACTCGGCGGCCAGTTCCACCCCGGTGGCACCGGCACCTATGATGGTAATGCTGAGGGCGTGCTCCCTGCCTGTCTGGGCTTCGTGGTTCTTGCGAAGGAAGGCATTGAGCATCAGGCCATGGAAACGGCGCGCCTGCTTCAGGCTGTCCAGGAACAGGCAATACTCCCGGGCTCCTGGGGTGCCGAAATCGTTGGCGGTGCTGCCTACTGCGATCACCAGGGTGTCATAGGAAATATGGCGCTCCGGCACTACCTCGTCACCTTCTTCGTCGTGGAAGGGAGCAATAACCAGCTGTTTTTTCGAGCGATTCAGCCCGGACATACAGCCAAGCTGGAATTCATAGTGGTGTTTGCTGGCGTGGGCCCGGTAGTTGATTTCGTTGGCGTTGGCATCAAGCGAGCCGGAAGCAACCTCGTGAAGCAGCGGTTTCCAGACGTGGGTGAGTCCCGCGTCTAACAGCGTTACACGGGCCTTGCGGTGTTTGCCGAGCCGATTGCCGAGGCTGGTAACCAGTTCGAGGCCGCCGGCACCGCCGCCAACCACCACAATATGATGAAGCTGTGACATGGAGCTGTTCCTTAAAAGTGAAGAGAGCCAAAGGCTCTGACTCAGAATCCTTGGCTGTCTTCACTGGTGAAAAGGAGGCAGAATGATAGCGCGGTGGGGCATTGGCAAACAATTGCCCAGGAAGTCTCTGATTAACGAACTTTAATGCTCGTCTGCGACGGGGAAACTCTTCCCCTTTGAATTTATTGAAGCAGGTCGCAGGTTACGTTCTGAAACAGAGGTACCCTATGCAGGTATAGGGAAATCATGACAGGTGCATGAGGGAATCGCATCCGTTTACCGGTAACGTCTATGTCGAGAAACAATATGAAACTGGCCCGGGCCTTTTTTCGTCGCTGGGTGAGTGACCCCCGTTATGCCTCCGGCTGGGTTCTGGCGGTTCTGCTGTTGGTGCTGGCCGGGATTTATGCAACCGCGCCGGAGACAGTGATAAGAGGCGCCAGTCTGGTGGCCCCGGAATTCCGGATTCATGAAGTTGAGCTTGGATCGGTCACCCTGGAACTGGACAGTCAGGGCACGGCGCGTGCCCGGGATCGGCTGGGGCTGGCATTCCGCGCGGCCGGCGAGGTAGTGGAAGTATCCGACAACTTTGCCAACGGGGCCTGGGTGAAACAGGGCGAAACGCTGGTCAGGCTGGACCCGGTGCCGTTTGAACTGGAGGTGGCCCAGCGCCGCCACGACCTGGCTGCCGCCCGCCTGCACCTGGAACAGGTCCAGGCCAATGCCAAGATTGCCCGCCGCAACCCCAGCCGGAATGCCACGGATTTCGCCCTTCAGGTCCCCCAGCTGAAAGAGGCCGAAGCCCGGGTAGACGTTGCCCAGGCGGCCTTGCGCAAGGCGGAGAGCGACCTGGCTCGGGCCACCATGGTGGCCCCGTTTTCGGGTCGACTTGAGCAGGTGCAGGTCACCGAGGGGCAGTCTGTTACGGCGGGTCAGCCTCTCGGGCAGCTGTTCAGTTCCGATCGGATGGAGGTGCGTTTGCCGGTACCGGATGAATGGCTGGATCTGCTGGCAGTATTCGGGGCTGGCCCGGGTCAGGCGCTGGAAGTGCCGGTCACCCTCGAGGGCCGGTTCGGTGGCAAGGAGCGGCAATGGCAGGGGACTATTACCCGCCGCGAAAGCGGCATCAGTCGTAACCAGATGAGCTGGTTGATTGCCGAGGTGGATGCGGATTCCGGGTCCGTGCCCCTGGAGCCCCGTGTGTTCCTGCAGGCAAGGATACAGGGCCGGAAGCTGAGTGGTATTGCAGTGATTCCGCGCTCTGCGATGATCAGTCATAACGAAGTCTGGCTGCTGGACCCCTCCAGCCGCATCTACCGTCGGGAGGTCACCTGGATTTACCGGGACGACGACAGTGTATATGTCAGTAAGGGCCTGCAGCCAGGTGAACAGATCCTGAGGGAGGGCAACTCTCATTTGCTGGAAGGGTCGCAGATCCGGGTGCTGGAGAAACCCCCTGCGGATAACGCCTCGTCTATCGTTGCCAGTGCCGGTGGTGTCGACTGATGTTCCAGAGTATTGCCTGGTTTACCCGTAACCCGGCGGTTGCCAACCTGCTGGCCCTGCTCTTGCTGGTGGCCGGTTTCCTGGCTATTCCTCAGACCCGCCAGGAAACCCTGCCCAATCTCCCTCTGGATCGTATCGGTGTGGTGGCAAAGTTCCCCGGGGCGGCACCGGAAGTTGTCGAGCAGACCCTCTGCTCACCGCTGGAGACAGCCCTCTATACCATAGAGGGCATCAGCAATATCCGCAGTGAGTCCCGGGAAGGCGTTTGCTCGATTACCGTCGATGTTGTGGAAGGTTACGTGTCCTCCAAGGTGCGGGACGAAATGGCAGTGAGGGTGGAAAACCTCAATAACCTGCCCCAGGGTGCGGCAGACCCGGAGGTTGCAGAGGCGGTGCTGCGCAATCGGGTGGCGCGGTTGCTGGTGGTTGCAGATGCCCGGCCCAGGGCGCTGCATCAGATAGCCTGGCAATTACGGGATCATCTGCTGGATCATCCCGCGATTGCAGAAATTCGGCTGGAAGGCCTGCCAGCGCGGGAAATCGCCCTGGAGGTGACCCGTGAGAGTCTGCACCGCTACGACCTGACTTTCGACGCTATTGCTCAGTCAATCCATGATAACCTAGGGCGCACGTCCGGCGGCCTGTTACGCAGAGAAAGCGCCAACTCACTGATACTGGCCGGGGAAACGCCAAGCAAGCCAGAGGATTACAGGGACCTCACGGTGCGCCGCAGCGATGATGGCGAACGTCTCGCCCTGGGCGACTTTGCCTATGTGCGGGATGGGTTCAGCCGGGATGCCATGGCTGCCTGGCTGAATGGTCGTCCGGCGGTGGCGCTGGATGTCTACCGTATTGGCAATCAGGACGTGGTCGAAACTGCTGAGGCAGTGCAAGACTTTGTGGCTTCCGCAAACCTGCCCGATGGAATCGATCTGGTGCTCTGGAGCGACGATTCGGATCAGTACCGGGAGCGTTCGGGGCTGCTTTGGAAGAACGCACTGCAGGGGCTGGTGCTGCTGGTGCTGCTGTTGGCCGTTTTCTTTGGATGGCGGCTGTCCGGCTGGGTAGCTCTGGGAATTCCGGTCGCCATGATCGGGGCCTGTACGGTTCTTCCATTGACAGGGTTTTCCTTCAATACCATTTCCCTGTTTGCCTTCATTCTCGTGCTCGGTATTGTGGTGGATGACGCAGTGATCGTGGGGGAAAGTGTCGATGAGCAGGCCCGCCGCACGGGACCAGGGCATGCTGCTGTGCTCAAGGGAGTGCAGCGGGTGGCCCTGCCGATCACTGTAGCGGTAATCACCACCGCCATAAGCTTCCTGCCGATGATGTTCCTGCCAGGTCCGGAAGGGGACCTGATGCGCGTGGTGCCGATTGTAGCGATCACGGTGTTGATGCTGTCGCTGCTGGAGTCCCTTTGGATTCTCCCCTCCCATCTGGCCCATTCGATGCGGCGCTCCGGCAAGATCTCCGGCGAATTCAGCAAGCGAGTGAACGACCGATTTGATGAAGCCGTTCAGCGCCATGTTTTGCCGTTTATGGGGCGCGCCCTGAACTGGCGAGGGTTCGTTCTGGTCAGCTTCCTGTCAATGTTTATTATCTGCGTGTCGTTGTTGCACAGCGGCTGGCTAAGCGTGCCGCTGCAATCGAAGGTGCTCGGTAACAAGGTGATGGTGGATGTTGAGTTTCCCGCCGGTACCAGCAGCGAGCGGGTGCTCCTTGCTGCGGAAACTCTGCAGAATTCTGCCCAGAATCTGCGGGCCTCGCTGGCGGAGGAATTCGGCACACCGGTGATATCCGATATCTATTCGGAGCAGGGGCGGCGTAACATCCATTCCACGGCCTATGATCCCGGAGCCTATCTTCGTGCCCGGGTAACTGTGGCGTTGAGTAAGGATGGACAGCTGCCGATTACCCCGGAGCAGGTGGGTGAACGTTGGCGGCAGATCCAGCCGGAACTGCCGGGTGCCGCCTCCATGCGTTTTCACTCCACCATAAACAGGATGTTACCCGGCATCCATATCAACCTGTATCACCCGGATCTGGGTGTGCTTGAAGAAATGGCCGCCGATCTGGAGCGACAGATGCGGGATATCGACGGTCTGTTTGAGGTGAGCAATGGTATGAGCTCCCGGTTCTCAGAGATCAATCTGGAGCTTCGCCCGGGCGCGCGCCAGAGCGGGCTTACAGAGACTGACCTGGGGCACCAGGTGCAAGCCGCCTTCGAGGGTATTGTTGTGGACCAGTTACCCCAGGGGGATTATGAGGTGCCGGTGGTTTTGCGTTTGCCGGACTACCAGGCCAACAGCATTGACCACCTGGAACGCCTGCCGGTCCGTCTTGCGGACGGTTCGGTCGCACCACTGAAGGTGTTGGCCTCCCCCGAGTGGAATGACCGGCCGGCGGTGATCCAGCATTATGACCGCAGCCGGAGTGTTGCCCTGACCGCCTATGCGGACACCCAGAAAACCTCCCCGGGCAAGGTGATGGACTACCTGCGCAACGGACCCTTGGCGGAGCTGGAGGAGAAGTGGCAAGGGGCGCGCTGGGCCGAGGCGGGCAAACCGTTGGGCATTGCCGAGTTGATGAATTATCTGACCGCCAGTTATACCGCCGCCCTGCTTGCCATGTTCTTTGTGCTGACCATGATGTTCGGTCATTACTGGCAGCCGCTGCTGATCCTGTTGGCCATTCCGTTCGGGATGGTGGGGGCCTTCCTGGGCCACGCCCTGCTCGGGCTGGAGCTCACGCTCTGGTCAGTGGTCGGTGTGGTGGCCGTCAGCGGGGTTGTGGTGAACGACAACCTGGTGCTGATTGACCACATCAATAACCTGCGCAGCCGCCACGACACCTTGCGCGAAGCACTGCTTGCCGCATTGGCCGGGCGCATCCGGCCTATCATGCTGACCACACTGACCACCTCCCTGGCGGTCCTGCCACTGGCCTTTGAGTCCAGTCCGCAGGCCGCATTCCTGGTGCCGATGGCTGTATCCCTGGGCTTCGGCGTGTTTTTTGCCAGCCTGACCACCATCTTCCTGGTGCCGGCCATGATGATGGTGGCCGAAGACCTGATGGGGTTGCTACGCCGCCTGCGCTCCGCCCGCCACAAAGTCTCGGAGCAGGACTCCGTGGAAGAGGCATATGAGGTTGGTGTGCGCGCCGCGGAAACCGGACGTTTGCTGAACCCCTACAGCAATGACGTACTCCGGGCCAGCTGGGAAGCCGGTGTCCATGACGCAGGGGCGGTCGCTGACAGCTGACGATCAGAGATGTTTCCGGATAAACGCAAGGATGCGTTTCAGGTCTTTTCTGGCTTCAGGTACAAACGGCACCATGACCGGCCATACGTGGTATACCCCCTTACGTTCCAGCCACTCCACCGGCACCCCGGCTTTCTCCGCGGCCGAACGGACTTTCAGGGCATCCGTGTAGAGGATTTCCTCATTGCTGACGGTGATCATAATCGGTGGCAAGCCTGAGTAGTCTCCGTCCACCGGAGAGGCATAGGGGTTCTTGCGGTCTTCCGGGTCTGGCACGTAGATGTCCACCACCTTGCGGATAATATCGCCAGAGAGCATGGCATCGGTCGGATCCCGCAGGGCCAGCTCTTCCGGGTCCGGATGGCAGTTGGCGCCTGGTGACAGGGTGACGGCGCAGGCAGGCATTGGCAGCCCCTCATCCCGCAATTTCAGCAAGGTACCCAGGGTCAGGCCGCCCCCGGCGGAATCCCCGGCGATAACGATGCGCTTCGGATCCTTGCCCTGGTCCAGCAGAAACCGGTAAGCCGCAGCGCAAGCCTCAATACCAGCGGGGAACGGGTGTTCCGGGGCCAGCGGGTAGCGGGGCAGATACACCTCGCCATCCAGCCCCTTGGCCATACGTGCCGCCAGATTGTGGTAGGTGCGGGTTACCCCGGCGATATAGGCACCACCATGGAAATAGAGAACCGTGACCTTGGGGTTGGCGGTGTAGACATGGTCGCCATTGAAGCCTTCGGTGCGCACCTCCCTGCGGCGTGTGCCCCGGGGCATCAGGGTAATGTTGGGGGGGTTGTTGAACGATTTGCGCAGGTGGCGCACCAGATCATCCCCCTCAAGACCGCTTTTTTTTATGGTTTTGCGTGCGATAGCTTTGACAATTCGGGCCTGCAGACTCATTGAGTTATCCTTGTATTGTTGCAGAAAAAATCACGATAGCGTTATCCCGGGCGATTGACGAGTGCCTTCGAGCCGCCTTGGGTGCGTCAACTCGGCGCACTGCACCCTTGTGGTGCACATTGGGATGTAAAAGTCACCCATTGCACATCTGCAGGCAGTTTCCCGCCGATAAATCCACCTCCGGGGCGGCACGAAACCTGCAGCTGCTCCCTCAGTGCCCACGGCACTTTTCCACGCACTGACTGCCAATGCGCAGGGGGCCTGCTTTGATACTTGCGACTGATCTTGACGGAACCTTTCTCGCCGGCGATCCGGAAAACCGCCTGCAGCTTTACCAGTTGATTGCCACGCATCCGGACCTGTGTCTGGTGTTCGTCACCGGGCGGGGGCTGGAATCCGTGCTGCCCTTGCTGTCGGATCCGACCCTGCCTCAACCGGACTACATCATCTGTGATGTGGGCTGCACGGTGGTGGAGGGCAAGACCCGACAGCCGGTCGCGGCGATTCAATCGCGGATTGAGCAACTCTGGCCCGGTGAACACCCGGTAGAAGAAGCCCTGGCCCGGTTCCCGGGCCTCGAAAGACAGGAGGTTCCGCAGGAGCGTCGCTGCTCCTTCCTGTGCGAGCCCGATGCGGTGACCGGGGAAATCCGCGAGGTGGTGGCCAACCTGGCCTGTGACCTTCTTTATTCTGCCGGGGAGTACCTGGATGTACTGCCGGAAGGGATCAACAAGGGACGGACCTTGCGGGACCTGGTGGAGCATCTCGAGGTGAATCCCGAAGACGTGCTGGTGGCGGGCGACACGCTTAATGACCTGTCCATGTTCGAGCAGGGCTTTACCGGTGTCTGTGTGGGGGAGTCCGAGCCGGCGCTGCTGGACGCCACGCAGAGCCGCGCACGGGTTTACCATGCCACGCTCAGCGGCTGTGGTGGTATTCTGGAGGCCATTGCCCATTTCGGTTTTCTCGGTCCGGAAGGCCTGGCGGCAGAGGCCCGGGATATCCTGAAACCGGGCAAATCGGATCTGGTGATCGTCTACCACCGGCTGCCCTACGAGGAGGTCATTGAAGACGGTCAGTTGATCCGCCGCAGGCCGACTTCCCCGAACGGCATTATACCGACACTGCTGAGCTTCTTTGCCGACGGCAAGGCCGGGTCCTGGGTTGCCTGGTCGATCCATGAGCCCGGCCAGGGTGCGTTTGAGACCCATACAGAGGTGGATACCCGCCGCTATGCCCGATTGCGGGCTGCCCGGGTACCCCTGAGCAAGAGCGATGTGGATATCTTCTACAAAAAGTTCTCCAAGGAGGCATTCTGGCCGACCCTGCATACTTTCTGGGAGCGGGCCAGTTTCCGGGAGGACCACTGGCAGGTTTTCCTGAAGGTGAACCGGTTGTTTGCCGAGCGAACCGCGGCGGAGGCCGCCAGTCATGCGGTGGTCTGGATTCATGACTATAACCTGTGGATGGTGCCTGCCTTCCTCAGAGAGCTGCGGCCGGATCTCACCATTGCTTTTTTTCACCACACCTATTTCCCCTCGGCGGATGTCTTCAATGTGCTGCCCTGGCGGCGCGAGATCGTCGGTAGTTTGTTGCAGTGCGACTACATCGGTTTCCATATTCCCCGCCAGGCGGAGAATTTCGTGGATGTGGCCCGCGGTGTTACCCCGCTGGATGTCACCCGCAGGGTGGGATGTGCGCCGCGTTTTCTGACCTATGGCTGTGCCGTGGGTCTGGATGAGATGAGCGCGGAAATCCGTGTCAACGACCGGCACATCCGGTTGGGTGCCCATCCGGTGGGTCTGGATATCAGTCGGGTGGAGCAGGCGCTGGCGCAGGATGCCGTGCAGCAGCGTATGACCGAATTGCGGGAGCAGCTGGACAAGACCCGTCTGGTGCTGTCAGTGGAGCGGCTGGATTACACCAAGGGCATCCTGGAGAAACTGGAGGCCTGGGAGCAGTTGCTGCTTCAGCATCCGGAACTGCACGGCAAGGTGACCCTGATGGTGGTATGTGTCCCGGCGGCCCGGGAAATGACCATCTACCGGACCCTGCAGTCGGAGATTGAGCAGGCGGTTGGCAGAATCAACGGACGCTACGCCGAAGTCGGCTGGTCGCCGATACAGTTCTTTTTCCGGGGCTTTCCGTTTGAGGAGCTGGTGGCTTATTACGCCATGGCTGATGTGATGTGGATTACCCCGCTTCGGGACGGCCTGAACCTGGTGGCAAAAGAATATGTGGCCACCCAGGGATTGACCGACGGCAGCGGTGTACTGGTGCTGTCCGAGTTTGCCGGTGCGGCGGCGGAACTGCGCGGGGCGTTGCTGACCAACCCCCATGATCCCCGGGAACTGGCGACCACCTGCTATCTGGCACTGGCCATGCAGCGCAGCGAAGCCCGGGAGCGCCTGCAAAAAGCCTTCGAGACGGTCACCCATTACGATATCGGCTTGTGGGGCCGGGAATTCCTGGAGGCGGTGGACGAGGGCCGGAAGGCGCAACGACAACGACTGGAGGACGCCCGCCAGGAGATCGGCTCGGTTGCCTGATCCTGTCCCCGATAAGCGCCCGGGGATTTCAATGGCCGCTTTCCGAAGGAGTCGCCCGTGATTCTGCGCAACGCTGTACAACTGATCTGTTATCCGGACCGCATCGGTAGCGGGCTGGCGGACCTGGCGAGGTTCATCGAACGCAACCTTGATGATGCGATCGGCGGCATCCATATACTGCCGTTCTACCCCTCCAATGCGGACGGAGGCTTTTCGCCCCTGACCCACACCCAGGTGGATCCGGCATACGGAACCTGGGACGACATCCAGCGGCTGGCCGGTCGTTATGACCTGTGCGCTGATCTTACCGTGAATCATATCTCTGACGAGTCAGAAGAGTTCCTGGATTTTCTCGAGAAAGGTTATGACTCCGAGTATGCGGATCTGTTTGTGCATGTGGAGAAGTTTGGTGAAATCACCGCAGACGATCTGGCGAAAATCCATATCCGCAAGGAGAAGGAGCCGTTCCGCACCATCACTTTTGCGGACGGCTCCCGGGGTCAGGTCTGGTGCACCTTCACGGAGAAGCAGATCGACCTGAACTACGAATCGGAACAGACCTACCAGTTGATGGAGCACTATATTCATTTTCTGACCGACATGGGCATCAAGCTGTTGCGGCTGGATGCGTTCGGCTACACCACCAAGCGTATTGGTACCAGCTGTTTTCTGGTGGAGCCGGAGGTCTACCGGCTGCTGGAATGGGTCAATGAGGTGGCCCATCAGCACGGCGCCGAATGCCTGCCGGAGGTGCACGATCACACCAGTTACCAGTACGCCATCAGCCGGCGCAACATGCATCCCTATGGCTTTGCCCTGCCGCCGCTGATGCTTTACTCATTGCTGGCGGCTAACAGCGTCTACCTGAAAAACTGGCTGCGTATGTGCCCCCGCAACCAGATCACCGTGCTGGATACCCACGATGGCATCTGCATCCCTGACGTGGAAGGCGTACTGCCGGAGGAGGAAATCCGTAACCTGATCGATAACATCGATGCCCGCAGCGCCGACCCGATCCTGCGCCGCTCGGCTGCGAATATTCACAGTGTGGGCTCCATCTATCAGCTCACCTGCACTTTCTACGATGCGTTGATGCAGAACGACGATGCCTACCTCGCGGCCCGGGCAATCCAGTTCTTCACTCCCGGTATTCCCCAGGTCTATTACGTCGGTCTGCTGGCGGGTTGTAACGATCAGGAGCTGATGGACGAGACCGGTGAGTTGCGGGATATCAATCGCCATTTCTACGGGGTAGAGGAAGCCGAGCAGGCACTGGAACAGCCAGTTGTGCAGCGGCTGCTCAAACTGATGCGGTTCCGCAGTCATTACCCGGCTTTTGATGGCCGGTTTGAGCTGAACTATTCCAACGATTCCAGTGTCGCCATGGCCTGGCGGCACGGCGAATATTACTGCCATCTGTTCGTGGATCTGAATTTCAATACCGCCCGCATCCAGTATCTGGATGAACGGGACCTGAGTGAACAGAGCTTCCGTTGTTGAGGCAGGGGAGTGCCGTACTATGAAAATGAACCTGTTTACCACCCTGGGGCCGATTCGCTCCATTCTCTTCAGTGTGGCGTTATTGCTGCTCGGCAACGGACTGATCAATACCCTGCTGGCGCTCAAGGGCGCGGGGGAGGGGTTCTCCAGTATGGTCCTCGGGTCCATCATGTCGTCCTATTTCGTCGGGTTCATCTGTGGCACCTGGGTGAGTGCCCGGCTGATAAAACGTATGGGGCATATCCGAACGTTTGCCTTTTGCGCGGCCATTTGCGCCAGCGTGGCGCTTTTGCACCTGATTTTTGTGGACCCCTGGGCGTGGCTGGCACTGCGCTTTATCTACGGACTGTCCTACATCACCCTGGTGACGGTCATCGAGAGCTGGCTCAACAGTCAGGCCGCCAGCCATGAACGGGGTAAGGTGTTTGCCATCTACATGGTGGTCAATCTGGGGGCCCTGGCAGCTGCCCAGCAGATTCTCAGGCTCGATAATGATAACGGCTTTCTGCTGTTCGCTCTGGTGTCGATCCTGATTTGCTGGGCTCTGCTGCCCATCACCATGACCCGGCGGCCTCAGCCGGTGATGCCGGATCGCCCCCGCAGCAGTCTGCTGGCGCTGCTGAGGTTTGCGCCGCTGGCAGTGGCCTCTGCTGCCCTGTCCGGTCTGGCGATGGGCGCCTTCTGGGGACTGGCTCCGGTATACGCCAATGGCCTCGGCTTCGATGCCGGTGGTGTCGGACTGGTGATGAGCATGACCATCCTCGGTGGTGCTTTGCTGCAGGTGCCCATTGGCCGTTACTCGGACCGGCATGACCGGCCCAAAGTGATGACCCGGGTGGTCTGGCTGGCGGTGCTGGTGGCCGCTGTGATGCCTCTGTTCCCGACCCAGAGCGCGTTGCTGGTGCTGTTCTTTATCTGGGGCGGCCTGGCCTTCTCACTCTACCCGCTGGCGGTAGCCCAACTGATCGACCAGTTGGAGCCGGAAGAAGTGGTTGCCGGTTCGTCCGACATGCTGGTCCTGCATGGTGCCGGCTGTGCGGTAGCACCACTGCTGGCGGGAGCGTTAATGAACGTGGTAGGCCCCAGTGGCCTGCCGGTATACATTGCGCTGGTGCTGGCAATACTCGGCGGCTACGCCCTGTATCGCCGCCACCGGGTCACTGACCTGGTAACCGGGGAAGCCGGGCATTTTGAACCCATGGTGCAGACCAGCGGGCAGGTATTGCCGATGATGCTGGAGGCTCAGCAGTATGATCTTTTCGATACCGATGAGCTGTCTGCCACCGGGTCTGCCTGAGGATCGGGGTACTTCTGCCTTGTGGACTGGACAGGTGACAGACCCAGTTGTTAAAAACAGGGTCTACCTGTGGCTCCGCTGTCAGCCAGGGCGGAGCCGCGTACACCAATAATCAGGAGGACATCCTCATGAAGCTTGAGGTTACAGGTATCGAAGAAGGGCAGCCGGTCCCGGAGAAGTTCGCGTTCGGTGTGTATAGCGAACAGGATCATATGAGCTTTGGTCCCAATCGCAATCCGGAAATGGTCTGGCAGGATGCGCCGGAGGGCACGAAGAGCTTTGTGGTGATGATGTTCGATCCCGACGTGCCCAGCGTGGCGGACGATGTGAACCAGGAAGGCAAGACCGTGCCGAAGGACCTGGAGCGGGTGGATTTCTTCCACTGGTTGCTGGTGGACGTGCCCGCGACGATCAGCCGGATTCCCGAAGGTGAGGACAGCGATGGCGTGATCCCCAAAGGCAAGGAGCCCGGGCCGGGCCCGGCCGGTATTCGCGGCGTGAACAACTTCACCCAGTTCCTGGCCGGCAATCCCGATATGGCCGGCACCTATGCGGGCTATGACGGCCCCTGTCCACCCTGGAACGACGAAGTTGTGCACCGTTATCATTATGAAGTCCACGCGCTGGATGTGGAGACACTGGGCCTGGATGGAGAGTTTGATGGTAATGCGGTGCGTGAAGCGATGGCCGGTCATGTCCTGGCCAGTGCCAGGATAACAGGCACCTACACCCTGAACCCGGATCTGTTCTGATTTTGCAGCAGGTCCGCGTGGTCACGGAATTGTCCCTGAGTTGTCACCGAACGGTCACTGGTCGCTGAGACCATGTCCGCACAGACAGCTGAGGGACGGAGGCACCGTGAATCAGTATCGTAGCGTGTTCGTGTCGGACATACATCTCGGCACCGCGGACTGTCAGGCCGGCTACCTGTTGGATTTTCTCAACACGGTCAGTTGCGAGACCCTCTATCTGGTGGGGGATGTGGTTGACCTGATTGCCATGCAGAGGCGGGTGCATCTGCCCGCTTCTCACCAGGCAGTCGTTCATAAGCTGATCGAGCTGGCCGCAGGCCCCACTCGGGTTATCTACATACCCGGTAACCACGATGAGTTTATGCGCCGGTTTTGTGGTCAGACCATTGCCGGTGTTCATATCCGGTACAAAGCGGTGCACACCACCGCCGACGGTCGCCGATTCATGGTTTGCCACGGTGACCAGTTTGACCAGGTGGTACGCTGCAGCCCTCTGATGTTGCTGGTCGGTGATCGTGCCCACGGGTTCCTGCTGCGCGTCAATCGCTGGTTCAACGCCTGGCGGCGTATGCAGGGAAAACCGTACTGGTCGTTAGCGGCCTGGGTGAAAAGCCGTATCGGTAAAGCCCGTACCTTCATTCGTCGCTTCGAATTGGCGGCGCTGACTGCCGCCGAGCGAGGGCACTATGACGGGTTCATCTGCGGCCATATTCACTCCGCGGGCTTTCTGCGCAGTTCAGAAGGGCTCTACTGCAATGACGGAGACTGGGTGGAACACTGTACCGCACTGGTGGAGCAGGCTGATGGCCGACTGGAGTTGCTGCACTGGTCAGAGAACCCCATAGTGTTGGCGACCGAGCCGGACGCGCCCGCACCGGAGGTGGAAAGTGGCCAGCGCCCGGTAATTGATGTGCTGCCGGCGGCATTTATTGAGAAGGTGAACCGCCTGGTCAATGACTGATAATGGGACCAGGGAGTCAGTGCCGGCACTTATATGGCTCCAGAATCCGGGCCATATCCTCCCCCAGGCGAAGCAGGGCGGTGTCATTCAGGTCACGCTCCGCCATGGCGCGGAGACCCATCATCTGTGCCTGTAATAACCTGGCCAGCGCCGGGCAGTCGGTATCCTGCTGAAGTTCGCCGTGGTTTTTTGCCTGCTCAAGCAGTTCTGTGAAGGACGCTTCCACCGCCTGCAGTATGGCTTCCGCCTGACGCGCCAGTTCCGGCTTGCTGCCGGTGGATTCCAGCAGGGTTTTGACGATCATGCAGGCCCGCGAGGGAATCTTCTCCGATGTGCAGCTTTGGGCGACCCTGCGCAGATAATCCTGCAGGCCGTCGACGATCAGCTCATAACCGTCCATATGCTCCGCCAGTTCCTGTCCGCCCCTTGCGGCATAGGTTGCCAGCGCCTCGGAGAACAGCCCGTCCTTGTTGCGGAACGTGGCGTACAGACTGCCCGGGCGCATATCCAGTGCGTGTTCAATCTGTTTCATGGAGCTGGCGTGGTAGCCCTTCTCCCAGAACAGGGCAACGGCCTTTTGCAGGGCCGTGTCGCGGTCGTACTGTGCGGGTCTCGGCATGGTGAACCTCTGGTGAATGCCTGTACTTGAGTACCGGTTCAATTTTAACTTGAATGATGATTCAATAACAGTTAGCGTGAATTGAAAATGAGCAATCACTCAAATAAAGAGGTCGATATGTCTGATTATCCATTACACACTCTTGAGACTGCCCCTGAGAAATCCCGGTCGCTGCTCGAGGCATCGCAGAAAGAAATGGGGATGATCCCCAATCTGCATGCGGTGATGGCAGAGTCCCCCAGTGTGCTGGAGGCCTACCAGACCCTCCATCAGCTGTTTCTTGACAGTAGTTTTGACGATGATGAAAAAACCGTTGTCTGGCAGACCATCAATGTAGAAAACGCCTGCCATTATTGTGTGCCGGCGCATACCGGTATCGCCAAAATGATGAAGGTTTCTGACGACATTACGGACGCACTGAGAGATGAGAAACCATTGCCGAATGACCGCCTGGAGGCTCTGCGAACCTTCACGCTGGCGATGATGAACAAGCGCGGAAATGTCAGCGAAGAAGATCTCCAGGCCTTTCACGATGCAGGCTATAGCAGGCAGCAGGTGCTTGAGGTGATTCTAGGACTTTCGCAAAAGACCCTGAGTAACTACACCAACCATATTGCCGAAACGCCCGTGGACAAGCCTTTTGAAAAGTTCCGCTGGAGCAAGAGTTAATGCCCCGGAGCCTTCCGTGAAAAGGGATCGGTGGCTGCCCTGAACGCCACCGATGTAACAGTTCCCGTTGCCGGGTGTCCCGGTATACGGGAATTCTAGTATTCGGGAGGTGTTCATGGCGGTGTTGTTCAGCCGACGGCTAATGGTCGTTCTTTGGCTTGGTCTTTTCTCCGGTGCTGTTCATGGGGAGCTGTCTTCGCTGTATGGGCCCTATCAACAATTGCTTGAGGAGCATCTCCGGGAAAAGACCCTGGAGAACAATGGCCTGATATCCGCCTTTGATTATGAGGCCGCGCTGGCTGATGAACATACCCCGGAGCGGTTGCGTTCGCAGCGTGAGCGATTGGCGCAATTTGATATTTCGGATCTGGAGGGAAAGGAGGAATCCACGGCTTTCTGGATCAACGCCTACAATTTCTTCATGCTTAACCAGATACTCACAGAAAGGCCTGATGGCGAACTGGTTAATTCTGTGTGGGATTACGGCGGTCAGTACAACCCGTTTGTTGACAACGTATTCCAGCGGGAAAAATTTGAGATAGATGACCGGCAATACAGCCTGGACGGCATCGAGAAAGGTATTCTCCTCGGGGAAGAGTTCGCGTCCCGGGGCTGGAAGGATGCCCGTGTGCACTTTGCGGTTAACTGCGCGGCCGTAGGTTGTCCGCCGCTGCGCAGGTCACTGTATACTGCGGAAAATCGTGAACAGTTACTGGCTACCAACACGCGCCGGGCGTTCAGCACCGCCAGACACCTGCACATTGATGGCAAGACCCTGCGGGTGACCGAACTGTTCAAATGGTACGAAGAGGATTTCACGGAGTCTGCGGGTTCCCGAAAAGCTTTTATCCGGCAGTGGGTGGATTCGTCTGCAGCGGACCGTGTTGAGCGCACATCGGAAATGACGTTTATTGACTACGACTGGAAACTGAACCGTCCGGAAAATTTTCCCGAATTGCGGTGATGAGAGCCACTGTCCTTGCAGGGCCCGTCCGCCTGGACATTTGAGCTGGATGTCCGTCCCCATTCGGGGAAAATTGGTAACTCCCGGCAGGGCTTCAAGGTTAAGTCATACCGGGTTGGTGGCCAGAATTTTCGTCAGAAAGTCTTTGGTCCGTGGATCCCTCGGGCTGTAAAAAATTTCGCTGGGCGGGCCTTGTTCCACAATCCGCCCGCCGTCGATCAAGATCACCCGGTTGGCGACTTCATGGTTGACCACCATCATGGTTTGCCGCTCTGCCGCCAGCTGTTTCATAAGCCCGAGCACTTCCTCCACCCACTCGGGGACCTCCTTTTGAATGCATCCTACCTGAAGCACTGTCCTGGGAGAAAACCGGGCGATTACAGCCCGGTGTAAGGCAGGACCTTCTGCACCTATCTGTTTGCCCTCATGGGCAAAGTAACCTGATCCACCTTCGAAGTAGTCGGCCTTTGGCTGCAGGAATTCCGGGGACTGGCGGCATCGGCCATCCAGCCACCGGCCACGGCCGCCACTATGGAAGATCTTCTGTCGAGGGGTTTTGTTATCGGTCATCGGAAATCCTTGTTGGTCAGCATGAACATGTCGGGTGATGAATCGGCTTCGCGTCTTTATTCTCGAACTTCATAAGTATTCCATTTTTTCGTGTTTCTGTTTCTAAGTCGTCCTCGGTAACCTTTCATCCATATTGAAACAGTCCATGGAGCAAACCATGAGCGAGAGCAATCCGAAGCTGGTGCAGGAGCTGTCCGGCCTCATTGAGAACCTGATTGGCAAGCTGGACTTTGGCACCGTCGAGCTGACGTTCCACCAGGGCCAGCTTGTGCAACTGGAGAAGCGGGAGAAGGTGCGGTTCGAGAAACCTGCCGACTCTCGCTGAAACGTCACCCATTACCTGAACAACCTGCTGGCCGACCGGACCACCGGAGGCAATCAACGTTTACGATCCTTAGGAGTTTGATATGTCTCTTTTCCGAAAACCACTGCTGGCCTTTTCCGCCAGCGTTCTGCTGGCGGCCGCGGTGGCCGGGCCGGCGCAGGCCGAGGACGTTTCGCTGCTGAACGTGTCCTACGACCCCACCCGGGAGTTCTATCAGGAATACAACAAGGAATTTGCTGACTGGTATAAAGCCAAGTCCGGCGACTCCGTCACCATTGAGCAGAGCCACGGCGGCGCGGGCAAGCAGGCCCGGGCGGTCATCGACGGGCTGCCGGCGGATGTGGTCACCCTGGCACTGGCCTACGACATCAGCGCCATTGGTGAGCGCACCGGCAAACTGCCCGCCGACTGGCAGACCCGCCTGCCGAACAACAGTGCGCCTTATAGTTCGACCATCGTGTTCCTGGTGCGCAAGGGCAACCCGAAAGACATCCAGGACTGGGACGATCTGGTCAAGCCGGGCGTTGAGGTGATTACCCCCAACCCGAAAACCTCCGGCGGCGCCCGCTGGAACTATCTGGCGGCCTGGTCCTACGTGCTGAAAAAAGAGCTGGGCGACCTGTCCAAGCTGGATAACCCCGAGTACGCGGACGAAGTGAAGGCGGCAGAGAAAAAAGCCACAGAGTACGTTACCAAGCTCTACAAGAACGTGCCGATTCTCGATTCCGGCGCCCGGGGTTCGACCACCACCTTCGTGAAACGCGGCCTGGGCGATGTCCTTCTGGCCTGGGAAAACGAAGCCTTGCTGGCGGTGAACAAGCTGAGCAAAGGCGAGTTCGACATTGTGGTGCCGTCCATCAGTATCCTGGCGGAACCACCGGTGACCGTGGTGAACGGTAACGTCGAGAACAAAGGCGCAGCTGCGGTCGAGGCGGCGGAAGCCTACCTGGAATACCTGTACTCGCCGGTGGCCCAGAAGCTGGCAGCCAAGCACTACTACCGTCCGGTGTTCGGGCACTTTGCCAACAAGGAAGATCTGAAACGTTTCCCGAATGTTACTCGGGTGACCGTACAGGACGTGTTTGGCGGCTGGCAGAACGCCCAGCAAACCCACTTCAACGACGGCGGTGTCTTCGACGCAATCTACCTCCCACAATGAGGCGATTATGAAGCGATCCTTCTCCATCTTGCCAGGCTTTCGCCTGGCAAGTGGTATCACCCTGTTTTACCTCTCGCTGCTGGTGCTGATTCCTCTCTGCGCACTGGTGTGGAAAACTACCGAACTGAGTCCGGGCGAACTGTTTGCCACGCTTACCAACGGCCGGGTGCTGGCGTCCTTCCGGGTGAGCATTCTGACGGCTCTGGCGGCGGCTTTTATCAATCTGTTTCTGGGGTTCGTGATTGCCTGGGTGCTGGTGCGCTACCCCATGCCCATGAAGCGCCTGTTTGATGCGGTGATCGACCTGCCTTTCGCCTTGCCCACCGCAGTCGCGGGCATCGTGCTGGCGGCGCTGTACGCACCGGACGGCTGGATCGGAAGTTTCTTCACCGAACTGGGCATCCGCATTGCCTACACACCACTCGGGATTGTCGTCGCCCTTATATTCATTGGCCTTCCCTTTGTGGTGCGCACCGTAGAGCCGGTGTTGCAGGACCTGGACCGCCAGCTGGAAGAAGCGGCCCAGAGCCTCGGCGCGACACCCTGGACCATTTTCCGGCGGGTACTCTTTCCACCCCTGATCCCGGCATTGCTTACCGGCTTCGCGCTGGCGTTCGCGCGGGGGCTGGGTGAGTACGGCTCGGTGATCTTTATTGCCGGCAATATGCCCATGGTGTCAGAAATTGTACCGCTGCTGATCATCACCAAGCTGGAGCAGTACGACTACGCAGGGGCAACCGCGATTGGGCTGATGATGCTGGTCGTAGCCTTCATCATGCTGCTGGTGATCAACATGCTGCAGGCCTGGACCCGCAAGCGTACCGGTAAACTTTAAAAGACTCCCGGGAGAACCCCATGCAAACACAGACTCTGGCGCTGGATCGCCTGGAGCAGCCCGGTGCCCGGCAGTGGCCCCGCTATGTGCTGACCGGGCTGGCCATTTTGATTATTTCAGTCTTCCTTCTGCTGCCACTGGCCACGGTGTTGATCGAAGCCTTCAGCGAAGGCTGGGATCTCTATGTACAGGCCATCAATGACCGCTATACCTGGGAAGCCATCAAGCTGACCCTCCTGGTCGCTACGGTCGTGGTGCCGTTGAACACGGTCTTCGGCATTGCCGCCGCCTGGATGATCGCCCGCTTCCGGTTCAGGGGCCGGGGCGTGCTGACCACCCTGATCGACCTGCCGTTCTCCATCTCGCCGGTTATTGCCGGTCTGATTTTTGTGCTCGTCTTCGGCACCCATGGCTGGTTCGGTAGCTGGTTCGCCGAGCATGGCTTCCCGATCATTTTCGCTGCACCGGGCATTATCCTGGCAACCCTGTTCATCACCGTGCCCTTCGTAGCCCGGGAACTGATTCCGCTGATGCAGGAACAGGGCTCCGAAGAGGAAGAAGCCGCCATTGCCCTGGGCGCGGGCAGCTGGACCATGTTCCGGAAAATCACCCTGCCGAAAATCAAATGGGGCCTGCTTTACGGGATCATCCTGTGTAACGCCCGGGCCATGGGCGAGTTCGGTGCGGTGTCGGTGGTGTCCGGCCACATTCGCGGCAAGACCAACACCCTGCCTTTACACGTGGAAATCCTCTACAACGAGTACAACTTTACCGCCGCCTTCGCCGTTGCCTCACTGCTGGCCGGGCTGGCGATTCTGACACTGATATTGAAAAGTCTGGTTGAGTGGCAACAGGCGCGGTCACTGGAGAGAGCAACACAATGAGCATCGAAGTCCGCAACATCACCAAGGCCTTTGACGATTTCAAGGCGCTGGACAATGTGTCCCTCAACGTTGACGACGGAGAACTGGTGGCCCTGCTGGGCCCTTCCGGCTGCGGCAAGACCACGCTGCTGCGGATGATCGCCGGGCTGGATTTCGTGGATGACGGTGAAGTCTGGCTCAATGGCGAGAACGTCACCGGAAAGCATATCAAACAGCGGGGCGTGGGCTTTGTGTTCCAGCATTACGCGCTGTTCGGACACATGACGGTGTTCGAGAACGTGGCCTTCGGGCTGCGGGTGCTTAAACGCAGCGAACGGCCCAGTGAAGGTCAGACCCGTAAACGGGTCCATGAACTGCTGGATCTGGTGCAGCTGGACTGGCTGAGCAAGCGCTTTCCGGCCCAGCTTTCCGGCGGCCAGCGTCAGCGTGTGGCCCTGGCCCGGGCCCTGGCGGTAGAGCCCAAGTTTCTGTTGCTGGATGAGCCTTTCGGAGCGCTGGATGCCAATGTGCGCAAGGAACTGCGCCGCTGGCTGCGTCGCCTGCACGACGAACTGCACGTCACCAGCATCTTCGTCACCCACGATCAGGAGGAGGCCATGGAGGTGGCCAGCCGCATCGTGGTGATGGACAAGGGGCGAATTGAACAGGTGGGTACACCGGAAGCCGTCTATGACAAACCGGCCAGCCCCTTTGTGTCGTCATTTATCGGCAACGTGAACGTGTTTCACGGCCGCCTACAGGGCGAGACTCTGGATACCGGTGCCTGGCAACTGCCGATCCGGCCACCGGGCAGTGACGAGGCCGGAGACGACACCCCGTTTGCCGCCTACATTCGCCCGCACGATTTCGAGCTGCTGAAAACCACAGACGAGAAGCTTCCCGGGTGCCGGGTCAAGTTCATCCAGCCCATGGGCAGCGTTTACCGTCTGGAGGTGGTGCCTGAGCATGCCGCCAGCGACGGCCTGCCCAATGTGATCGACGTGGAACTGCCGCGCCGGGATTTCCGGGCACTGGATTTGGCGGTCGGCGAGCGGGTGTACCTGCGACCCACCGAAACCCATTGGTTTGAAGCCGGTGAAAACATCGCGCCTCAGGCCTGAACATAGCGAAAGCGAAAGGACGTTTTTATGCATATTGTCGCCCTGCTGGGCAGCCCCAACGTGAAATCCCGCTCCAGTGCCCTGGCCGAGTATCTGCTTGGCGAGCTGGCAAAACGGGATGTGGAAGTGCGCACTTACAGTGTGGAAAGTTTTGATGCGAACAACCTGCTTCGGGCAGATTTCCAGAGCGATCAGGTTCAGTCGTACCTGAAAGATGTCGCGGGCGCGGCCGGATTGATCGTGTCTACGCCGGTATACAAAGCCTCCATCTCAGGGGTTCTGAAAACCCTGCTGGATTTGATCCCCGAGGGCGGCTTGCAGCATAAAAGTGTGCTGCCGGTGGCCTCCGGAGGATCACCGGCCCACATGCTGGCGGTGGACCACGCCCTGCAACCGGTTTTCATCAACCTCAAGGCGGAAAAAGCGCTGCCGGTGGTGTTTTCCCCGGACAGCCAATTCGAGAAAACCGAAACCGGGGACTACCTGATCGGCGACGAGATTCTGCAGCGCCTGGGGGTTGCACTGGATCGGTTTATCGATGGCTTTGAGGCGCATCCGGAGCACCCTTTAAGTCGCGACAGATCTCACTCGTTGCTTGGGGAGACGCTGGCGATCTGATGACCCTGGAAATGGCCAGTCCATTGAATATGTATTGCAGAAATTTAGATTTGTCGTAGCAACTCAGTGACTTACCTTTGACAGGTCAACCAACCAAAGGAGTATGTCATGAGTCTGGATATTTTCTGGTTTCTGCCCACCTCGGGCGACACCCGCTATTTTGGCAAACCCGGCAGTGGCCGGCCGGCGACCAACCGTTATATGCAGCGCATTGCCACTACCGCTGAAGACCTGGGTTACGACGGCCTGCTGATCCCCACCGGTGCCAGCTGCCAGGACCCCTGGGTGGTGGCTTCCAGCCTTGCCCCGGTGACCAGCCGTATCAAATTGCTGGTGGCGCTTCGAACGTCCATCTCGGGGCCAACGGTCTCCGCCCGCCAGGCGGCAACGCTGGATGAAGCCCTCGGTGGCCGCCTGCTACTGAACGTTGTGCCGGGAGGAGATGCCGAGGAACTGGCTGCGGAAGGTGTCTATTACAGTCATGATGAGCGCTACGAGTCCGCCGACGAATTCCTCAAGGTGTGGCGTCGCCTGCTTCAGGGCGAAACCGTCGATTTCGATGGCAAGCATCATCGCATCAAGGGCGCGAAAAACTACTTCGAGCCGGTCCAGGAGCCCTATCCACCGTTGTATTTCGGTGGCTCTTCCGAGGCGGCCATCCGCCTGGCCGGAGAACAGGTGGATGCCTACCTGACCTGGGGCGAGCCGCTGGAAGCCGTGGCTGAAAAGATCGACCGCGTTCGTGCCGAGGCCGCCAAGCATGGACGCACGGTGCGCTTTGGTGTGCGCCTGCACGTGATTGTCCGGGAAACCCGCGAAGAAGCCTGGGCGGAAGCGGACAAACTCATCGAAAACCTGGACGATGACACCATCGCAAAATCCCAGCAGAACCTGGCCAGGATAGATTCGGTCGGCCAGAAACGCATGCTGGCACTGCACGGCGGTCGCCGTGATCAACTGGAAATCAGCCCGGATCTCTGGGCCGGTGTCGGTCTGGTGCGGGGCGGAGCTGGCACCGCTTTGGTGGGCGACCCGGAAACCGTGGCAAAACGCCTGCTGGAATATCGGGATGCCGGAGTGGATACCTTCGTGTTGTCTGGCTACCCCCACCTGGAGGAAGCCATCCGGTTTGCCGAACTGGTCTTCCCGTTATTGCCGGGCAAACAGGCGGTGACCGATACCGACTTCCATACCGGCGGAGCGTTTGATATCCGGGCTGCAAAAGCCTCGGCATCCTGACGAGATCTTGCAGTGTTCTGTGCTCATCGTGGCACCTCTCCGTTTGGCCGGATACTTCGTTGTCCGGCCTTTTTTGTTGGCCCGGCCGGGTACTGACAGCGTCATATGAAAAAAAACGCTTAGCAATGCATTAAATATTATTCGGTTTATTTTTTAGCCTGCCTTAGACTTCAATGATATTGATATCCTGGTTTTTATACCTTGTTAGCAAGTCGCGGCCAGGCGTTTCATCGTTGAGTAGGGAAGGCAGCCTGTGAACTTTCAGCAACTACGCATAGTGCGGGAAACCGCCCGGCAGAATTTCAATCTGACGGAAGTGGCCAATGCGCTGTTCACCTCCCAGTCCGGTGTGTCAAAACACATCAAGGACCTGGAGGAGGAACTGGGTGTTGAGTTATATGTCCGAAAAGGCAAACGCTTGTTGGGGCTGACCGAGCCTGGTCAGCAGATGCTGGTCTATGTGGAGCGCATGCTGATGGATGCCCGTAATATCAAAAATCTGGCCGAGCACTACCAGGAACAGGACTCCGGCGAGCTGACCATTGCCACCACCCACACCCAGGCCCGGTATGCGTTGCCTGAAGTGGTCAGCCGGTTCAAGCAGCAGTTTCCAAAAGTGCGGTTGCGTCTGCACCAGGGCAGCCCGGATGAAATTGTCAGTATGCTGCTCAGTGGCGAGGCGGACATAGGTGTGGCCACAGAGGCGCTGGGTGATATTCCACAGCTGGTGTCTTTTCCGTATCACCGCTGGCACCATGGTGTGGTGGTGCCCAGGTTGCACCCGCTGGCAGAAATAGAGCGGCTGACGCTGGAAGACATTCAACAGTACCCCATTATTACCTACCACGAAGGCTTCACGGGCCGGGCCTCTATCGAAAAGGCTTTCGCCACTGAAAACCTTCGCCCGGAAATCATCATGACCGCCCTGGATGCGGACGTGATCAAGTCTTATGTGGAATTGCGCCTGGGCATCGGCATCATTGCCTCGGTGGCGTTCAACCCCGCCCGGGATTCGGGGTTGCAGTTGCTCAATACCGATCACCTGTTCGAAGAAAAGCAGACCCGCATCGGCATACGCCGGGGCAATTTGCTGCGCAACTACGCATTTCAGTTTATCCAGTTGTGCGCTTCGGAGCTGACCGAGGAGGTTGTGGCCGGGCAGCTGGCACTTCCTTCCGGTCGCTGAGCGGGCGGGGGCAGACACGCCTGCTTCGCCGGCACTTTGATAACGATATGCGTTTTTGTTGGTTAATCTTCCCGCATCGATGGAGGCTTCTGGTCGTCCCACCACGACGTCGGTGCAGCGTTTGCAGCCAGAGCTACGCCAGCCGAGACGGTTCCGTGCACCCGCGTGGTCAGGAATGCCGCCCGTGATCAGGTAGGCTGGACTGGAGTCGGAAACGGCTGTCAGCAACTCATTAGCTTGGGGGCGATACTGTGGCTTTGCGAAAACAGAACCCTGGGCTCCGCCTCCTGCGAGACTCTGGCCAGGTGTCTCAGACCGTCAACCCAGCGGTGATGGCCGGATTCCACATTGATGTGGCCGACACCTCGCAATAGTTCGAATTCGCTACCCCAGTGCAGGGCCAGGTCCCGGGCACGGTCCGCCGACGCTGCCCGGTCGTTGGTGGAGCCCACAACCAGGGAAGGAAACGGAAGGTAGTCATCGGGAATGGGCGCAAAGGGTTGCAGCGCGGCCGGTGCTGACTCGCGCTCGGTATCTGCGGGGGCGACCAGCAGAGCGCTTTTAATACGATCGGCCCACTCCGCTCCATGCCTCCGGGCCCAATGCGCCACGGCGACACAGCCGAGACTGTGGGCAACAAGTACCACCTTATCGGTGGGTGCATTGCGAACGTCCCGGTCGATGGCCTCAATCCAGTCTTCCGGATCCGGCCGGGTCCAGCCTTGTACGTGAATCCGTTTGCTGTTGGGTAGCAAAAGCTGCCAGTGGCTCTGCCAATGGTTGGTTCCCGAGCCGTTCCAGCCGGGAATGATCAGATAACCGATTTCCTCGGACATGAGGTTTCCTCCAATTCTGCCTGCTTATCAAGGCACCGACCTTACCGGCTCAGAGAGGGCAAACGAACCAACCATTTCTGAATTTATTATTCTGCAAATGCATAAGTGGTATGAAAAGGCGCTACTTCGGTAATAGAGGATTTATTCAGAAGCTCTGCACGATAAGTTGGTTTGGTTCGGCTGCAGGCACTGATAGCGTTGGGTTCACGAAACGGGGCTGAGTCTGGCTCCGAAAGCATGGAATAGATGGAGACCCACATCATGGCTAAACAGACTTCCCTGAGACACAGACTACGAACCAGCCGCTGGGCGCTTATAGGTCTGCTGGCATCAAGCGCTTTACTGCTGACACCGCTGGCCGCCAACGCGGAGGTGGAGGAAAATACCCTGCGTATTGGCTACCAGAAATACGGCACCCTGATTCTGCTCAAGGCCCGGGGCACGTTGGAGTCACAGCTTGCCGAGCAGGGTTTTGACGTAAAGTGGTACGAGTTTCCCGCCGGCCCGCAGCTTCTGGAAGGCCTGAACGTCGGCAGCGTGGATTTCGGCACCACCGGTGAAACCCCGCCCATCTTTGCCCAGGCCGCCGGTGCTGATCTGGTCTATGTGGCCAACGAGCCGCCGGCACCCAGGGGCGAAGCGATTCTGGTGAAAAAAGACTCGCCGATCCGGTCCGTGGCGGATCTCAAAGGCAAGAAAGTGGCCCTGAACAAGGGCTCGAATGTGCACTATTTATTAGTGCGTGCGCTGGAAGAGGCCAGCTTGTCGATTCGCGACATCAAGCCGGTCTACATCAAACCCGGCGATGCCCGAACGGCCTTTGACCGGGGTGATGTGGATGCCTGGGTGATCTGGGACCCGTACCAGGCGGATGCAGAAATTGCCGGTGCCCGCTCACTGCGTGAGGGAGAAGGCCTGGTGGATAATCACCAGATCTATCTGGCTTCCCGACCGTTTGCCGAGCGTTATCCGGGCATCGTCAATGAGGTGATTGACTCACTGGCCAAACTGGATGCCTGGGCCAAGGACCATCCTCAGCAGGTGGTGGACATTCTGCACAAGGAAACCGGCATTTCAAAAGACTCTCTCCGGCTGGCGGTTGATCGCTACGCCTATGGTGCAACCCGGATCACCCCCCGGATTGGTAAAGCCCAGCAGACCATTGCCGATGTGTTTTACGAGCTGAATCTGATTCCGCGTGAAATCAACATCGATTCGGTGCTCTGGCAAAGCCCTGCCTCGGTTGCACAAAACGCACAGTAAGTTGCTCAGGAGGCAGAAGCGATGTCACTTTCCATACGCAATCGGGTATTGGCCGGCGTTCTGCCCTGGATCCTCCCGGTGGTTCTGCTGCTGGCCTGGCAAACCGGGGCACAGCTGGGCTGGATTACCGCCAGAGTGCTGCCGGCGCCGACCGATGTGGTGGCCGCCGGCTGGCGACTGACGGTATCCGGGGAACTCTGGTTTCACCTGAAAAGCAGTTTTGAACGGGCCGCCGTTGGCTTTGTGATCGGCGGTGGAATCGGCCTGGCCCTGGGTTTTGCCACCGGCCTGTCCCGCTGGCTCTCCCTGCTGCTGGACAGCACGCTGCAGATGGTACGGAACATTCCGCACCTGGCTCTGATTCCACTGGTGATCCTCTGGTTCGGGATTGATGAAACCGCGAAGATTTTTCTGGTGGCGCTGGGCAGTGTGTTCCCGATCTACCTGAACACCTATCACGGCATTCGCAATGTCGATCCGCAGCTGCTGGAAATGGCCCGCTCCTACGGTGTCAAAGGGTTTGCCCTGTTCTGGCATGTGGTTCTGCCGGGTGCCCTGCCGTCGATTCTGGTGGGTGTGCGTTTTGCGCTGGGTTTCATGTGGCTGACGCTGATTGTCTCGGAAACCATTTCGGCCACCGACGGCATCGGCTACCTGGCGATGGATGCCCGGGAATTCATGCAGACGGACGTGGTGCTGGTGGCCATCCTGCTTTACGCGGTGCTCGGCAAACTGGCGGACCTGTGCGCCAAGGGCCTGGAACTCTGGTGGTTGCGCTGGCATCCGGCCTATCAGCGGGGAGAAGGGGTATGACTGAACAATCCACAAGCTGGGGTGTGGGCATCCGCGCCCGCAATCTTCAACGGCACTTCGGCAATCTCACCGTCCTCAAGGGCCTGGACCTGGATATCCGGGCCGGTGAAAGCCTGGTCATCATCGGCCGCAGCGGCTGCGGCAAGAGCACGCTGTTGCGGCTGCTGGCCGGGCTTGATCAACCGGATGGCGGACAACTCGAGTTTACCGGGGAAACGTCCGGAACCAGCGATCACAGTGTCCGGATGATGTACCAGGAGCCGCGCCTGCTGCCCTGGAAAACCGTGATCGGGAACGTGGAAATCGGCAAGGTGGAATCCGCCCGGGCCAAATTCGCGCTGCACGAGGTGGAACTGGACAGCAAGGCCCGGCACTGGCCGGCAAGCCTGTCCGGCGGGCAGAAGCAGCGGGTCGCCCTGGCCCGGGCGCTGGCGCACCGGCCGGAACTGCTGTTGCTGGATGAGCCCCTGGGCGCGCTGGATGCGCTCACGCGCTCCACCATGCACCGGCTGATCGAGAATCTGTGGCAGGAGCATGGTTTCACCCTGGTGATGGTGACCCACGATGTCAGCGAAGCGGTGATGCTGGCGGACCGGGTGATTGTACTCGACGGCGGCGCCATCGGCCTGGATGTGAGCATCCGGTTGCCACGCCCGAGAGTGGCCACCGATCCGGCGTTCGTGGGCTACGAGGCACGATTGCTGGAATACCTTACCGGTGTGCCGGCAGAGGCGCCGGACGAAACGGTGTCGAAGCATAAGCGAGCCACGTTACTGCCGGAATCCGGCTACCTGGCGATTTCAAATTAACCGTCTTGAACCAGACTTTTTAATAATCAGAGGAACGCGATATGAGCATTCAACAACTGAACCCACGCAACCAGTTCCGCGGCCAGGTGATAGCCATCAATGAAGGGCCGGTCCTGTCCGAAGTTGATGTTGAAACTCCGGGTGGTATTGTCACCTCGGTGATCACCACGCGCTCTGTCAAGGAGCTTGGTCTGAAGAAGGGCTCGGATGTGCTGGCCTTTGTGAAAGCAACGGAGGTGGCGTTGGCGAGGCTGTGACGGGTTCAGTCTTGCCCGGCTAACCGGGCAACTGCAAACTTTCGCAACAGCAGGTTGCGGGTTCGCAGGGTCTCGGTGATCCAGGGCTTCCGGTATGGGTTTGTATACTGCTCAGTATTTCCAGCCCACGCTGACCGAGGCACCCAGCTGGTGCATTTCCAGTTCGATGGTCTGGTTCGCCGCCAGCGGGTTAGGGCCGGAGACCTCTTTGGCAGGGGAGTAAAGCACCATGCCTGACACATCGAGGCTTTCGCTGAAGCTGTGGGTAAAGCCGCCGGTAAAGTGCCATTCCTGAACACCCGGTGCCAGAATGTTGAACAGCACATCTTCGCTTGAGATGGGATTCTCGCCGTAGCTCACGCCGGCGCGCCAGGCTTGTGACGGTGTTTGCTGCCACTGCCAGCCAAACTTGACGATGGTCATATCGTCCCAGCCGAAGCCTGCGCCGTTATCATCGCCCAGGCGGGTGGTCTGCAGATTCGGCAGAAGCGGGTTTCCGACGCTGTCTGTCTCGCTGTAGCGGATATGCTGGATATCCAGCAGGACCCAGTGGTTTTCCAAACCAGACCAGGCGATACCCGCGTTAAACATCTCTGGAATGTCGAAGTCGCCTTGTTCCGCAAACAGGCCGCGATATCTGTCGAATTCGTTCATCTTCAGAGTGCTGCGCCAGCTCACGCCACCACGAAGGGTGTCGGTGATCCTGCCCTGCCAGCCGATCTGGACGCCGTAACCCCAGGCATCGTCGGTGCCGTTGTTGGAAAGAGCCTCGGCGTTCGAGGAAAATGGTGCGAAGTTTTGGACCCCTTCAGCTTCAAAACGCTGATAGGTAATGACCGGCGAAATGCCTATCGCCTGATTGTCGGAGAACTCCCAGGACCAGGTCGGAGCAATGGACAGTTGCTCAAAGTTCACACCGGTGCTGCCACCATAGAAAGGCCCCCCGTTTTCACCAGGGTAATCGGTGTTCATGCCACCGTTGGCAAATACGGAAACCCCGAAGCTTGTGGTGTCTGACAGTTCCCGGTTAAAGCCCAGATGGGGAATAACGAAGCCGTTGCGGCTACTCTCGTAAGTACCGGGTGCCAGGGGGAACATATCGCCCTGGCCAGGGTTGCCGCTCACGGTATATTCCCGCTTCGGCGAAAACACTTCCAGACCCCCGTCAATGCGATTACCAACAAATGCCATTCCGGCAGGGTTGAGTGCCGCCGCCATGCTGTCCTGGGAGAGCGCTGTACCAGCGCCGGCCATGCCTTTGCTGATGGTGCCATAGCCGTGGCTGAAGTAGCCGTTGGTGGCCAGAGCGGTCAGCGGAGAGAGGGCGGTCAGTGCAGTGACTCCCAGAGCAAGCTTGATTCGCATGAGAAAATACCCGATCAGGAAAATGCCGTAGCGTGATTGGCGATGGGTTTTACAGAAAACGGGTTATAAGCGGAAATAATAAATATTGATATGGTTATTCCGGGGCCAGCAGGACTTGTCTGCCCTGAGGGGTCAGGACAGTGACCAGGTGAGCAAACTGCTGGAGCAGCTTAAGAAAACGCTGGAGAGTCAGGCAGTCAAGATAGCGCCGCACTTTTTTTGATCGCCTCCTCGATAACCCAGAGCCGGTCCTGGCCCCAACAACCATCTCGCTGTGCCCAGTCGCGCCAGAGTGCCGGTTCCGGAAACATGTCATCGTCCAGCCGCCAAACCGTGTGAAGCCGGAAACGCACCCGGTAGTTTTTCTGAAGCCGGATGAGTGCCTGCAACAGGGGAAGGCCGAAGGGATCACGAGGGTTTATGAAAACCAGTGCCAGATCCTGCTCCCCGCTCAGCTTTGCGCGTATGCTCTGGATGGCGTTTTGCAGGGAATACCTGGCTGCACTGGACAAGGCGCGGGCGAACCACGGCATGAGATCTTCTTTTTCGGGGCGGCGCATGAAAAATCCTTGTTGTTATTGGGCAAGGTGGAGCCAGCGGGCAAGCCGCGAATCAGGGTGGCGGCTGAGGGACCAGGGTAACCACACCATCACGACAAGGATAGCCAGTGCAGCTACGACCGTCAGCACTGGATTCAGCTTAAAAGTGTTTCCCAGTCCTGCAAACACCAGCGTCATCGGCAGCATGCCAATGGTAGTCGCAGCGATAAATCGCCAGGTGTGAATTGCGGTAACCCCCGCGGCATAACTGATCAGGGCGAACGAGAAAACAGGGATCAGGCGGGTCAGCAGGATGGTGATGGTCAGAAAGCGCTGTGAGCCATCCCGGGCCAGAACCGGATTGTCCGGGAAGCGTCTGCAGATTGCTTCCCGGCCAAGGAAACGAGCAATGCAGAAGGCCATGAGAGCGCCTATAACAGCACCCGTAGCAGCAATAGTGGTTCCCGGCAGGATGCCAAAGGCAAGTCCGGCCGTGGCGCTGACAGGAAGTGTCGGTATCGGGCCCACGACCACCGCGATCAACATCAGCAGCATTAACAGTAACGGCCCGACGGCACCCTGGCTCTGCAACCATGTCGAGAGCGCATCCGGTGACAGGTTTGGCGGCATCCCCAGTATCTGCAGCAGCCACCAGGCACCCGCCAGTGCAACAAGCACCACAAGAACAACCGCAATTCTTGATGTCATCAGACAGCCTTATTTATTGTCAGCGATCAGGCCCTTGCCAGTCGCCAGTCTTCGGCCCAGTCTGCCGGTGTGAAGTCTTTGTGTAACAAACAACCGGGTCCGATACCGGGGTAGAGCTGTGCATCGTTCATCACCAGGCCCGGATTAATGCGCCGTGGTTGCAGCTCTTCCAGCGCCTCGACCGGGGAGTGCTGATAGTTTGCCACGCGAATGCCTTTGTCGGTTAGGTCCAGCTGTTTGTTGGGGGCCAGACTGGTGGTTGCGATGCCGGTCGGGCATTTGTCGGCATTACAGCTGCGGGATTGTATGCAACTCAGAGCCATCATCATACATCTTGCTGAATTTATGGTATCTGCAGCTGGAAACCACAGCGCTGCTATCTCATGGCGACGCCCTTGATGAGTGCGTAAACCCGCTGGTTCTCCCGGAGGCCTAGACGTGTTGCCGAACGCCTGGAAACCCGGGCGATCATTGTCTGTGACCCGATGCCCAGTCTCACCAGTAGCTGACTCGGGTTCGAGTCGGGTTGCAGGTCAATGAGTCTGGTTTCCAGACAGTTCAACAGGCTGATGCTGGTGGGCGGCGACAGGGCCAGAACCACGTCCCTGGCCAGGATGCGCACCCGGGTGGCCTGGCCGTCCTGCAGGCCACAACGACTGATGAAAAGCGACTGACCCCCGATGTCCAGTCGGCTGAGATGGTCGTCCGAATGCGCCTGGTCCACCCGGGCCTTAAGTACGGTGGAGGCGGTTTCGGCCTGCAGGAAGGGCAGTGTCGGGTCCGTCAGCAAGGACTGGATATCCCCCTGGGCGATCACCTGTCCCTGTTCCAGTAGCACCAGATGATCCGCCAGGCGAGCGACCTCTTCGATGGAATGGCTGACGTAGATGATCGGCAGTGCCAGTTGGTCCTTGAGGCGCTCCAGGAACGGCAGTATTTCTGCTTTGCTGGTGCCATCCAGTGACGCCATGGGCTCGTCCATCAGCAATAGCTTCGGGCTGGTCAACAGCGCCCGGCCAATCGCCACACGCTGGCGCTGACCTCCCGACAACTGGTCGGGGTAGTACTTCAGTAGTGCCTCGATGCCCATTAGTTCAATAACCCGGGGTGGGTGAATCTGCCGCTCCCTGACCGGAGTCCGGTGGTAGCCGTATTCCAGGTTGTTCCGGACGCGAAGGTGAGGAAACAGGCTGGCCTCCTGGAATACGTACCCGAGCGAACGCTGGTGTGTGGGGACAAAGGTGTTGTGGTTCTGCCATACCTCGTCACGGAACAGGAGGCGGCTACCCGACTGGAACTCCAGTCCGGCCAGCAGTCGTAGCAGGCTGGTCTTGCCGGACCCCGAGCGTCCGAACAACGCGGTAACACCCTGGGTGGGCAGTTGCAGATTTGCCTCCAGGGTGAAGTGATTCCTGGGCAAACTGAAATCCAGTGTGATCATAGGCTCACCACCTTGAAACGGCGATTAAGGGCGAATACTACAGTCAGCAGAACGAGCGACGCCATCACCAGAATCAGGGAGAGCTGGTGGGCGGCAGTGTAATCCATGGCTTCGACATGGTCATAAATGGCGATGGAGGCCACCTGGGTACGTCCCGGGATGTTGCCCCCGATCATCAGTATCATGCCGAACTCCCCCAGCGTGTGGGCAAACGAGAGTACGCAGGCGGTCAGAAAGCCACTGCGGGAGAGGGGAAAGACCACGCTGATAAAACGATCGACCGGCGAGGCTCGCAGGGTGGCCGCCACTTCCAGCATCCGGCCTCCGGTCATGGCGAAGGCATTCTGCAGTGGCTGCACCACAAACGGTAGCGAAAAAAGCATGGAGCCCAGTACCAGCCCGGTGAAGGTGAAGGCAAGATGTCCCGCCCCCAGCGCTTCGAACAGACCTCCCAGAGCGCCCCGGGGGCCAAGAAGCACCAGCAGATAGAACCCCATCACCGTTGGCGGCAGCACCAGGGGGAGTGCCACCAGGGCTTCGATCAGTACCTTGGAGCGGCTGCGGGTCCGTGCCAGCCACCAGGCCAGAGGCATCGACAGAAGGATCAGGAAAAAAGTACTGGTGACAGCCAGTTTCAGCGTGACCCAGAGAGCGGTCAGATCGGCTGAAGCCAGCATCATGGGTTACCTCCATAGGGGGTGTAGCCGGCCGCATGGATGATCCCGGCCGCCTCAGGAGAACGCAGGAAGGCCATGAATTGCCGGGCCTGTTCCGGGTCGGCCGCGGAGCGGAGAATCACGGCCTGCTGAATGATCGGGTGGTAGCTTTCTTCTGGCGGAATCCACCATGAGCCCTGGCCTTTGATATCCGGGTGTCGGATTTGCGACAGCGCCAGAAACCCCAGGGGAGCAGCCCCGGACGCTACCTGACTGTAGGTCTGGCTCACGCTCTGACCTATTAACAGGCGCTGCTCCTTCTCCAGGGTGCCCCATAGGTCCATGCCTTCCAGAATCTGCTGAGCCGCCCGGCCATAGGGGGCGGTGCGCGGATTGGCCAGGGCCAGGTACTGGTAGTCCATCTGGCTCAGGGTGGTGCCGTCGCCGCGAACCCGGTTCGGATCGGCGGACCAGAGTACCAGCACGCCCCGGGCGTAAGTGAACGCCGATTCCGACAGTGCCAGGTTATCCTCGATCAATGCCTGCGGGCGGCGGGAGTCGGCGGATAAAAAGACATCAAAGGGGGCGCCATTCTGAATCTGGGCGAAGAGAGAGCCGGTGGAAGCGGAACTGATGAGCAGGGTATGGCCGGACCGCTTTTGGTAAACCGGTGCCAACTGTTCCAGAGTCCCCTGGAAATTGGCCGCAACGGCCACCCGTAATTCAGCGGCCTGGACCGTGGCTGTCAGCATCAGGCCCAGGACGAAAAGAAATCTGTACATTTGGCAACTCCTTATGGATTTGAAGATTGGTATCCAGAAGGAGGCAAGGAGCATGCCATTGTCCGGTTTTATTATGTACATGGATATATAGCGCGGATTGACAGCGTATGGGATTCGCGTCTGACACCTTAAACAGGGTCATGTGTGTAACAGAGTGTTGTGTTTGCTTCAATGGACGGCTGTGGCACGCTTTTCGCTATAGCCATCGGTAAATAGCCCATCCGACAGGCTTGCTCGGTATAACGGAGAGTCCACGCCATGATTCCCTCCTTCAGCGAAGGTTTTGTCAGTCGTCTGCAACTGGAAAACGCCTCGGGGGCGGCCCTGTCCGGTAGCCGTATCCGGTTACTGGAAGCGATTGACCGCCTGGGTTCCATCAATCAGGCAGCCAAGGCCGTGCCCCTCTCTTATAAGGCCGCGTGGGAAGCCATCGACCTGCTTAATAACACTTCTCCCCTCCCCCTTGTGGAGAAAGTCACCGGTGGGCGCCGGGGTGGGGGAACCCGACTGACCGATTACGGGCGACGGATGGTAACGCTGTACCGGGCGCTGGAAGGCGAATACCAGGCGACACTGGAAAGGATGCTGGGCGGTATGGATGAGCTGCAGCGCGGGGACCTCCGGGAGTTCCAGCAACTGATGCGGCGCCTTGCCATGAAAACCAGTGCCCGTAACCAGTTTGTGGGGGCTGTGGTCGCCCTGAGATCGGTGGGCCTCAATTACCGGGTGAGCCTGAAAATTGGTGATCAGGAACTGGAGTGTCTGATCACCCAGGCCAGTGCCGAGCAGTTGGGGGTACGCCTTGGTCGGGAGTTCTTTGCCCTTTTCAAGGCCGCTGGCCTGAAGGTCACCCTGAGCCCGGATGAGGCTGCCAGCCATGCTAACCAGCTTCGGGGGCGGGTCGAAGCGGTGAATCCCGCAGAGGACCAACTGGAGTTGCAGGTTGCACTGCCGGGAGGCCGCACAGTGGTTGCCGTGATCGCTGCCGGTGAGGGGCGGCAATGGCAGGTTGGGGAGCCGGCCTGTGTCTGTTTCGATGCCGAGCAGGTCATTCTGGTGGCCTGTGACTGAGGGACGGTAAATCAACGGCCGGGTAGTTGTTGTCGGTAAGCTGACGTTTTGTCGGGTTTGCGGAGCGGATTGCCGCAAACCCGACAAAGCAATCAGGCAACATTGGCGGAAGGTTTCCAGCAGTTGTTGCGTCTTAGGTGCTGGGCGAGGGGCGCGTCCCAGGACTGTTGGTGCTCGTCCTGCCAGCTGCAAAGCTGCATATGCAGATCCAACGGATCCAGATCCTCCCCAAGGTCCAGCTGGTGTTGGAAATGGGTCAGCAGGGAAACCAGCTGCTGGTGTTGATGGCGGTGGTTTCCGTAACTGCCGTACTGTGTGGCCATCATGAATCGCTCTTCCTGGTCAAAGTGCTTGTGCACGGTGGCAAGCAGGTTGTTCAGGAGGCAGGGCAGGGCGTTTCTGGACGCCAGAGGCAGAGCGCCTAACAGAGCTGTAAACAGGTGGTGGGCCTTGTCCATGGCAGGCATTTCGTAGTGCGTCAGGCGGAATGTCGGTGTGATATCAGGCATGGGTCGGGACCTCGGCCAGCAGAGCGTCAAGGCAGTCTTCATGGTTCATTTCAAGGAGCTCGAAGCCCTGACGGCGCAGAAACCGGGCCTCCTTGGGGGTGGGATTCGGCATGCAGGCCCAGCCTGTGGGGCGACCAGCGCCATAGACAATGTCGTTGATCAGCATCCGTGGGGTGTCCCGATCGAGGCGCAAACCCAGCAGCAGGTATTGTCGTCCCTTGCGCTTCTCCTTCAGGAAAGGAGGCATGCCAAAGCCGCCCATGAGTTCGGTCAGGTAGTCGACATAGTCAGCATCGGATGCCACATAAAGCGATTCGGGCAGGGGCGTCCCCACTGGCTTGAAGAGAACCGGCAGGGCAGTGTCTTCAGTCCCTGGTTTCACGGCCTGATAGCCGTGGCCGTCATGCTGAAACAGCCGGTATCGTTCACTGCCACCGCCAATGCGCGCCACGCCCACCACCAGAAGGTGGGGGGTGTGCTGCCAGTAGCTCTGAAGCTGGGTGTCCCGGTTCAGGTCAATGACGTAGTCCAGGCCGGATTGGCTCAGTTTCCGGTGCAGGTCTGACGGGCTCCATTCGGTGTCCCGGTAGGTCTGGTCCAGAAAACGGGTTACCGCCTTTCTTCCTTTCTTCAGCTCGATATTCATGGCTGCTCTGGGGAATTCATACATCAGTTTCGGCGCCATCGGGCGACCCTGGTTCATGGCGATAATCAGGCTGTTGCTGTCGCCGGGCATGGCGTTGCCCTGCGGGTCGGTAATGCCGTTGAGAACCTGGTGACCCAGCACGGGCACACAGCGTCCTTCGTCCCAGGCGTCGAGCAGTTCTTCCGGTAAGGGTGGGTGCATGTCTTTACTCCTGCATTGGCGTGAACATGGTGAAAGGTTCAGCAACTCCCGTGCCACACCGTATTTGTTGTCATCAGTACGACAAGTCAATCTTCTTTGTCGCCTCCTGCACGCTTCCCGCCCTGTATGCTTGCCAGCCTTAGGCAAAATAAAACAATGAGTTACGAAGTTTTTCCGGGCTGGCACGTGCCTTGCGCCTACTGATTACGGGGCGGAGATGGTTTCGCCACTGGTACTAACTCTTTTTGTGAGGAGAAACGCAATGGCATTACGTCAAGCTGCTATTTATGGAAAAGGCGGTATCGGCAAGTCCACCACGACCCAGAATCTGGTGGCTGCACTCGCTGAAATGGGCAAGAACGTCATGATTGTGGGCTGTGACCCCAAGGCTGATTCCACCCGCCTGATACTTCACTCAAAAGCCCAGACCACGGTCATGAACCTGGCTGCCGAGGCCGGCTCCGTCGAAGACCTGGAGCTGGAGGATGTCATGGCCGTGGGTTACGGCGATGTGAAGTGTGTGGAGTCCGGTGGACCTGAGCCCGGTGTCGGCTGCGCGGGGCGTGGTGTTATCACCGCCATTAACTTCCTGGAAGAGGAAGGCGCCTACGATGAAGACCTGGATTTCGTGTTCTACGACGTACTGGGTGACGTTGTTTGTGGTGGCTTCGCCATGCCGATCCGTGAAAACAAGGCTCAGGAAATCTACATCGTGGTTTCCGGGGAAATGATGGCCATGTTCGCCGCCAACAACATCTCCAAGGGCATCGTGAAGTATGCCAACTCCGGGGGTGTGCGCCTGGCCGGTCTTATCTGCAACAGCCGCAACACCGACTGTGAAGACGAATTGATCGAAGCCCTGGCCAGCCGTCTGGGTACCACCATGATCCACTTCGTCCCGCGCGACAATGTGGTTCAGCACGCTGAAATTCGTCGCATGACCTGCATCGAGTATGACCCCAAGGCCAAGCAGTCCGATGAGTATCGTACCCTGGCGAAAAAAGTTCTCGAAAATCAGCACTTTGTAGTGCCTACCCCGCTGGAGATGGATGAGCTGGAAGAACTGCTGATGGAATTCGGCATCCTCGAGGAAGAGGACGAAAGCATTGTCGGTAAGAAAGCTGACGAGGCAGTGGCTTGAACCGCAATACCTTTTACTGACTCATGAGCGGGCCTGCGGATGGGCAGGGCGCTGGAGGGAAAGAATATGACCAAGTTAAGTAAAGATGAAGCGCAGGCACTGATCAATGACGTGCTGGAGGTGTACCCGGCGAAAGCCAGAGAGGATCGTGCCAAGCATCTGGACTTCGCCGATGGTGGCGATGGCGGGGAATCACAGAAGTGTGTGACCTCCAACCGGAAATCGCTGCCGGGCGTCATGACCATACGTGGCTGCGCCTACGCCGGCTCCAAGGGGGTGGTGTGGGGACCGATCAAGGACATGATTCATATATCCCACGGGCCGGTTGGCTGCGGCCAGTACTCCCGGGCCGGCCGACGTAACTATTACATTGGCACCACCGGTGTGGACAGTTTTGGCACCATGAACTTCACTTCGGATTTCCAGGAAAAGGATATCGTTTTCGGCGGAGACAAGAAGCTGGCCAAACTGATCGGTGAGCTGGATCAGCTGTTTCCCCTAAACCGGGGCATCAGTGTTCAGTCGGAATGCCCGATCGGTCTGATTGGTGACGACATCGAAGCGGTTTCCAAATCGAGCAGCCGGGAAATCAACAAGCCGGTGGTTCCGGTCCGCTGCGAAGGATTCCGGGGTGTTTCCCAGTCGCTGGGACATCACATTGCCAACGATTCGATCCGGGATTATGTCTTCGACCGGGAGGATGGTGGCAGTGGGCCGGAGCCCGGCCCCTACGACGTTGCCATCCTGGGCGACTACAACATCGGGGGCGATGCCTGGTCGTCGCGAATCCTCCTTGAGGAGATGGGCCTGCGGGTCGTCGCCCAGTGGTCCGGCGACGGCACCCTGGCGGAAATGGAGCAGACCCCGAAAGTGAAGCTGAACCTGCTGCACTGCTACCGCTCCATGAACTACATCTCCCGTCACATGGAAGAGAAGTACGGCATCCCCTGGATCGAATACAACTTCTTCGGTCCCACCAAGATTGCCGAAAGCCTGCGCAAGATTGCGTCCTACTTTGACGACAGCATCAAGGAGGGGGCGGAAAAGGTTATCGCCAGATACCAGCCCATGATGCAGGCCGTCATCGACAAGTATAAGCCTCGCCTGGAAGGCAAGAAGGTCATGCTCTACGTGGGTGGTCTACGCCCCCGTCACGTGATCGGCGCCTACGAGGATCTGGGAATGGAGGTGGTTGGCACCGGCTACGAGTTTGGCCACAAGGACGACTACCAGAGAACCAACGAGCACGTGAACAACGCCACCTTGATCTACGACGATGTGACCGGCTTCGAGTTTGAGGAGTTCGTCAAACGGGTCAAACCGGATCTGGTTGGTTCCGGGGTCAAGGAAAAATACATCTTCCAGAAGATGGGCGTGCCTTTTCGCCAGATGCATTCCTGGGACTATTCCGGTCCCTACCATGGCTACGATGGCTTTGCCATTTTCGCCAAGGATATGGACATGACCCTGAACAATCCCTGCTGGGGCAGCATAATACCGCCCTGGAAACAGGCCGGTGAAACCGAACAGGCCGCTGTTGCCTAAACCAAACAATCACCTTGCGCCCGCGTTCGCGGATGGGCGGCCGGGCGAGGAGAAGATCATGCAAAACGTAGACGATATCAAGCAAAGCTATCCGTTGTTTCGTGAGGACGAATACAAGGGTGTTCTGAACCGCAAACAAAGCGATTATGAACACCAGCATGCCCGGGATAAGGTGGACGAAACCTTTCTCTGGACAACCTCCGAGGAATATCAGGAGCTGAACTTCCAGCGAGAGGCGTTGACCATCAACCCGGCCAAGGCCTGTCAGCCTCTGGGCGCCGTGCTCTGCTCGCTGGGCTTCGAAAAGACCCTGCCCTATGTGCATGGTTCCCAGGGTTGTGTCGCCTATTTCCGCACCTACTTCAACCGTCATTTCAAGGAGCCGGTCGCCTGTGTCTCCGACTCCATGACCGAAGACGCGGCGGTATTCGGTGGCCAGAAAAACATGATTGCCGGGCTGGAAAACGCCAAGGCGCTTTACAAGCCGGAGATGATCGCCGTTTCCACCACCTGCATGGCAGAAGTCATCGGCGATGACCTCAACGCCTTTATCGGCAACGCGAAGAAGGCGGAGGCTGTCGAGGAAGACTTCCCGACGCCGTTTGCCCACACGCCTTCATTCGTGGGTTCTCACATCACCGGCTGGGACAACATGTTCGAGGGCATCGGCCGCTACTTCACGCTCAACTATATGGAAGACAAGGAAGTCGGCAGTAACGGCAAGATCAACCTGGTACCCGGGTTCGAGACTTATCTGGGCAACTACCGGGTGATCCGCCGGATGATGGAAGAGATGGGCGTGGAATACAGCCTGCTGTCGGATCCGTCGGAAGTCCTGGATACCCCCGCGGACGGCGAGTACCGGATGTACGAGGGCGGCACCAGCCAGGATGAGATCAAGGACGCCCCCAACGCACTCGATACCATTCTGCTGCAACCCCAGCAACTGGTGAAAACCAAGAAGCTGGTGTCCGGCACCTGGAAGCATTCCGTACCGGACCTGAACATTCCCATGGGATTGGAGTACACCGACAGCTTCCTGATGGAAGTGTCCCGTATTACCGGCAAGCCGATTGCGGATTCCCTGGCCAGGGAGCGGGGCCGTCTGGTGGACATGATGACCGACTCCCACACCTGGCTGCATGGACGGAAGTTTGCGCTCTACGGGGACCCGGACTTCACTCTCGGGCTGACCAAGTTCCTGCTGGAACTGGGGGCTGAGCCGACTCACGTTCTCTGCCAGAGTGGTACCAAGCGCTGGGAGAAGCGCATGAAGAAGATGCTGGACACGTCGGCGCCGGTCAACCACGGGGTCAAGCTTTACTCACGGCATGATCTCTGGCATTTCCGGTCGCTGATGTTCACCGACAGGCCCGACTTCATGATCGGCAACTCCTACGGCAAGTTCATCCAGCGGGATACTCTGCACAAGGGCAAGGAATTCGAGGTTCCGCTGATCCGGCTGGGTTTCCCGATCTTTGACCGTCACCACATGCACCGGGCCACCACCCTGGGCTACGAGGGTGCCATGCAGATGCTGACCACGCTGGTTAATGCGGTGCTGGAACGCCTGGATGACGAAACCCGCCTGATGGCTCAGACCGATTACAACTATGACCTGATCCGCTAGGACCGCCCGGGAGGTTTCCACGGAAACCTCCCGGTGCGTCAGGTTCATACGTTTATCGGAAACGACCAACCGTTTGAAAAGCCAACAGGAGCCAAGCTATGGCCAACATCATCATCAGCCAGGCAGTGGACGGAAGCCTGACCTTCTACATGCCGAAAAAGGACCTGGAAGAAAAGGTGCAGTCGCTGGAATTTACCCAGGCCGACAAATGGGGCGGTGAGCTGAAACTGGCCAGCGGCCAGAGCTATTACATCGATCCCATCATCGAACCCCGGCTGCCCAAGTCCCTGCGAGCCCGGCGAATGGATTGACTGGCCCAACCCTGTTCCTACTCAGGAGAAACTGAATCATGGCTATGCAAATTGATCCGGATGTCTGTACTGCCTGTGGTGACTGTGAAGTGGAATGTCCCACGGTATCCATTACCGTCAAAAACGGTGTGTTTTCCATTAACCCGAAAACCTGCGATGAATGCGTTGACGAAGGTGAACCGCGCTGCGTGACGGCGTGTCCGGTGGACTGCATCTCCCGGGCGGCCTGAACGGGTTATCGGCCTTGGGCCACCTGCTGCGGGTGGCCCTCTTTTTATTCCCCGGCGTTTTGCGAGGTGATCCCTATGTCGAGTATCAGCAAGGCGGCAGCCCAGCGAGTATCGAACGCTGCGCGCGCCCTGTCCGAAGATGAACCCCAGGCTTTCATCCTGGCACTGGGGAACCATCTGGGACTTCCCATCAATGAGAAAAAACTGCGAACCCTCACGGTTGAGGATCTGAACACCATGCTCAGCGGCCAGGACGGCCTGCTGCCCGAGAACTACAATCATGTTGCCATGCAGGCCGCGTTGCGCTGCCTGTGGGGCGAGCCGCAGAACCAGCAGCCGGCGCCCGAACCGGAATCCCCGCCCGAAGGACTGATGGACGCGCCCTACCTGCAGGTGGCCGTGGCCTCCAACAATGGCGAGATGCTGGATGGCCATTTCGGTTCCTGCCTGCGATTCCTGATCTACCGGGTGGCCCCTGGTGCACTGTATCTGCACGAGGTCCGGGATGCCGCTCACCTGGACCTGGCCGCCGGCAGCGAGCGCAACACCCTGCGTGCCGATCTGCTGAAGGATTGCCAGTTGCTGTACGTGCAATCGATTGGCGGCCCGGCAGCGGCCAAGGTGATCCGGGCAGGCATTCATCCGGTCAAGTTCCCGTTACCCGAGCCGGCCAGGGAGCGCCTGGTGCAACTTCAGCAACACCTGGATAATCCGCCGCCCTGGCTGGCCCGGGTGCTGGGCGTGGAGAGTTCGGTCAGCCGTCGTTTTGCCGGGGAGGAGGTCGAAGAATGATTACTGCCGAAAACCTGCACCGGCTGGCGCAGGATATTGAACGATTGCCCGATAACCAGAGAGACGAGCGTATCAATACCCTGTTTCCGGAAGCCCGGGTAACGATCTGCACGGACGATGATATACCCGCCGTCGCCAGGCCGGTGCACCAGGGAACAGGTTTTGACCTGTACCTGGTTGACGCCAGCCAGACCTGCGCGACCCTGACCAATGACGTGGACACAGCCTGCGGCGTGGTTCTGGCCCTGCATGATGATGGTGAGGGCTGACGAATGGCGCTGATCACCTCCAGCATCCGCCCGGTCCTGCGCCATGCGCCCCAAAGGGAGCAACTGGCCGAGGGTATCGCCGGGATTCCGCCCCGCCCCCACCATGCTTTATTGCTGGGTTACCTGCAGCAGGCCTGGCCGGAGCTGGAGTTCCGCCACCAGATCAGCCGGTCCGGGTGGCATCGGTCCGGCGGCGTGGTCAGCGCCTCCGGCGACAGAATCAGTGACGAGCTGGAGCACTGGCTGCGGCAACGGCTGAGCGCCTCCGGCGACTTTGAACAACTGCTGGTGGACCTGGAACAGCAGCAGCCCCGCGTGACCCGATACAACGGGGCGACCCACTTCTTTGCCGCACGCTTCAGGGAGCAGCAGCCAGCGGCTTTCTGGCAGCTGGAGGTGGAGGAGCTACAGGAGGTGATGGATCGGCATCTGCTGAATAGTGACACGGCGCCGCCGGACGACCTGTCCGGCCTTCTGGAGCCCTTGCACCCGGCAAACCTGGAAGCCCAGCCGTTGGGACCACCGCGGTACCGGCTGGGTAATGTGATGAATGTGCACCAGGTGCTGGCGGAGGCCACCAACCAGCCGGTGTTGCAACGGTTTTTCCGGGAGTGGCTGGATGAGCGGACAGACGGCTCGAACTTTGAGCGGTTTTGGTTCTTCCAGCGCAGTGAGTCACTGACCCGGTACGGCGTGAATGAGCTTCGCCTGCAACCCCGCGCCATCAAGGCCCGCCAGCTCGGAAGCCTGTCCTGGGATCTGCACCAGGATGCCCGTGGACTGGCCCTGCAACTGCGAGCCTATGACCGGATCGCCGGATACGGCGGTGCCTGGTATTTCGGGCTGGTGGCGGGCAACCTGGTTCCCAGGGAATTGCCGGCGCGCCTGGAGGAGGACTGGCAGGAGGGCTATCGTTATATTCCGGATCGCCAGCACCAACTGGTCAGAGGTTGGCTGCACCAGCCTTATACCCTTTAGCGACAACGGCATAACCACCACCGCCAACGCCGGAGAAGGCAAACGCTTTCTCCGGCGTTTTTTCAGGGCAGCTCTACTGGTCTGAGTTGGTATCGCGACGGGGTACGGTTTTGGGATCCGCCGTGATCGGGCGGTAGATTTCCACGCGGTCAAACTCTCCCAGTGTCTGGTCGGGTTTGACCAGTTTCCCGAAAACGCCGATTTTCTGGGATGCAAGATCGATTTCCGGAAAGCGGTTGAGAATGCCGGAAGCCTGAATCGCCTGCTCCGCCGTTGTCCCTTCCTGCATCTCCAGTTCGATCCAGGCCCCCTCCCCGTTGCTTGTCGCGTAGGCAACACTGACTTGCATGAGTTTGTCTCCTTGCGGGTTAACCGTGACTTTCCACCGTGCAGCCAGCGGATTCCCTCGGCAGCGTATGGTCTTTGCTCAGGCGCTGGTCAATCCAGCGTTTGAGGACCAGCAGAAATCCGACGGCGATGAAGCCCCCGGGCGGCAGAAGAAGGACCAGAAAGCCCTTGTAGTCGGGGATCAGCGTCACCTCCAGAAAGCCAAACCGGCTTCCCAGCAGGAGGTCGGCGTTGGCAAAAAGGGTGCCGCTGCCCAGAATCTCCCGGAAAGCGCCAATGATAACCAGGGCCAGGGTCAGACCGATGCCCATCATCAGCGAATCGATCAGTGTGTCCCAGAGTGTGTTTTTCGAGGCAAAGGCTTCGGCCCGGCCCAGAATGGCGCAATTCACCACGATCAGGGCAATGAACAGCCCCAGTACCTTGTACAGTTCGTAGGCATAGGCATTGATCAGCATGTCGGTCAGGGTGACCAGGGTGGCGATGATCACGATATAGACCGGAATCCTTACAGCCTGGCTGACAAAGCGCCGGATCAGGGACACGATGAGATTGGAGAACACCAAAACGAACAGCGTGGCCAGGCCCATTCCCAGCCCGTTCGTGGCCGTCCCTGTCACCGCCATGACCGGGCACAGCGCCAGTAGTTGGGCGAAGACCATGTTGTTGGTCCACAGGCCGTCTTTGGCCAGGCGTTTGTAGTCAGTCATCAGCATGACCTCCAGTCGTCGGGGCGGGTTGCAAGAAGGTGGCCTTATGCGCCTCAAAGAACTCCAGGGCGCCTTTTATAGAACCAACCACCGCCCGGGGGGTGATGGTGGCGCCGGTAAACTGATCGAATACCCCGCCATCTTTCTTGACCGCCCATCCAGCCGGGCCGGGCTTGCTTAGAGATTTGCCATTGAAACCGGTGATCCAGGGGGAGCGGGAAATCTCGATCTTGTCACCCAGCCCTGGCGTTTCCTTATGGATGAGTACCCGGACGCCGGCAATGCGGCCGTCCTCCCGGATCGACATCAGCATTTCGATATCGCCGGCATAGCCAGCTGCGGTCAGCGGCAGCACCACAGCGGTGACCTCATCTTCCATGGTGGCCTGATACCAGGTGATCTCGCCCCAGGGCGCCTGGATGTGGTGTTGGCTGTCCAGGAGATTGTTGTCGTGCAGCGTCGGGGGAAGGACCTGGGAAAAGTTCTTCAACAGGTCGTTTTCCAGAGCCTTGCGGATGGGCTCACGGGTAAGCTGGTAGGCAAATGCGAGAACGGCACAGGTAACCAGTACCACCGTCCCGAGCAGCAGGGACTGGTATTCCAGCCGGTCCCGGACCTCTGACAGTGTCATCAGGAGGTTCTCCCTTCAGTGATGGGTAGCGGGTCCCCCTTGCGGGTGCGGCCGTAGATGCGGGGTTTGATATACCGATCGATCAGGGGCACGGTTGAATTCATCAGCATCACGGCAAAGGCGACGCCCTCGGGATAGTTGCCGAAGGTCCGGATCAGCCAGGTCAGGAGTCCGCAGCCAAGGCCAAAGACAAAGCGCCCCCGGGCGGTGATGGGGGCGGTCACCGGGTCCGTAACGATAAAGAATGCGGCCAGCATCAGCCCACCGGCCAGCAGGTGGAACACCCCGCCCGGGTAGCTCTCCGGCGCGGCCAGGCTGAGACCGGCAGCGGGAACGGCCGCCCCCAGCAACAGCCCCAGTGGTGCCTGCCAGGTGATCACCCGTCGCCAGAGCAGGTACAGGCCACCCAGGAGCAGCAGGGCGCTGGTGCTTTCGCCCAGGCTGCCGCCGCGAAGACCGATGATTGCGTCGGTCGGCCTGTAATCGAGATGGCTCAGGGTGGCGCTGACCGGATCGCCCTGTGCGCTCTGGTTTTTCACGGCATCCAGCAAGGTGGCACCGGAATAGCCATCCGGCAGTGCCGACAGACCCTGGAAAGTGATGGCCAGTCCCGAGGTGATGTCCGGCGGGGATATTGCCACGGCTTCGGGGGCAATCCAGGTAGTCATTTCCACCGGGAAGGCGATCAGCAGCATGACCCGGGCAGCCATGGCCGGGTTGAAAACATTCTGCCCCAGCCCCCCGAAAATCTGCTTGATAATGGCGATGGCCAGGAACGTGCCCACGACCGCCAGCCACCAGGGAGCCCAGGGTGGCAGACAAAGGGCCATGATCCAGGCGGTCACGGTGGCTGAGCCATCTTTCAGGTGGGCCCCTACCGGTTTATGAAAGAGCGCCAGGAAAAGCGCTTCCCAGAACAGGGCCAAAACCAGGCAGAGCAGCCACAGGTTGAATGCAGGCCAGCCATACAGCCAGAACGAATAGAGGGTTGCCGGTGCCAGAGCCAGCATTACCTGCAACATCAGGGCGCCCAACTGGGCACTGCTGTGGGCGTGAGGGCCGTGGATGGGCTGGTTCATGACGGGCTTTCCTCCCCGGCCGCTTTCCGGGCGGCCGCAGCGCGTCTGGCCGCCATCAGCTCCTCACGTTCCCGGGCCTGGCGGACCAACCGCTCTTCCCGACGCTGGGCAAGCGCGCGGGTTTTTTCCATTTTCCTGGCCTCTCTTTGACGGCTGGCCAGTTCACCCTTGGCGTAATTGAACAGGTGAACCAGGGGCAGCGATGCCGGGCAGATATAGCTGCAGGCTCCGCAACCGACACAGTCATCCAGGCCGAGGCTCCGGGCTTTCTCAAAATCGCCATTGCGGATGTTGGCCGCCATTTCCAGGGGCTGCAGCCCCATGGGGCAGGCCCGTACACAGCCGGCGCAACGCACGCAGGGGCCGGGCTCATCGGTGTTTATTTCCTTCCGGGTCAGCGCCAGTATCCCGCTGGTGCCCTTGATAACGGGCACGTTCAGATCCGGCAGCTGAATGCCCATCATGGGGCCGCCCATAATCAGGCGGGCCGGAGCGCAGTCGAAGCCACTGGCGTAGTTGATCAGATAGCTGGCCGGTGTGCCCAGGGGTACCTCCCAGTTGCCCTGGTGGGTCAGGGCCTGACCGCTGAGGGTAACGACACGGGAAATCAGCGGGCGGCCCTGACACAGCGCCTGGTAAACGGCCCGCGCTGTGGCCACGTTGTGCATCAGCACACCGGAATCGGCCGCCCGGCTCATGGCCGGTAACTCGATTCCGGTCAGCAGTTGAACCAGCTGTTTCTGTGAACCCATGGGGTAGCGGCTTGGCACCGACCGGACCTCCACACCCTGGCCCTCGGCGGCTTTGCGTATGGCGGCCAGGGCCTGGGGTTTGTTGTCCTCAATACCGACAATGACCCGGCGGGCCTGAACGGCGTGCTGCATCAGCAGGGCGCCCCGGATGATGTTTCCGGGTTCCTCGCGCATCAGCCGGTCATCACAGGTGAGGTAGGGCTCGCACTCCCCACCATTGAGAATCAGGGTGTCGACACCGCGTTTCAGGCTGGAGCCCAGTTTGACCGCCGCAGGGAAAGTGGCGCCACCCAGGCCCACGATGCCTGCGCTGCCGATTCGGAGGCAGAGTTCCTCGGGAGGCAGGGCAAGAGGGTCTGATACCGGCGCCAGCGACGGATCCCACTCCTCCCGACCATCCGGTTCAAGCGTGATCGCCAGCACCGGCAGGCCGGAAGGGTGTGGCGCCGTGTGCTCGGCCAGCGCCCTGACCACTCCGGACGTCGGGGCATGGACCGGTGCCGATACGGTGCCCTGGCTGGAGGCGACCAGCTGTCCCTTCCTGACCCGTTCGCCCACCTTAACGATTGGCGTGGCGGGAGCCCCCAGGTGTTGCTGCAGGGGGAGATACAGCCGTTCGGCCATCGGAAAGCGGCGGATGGGGCTGGCATTACTCAGTTCCTTATGGCCCGGCGGGTGAACGCCGCCCCGTAATCTTGGGCTGAACATGTTAGAACTCCCGGTCATCAATAAGGCCTTCACAGGGACGGCTGGTTCCAGGCCCAGCTCTGCAGGGTTTCCGTTACCGGCACCAGGCGTATGCACCCGGTGGGGCACACTTCCTCGCACTTGCCGCAGGCTGTGCAGGCGTCCGCAAAGACCACGTGCATCTGTTTCGCCGCACCGGCGATGGCATCCGTCGGACAGACCTTGTAACAACGGGTACAGCCAATGCAGATATCCTCGTTGATTTCAGCCAGCCGGGGCTGCTCGTCGACCAGGCTGGCCAGGTCCAGCGGTAGGCCCAGCTTTCCGGCGACCGCTTCTGCCACGGCCCGGCCACCGGGCGGGCAGAAAGCGGGCGGCAGCTCTCCGGCTGCTGCGGCTTCTGCCGCCGCGCCGCAACTGGGGCTGCCGCACTGCCCGCATTGGGTGCCTGGCAACAGCTCTTCAATTTCCCGGGCGACATTGCTGCGCTCCACATACAGCACACGGGATGCCACGCCCAGCAGAAAGCCCAGCAGGGTCCCAAGGCCCGCCAACGGTAAGATGGATACCAGCATTACACTCCTCCCCGACTCAGGCGAGCCCCGCAAAACCCATGAACGCCACCGATAGCAGCCCCGCCACGATGAAGGCAATCGGGGTGCCCTGGTACAGCTCCGGCACCTGCAGTACGGCCAGGCGTTCACGCAGCCCGGCAAAGAGCACCAGCACCAGCGTGAACCCGACGGCCGAGCCGAATCCGAACAGCAGGCTCTCGATAAAGCGGTAACCTTCCTGAACGTTCAGCAGGGCCACGCCAAGCACCGCACAGTTGGTGGTAATCAGGGGCAGATAGATGCCCAGAACCTGATACAGCGACGGGCTCATCTTCCGGATCAGCATCTCGGTGAACTGGACCACGGTAGCAATCACCAGGATGAACGAGAGGATGCGCAGGTATTCCAGTTCCAGAGGGACCAGTAACCAGTTCTCCAGCATCCAGCTGGCGGCGGCGGCCAGGGTCAGCACAAACGTGGTGGCCAGCCCCATGCCCAGAGCACCATCCATTTTGGTGGAGACGCCCATCAGCGGGCACAGCCCCAGGAACTTGATCAGGATGACGTTATTGACCAGGGCGGTGGCAACGAGCATTAACACATAATCCGACATGATCCTCTCCGTAGCCGTGGACGGCTGATGGCTTTAATGGGGGTGGAGCAAGGAGTGTGCCACGGCCCGGAATGCCTTTTTCTGGGGCACCGAACGTGTTTTTCCTGTCAGGGAGCAACAAATTGGCGAGGCTTTGTCGCAAAGCCGACAATCTCCCGGAACGATTGTCGGCGGGGTGGCTTTCCTTGCGGCGCAGACGGTTGGTCTGCCGGGAGCGGGCGGGAAGGTTGTCTCTGGTGCTGGTGCATATTTTGCAAGCTATATGTCATACAACACGAGGCACGCCGGTTCGGTATTGCAAGGGAGCAACACAGGTATGAATGAACCCGGAGACATGACCCCAGCACTCAGTTTCAAGGCCGCTTTCGAACAGTTGCCGCCCGAGGTGTTCCGTCTGGCAGTTGAACAGGCGGCGGTCGCCATTTCCATCACCGACACGCGGGCCCGGATCGTTTATGCCAACCCCAGTTTCACCAGAGTGACGGGCTACTCCCAGAGCGAGGTGCTGGGCAGGAACCAGTCCATCCTGTCATACAAGGTCACGCCGCAGATTGTCTACGAAAGCCTCTGGGCCCAGTTGAAACGCCAGGAACCCTGGAACGGGCTGCTGGTAAACCGGCGTAAGGACGGCAGCCGGTATCTGGCTGACCTGACCATCACACCGGTGCTCAATGCCCATGGCGAAACTACCCACTATTTGGGGCTGCACCGGGATGTCACGGATATGCATCAGCTGGAACGCCAGGTCGTCAACCAGCAGGCGTTGATCGAGTCCGCCCTGGATTCCACCCAGGCGGCGATGGTGATGGTGGACATCGACTTCCAGACGATCATGAGCAATCGCAGTTATCAGGATCTGGAACAAGAACTGGGTTACCCACCGCTGAACTCCCTGCTGGAGACCCTGAAAAGCCAGTGGCCGTCGCTGGCTACACACGGCAACCTGTCCAGTCAGCGGTTTGCGCCGGTTGAGGTGCCGCTCGCGGAAAAGAATGGCAGCGAGCGCTGGTTCAACTGCTCGGCAGAGGTGATCGAAGAGAAGGACACCAGCGCGGATGCCTTCTACCGGAAAAGTTCCACCCATTACCTGCTGCTGACGCTTCAGGACATCAGTCACCTGAAAGAGCAGCAGAGGAACCTGCAGCTAACCAGTCTGCAGGCGTTGCTGGCGGAACAGGAACGACTGCAGAGTGTCCGGGAGGCCTTGTCCGGAGCCATTTATCAGCTCAAGCGCCCCCTGAACCTGATCAATGCCGCCGCCCGCCTGGTGAATCGTCGGAATACGGCCGGCTCGGAAGAACTGCTTAAACTGCTGGGCGAGATCCAGGTCTCCGGCAGGGAGACCCTGGATCAGTTGACGGCCTGCCTGCCGGGGGACATCCGGGAGGAAACCCGAGTGGTCAATCTGAACCAGCTACTGCAAAGCAGTCTCAGTTTGCTGACCTCGCGGCTGCTGGCCTCCGGGGTGACAGTGGACTGGCAGCCGGAACGGGACCTGCCCAGCATGAAAGCGCGCCCGACCAGCCTGGCCACGCTGTTCAAGCAGTTGCTCGACAACGCCCTGGATGCCCTGGAAGAAACCCGCTCGGGCCCCCGGGAACTGCGCCTTGTGACCCGCCGCCTGGGGGGATCGGTACAGGTGATACTGCAGGACAGCGGCCCGGGCATTCCGGCAACCGACCGGCTCAAGGTCTTCGAGCCCTTTTACACCACTCGTCACCAGGGCAGCCAACATCTGGGGATGGGCCTGACCCTGGCTCAGGATATCGTCAACAACCATCAGGGCTTGCTGGAAATCGATCCGGAGTTTACCTCCGGTTGTCGGATCAGGGTGGAGCTGCCTTATGAATGATCCCAAATTCTCCCCTTCAGAGCCCATGCCCCCCGGCGGCACCAGCGATCGTCTGGCACCGGATATGTTGCAGGCCATTCTGGTCGGCGAGCTGGAAACCCTGTTTCAGGTCAGCCAGGTGCTGTCCCGTTCCCTGGACCTGCAGTCCACCTTAAGCAGTGTGCTGGAGGTTCTTGAACAGAGGGCCGGGCTGACCCGTGGCCTGGTGGGGCTGGTTCCGCCCGAGCGGGACGAGCTGATGATCTACGCCGTCAGGGGAATGCCGGAACTGACCGCCGGAGCGGTCAGTTACCAGTCCGGTGAAGGGATTGTGGGTGAAGTCCTGCGCCAGGGGGAAAGCCTGGTCCTGAACCGCATAACCGATGACAGCCGCTTTCTGGGGCGCCTGGGGATCTATGATATGGACCGGCCTTTTATCGGCGTTCCCATCCGCAGCGGTTCAGAGGTGCTGGGGGTCTTTGCCGCCCAGCCGAGCAGTGCCCAGAAGGAACTGCTGGGTGAGCGGGCCCGGTTTTTGGAGATGGTCGCCAACCTGATTGGCCAGACCGTTCGCCTGTCGTGGGAGGTGGAAAGCGAAAAGCGGGAACTCAAGGATGAGCGTGACCAGCTTAAACGCAAGGTCCGGGGCCAGTACGGCTTTGACAGCATCATCGGTCATTCCTTTGCCATGCGCCAGGTGTTTGAGCAGGTTCGCCAGGTCTCCAAGTGGAATACCACTGTCCTGATCCGGGGCGAGACCGGAACCGGCAAGGAACTGATTGCCAGCGCCATTCACTATAACTCCTCCCGGGCCCAGGGGCCCTTCGTCAAGCTCAACTGTGCCGCGCTCCCGGAGAACCTGCTGGAGTCCGAGCTGTTCGGTCATGAGAAAGGCGCCTTTACCGGCGCTGTCAGCCAGCGCCAGGGCCGCTTCGAGCAGGCGGACAAAGGCACGCTCTTTCTGGATGAGGTGGGCGAGGTGTCATCGGCTTTTCAGGCAAAACTGCTGCGGGTATTGCAGGAAGGAGAGCTTGAAAGGGTGGGGGGCACACGGACCATCAAGGTGGACGTGCGGGTGGTGGCTGCCACCCACCGGGACCTTGAGGCGGACGTTGAGACTGGCGATTTCCGGGAGGACCTGTATTACCGGCTGAATGTCATGCCCATCATAATGCCCACCCTCCGGGATCGCCTGGAAGATGTGCCGGATATCGCCCGCTTCCTGTTGCAGAAAATTGCCCGGGCGCAGGAGCGTGAACTGACTATCACTGACAGTGCCCTCAGGGTTCTGATGCATCACCGGTGGCCCGGCAACGTCCGGGAGCTGGAGAACTGCCTGGAACGGGCGGCGGTCATGTCTTATGACGGAGTGATCGACCGGGACCAGGTCCTGTTAACCGGCATAGAGGAACGGGTCACCGGCTCCCACGATGACCAGATTGACCTGATGGATGAAAGTATCGACGAGCGCGAGCGTGTCATCGCCGCCCTGGAGCAGGCCGGCTGGGTTCAGGCCAAGGCTGCGCGCCTTCTGGGGATGACCCCCCGCCAGATCGCCTACCGGATTCAGACCCTGAACATCAGGGTTCGTCAATTATGAGCCGACAGCCCTGTCGGTCACCTTACAAAATCCTGTGGTTGGTTCGTCGGGTTGGCGACAAGGTTATGCCGGGTTACAGAAATAGCCCTTGTTAAACAGAATGTTATGGAATTTTTGGCCAGTGGGTACGGAAATTGCCGTATAAGCACTAGCACTAAAGCCGATAATCAGGAGCTGACCGTGAAACTGCCTATCGTTGAAAACTCTGGTTCCAACTCTGAAAGCGGAAGCTGCCAGCCAAGTCGTTGCGGCAGCGGAACGGCGGCGACACCGCTGCCTGCCGATATCCAGGAACGGGTTGCCAATCATCCCTGTTTTTCTGAGCAAGCCCATCACTATTTTGCCCGGATGCATGTGGCGGTGGCCCCCGCCTGCAACATTCAGTGTAACTACTGCAACCGCAAGTACGATTGCAGTAACGAATCCCGGCCCGGTGTGGTTTCCGAAGTGCTGACGCCGGCCCAGGCGGTGAAAAAGGTGAAGGCCGTCGCGGCGGAGATCCCCCAGATGTCCGTGCTGGGCATTGCCGGGCCCGGTGACCCGCTGGCCAATCCGGAAAGAACCTTTGAAACCTTCCGGCGCCTGAGTGAAGAAACACCGGACATCAAGCTCTGTGTCTCCACCAACGGGCTGAACCTGCCGGCATCGGTCGATGAGCTTTGCAAGCACAACATCGATCACGTCACCGTCACCATCAACTGCCTGGATCCGCAGATCGGCGCGAGAATCTACCCATGGATTTTCTGGGACCACCAGCGCCTGCGGGGCGTCGAGGCGGCGCGGATCCTGATTGAGCAGCAGCAGAAAGGGCTGGAGATGCTGGTTGAGCGGGGGATCCTGGTGAAGGTGAACACCGTGCTCATCCCCGGCATCAATGATCAGCACATCCCGGAGCTGTCCCGTGTGATCCGGGAGAAAGGGGCGTTTTTGCACAATGTCATGCCCATCATCTCGGACCCTTCCCACGGTACCTACTTCGGCCTGACCGGTCAGCGGGAGCCCACCGCCGCACAACTCCAGGAAGTGCAGGAAAGCTGCGCCGGTGACATGAAGATGATGCGCCACTGTCGCCAGTGTCGTGCCGACGCCGTGGGCCTGCTGGGGGAAGACCGGGGAGAGGAATTTACCCTTGAGAAGATCGACACCATGGAGATCGATTACCCGGCGGCCATGGAAAAACGGGCCCGGGTCCACGAAGAAATTCTGGCCGGACTGGAACAGGACCAGAACCCCACCGACACCGGTGTCACCGACGGCCGGGCTGTACAGATGGCCGTGGCCACCAAGGGGCAGAGCCTGATCAACCAGCACTTTGGCCATGCCACGGAGTTTCTGGTGTATGAGGCCAGCCCCGAAGGCGTGCGCCTGGTCGGGCATCGCCGGGTGCCGCGCCCGTATTGTGAGGGTGGCAGCAGTTGCGGTGAGGATGCAGAGGCCATCATGTCCGCCATCATCGAACAGTTGGCTGGCTGCGAGGTGCTGTTGTGCTCAAAGGTGGGGTTTGAGCCCTGGACGGCCCTGGAAGCGGCCGGCATACAGCCCGATGGCGAACACGCCCTGGAGCCCATTGAGGAAGCCGTGAAATCAGTCTATCAACAGATGATGACCCGGGAGCCGGTGGAGCTGCCGGCAACCGAACGACAATCAGCCTAGGAGATATCGGCATGGCGTATGAAATTACCGACAAATGCGTGAAGTGTACGGCCTGTGAGCTGGTTTGCCCCAACGCTGCCATCAGCGAGACCGCTACGGTCTTCGTCATCGATCCGGGAATCTGCACCGAGTGTGCCGATGCCTACCCGGAGGCCCAGTGCTCCAGTATCTGCCCCATAGAGGGAGCTATCGTTGACGAGCTGGGCGACCCGATCAATCCACCGGGTTCGCTGACCGGCATCATCTCGCTGGCGACGGCCTGAGGAGGTGGCCCATGAATGCACGGGTTGTCCCTCCGAGAATCCAGCGCCTGTACTGCTACTGGGTCGGGCACTCCCGGGGTGAGCGGAATGCGATTTACCTGGCCCGCATGCTGGCAGCCCACGCGGCCGGTCATTCTGTACTCAGTGGGCGACTGGGGCTGGACGAACACAGCTTTGCCTGCTTGCTGAGGCAGTACTTTCCTGAAGCCGCTATGCCCGGGATGGCCGGACAGCCGGCACCTGCTGCGGAGTTTCCGGAGCGGGAGGATCTGGTTCAGCTGCTGCTGAATTACCGGGCGGGCAGAAGCGAGAGCGAGACCTGGCTGGCGGGCATTGTGGCCGCTGGCTGCGGCGGAAGCGAACATCTCTGGTACGACCTGGGACTCTGGAGCCGGCAAGACCTCCAGGCGTTGATGGCATTCAACTTCCCTGGACTGGTTCGCAGGAACCCGATGGACATGAAGTGGAAAAAATTTCTCTACCGCCAACTGTGCGAGACAACCGGTCACACTCTCTGTCGCTCACCCAGTTGCGTTGCCTGCAGCGAATACGACGAGTGTTTCGGTCCTGAGTGAGCCGTTTTTGTCGTCTTTCAGACAATGGGCCCGTCATTTGTCCCGGCTGCTGCACAGGCCAGGGCGCGCTGACCCGGGGTGTTCATGTCCAGGTCATAGGAATCAGTCAGTTAGTGGGCTGATACTTATCCTGGCCTGATGGCACAGGGTTTGCGAACACGCCTTTATGGATTCCATCCGAATCAAACGAGGGGAACACCCATGCAAGCAAAAGAACTGGCTGTATTGATGGACGAGCCGGCCTGTAGCCATAACACCAAGGCCAAGTCAGGCTGTGCTCCCGCCAAGCCCGGTGCCTCCGACGGCGGCTGCGCCTTCGATGGCGCCCAGATTGCCCTGCTGCCGATTGCGGATGTTGCTCACATCGTTCACGGCTCCATCGCCTGCGCCGGCAGTTCCTGGGACAACCGCGGAACCCGTTCCTCCGGCCCGCGTCTCTATCGCACCGGGATGACCACCGATCTGAACGAGCAGGACGTCATCATGGGGCGCGGCGAGAAGCGTCTTTTCCATGGCATTGACCAGGCCATCCGGGATCATTCACCCGCGGCGGTGTTTGTTTATAACACCTGTGTCCCGGCGTTGGTCGGGGATGATTTTGAAGCCGTTTGCCGTGCGGCGGAAAAACACTTCGGCCTGCCCGTTGTCCCGGTGGACGCCGCAGGATTCTACGGCACCAAGAACCTGGGCAATCGTCTGGCCGGCGAAGCCATGCTCAGGTACGTGATCGGTACCGGCGAGCCGGATCCGTTGCCGGCCCGGGCGCAACGGCCGGGCATTCCGGTGCACAACATCAACCTGATTGGTGAATACAACATCGCCGGGGAGTTCTGGCAGGTACTGCCGTTGCTCGATGAACTGGGCCTGCGGATTATCTGCAGCCTTTCCGGGGATGCCCGCTTCCGTCAGGTCCAGGCTATGCATCATGCCGAGGTTAACATGGTGGTGTGTGCCAAGGCCCTTTTGAACGTCGCGCGCAAAATGCAGGATCAATACGGCATTCCCTGGTTTGAGGGCAGCTTTTACGGCGTTCAGGATACCTCGGACGCTCTGCGCAGTTTTGCCCGGCTCCTGGCCGACTCCGGCCTGATCCAGCGCACGGAGGCGTTGATTGCCCGGGAGGAGGCCCGCATCAATCAGTTGCTGGAACCCTGGCGGAACCGTCTCCGGGGCAAGCGGGTGCTGTTGTATACCGGTGGGGTAAAGTCCTGGTCCATTGTCTCGGCCCTGCAGGATCTGGGCATGACCGTGGTGGCTACGGGCACCAAGAAGTCCACCGAGGAAGACAAGGCCCGCATCCGTGAAATCATGGGTGAGGATGCGAAAATGCTCACCGAGGGCAGCCCCAGGGCATTACTGGACACCATCAACGAGTACCGGGCTGATCTGCTGATCGCCGGCGGCCGCAACATGTATACCGCCCTCAAGGCCCGCATTCCCTTCCTCGACATCAATCAGGAGCGCGAATTCGGCTACGCCGGCTATGACGGCATGCTGGAGCTTGCGCGTCAGCTCTGCCTGACCCTGGAGTCGCCCATCTGGTCCGGCCTGCGTGAGCCCGCTCCCTGGCATAAAGTGGATGAGGTGAACCATGGCTGAAGTGATAAAGAGCAACAAGCCGCTGACGGTAAACCCACTGAAGGTCAGTCAGCCGATGGGGGCCATCCTGGCGTTTCTGGGCATCGATCAGGCCATTCCCATGCTGCATGGGTCCCAGGGCTGCAGTGCCTTTGCCAAGGTGTTTTTTGTCCGCCATTTCCGCGAACCCATCCCCCTGCAAACCACCGCCATGGACCAGACCACCACGGTTCTGGGTGCGGACGACAACGTCACACAGGGGTTGGAGACGATCATTGAGAAACGCCGGCCCCGGATGATTGGCGTCGCCACAACGGGTCTTTCGGAAACCCAGGGCAGCGATATCCAGGGGCTGGTCAAACGCTACTGCCAGCAGCACCCCGATGAGACCACGGCCCTGGTGCCGGTGGTGACACCGGATTACAGCGGTGGTCTGGAAACGGGCTACGCCCTGGCTGTGGAGGGGATGATCCGCCATCTGGTGCCGGAAGATACCAGCCGGGTGGGCGAGCAGGCGCAGCAGATCAACGTGCTGGCCCCCTCGATGCTGACCGGGGCAGATCTGGACTACCTGCGGGATCTGTTGGAAAGCTTTGGTCTGCGGCCGGTTATCCTGCCGGACCTGAGCGATTCGCTGGATGGCCATCTGATGGACCAGGATTTCGTCCCGGTGACCACCGGGGGCACGCCCGTCGAGGCGTTCGAAAGCCTTGGCCGGGCCTGCCGTACCCTGGTGATCGGTCACTCGTTGCACCGGGCGGCGGATCTGCTCAAAGCCAGAACCGGGGTGCCGGACCTGCGTTTTGACAGCCTGATGGGGCTGGCGGCCACCGATCAGCTGGTGCAGGCCCTGCACGAACTGACGGGCAAGCCGGTGCCCGCCCGACTGGAACGCCAGCGCAGTCAGTTACAGGATGCACAACTGGACAGCCACTTCATGCTGGGCTTTGCGCGCTTTGCCATCGCTGCCGACCCGGAGCTCCTGTTTTCTCTGTCTGCGCTGGTTGCCGAAATGGGCGGTGAAGTGGTGGCGGCGGTCAGCCCCCACAAAGCGCACATCCTCTCCCGGGTGCCCTGCGAGCAGGTTGTCCTGGGGGATCTGGAAGACCTGGAAAACCAGGCCAGGGCAGGGCGTGCCCAGGTGCTGATCAGCAACTCCCACGCCGATGAAACCGCCCGGCGCCTGGGGCTGCCACTGATTCGCGCCGGCTGGCCCATCTATGACCGGCTGGGGGCGCAACATCAGCTCTGGATCGGTTATCAGGGCGGCCGTGACACCCTGATCACCCTGGCGAACCAGTTGCTGGCTGTGAGCCATCGCCACGAGATTCCAGCCCGGGTCTCCATCTATTCAAAACCTGAGCCTACCTGCGAGGTCCCCCATGCGGCACTTGAAACTGGTTAGCGATCAACCGTCCATGGAAAACCGGGCGGTACTGAAACTTGCCTTTGCCAGCAGTGACCGGAAAACCGTCAATCAGCACTTCGGCGCGGCACAGGCGTTTGTGATCTACGAGGTGAGCGCGAGCGATTTCCAGCTGGCCGAAGTGGTCGAGTTTTCCGGTCAGTCCACGGTCCGGGACGGCCACGAAGCCAAACTGGACGCCAAAATACGGTTGCTTGAGGGGTGCTCTGCCGTCTACTGCAACGCCGTGGGGGCTTCGGCGATCCGTCAGTTGCTCGCGGCGGGTCTCCAGCCGCTCAAGGTGGACGAAGGCAGCGGGATTGAAGAACAGGTCGAGTTGCTGCAGCAGGACTGGGCCACACAGCCGCCGGCCTGGCTGCAGCGCTCGCTGCGTCAGTTGCAGCGTGCAGACGAAGACCAGCGCTTTGCCGCCATGGCCCGTGAAGGCTGGTAGCGGAGGGAGAAAAAACATGATTCGGACCCAGGGCGAAATCCTGCGCGATCACAACGGTCGTCTCATCCTGCAGGCCAGTTGTCGGGCGGCCTGCCAGGGCTGCGGCGTGCGCAAGGTCTGTGGGGGTAGCCAACGTTCACTTTCGATGACACTCAGCTCCGACCAGCAGCAGGACATCAGGGATGGCCAGTCGCTGCAAATGGACATTGCGGAGGAGGAACTCCTGCGACTGACCCTGCTGGCTTACACACTTCCCTGCCTATTGCTGATCCTCTTTGCGCTGCTCGCGTCGCCCTGGGGCGACCTGGCTGCGCTGCTTGGCAGCCTGGTGGGCCTGGGGCTGGGCGTGTGCCTGAGCACCTGGAGGGCGAGGCGGCGCCCGCCCGAAATTCAGCTTATTGCGACGCAACCGGAGACACACCATGACAGCACTGACTGAAACCACCCGGTTGCCGGACGATCCGTTTATCGGCGAGATCATCCGGCAGACCCGCGCCATTGACAGCTATGGCGTGAATGACAATCTCACCCAGGATGAACTGCTGCAACCCTATGTCGTCACCAGGGAACAGCGCCGGGAAATGCCGGTGATCGGCGATCCTGACGAAGAGCTGATTGCCCGTCTGAAAGCCTATTACGGTGCCATCGCCATGCGCATTGAGTCCGGCTGCGGATTCATGGCTGTCCCCATGTTCCATATCAGCCACGAAGGGTTCGGTCGGGTCATCATCAGTGTTGGCAAGTTGCTGGTGGTGGATCGCTCCCTGCGGGATGTGCATCGCTTTGGTTTCCCCAGCCTGGAAAAGATGTGTAGCGAAGCCGACAAACTCGTGACCCGGGCCCTGAAACTGGTGGCGGAACATCCGGACGCGGCAAAGGCCTGACCACCCCAGACAACCCGGACAATGAAAGAGGAGAGAACCATGACCCCCGAGGATCTGAAGCAGCTTGAAAAAGAGGTGCGTAAGGCCAAGCGCCGTGCCGGTGAGGCGGCGATGGAGCTGCATGACCTGGTGGAGGATGCCCTGCCCGGAGCCTACCGGAAACTGCCGGCAATGGCCGAAATGACCTATGAGGCCTGCAAGGCCTGGGATGAAGCCAGGCAGCAATTGGATAAAGCCCAGGAGGAGATGGCCTGATGAGTCAGATTACCGGAACAACACGTGGTGGCAGTGAGTGGATACCTACATTCATTACCGCTCTGAACGAGGAAACCTGCATTGGTTGCGGGCGTTGCTTCAAGGTTTGCCCGCGCAATGTGTTTGATCTGGAGGAACGGGAGCCGGACGACGGCGATGATGAAGATGTCATAAGCGTGATGGTGATTGCGGATGCCAACGACTGCATCGGCTGTGGCTCCTGTGCCCGGGTCTGTCCCAAGAACTGCCATACCCACGAACCGATGGACGCCTGAGACGGCTGACCCTGTCGGGGCGCGACGGAGCGTTTGTGCCAAAGCTGACAAAATGCCGGTCGCGTCCCCTTAAAGACAACACGAGCCGCAGGCTTCCCCCGACAGAACACCATGAAATCAACGCCTTATAAAACTCCTTTCTTTGGCACACCGATTGCGACCTCCATTACTGAGCAGCCATCAGGTCTGCACTGTTAACGGTTTCCGGAGGTTCTTAATGGTTAGTCTTACCCCTACTGCGCAACGGGCCATCGGCCGCTTCATGGAGCAGGCCGAGGTTCCCCTGGCCGGTTTGCGCATTTCCGTATCCGATGGTGGCTGTTCCGGCCACAAATACACCATGCAGCTGGAGACAGAAGCTGCAGCCGGGGATCTCTCCCTGCGGATTGGCGAGATCACAATACTGGTTGATCCGGCGAGCCAGCCCCTGTTGGAGGGATGCACGATTGACTTCGTGGAGACCCTGGAAGAGAGCGGTTTCAAGTTTGAAAACCCGAACGCCAAGGCTGCCTGCAACTGCGGCAAGTCCTTCGCGGCCTGAGAGAGGGATGGATCATGTGGAATTATTCAGAAAAAGTTGAAGAGCATTTTTTCAACCCGCGTAACGCCGGCGAACTGGCCGACGCGAACGGCATCGGCGATGTGGGCTCTCTGTCCTGCGGTGACGCCCTGCGACTGATGATCAGAGTCGACCCGCAGACCGATACCATTCTGGAAGCCAGCTTCCAGACGTTTGGCTGCGGCTCAGCGATTGCTTCGTCGTCGGCACTGACCGAAATCATCAAGGGCAAGACCTTGGATGAGGCTCTGCAGGTGAGCAACCAGGAAATTGCCGATTTTCTTGACGGACTGCCGCCGGAGAAGATGCACTGCTCGGTCATGGGCCGGGAAGCGCTGCAGGCGGCCGTTGCCAACTACCGGGGTGAGGAATGGAGCGATGACCATGAGGAAGGGGCCCTGGTGTGCAAGTGTTTTGCTGTCGATGAGGTCCTGATCGAGGACACCATTCGAGCCAACAACCTGAGCACGGTGGAGCAGGTCACCCATTACACCAAGGCCGGTGGCGGCTGCTCGGCCTGCCACGAAGGCATTGAGGAAATTCTTGGCAAGGTACTGGCCGAACGTGGCGAAAGCTTCAATGCCGATGCATCCCATTCGGCGCCGGCCGCCAGTGCCGCAGCCCGTGTCAGTGCGGATGCCGAGGCGGCCCTGTCCCGGATAGAGATGCCGTCGGCGCAGCCCGCGGCAGCGGTAAACGAACAGGCGCCCAAACTAACCAATCTGCAGCGTATCCGCAGGATTGAAGAGGTGATTGAACGGGCGCGCCCGAGCCTGCAGCAGGACCGGGGTGATATCGAACTGATCGATGTGGACGGACGCAAGATCTACGTAAAACTGACCGGCGCCTGCAGTGGCTGCCAGGTGGCCAGCCTGACGCTCACCGGTATCCAGCAGCAGATGATGGAAGTCCTCGGGGAGTTTGTACAACTGGTGCCTGTCAGCAAGGCGCCCGCTGGTGTGGAGGCCTGAACCATGGAAACTATTTACCTGGACAATAACGCCACCACCCGGGTGGACCCGGCCGTTGTGGACGCCATGTTGCCCTATTTCAGCGAGCAGTTCGGCAACCCCTCGTCTCTGCATCAATATGGCAACCGTGTGGGGCAGGCGCTGAAACACGCCCGCCAGCAGGTGCAGTCCCTGCTGGGTGCGCAGTATGACAGCGAAATCGTGTTCACCTCCTGCGGCACCGAAAGTGACTCCACGGCCATCCTGTCGGCCCTGAAAGCCCAGCCTGAGCGCAAAGAGATCATTACCACCGTGGTGGAGCACCCGGCGGTGCTGGCTCTGTGCGAGCATCTGGAAAAGGAAGGCTACCGGGTGCACTACCTGAAGGTGGACGGAAAGGGGCGTCTGGATCTTGCCGAGTACCAGAAGCTGCTCAGCGATCAGACGGCCATCGTGAGCATCATGTGGGCAAACAACGAGAGCGGCACCCTCTTTCCCGTTGTGGAAATGGCGGAAATGGCCTGGCAGGCGGGTGTGATGTTCCATACCGATGCCGTCCAAGCGGTGGGCAAGGTCCCTATGGACCTGAAGAACACCAAAATCGATCTGCTGAGCCTGTCCGGCCATAAACTGCATGCCCCCAAGGGCATCGGTGTGCTCTATCTGCGCCGGGGCACCCGCTTCCGGCCGCTGCTGCGGGGCGGTCACCAGGAACGGGGCCGGCGCGCAGGCACCGAGAACTCCGCCTCCATCGTGGCCCTGGGCAAGGCGGCGGAAATGGCAGCCGAGGCCCTGGACTACGAAAACACTGAAGTGAAACGCCTGAGGGACAAGCTGGAGCAGGGCATCCTGTCGCAGGTGGACTATGCCTTCGCCACCGGTGACCCGGACAACCGCCTGCCCAACACCAGCGACATTGCCTTCGAATACATTGAGGGCGAGTCCATCCTGTTGCTGCTGAACAAGTATGGCATCGCGGCCTCCAGTGGTTCGGCCTGTACTTCCGGGTCGCTGGAGCCGTCCCACGTCATGCGGGCCATGGGTCTGCCGTACACCGCTGCCCATGGCACGGTGCGTTTCTCCCTGTCCCGTTACACCACCGAAGCGGAAATTGACCGGGTGATCGAGGTGGTCCCGGACATTATCAGGCAACTGCGCAAGCTGTCCCCCTACTGGAAAGATGAAGCACCGGTTGAAGAAACCTTCGACCCGGCCTATGCCTGAGGTGGCTGCCATGAACAGGCTGATCGTTATTGATGACACCACCCTGCGGGATGGGGAGCAAACGGCAGAGGTGGCTTTCTCGCTGTATGAAAAGCTCCAGATTGCGCGCCAGCTGGATGCTCTGGGTGTCCAGGAGCTGGAGGTCGGAATTCCTGCCATGGGCCCGGAGGAGCGGGAGGACATCCGGGCATTGGGGGTTCTGGGCCTGAACGCAGGACTGTTGGGCTGGTGCCGCATGCATCCGGAGGATCTGCAGGCCTGCCGTGGGTTGCCCCTGAGCGGCCTGGACCTCTCCATCCCGGCGTCGGACCTGCATATCGAGCGGAAACTGGGAAAGAGCCGGGCCTGGGTCCTTGAGCAGATCCGGGCGCTGGTGCCCCGGGCTGTGGATCAGGGGTACCGGGTGATTCTCGGGTGTGAGGATGCCTCGCGCGCCGATCCCGATTTCCTGTTGGAAGTGGCCGAGGCGGCCCAACAGGCGGGTGCCAGCCGTTTCCGGTTCGCCGACACACTCGGAATCATGGAGCCTTTCGGCGTCCATGAGCAGATCTCCCGGCTGGCGGCCAACTGCGACCTTGAGCTGGAGATGCATGCCCATGATGACCTGGGGCTCGCCACCGCCAATAGCCTGGCGGCGGTGAAAGCCGGCGCCACCCATGTGAACACCACGGTGAACGGACTGGGTGAGCGGGCGGGTAATGCCGCACTGGAGGAGGTGGTCATGGGGCTTCAGCAGTTCTATCAACTGGAGACCGGTATCAGTCTGCAGTCCTTTCCGGCCCTGTCGGAGCTGGTGGCCCGGGCCTCCGGCCGCCCGGTCAGCTGGCAGAAGAGCCTGGTGGGCGAGGGTGTGTTTACCCATGAGGCTGGTATCCATGTCGATGGTCTGCTCAAGGATCCCCTGAACTACCAGGGGGTGGATCCGGCGCTGCTGGGGCGAAGCCATCAACTGGTTCTGGGCAAGCATTCCGGCAGCCATGCGGTGCGTGTCAGGTATCAGCAGCTCGGGCTGGACCTGGCGGATGCCGACGTCGCTTTTCTGCTGCCCCGTATACGTCAGTGGATGTGCAGCCACAAACGGCCTGTGGAGGACGCACAGCTGAAACTTTTTCACGAACAGATGCTGGCATCGGATTCAGTCCATCCCTGCCAGCCGCCAATGTCATCGGAGGTGACACACCATGACCCTCAACCCATTGTTTGAGAGTGCTGAAGAGCTGGACGAGGCCCTGGACGAACTGGACAGCGCCGAGGATTTCCTGATGTTTTTCGGGGTGGATTTCGATCCCCGGGTGGTTCAGGTCAACCGGTTGCACATCCTCCAGCGTTTCCACAATTATCTGGAACAGAGAAAGCCGTTGCCGGACGAAGGGGCGTCACGCTATGCCCTGTATCAGTCCCTGTTGTATCAGGCCTATGAAAGCTTTGTCGGCTCCTCGGCCCAGCAGGAAAAGGTCCTCAAGGTGTTCAAACGGGGCCAGCCCGGCAGCGGTTTTGTCTCGCTGGGGGCGATCGAAGGTGTCTCATGAACCCGGTTTACGATTACGGTGACGAAGTCCGGGTGATACGCAACCTGCGCAACGACGGCAGTTTTCCGGGCAAGGACAAGGGCGATTTCCTGATCCGGCGAGGGCAGGTCGGCCATGTCCGTAACATGGGTACCTTCCTGCAGGATCAGATCATCTACACGGTCCATTTCGTCGAGGAAGACCTGCAGGTCGGATGCCGGGAAGAGGAACTTCAGCCGGCGAGTGCACCCTGGGTAGCCAGCCGGTATGAAAACCGGGACCGGGTGTTGGCCAGGCTGGGGCTGTCGGTCAGTGGCGAGGTTCTGGTCGAGCCCGGTGTTCAGGGTGAAATTCTTAAAGTGAACCGCAACGGGTCGGACGAGGTCACCTATGACGTGCTGTTTCCCGGCCAGCAGATCCTGATTGTTCCGGAATCTGCACTGCGGAGTCCGGAGGAGGCTGTTCATGTCGCTGAGTGAAGATCAACTGCTGGGCTATCTGGCCTTCAAGATTGCCGACGCCCGCTTCTCGCGTCCCCTCTCTGAACTGGAAACCCGGGACCTTGAAGCCGTGATGGCCCAGGCCCGCTGCCAGTATGAACTGGAGGAGAAAGTGCTGGCCGCACCGGAAAGCCGAAATATTTCCATCCCTGAAGCCACGGTGAATGATGCCTGGTTGCGAGTGAAGGCCCGGTATGACTCACACCGGGAGTTTGACAGCGCCCTGGCCCAACTGGATATGTCACCGGAAAGCTACCGACAGGCCCTGGCAAGGGAATTGCGCATCGACGCCGTTCTGGAGAAGGTGGCGGAGCAGGCTGCCAGGGTCAGTGATGAAGAAGCACTGGCGTTTTACCATCGCCACCCTGACAAGTTCACTTTGCCCGAAAAACGTCAGGCCCGGCACATCCTGATCACGGTGGAGGATGAGCGGGGGCCGGCCGGAGAACTGGAGGCCCTGCGCCAGATGGACCGGATTCTCGCCGAGATTAAGGAGGATGGCAGCAATTTCGGCCGCCTTGCCCTGCGCTATTCCCAGTGTCCCACTGCGGTCGAAGGGGGTCAGCTGGGTAAGGTCCCCCCGGGACTGCTCTATGAAGAACTGGAGTCGGTACTCTTTCGCATGGCCGAGGGCAGCGTCAGCCAGCCGTTACGCTCGCCATTGGGTTATCACCTGTTTTTTTGTGAGGAAGTGATCCCCGCAGAGCACAAGAGTTTTGCCCAGGCCCGGGACAAAATCATCGACTTTCTGGCAGACGCCAGGCGAAGCAAGGCGCAGAGGCAGTGGATAAAGCAGCTTTAGTGGCCTGAAGGCGATACAGTTGTCTGGTCTCAGGCCCGCTTGAAGCTGGTCAGGGCCATCAGGAATACTGTGGCCTTCGGGTTGGTCAGGTTTACGCGCTGTTTTTTCTTATTCAGGCCCGATTTTCGAAATCATTCAATTTTCTGCGCAGGGTTTTGGCATGTGACTGTGTGTAAGAAATAAAGGGAGCCGGAATGGCTGGCTCCGGAGCATTGAAGCATTGAAAAAGGAGCTTGGTATGACAGGACGAGCAATATTGGCCCTGGTGCTGGCCGCTGTGATGGCCCCGACCGTTGGTTGCGCCCAGGGCGCGTTCCAGGGACCGGGACAGCGCATTTTCTCGCGCGTCGATTCCAATGGCGATGGCGTCATCGACCGACAGGAGGTTCTTGATCGGCGAGGTGAGCTGTTCGATCGCATGGATAGCGACAGGGATGACAACGTAACGCGGGAGGAAGCGGAATCCGCGAAGCGTGGTTTCCGGAAGCGTTTAACGGGGAGCACGCAAAGCCCGTTCGACATGGCTGATACCGATGGAGACGGGATGGTCACGCGGGAGGAGTTTCTCGCTGCGCCGCAACCGATCTTCGATCAGGCCGACAGCAACCAGGACGGACAACTGACCCCGGACGAGTTCAGCAGTTTTATGACGCAGTTGCGCGAGTCCCGCTGACCGCCTGCCGCGTCTCCCCGCAACGGAAAGCGGCGTGACCGTGGATATCGCGCCCAGGCAATGGAAGAAAATCGGCAGGATATGGGTAGTGGTGGGCAGGATGATCGGTTACTCGAACAGGCAGGCCAGGGCGATGAGAAAGCTTTTGCGCAGCTTGTGGAGCGCCACGCGGATCGCGTTTTTTCCCTCGCGTTGCGTGTCGTGGGCTCCGATGCCGATGCCGAGGATGTAGCGCAGGAGGTTTTCCTGACAGTCTGGCGCCATGCTGCGGACTGGCGACCGGGAAAGGCCCGTTTTTCGACCTGGCTCTACAGGGTGACGCTCAATCTGAGCCTGAATCACCGCGAGCGGGTGGTCACAAGACACGCAGCGCTGGATGCTGTGGCGGAGCCGGAGGATCCAGCGCCGACACAGGAGAAACGTTTGGATGAGCGGCGGCGCAAAGAACGGGTCATGCAAGCGGTGGCCGCGCTTCCGGAAGGACAGTCCATCGCGATGACCCTGATCTATGAGGGTGGCCTGAGCAATGCCGAGGCCGCCTCGACGATGGGAATCTCGGTCAAGGCGCTGGAAGCACTTCTTGTCAGGGCGCGGCGGAAGCTGCGGAAGATGATGGCGAGGTGACCGGACAGCGGCGAGGCAATTATGGAGAGAGCAGGGCGATGAGGTTGGAAGAGTTCGAGGAATTGCTGGAGCGCAGGGGTGCGGATCCGGCAGCCTGGCCGTGGGGTCGGCGGCGGGCGGCACGGCAGTTGCTGGGACGTTCAGCCGCGGCACGGAAGGCGCATGATCAGGCGCGCACGCTTGATAGCTGGATCGGCGACGCCGTGAGGCCGGTTCCGGCCAGTGCCGGATTGAAAGCGCAGCTATGCCGGATTCCACAAAATCATCCACGAGGAAATGACCGGCTGACCATCGGGCTGATGCTCAAGACGCGGCCATGGCGCGGGCTCTGCTATGCAGGATTGGCGGCAGCCATGGCATCCCTGGTGGCGGGCGTTCTGGTCGGGACTATGCAACCGCCAGCGGAATCCGGTCACGCGCAGATGATGGATATCGCCAGCCTGGTTTACGGGCTTCCGCCGGACCAGGGGCGTTTGCAATGACTGTTTCCAGGACATGGATGGTCGGGTTGCTGTTGCTACTGGCGGTCTCCCTGTCAGGCAACCTGTTCGTGGGCGGGTTGCTGCTGGGGCGTGCGGTGTTCCAGCAACACGCGCCTGCGGCGGGGCAAATGATCCGCGCCTTTGTCGAGACATTGCCGGAAGACGCCCGGCCGGTCGTGCGCCGTCATATGCGCGAGCGTGCGGAAGACTTGCTCCGGCAAATAGAGAAAATCCGGGTCGCGCGCGCGCAGGTCGCGGACGTGCTGGGCCGGTCGCCGCTGGATGATGCGGCGCTCGCGGCGGCGTTCAAAGAGGTTCGCACACAAACGGCAGCGTTGCAGAGTCTTGCCCAGGAGATTCTCATGGATGCGATAAGCGAATTGCCGCCGGAGGTGAGGACTGAGTGGAGTAGCCGATGGTATGGGCATTCAGCGCTTCTGCCACCCGCTCGTCAATCCGGCGCAGAAATTCCTCGTCGGCCCTCTTCGGGGAGTGGGCGCTCAGAAGATTACTGCTTGCACGCAGGTTGCCGATAAACGTCCGGCAATCCTTGCACATCATCAGGTGCATTTTTACAGACAGATTCTGCCTGCCGTTCAGTTCACCATCGATGTAGTCACTGGCAATTTCAGCCAGGTCCCGGCACATTAACATTCGCCTGTCTCCTGGAAGGCGTGTCGCTTCAGATTCCGGTTGCACCGCGGTGTTCATGGGTTTCCGTCCCTTGTCAGTCTCGGTTGGCTGTCTCTGTTCTGTCTGTCCGGTATGGTGTTCCGGAATCGGTGAAAGTTCCGCTATTCTGTAGCAAGTGCTCAAAAATAATAGTTCAGAAACGTTGTAACATCCAGCCGGTGATCGTGTCCTGGCTATAACAGCGTATAGTTCTTTACACTACTCGACAGGCATGAATATGAATCGCAGCAAGCTTTTACTCATTCTGATTATTGCCGTTATCGTTGGGATATTTCTCGGTTTCGACGGGCACAAGCTCCTTACCCTCGAGAACCTGCAATCCCATCAGGCGTCCATCGGGCAATGGATTGATCAGAATCTGGCCCTGGCGGTGGGCGGCTATGCCGCGATTTATGTCGTGGTGACAGCGCTTTCACTGCCAGGCGCTACCATAATGACGCTGGCCGGCGGTGCCTTTTTCGGCAATCTTTATGGTTTGGCAGCGGTCTCGATTGCCTCAACGATCGGCGCGTCCCTGGCGTTCCTCGTGGCCCGGTTCCTGATGCGGGATACCCTGCGCAGGCGCTACGGGGAGACGGTGGCCAAAATGGACCGTGGCATTGAAAAAGACGGTGCTTTCTACCTTGCGACCCTGCGCCTGGTGCCGGTGTTCCCCTTCTTCCTGATCAACCTGGCCATGGGTCTCACGGCCATGAAGCTGCGCACCTATGCGCTGGTGAGCTGGATTGCCATGCTGCCCGGCACCTTTGTCTACGTGAACGCAGGTACCCAGCTGGGCCAGATCCAGTCCACCGGCGACATCGTCTCCGCCGAGCTGCTGCTGTCCTTTGCCCTGTTGGGTCTGTTCCCGCTGATTGCCAGGTTTGTCGTGGGCTTCATTCGCCGCCGCAAACTGTATGCCGGCTGGCAGAAGCCCGGGCATTTTGACTACAACCTGCTGGTCATCGGCGGTGGCTCTGCCGGTCTGGTCTCCGCCTATATTGCCGCAGCAGTGAAAGCCAGGGTGGCTCTGATTGAAAAGCACAAGATGGGGGGCGACTGCCTGAATACCGGCTGTGTGCCCTCCAAGGCCCTGATCCGCAGCGCCAGGGCGGCGGATACCCTGCGCCATGCCAACCGTTACGGACTGGAATCGGTGCCCGTTAAAGGCTCGTTCAAGAACATCATGAACCGGGTCAGGGATGTCATCGCGAAAGTGGAGCCCCACGACTCCCCGGAGCGTTACCGCGCGCTGGGTGTGGACTGCATTGCCGGCGAAGCCGGCTTTGTGTCGCCCTGGGAACTTGAAGTCCGTCACAACGATGGCCGCACCGAACGCCTGACTGCCCGCAGCATCGTTGTGGCCACCGGCGGCAAACCGGCGGTACCCCCGATTCCCGGTCTGAACGACATGCAGCCGCTGACGTCGGATAATCTCTGGGAATTGCAGGACCAGCCGGAACGTCTGCTCGTGCTGGGCGGTGGCCCGATTGGTTCAGAGCTGGCCCATGCGTTTGCCAGACTGGGCAGCAAGGTGACCCAGGTGGAGATGGGCGAGCGCCTGCTGGCCAAGGAGGATGTAGATGTCTCCGAGCTGATCCTGAAACAGTTCCAGGCGGACGGTGTGGATGTCCGGTTGAAACATGCGGCAGTCGAGTTCCGCACAGAAGAGGGAGAAAAGGTTGCCTGGTGTGAGCACGAGGGTGAGCGGGTACGCATTCCGTTCGACCAGGTGCTCGTCGCAGTTGGCCGCACGGCCAACACCGCCGGCCTGAATCTGAAGCGGATTGGCATCGACACCCTGCCGAACGGAACTGTACCGGTAGAGGAAGACATGAGCCTGCGTTATCCGAACGTATTTGCCTGCGGCGATGTGGCTGGCCCGTACCAGTTCACCCACGCGGCGGCCCACCAGGCCTGGTATGCGGCGGTAAACGGACTATTCGGGCAGTTCAAGCGGTTCAAGGTGGATTATCGGGTCATGCCCTGGGTCACGTTTACCTCACCCGAAGTGGCGCGGGTGGGGCTCAGTGAAGCCGAGGCCAGGGCGCAGGGCATGGCCTATGAGGTCACCCGTTACGGGCTGGACGACCTCGACCGTGCCATTGCCGAGAGTGAGGACCATGGCTTTATCAAGGTGCTGACCCCGCCGGGCAAGGACAAGATTCTGGGTGCCGTTGTGGTTGGCAGCCATGCCGGAGAAATCCTTGCCGAGTTCACCCTGGCCATGAAGCATGGCCTGGGCCTGAACAAAATCCTGGGTACCATCCACCCGTACCCGACCTGGAACGAGTCAGCCAAGTACGCGGCCGGTGAATGGAAGCGGGCCCATGCGCCCGAAGGTATCCTGAAACTGCTGGAGAAGCTCCATGGCTGGCGCCGTGGCAAGGGTGGAAACCGGCCGCTGAAACACAAAGAAGTGACCACAGGCTGAAAATATGAGGCGATGGCTGTAACAAAACAGCCTCGCGCCTGTCTTTGACTGCAAGTTTTGATCAACCGAGGAGCATCCATGCCCCTGACTGAAACCCGACCGGCCCGCAGTACCCGTATTCCGGCCGTGGAAGTCCTGGAACCCCGGGCCCGCGATAGCTGGACCCATACCCGCAACGGTGACCCCCGGGGTTATATCGATGCGGACAAGCTGAAAGAGCTGTGGGTTCATACCGGCACCGCCTGCAACCTGGCGTGCCCCTTCTGCCTGGAGGGATCGCATCCGGGGGATGGCCGCATTCCCGGCATGAAGCTCGGTGACGTAAAATCGTTTATCCACGAAGCCATCGATATGGGTGTGGAGCAGTTTTCCTTCACCGGCGGTGAGCCCTTCGTGATCCGGGACTTCGTCAACATCCTGGATTACGCCAGCCAGCACCGGCCCTGTTTCGTGCTCACCAATGCCACCGAGCCTCTGCTCAAGCGCCGGCACCAGGTGCTGCCATTGTTGGACAACCCCTACCCGATCCACTTCCGGGTCAGCCTGGATTTTCCGGACCGTGAGCGCCACGACAAGGATCGCGGTGAAGGAAGCTTCGACCGGGCATTGGAGGGCATCAAATGGCTCATCGACCAGGGATTCAAAGTGTCCATTGCCCGCCAGACCGACCCGGAGGAAATCCCCTCTGACGTGGAAGCTGCCTTCCGCGTAATCTTCCGCGACTGGCAGATCCCCGAAGACCTGGCCTTCACCGCCTTCCCGGATCTGGGTACACCCGGTTCGGAAGACGGTAGCCCGGAGATTACCGAGACCTGCATGGAGAAGTATCCGACCAAAGAGGCTCGCTCCCACTTTATGTGCACCTACACCCGCATGCTGGTCAAGAAGAACGATCAGGTTCGGGTATATGCCTGCACGCTGGTGGACGATGATCCCCAGTACGACCTCGGGGGCACCCTGGCTGAAAGCATGGATGAGCGCATTATGTTGCGGCATCACCGGTGTTTTTCCTGCTATCGGTTCGGGGCCAGTTGTTCGGCTCCCTCCTAAGGTTTGTTTTTTTCAGGACGGATGGTTTGGGGGACTTGGCTGCGGGGGTGGGGTTAATTTTTTCTGGAAAAAGAACTCGCTGCGCTCAGACACCTTTTCCCATAAAAAATTAACCCCACCCCCACATCCTGTGCTTGCTGTTTGCCATTCGCTCTGAAGAGTAAGTCAGGGGAGGCGTATATCTGTCATCTGATTGGAGTTTGTCAACAATCAATCGGCTGAAGCGGAGAAAGTCTCTAGCAGCCTGTCGGACTTAAGCAATCGTCACGAGCAAGGTAGGAAAGCGAGCGCAGATTTCTGGATTTTGAGGCGCATAGTGGTTCTACGCAACGAAAAGCTGGGAAATATGAGCCGTTTTCCCACCGGTGCAGTAGATTAGCCTTAAGCCCGACAGGCTGCTAGTGGTCTACCAGTGCCGTCGGGGCAGGCACGTTTGAAGTCTGACGTGAGGAGTGGGGGGAGGCCTTGCGAAAAACGTGGAGCGCCATGGACGGCGCGACCCGAGCCCCCCATGGAAGGGTTTACGGGCGTTTTTCCGAAAGGCCACCCCCCACCCCACCCCCGCACCCAAGCCCAAAAGCCCGTAACGGTCCCCGGAAGAGAATACTCAACCAGGAGAAAACAAAGTGACCATAAACGAAGCCACCCTGTTCTGGGGATTCCTGATTGTCTACGGAGTCGTGATGTACCTGTTGTCGCCGCGGAGCCGGAATGCGCAGTCGTTCTATAAAGGCACGGACGACCAGGGCAATCCGGTGGGTCAGTGGTCACTCACGGCCAGCATCTTTATCAGCTGGATCTTCGCCAAGTCCGTGACCAACGCCGCCAACCTTGGTGCCGCTTATGGTGTCGTCGGTGGCCTGGCCTATGCGAGTTACTGGCTGTCGATTCCGGTAGCGGGCTACATCATTTACCTGATTCGCACCCAGACCGGCGCCCGCAGCCTGCAGGATTTTCTCACCTCGCGGTTCGGGCGGATGGCCAGTCTGGCGTTTGCGGCGGCCATTCTGATCCGGCTGTATAACGAGGTATGGAGTAACACCGCGGTAGTGGGTGGTTACTTCGGTCTGCCCGGAGACTGGGAGTACTACACTGCCGCCATGCTGTTTACGGTGTTTACCCTCGCCTACAGCCTGAAGGGTGGTCTGCGGTCGTCGATATTCACCGATGTGATTCAGGCGTTTGTGTTTGTCTTCTTTGTCGGCGCCGTGCTGTTCCTGATTGTGCCGGCCAATGAGACCAGCGCCCTGTTGAGCCATGGCGAGTTCCGGCTCGATGCCGGTATGGATCTGTTGCTGGTGGCGTTGCTGCAGATGTCCAGTTATCCCTTCCACGATCCGGTGCTGACCGACCGGGGCTTTGTAAACAAGGAAAAGACCATGCTCAGGAGCTTTGTGGTGGCCGGGCTGCTGGGCTTTGTGGCGGTGTTCATCTTCAGTCTGGTGGGTGTCCACGCCCGGCTTAACGGTATTGACGCCATGGGCAATGCGCCTGCGGCAGTCGGGCAGTCCCTGGGGCTGGCGGCGTTGTTCTTCATGAGCGTGGTGATGATGACCTCGGCAGGGTCTACCCTGGATTCCACTTTTACCTCCCTTGCGAAGTCTCTGGCCGTCGATTTGCCGAGGCTGGCAAAGCGTGCTTCGGATACTCTGCCGAGCATGCGGGTGGGCGCTGTGGTGATGGTGGTATTTGCCTTTGCCGGTAACTTGCCGATGTTTGCCGGTACGGACATTCTGAAGGCTACAACCATTTCGGGAACGATGGTGATGGGCCTGGCGCCGGTGTTTCTGTTTTACGGGTTTACCCGATGGTCCCCCTGGAGTTTTCATTTGAGCTTCTGGACCGGTCTTGGCCTCGGTGTGCTGCTGGCGGCAGGGCTGGTGCCTGCCAGCTGGGCAATCGGTGATGGCAAGTACGCCATGTTGCTGGGGGTGAACGCTTATGGTTTCCTGATCTGCAGTGCAGGCTTTTTTGTACCATTGGTGCTGCGTCGCCTCTCCGGAAAATCATTGGTAACGAGCGGAGTATAAGTCATGACAACACTGGATCTGACCGGTCGTCACCAGGATAGCTGGCGATGCTGTCGCAGTGAGCGGGAGCTGCCCGGCCATGGCTGAGGCAGGGGAAGGCCGAAGCTGTCCCCTGGGCTACCGGTATGATCCCGTTTCACTGTGCCGGAACCACGACGAGGTTGCGGAGGATGTGCTTTACATCGTCGGCGGCCTTTACGGGAATCTCTTTGCCTATGAAGAAATTGCACGGATGGCGTTGGCTGAAGAGCGCCACGGGAAGCGTGTTCGGTTGGTGTTTAATGGTGACTTCAACTGGTTCAATGCCGACGATGAATGGTTCCGGGCCGTCAACCGGCGGGTACTGAAACACACGGCCACCCTGGGTAATGTTGAGTATGAGCTGGCCAATCCCGGTGACGGGGCCGGCTGCGGTTGTGCTTATCCCGGGTTTGTGGGTCAGGCAGTGGTGGAACGCTCGAACCGGATTATGGAGCGAATGCAGGCGGTGGCGGTCAGGCATCCGGATTTGCGGGCGCAATTATCCGCGCTGCCCCGCTATCGCTGCCTGATATTTGGAGGCCTAAAGATTCTTGTGCTCCATGGGGATCCGGAAGCGTTGGCGGGCTGGGGGCTCTCCCGGGAGACGCTGACCGATGAAGGGGCTGGCAGGCTGAAGGAATGGTTCCGGCAGACCGACGCGGATGCCATTCTTTGTACCCACACCTGCCTGCCGGTTCTCTGGTCCGGTGAAGTCGATGGCAGGACCCGCCTGCTCGCGAATAACGGTTCTGCCGGTATGGGTAATCTCGCCGGTGACCCGCGCGGGCTGATCGCCCGGGTTGCCCGGTCGCCGGCGGGAACGGGTGCGGTGGCGGGCGTTGACGGTGCGGGCCTGTACCTGGACCTGCTGCCGGTGGCCTTTGATTTGTCCTCCTGGCTGGCAGCATTTGACCGGCTCTGGCCGGCGGTGAGTCCTGCCGCGCTTTCCTATCGGCAGCGTATACTGGAGGGCACCCCCTTGCAGCCAGAGCAGCTGATTCTGCACCACTCCCCGTAACAAAATTGTCACTGGCGCCGGCCAGCATTGCAGCTATGATTAAATTCCGGCGGCTGCGGAAAGTATGTCGTATCCGGGCTGCGGTTGAAATATATTTGGTGGTCTATATAATTCTCCTCTAACTATTGCAGCGAATTGATAACGACATGACATCTGAAGGTTCGAATACCACCGCCATCACCCTCCGGGTTCCGGTCAAGGATGATGGCTACAGGCTTCACCAGCTGGTGGCCGAATGCCCCCCGCTGGATCCGAATTCCATTTACTGCAATCTCTTGCAGTGCAGCCACTTTGCCGAAACCGGCGTGGCCGCGGAGAAGGACGGCGATCTGGTCGGCTTCATCTCCGGATACATCCCTCCCCAACAGCCCGAAACGGTTTTCGTCTGGCAGGTGGCGGTTCATGAGAAGGGTCGTGGACAGGGCCTCGCCAAACGTATGCTCAAGGAAATCGTCGCCCGGGATGCGTGTAAGAATGTCTCGCACCTGGAAACCACGATTACCGAAGAAAACGAGGCCTCCTGGGCGTTGTTCCGTTCATTTGCCCGTGACATGGGAGCCGAGCTCACCTATCACGAGCACTTCGAGAAAGAGACCCATTTTGGTGGGCAGCATGAGTCCGAGTTTCTGCTGCGCATCGGGCCCTTTACGAAGCCTGTCTGAGAGCCCGGTCTGACCACGGGCGGCCACTGATGCCGTTACTGTGGCAGGCGGAAGATCTGCGATTTGAACCGGCCGGCGGACTACTGAGGTAAGTCCGTCACAAGGCTGAAACAAACGCATGGCGGCCTCTCGCGACCGACATACCGACGGCCCCGTGCATCTACCTCGAACCTGACATGCTAAGAGGCAAGACCATGGAACTTTTCAAGTCTACTGAATCTGAAGTACGGGTTTACTCCCGTGCTTTTCCGGTGATTTTCAATCGTGCGAAGAACGCGCACCTGTACACCGAGGGCGGCAAGGAATATCTGGATTTTCTGGCTGGTGCCGGTTCCCTGAACTACGGCCACAACAATGATGTGCTGAAGAAGGCGCTGCTGGAATACATCGAAGCCGACGGTGTGAGCCAGGGGCTGGATCTGTTCACCACCGCCAAGCACGACTTCATCGAGAGCTACAAGAAGCACATTCTTGAGCCCCGGGGTCTCAACTACAAGATGCAGTTCACCGGCCCGACCGGCACCAACAGCGTGGAAGCGGCCATGAAGCTGGCCCGCAAGGTGAAAGGTCGTACCGGTATTATTTCCTTCACCAACGGTTTCCACGGTGTCACCACCGGTGCAGTTGCTGCTACCGGTAACAAGCATCACCGGGGTGGCGTAGGCATGCCGCTGGGTAATGTGGACTTCCTGTTCTACGATGGTTATCTGGGCGAAGACGTGGATACCCTGGCAATCATGGACAAGGTACTGTCAGACGGCTCCTCAGGTTTCGAAACGCCGGCGGCAGTTATCGTTGAGGCCGTGCAGGGTGAAGGTGGTCTGAATGCTGCCCGCGCTGAGTGGCTGCAGGGTCTGCAGAAACTGTGTGAGAAGCACGACATGCTGCTGATTCTGGACGACATCCAGGCCGGCAACGGACGTACCGGCGAGTTCTTCAGCTTCGAGTTTTCCGGTATCAAGCCGGATATCGTCACCGTGTCCAAGTCCCTCAGTGGCTATGGCCTGCCCATGGCGTTGGTGCTGTTCAAGCCGGAACTGGATATCTGGGAATCCGGTGAGCACAACGGGACCTTCCGGGGCAACAGTATGGCGTTTGTTACCGCCCGTGCCGCCATTGAAACCTACTGGAAAGACGATGCCTTCGCCAATGAAGTGAAAGCCAAAGCCAGGGTGCTGGGTGAGGCGCTGCAGGCGATCTGCGACAAGTACCCGGGCGAGTTCCATGTCAAAGGCCGCGGTCTGATGCGGGGCATCGAGGCAAAGAACGCCGAGCTGACCGCACCGGTCACCAGGCGCGCCTTTGAAAAAGGCCTGATCATCGAGACCAGTGGTCCCAACGATGAGGTGATCAAGTGCCTGATGCCACTGACCACCAGTGAGGACGACCTGCGTAAAGGTGCTAAACTGCTAGCTGAGAGTGTAGATGAAATCATGCAGGAAGGTATGAGCGAGGCCTCCTGAGAGGCTAGCCAGACTCCGCCTGAGACAACATACATTCGGCAAGACAGACATGGTAACGCTATGACAACTGCACAACACACGGTAGAGAAAATCGGCGGCACCTCGATGAGTAATTACGAGGCTGTACGGGACAACATCATTGTTGCCGGCCGATCGGAAAAGGACCTCTACCAGCGCATATTCGTGGTTTCAGCCTATGGTGGTGTCACCAATGAACTGCTGGAGCACAAGAAAACCGGTGAGCCTGGTGTCTACGCCCTGTTTGCTGATGCCGAGTCGGACTGGGCGTGGGGCGATGATCTCACCAAGCTGGTGAAGTTCCTGACAGACATCAACGGTGACCTGTTCGAGGATCCGATGCTCAAGCAGCAGGCGGATCAGTTCATCACCGACCGGGTGGAAGGTGTGCGGGGTTGCCTGATCGACCTGCAGCGCCTGTGCTCCTATGGCCAGTTCCAGCTGGAAGAGCACCTGCTGACCGTGCGGGAAATGCTGGCCGGTATCGGCGAGGCACACAGCGCCTTCAACACCGCGCTCAAGCTGCAGCAGGAAGGCATCAACGCCCGCTTTGTGGACCTTACCGGCTGGCGGGACAACGAACTGCTGCCGCTGGACGAGAAGCTCAGGCAGGCTTTCGATGCGGTGGATCTGAGCCGTGAGCTGCCCATCGTAACCGGCTATGCCCAGTGCAAGGAAGGCCTCATGCGGACCTTCGACCGGGGCTACAGTGAAATGACCTTCAGCCGCGTGGCGGTGATCACCAACGCCCGGGAAGCGATTATTCACAAGGAATACCACCTGAGTTCGGCGGACCCCAATATCGTTGGTGCTGACAAGGTGGTGCCCCTGGGTCGCACCAATTACGATGTGGCTGACCAGTTGGCCAATCTGGGAATGGAAGCGATTCATCCCCGTGCGGGTAAGGGCATGCGTCAGAACGAGATTCCGCTGCGGGTCATGAACACCTTCGAGCCGGAACATACCGGTACCCTGATTACCGGCGATTACGTCAGTGAAAAACCCCAGGTGGAAATCATCGCCGGTGCCAAGGGTGTGTTTGCCATTGAGGTGTTCGATCAGGACATGCAGGGTGAACCCGGCTCTGACCGCCGTATCCTGGATGTGCTGAGCCGCTTCAAGGTGCGCTTTATGTCCAAGGATACCAACGCCAATACGATTACCCACTATGTGGACAGTACCCTGAAGCACATCAAGCGGGTGGTGAAAGCGTTGCAGGAGGAATTTCCCAACGCAGAAGTGAATACCCGCAAGGTGGCGGTGGTTTCTGCCATCGGCAGCGATATGAAAGTGCCGGGCATTCTGGCCCGTTCCGTCAAGGCGTTGGCTGATGAGGACATCAGCGTCCTGGCCCTGCATCAGTGCATGCGCCAGGTGGATATCCAGTTTGTGGTGGATGAGGACAATTATGAGAAGGCGATCATTGCCCTGCACGGCACACTGATCGAGCCTCACAATCACGAATACGCCATCGTCGCTGCGTAAGAAATGTCCCCGGGCGGGAACGGTCGCCCCGCCCGGGGAGCGTAGAGGATGTCTTGCCTTCCGACCGGGCTGTCAGCGCAGCCCGGTCATCCTTTGGGCCTTGCGCTTGCCGACCGCTGCCATCACATTATGTGCCAGCCCGCCACCCCGATCTGACACGCAATCACCACAACAGTCAAAAGACCCCGCAGGCGCAGGTACCACTGTGGCCAGTAGCTTTGCATCAATAGCCGGTCGACGAGATAGAGGGCGATGTAGGCCACGACGAAGAGCAGGCCTTGCCAGGGACGGGAGATGAGAATGCCCGCGGCGGCCACCAGAAAAAAGGCCTGACTCAGCAGCAGGGTGATCAGCGGCGATAAGGGGTAGCAGCGGTTCTCCAGTTGCATGCTCAGTGGCCAGTAGACACCGCCCATAAACGCCAGAATGCCCGCGCTGTAAAGGTAGAACCAGGCAGTAATCAGCGCGCTGTGCCCGGGCATCAGCAACAGGCCTGCCACTCCTGCAAGGAAGGGTATCAGCCCGGCCAGGCCGAACAAAAATGCAAGTCTGGAGACGGCAATCACAAATCGGCTACCCCTGCATCGCAGTATGAATGATATGGGAACTGTGCAACGATTATACGAAACATCCGGCAGGGGAGATCATTGCGCCAGCGCTCTGCAGATCGGGTGCCAGGGGCAGCCTGTGAGGTGATCATTCACCATACCGGTGGCCTGCATGAAGGCGTAGACGATGGTCGGCCCCACAAAGTTGAAGCCTTTTTGCTTCAGGGCCCGGGATAAGGCCCGGGATTCTGGGGTGGCGGCGGGCACTTCGGCAAATTTGCGCCAGTGATTCTGGATAGGCTGGCCGTTAACAAAACTCCAGAGAAAATCGCTGAAATTGTCACCGTTTTCCCGCATTTCAAGATAGCTTCGTGCATTTCGTATGATGGATTCCACTTTGAGCCGGTTCCGGATAACGCCGGGGTTGGTGAGAATCCTCTGAATATCCTGCTCCGTGTACCGGGCGATTTTTTCCGGCTGGAACTGGTCGTAGGCTGCCCGGTAGTTTTCCTGCTTGCGCAGAATGGTGATCCAGCTCAACCCGGCCTGCTGGCCGTCCAGACAGAGCTTCTCGAACAGTGCCAGGCTGTCGTACTCCGGACGACCCCAGACGGTGTCATGGTAGTCCACGTAAAGCGGGTCGGTGCCGCACCAGGGGCAACGCCCCTCCTGTTCCGTCATGGCTCACCTCCATTGCTGGCAGAATGCTCCCGGGGCTATGGCTGTAGCCGCTCGACCCGCCAGTTGTCGCCGTTGCGCGTATATTCAAACCGGTCATGCAGCCTGCTGGGCCGGCCCTGCCAGAACTCGATCCGATCCGGTATTACCCGATAGCCCCCCCAGAAATCCGGCAGGGGAATTTCGCCTTCACCGAATTTCCGCTTCATTTCCGCCACTTTCTGTTCCAGTATGCCCCGGGAGCGGATGGCCTTGCTCTGTTCCGATACCCAGGCGCCGATCTGACTGCCCCGGGGCCGGGACATGAAATATCTCAGGGACTCGGTTTTACTGACCCGGGTCACCGGGCCCTGTATCCGGACCTGCCGGTTCAGTCCGATCCATGGGAACAACAGCGCTGCCCGGGGATTTTCATCCAGCTCCCGGGCCTTGCGGCTCTGGTAGTTGGTGTAGAACACAAAGCCATTGTCGTCGAAATATTTCAGTAGCACGGTGCGCACATCCGGCATGCCGTCTGCCCCGGCGGTGGCCAGGGACATGGCATTGGGTTCCAGCAACCCGGCGCTGCGGGCATCCTCGAACCAGGTCTGAAATTGCGCTACCGGATGACTGGCCAGATCTTCCCGGCTCAGTCCATCGGTTTCAAACTCCCGTCGCATGCTGCCTATATCCATACTGCTCACCTGTTTTTGCGATTCTGATGATCCGAGAGAATACCGTAAAAAACCGTTTCCGGTTCACTGTGGCATACCGTTGCAGGGGAGTACTGACAAGCCCGCTGCCGTGCAGGTATTCTGAACGCTGCTTTGTCCAATGTTGCAGGTGCCGTCCTGCGTTTGTCCAATCACTCGAGTCAGGAGATTCCGGTGGCACAGACCCGAAGCAAAACACGCTGGCCGCGCATGGCGGTGATCATTCTGTTGGTACTGCTGGTGCTTTACAGTGTTCTGGGCTTTGTTGCGCTGCCCTGGTGGCTGGAGAGGCAGGTGCCCGAGCAGTTGTCACAACAGCTGGGCTGGAAGGGTTCGGTGCAAAACATAGCCATTAACCCCTTTGCCCTGAGCCTGGAAATCACCGGGCTGAAGGCGCAGGACGGCGGGCCGCAACCGGTTCTGGATATTGAGCGCCTGTATGTCAATCTCGGTTTCTGGTCGCTGTTCCGGGGTATCGCCGCTATTCAGGAGATCACCCTGGACCAGCCTGGTGTGCGGCTGGATCTGTTGCCCGGCTATGAGCTGAAGGTGGCCCGGGACTGGCTGGAACATAACCCGGCCAGGGAGAAGCCACCGGAGGAGGGCTCACAGGATAGCGGCGAGCCACCGCAGGTCTATCTCCAGCAGCTCACCGTGAATGGGGGTAGTATCATGCTGCGGGATCTGACCGGTGACAAGCACCGTAGCTTCCCGGTGGCACCGCTGAACCTCAGCCTGAATGATCTGGCTACCTGGCGGCGGGAGGAAGGTGGCTCCTCAAGTTATTATTTGCTGGCGGCTATTGGCAGCCAGACCATCGAGTGGCAGGGTAGCCTGGGTCTGCTGCCTCTGGAGTCTGACGGGTTTCTGAAAGTATCGGATCTGGAAGCGGATACCCTGACTCATTTTCTCGCGGAACAGATACCGCTGGATCTCCGCGAGGGTCTGGTCACGGTGAGTTCCGATTACCGGCTCCGAAGTGGCGATACCCTGCAGCTGGATACATCCGGCGGTGAAGTGACTCTGGAGAATCTGGCTGTCGCATCGGAGGCCGGCCAGGCAGAGCCGGAATTGAGCAGCAATAGCATCGCGCTGAAAGATATTGCCTTCTCGCTACAACAACGCTCACTGGAGACCGGAAAGCTCCGGGTTGAAGGGCTCACTCTGTCATTGCTCCGCAATGCCGAGGGCGAGTTGCCCTTGCTGACGGCGCTGCAGGCGCAGACGACCTCGGGACAGCCCGAAGAGACAAAGAAGCCGGGCTCGTCAGACGCCCCCCCTTTCCGCTGGTCGGTTGAAGGGGTCGAGCTGGCCGGCAGTCAGGTGAGCTGGCTGGACCGGGTACCCGCCATGCCAGCGGATCTGCGACTCAATGATATCCGGGTGGAGCTGGGGCCCTTGAGTGATGATCTGGCCGAGCCGGTGCGTTACAAAGTGCAGTCCGTCCTGGGCGGTGGCGGCCAGTTATCGGCAACGGGGCAGGTGTCTGCCGCGCCTCTCAACCTGGAAGCGGCCCTGTCCGGTTCCGATCTGGCGCTCACCCAGTTCCAGCCCTATCTGCAGGAGTCGGCCAACCTGGCCCTGGAGAAAGGCAGCCTGCAGCTGGAAGGACAGCTGGATCTGGATGGCCAGGATGCCCCTTTGACCGGAACCTTCAGTGGTCAAGGCCAGGTCACTGATCTGGCTGTGAGATTAACGGACAGTGCCGAGCCGATGGTGACATGGCAGACACTGCGACTGGAAAACATCCAGTACAACCTGGTGCCCGCGCGGCTGGAAATTGGCACCGTAACCCTTGCCGAGCCCTCGGTATCGGTAATCCGTAACGCCAACGGCATCCATAACCTGCAGCAGATCAGCGGTAATGACGGCACTGCCCCTGAGGGTGAGGCTTCCGGGCAACCCTCCCCGGAAGCCTCGGAGCAGGGCAAAGAAGCCGGGCCGCCATTTATCTTCCGCATCAGTCAGTTGTTGCTCGACAAAGGGCAGTTGGCTTACACAGATCGCTCGATGGAGCCACCCTTTGCCACCAGACTGACGGACCTGCAGGGTTCGGTAACCGGCATCACTAATGTCAAACCCCAGCAGGGACAGGTCAACATCAGTGGCACTCTGGCTGGCAATGCGCCTGTAACCATCAAGGGTTCCCTGGGAACTTTGGGTTCCGACGAGTTGACGGAACTCCATCTGACCCTGGAGAACTACCCCATGCCCGGATTGTCCCCCTATTTCGGCAACTACCTTGGTTACCGGGTGGATAGTGGCAAGCTGGGATTGGATCTGGATTACCGTTTCAGGGGCGCGAAGATTGATGCCAGCAATCTGGTTATCATGGATCAGTTGGCACTGGGTAAGAAGGTCGAAAGCCCGGACACAGTGGGTGTGCCGGTCAAGCTGGGGCTGGCCCTGCTGCGCGACCAAAAGGGGGTGATCGATATCCGTCTGCCAATCAGCGGCGATATGTCGGCCCCCAGTTTCGATGTGTCCGAAATTGTCGGCCAGGCGTTTATCAATGTGCTTCGCCGGGCCGCCACCTCGCCGTTCACCATGCTCGGGTCACTGGTGGATCTGGCGGGCTTTTCTGCTGAGGAGCTGGGGCAGGTGAGCTTTGCCCCGGGCGAGTCTGCCATCCGTGAGCCGCAAAGCAAGCAGCTTGCGGCCCTGGCCGATGCGCTCCGTCAGCGACCGGCGCTCATGCTCAGCATTCGCGGAGCGGTGGCGCCGAAGGTCGATGAGCCGGCGTTGCGTCGCCAGCGGCTCCTCCGCCACGCAAACATTGAACCTTCCATGTCCCCGGGTCAGCGCTTGCCAGGGCTGGAGCGAACCTATCAGGAGCGCGTAGCGGAACCGCCACTGGCAACCTTGCGCCAGCAAGTGAATCCGGATGACGAGAGAGCCTGGGAAGCAGCACTGCTTGAGCGTCTGCTGCCCACGGTGCAACTGCCGCCCGAGGCGCTCGGTCAGTTGGCCAGTGCCCGTGCCGAGGCGGTGCGCACAGAACTGCAGGACGAACATTCTGCAGCGTCAGCGCAACTGTTCTTGCAAGACCCGGACCGTCAGGCACCGCTGTCTGACAACGGTGACGTACTGGTGCAATTCAACCTGGAAGCCCGCTGATGAACCGGACCGTAAGCCATTTTTTCGCCTATGTTGCCCGCCTGCGCTGGATCAGGCGCTGGGGATTGATGCGTAATGCGATTGAGGAAAATGTAGCGACTCATTCATGGGAAGTGGCTACCCTGGCTCACGCTCTGGCGATTGTCCGCAATCGTCACTTCGGTGGAGAAGTAAACGCAGACCGGATTGCCGCGGCAGCGCTTTACCACGATGCCACCGAGGTGATTACCGGGGATATGCCTACACCGGTCAAATATCATTCCCGAGTGATGCGGGAGGCCTTCGGCGATATCGAAGACAAGGCGGAAGATGAGCTGTTGGCGCTGCTGCCGGCGGAGCTGCGGGACGATTTTGCCCCCTATGTCAGGAAATCCTGCCTGGCCCCGGAGGAACACGAGCTGATCAAGGCAGCGGACCGCTTGTCAGCCCTGTTCAAGTGTCGGGCGGAGATCTCTGCCGGCAACAAGGAATTCGAGCCGGCGGAGCGCCAGATTGCAGCCCGGTTGCAGGAAGAAAGCCTGCCGGAGCTAACCTATTTCCTGGAGGTATTTGCACCGGGCTACCAGCAGCCCTTGGACAATCTGTTGAGTCAGCCCTGAGCGCTTGTCCGGGTGGCCCTGGTGTCCGGGTGCCCGGCCACTTCCTGCCATATCACTGGCGACCGTGACTGTTTAGAGTAAATACTTCAGAACCCAACAGTAGAATAAGAGGTCGCGGTCCATGAAAGATCTGAACAATAAAGTCGCGGTAGTGACGGGCGCAGGCTCCGGTATCGGCCGGGCACTGGCTTTGTCTCTGGCAAAACGGGGCTGCCGTCTGGCAATTTCCGATGTGAATGACAAGGGCCTGGCGGAAACGGCTACGCTGGTGAAGGGTACGGAAGTAAAAACCTACCACCTGGATGTGGCTGACCGTGAGGCTATCTATGCTCATGCCAAGGAGGTCGTGGCAGATTTCGGCAAGGCCAACCTGATTATCAACAACGCCGGTGTGGCTTTGTCTGCCAGTGTCCGCGAGATGACCGACGAAGATTTCAGCTGGATGATGAATATCAACTTCTGGGGCGTGGCTCACGGCACCCGAGCCTTCCTGCCTCATCTTATCGAGTCCGGCGACGGGCACGTCGTTAATGTCTCCAGTGTGTTTGGCATGATCGGGGTACCCAAACAGAGTGCTTACAATGCCGCCAAGTTTGCGGTGCGTGGCTTCACTGAATCCCTGCGCCAGGAGATGAAGCTGGAGAAGCAGCCGGTGGCCGTCAGCTGCGTACATCCCGGTGGTATCCGCACCAACATTGCCCGCTCGGCTCGCATGGGCAAGTCCGAGAATGCAGACGCTCAGCGTGAAGGCTTTGACAAGATTGCCATGACCAGCCCGGAAAAGGCGGCCGAGATCATTGTGAAGGGCATTCTGCGGGATGAGTCCCGCATTCTGGTGGGACCGGATGCCTGGGGCATCGATATGTTAAACCGGGTGCTGGGCTCAAAGTACCAGCCACTGGTGGAGCGCTTCTCCCGCAAGAACCTTTACGTGTGATAATGCAGTAGTGTAATGCCAGGGCCAGAAGGGATAATCTGGTCGGGTTGCGGATAAAAAAAGGGCCGGATCACACAAGTCCGGCCCTTTTTCTGTCAGTGCACCATTGTCTTTATGTAAAGCCTTTATGAAAGCAAAAAAAGCAGGCCACAAACCATAACGGAAAGTGGCCTGCCTTTTGTCAGAGCTGAAGCCCTGGCGGTGTCGTCGTCTTCCGCCGGGCTGACTGGATGCGATCAGTTCAGAGTGCGGCTCTTGTTGCCTTTGCGATACTGCGGGGCGATATAGCCTTCAATTTCCGCCTTGAATTTGGCAATCAGCTCGCTGTTGTCGTGGTCCCAGGGGTGGAAGCCCGGCTTGAAGTACTCCAGCCAGTTGGGAATCAGGCTGGAGAAAGTGCCGTCCTTGCCCCACATGCGCCACAGGCTCTTGGCGGTGTCCTTCACACTCAGATTTTTGCGGTCGTTCCACATCATCCTGGCACTGAAGTAGCTGCCCATGACGCCCAGCAGTGCAGTTGTAACTACCTGGTAGAAAGAACGTTCAAAATAATTGCCGCCTACTTGCTGATATACGTCATAGGTCACGGCCTTGTGCTCGGTTTCCTCGATGGCGTGCCATACCCACAGCGGGCGCATGGTTTCGTGCATATCGTCACGGACATCGTCGCGCTCCAGCAGCATGTTGGCCATCAGGGCGGTCATATGCTCGAGCGCGCAGGTGATGGCCAGCTGGTGCCGCCTGGGCAGTCGCTTGGCAATGCTATTCAGCAATATTTCCAGCTGCTTTTCCATGTCTTCCACCGGCATGCCCTGATCACGGACATGCTGGTTCATGGCAATGTGCTCCAGGGAATGCATCGCTTCCTGGCCGATAAAGCCGCGCACTTCTTCCTTCAGTTTCGGGTCGGTGATCTGGTCCCGGTAGTTGCGCACTGAATCCACGAAGAACTGTTCACCCAGAGGGAACAGAACCGACAGCGCGTTCATGGTGTGACTGATGAACGGGCTGTTGTCCAGCCAGTAACGGGGCACGTTTTCACCGAACTCGAAGCCCATGCGCTGAGGCTTGATGGATACATGGTCCGGGGTATGGGACTGGGAAACCGGGGTGTTGTTGTCAGCGGATTTTGTATTCAGCATATCTTACTCCTCATGATGGGATGCTGTTCTTGCTGTATGGGTCCAGTCTCGTTGATGCAAGTGAAAAGGGAAAGGCGAAAAGGGGACGGCCATCGTGGAGGATGGGACAAAGGCTGAAGTTACGGCCTGGATTGGCTATCATGACACAGCCCACAACGGCCCGGGCCCCAGTGTCGGGGTTTCGGGCTTCTGCTAGGATCAGAGTCTCTTCTTCTTCAACTATTTTCTGGAAAAGGACACCGTATGGCAAATTCCAGCCCGGAAAACGAACGACAAATGCGGGGCCTGTTCCTGGTGCCCGGCGTGTATCTCCGGGTCATGGCCGATACGGTTCGCCAGATGGGCCACAATGACCGGGCCTTATACGAAGGGCTGGAGTTTGGCCCCGATGACCTGAAAGCCAACGACAGCCGCGTTTTTGTCACCGATGCCGCGGTGATGGTCCAGCGGGCACAGCGGATGGCGGCGGACCAGGGTCTGAGCTTCATGCTGGCGCGGGAACTGCGGGTAACCATCCACGGCACTCTGGGCCTTGCGGCACTGACCAGCCCCACCCTGGAAGATGCCCTGAATTCGATTCAGCGCTACCTGCAACTGCGGGTGCCCTTTGTGAGCGTGAGCCAGACCGATGCCGGCGACAACACTGTGCTGCATCTGAAAATGGTCCAGGATGTCACCGGCCATTACAGCTTTCTGCTGGAAACCGTGACGGCCACCCTTGTGATGCTGGCGGAACAGCTGATTGACCGGGAAAGTGCCGAACAATGCGGTTTCACCCTGCAGAGTGGGAAACTGCCCGGCGTAAAGGTGCGCCTGAGCCGTGATGAACCACCCTACTACCGCAAATTCGCTGATCAGTTGCCAGTGGCGTTTGAATACGGGGCCGAGGAAGATACCATGATCTTTCCCAAAGCCCTGCTGCAGGCCAAAATGCGCCTGGCGGACGCGGAGGCTTCCAGGATGGCCCGGGACCAGTGCGAGTTCGAGATGCAGAAGGCTATCAGGGAGCAGGGTGACATCGTCTACGCCATCCGCAATATGCTGCAAATGACGCCCGGCCCCCTGCCCAGCCTTGAAGCCATGGCGGAACGCTTCTGCGTATCCTCCCGCACCCTCAAGCGCCGCCTGGCGGACAAGGACACCACCTACCGGGAAATCGTCGAATCCGTCCTCAAGGACCGCGCCATCCAGCTGCTGCGTTACACCAATCAGTCGGTCAGCGAAATCGCCTACGAACTCGGCTACGCCGATCTCTCGAACTTCAGCCGCGCCTTCCGCAAATGGACCGGCAAATCCGCCTCCGAATTCCGCGAAGACGGGCCGGATCCGGCACCTGAGCTGGGACCCTGAGCTCAACGTGCCAGATACTTTGGGGAAGAGCAGGAGTGTGGGGGCTCTTTTCTTTCGGGACCTAAAAACTCGCTTCGCTCAGACAATAGTTCCCTGCAGAAAAGAGCCCCCCCCCCGCTCACCGGACATCTGGAACAATCACTGAAACAGGAGTCGTTATGAATCGACCGGATACCCATAGCAAACTGTTTGGTTATTTACTCTGGCTCTTCGGTTTCCTGGGAGCCCACCGCTTCTACTACGGCAAACCCATCACCGGCACCATCTGGTTTTTCACCTTTGGCCTGCTGCTCATCGGCTGGATCATCGACCTGTTCCTTATCCCGTCCATGGATGCGGAAGCCGATTACCGTTTCAGGGAGGGCATGTTCAGCTACAACATCGCCTGGGTGCTGCTCACTTTCCTGGGAATCTTCGGCGTCCACCGCATGTACATGGGCAAGTGGATCACCGGCATCCTCTATTTGCTCACCGGTGGTCTGTTCATGCTGGGGGTTCTTTACGATTTCTGGACCTTGAACGAACAGGTGTCGGTAAAAAACGAGGAAATGGCGTAAGCCGTATGGCGGGATATTGGGGGTATTGAAAGCGGCGATATTCCTGAAGTCAGACCGGCGGTGATGAGGAAGGCCTTCCTCACCACCGCCAGGCACCCGAATAAAAGGCTAGTGTCCCGCAGCCACCTCCAATTCAACCAGCCCCTCCTCCAGATGGTCGAGCATCCGCTGCAAACTGGGCAGCGTCCGCCGACAACCAATCAGCCCGAACTCGATCTGCCCGTTGTAGCTGGTCAGTGTCATATTCAGTGCCAGCCGGTCCATTGCGATCGATACCGGATACATGCCCTCCAGTCGTGCGCCGTTCCAATACTGCGGCTCCGAAGGCCCCGGCACATTGGAAATGACCACATTGAAGGTCTGCCATTTCGGTGCCAGCCCGGTCAGCAGATGAAACGCTGCGGGTGCCAGGGTCAGGGCTGTATAGTTTACGATCTCCTCCGGCGACATGGCGGCATAGCGATGCTTGGCCTCCTGAACACCGCTATGGATCTTCATCAGCCGGTCCACTGGTTCATGCTCATCCGTGTGGAGTGACGCCAGAATAATACCCACCTGGTTACCCTCGGCACTGTCATCGCGCCGCAGTGATACGGGCACCATGGCGATCAGGGGTTTTGCGGGCAAGGCATCCTGGTTCATCAGGTAGGTGCGCAGGGCCGTCGAGCACATCGCCATCACGACATCATTGACTGTGGTATCAAATGCGTGACAAACCGCCCGGATACGCGTCAGGCTATAGGACTGCGCCGCAAAGCGGCGGGAGCCGGTAATCTTATGGTTCAGAATGGATCGGGGGGCGTGGAAAATGGAACGGTAGGCCGGATCACGGCGGGCCTCGTTGACCGTACGCAGCAGCTCCCTCGCCACGGTGGGAATGGTCCCCAGCTGCCGGCCTGATTCACCCAGCAGGCGCATTACCGTCTGACGCACCGGCGAACCGCTTTCACCTCCTGCCCGCGGAGCCCGGGGCGGCAAGGCCCAGACCGGGGGCATGTCCCGCTCGGCCGGATCGTCACTCAGCATTCGCTGGGCCAGACGCATGGCGGAAACACCGTCCATCAGGGAATGGTGCACCTTGGTATAGAGGGCAAATTGCCGCTCCCCCATCCCCTCGATCAGATGTACCTCCCACAGAGGACGCTCCCGATCCATCAGGTGACTGTGCTCCCGGGACACGAACGCCAGAAGCTCACGGATGCGTCCGGGCGTGGGCAGTGCCTCAAAACGGAAATGATGCTCCAGATCCAGATGGTGATCTTTCACCCAGGCCATCTGGCCAAAACGGGTCACCAGACGACGGTCAAACGGGGTGCTGATGCGGGTATATTCCCGCAACTGCCCGGCCAGTTGCGCCGGGTAGTCATCCGGCGCGCCTTCGGGGTAGGAGAACAGCTGCAAGCCGCCCACCTGCATGGGTTGCTGGCGTTTCTCCAGCCACAGAAACAACTGGTCGGTGGGGCTTAGGGGCTTCACGGAGCAGGGTCCTTACTATCAGGTTAGTACAGGATACTAACTGACAATCGGCCCCTTGCCATTGATTTCCGTCACGAGCCTCTATGCTGCTTTGGTATCCTTACCGGATTTCTGCACCCCCAGGCGGATCTTGTCACCGTCCAGCAGTACCGGATAGGTTTTGACCTGCACGGACTCGTCCTCCAGGCACTGGCCGGTCACCAGGCTGAAGTGTTGCTTGTACAAAGGCGAGGCGACCACGGGTTCTCCCCTGATGTCACCGGTAATTCCCCGGGCCAGTACGTTTGCGCCGCTGAACGGATCGGTATGGCTGATGGCAAACAACGCCGGCAGCCGGTGCGGCAGATAAAACACCGCCACCGGACCGTCTTCGGTCCAGACTGCGATGCCGGATTCCGGTACCAGGTCATCGACGGTGCAGACGATCTGCCAGTTGCTGGTGGTTTTCATGGTGGTTCTCCTTTTGGTGTTCTGTTTGGCTTCTTGTAGGACTGTTGGTGTGGTGCCTGCGGCGGGGCGGGGAGGATTTCCCTTCGGGGAAAAGAACTCGCTGCGCTCAGACACCTTTTCCCCTGCGGGAAACCCTCCCCACCCCTCCGTTATGGACTGAATTGCCATTCGTTACCGGTTGCCCTGGGCATTCCTTTGCGTTTGCAACCCCTGTGGCCAAACCACGCGGCGTTTTCCCTATAAGTCCGTCGAGGTGTGTGGGGGTACCCTTTTCTGCAGGCAAAAAGGTGTCTGAGCGCAGCGAGTTCTTTTTGCCGGAAGAAAAGGGTACCCCCGCGCACCTCCCACCCTCGGGCCAAAAAGCTACGCCGGCTCAGCCTCCGACTCGGAAACCAGAGCAGGCCTGCGCTGCCCCCGCTCCGTGGTCCAGTGCTGAACAGGGTCAGACTGCTCCGGCGCATTGACGAACTCCCGGAAGCGTTTGCGTTTTTGTGGATCCTCCACGGCGGTCTTCCACTCGCACTGGTAGGTGTCCACCAGATCCGCCATGTGCTGGTCCAGCTCCGTGCCGATGCCCAGGCTGTCTTCCTGCACGACTTCCTTCAGGTATTCCAGGCCACCTTCCAGGTTCTCCATCCACACGCTGGTGCGCTGCAACCGGTCGGCGGTGCGCACGTAGAACATCAACACCCGGTCGATGGTGCGGATCAGTTCCTCGTCGTTCAGGTCGGTGGCGAACAGGTCTGCATGGCGCGGGCGCATGCCGCCGTTGCCGCAGACGTAAAGGTTCCAGCCGTTCTCGGTGGCGATTACGCCAATGTCCTTGCTCTGGGCCTCTGCGCACTCCCGGGTACAGCCGGATACTGCCATTTTGATCTTGTGGGGTGAGCGCAGGCCCTTGTAGCGGTTCTCCAGAAAGATCGCCATGCCTACGCTGTCCTGCACGCCGTATCGGCACCAGGTGTTGCCGACGCAGGACTTCACGGTACGCAGGGACTTTCCGTAGGCGTGACCGGTTTCGAAGCCGGCGGCGATGAGTTTTTCCCAGATTTCCGGCAGCTGGCTCAGGGTGGCACCGAACAGGTCCACCCGCTGGCCGCCGGTGATCTTGGTGTAGAGGTTGTATTCCTTCGCCACTTCACCCAGCACAATCAGCTTGTCCGGGGTGATCTCGCCGCCGGGCACCCTCGGCACGATGGAGTAGGTACCGTTGCGCTGCATGTTGGCCATGAAGGTGTCGTTGGTGTCCTGCAGAGGCACATGGTCGGTGGCCAGGATGTGCTCGTTCCAGCAGGTGGCGAGGATCGAGGCGACCGCCGGCTTGCAGATGTCACAGCCGTGACCTTTGCCGTGGTCCCGGATCAGGGTCTGGAAGGTGCGGATGCCGTTGACCTTGACGATGTTGAACAGGTCCTGGCGGCTGTACGGGAAGTGTTCGCAGATGTCCTTGCTGACTTCCACACCGCGTTTTTCCAGCTCGCTGTCGACCACGTTCTTCAATAGAGGTGCGCAGCCACCGCAACCGGTGCTGGCCCTGGTTTCGGCCTTGACCGAGCCAAGATCCCCGCAACCGGCGTCGATGGCGCCGCAGATATCACCCTTGGAGACGTTGTGGCATGAACAGATAGAGGCGGTTTCCGGCAGTGCGTCCGGCCCCAGGGTCGGGGCACCGCCCTGGCTTTCCGGCAGAATCAGGGTTTCCGGCTGTTCCGGTAACTCAATGCCATTCAGGGCGTATTGCAGAAGCGTGTCGTAGTGACTGTTGTCGCCCACCAGGATGGCGCCCAGCAGTTTTTTGCCGTCTTCGCTGATTACCATGCGGCGGTAGTGGCCGGCCTGCTCGTCGTTGAAACGGATATTACGGGCACCCGGGGTCTGGGCGTGGGCATCGCCAATGGAGCCCACATCCACGCCCAGCAATTTGAGCTTGGTGCTCATATCGGCCCCGGTGAAGGCTGCTTCCTTATCCCCATTAAGAACCGCCGCCAGTGTGCGGGCCATGGTGTAACCCGGTGCCACCAGACCGAAAATCTTTTCGCTCCACAGGGCGCACTCGCCGATCGCGTGGATGTGCGGGTCCGAGGTGGTGCACTGGTCGTTGATCACAATGCCGCCGCGTTCACCCATGGCCAGGTCGCTGGAGCGGGCCAGGGCATCCTGGGGGCGGATACCGGCGGAGAATACGATCAGGTCGGTTTCCAGGTGGGTATCGTCGCTGAAGTTCATCCGCAGGCAGGCGTCTTCGCCGTCAACGATCCCGGTGGTGGCTTTTTCGGTATGCACCTGTACGCCCAGCTCTTCGATCTTGCGTTTGAGCAGGGCACCACCATCGCTGTCCAGTTGCACTGGCATCAGGCGGGGGGCGAATTCCACCACATGGGCTTCCAGGCCGAGGCTCTTGAGTGCGTTGGCCGCTTCCAGGCCCAGCAGGCCGCCACCCACCACAACGCCGGTTCTGGCGCCGGCAGCGCAGTCGCGGATGCTGTCCAGATCTTCCAGGGTTCGATACACCAGACAATGGGGGTGCTCGTTACCCTTGATCGGCGGTACGAACGGATAGGAGCCGGTGGCGAGCACCAGTTCATCGTAGCGGTAGTTTCCCATCGGTGTGGTGATGGTCTTTTTATCGCGGTCGATGCCGCTCACCTGTTCGCCCAGGCGCAGCTCGATGTGGTTCTCGTTGTACCAGTCGGCGGTGCCCATCGCCAGGTCGGCGTGGGTGGAGCCGCTGAAATACTCCGACAGGTGAACCCTGTCATAGGCCAACAGCTTTTCCTCACCGAATACGGTGATGTCGAACTCCTCTGCGGCAGGTGTGGCCACCAGTTGTTCCAGGAAGTGATGGCCGACCATGCCGTTGCCGATTACGATCAGTTGTTTCTTGCTCATGGTTTGTCCTCGTTTTCGTTGCCGCCGGCAGGTTCAGGCGGCTTCGCAGTATTGCTTGCCGAAGGCCAGCCAGGGCCGGCAGGCGCTGATGTCGTCGGCGTTACGGATGCGTTCGCTGTACCAGGGGCCGTCGGCGGTATCACCGAACAGCACCGCGCCGGCCAGGCGTTGATCCCGGATCAGCAGACGGCAATAGCGGTTGGTTTCGTAGTCGTGCCAGATCACTGACTCGGTATCCCCGTCGGCCTGGGTCTGGCCGCAGGAGAAAATAGGTATGCCACTGATTTTCAGGCGTGTGGGAATGACACTGGGGTCGAACCCGGCGCTGTTTCCTGAGCCCAACAGGTTGGCCAGCACCTTTGCCTGCTGGTAACCGGGCTCCACCAGGCCGAAGGTTTCGCTGCCCACCTGACAGCATTCCCCCAGCGCGTAAACATCCGGATCGCTGGTGCGCAGTTGCGCGTCCACCAGAATGGCCCGGTCACAGTCGAGCCCGGCATCCCGGGCGAGCTCGATATTCGGCCGGATGCCGGCGGCGATCACCACCAGGTCGGTGCTGATCAGGGTTTCGTCGTCGAGCTGCACCGCCCGGACCTGATGCCGGCCCAGAATGGCCACCGGCGAGGTGCCGGTGCGGATCGAGAGCCCCCTTTGTTCCAGGGCCTCAAACAGCAGCTGCCCGCCGGTTTCGTCCAGTTGCCGGTTGAGCAGCCAGGGGCTGCGGTGTAATACGGTAACCGCCATGCCGCGCCTGGCCAGACCATCTGCCGCCTCCAGTCCCAGGAATCCGCCGCCGATGACCACTGCCCGGGAATGCCGTTCACTCAGCTCGATCAGCTTGCGGGTATCCCGCAGATCCCGGAAACCGTAAACACCGTCCAGGTTTTCTCCCGCCAGGCCCGGTTTGGCAGAGCGTGAGCCGGTGGCCAGCACCAGGGCATCCCAGTGGTACACCCGGCCGGTTTCTGTGGTCAGGGTGCGGGCGGCCCGGTCAATGTTCGCAACCGGCTCCGCCGGAAAGACTTTAATGCCGTGTTCGCTATACCAGTCGTCTGATTGCAGTTGCAGACTTTGTTCGGTGGCATCACCGGCCAGCAGTGCAGACAGCTGAATCCGGTTGTAGGCGGACTCCGGTTCTGCGCTGAATACCAGAATCTGCTCCCAGGGATGCTCCGCTCGGGAGACCAGATGCTCAAGGAATCGTTGCGCCACCATACCGTGACCGCAGATCGCCAGTGTTCTGGAAGTTGCTGTGTCCATGTCGTGCCCCCGGGGCTCCAACGCCGCAAACAAAAAAAGCCGGAGCATTCCCGCTCCCGAAGGAACGCGATGGTCCGGCGCCAATGCCAACAACAATGATCTGATGGTCCGGCCGATTCCATGGCCGGGAAGTTCATCCATGCTTAGTTCTATGCGATCTCTGTGCCAACTTGTATTTACTTTAATAACAGGTAGTTAGAAAGTAGGTCCTATTCGCCTTGCGGAGTTTTTGCCCAGTGATTGGGCGTTTTGCACTGTCACAGGGCTTACAGGTGCAAATCAGCGTGCCCTTATTAACCAATCACCCGAAGTTTGCGTTCTTCGGCGGTTTCCTCTTCCTCTTTTGCAGCGGCAGTTTCATTCGGTTCATCGCCAGATCCGGACTCACTGGTGTTGCTGTCACTGACGGGAAACGTCTGCTTTTCGTAGAGGAACGACAGCACTGACTGTCGATAGGCAACATACTGGGGATGGTTGGCCAGGGTCACGCGGTTGCGTGGACGGGGCAGCTCGATCTCCAGCTCCTCGCCGATGGTGGCAGCCGGGCCGTTAGTCATCATGACGATGCGGTCCGAGAGCAGAACCGCCTCGTCCACATCGTGGGTGATCATGATCACGGTACTGTTCAGGTCCTGCTGTATCTTCATCAGGGAATCCTGCAGGTGGGCCCGGGTCAGGGCATCCAGCGCGCCGAAGGGCTCGTCCATCAGCAGCACCGTTGGTTGCATCGCCAGTGCCCGGGCGATGCCCACGCGCTGAGCCATGCCGCCAGAGATTTCTCCCGGGCGCTTGTCCACAGCGTGAGCCATGTTGACCAGTTCCAGGTTGTGCAGGATCCAGTCCCTGCGCTCCTTCTTGCTCATGGACTTGCGGAACACTTGCTGCACCGCCAGTTCCACGTTCTCGTATACCGTCAGCCACGGCATCAGGGCGTGATTCTGAAACACGACCGCCCGCTCCGGACCGGGAGCATTCACTTCGTGGCCGTCCAGCACACAGCCGCCGCGGGTGGCCTGCAACAGGCCGGCGACGATGTTCAGCACGGTCGATTTCCCGCAACCGGAGTGGCCGATCAGAGAGACGAACTCGCCTTTGCGGATTTTCAGGTCGATATTGTCCAGCGCGACAAAGGGGCCTTTGGATGTGTCAAAGGCCATTTCGACGCCAGTGAGTTCCAGGTGTGGGCGATGAGTCATGGTGCTATCTCCATAATTTAGTTGGCCGTCGACGACGGATTACTGGTCCCAGGCGACCCGCTGCTGGATCTTCAGCATGATCCGGTCGAGCAGGAAGCCGATCAGGCCGATGGCGATGACCGCCACCATGATCCGGCTCAGGGACTGGCTGCTGCCGTTCTGGAATTCGTCCCACACGAACTTGCCCAGCCCCGGGCTCTGGGCCAGCATTTCCGCAGCGATCAGCACCATCCAGGCGATACCCAGTGACACCCGCAGGCCGGTAAAGATCATCGGCACCGCCGAAGGCAGAACCACCTTGCGGACATGGGTCCAGAACGACAGCCGAAGCACCCGCGATACGTTGAGCAGGTCCGGGTCGACGGCACCCACACCGACGCTGGTGTTGATCAGCGTCGGCCACAGGCTGCACAGGGTGACCGTGAACATGGAGGTCAGGAAGGATTTTTCGAACATCGGATCATCACTGACGTAAGTCGCCGAGACAACCATGGTGACCAGTGGCAGCCAGGCCAGCGGTGAAACCGGCTTGAATACCTGGATCAGCGGGTTGATGGCAGCGTTTACGTGGCGGTTCAGGCCGATGATGATGCCCAGCGGCACAGCAATCGCCGTGGCCAGCAGGAAGCCGGCCAGCACCGTGCCCAGACTGGTGATGATCTGGTCAAAAAAGGTGGGCGCACCGGGGTAGCCCCGGATGCGCACTGCTGCCTCCGGATTGTCGGCCAGAATCCTGGCATTGCGCTCTTCCTGCATGGCAATGTATTTGTCAGCCCGGGCTCGTTGCTCGCGGTGCTCCTGCCAGAGCTGGCCGGATTGTTCCCAGACATCCGTGGGGCCGGGGAAAGCGCCCAGGGATGTCTGAACCTGGGGCGCAGCCAGGTGCCAGAGCACCAGAAAGACCAGAATGCCGGTAACCGGGAGCATCAGATTGCGGATCAGCTCCCTGGCCTCGGCGGGACTGGACAGTGTGCTGGCCATATTGCGCAGCCAGTGAAACGTGAAGCTTTTGCTGGTTTGGCTCAGGGTGGTCATGATAATTCTCCTTGGCTCCTGACTTCGTTAAAGTCGGGATTCGCCCTTGAGGCCGATATCGAAACGGTTGATATAGGCGTTGGGTGTCCGGGGAGTGAACGGCACGCCGTCGATCAGTTCGCCCTGGTGGGGGCGCTCGAAGTTGTCTTTGTCAAACTCCGGAAAATCACTCGCCTCCAGGGTGCCGTCCGCGATCAGTGACCGGGCCGCCTGCTCGTAAATGTCGGTGCGGTAGACCTTGCGTGCGATGTTCATGTACCACTCATCCGGTTTGGGCTCGGCAATCTGCCCCCAACGGCGCATCTGGGACAGATACCAGATTGCATCGGAGGGGTAGGGGTAGGTGGCGTAGTAGCGGAAGAACACATTGAAGTCCGGCACCTTGCGCACGTCGCCTTTCTCATACTCGAAGGTGCCGGTCATGGAGTTGGCAATCACTTCCTCGTCGGCTCCCACGTAGCTCGGGCGGGCCAGTATTTTTACCGCTTCATCCCGGTTGGCATTGTTGTTCTCGTCCAGCCAGTGCGCAGCCCGGATCAGGGCGCGCAGCAGGCGCAGGTGGGTGTTGGGATACTTCTCCGCCCAGCTTTCAGTCACCCCGAACACCTTTTCCGGATTGTTGGGCCAGATTTCGTAATCGGTGATCACCGGTACACCTATACCCTTGAATACGGCCTGCTGATTCCAGGGCTCACCCACGCAGTACCCCTGGATAGTGTCTGCTTCCAGGGTGGCCGGCATCTGGGGTGGTGGTGTCACAGACAGGTGCACGTCGGCTTCGATGGTGCCACTGGTGTCACCCTTGTGAGGGGCATAGTAGCCGGGGTTGAGACCGCCGGCCGCCAGCCAGTAGCGAAGTTCGTAGTTGTGGGTGGACACCGGGAACACCATACCCATTCGGAAGCGCTCACCCCGGGCCCGCTGGGCTTCCACCACAGGTTTGAGGGCAGTGGCACTGATCGGGTGAGCAGGTTTGCCGGCTTCGTTGTCAGGAATATGGGGCTTCATCTGCTCCCAGACATCGTTGGAGACGGTAATGCCGTTGCCGTTCAGGTCCATACTGAACGCCGTAATGATGTCTGCCTGGGTGCCGTAGCCGATGGTGGCACCCAGCGGCTGGCCGGCCAGCATGTGGGCTCCGTCGAGTTCGCCGGTGATCACCCGGTCCAGCAGGACCTTCCAGTTAGCCTGTGCCTCGATTTCCACAAACAGGCCTTCGTCCATAAAGAACCCTTGCTCCCAGGCAACCGCCAGGGGGGCCATGTCGGTCAGCTTGATGAAACCGAGCCGCAGGTCCGGTTTCTCTGGTGGTCCGATCTCGGCCTGAGCCAGGCCTGTATTCAGGATCCATAGCAGCAGGGCTGTCAGCAGTGTGCGAAACATCATGATTTCTCTCCTCGGTGATTCCCACGCAAAAAAGCCTGCGTCCGGTAACCGGATGCAGGCATCAATGCCTTTTGGGATCGTCGGGCTGTATAGAAGGTTGGCTGCCGGCGCTGGCAGCAGAGCGGTGTGCGTCTGACCAAGTACCAAGCAGTCCCTGTGCCAGGTAAATAAAACCATTTATAATCAATACCCTGAAGTTTTCAGTGGGTGATTCCGGGCGGCCGATGCGGGTAATTCAGGGGCCGGAATTGTGCACGGCGCGCTATTTTTGGGCGGATTCAGGCTGCACCGGCGCAGCAGATTAGCCTTAAGTCCGACAGGCTGCCAGCCAGTCGTGCAGGCGGGAGCCAATCAGTGCATCGCTGGACACATTCACCGGTCCGAAACGCCCGTTGAGCGTAAAGGGTCGGGCATGGTGCCCTTCGGTTTTACTGTCGATCAGCGGTGTGTCGATGCCCATGGACGCGGCGGCCTCCCGGAACAGATCCGGGCGGATGATCTTTCGCAGATCACCGTCCGATACATGCACGGCCAGTTGGTGCCAGTGAAGCATCCGGGTTGTCAGCCAGTGGGCCTGGGAAATCCACGGGAAGTTGGCCGAATTGCGGAAGAAATTCTGATGCAGATCGGGGTGAAACAGGCTGAACGGGTGATTGTCCAGGTACATTACCTGCTCACCCAGGTAATCCGGCTGACTGAGAATGTCGCGAAGCAGCCCGTGGTTATCCGGGTCGTCGAGCCACCGGCAGGCGGCAATCAGGGCACGAATCAGTCTGCGATGCACTGTGGTATGCTGGTCGGCCCAGTCGCCGCGCATGCCCAGCACCTTTTCGGGTGCGTCCTGCCAGATCTGGTGCCCCGCGTGAATGATGCGCCCCAGTTTCTGGTATTCCAGCAGACTGTTCCATGGCTCGCCGACACAGCAGCCCTCGATGGTGCCGGAACGGAAGGCATCTTCCATCTGTATCGGCGAGACCGGAAGAATGCGGACATGCTCCATGGCCTCCGGCCCGGCCGTGGCAAGCCAGTCGCGCAATTGCAGGTCATGGCTCGACCAGGGGGCCACCGAGGCCAGTTGCACCGGTTCACCCCGTTCCCTGGCAATCCGGATCAACCGGCAGGCGGTGGCCATGGGGTCGTCCGGATTGATGCCCGGGCTCACCAGCTGCTGGTACAGGTCACGGCTCAGGGTAATGCCGTTACCATTACGACTGAGCACCATGGCGCTGATGATGGGAGTATGAGGGCCATCTGCCGCCAGTGACATATTGAGCGGCATGGGTGCCAGCATCTGGCCGCCGTCCAGCAGTCCAAACGCAATCTTGTCCCGCATGGAGGCCCAGGAGCCTTCCCGGGAGAGTTCAACTTCCAGCCCTTCCGCATCGAACAGGCCGAGCTCCCTGGCCATGATCAGGGGGGCACTGTCCAGCAGGGGTACGAATCCGAGTCTGACCCGGAAGCTGGCACGCTGTCGTAGTGGTGTCGGATGGACCATGGTTGCTCGCTATGCCCCGCTTACATCAGCCTGCCTGCTGAAAGGGCTTGCTGTTTCTTGCGTTATCAGCGGCGGACTTGTCCAGCAAGTCGATGACCCGCCGGGCCATCACCGCCAGCCGCTCGCTGTGATCCATGGCGGTACGGCGCAGCAGGCTGTAGGCGGCTTCTTCGTCACAGCTTTCGTGGCGCATGATCAGCCCCTTGGCACGCTCAATCACCTTGCGATCCTCCAGGGCTCCCCGGGTTTGTGCCAGCTCGTCCCGCAGTGCCTGGAATGACTCGAACTGGGCTACCGCCGAATCAATGATGCTGCGCACCCTTTCCGGCTGCAGTCCGTCCATGACATAGGCACTGACACCAGCCCGTACCGCCGCCTGGATCGTCTGCCGGTCGCCGGGCTGGTCCGCGCAGAAGACAATGGGTCTGGGGGCGTGCTCGTTAAGGGTGCTCATGTTCTCCAGGGTGTCCCGGTCCGGTGATTCCATATCGATGATCACCATATCCGGCTGGTCACGGGCCACGGCTGCGGTCAGTCCGGACGCATCCGGGCGTTGCCGGATCACCTCGTGGCCTTCTTTCCGCAGTGCCTGACACACGTGACCGGCGCGTTCCGGGTTGTTGTCGATCAGCAGAATGCGGAGCGATTCGCGGGATTCCATGGTGCATTACCTCTGTTTTCAATTGATGGCGACTTTTCGCCCTTGTCTGGAAGTGGCAAGACGGTGCTGCCAATGTCCTTAGTCAATAGCAATCCATGTTCCAGTTTCCGGGCCTGCCCTTGTAACAGTACTTTGCGCAGGAGCGGGCGCCCGGATCTGGCTGTTTCGCAACCAGCTTCTGCACAGCCGCTGTGCGCCATTCGGGGGTTTTGCACTGTTTTGTGGCCGGTTTTGAAGAATTTGAAGAGCTGGCCTGCTGGCGGATATATCACCAAAGGCCCGCCCGATGCTGGCGAAGACGTGATACAGGGGGACTGGCCCTGATATTGCTTCGGTCCGTACCAAGGCGTGGCCGGGCTTTGAAGCAGGCCGGCGCGCTGCACTCATTCAGGCATTGAAGCCCGTGATTGCGCCCCTGGTTCCGCCGGGGCCGCAACGCGGGCTTTTTTTATGGATCCGCGAGGAGTCGCCGTGACACAACCATTCAGGTCAGACGAGACGGTTGCCACCACTTGCCCATATTGCGGTGTGGGTTGTGGCGTGATGGTGAGCCGGGGACCGGGTGCGCTGGGGGAGCCGCAGGCAGAGGCCCGGCCGGTCACCGGTGACAAGACCCATCCCGCGAGTTTTGGTCGGTTGTGTGTCAAAGGTGCCAGCCTGCATGAAACCATCGGTCCGGGTGGCCGGTTACTCCATGCACGGGTGAAGGGAGCCCGGGTGTCACTGACTCAGGCACTGGATACGGTCGCCGAGCGCATCCGTGTGTCGATCGAGCAATACGGACCGGAGTCGGTAGCCTTTTACCTGTCCGGGCAGCTGCTCACTGAGGATTATTACGTGGCCAACAAGCTGGCCAAGGGATTTGTCCGCACACCCCACGTGGATACCAACTCCCGGCTGTGCATGTCGTCGGCAGTTGCCGCCCACAAACGGGCATTCGGGGCAGATGTGGTGCCGGGCTGTTATGAGGACCTGGAGCTGGCGGACCTGCTGGTGCTGGTGGGTAGCAATGCGGCCTGGAACCATCCGGTGCTTTATCAGCGTATGAAAGCGGCTGCCCGGGAAGGACGGCGGGTAGTGGTGATTGATCCGCGCCACACGGCCACCAGTGAGCTGGCGGATCTGCACCTGTCCCTCAGGCCCGGGACCGATACCATCCTGTTTAACGGCCTGCTGGTGTGGCTGGCAGATTGTAACGCCCTGGACCGGGATTACCTGTCTGTCCACTGTGGCGGGTTGTCGGAGACCCTGGATAGCGCACGGCAAGCGGCACCGGATGTGGCATCGGTGGCCGCCGCCTGTGATCTGGCACCGGATGATGTCGAGGCCTTTTACCGCTGGTTTGCGGAAACGCCGCGCACCGTCACCGGATTTTCCCAGGGAGCCAACCAGTCCGTTGCCGGCACCGACAAGGGTAATGCGATTATCAATTGCCACCTGGCCACCGGCCGGGTCGGCAAACCCGGTGCCAGTCCCTTCTCACTGACCGGCCAGCCCAATGCCATGGGCGGCCGGGAAGTGGGTGGGCTTGCCAATACCCTGGCCGCACACATGGATTACCAGGCACCGGGAGCGCGGGAACGGGTGGCCGGGTTCTGGCAATGCCCGGCGGTGCCGGAAGGGCCGGGACTAAAGGCCGTCGACATGTTTGATGCGGTGCTGCAGGGAAAAATCCGGGTGTTGTGGATTATGGCCACCAACCCGGCAGTCAGCCTGCCGGATTCAGCGCGGGTGCGCGAAGCCCTGAAGCGCTGTGACACGGTGATTGTATCGGACTGTGTGGATCGCACCGATACCTCCGCACTGGCGGATATTGTGTTGCCGGCGGCCGGCTGGGGGGAGAAGGACGGCACCGTCACCAACTCCGAGCGGCGCATCTCGCGGCAGCGGGCTTTTCTGCCCCTGCCCGGCGATGCCCGCCCGGACTGGTGGCTGGTCAGCCAGGTGGGGAGCCGGCTGGGCCATGGCAAGGCGTTTGACTACGGCGGGCCCAGGGAAATCTTCTGCGAACATGCGGCCCTGACGGCACTGGATAACAACGGCAGCCGCCCCCTGGACCTTTCGGGGCTGGCGGACCTGGATCAGCAGGCTTACGACAGCCTGGAACCGGTTCAGTGGCCGGTGGACCAACAGGGTCAATCCCGTGCCCGTATGTTTGCGGAAGGCGGTTTTGCCACTCCCGATGGTCGTGCCCGGTTGATTCCCGTTAGCACGATATTGCCTGCCAGCGGGCCCGCTCAGCCCGGTGAGGTTGTGGTGAACACCGGGCGTATCCGCGACCAGTGGCACACCATGACCCGCACCGCCCGTGCTCCCCGGCTGCTGGCCCATCGTGATGAACCGTTTGTGGAGATGCACCCCCGGGACATGGCCGGAACCGGTCTGGAAGAGGCCGATCTGGCGGAGTTGGCCGGGCAATATGGCCGGTTCGTGGGGCGGGTGCGGTCCAGTGAGGGGCAGCGCCCGGGCGAGGTCTTTGTGCCGATTCACTGGAACCGGCAGTTTTCCGGTGATGCGGTGGCCTCGCAACTGATTGCTCCGGTGACGGATCCCGTTTCGGGGCAGCCCGAGTCCAAGCATGGCGTGGCCAGAGTCAGTCGTTACCCGGCCCGCTGGCACGGTCGGCTGCTGGTACGCCGGGACCGGCCCAGGCGCTGGCGGGCCGGCTACTGGAGCCACGCTCCCCTGGCCGAATGTGACAGCTGGTGGCTGGCGGACGTGGAGCGCCCTGACTGGCTGAGGGATATGATGGATTTTCTTGGTGGACGTCCCCAATTGGTGATGCAGGATGCGGCTCAGGGACGCTTCCGGGCCGCGCGCCTGGTGGACAACCGGCTGGAAGCCATTCTGCTGGTGGACGCCCGGCCCGAGCGGATTCCGGATATTGCCTGGCTGGCCAGCTGTTTTGCCCTGGAGGCACTGGACGAGCACCAGCGCCGGGGCTTGCTCTCGGGCAAGGATCTGCAGGCGGAAGATATCGGCAAGGTGGTGTGCAGTTGCTTCGGTGTGGGTGACAAGCAGATTACCGCCGCCGTGGCGGCAGGCTGCGGTACGGTCGGTGCGCTGGGTGACAAACTGCAGTGCGGCACCAACTGCGGCTCCTGTATTCCCGAGCTGAAAACCCTGATCGAAGCCTCAGTCACCGAGCCGTCGTAACAGCGCAAACGGCACCCGGTAGCGGGAGCCCCGGTATTTGCCGGTGCCATCCACCGTGCAGGTCTTGCGATTGACCCGGCGGACAAGTCCCTGGCGCCGAGCGCTGCCCTCGCCAAACCAGACCGCGTCGCCGGGTTGCCAGCGCATCGCCTGTGCTTTCGGGTCCGGCAACTCGAGTCGGCGGGCCGACAGGTCCACGTTCAGGGTCGCCGCCCGTCCTTCCAGCCAGGTGCGGGTTGCCTCGGCTCCTCCGCTGTCATAAAGCTGATCCAGAATTCTGTAAAAATGCCGGTTGTGAACCGAGCCGTAATGGCGCTGCCCGGCGCTTTGCTGCAGCAGGTGGGCAAACTCGTGGCAGCAGGTGTGGGCCAGCAGGTTCAGCGGACTGACCTCGCCCTCAAAATAGCCCCGCTGGCGGATTTCCCGGGTGGACAGCCATCCCTCGGCCGATTCCGCCGCCTGCTTGGCCGCAATCATCCGCGCCCCGTAATTGATCAGATGCACCCGCCGGGTACTGTCGAACCGGTGATACGTCGCCTGCCCGGCACCCACCCGGCAAACCAGCCGCACCGCCCCGGACCTGTCCCGCACCCAGTCGGCCGCCGGCTGCCAGAGAATCTCCCGGGTAGCCTGGCACATCAGCGTGCCAATCTCGCGGGCGTGTTGGAAGTGTGTAGACATGGATGTACGACGATTCCTGATGGGTGTTCAGGGATCAAGGGTAATGGGTGGTGGGGGAAATGGCTATGGTTTTACCTGGCGATATTGGTATGAGCTACCTCCCGTTACGAATGGGTAGCAGTTCTGATGAAGCTACTGATTAAGCCCTCTTTATTAGTCAGACAAGCTGTCACCACTTATCAATATCTGGTGACAGTTTGTCTGATTTCGGCTCCGCGATGGCACCCAAACAATTCTTACGGGAAACTGACGATCAGCACTGCTTGTGGGTTGGCCTGCACCGATCTCAGGGAGTTAATCGATCGACATCGAGGACAAGACTTCTCCAAAGACAGTATCTCTCGCGCTGATCGTCACCCAGGATTCAGGCTGATCCTGAAGGGCGATAAAAGCTGTGGTGTGGCCACCGAAGGATGTTGAAAAACCATAGGCACCTTCTGGAAGATCCAGCTCAATCACCTGACCCGGTCCTTTCTGTGCTTCTAAATAACCCGCTTTTACCTCTTCTATACCAGAGTGGTAGTCGGGGCTCGTTTGAATCGTCATTATCGAGCCGAACAGATCGGAATCTTGCCATAATTGTATTTCGGACGGTTGAATCTCAACAGCATTGAATTGAGCACTGCTGATCGTAAAGCTGGCACTGGAGGTTGTGCGGAATTCAACGGAGTGATCGCTGGGCGAGGCACAGCCGGTTATCAAGCCGGCAATGATAATCAGGCTTGCAGAAAATGCCGTCATGGTGGAATACGTGTACATTAATAGTTGTTACCGGCTGGGGCTGCTCCATTGATGCGAATGGACTCCAGGTGGTCCGCCGGGGCCTGCAGGGTAGTTAAGACATCAGGCTCTCCGTCTTCGATCAAAAATATGGTTGAAAACCTGCAAGCTTCCCATCCTTCAGAAAAAGAATTTCCCGGTCGCGCATCACTCAGATTCCAGGGGAAACGGTTCCTGCAATCTTATCGAACAAAGCATCAGGAAAACTGATTACCAGGATAGAGTCTGCGTTTTCATCATGGGTCACATACCCGGTAGGATGGCCTGGGTTCCTTGCTGCAAAGCCACTAAATCCAGTTGGCAGTTGCATTGATTCGGTTTTTACGCCGTTTTTGTCGGTAATTGAACGAAGTGTATCCAAGAACTCGGATGCAGAGGATGCGTCGTCAGGTACTGGTTCAATTCTGAGAAATCCGACCGCTGTTTCGTTCTGGAAAATCGTTACATCGTTTGTATCAGAGCGAACCGCATCAATATGTTTTTTTTCGATTGAGACCGCATAATTCACGTTGGGAGAGAAAGATATCGACTGTGTTGACGTGCAGCCGGTGAAAACCAGTGCGAGCAATAGAGTGACAATAATTTTCATTTGAGCAGACATCCGTTGTTCATTATCTGAGAGACGTTTCCAGAAAGCTCCGGAATTGTAACCCGCGAGTGAGTCTGCAGCTACGGCTGATCTTGATAGAGCCTCTCATGAAAGGTTCGCCTGCAGCCCGTATGACACGCACCGCCCATTTTCGAATGCTGTTTGTTGGAACCAGAAGATCTTTCGGGTTTGGGACCGAATCGATCCATTTGCTGCACTCTTCAGTTTCGGAAATAAGTTGCGCGACCAGCTTCAACGTCTCTGAAGTTATGCTTCCAGCGTGATATCGGTTTGCAACCCGCTCGCCGTAAAATGCGGCTATTATCGCCTGAACGGCAGCGATGTCGTCTTGAGTAAGGTTGATGTCGCTCACTATCAAACTCCTTTTTGACAGTCTGAAAAGTAAAAGAAGGAGGCAGAAGCCCCCTCCTTTGGCGATCAAGGCAGCAATTACGCCTCGATCGGAGTACGCCAGTCGTCTCCACCGGAAGTACCGGCAACAACGTGCTCCCAGGTGACCTTGCGGTAGGACAGGGAGGCCGTTACCAGCTGGGTGAAGTCAGCGTTGGCAGCATCCTGGCAGTGCGGCATGTTGCAGTTGATGTCGATGATGGTGGCATCTTCCAGGATGGTGGAGAAGAAGTGCTCCTGCTTGCCTTCAACAGAAGTGCGGTACCACTTCAGCTCAACGCGCGGCAGCATTTCGCCGGAAGCCAGGGCGTTGTACATCAGCGGGGTGGCTTTGTTCAGGGCAGCGGTGAACTTGAACGGCTTGTGAACACGCTGGCCGGAAGGTTGACCGGATTGCGGGTCGGTCGGGACGGTAACTACGTGGTTAAATTCCTGAACCAGCATTTCGTCTTCGTGGCCCTCAACGTAGGTATTGCCTACGGAGTCGGCGGTGAATGCGCCGGCGGTGATGTTACCCTGAGTCTGGCCTTCGATGCTGATATAACAAGGAGTTGGCATAAGTCTGCTCCATGACATGTGAATGAATTAAAAAGGTCCGCGGGTGTTTTCCCTGGACGCAGATTTATAAACAATTCACGTGCCAACTTTGAAAATCTATATATAACAGAATCTTACGAGTTTATCGGGTGGTGATGGCGGTGGGGTGAGCAAAGTACTGCTCAACCGCAGGCGAATATTTGCTGGCCGGGCAAGATTTTGCTCAGCGGAGTTGGAACCGGACCGGCAGGGCGTAGCGAAAGCTCTCGCCGCTCATGGAGTCGGGGACAGATGGCAGCGGTGCTGCCAGTTCCAGCATCTCGATGGCGGCATCATCCAGCAGCCGGTGGCCGGAGCTATCCTGCAGACTGTGGCCGATCAGTTCGCCGGATCGACTGAACTCGAAGACGATCACGGGTACCCCCTCCTGACGCAGGCGACGGGCCCGGCGGGGGTATTCGTAATAGCGCCCAAGGTGACGGCTGAGTTTGGTCAGGTAATTGTCGACGGCATCCGAGTTGCCGGCAGTGAGTGCCACTTGCTGCACATCACTGGATTTCTCGGCTGTGTCCTGACCTGTTTGGTTGGCCTGCTCCCGGGTCTCTTGGTTGTCTTGCCGGGGGGATGGCTCGGGCTGTTGCTCGACGGGCTCCGGTTTCGGCGTTGGCTCAGGCCGCGGTTCTGGCTCCGGTTCAGGTTCGGGCTCAGGCTGTGGTTCAGGTTCAGGTTCAGGTTCAGGTTTCGGGTCCGTCTGTGGCGCAGGCTGGGGGGCGGGTTCCGGTAATTTCTCTGCCGAGGGGCCGGCTAACGAGACCCGTACTGCGGGTGCAGAGTTGATGGCGGCATCCCCCAATGGCTGCAAACGCGGAGTATGCGAAGGTGCGGACAGCCAGATTGCCCCGGCGGTAATGGTAACGGCAACGGCGAGTATACCCGCGCGGGCGGGGCCGGAAGCCTGCCTCATGAAGTCGGCTCCGTCAGCAACAGGAGTTCTGTGTAACCTGCCTTTTCCAGCAGGGTCATCAGCCGTTCGAGTTCCGCCATCGAAAGGTTACCGGCCGCGCCGATGCGCAGAGGGTTCTCCGGATCGGGTTGTGGGAGGGCTTCGGCCAACCCGGCTTCGGTCACTGGTTTGCCTGCCATTTTGAAGGTGCCGTCCGCTGCCACTGTCAGGTCTGCGTTGGTGGAGGTTTCCGATCCAGACGGCAGGGTTTCCGGCAGTTCCGGCAAGGGGGTTTCGGATAACTGCCCGGCGACGATAAAAAACATCAGCAGCAGGAATACCAGGTTGATCAGCGGCAGCAGCGCGTCTTCAACCCGGTCAAGCAGGGATTTGCCGGACAGGCCGGGCGGTGGCATCAGATCATTCATGGTTGCCCGGGAGTTGTTTGCCGTTTCCAGTGACTTTCGATACCGGCATTGGTGAGGCCGGTGAGCGCCGTGGTGAAGCGGCTGAGGGCGGTCTCCGCCGAAGTGGCCAGTTTGACCTCGGTGATCCCGCTGGCCTGCAGCTGGCGGATCATATCCGCCAACGGCAGAGTTTGAGCGTCATTGCGGATTTTGCCATCGGTCAATACTGTCAGCTCCGGTACCGGCTCGCCGGTGGTCGCCGAGCTGGTGCGGGTCTGGTTGTCCAGTTCCAGGTAATCCAGTGGCAATAACCGGCTGGTGACCATGAAAAATACCAGCAGGATGAACACCACATCGATCAGCGGAGTAATGCGGATCGGCAGGGGTCGGGCCGGTCTTTCTTCAACCAGTTGCATGGGCCAGACCACCGTACTGCCCTGCGGGTTCGGCTTGGGTTTTATTCGGGTTCACTGGTGCCGTGCGAGTGATCTCTTCCGGCGTGGCTTCGTCAGTTGCCTCACCCTCGGCGGGCTTCGGTACTGAAAGCACCGTCACCAGCGCACTGTTGATCTGTTTGTGCAGGCGGCGCATGCGGAACTCGATCCAGGCGGCGAGGGCCGCAAACGGTATCGCGACCACCAGACCTGCGGCGGTTGTGGTCAGCGCCTCGTAGATGCCACCGCTGAGCTGGGAGGCGTTGGCGCGGCCTTCCGTTGCAGCCATGGCACTGAAGGCTTCCATCATGCCCATAACGGTGCCAAGTAGGCCCAGCAGGGGTGCAAGAGCGGCAATGACTTCGATGATCTTCAGGGGAGCCTCGAACGGCTCCAGGGCCTTGCCGGCATCCCGGGCGACCATCTCCCGGGCCTGCTGCGGGTCCTGCTCGCCCAGGTGGGTGCGCATGGCACCGGTCAGCAGCTGGTGCAGGGGGTTGCGTCTTGCCCAGCTTCCGGCCTGTCGATCAAGCTGATCGGGGCATTTCAGGGAAGGCTTGTGCTGCCATTGTTCCAGGCTGTTGCGGATTGAACGGGTCATGCGAGGGGCGTAGACGGAGCCGAACAGCATCAGATAGAAGAACGCCACCAGCCCAATGATGGCAATGGCGATCAGTACGATCATGGCCGGCCCGCCCAGTTCAACCAGTTGTTCAAACAGGGAGCTCAGCGGCGATGACTGGCTTGCGAGTGGGGTGTCTGGCATGGCAACGGACCCGCTTTGGATTGAAAGACTGATGTAAATAATAATGATTATCAGTAGTTTTACAAGCCTTGTCCTTGACAGGAATCAGTTTCAGGTCAACGCCTGCCAGATCAGCCGAAAGGCCAGCAGCGTGAGCAGCAGGTTGAGCCCCTGCTGGAAGTGGCGGTTACTGAGGGACTTGAGAAAATGCAGGCCGAGCCAGGTGCCGGCAAAACCACAGGCGATCATGGCCAGTATGAAAACCAGCCATTCCCGGAAGACAAAGCCGGCGACCCCGAATACCAGCGCCTTGGGCGCGTGTTGCAGGCACATGGCGGTGGCGAATGTGGCCACAGTGCGGAAGCGGTCGTCATGGATCTGTTTGATAAATGAGGCCACCAACGGCCCGGTAGCGCCGACGAACAGGGTGAGAAAACTGGTCAGGGCGGAGGCCATCAGGATGCCGGGTGTGCCAAACGCAGCCTTCGGCAGGGCCGGCCCCCAGCAAAGGTAGAGCACAAAGCCGGCAATGGTCAGTTGCCAGACATACTGCGGCAGATCCACCAGCAACCAGGCACCCACGCCCATGCCGAGGACGACGCCGGGCAGGAATGCGGCGATCACCCGCCAGTCGGTATGCCGCCAGGTAAGTATCGCGCGGCCACTGTTGGAACCGAGTTGAATCATGCCATGGATGGGGATGATGGCCGCCGGCGGCACCCACATGGCCATCAGCACCAGCAGCAGAACGCCACCGCCGGCCCCCAGGGCTGCGGTGATCATCGAGGTGACCGCCGACATGACCAGAAGGAAGATAGCCGGCCCGTTGCCCAGGCTGTCCGGTATCAGGGTGAGATCCAAGGGTTATATCCAGTCAGTGGCAGAAGTCGGTATCTTGCAGGTCGCGGGTTCCGCACAGAGCGTCGGTTGCCACCTGCACATCGGCGACATAGTAAAGTGAGCCCAGTCCCAGCCGGTGACGTCCGAGATTATGGAAAATCATGCCAAATGCAATGTCGCCGGCGCTGAAGCGTTCATGGTGGCTGGCGAAATAGCGGGCTGGCTGCGACAGGGTTTCGTCTTCCAGCAGGCCGATCACACGGCCGGCACCGCCATGGTAGGCCTGCACCAGTAGCAGGGTGAACAGTCGTTGCTGCTTGGCTTCCGGAAGGTGGCCGAACCGCTTATCGAACACCGGGCGCAGGTTGCGGGCATTCTGTTGTGTCAGGCGCAAGGCACAGTCAATCTGAGCCAGCCTGTGCCAGTGGTTGGCCGGCCGGATATTGCAGTCGGATAACGCGACGGGCGTCAGTTGCAATATGCCCTTGGCACGGGCGGCTGACAGGGCCCGGGGCTGGCCGCTGCTCTCGATCAGGATCTGGCCCGCCAGGTATCGGGGCATTTCGGAGGATAGCCTGATCCGGTTCTGTTGCGCGCGGGTCCGGATCACGTAGAGCAGTGCATCGTGTAATGAGCCGGGCTGCTTTTCCGTGGCAAAGCTGAGGTCGTCCCAGCGACCCCAGAGCCGGGCCGCACGAAACTTGCCAAGATACCGGTCAAGCGCGTGGGGCAGATTGGCATGGGGCTGATCACAGGCGAGTGCGAAGGGATAGCCGGCCTGGTCTTCTGAGCCTTTGACCCAATGGTCTGTCTTGCCGTGATCCGCCAGTTCCTTGCGGGTGGCATTCAGGCGTTGCTGGGTGCCGGCGCTGGTCAGTTCGTCACCAATGTAGCCAAGGAACCGGCCGCGCATGTCATAGAGAATGTGGCGGTCGGGCTCTTCGCAGTATCCTGACTCCTCAAGAACCCAGCGCCGAATCGTGGTAATGTTGTCGAAAACACCCTGGCTTACCCAGTAAGGCGACTCGCGCACGACCGATGTCCAGTCGTCTTCCGGCTCGACAGCCAGTACCTGGCCGGCGGTCAGCAGGTAGATGAGAGTGGCAAGCGCCAGTGTGGAGCCTATGCGTTGACCCATAATCCGGTTCCAATCCATTTCAGCATCCAGAATACCAGACGGACGTTATCATGAAGCAATCCGAGTATCTTCGCTATGACGCGGTGGCACTGGCGGACCTGATCCGCCGTGGTGAAATCACGGCTGCGGAAGTGGTCGGCCAGGCAGTCCAGCGGGCCCGTAAGGTAAACGAGTCCATCAACGCTATCTGCCAGCCACAGTATGACGAGGCGCTGGCTGTGCAACGGGCCGGCAGTGGCGACCTTGCCGGCGTGCCGATGCTGCTGAAGGATCTTGCCCAGGAACAGGCGGGCAAGCCCTGCACCTATGGCAGCCAGGGTTTGCGCAACAACATTCCGGCGCGCAATTCGGAATTTGTGAAGCGCTGCGAGGCAGCCGGCCTGGTGTTCCTGGGGCGCACTGCCACGCCTGAGTTCGGCCTCAAGGGGATCACCGAATCCCGTCTCTGGGGGCCGACCCGCAATCCCTGGAATACCGACGTGACCCCCGGTGGCTCCAGTGGCGGGTCCGGCGCGGCGGTAGCCGCGGGTATTGTGCCGGTCGCCGGTGCCAACGACGGTGGCGGTTCCATACGTATTCCAGCGGCCTACAATGGTCTGTTCGGGCTCAAACCTTCGCGCGGCCGCATCTCCGCGGGGCCGGATACGGGGGAGGCCTGGACCGGCGCTTCCACCGACCATGTGGTGACCCGAACGGTGCGCGACAGTGCGGCCATGCTCGATGTGCTGGCGGGCCCGGCGGTGGGTGATCCGTTCCGGATTCCGCAGCCGGAGAAACCCTGGTTCTCAGCCATGTCCGAACCGCCCCGCAAACTGCGGATCGGACTGTTTACGTCCTCCCCCTACGATACGCCCGTGGCTCAGGAGTGCATTGATGCAGTAGAGGAAGCCGCACGAATACTGGAGAATCTGGGGCATGAGGTGGAGTACGCCCGCCCGGAGATTGATGGTATGGCCCTGGCTCGTTGCTACATGGCCCTCTATTTCGGCGAAGTGTCCACTCTGGTGCGCAAGGCCCGGGGGGAGCTGGGAGCCCGGGACCAGGATTTCGAGCTGGATACCCGGCTGTTATGTGAGTTGGGAGAAAGCCTGCCCTTGCCGGAATATGTGCAACGCCGTCAGCAGTGGAACGATTTTGCCCGTGCCCTGGGTGCCTTCTTCGAGAGTTATGATATGTATCTGTGCCCCACCACGGGCCAGATGCCTGCCGGCATTGGTGAGCTGGACACCCCGCTGTACCTGCGTTTCGGTGCCAGGGTCACCATGGCGCTGAAAGCAGGCAAACTGCTGCACAAGACAGGTCAGGTGGAGCAGATGATTCTGGACAGTCTGGCTCGCACCCCTTTCACCCAGCTGGCCAACCTGACCGGAACGCCTGCCATGTCGGTGCCCACACACTGGACCGCCGCTGGTATGCCGGTGGGCGTGCAGTTCGGTGCCGCCCACGGCGGGGAGGACAGGCTGCTGCAACTGGCCGCCCAGCTTGAGGAGGCGGTGCCCTGGTTCAGTCATTACGAGCGCCTGGATGCCGCCTGGTAAGGGTGATTGGCCGGGTTGTGATCCGCGGCGCTAAATTGCACGTTTAAACTTAGGGCCTTTACAGGCTATGCTTGTCGAGGGAAGGCACAGAACTTCCCCTACTATCCTGATGGCATCGAGGAGGCATTCGTACCATGAACCAACCGATGGCAATCGACGAACTGGTATCTGTAGCACAGGCCGAAGCCATGGGGGAGCTGGATGCCCCTATGATGGCCATAGTCCTGTCCAGCGAACAAAGCTACGATCTGCCCATCAATTCTCTGGAGAGCGATGCCGACAAGGCCCGTTGGAGCCTCATTCTCCGGGCCGCCCGTGAACACGTGGAAGCGGATGCGGTGGCCGTGCTTTACCCGGCGTGGACCACCATCAAGAACAAACCCGCCCCCGGCGAGGAAACAGACAGTGATGCCAGCCAGGTCAGCGACCCGATTGACACCCTGTTTGTCCAGCTCCACACCCGGGACCGGATCTACTGGCGCGGGTTTGAACAGATCCGTGACCCTCAGCACCAGCGCATCATCGGGTTCCGCCGGATCAAGGCCCTGTCATCCGACTACCTGAGGGAAGAGGCCCCCAAGGCCGCCACCTGGCTGGACACTCTGTTCGAGCCGTTGCCGGAAGAAGGCGAGGAAACCGCGGTAGACCAGGAGATGGCCGACTTGCTGGAGGAGCCGGAAGTGACGGCCGCGCTCTATCCCCGGCAGATGCGGGCGTTGCATTGAGCGGATACCGGAGCCCCCCGGCTCCGGTCCACCCCTAATGCCGGTGAAGGAGTGCCAGAAAACCCCTCGCCGGCAAAGGCTTGCTGAATAGAAAGCCTTGTATCTCGTCGCACCCATGTGCCTTCAGGAATTCCAGCTGTTCCCGGGTTTCCACGCCCTCCGCCACAACCCGCATATCCAGATTGTGAGCCAGTTTGATAATGGTATCCACGATGGCACCACTTTGTGCATCGCTGGCAATGTCTATCACAAAGCTGCGGTCAATCTTGAGAATGTCGATGGGAAAGTGCTTCAGGTAGGTGAGGCTTGAGTAGCCGGTGCCAAAGTCGTCCAGCGCTACCGTAACCCCGATGTCCCGCAGCGTTTGCAATTGGCGCAGAGTCACATCCATATGGGTCATGATCGCCGTTTCGGTCACCTCCACGGTCAGCCGTTCCGGGGGAATGGCGAGCCTTTCAAGCGCCTGCTGTACCTGCTCGGCCAGCCGTCCATGGCTGAACTGATGAGCGGAAATGTTGATCGCGATCCCCACATCGTGTTTGTCCGCCCTGTGCCACTGGTCGATCTGCCGGGTCGATTCTTCGATGACCCAGGCACCAATCGGCAGGATCAGGCCGGATTCCTCGGCCACCGGAATGAACTCCGCCGGAGACACCATTCCCCGGTCCGGGTGGTGCCAGCGCAGCAGTGCTTCGGCGCTGTATATCCTGCCGCTGGCCAGATCCAGCTTGGGCTGGTACCAAAGGCTGAGTTCCCGGTTATGAATGGCACTGCGCAGGGACTGTTCCAGGCTGAGGCGGTCGCGCATGCGGGTGTTCATGTCCGAGGAATAGAACTGCATTCCGTTACGACCCAGCTCCTTGGCCCGGTACATGGCGGCATCGGCGTTGCGGAATAATTCATCGCTGTCTGAGCCGTCTCTGGGGTAGATGGCAATACCGATGCTTGCGGAAGCCACGATCTCGTGGCCGTTGATGGCAATCTTACGCTTGAATTGCCGGAGGATTTTGCGGGCCAGCTGAGCCGCACCGTTTTCGTTCTTCAAGCCGGTGGTCAGAATCATGAATTCATCTCCGCCGAGCCTGGCGACTGTGTCATTGTCACGTACGCAGTTGTCCATCCGGGTGGCCACTTTCTGAATCAACACATCGCCCACGTTATGGCCCAGGCCGTCATTTACCCGTTTGAACTGGTCGAGATCGATCAATAACACGGCCAATTCCGTGCCTTCCCGGTCGGCCCGGGATATGGCATGGGTCAGGCGGTCTTGCAGCAGGTTGCGGTTTGGCAGTCCGGTCAGGGCATCGTGGTTCGCCTGGTATTCCAGTGCAGCCTCATAGCGTTTCCGTTCGGTTACGTCATTGAAGACGCTGATGAAGTGAGAGACTTCTTCGGTTTCATCATGGACCGCCGCCATCGCCACCTCATTCCAGAACATGCGGCCGTCCTTGCGGTAATTACGCAGAATGACTCTTGCCGATCCCCCGAATCGCATGCAGTGGCGAAGCCGGTCAAGCTCCGGCTGTGCCCAATCGTCGGCAAGCAGGAAGCGCGGGCTCAGGCCCATCACTTCTTGATGGGCGTAGCCGGTCATATGGGTGAACGCCCGATTGGCGTAGATGATCGGATTATCCTCTTCCTTATCCGCCCGGCAGATGACAATGCCATTGCTACTCTCCTCGATGGCCCGGTCATACAACTGCAGTTGCCTGGCCCGGGATTCGAGCTGAAGGTACAGGCTCCGGTTTTCGTAAACCCGGCCTGCCATGGCCGAGTGGGAGCTGCAGAGCCACTCGTCCTCTTCGGTGAAATCGTTGTCGTCCAGTCGATTGATCAGGCAGACCCAGCCGTAAACCCTGGAGGTGGACATAATGGGTGATACGACGCAGGAGCGGATCAGCGGATACCCCTGGGGGAGCCCTATGCTGAGAGTCGAGGAGCCGCGGGAGCTTATCCTGCGGGGTGATCGTTGCCTGAGGACTTCACCGGGAATACCCTGGTAAAGATCCGGGCAGGGCAGCGCCTGTTCGCTCCCTTGACTGAAGCCGCTGAGAAACACCCGGACCTGTTGTTCGCTGTTGTGGCTTTCGTTGACGCAGAGGATGCAGTAGCTCGCTCCCACGAGGACCCGCGCATCCCGGCAGATGGTCTCCAGCATACGTCCGGCATCCCGCATGCCGGAGAGCTGCAGATTGATCTCGGTGAGCGCTGCCAGGCGGCGATTTGCCTTCTCCAGCTCGTCGCTTTTTCGGGAAAGGGCATCGGTCAGTACACGGGTGTGCTCGGCCTCGAAGCCTTCGTCATCCACCCGGACCGATCCGACGGTTTGCTCACGGTCTTCTGCCTTGAGTGAGGCCTCAATCGCTTCCAGTACATCTTCCGGGACGCAGGGCTTGAATATGATCCGTTTCACACCCAGTTGCCGGGCGAGGCTACGGGCCTCTTCCTCCCGGTAGTTGGCGGTATAAAAGATGATTTCGGTGTTGGCAATATCGGGGGAGTTGCGCACCTGGCGGACAAACTCATAACCGTCCATCACCGGCATCACCAGGTCACAGATCACCAGTTCCGGGCGTTCTTCACAGACGATATGCAGGGCTTCGGCGCCGTCAGCAGCTTCCAGCACGAGATGGCCCAGGTAGCCAGCCAGTGAGGCGACAAGCTCGCGGTTTGGCTCGTGGTCATCGACGATCAATATCCTGGCCATGACTCCCCCTCCTTCTGAACGACCCTCAGGGCTGTGCTATCGGGCCGGCAGCCAGTATTCCACCTGGCTGACAAACTGCTCGGGGTCGATGGGCTTGGAAACATAGCCATCAAACCCGGAGGCAAGAATTTTCTGCTTATCGCCACGCATGGAAAAAGCAGTAATTGCAACCACTGTTATATGTGACAGGGCGGGTTCGCTGCGCAGCGCTTCCAGAAATTCGTAGCCGTTGAGCTCCGGCATCTGGATGTCGGTGAGTATCAGGTCGGGCGCTGGCTGAAGGCTGCGGACCACCTGCAGCCCCTGCTTGCCGTTTTCTGCTCTGTGCACTTCATAACCTTTGTGCCCGAGCAGATAAGAGACGAGATCCAGGCTGGCAAGGTCGTCTTCGATGACCAGGATTACCGCACTCATGTCATCCCCCGGGAAGTTGCAGGGTGAATTCCGAACCACTGCCCGGTGTACTGGACAAGCGGATGACACCACCCAGCTGGTTTGCCAGTTTCTGGCTGAGGTACAGCCCCAGGCCAGTGCCCTCTTCCGTGCGACGGGCGGATAGCTCTCCTCTGGAAAATGGCTGGAACAGACTGGCCTGAACCCCTGGCTCGATCCCCGGCCCGGTATCGCTCACCGATATGTGCAGCGCTTTGTCTGTGGAACGGGAAAGCGCCAGAGTTACCTGACCCTTGCGGGTGAACTTCAGCGCGTTACTGGTCAGGTTCATTAATATCTGGCTCAGGGCCCGCCGGTCCGCTTCAATATTAATGGCCTGATCCGGTAGCCTGAGCCGCAACTCAAGCTGTTTTTCCCGGGCCTGCAGGGTGAAAGTGCCGTAAATCTCTTCCAGTAGCTGGTTGAGGTTGATTTGCTCCGGCTTCAGTTCCAGTTTTCCGGCATCAATCCTGGCGACGTCGAGCAGATCGTTGATCAATGAGAGCAGGTGTCCGGCGCTGGACTTTACGGTTCCGAGCTGTTTTTTCTGATCGGAATTCAGCGGGCCGGGTAATTCCATCAGCAGGGTGCCGGTAAAGCCGATAATGGCGTTCAGGGGGGTGCGTAACTCATGGCTCATGCTGGCCAGGAATTGATCCTTGGCCCGGTTGGCCTTCGCCAGTTCCTCGTTCTTCTCCTGCAGGGTGCGTTCGAATCGTTTTCGCTCGGTGATGTCCCTGATTGCGCTGGAAACGAGTATTCCGTCCTTGGTTTCCAGCGGACTCAGGCTGATCTCGATCGGGAATTCAACGCCACCCTGGCGGAGACCGAACAGCTCCAGGCCGACCCCCATTGGTCGTACCCGGGGATCGGAGAAAAAGCCATTGCGGTGGCTGACATGCTGGGATCGAAAACGCTGGGGCATGAGAATTTCGACATCCTGGCCGATCATCTCGTCCCGGTGGTAGCCAAACAGGGACTCCGCCTGGGAGTTGACCAGAACAATCTCGCCGTCCTGTTTCACGATCACAATGGCATCGGGCGCTGAGTCAAGCAGCGCTGCCGCGGTGGGGCCCCAGTCCCTGACGAGGCCTGCCGGACGGGGGCGCTCCAGTGAGCTTTGATCGTTGTCCACAGCCACACACTCCTTGCACCGTAGGCCGCTTTACTTTGCCCATCACAGAAGTATGGTCCAAATTTGCAATGATGCCAGTGGAGTTATCCGTTGCGGCTCGCCATCAGGGTGATACATAACTGGGCGTTCTGAACCAGGTGGTTGAACGAGTTGAGTTGTTCTTCGGAGGGCACGTAGTCGTTGGCGGCGTTGTCTGCGTAGAAAAGGCCCACCAGGCGGCCATTGGCCTTGAGAGAGCCGACCAGCGCGGGTACCCGTGTCAGCCAACGATCATAGGGAACACCCTCGGTCTGCTTGTCCGGTTGGTAGATGGCGCAGGCAGAATGCGGTAGCAGGCCGCCCAGAGGCCCGGTGCCGTCACGGCGTATTTCCAGCTTGTCGCGCCAGACGTCGGTGCCCTTGCCGCCCACCTTGCGTGGCACCAGCAAGGTGCCGGAGCGATCCCCCATCAGCAACGCGACCCGTTGCATGCCAATGGCCCGGTGAATTCCCTCCACAACCAGCTGGCAGATTTCATTGATATCCGGTTTCTCCGTCAGGCTGCGGGTCAGGTCCTGGAGAATCGCCAGTTGCAGGCTTGCATCGACCGGCGGTGCTTCGCCCTGTGCTCTGCGGGTTTTGCCCTGATTGCCCGGCATCATCTCGGTGACTTGGGGAATGCCCAGCGAGACGGCCACCTTGGCCGCTTCTCCGGCATTAATTTTCAGTTGGTCGCGGACCGTGGCAGGATTTTGGTCGATGTCCATGCCAATCTGTTCGAGTAGCACATCCATTTCCTTCCCGCTCCACCCCTCTTCCGAAACCCGCGCGACTTCCACCGTGTGGCGGACCAGGCTGGCGGCCACGGAATTGGGCTTGCCCGGTGAGACCACGTCCTTGATAAACGGGCCGAGCGACCAGGCATCCACCAGGCCCCGGGTAATCTCTGTAAAGGTGGTGTGCAGAACCTTCTTCTGGGCCTCCGTAGCGGGCTCGCCTTGCTGAAGCAAAGCTTCCAGTTCCGTCGCCTGTTCGGTTTCACAGGACCAGAACGCCAGCTCGCCGATGTTCATCAGCAGGGCGCCAATGAACACCTCCTCCAGCGCCTGCTCATTGCGTTTGGGCAACAGACAGCGGGCCTGGACGGCAGCGTGGATGGCGCGGGCCAGGCAAATCAGCAGGTGCGGGCGGTCGTTCTTCTGTAACAGCGTATCCACCAGCAGCGACGAGATCGCCATCGACTTGACCGAATCAAACCCGATCAGGGTAATGGCACGGCTGACGGTGCTGACCTGGGTGCGGGTCTGGTTATAGAAAACGGTGTTGGACAGGCGCAGCACCTGGGAGGTGAGTTGAGCATCGTTGAGAATGGCATTGGCCAGCTCATTAACGGTGCTGTTCGTGCTGTCCGTGAGTTTGTTGATCTGGCGCAGGGTGTTGGCCAGTACCGGCAGTTCCACCTTGCTCAGATAGGTGACCCATGCCTGGGTGGATTTCATCCGTGATGGCTGAGAGTCGGCTGATGGTGTCAACGTTGGTTCTACCTCGGATTTTACAGGGGACCAGGCAGTTACTGAGTTTAGCAGTTAACATGGGGTTGTCATGCAATGATTGGCATCTGTCAGGGGCAGCGCAGATTCGGGTTTGCCGGTTGATTGGTTTATAATCGCGCCTTTCATTCCGAACCATGCCCACACCGAACCGGAGATGATCGGCCTGTGATTGAATTTGACCAGGTACAGAAATCCTACCAGGTGGAAGACCGGGAAGTGCCTGCCCTGCACCCCACCAGCCTGACCGTGGAAACCGGGGAAGTGTTTGGCATTGTCGGCCACTCCGGTGCCGGAAAATCCACCCTGGTGAGACTGATCAACCAGCTGGAGCCGCCCACTGATGGCCGCATCCTGATCGACGGCGAGACGGTGTCGGATTACAGCCCCGCCGAGTTGCGGGCCTTCCGCCGCAGGGTGGGCATGATCTTCCAGCACTTCAACCTGCTGTCTTCCAAGACCGTGGCAGACAACATCGCCTTTCCCATGAAGCTGGCGAAGATATACAGCCGCGCAGAAATCCGCTGCCGGGTGGACGAGTTGCTCAAACGGGTGGGTCTGGAGGCCCACGCCAACAAATACCCGTCCCAGCTCTCCGGTGGCCAGAAACAACGGGTGGGTATTGCCCGGGCACTGGCCTGTCGCCCTACCATCCTGCTGTGCGACGAAGCCACCAGTGCCCTGGACCCGCAAACCACACAGTCGGTGCTGAGACTGCTGGCGGACATCAACCGGGAACTGGGCCTGACCATTGTGCTGATCACCCACGAAATGGACGTGGTGCGCCGGGTCTGTGACCGGGTGGCAGTCATGGACGCCGGCCGCGTGGTGGAAATGGGCCCGGTCACCGACGTGTTCCTGCACCCGAAACACCCCACCACCCGGGACTTCGTGTTTGAAAGCGAAAGCATCGACCGGGACGAACTGCAGCAGGATCTGCAACAGGCCGAAGGCCGCATCCTGCGCCTCACCTTCCGCGGCGAATCCACCTACAAGCCCCTGCTGGGCAGTGTGGCGCGGGAATCCGGGGTGGATTTCAGCATCCTCTCCGGCCGCATCGACCATATCAAGGACACCCCCTACGGCCAGTTGACCCTGTCCCTGGTCGGCGGTGATCTTGGCGTTGCCATGCAGGCTCTCGAAGCCGCTGATGTACACGTGGAGGTACTGAGATGATGGAAGACCTGCTCACCAACGTCGACTGGAGCGAAATCGGCTGGGCCAGCCGGGACACCCTGGTCATGGTCGGCATGTCCCTGCTGTTCAGCGTCCTCATCGGCCTGCCCGTGGGCGTGCTGCTGTTCCTCACCGGCAAACGCCAGCTGCTGGAACAGCCCGTGGCATACGCGATTTTGTCATTCGTGGTGAACGTCCTGCGCTCGGTACCGTTCATCATATTGCTGATCGTCATGATCCCGGTCACCGTCCTCATCGTTGGCACCTCCCTCGGCGTGGCCGGCGCCATTCCACCCCTGGTCGCCGGGGGAGCCCCCTTCTTCGCCCGCCTGGTGGAAACCTCCCTGCGGGAAGTCGACCGCGGCATTATCGAAGCCACCCAGGCGATGGGTGCCAGCGTCAAACAGATCATCTTCGGAGCCCTGCTTCCGGAAGCATTGCCGGGCATCATCGCCGGCATCACCGTCACCGCCATCACCCTCGTCTCCTACGCCGCCATGTCCGGTGTGGTGGGCGGCGGCGGTCTCGGCGACCTGGCCATCCGCTTCGGCTACCAGCGTTTCCAGACCGATGTGATGATCATCACTGTCGCGTTGTTGGTGATCTTCGTACAACTTCTACAAATGCTCGGCGACCGGCTAGTGCTATATTTCAGCCGTAAGTGATAGTCACCATGCGGTCTATGGTGCTGAAATGGCAAGATAGTGGGCATTGTTGATGCAGTAAACGCTTTAGCCCGATGGAATGGGCGAATTGCAGAGTGCTCGATATAGGGACGGTGGCGGGTAGGCCTTTCCAGAACCGTGGAGGGCCATGGATGGCCCGACCCGAGCCCTACAGGGATGTATTCACGGGCGTGTTCTGGAAAGGCCTACCCGCTGCCGGCCCGTACACCCCGATCCAATACATAATTATGGGAGAAACAACGAATGAACCTGAAGAAAACCCTGGTAGCCCTCACGGCCCTGACAGCGGCAACCTTCACCCAGGCGGAGGAAATCTCCGTAGCCGCCACCCCGGTGCCCCACGCGGAAATACTCGAGCATATCAAACCGACCCTCAAGGAACAGGGCATTGACCTCACCGTCCGCGTCTTCACCGACTACGTCCAGCCCAACATCCAGGTGGACCAGAAGCGCATGGATGCCAACTTCTTCCAGCACCTCCCGTACCTCAAAGAGTTCAACGAAGGGCGTGGTACCAGCCTGGTGTCCATCCAGGGCGTACACATTGAACCCTTCGGTGCCTACTCCAGCCGCATCGAATCCCTGGACGAACTGGAAGAGGGTGACGTGGTCGCCATCCCCAACGACCCCACCAACGGTGGCCGTGCCCTGCTGCTGCTTCAGGAAGCCGGCCTGATCAAACTCAAGGACGAAAGCAAGATCACCGCCACCCCGCGCGACATCGCTGAAAATCCGAAAAATCTGGACTTCAAGGAACTGGAAGCCGCCACGTTGCCGCGCATCCTCAACCAGGTGGATCTGGCGCTGATCAACACCAACTACGCACTGGAAGCCGGACTGAATCCCGCCGAGGACGCACTCATTATTGAAGGGGCCAACTCCCCTTACGTCAACATTCTGGTGGTGCACAAGGACAACCAGAACAACCCGGCCCTGCAGAAACTGTCCGAGGCACTGACTTCCGAAGATGTGCGTGAGTTCATCAAAACGGAATATGAGGGGGCGGTGGTTCCGGCTTTCTGATTGTTGCACAGGGGTAGCGGGAGCCCTCTCTTTGATAGACGCTCCCGCATGTCCGTAAGGCTCTGGCTTTGGTGTCCATCACGTTGTGTTTCTGGCGACTCTTCTCGCCTATAGTCCGGAACCGGGAAAAGTTCGTATTTTTCGATGACAATTATTCTCCCGGAGACAGATCCATTGATGATCATCCGCCCCCACATTCAATGCCATCTGTGGCTGCTCCTTGGTAGCCTGCTCTCAACTGCTTGCACCACCCGCATCAATGCGCCTGACGAGTCGCATGCGCTGCCGGAAACAGACTGGGAAGTGGAGCGTGGCGTGGTTTATACGCCGAAAGACTGGCCCGAGCCACTCAGGGCCGATCTTTACCGGCCTGTCTCGGAGGGACCTCTGCCGGGCGTTTTGATGGTTCATGGGGGCAGCTGGGCGCGGGGCTCGAGGAGCCATATGAATGACTTTGCAGAGCATCTGGCCAGCCATGGATTCGTGGTCATGAATATCGATTACCGGCTGGCTCCGGAGCACCGGTTCCCGGCGCAGCTACACGATCTTCAGCAGGCTATGCACTGGTTGCGTTTAGAGGCCGAAGAGCTGAACCTGGACAGCCATCGTGTCGGAGGTTTCGGTTACTCCGCCGGCGCCCATCTGGTCAGTCTGTTGGGACTGGTGGCCAGCCAGCCTGGCAGTGAACTTGATCAACCCTATGGCGGACCAAAGACCCGGCTCTCGGCGGTAGTAGCCGGCGGTCTGCCCAGTGACCTGCGAAAATTCGGGTCTGGAAGGATTTTGCGGGACTTCCTTGGAGGCCCTATGGAAGAGGTGCCCGACCTCTATGAGGCGGCATCCCCAGTCAGCCATATTACCCGTGAGGCCCCCCCTTTCTTTCTGTTTCATGGCCGCTGGGACAAACTGGTGCCGGTTCACCACAGCACCGACTTCCAGGCTGCACTGGCCGTTCAAGGGGTGTACGCCGAGCTGGTGCTGCTCGAATACCGGGGGCATGCCCTTTCGTTTTTCTTCAACGACGCTGCGATGGATGCTGCCATAGCGTTTCTGGGTCGCCACCTACAAGAGGGCCGCCAGCCTGAAAGAAAGTGATTCACACATAAAAACGGCGGGCGCTGATGGCCCGCCGATTGCTATTCTGCCTGGGCCGCGATGCTCAGTCACCACTCCAGTTGGCTCGTGGATCCGGTGTCATACGCAGGTAGGACTTTACCTTGTTGTGGCCCTTCGGGAAGCGTTGGGCGATCTCATCCTCGTCCTGCAGAGACGGCACAATTACCACGTCTTCACCACTTTCCCAGTTGCCCGGTGTCGCTACTTTGTGCTCATCGGTCATCTGCAGGGAATCGATCACCCGCAGGATCTCGTTGAAGTTACGGCCGGTGCTGGCCGGGTAGGTGATGATCAGGCGCACCCTCTTGTCCGGATCAATCACGAACAATGAACGAACCGTTGCGGTGTTATCTTCGTTCGGGTGGATCATGTCGTAGAGCTGGGAAACCTTGCGATCCTCATCGGCAATGATCGGGAAATTCACCGTGCAGCCCTGGGTTTCGTTAATGTCCTTGATCCACTCCTTGTGGGATTCCACCGGGTCCACGCTCAGGGCGATGGCTTTCACGTTACGCTTGGCGAATTCGTCCTTCAGCTTGGCGGTCAGGCCCAGCTCGGTAGTGCATACCGGGGTGAAATCCGCCGGGTGGGAAAACAGCACACCCCAACTGTCGCCGAGCCATTCGTGGAAACGGATGGTGCCTTCACTGGAATCCTGTTCAAAATCCGGCGCGGTATCGCCTAGACGCAGACTCATAATCGCTCTCCTGTCATTCATTGGTTAGCTGCTGAGTAATGGTTAAAGGTGTGCAGTACACCCGGGTGTTGCTTCAGTGTATATGAATATGAATGGTGGCGGATGAGGCAGAAACAAGGGGGTTTGCTCTGCCTCATGCCCGCACATTGTCAGCCGCCGGCTGCTTTCTGCTTTTCAAAGTGCTCCCGGGTCAGGCGGAAGACCACCGGACTCAGCAACAGCAGAGCAATCAGGTTGGGCAGTGCCATCATGGCGTTTAGGGTGTCTGCCACCAGCCAGATCATACCGAGGTTCACGGTGGCCCCCAGCGGAATCGCCAGAATCCACAGCACCCGGTAGGGCAGGATGGCCCTGACCCCAAACAGGAACTCCACACACCGCTCACCATAGAAAGACCAGCCGAGAGTAGTGGTAAACGCAAAGACTGCCAGAGAAATGGCCACAATGTAGTTACCGAAACCGGGCAACGCCCTCTGGAAAGCCATGGATGTGAGCGCCGCACCGGATTCACCGCTGGTCCAGACTCCGGAGGTAATGATTACCAGGCCGGTGATGGTGCAGATGATGATGGTGTCGATAAAGGTACCCAGCATGGCCACCATACCCTGGCTGATAGGGCTGTTGGTCTGTGCCGCGGCATGGGCAATGGGTGCGGAACCCAGGCCTGCTTCGTTGGAGAAAATACCCCGGGCCACACCGAAGCGGATGGCCGCCCATACGGCCGCACCGGCAAAGCCGCCCTGAGCGGCAACGGGGCTGAAGGCATGCTCGAATACCAATGCAAAAGCTGCTGGAATTTCCGTGGCATTGATCGCCAGTACGATCAGCCCGGCAATGACATAGGAAACCGCCATCAGCGGTACCAGGGAGCTGGCCACCTGGCCAATACGACGGATACCACCGATCAGCACCAGTCCGACCAGAATCATCAGTATCACCCCGGTGACCCAGTGGGGCAGCCCGAAGTTGACGTTGAGTACATCCGCCACAGAGTTGGCCTGCACTGTGTTACCGATACCGAAGCCGGCAATGGCCGCGAAGATAGCGAACAACACTCCCAGCCAGGCCCATTTGCTACCCAGACCGTTGCGAATGTAATACATGGGGCCACCTACATAGGCACCTCGTTCATCCACTTCCCGGAAGCGCACTGCGAGGACTGCTTCGGAGTATTTGGTGGCCATGCCCACCAGGGCAGTCAGCCACATCCAGAACAGTGCTCCGGGCCCCCCCAGGAACACCGCAGTGGCAACCCCGGCAATGTTGCCGGTGCCGACAGTCGCTGACAGGGCAGTCATCAGTGCCTGGAAAGGAGGTATCTCACCCTCCGACTCCTCTCCGGTGCGGCCTTTCCACATCAGGCGGAAGCCTGCCCCGAGCCTGAGTACCGGCATAAGCTTGAGACCGATGCTAAGAAACAGGCCCACGCCGAGAATCATTATCAACATGGGCGGCCCCCACACCAGGCCGTTTATGCTCTTGATCAACGTTTCAGTCGTTTCCATGGTTCGGTCCTGTTCTGGCCCGGTCTGTGCCGGGCAGTTCACCAATTTTGGAAAGTAACGTGTTGAGTCTAGCCGCATATCTGTATGTGTAAACCGTTGATTCTGATGTTGCCTGAGCTCTGTTGCCATTCTGTCCTTTGTGTTACGTCCCGGCGGGTATTGGCAAATCCATCAGGAACGGTAGTCTGTAGGAAAAATCAGCGAGTGAAACGATATGAACCAGCCAGCAACCGCAACCCCGAACGACAGCACAGCACCGCAGATGCAGCATGTGCAGGCCAATGGTCTTTCCTTTTGTGTGGAAACCCGTGGCAATCCGAAGGGGGAGCCGGTCCTGTTTGTGATGGGTCTGGGCGGACAAATGACCCTGTGGCCGGAAGACCTGCTGAATCAGTACGCCCGGGCTGGCTACCGGGTAATCCGTTTTGACAACCGGGATATTGGCTTGTCGACCCACCTGCAGGCGCGGATCGAGGGGCACCCGGTGGCGGCGATGGTGCGCAGCAGGGCCGGGCTTGCGGTGCAGGCACCCTACACGCTGCGGGATATGGCGGCGGATGTGAAGGGCATTATGGATGCCCAGGGCATTGATCAGGCCCACCTGGTGGGTATATCCATGGGCGGTATGATCAGCCAGCTGGTGGCAGCCACCTGGCCTGACCGGGTGCGTTCGGTCACACTGATGATGACCTCCACCAATAGCCCGAAGCTGCCGATGCCCAAGCCCGGGCTGATCGCCAGATTATCGGGGTTTGGAGCCAAAGGCCACGATGAAGCCTCCGTTGTGAAGCGCTCCGTGAGCTTCTGGCAGGCCATCCAGAGCCCGGACTACCCGGCGGATCCTGTGCGGTTGCGTCAGCAGATGATCGAGAGCTACCGCCGGGCCTACAATCCGGCCGGGCTGCTGCGGCAGACCCGCGCGATCCTGGCCACCGGCGGTTTCGCAGATGCCACTCGCCGGCTAAAGATGCCAGTAGCCATCATCCATGGCAAGGCGGACCCGCTGGTACGACCGGCGGCGGGCGAACAGCTCAAGTATCTCTTGCCCCATGCCCGACTGGTCATGATTGACGGCATGGGCCATGACATGCCGGATCCGCTGTTGGAGCGGTTTGCCGCAATCAGTCTGGAAATCATACAGAAGGCTTGATGCGGGTCAGATTAACCTCAGGATATGTGATGTCGGTGAGAAATTGTGTTTTCAAACCCGAAGGCTTTGCCTATTGTTAGAGGCACACATAGTTAAACAGCTGAATTAAAACACGCTTCCGGGAGACTCTCCATGCGTTCACTCAAGGCATCCGATGTGATGTGGAATCATATTGAACCGATACGTTGTGGCACGCCGCTGGCACAGGTGGTCAAGACCCTGCTGGCGAATCATGTGACCGGCCTTCCGGTGGTTGATGAGCATCGCCATGTATTGGGTTTTGTCTCCGAGCAGGACTGTATACACGCCCTGCTGGTGAGCAGTTACCACGGTGAAGGGGATCCCACAGTGGACGATGTGATGAAATCCGAGGTGGTGACCATCTCTCCGGAGATGTCAGTCGTGGATCTGGCGCAGGATATGGGGCCGGGCCGGCCCAAGGTTTTTCCGGTAGTGGATCATGGTCGTCTGGTGGGCATCGTGACCCGCAGCGCTCTGTTGGCGGAAGTGGCCCGCACCAGCCGCGGCCTGGATGTCCCCCGCCACGTCTCCCTCGAAAGCTGAAGCCGCTTCAGCGCAGACCCCACACCAGCCCGAAGTCCATCGAGGGCATGGTCTCGGGCTCCTCCTGCTGGCGGATGTTGTAATCCGGGTGGCTGCAGTTTCGCTCGAAGGTGCCGTTATACCGTTCACCCCGGGGGTTAATGATGGCTTTGACGAAGGGGCCCCGGAGATGCACCGGCCGGGCAGTGACTACGGCGATTTCTTCATTGGCCAGTCGTACCAGGGTGCCCGGCGGGTAGTCGGTCAGTACTTTGAGTAGCGACCGGGGAATGGCTGGCCGGAGATGTCCGTCTGCCATGTTGTTGATCAGTCGGCGCGCCTCGGCAATGCCCAGCCGGTCCCGGTAGGCGCGCCGACTGATCATGGCAATGTACCTTTCCGCCAGCGCGATGATCTCCGCCTCCGGGAGTATGTCGATCCCGCTGAGCCTCCGGGGATAGCCGGACCCGTCCGCCCGTTCGTGGTGCTGCAGTACCGCGCGTAGCAGCAACTGGTTGTCAATCCCGGCGGCTTCAAGGGCCTTTCCGCTGCGCTCAGGATGCGTGCGGATGACCTCGCGCTCCTGATCGCTCAGTACCTTTCTTGAAGCGTTCAGTTTGTCCGCTACCGGCACCAGAGCGAGGTTCGCGGTGAGAGCTGCCGCTGTCAGCACACTGGACCGTGTTTCAGAAAGCCCGAATTCCCGGGCGATGAAATGACACAGGATGCCGTAGAACAGAATCTGTTCAAGAAATCCGGGCTCTATGCAATACAGGTGAATCAGCCCCAGGCTGGCATCCGGCGCTTCTTCGCACATCCGGGTAATCATCCGGGTCAGGTCCAGCAGAAGGGACCGGGCATTGGGCTTGCGGTCAGTGATGGATGTCAGGGTGCCTTCCAGGTTTTCGAGCAGTTTTGGGTAGTCAGCAAAAGGATTTCGTGCCCGGGTGTCCTCAAGGGTTTCCTCGATTGCCTTGCGAATCACCCGTGGTTTGAACAACCCCCGCTCAAACAGTTGTTCCAGCTGGGCGTTGGTCTGGATGACATGGCCCTGGCGCAGCAAAAGATTGCCGCTGGAATCGTAAACCGTCCAGGGAAGAGGTTTGCCTATTGCCAGTGCGCCGGGCGCGATACGGACCAGATCGGACAAGGTGGTGCTTTCCTTTGGTGTAACCGCCCGACAGTTTACCCTTTAATTCGCAATTAACTCCAATGGCAAACTGTGTTTGAATCCGCGCAACAGCGGGGCGCTGGTCTGCCATTCCTGCTACCGAAACAGCTCCCTCCCGGGCCGGAACAGAAACAGCCGGCTCCCCAGCAATACACTGGCACAGCCCAGCCCTGCCGTCAGCGCCACCCAGAACCCGGGTGCCCCCATGGCGGGCACCAGCCAGTCCCGGAAGGTCAACACCCACCCCAGTGGCAGTGCCAGGCACCAGAATGAAAACAGCATGATGAACATGGGAATACGGGTGTCCTTGTAGCCCCGCAGGGCACTGATGCAGGTCACCTGTATCACATCGGCAATCTGGAACAGCGCGGCGAACATCAGCAGTTTTGTGCTCACCGCCCGCACTGCGGGATCACTGGTATAGAGGGCCGCCACTTCCCCGGTAAAGGCAAACAGGAGACTGGCAAACACCAGTGCAACGAAGGCTGCCAGAATCAGTGAGCTGCGGGCGTTCAGGCGCGCGGTATCCGGGGCGCCGGCTCCCATCAGGAAGCTGATCCTCAGGGTCAGTGCCATGCCCAGGCTCAGGGGCAGCATGAACAGCAGCGACACCACGTTCAGGGCAATCTGGTGTCCCGCGACGACCACCGGCCCCAGCGGTGCCAGGAACAGGGCGACCACCGCAAACAGGCTGGCTTCCACAAAAATCGTGAAACCGATCGGTACGCCGATGGAGAGAATGTAGCGCAGACCCTGCCAGTCCGGTACTGCCCGCTCGGACCAGATGTGAAACCGGCGATACGCGGCGCTGCGGTTCAGATAGATCAGCATGGCCAGGGCGGCCACGCCATTGGAGAGGGTGGTGGCCCAGCCGCAGCCGATGCCGCCCATGGCCGGAATACCCAGCTTGCCGTAGATAAACACGTAGTTGGCCGGCAGGTTGATCAGAGTGCTGAGTACCGAGAAGGCCATAATGACCCGGGTATGACCCAGGCCGTCTGTTAGCCCTCTCAGTGCCGTCATCAGCAACAGCGCCGGTACGCCCCAGGAAAAGGCATCCAGATAGCCCTGCGTGATGGTGGCTGTGGGCGCATCCAGATTCAGCAGATCAAGAACAGGCTGCACGTTAGTCAGGAGCAGAATCATCGCCACCGAACCGGCCGCGCAAAGGTAAAGCCCTTGCCAGGTGGCGGGCATGATCCGGTCATGGAGCCGGGCACCGTGATAGCCGGAAATGATCGGCTGCAGAGCCCCCAGCAGGCCCATGAAAAACAGAAACAACGGCATCCAGAGGCTGCTGCCAATACCCACGGCGGCCAGGTCCCGGGCGCTGGCATGACCGGCCATGACGGTATCAATTACGCCGTTGGCCATCTGCGCCACCTGGGCAATCAGTATTGGCCCCCCCAGCAGGGCCAGGGTTCGCCATTCACTGAGGGTGCGGACCAGCAACGGCTGGCGGACTTCAGGCAGTGGCTGGTTCTGTTCATCCATGGCTGTTGGTCCGGTATAAAATGGGTAAATCCCCTGTTGGACGGGGAGCGAAATGCCGGGATGATAACGGATTTCGGTCCCGGAGCGCTCGATAACTGGCATCTGCCGCCATCCGCTGGCAGAATCCCGCCCAATGTCCGGTCGGTTGGCCGGCACAACTTTCTGGACCCTGTATTCAACTGATTCAAACGCAGGATAACACTATGAGTGATTCCCAAGTGGCAGCACCCCACCGGGGGCTCTGGTCGTCGCGGCTGGCTTTTATTCTGGCGGCCACCGGCTCTGCCGTAGGCCTTGGTAATATCTGGAAGTTTCCCTATGTTACTGGCGATAACGGCGGTGGTGCCTTCGTACTGGTTTATCTGCTGTGTATTGCCGTGATCGGTATCCCCATCCTGATGGCGGAGGTATTGATCGGCCGCAGTGGCCGGCACAATCCGATCATGAGCATGCGCCTGATGGCAGAGCGCAATGCCCGCTCGCCGCTCTGGCGCACCTCAGCCATCATCGGCATGCTGGCGGCCTTTGTGATTCTGTCCTTCTACTCGGTCATCGGTGGCTGGGCTGCCTCCTATATTGGTCATGCGGCCAGTGGCGACTTTGTCGGGCAGAGTGCCGAGGCTATCGGCGGCCTCTTTGGCGACCTGCTGGCCGACCCCGGCGAGTTGCTCCTGTGGCACTCGGTATTCATGATCCTGGTGGTGCTGGTGGTTGCCCAGGGCCTGAAATCCGGTCTGGAACGGGCGGTGAATATCCTGATGCCGGCGCTGTTTGTGCTGCTGCTGGTCACTGTGGGCTATGGTATGACCACCGGGCATTTCAGTGAGGCAGCCAGCTTCCTGTTTACCCCGGACTTCAGTGCCCTGTCTGTGAACGGCTGGCTGATTGCCCTGGGCCACGCCTTCTTTACCCTGAGCCTGGGCATGGCAATCATGATGGCCTACGGCTCCTACCTGGGACGGGATGTGTCCATCGGCCGCACGGCAATTATGGTGGCTATTATGGATACCGTGGTGGCGTTGCTGGCGGGGCTGGCGATTTTTCCGGTGGTGTTCGCCAATAATCTGGAACCCAGCGCCGGTCCGGGACTGATCTTCCAAACCCTGCCGCTGGCCTTCGGCAGCATGCCCATGGGCAGCCTGTTTGGCACCCTGTTCTTCATCCTTTTGCTGTTTGCGGCCTGGACTTCCGGCATCTCTCTGCTGGAGCCGGTCACTGAATGGCTGGAAGAGCGGGTCACCATGGGTCGTGTTGGTTGCGCGGTGCTTGTCGGCTTTGCCTGCTGGGCCCTGGGTGTGGCTTCGATCCTGTCCCTGAACGAGTGGAGCGGGTTCGCGCCGCTGGGCATGTTCGAGCGCTTTGAGGGCATGACCATCTTCGATTTGCTGGATTACTTCACTGCCAACATCATGCTGCCTCTGTCGGGCCTGCTGACCGCTCTCTTTATCGGCTGGTTTGTGGCGAAGCAGGCGCTGCAGACGGATCTGGCGCTGAGTGACCGGTCTTTTGCGATCTGGTATAACCTGATCCGGTTCGTATCTCCGGTGGCGGTGCTGATTGTGTTTATCTATCAGCTGACCCGTTAGTTCCTCCTGTCAGGAGCCGGCCGGTTGGCCGGCTCTTTCTCTTCGATTGTTAAAGCCCGGTGCGGACCTGTGCCGCTCAGGCGGGTGTATTCATCAAGTCAGCGAAACGTTCCAGGTGGTAGTCATCATCGCCCAGCTGGTGGTTGATCATGACCAGTCGCTTGGCGTAGTGGGCGAAGTCGTACTCCCAGGTCATGCCGATGCCGCCGTGGGACTGGATGCCTGCCTCTGCGATGTATTGGGCGGCCCGGCCAATCACGTATTTGGCGGCGGACAGGGTGCGCTGCCGCTCCTCAGTGGCGGGCTGATCGGCCACGCTGGCGGCCAGGATAGCCATGGAGCGGGCCTGTTCCAGTTCAGACATCATGTCCACCATGCGGTGCTGCAGTACCTGGAATTTGCCAATCGGCACACCGAACTGTTTGCGCTGTTTCAGGTATTCCAGGGTGCGTTCGCAGGCCACTTCCATTACGCCGACCGCTTCACCGCACAGGGCCGAGACGGCCCGGCCTGCCTGGTAGTGAATGATGTCCGCGGCCTGGCCCTCTGCACCCAGACGTGCGCCGTCGTCCAGCAGTACATTGTCCAGAAGCAGGTCGCAGCCTCTGGCGCCGTCAATGGTGGGATAGGTGCGTCGTTCCAGTCCTGCCGTGCCGGCTTCTATGACAAACAGGCTGAGACCGCGGGCATCCCGGCTGTCGCCAGTGGTGCGGGCGGACACAACCAGAAGATCCGCCGTGTGCCCGCCGATAACCACGGACTTGCGGCCGTTAAGGCAGTAGCCGTCTCCACTGGCACGTGCAGTGGTTTCAACGTTGTTGAGGTCATAGAAACTCTGGGGTTCCTGCAAGCCAGCGGCGGCCCGGAGGGAACCGTCGGCGATGCCGGGCAGCCAGCGCTGGCGCTGTGCCTCGTCGCCAGACTGGCTGATCAGGCCGCCGGCCAGAACCACGGACTGCATCCAGGGTTCCAGGCATAGTCCTTTGCCCAGCTCGGTCATAACGGTCTGCACTTCCACGCCGCCGCCACCGAAGCCGCCCAGTTCCTCGCCGAAGGGTACCGCGGTCAGCCCCAGTTCTGCCAGTTGCTGCCAGAAGCCAGTGCTGAACCCGGCCTCGCTCTGACTGAACTCCAGACGTTTCGCGAAGCTGTACTCACCACGGACCAGGCGGGCCACGGTGTCCTGCAGCATCTGTTGCTCTTCGCTGAGCCGAAAATCCATAAACGTCCCCTCAGAGTCCGAGAATCATTTTCGCCACGATGTTCTTCTGGATCTCGTTGGATCCACCGAAGATCGACAGCTTGCGGTTGTTGAAGTACTGGGCAGCCACGGGGGCTGCGTCCGGGTCGGACAGATAGTCGCCTTCGAAACCCGCCTCCAGTTCCTCTTCGACAAAAGGCAGGGCATAGGGGCCCAGGGCACGCCTTGCCAGGTCATTTATCTGCTGGCGGATTTCGGTTCCTCGCACTTTGAGCATGGAACTCTCGGCACCGGGTACGCCGCCACCTTCTACTGAGGCAATGATCCGCAGGTTGGACATGGCCGCCGCCTGCAGATCGATTTCCACCCGGGCAATGCGCTGCCGGAACCCGGGATCCCGGATGAGCGGTCGGCCGTTCTTCTGCTGCCGGGAGGCGAGCCCTTTGAGGTGGTTCAGGGCCGCCCTGGCGAGGCCGATACCGGCGAGACCGGTGCGCTCATAGGTGAGCAGGTACTTGGCGTAGGTCCAGCCTTTGTTCTCTTCACCCACCAGATTTTCCACCGGCACTTTTACATCCTCGAAGAACACCTCGTTTACCTCATGCTCGCCATCCAGGGTGATGATGGGGCGGACAGTAACGCCGGGGCTGTTCATATCGATCAGCAGGAAGGAAATGCCTTCTTGCTTCCTGGCATCAGGATCGGTGCGTACCAGGCAGAAAATACGGTTGGCATGCTGGCCGAGGGTGGTCCAGGTTTTCTGGCCGTTGACGACGTAGTGGTCGCCGTTGCGCACGGCGCGGGTGGACAGGCTGGCCAGATCAGAACCGGCGCCGGGCTCTGAATACCCCTGGCACCACCAGTCTTCACCGTTGAGTATCCGGGGAAGGTAGTACTGCTTCTGTTGCTGGTTGCCGAAACGGATGATGACCGGAGCCACCATGTTGACCCCGAAGGGAATGGTGCGGGGGGCCCCGTAGCGGTTGGATTCCTCATCCCAGATATGCTTTTGCACCGGTGTCCAGCCGGCGCCGCCGTATTCTTCCGGCCAGTGGGTGGCGTACCAGCCCCGCTCTGAGAGAACCCGCTGCCAGCGCTGGTGGTCGCCTTTCGACAGTCGCCGGTAGCTTTTGACCTTTGCGGCGATGTCCTCCGGAAGTTTTTCCTCCAGAAACGCTCGTACCTCCTCGCGGAAAGCCTGTTCCTCAGCGGAGTAATTCAGATTCATGGGTGTACCTCATGTTGCCCGGTATCCGCAATATATCGCTCATGGGGTGGGGTAACAATGCTGCCGGGCGACTCCGGCCTTTTTGGCCATTGGCCTGTAAAACATGGTGAGCGACCTTACCGCCATCCCCTATGCCGGTATACTGGCCGGCACTCATTCCGCCGGAGCAGGAGAACACGCAGTATGAATCAGCGTCATTGGATCGATAATGCCGGAGTCCGGCTGTTTGCCCGCACCTGGGGAGATAGCACTCATCCCGCCATGGTACTGGTGCATGGTTACCCGGATAACCACAGTGTCTGGAGTCGGGTGGCGGAACATCTGGCCAATCGCTTTTTTGTGATTGCCTGGGATGTCCGGGGTGCCGGTGCTTCTGACGCACCTTCCCGCTTGCGGGATTACCGGCTGTCCCGGCTGGCTTCTGATATGCAGGCAGTGGTCGACCAGCTGATTCCGGAGCGGGATTTTCATCTGGCCGCTCATGATTGGGGGTCTGTCCAGAGCTGGGAATCAGTGACCGATGGGCCGCTGACCGGTCGGATACGCTCCTTTACCAGCATCTCCGGTCCCTGTCTGGATCATGTCGGGTTTGTGCTGCGCCGCAAAGCCCTGAGCCTGTCCCTGGCAGACAAAGAGAGTCTGCTGCGGCAACTGGGTAGCTCCTGGTACGTGATGTTCTTCCAGCTGCCTGTGTTCGCTCCGCTGCTCTGGAAAACCTTGCTGGCTAAGCGCTGGCCGGAGTATCTGGCCAATGTGGAGGGTGTGGCAGAGCCCGAACCCAACCCAACCCAGGTGAAAGATGGCAGCAAAGGCGTGATGCTTTACCGGGCCAACATGCTGCCCCGCCTGCTCAACCCCCGGCCCCGGTATGCCCGTTGCCCGGTGCAGCTAATCGAGCCCCGTAATGACCGTTACGTGGGACCGGTTCTGTCAGAGCAGCTTGAGCAGTGGGTGCCGGGACTGATCCGTCGCCCCGTGGAGGCAGGTCATTGGCTGATCCTGGATCAGCCGGAGCAAGTGGCGGGCTGGATTGCTGGGTTTGCCGATACCGTGGCGTAACATGCCGCAGTCATCAGGCGACCTGGCTGTGACTGCCGCGGACCCGGTTGCGGCCTTCTTCCTTGGCCCGGTAAAGCTGTTTATCGGCTGCTTTCAGAAGCAGGTCCGCACCGTGCCGGTTGTCCTCCGGAGTTTCAGAGGCCACGCCAATACTTACCGTCATCCGCACCGACAGGTTACCCGAGGTTACCGTCAGCCCTGATACCGCATTGCGGATGCTTTCCGCCACGGTAAGGGCACCGTTGAGGTCAGTGTTGGGCAGTACCACGACAAATTCCTCGCCACCGTAGCGGGCAGGCAGATCCGGCGGGCGCCGCACACTGCCGCGAATGGTTTTGGCCACTTCCTGCAGGCAGATGTCACCGAACTGGTGGCCGTGCGTGTCATTAAGCTGTTTGAAATGATCGATATCCAGCATCATGACGGCGACGGGGGTTTTCTCCCGGTAAGCCCGCTGATACTCGGTACGGAAGGCCTGGTCGAAATAGCGACGGTTTTTCAGCTGGGTGAGTTCGTCGGTGGTGCTCAGGGTCAGCAGTTTTTCGTTCGCGTCTTCCAGAGCCTCCGTGCGTTCCCGTACTTTCTCGTCCAGTTGTCGGTTCATTTCAATCTGGGAGTTCAGCAGCTGCTTCTGCACCTCGGCCGCCTGCCGCTGGGCCTCCTCCCGCTGGCGACGCTCCCAGTTCATGCGGTTGGCCATGGCGAAGGACAGCAGTAGCACCTCAATCAGTGTGCCAGCCTGGGCGGCGTTTTCGGTGAAGCTATTACGGGGCAGGAGTCCGAGTTTGTTGAGGGCCAGAATCAACCCGCCACCCAGCATGAAGGTCCAGGCGATGCTGTAATAACGGGCAGCGTGGAAGCCATCTCTCCAGCGCAGTACGCCGGTGGTGAAGCAGACCACTATGGCGACGTTGGCGGCCAGGATGGTGATCACCATGATAATGCCGTAAGGCAGCAGGAAGGCTCCGATGGCGGTGAGGCCGCCAACGACGGCAAGGATGTGCAGAGCCTTGTCCAGCCTGGGCCTGGTATTCCCCACCTGGAGAAAGCTGCGGGTGAACAGGGTTGGCGCGATCACCATACAACTGAGTGACAGTGCCGGTACGATCTCGTTCCAGCCCGGATTGGTGGGCCAGAAGAATCTGAAGGAAACCCCGTGGGCGGCAGCAGTCAGGCTGGCCATGGACATGACGTAGAACACGTAATACAGGTAGGAGCGCTCCCTGACTGCCATGTAGATCAGCAGATTGTAGGTGCCCAGCACCAGCAGAGCGCCATAGAACAGCGCCCAGAGCGAGCCTTGTTCAAAGGTTTTGGTGATCAGGTCGTTGCCGCGCCATAGAGTCAGTGGAATTTGGACGGAGGAGCTGCTGGTGACCTGCAGGTAGACTTCGGTTGGCTGATCCTGGGCCAGGGTTACCGGGAAAATCAGGTTTGGGTGGTCAATGGGCCGCTCATGGTAGGGCATGCGGTCCCCGAGTTGAAAGTGCGAAACCCGTTCGCCACCCTGAAGCACATGAACCATGACCCGGTCCAGCACCGGATAGCTGATCTCCAGCAGAAAATCGTCATCATTGGCGGGTGCGCTGGGCAACATCAGCCTGGCCCAGTAGGTGGATCCAGTGTAGCCGAAGCCGGGTACCTTGGTGCCCGGCCTGATCCACTGGTCGCCGCCCGCACCGGCGCGGATGTCTTCCAGCGTCAGTTGCCCTTCCGGATCCTCAAGAAGCTCCAGATACGGGCCCAGCCCGGTCCCCTGCCCAGCCGGCTGGATAACCGGCAGCTCGGCTCGTGCAGCAAAGGACAGCAGAATTGCTGAGAGAAGGGAAACCGCAACCAGGAAGAGCCGTTGCATCTAAACCGCCATGGACCATTTTCGGGATTGTTGTTATATGGGAGTATCCTATGGGTTTTTGGTTAGCGGGCCAACGGTTCTGCAGCGGGTGATCGGGCCATGCTGCCCGGAACCGCCGGAAAGGCCTTATTTTTCAAGACAATCCGGGCGTGCAACAATTTGTGTCGGAAACGTGTTGATTTGTTGTCAGTGGGCGCTTGCTGACTGAAGGCCGGCACACTGCTCCGGCCAAGGCCCGGAGTATGGGCGTCGATATCCCGGGTGTTCATTACTTGCAGGTTTATGGCATGGCGGATGAACGGCCTGCATAGCAGTTGAAAGGTCAGTCCCGTATGTATTACAACCTCAGGTCCGATTCTTATCTATTTCCCGGCAGCTATGCAGGAGACTCCCATGCCCCAGGTTGTTCGTTACACCCGTGAAGACAATATCGGTGTAATCACTATCGATTATCCGCCGGTCAACGCCATGGGGCATCCCGTGCGTGCCGGGCTTATGGAGGCTCTGCAGCAGGGGCAGGGAGATGTCCGGGCCAGCGTGTTGCTGCTGGTATGTGAAGGGCGCACCTTCATTGCCGGCGCGGATATCCGGGAATTCGGCAAGCCCATTCAGGCCCCCTGGCTGACCGAGGTAGTGGATGCACTGGAGAACACTGACAAGCCGGTGGTGGCTGCTATCCACGGCACGGCCCTGGGTGGTGGTCTTGAAACGGCCCTGGGGTGCCACTACAGACTCGCGCTGGCATCCGCCCGGTTAGGGTTGCCGGAAGTCAAACTGGGGCTGTTGCCGGGTGCGGGAGGGACCCAGCGTTTGCCGCGTCTGACCGGTGCCGAGGCTGCCCTGGACATGATCACCACCGGCCGTTTTGTGCCGGCGGATGAGGCACTCTCCCTGGGTATTGTCGATCGGGTGGCCGAGGGCACTGACCCGAAGGCGGCGGGACTGGCTTATGCCCGTGAATTGGCAGAGCAGAATGCAGCGGTGCGCCGGGTGCGGGAGCGGGAAGACCGGCTGGCCGGTGACCGGGGCAGTGATATTTTTGCTCGCTTCCGGGCCTCCGTGGAGAAGAAGGCAAAGGGCCAGTTTGCGCCCTTCCGTTGTGTGGATGCGGTGGAAGCTGCGTTCACTTTGCCGTTCGAAGAGGGACTGAAGCGGGAGCGGGAGCTGTTCAGCCAGTGTATGGAGTCGCCCCAGCGCGCCGGGCTGATCCATGCCTTCTTCGCCGAACGGGAAGTGGCCAAAGTCAAGGGCCTGAGCCGGGATACTCCGGTTCGCGATGTCCAGAAGGTGGGCATTATCGGAGCCGGCACCATGGGTGGCGGCATCGCCATGAACTTTGCCAATGCCGGCCTGCCCGTTACCATCGTGGAAGTGGCTCAGGAAGCCCTGGATAAGGGGCTGGGCGTTATTCGCCGCAACTATGAAAACTCCGCGAAAAAAGGCCGCATCAGCCAGCAGCAGGTGGAAGAGCGTATGGCCCTTATTCACGGCAGCCTCAGCTATGAGGATTTGCGGGAGGCGGACCTGGTGATCGAGGCCGTATTCGAGGACATGGCCATCAAAAAGGAAATCTTCGGCACACTGGACAAGGTCTGTAAGCCTGGTGCCATTCTCGCCAGCAATACGTCCACCCTGGATATTGACGAAATTGCCTCCGTTACCAGCCGGCCCGAGGATGTGGTGGGCATGCATTTCTTCAGCCCCGCCAATGTGATGAAGCTGCTGGAGAACGTGCGTGGCAGTGCCACCTCCGACGAAGTAAAGGCTACGGTGATGGCATTGGCAAAAAAAATCGGCAAGGTGGGTGTCATGGTGGGCAACTGCTATGGCTTTGTTGGCAACCGGATGCTGCACAAGCGGGGTGCCGAAGCCACCGCACTGGTGGATGAGGGAGCCACGCCGCAGCAGGTGGACAAGGTGCTGACGGACCTGGGCTATCCCATGGGCCAGTTTGCCATGTCCGACCTGGCGGGCATTGATGTGGGTTATCGTATCCGTCAGGAGCGGCGCAAGGCCGGTGAGGACATTCCGCCAAGCTGGATGGACAAGCTGGCGGAGCAGGGCCGGCTGGGCCAGAAGACCGGGGCCGGGGTTTACCGTTATGAAGAGGGCAGCCGCACGCCGGTGCCGGACCCGGAAGTGGACCGGTTGATTGCCGAGTTCCGTCAGGAGCAGGGGATCACCCCACGGGAAATCAGCGATCAGGAGATTCTTGAACGCTGCATGTACGTGATGATCAACGAGGGGGCGAAAATCCTCGAGGAAGGCATCGCCGACCGTCCCCTGGATATCGATATTGTCTGGATCTATGGCTATGGCTTCCCGGCCTGGCGTGGCGGCCCCATGTTCTGGGCAGACCAGATCGGACTCGACCGGATTCTGGGCACGGTCAAAGGTTACCGGGACTCGGTGGGTGGAGAGCAGTGGCAACCGGCGGTATTGCTTGAGAAGCTGGTGGCAGAGGGCAAAGGCTTCGCTGACCTTTAAGGTGACCGCAATCCAACAACAAGGCACAGGGGAATGAGTATGGATCGTCAGGCAAAAGCGGTGGTATGCCGGGAATGGGGTCAACCGGTTCAGGTGGAAACCATTACGGTGGAAGGCCCGAAACGGGACGAGATTACCATCAAGGTGGGTGCCTGTGGCGTCTGCCACAGTGACCATTCCGCCACCACCGGAAAGATTCCCTACCCGGCACCGCTGGTGCTGGGCCATGAGGCTGCCGGGGTGGTGGTGGAAGTGGGCGAAGGGGTCAGCGCTTTTCAGGAGGGTGACCATGTGGTCAGCTCCTTCATTTCCATGTGCGGCAAATGCCGCCAGTGTGTGCGTGGCCGGCCGGTGCTCTGTGACCAGGCCCGCAAGGCGATGATCAACCTGCCGGACGGCACCGTGCGCACCCGGGGAGCGGATGGCGAGCCCCTGAATGTGTTCGGAGCCTGCGGCGTAATGGCGCAATACGCCACCTTGCACGTGGATAACTGCGTGAAGGTGGATCCCTCCATCCCCATGCAGAATGCCGCACTGGTGAGCTGTGCAGTGATGACCGGTGTGGGGGCGGTATTCAACACAGCAAAAGTGGAGCCGGGCTCCCGCACGGCGGTGTTCGGTATCGGAGGTGTGGGACTGAATGTGGTGCAGGGCTGCGCCACTGCCGGCGCCGAGATGGTCGTGGCAGTGGACACCAACGAAGGCAAACTGGCCATGGCCCGGGAATTCGGCGCCACTCATACCATCAACCTCAGCGAAGTGGATGATGCGACCAAAGCCATCCGCAAGCTGACCGGCGGCGTGGACTATGCCTTTGAGTGTGTCGGCGCGGGCACCGTCGTAGAGCAGGCCTACAAGACCCTGGGTCGGGGCGGCACTGCCGTGGTGGTGGGCGTGTCGGAGCCGAAAGACAAAACCTCCATTACTACCCTGAGCCTGCCGGCAGATGAGCGGGTGCTGCGGGGCAGCTGGCTGGGCTCTGCCCGGCCGGTGTACGACTTTCCACGTATTCTGGGTTTGTACAAGGCCGGACGCATTAAGCTGGATGAGCTGGTGACCCGGACCTACACCATCGATGAAGCACCGCAAGCCTTTGATGATATGTTGGCTGGCAAGAACGCCCGCGGCGTGATCGTTTTCGACTGAACCAGGAGCAAACCATGCAGAACCTGAGCAAGAACTACATCAACGGCCAGTGGGTGGACTGGTCAGGCGACACTATCGACGTACACGAAGCGGCGACCGGCGATGTGATTGCCCGGGTCGCCAATGCTGGCCGGCAGGAAATGGAACAGGCGGTAGCCGCCGCCAAAACCGCCTTCGAGAGCTGGTCGCAAAGCACGGTTGAGCAACGGCTGAAGGTGCTTGAACAATTGCGGGCCGGACTCCGGGAGCACTCAACGGAGATTGCTGAAACGGTGTGCAGGGAAGTGGGTATGCCCATCAAGCTGGCCGTGCCGATCCAGGCGGGTATGCCGGGCAAGGTTACGGAAGCCTACATTGAGCTGCTGGCGGATTTTCCGTTTACCGAGCAGACCGGCAACTCTGAAGTGCAGTATACCCCGGTAGGCGTTGTGGGTTGCATTACGCCCTGGAATTACCCCCTCCACCAGGTCATCCTTAAAATTGTGCCGGCGATTGCCGCCGGTTGCACGGTGGTGCTCAAACCCTCGGAAATTGCCCCCGGGACTGCCTACATTCTGGCGGAGATTCTCCACAGCACTGGCCTGCCGGCAGGAGTTTTCAATCTGGTTTCCGGAGAAGGGGCGACCGTCGGGGATGCGATGATCCGCCATCCGGACGTGAATATGGTGTCTTTCACCGGTTCCACCCGCACGGGTCATCTGGTCGCCCATGCAGCGGCAGACGACTTCAAGCGTATTGCTCTGGAGATGGGGGGCAAGTCCGCCTCGGTGATTCTCGAAGACGCGGACCTGCCGGCGGCAGTCAAGGGTACGGTGAACAACTGCCTGCTGAACTCCGGACAGACCTGCACCGCCCTGACCCGCATGCTGGTGCATGAAAGCCAGCATGATGAGGCCTGCGAACTGGCCGCAGCGGCAGTTGCGAAGATGACTCCGGGTAATCCGCTGGAGGAAAGCACCCGGCTGGGCCCGCTCGCCTCGGCACAGCAGCGGGACAAGGTGATTGATTATATCCGGCTGGGTATGGACGAAGGCGCAAACCTGGTCGCCGGTGGTCCGCAAGCCCCTGATGGCTGTGAGCAGGGATACTTCGTGAAGCCAACGGTATTTGGCGGAGTGGATCCGGGCAGCCGTATTGCCCAGGAAGAAATCTTCGGCCCGGTGCTGTGTGTGATTCCCTACAAAGATGAAGCGGAGGCGATCCGCATTGCCAATGGCACCCCCTATGGTCTGTCCGGTGCGGTCTGGTCCGGGGACCAGGAGCGGGCAAAACGGGTAGCGGGCCGGCTGCGTACCGGCCAGGTGTTTGTGAACGGTGGCGCGTTCAATCCGCTGGCACCGTTCGGCGGCTTCGGTCATTCCGGTATTGGTCGGGAATTCGGCAAGTGGGGGCTGGAAGAATTCCTGGAGGTCCGTTCCCTGCAGCTTTAATGCCCGGTGGGGTGGAAACTTTTCTGCCCCTGTCTGTTCCAACCTGTCAGGACTTTTGCTGACGCGGGGCACAGATCTGTTCCGCGCTGCCAACGTATATCCGGCCATCGCATCAGATATCACCCGGGGCAACTCCGGGAAAGGAGCGGACAGAATGAAAAGCAGAATCGGAATCGTCCTGGGGGTATTTGTCGCCCTCGGGATTCTGGTATTCCAGGCCACTCGCGTCACCGCAGACATGCCGGACAAGCGTTACGCGCCGGAGGACGATGCGCTGGCAGTGGCCACGTTTGCCGGAGGATGTTTCTGGTGCGTGGAAGCCGGCTACGAGAAAATTCCCGGCGTGGTCGAGGCGGTCTCCGGCTACACCGGCGGCGAAGAAGCCAGTCCCACCTATGAACAGGTGTCGTCCGGTGCTACCGGCCACACCGAGGCGGTTCAGGTCTACTATGATCCGGAACAAATGACCTATGAAGGTCTGCTGGCCGGCCTCTGGCGCATGATGGATCCCACCGATGCCAACGGGCAGTTCGTGGACCGTGGCCAACAGTATCGGCCGGGCATTTTCTACCACAATGAAGAACAGAAGCGGTTGGCGGAGCAGGCGGTCAAGGAGCTTCAGGCATCCGGTATCTACGATGAGCCGGTGGTGATCGAGGTACAGCCGCTGGACAGCTTCTATGCAGCCGAGGAATATCATCAGGATTACTACAAGAAGAATCCTGTGCGTTACCGCGTTTATACCTTCAACTCCGGCCGCTACCAGTTTATCGAAGAGGTGTATGGGGAAGACTATGAGCTGGACTTCTCACGTTTCCGCCCGGTGACCAGCAGCGGTTTCGATCCCGAAAGCTTTGAGAAACCATCCCGGGAACAGCTCAAACAGCGGTTGACCGATATCCAGTACGAGGTGACCCAGCAGGATGGTACCGAGCGGGCCTATAATAACCGCTACTGGGACAACAAGGAGCCGGGGCTGTATGTGGATATTGTCTCCGGCGAGCCGCTGTTCTCTTCCCGCGACAAGTACAAGTCCGGCACTGGCTGGCCAAGTTTTACCTGCCCCATTGAGCCGGACATGGTGGTGGAGAAGGAGGACCGCTCCCTGTTCATGACCCGCACGGAAATCCGCAGCCGTTACGCGGACTCTCATCTTGGCCACGTGTTCAGTGACGGCCCTGCGCCTACCGGGTTGCGCTATTGCATGAATTCCGCCGCCCTGCGTTTTATTCCCCTGGATGAAATGGAAGCACAGGGCTATGGCGAGTACGTCGATGAAGTGACCGGGAAAGCATCCCCTTAAACCCAGAGATCGCCAATGGGTGTGTCCGCTTTGAAATGATGGCGGATCTGCGCCTGCAATAACTCGGCGGTCGCAATCGCATCAATCAGCGCATTGTGTCCTGCGTAATGGGGCAGGTGATATCGCAGCCGGCTGTCCGCCAGCCGGATCGATACCGGCTTTTTACCCATCAGCCGTTGCCAGCGTGAGGGTTTGCGGTCCGGATTGAGATGGGCTTCGATGGCCATGGTGTCCAGCACTGGAAATCGAATGCCCTGGCCGATCCGGTGACGCAGGGCCACATCCAGAAACCGGCGCTCTATATCCCGGTAGTGCACTACCGGGATACGTCCCGCCAGACTGTCCAGCAGGTCTTCAAGTATCTCCTCAATATCCGGGGCGTTTTCGATGTCGCTGTGGGTAATCCCGTGGATGGTGATCGAGGTTTTGTGTAGAGGCAGTCTGGGCCGCACGATCCAGTGCCGGGTTTGACCGAGGGGAATGCCATCCAGGGTGAAAGGCACCAGGCCGATACTGACAATGGCGTGTTCGTTCGCATCCAGCCCCGTGGTTTCAAAGTCCATGGCGACCAGCGGTGCTTCACCCACCGGCGTATCCGCCGGGACGCAGCCCGTCTGATAAAAAGACTTGAGGCGGGGGTCTTCCGACACATCGGCAAGTGCCCGGAACTGCTCAGGCCAAGGTAAGCCGTAGATTTCCCGTGCGGGCTCCGGGTTGTCAGACATTGCGAACCGTCCCGGCGTTGTAACGGAAGCGCAGGAACTTCTGGGCATTGCTGACCACCTGGAAGGCATCCTTCAGGTGGCTGCGCTCGAAGGGTGACAGGTCTTCGGGCCGCACATTGTTATCCGGCTCTTCGGCTGATTCGATGGACAGGGCCTGATGGCGAATACGCACGATGGAAATGAACTCCATGGCATCCCGCAGGTTGCCCGCATCGTCTTCCATCAGCAGTTTGGTTTTGGCGACATCTTTCAGACGTTCAAAAGAATTCTGGGAGCGGGAACCGCAGGCCAGGGCATGTACCCGGATCAGATCCGAGATGGGCGCGGTACCCCTTCGCTTGAGGTTGAAGGTTTTCTGCTGCTTGCCGTCTTCCTCCAGCACAAAGGTGCGGAAGAATCCCAGTGGCGGGGTACGATTTAGGGCGTTGCGGGCCAGCATGGTCAGGAAGCGCTGGCTGTTGGAGGCCTTCTCGGCCACCAGGGTTTTCAGTTGTTCGGCAAAGTCGATCTCGCCATAGATACCATCCAGGTCGAAGAAGATATTGCTGTTGAGCAGTGCCTCGGCCTTGGGGTTGTCAATCCAGTCGGTGAAGTAACCCTTCCAGACACTCAGCGGCTGCCGCCATTTGGGGTTGGTGGCCATGATATCGCCGGTGCAGTAGCTGTAGCCGCATTCTGCCAGGCCATCACTGACGAATTTTGCCAGCGCCAGGAAGTAGGCATCGTGCTCCTTTGGCACGAAGCTGTCGTCCAGAATCATGGCGTTATCCTGGTCGGTCACCACCAGTTGCTCATCGCGTGCCATGGAGCCGAGGGCCAGAAAGCAATAAGGTACCGGCGGTGGGCCGAGTTTTTCTTCCCCCAGTTCCAGCAAGCGTTGGCTGAAACTGCGGCCAATACCCGCCATGGCACTGCCGATCATGTGGGAATTGGCGTCCTCGTTGACCATACGCACGAAACTGTCCCGCACATCCCGGCTGAGTTCCTTAAGGCCTTTGACACTCTGCTGGTGATAGATGTTGCTGACCAGGTAAAGGCTGCTCTGGCTTTCGTATTTGACGATGTCGGACAGGGCAATCACGCCGCGCACTTCGTTGTTGTCCATCACCGGCAGGTGGTGCACATTGTTGTGCAGCATGGTCAGCATTGCTTCAAAGATAAACATGTTGCTGCGGATGGTGATCAGCCCCTCGCTCATGATCTCGCTGATGGGCGTCTCCGATGGCAGTGCTTCGGTGAGAGCACGGGTTCGCAGGTCCCGGTCGGTGATGATGCCTTTCAGGCGCCGGCCTTCATCCGTTTCCTCCATCAGCAGCAGAGCGGATACGCCCTTGTCGGTCATGATCCGCGCAGCTTCCTGCAGCCTGACGGTGGCCGGGGCAGAGACCGGTGCCCGGGAAATCAGGCGGGTGACCCGCGAGGTCATCAGTTCATTGGATTTTTCCCGGCGGGAGACCGCGGAGCGCAGCCGGCTGCGGTCCTCTATCTCGACAAATTCGGCAAAGTTTTCATCGTTTTCCCACAAAAACTGAAACGTATCGTCCGGTATCCGGTAGATCAGGCAGTCTTCCAGAGCCTGTACCGGAAATCGTACCGTCTTGTTACGCAACAGCCCGAACTGACCAAAAATTTCCCCTTCACCAACCCGGTTGTAGAGTTCACCTGAGCGGCGGTAAATTTCCGCTGCACCACTGCGCAAATAGTGCAGCCAGTGATTGCTCTGTCCCAGTTCAAGAATGCTCGTGCCGGCACGGAAATAAACCACTTCGATGCTTTGCACCACCTGGTCCAGCAGGTCATCGGCCATTTCATCGAAAGGCGGGTGTTGCACCATGTGATTTCGGATATCCAGCAGTTCTGCCTGCATAACACGTCCTGATCCGGTGGCTGACTTACGGGCGTTTAACACCAAGCATAGCAGTGCCCTGCCAGGGCAGCCACGATGAGCCCTTCATGGAGATTGACCCGCCGACGGACTGTTGCTAGCCTTGCGCCACTTCTTTCAGGTGCCTGCTGCAAAGCGCAGCAGGTGAAACGGGAAATCGGTGCGCCTGGCAATGCCAGCGCAAGGCCGATGCTGCCCCCGCAACGGTAAGCAAGTCAACGGCAATCAGATGCGCCACTGTGTCACGGCATGGGAAGGTGATTGCCCCGGAGCCCCGGCTCCCCTTGCAAGCCCGGAGACCGGCCTGAATGAACACCCGAGGTTGCGGTGGGCTGCCAGGGTGGGCGATTCCGGCGCTGCCTGCTGCTCCCTTATCCCGCCTGCCCTCCTGTCTTGTCCGCATGTCCAGAATGAAACCCGTGCGGGTGCGCGCGGTTTGCGGAGTATCTGTTATGCAAGTGTTGTCCTTTCCTGCTTTACTGGCCGGTGTTTTCCTCACTGTATTGCCTGTCGCTGGGGCTGCCCGGAATGCCAGCCCGACCGATGACCTGGATCCGATTGTGGTGACTGCTACGCTGGGGCCCGAAACCGTGGGCGAGAGCCTGTCGTCAGTGACCGTGATCAAGCAGGACGATATCGAGCGACAGCAGCCCGAAGAATTCGGTGATCTGCTCCGGGCGCAGCCAGGAGTGAACGTGGTGTCTGATGGCAGCTATGGCAAGACTACCAGTGTCTTTCTGCGTGGTGCCGGAAGCTCAGGGACCATCCTGCTGCTGGACGGTATCCGTCTGCGTTCTGCAACCGCCGGCATTCCTCCCTGGCAGTTTTTGCCGCCGGAATTGATAGGCAAGGTCGAGGTGGTGCGCGGTGCCAAGAGTTCCCTGTATGGCGCGGATGCCGTTGGTGGGGTCATCCAGGCCTTTACCCTGGAGCCCGAAGCAGGTCGACAGGGTTGGGTGGAGGTATCCGGCGGGTCCCACGATACCCGGGGAACATCGGTTGGCGTTGCCGGCCGGGAAGGCCGTTCCTCCCTCCTGATTGGTGGCCTGTACTCGGATACCGATGGCACTGAACTGCGGGAAGGTGGCGAGGACCGGGGCTTCCGGAATGCCGCCGGCCTGGCGAAAGTCACCCATGACTTCGAACAGGGCGGTGGTGTGGGTGCCACCGTGTTCCAGTCCCAGGGCAATACAGAATTCGAGGGTGGCGACACCGATTTCATGATCCGGGCAGCCGGGCTCTATCTCGAAGCCGTGGCCAGCGATTACTGGCGGACCCGGATCCAGTTCTCGGAATCCCGTGACGAACAGGAAACCTTTGGCACTTATCCGAGTGTCTTCGACACCGTGTCCCGTTCAGCCCGCTGGGAAAACACCCTGACGGCAGGTGTCCATGAACTGTTACTCGGCTCGGAGTTCATGGTCGATGAGGTGGACGGCAGCAGTCAGTTCGCGGAGGACAGTCGCACCAATGCCGCCGTTTTCGGTCAGGCACGCCTCAATTTCGATGCCACCGATCTGATGTTCAGCATGCGCCTGGATGACAATGAAGCCTACGGCAAGGAAGAAACCGGGGGTATTGCCCTCGGCCACCAATTCGACCCTTCTCACCGTCTGCGCCTGAGTTACGCCACGTCGTTCAGGGCACCGACATTCAACGATCTTTACCTTGAAGTGCCTTCAGACTTTGGAAGTTACTTCGGTAACCCGGACCTGGATCCTGAGAAAGGCGCAATGGTGGAAGTGGGCTTTTCCGGGCGGTATGACTCCTGGTTCTGGGATGTGGCGGTTTACCAGAATGATGTGGAGGACCTGATCACCTACGTGTCTGATCCGGTTACCTTTGACGGCACTATGGAGAACGTGGAAACCGCCAGAATCCGCGGTATTGAACTGTCTTCCGGATTCCAGACCGCGGATTGGGACATCAATGCGGCCATCACATACGCCGATACCGAGAACCGGGACACTGGCAAGCGTCTGCCCCGGCGGGCCGAGAAGAATATCCGGCTTGATGTCGACCGGCTCTTTGCCGGGTGGTCGCTGGGGGCCAGCGTCATCGCTGAAAGCGATCGCTACAACGATGCCGGCAACACCACCTTGCTGGCCGGTTACGGCACCATGGATCTGCGGGCGGCGTGGGAATTCTTGCCGGGCTGGTCCGCTGGTCTGAAGGTAGCCAACGTATTTGACCGTCGGTATGCCACCAGTCTCGGCTACGACAGCACAACCTTCGAGCCCTTTGAATATCTGGCCGCTGGTCGCACCTTTATGGCCTCTGTACGCTATGATTTCGGCCGATAAGGGCCTGATGGAGGCAGTGTGACCTGGTAATGAGGACATTCCGGTTATTGATCACAGTAGTTGCTGGTCTGGAAGTGGCACTGACGATGTCAGTGGCTGCAGCGGACCTGTGTGCAATTGATGCCCTCGACCGTAACATTTGCTTGCCTGAGCCGGCCGAGCGGGTCGTCTCTCTCTCTCCGGGTGCGACAGAATTGCTCTTCTCGGCCGGTGCCGGCGCAAAGCTGGTGGCTGCCAGCGCCTGGAGCGATTATCCCTCGCAAGCGAGTGAGCTGCCCCGCGTCGGGGACAGTAATCGCCTTGATCTCGAAGCCATCCTCAGTCTGGCCCCGGACCTGGTGGTGGCCTGGGTAGACGGCAATCCCCGCAGCCAGCTGGACAAGCTTTCTGCCCTGGGTCTGCCGGTCTACTGGCTGGCACCCCGTGACTTTTCCGATATCGCCAGGGCGGTGGAAAACCTCGGCCAGCTCACTGGCACACCGGAACGGGCAGCGGGCCGGGTGGAACAGTTCCGGAACGGGCTTGCCAGTCTGGCTCGGCAATACCGGGGTGCCAGGCCGGTCCGTGTGTTTTTTCAGATCTGGGACCAGCCATTGATGACCATCAACCGTGACGAACTGATCAGCAAGACCATCGAACTGTGTGGCGGTCGGAACGTGTTCGGGCATCTGCCGCGACTGGTGCCGCGGGTCAGCATCGAGGCGGTACTGGAGGCGAATCCCGAAGTGATTGTGACCGCTGGTGAGGCCGGTGGCGGCAGCCGGCAATGGCTGGATGACTGGAAGCAATTCCCGCAACTGACCGCTGTGCAGGCAGGTAACCTGTTCCTGGAACCGCCGGACCTGCTTGCCCGCGCCACCCTGCGAACACTGGAGGGCGCGCAGCATCTGTGTCAGACCCTGGAACGTGCCCGTAATGCGCTCTGAAGGAATGGGCCGTCCACTGGTACTGCTGGCGTTGCTATGCCTGGCCGCTGTGCTGGCATCCGTATCGGTGGGTAGCAGTACCGTGAGTGTCGGTTCCCTGGTGTCTGTTCTGACCGGTAACGGCAGTGAACTGGAGCGTACCCTGATTCTGGAACTGCGTCTGCCCCGCACTCTGAGCGCACTGGCGACCGGAGGTCTGCTTGCCGTAGCCGGAGCCTTGATGCAGGTGTTGCTGAGAAATCCCCTTGCGGATCCCTACGTACTGGGCCTTTCCGGTGGTGCTGCAGCTGGTGCCCTGCTGGCAATGCTGGCGGGACTGGCCAGTGTGCTGGTCTCCGGTGCCGCCTTTGCGGGGGCCATGGTGGCCACCCTGCTGGTGTTCGGCCTGGCCCATGGCCGGGGTAGCTGGACTGCTTCCCGGTTGTTGCTGACGGGTGTGGTGATGGCGGCCGGCTGGGGTGCCCTGATTACCCTGCTTCTGGCGCTGACACCCACCCACAAACTGCCGGGCATGCTTTACTGGCTGATGGGTGATATTGCCTATGCCGGCAGCCCATGGCCGGCACTGGCGGTGCTGGTGCTGGCCTTGCTGCTGGTGCAGCCGCTGGGGCGCAGCCTGAACGTGCTGGCCCGGGGCTCGCTACAGGCGGCCGCGCTGGGGGTCAATGTGCGGCCGCTGGAGTGGGCTATCTACCTGCTGGCCAGCCTGATCACGGCTACTGCAGTAACCACTGCGGGCAGTATCGGGTTTGTGGGGCTGATTGTGCCCCACATGCTGCGTTTTGTGGTGGGTAATGATCAGCGGTTATTGCTGCCCGCCAGTGCGTTGGCCGGCGGCACTCTGCTGGTACTGGCGGATGCCCTGGCCAGAACCGTGATTGCTCCGGAGCAGCTGCCGGTAGGCGTGATTACCGCCCTGATCGGTGTGCCGGTGTTCCTCTACCTGTTGAACCGGAGGGGCGCATGACGGTGCTGCATACTCGTCAACTGGTGATCGATATTCCGGCCCGGGCCAGTGGCTGGCCTCTGAATCTGGATATCCGGCCGGGGCAGGTCTGGGGGGTGCTGGGTCCTAACGGGGCTGGCAAGACCACCCTGTTGCATTCCCTCGCCGGGTTGCGAGAGCCCCGCAGCGGCCGGGTTCTGCTGGATGATGTTGCCCTGTCCGGGATGCCCCGGCGCAGAATTGCGCAGCAACTGGGTCTGGTGTTCCAGGACCGGCAGGACAGCTTCCCGGCAACTGTGCTGGAAACGGCCCTGATCGGTCGCCATCCCTGGTTGTCCCTGTGGCAGAATGAGTTACCCCAAGACCTGCAAATGGCCCGCCAGGCGCTGGTGGCGCTGGATATTGCGCATCTTGAAGATCGGTCCGTCAGCACACTCTCCGGTGGCGAGCGTCAGCGGGTCTCGGTTGCCACCCTGATGACTCAGGACCCCTCCGTCTGGTTGCTGGATGAACCCACCAACCATCTGGATCTCCATCACCAGGAAAGGGTGCTTGCCCTGTTGCGGCGGCAGGCGGATGCGGGAAAGTCCGTTTTTATGTGCCTGCATGATCTGAATCTGGCGGCGCGCTGGTGCAGTCATGTGCTTTTGCTTTATCCGGAAGGTGAGGCCTGCTGGGGGCCGGCCGATACCATGCTGGTGGTGCCGGCGCTGGAAAGGCTCTATCGGCAGCCCCTGATTTCGACGCAGGTGGCGGGCCGGAAACTCTTTGTACCCGTCGCTGGTGGCATTGAATAATGGGCCTGCGGGCAGGTATCGGCTCCCCTGTTTAGCGCTGCAAGCTTATAGAGGGCGTGGTTCACCGGGCGCCTGCTCATTGGCCGGTACGGTCAGCATCAGCACGAAACCTGTCAGCAACAACAACAGGATTGTGGCCATACCCCAGCGCTGACTGCCGGTCAGTGAGGTAACGAGCCCCACCAGTAATGGTCCGGCAAAAGCTGTGGCTTTGCCGGAGAAAGCGAACAATCCGAACATCTGGGTCTGCAGGTGGTGCGGTGCCGTCCGGGCCAGGTGGGAGCGGCTGGCGGATTGCAGTGGCCCGACAAAGATGCCCAGAATCATCCCCCATGCCCAGAAGCCGGTGGCAGTCTCCACCAGCAGAATGGCCAGGGCGCTGGCTCCGAGTCCGCTAAGGGAGAGCAGTATGGTGTTGCGACCGCCCAGGGCATCGTCAATCCAGGAGAAGGCCAGAGCGCCGAGCCCGGCGGTGACGTTCAGGGCGATGGCGAACTTGAGTACCTCTCCGGCATTCATGTCGAAGGTACCTGCCGCGTAGACTCCGCCGAAGGTAAAAATGGTGGCCAGCCCGTCAGTATAAAACATGCGGGCAATCAGGAAGCGCACAATGTCCCGGTATTGCCGCACATGTGCGATGGACTCTTTAAGCTGGCGCAAACCGGCCAGGCTGGCCTGGCCGATGGAAAGTCCCGTCGCTGGCCGGTCCGGTACAAAGAAGAACAGGGGCAGGGCAAACGCCAGGTACCAGAGTCCGGTCAGTACAAAGGTGGCGCGCACGTGCTCAGCGTTGTCCCGGTCCAGCCCGAACGGGTTGGCGCTGGCCTCGATGAAACCATAAAGGGCAATCACCAGGCAGACAATGCCCCCCACATAGCCCAGCCCCCAACCCCAACCGGACCAGCGCCCCAGTCGCTCCTCCGAGGCAAGGTCCGGCAACATGGCATTGTAGAAAATGAACGCAAATTCGGCACCCAGAATGCCCAGCCCGACCCATAGGGCCGCCTGCCAGAATTGCCCTGTTTCCGGGGTGACAAACCAGAGCATGATGCTGGCCAGGGAGCACAGTAGGGTAAAGCTGATCAGCCAGGGTTTGCGGCGGCCGGATTGGTCGGCAATCGCACCAAGAAGCGGAGCGAGCAGGGCGACCAATATGCCGGACACCCCGACAATATGCCCCCAGGATTCGGTCCCCGCAACCTTGTCGCCCACCACGGCGGAGCTGAAATACTGGGCAAAAACGAAGGTCAGGATGATGGTGAAGAAGGCACTGTTGGCCCAGTCATAGAGCGCCCAGGACCACAGGGCCCGGCGGTTTTCCGTGTGTGGTGTGTCAGAAGTTGCCAAGGTGATATCCGCCCGGTCGCTCAGGTTCCTGTTGCTCGAAATACTGTTGTCTCAGTGTCTGTGTCTGTGACTGCTTATACAACCCTCTCGCCAGGATTAATCGGGGGCCATCACGCTGAGGCGAGAGGAAGCTCCACAACCACGCACAGACCCTCACCGCCATCGGACCGGCCGGACAGCGACAGACGGCCGTTGTGTCGCTCGGCAATCCGCTGGGCGATGGCCAGGCCCAGCCCGGCACCGGAACCGATGCGCTGGTCCAGGCGGGTAAAGCGGCTCAGTGCCTTATCCCGGTCGGACTCGGGAATACCCGGCCCCTGGTCACACAGACGGATAATGGCTTTGTCACCGGTCGTGTCGAGACGCGCAACAATGCTGGTGCCGCCGGGACTGTACTGCAGGGCGTTGGCCAGCAGTGACCGCATCATGCTGGTGATCAGCTCCGGCTGGCAGTGAATGTAGATGGAGCCATGGGGGTTTTCCAGGGAAGGCTCAATCTCTTTACGCAGTGCCAAAGGCGCGATGTCGGCAATGCTTTGCGCCACCAGTTCGGAAAGATCGGCAATCTGTTTTTGGAAACCGCGCCCTGATTCGATCCTGCTGAGCAGCAGCATCTGCTCCACCAGATGCACCATCCGGTCCACTGATTGGGTGAGATCCGCGAAGGAATCCGGATGTTGTTCGCTGAGTTTCTCGAGATTCAGGCGCAGGGCGGTCAGAGGGGTGCGGAGTTCATGGGCGGCATCGCTGGAAAAGCGCCGTTCCCGTTCCAGGGCCTGATCCAGACGCTGCAGCAGGCCGTTGACCGCCTGAACGAATCCGGCAACTTCCCTCGGGGCCTTGTGGGTATCCAGGGGGTGAATACGCTCGGGGGCCATGTCGCGAATGGGCCGCTCCACCCGGCGTAGTGGCCGGAAGCCGATCTGGATGGCCATGACACTGGCAAGAACCAGCAGTGGCAGTGCGACCAGTAAAGGGAGGGTATTCCCCAGAGCCAGCTCCTGGCTCAGCTCCTGTCGGATATCTTCTCGCTGTGCAGTGCGTATCCAGAAACCGGTTTCCGGGTCCTGAAGGGTGAAAGTGCGCCACTGGAAGCCTCCGGATTCGGCCCAGGCGTAGCCTGGTGTAAGCCCTGTGCCATCATCTGCTTTGAGAGTGTTCAGCAGAGGCTGTCCCTGGTCGGACCAGACTTCAAAGCCCAGTTTCTTCTCGTATTTGTGGCCGGCTGTGCCGTACAGAGCCTCGTCAAAAACCCCGTTCAGGGCATTCTCGGTGACCGGCAGTTGTAGGGTTTTTGCCAGGGTCACGGATAAGTCGGCCAGCGATTGGGTTGGTGCCAGGTGTTGCACCAGCCCCTGTACGATGCGGCTGCTCTGGGCCAGCTCTGCATCGAACAGCTCTTCGAGTTCGTGGTTGCTCTCGAAATAACTCCAGACCGCCGCAATCAGCGCAATAAACAGAACCGTCGTGGTAATCATCAGGGTCAGGGTGCGGGTGAGGGACATTATTGCTTTTCTCCTGCTGCCTGGGTATCGAGCAGGTAGCCCACACCACGAATGGTGCGGATCGAGCCCTTGCCGATCCGTCGGCGGAGATGGTGGATGTGCACTTCCAGTGCGTTGCTCTCAGCGCCCTGGTCCCAGCCGTAAAGCTGCTCTTCCAGTCGTCCTCGGGTAGCCACCTGGTTCGGCTTGCGCATCAGGTAGTGCAGAATCTGGAACTCGCTGCGGGGCAGAGCCGTGGTTTTTCCGTCCAGGGTCAGGTGGCCGGTCTCAGTGTTGAGTGTCAGACCGCCAACGGTAAGATCGGCATTGGCATTACCGCCTGCGGCCCCACGGCGGGTGACCGCCCGGATGCGGGCTTTCAGCTCGGCCATGGCAAAAGGCTTGGTCAGGTAGTCATCTGCTCCTGCATCCAGTCCCTGTAGCTTTTCATCCAGTTCTGATCGTGCGGTCAGAATGATGACCGGAGTCTGGCTGCCCTGCTCACGGATGCGCCGGAGAATGTCCAGGCCATCCACCCTGGGCAGGGTGAGGTCCAGTATCGCCAGGTCGAAATGCTCGTTCGCCAGGGCATTCAGTGCCTGCTGGCCGTCATCCAGCCAGTCCACCGTGTTCTGGTCTGCCCGCAACATGCTGAGCATGGTGCGGGCCAGCATATGATCGTCTTCTACCAGTAATATGCGCATCGATGGGTCCGTTTTACCTGACGGGTTCAGTGTGGAGTGTAATGGATTTATCAACCCGGGGGGATTTCCCGGGAGTCCCGGGCGACTGTTGCCCGTGGATGCAGCGGTTGAATGCGGAACAGGTGATAGTCTTTGCTGTTGCCGAGCATTGTGCCGTTCTGCCGGAGCTGCTCGATCAGGGACTTGCTCCGCTTCTTTACCGCAACCAATTGCCCATCGCTGGCGAGCCCCTTGGACAGCAGTTTGCCCAGCGATCTGGCGCTAACCGTGCCTACTTCGCCCCGACTGTAGAATCTTGCCGAAAAAGGTGGCCTCCCCACATACACCAGATCTAACGGTGTAACCCCGGGGATGGTTTGTACCCGGGCAATAAGTTCCCGCTCGGTATCGAGTGATTCCGGGTGCAGTGCCAGCCAGTTGCCCCCCACAATGCCGATGACAGGGATCACCAGAACGGTTGCAAATTGTGGTCTTCGCCATTTGCCTGTAAACGACAACCTGCGACCGATGAGGATCGCCAGAAAAGGCAGCCCGGGCAGAACATAGGTCCACAGGATGTTGCCTGAGAAGGTGAAGAATACCGCGGGCGACAAGGCTGAGGCCATCACCAGAAAGTTTATTCGGGACGGCTCCGGTGGCGACATTTCGCCATGCGACTTTTCGCCGCGGTATTTCCCGATACAGCCAGCGAGTGCTATCAGGCCCCAGGGGAAGCTGGCGAGCAACAGGTACAGCCAGATGGTGCCCCGGGTGAAATCATGGGCGTTACCGTACAGGTCCCCTTGCCAGTCACTGATCAGGAAGCGTTTGAAATGTTCTCCTACGATAAAATAGTCAAGAAATCCGGGGGTTTTGAGTTCGGCCAACAGGTACCAGGGTAACGCCAGAGCCAGCATGAGCAAGGTGCCTCTGACCCACGGCAGCGCTTGCAGGAGAGCGCGCCATTGTCGGCCTACCACGGCCCACACGAAAACCGGAAGCCCGGTCAGTACCAGTGTAAGGGGGCCTTTGGCGAGAAGTCCGATGGCCAGCCCCACAAAAAACAGCCAGCCCCAGATGACCGGTCCGCCCTGCAGGCGGATAATCAGACTTGACAGCACCAGTGTCGTCGCCAATGCCAGAAACGAATCGGTCATTACCGTACCGGCACTCAGAAACCCCAGTGCCATGGTGCTGAAGACCAGTGCGGCGGCCAGGCCCTGTGCTTTTGCCCGGGGGCAATCCGGCTCATAATGTATCCAGCGGGCTGTGGTGTAGATCAGATAAACCGTGCCCAGAGTGGCCAGCCACGAAGGCAGGCGGCCTGCAAACTCGGTTATCCCGAATAGCCGGAAAGAAGCGGCCTGTGTCCAGAACGAAAGGGGTGGTTTGCCCCAGAAGGGTACGCCGTAGTCAAACCAGGGTGTGATCCAATCGCCCGTTTCCGCCATAATGCGGGCAATTTCAGCGTATCTGGGTTCCGTTGTGTCCGCCAGGGGAAGTATTGCCGTGAGGCCGAGCCGGATCAGAAGCACCGATACCAATAGCCAGAACAGTGTGTTAATGGTTCTGGTCATTGCTCACCCCCTTCATTGTTATTGCGGATCCGTAAGCCTTTTCATTTTCATCGCTGTCATCGGCCACGATGAAAACGGGTCGCTGTTTGGCTTCCATGTAGATGCGGCCGACGTACTCCCCAAGGATGCCAACGCAAAGCAGCTGGATGCCGGAGAGGAAGGTAATGATTGCGATCATTGACGCGTAGCCCGGGGTAGACACTCCGAAAAACAAGGCTTTGAGCACCTCCAGCAGGCCGAACAGCCCGCCGGCCCCGGCCGACATAATGCCCAGCACAAGCGCGAGGCGCAGGGGTTTGATGGAAAAAGAGGTGATGCCCTCGATGGCGAGCTGGAGCAGCTTGAAGTAGTTCCACTTGGTGTGACCTGCGGCCCGCGGATCACGGTCGAACTCCAGAGTGACCGTTGGCATGCCCACCCAGGCGAACATGCCTTTGAGATAGCGATTGCGTTCCGGTAGCTGGTTCAGCGCATCAATGGTACGCCGGCTCATCAGCCGGAAATCACCGGTATCCACGGGAATCGGCGCATCACTTATGCGATTGATCAGGCGGTAGAACAGGCTGGCGGTTGTCCGCTTCAGCCAGCTTTCGCCGGCCCGTGAACGGCGTTTCATAAGCACAACATCGGTGCCCTTGCGCCATTCACTGACCATTTGCGGAATCAGTTCCGGAGGATCCTGCAAGTCCGCATCCATCAATATCACGGCATCTCCCCGGGCATGGTTCAGGCCGGCCGTTGCCGCAGCCTCCTTGCCAAAGTTGCGGGACAATCGGAGCACCCGGATATGGGGGTAGCGGTGCCTGCTTTCCAGCAGGAGGGCAACGGAGTTGTCCTTGCTGCCATCGTCGACAAACAACAGCTCCGTGGTGACCGGCAGTTTCCGGCTCACCAGTGCCAGCCGGTCAATCAGGGTTGGTATCACGTCCGCCTCATTGTGAATCGGTATGACGATACTGAGCAGCAGATTATTGTGGTTGGTTGGCAGTTTTTTCATGGAAAACAAACCTCTCGGCAAGACAATAATTGGTGATCATGGTGGCCAGCGTGGCAATGGCCTGGGCTGCGACAGTGCTGCCGGCGATGCTGTAGGCAGCTGAAAAAACAGCTACATTCAGAACCCATCCGGCCACCGCGCTGCTGAGATAGCGGAAAAACGCAGTCTGGTGGGATAAATCGGACCTGAACGTGTAGTGGTACTGAGCCAGGTAGTTTATGAAAAGACCGACGGTTGCCCCTGCGGCCGTTGAAACACGGGGATCAACGCCGGCCCTGACCAGCGCAAACATGATCAGCCAGTGGGTCAGGGTGGCCAGACCTCCGCCGGTCAGGAACCGGACAAACCGTATCCGGCTGAATGACTTGGAAACGCGGTGACTCATAAAGCGTTACTTCCTGAAGCTAGGGTCCGTCTGGCTCATTCGCAGTAGATCAGCGAATCAATCAGACGGAAGACTGGGCCCGATGCCCGGAGTCATACAATGATGGCGGCACTTTACTCCGGCATCCTTAACCGGGCCTTAAAGGGGGAAGCTGCAAACCTTAAGCTGCTCTTAAGAAAACTCCCCGTTTCCTTTAAGCCTGAATTAAGCCTTGCGCTCTATTCTGGCAGTCGTATTCAGGGGCTTTGCGCCCCAAGGCTGTTGGAGAGCGCTTATGACAGACCCGTTGATGATGTCCGCCTGTTGTCCTCAGGATTCATCGGAGGTGGTGCCACGGGTAAGGTGTGCCGGTCGGTGGTTCAGTGAAATTGCCCCTCAAAGCAGCATGGAAGCCGTAGTGGCGGATTTTATTCGCCGGCGGTTCCGGTTGGCCTATGGTGCCGAGCCTTTGCTGCGTATTCCCTCCCTGCTGACCCTGACCACGGCCCAGGGCACGCTGCTGGCAGCAGTGGGTGTGCGTAATGCCGGCCATGAGCGTCTGTTCCTGGAGGATTACCTGACGGAACCGGTGGAGGCGGTGATGCCCGAACCGGGTGTGCAGCGTGTCCGGATTGCCGAGATTGCCCATCTTGCGGGTGTTGAGGCAGGTGTGAGCCGTTATCTGTTTGCGGCACTGTCGGTATGGCTGGACAGTGCCCGCTACGAGTGGGTGGTTTGCACCGGCACCGATCAGCTTCGTAACAGTTTTCATCGGTTGGGTATGGCGACCCATGTGCTGGCAGAAGCCGATCCTGCCCGGTTGCCGGACGGTGGTGCCGGCTGGGGACGTTACTACGACCATCACCCGGTGGTGATCGCCATATCGGTTGCTGAGGGCATAAATTCGCTGCGGGCTGCAGGTTTGCTCCGTCTGGTGCAGCCGGTGGTTCGGGATAATGCGAAGCAAACGGTGAACCCGGGAGGTGCTTATGGCCGGCTTGCGTGACATGCTCCTGACCAGTGTCAGGCAATACCCTGAACGTATCGCTTTGCGGGATGCCTGCGGCGAGCTCAGCTATGAAGCGATGTGGCAGGCCGCTTCTGGCCTGGCCGGACAGTTAAAGATGCTGGGCGTAAGGCGTGCCGGGCTGTGTGGGGACAACAGCATGGCCTGGGTGCTGGCTGACCTTGCCTGCCTGCTGGCGGATGTGGTGTGTGTGCCGGTGCCTGCGTTTTTCTCACGGAGTCAGTTTCAGCACCTGCAACAGACTGCGGGTCTCGACTGCCTGCTGTTCAGTGCCGAAGAGCAGGATTCGGTCCCGCTGGGCGATGGCGTGTGGTTGCGAAAACTGAACCCGGCCTCCGGCTATTCGCGGGTGCCGGAACAGACGGCGAAGATTACCTTCACCTCCGGCAGTACCGGCACTCCCAAAGGCGTCTGCCTGTCCGCCAGCCAGATGGCGGCCACCACCAGGGCCCTGCAGGAACGCATGGCCGGGGTATCACTCCTCACACATCTGTGCATCCTGCCGCTGGCCACCTTGCTGGAAAACATAGCCGGCGTTTATCTGCCATTGGCAATGGGGGCAACGGTCGATATTGCCCCCCTGGCTTCCCTGGGCATGACGGGCAGCAGCGGCCTTGACCTCGACCGGCTGGTTGCCGGCATCAATCAGCACCATCCGGATTCCCTGATCCTGGTGCCGGAACTGGCCATGGGGCTGGTGGCAGCTGCAGAGCGAGGCCGGCTGGATAAGTCTTCATTCCGTTTCCTTGCGGTTGGCGGTGGCCGGGTGTCCGCCGACCTGCTCGCGAGAGGGCGTGCGGCAGGCCTGCCGCTTTATGAAGGCTATGGGCTGTCTGAGTGTGGTTCGGTAGTGGCGCTGAACGTCCCCGGTGAGGAGTGTGAGGGCACCGTCGGCAAGCCGTTGCCCCACCTGGAGGTGCGGATTGACGAGGCGGGAAGGATCCTGGTTCGGGGAAATACCCATCTGGGGTACCTGGGCTATGAGCCGGAAGCGAGCGACTGGCTGGATACCGGTGACCTGGGTGCCCTCAGCCCGGATGGTTATCTGACGGTTAACGGGCGGGCCAAGAATCTGCTGATCACCAGCTTTGGGCGAAATATCAGCCCGGAATGGCTGGAAAGTGAGCTGGTGCAAGGTGTCGGGGCTGGCCAGGCAGTGGTGTTTGGTGACGGAGAACCGAATCCCCGTGCACTGCTGGTTATCCGGGATGACCGTGATCCGGAACAGATCCTTGTTTCCCTCGAGAATCTGAACCAGCGCCTGCCGGACTATGCCCGGTTGAGCACTGCTTATATCTATCGACGGCCGCTGACCCTGGCGGACGGGTATCTGACCGCCAATGGCCGTATCGTGCGCGACCGGGTTCACGCAGATCTGCCTGCGTTGGTGGCAGACAGTTGCCCGCTCTTTATGCATGACTCCGGGGCAGCAGCGCCTGCTCCGGCCACCCGACATGAAAGAACAACATCAGGAGATTCTGATATGGCTTTTTTTGAACGACTGCAAACCGAAACCGCGGAAGCGCGCACCCATGTCACCGATGCCCCCGTGATCCGGGCAATCCGGGAAGGGCGTTTCAACCTGGAAAGTTATCGCTGGTTTCTTACCCAGGCCTACCACCATGTAAAACACACGGTGCCGCTGATGATGGCCTGTGGCGGACAATTGCCGGAACGGCTCGAATTTGTCCGCAAAGCACTGGTGGAATATATCGAGGAGGAATACGGTCACCACGAGTGGATCCTCAATGATCTGGAGGCCTGCGGAGAAGACAGGGAAGCGATCCGCCAGGGTACGCCGGATACCTCTATCGAGCTGATGGTTGCCTATCTGTACGACCGCATCCAGCGGGGCAATCCTGCGGCCTTTTTTGGTATGGTGCAGGTGCTGGAGGGTACCTCTATCGAACTCGCTACGCCGTTGGGTGAAGCCATCCAGAAGCAACTGGACCTGCCGGACCAGGCGTTCAGCTATCTGTACTCCCATGGTGCTCTGGACCAGGACCATTTCGAGTTCTTCCGCAACCTCATGAACGACATGACGGATCCCGGGGATCAGCAGGCCATTATCGAGGCTGCCCGCATGGTATACCGGCTTTATGGCGACATGCTGCACAGCATCCCGCTACCGGCGAGCCGTGAGGAGTCACGCCATGCAGCTGCATAACCGCACTTTCCTGCTGTTCGGTGGTACCGGAGGCATCGGCAAGGCTCTGGTGGAACCGCTGCTCAATGCCGGTGCCCGGGTGATCATCGCAACCCGACAGGCTGAGTACCCGAAACAGCGGCCTGGTGTCCAATATGTCCGGCTGGATCTCGGCAGCAAGGATCTGGATGGGCAGTTGCAGCAGCTCAGCCAGCAGCATCCGGAAATTGATGGCGTGATCCACTGTGCCGGGCAGAACCATTTTGCCAGCCTGAAGGATATGAGCGTTGAGGCGCTGGATGACCAGCTCACTGTAAATCTGCGTTCTGCCATGCTGGTGGCCCGGCATTTTGTGCCCCGCTTCAGCAATGCCGGAGCCGGTGCCCTGGTGTTTGTCGGCTCCACCTTCGGCAGCATCGGCTTCCCCGGCTACACCGCCTACTGCGCCAGCAAGTTCGGCCTGCGGGGTTTCTCTGAAGCGCTCCGCCGGGAACTGGCGGATACCCCGGTACAGGTCATCTATGTGGCGCCCCGGGCCACGGCGACCGCGATGAACCCGGAGGCTGTCAATGAACTGAATCAGGCCTTGGGTAACACCATGGACCCGCCGGAAAAGGTTGCCGGCGCAATACTCGAGGCCATGCAAAAGGATGAGAAACGGCGCTTCCTGGGGTGGCCGGAGAAGCTGTTTGTGGTCATCAATGGCGTTCTGCCAAGGATTGTGGACAAAGCCATGTTGAAACAACTGCCGGTGATACGGCGTTTTCTGGATTCCGGAGTGACATCATGAAGTGGATAACCTTGTTACTGGTACTGATGACAGCCCTGCCGGCTGTCGCGAGCGAACTGGATACCGATTTGCTGGAAATCCAGCACCGCTGGGCGCAGATCCGGTACCAGATGGAGGAAGACAAACGCGAGCAGGCCTTTGAAAAACTGGCTGAACAGGCGAGTGAACTTGTGGCCGCCTATCCGGATCGGGCTGAACCACTGATCTGGGAGGGCATTGTACTGAGCACCTGGGCCGGTGCCAAAGGGGGGTTTGGCGCACTGGGCCTGGTCAAGGATGCCCGCAAGTCGCTGGAAAAGGCCATGCAGATCGACCCCGCTGCACTGGAGGGCTCGGCCTATACGTCACTGGGCAGCCTGTATTACCAGGTGCCCGGCTGGCCGCTGGGTTTTGGTAACGATGACAAAGCCAGAGAGCTTCTGATCAAAGCCCTCGAAATCAACCCGGATGGCATGGACCCGAATTATTTTTATGGAGACTTCCTGATCGATCAGGGCAAAGAAGAGCGGGCCAGGCCCTATCTGGAGCGTGTTCTGGTGGCACCGGCCAGGCCAGAGCGCCCGGTGGCCGATGCCGGTCGCCGGGAAGAGGCAAAGGCCAAACTTATGACTTTGGAGGACTGATATCGGTTAACCCCCATTTAAAAACCGGCCTCTTCGCAGTATATTTCTAAATGGTATATGCTTAGATCACATCAAGTGAAAGCGAGGTGAGCCATGGTCAACCCCGTCGTCAAATCCTTCTTCGACGAACCGACCAACACATTCAGTTATGTAGTGCGGGATCCGGAGAGCGACCAGTGTGCCATTATCGACTCCGTGCTGGATTTCGATTACGCTGCCGGTCGCACCGATGTGCGATCGGCGGATGAAATCATCCGTTATGTCCGGGACGAACAGTTGAGCGTTGTCTGGGTGCTGGAAACCCACGTGCACGCCGATCATCTGTCCGCCGCTCCCTGGCTGCATGAGCAACTGGGTGGCCAGACCGGTATTGGTGCTCACATCCGGGAAGTGCAGGAAATCTTCGGTAAGGTATTCAACGCCGGTACCGAATTTGCCCGGGATGGCAGCCAGTTTGACCGGCTATTCGAGGAGGGGGATACGTTCCGTATCGGTGCTCTCGAAGGCCGGGTGCTGCACACACCGGGTCACACTCCCGCCTGCCTGACCTATGTTATCGGGGATACGGCTTTTGTGGGGGATACCCTGTTCATGCCGGACTATGGCACAGCCCGTTGCGATTTCCCCGGTGGTGATGCGAGAACCCTCTACCGGTCCATCGAAAAGGTGCTGTCACTGCCACCGGAAACCCGTATCTTCCTGTGCCATGACTACAAGGCCGAGGGCCGGAAAACCTTCCAGTGCATGACCACCGTGGCGGAACAGCGGAAGAAAAACGTTCACGTCCATGAAGGGGTCAGTGAGGAAGAGTTTGTCCGGATGCGCACGGAACGTGATGCCACTCTGGATATGCCCCGGCTGATTCTGCCTTCGGTTCAGGTGAACATGCGCGCGGGACACATGCCCCCGCCGGAAGACAACGGGCAGGTGTACCTGAAAGTGCCCCTTAACCGGCTTTGATCCGCGCCGTGACGCTGCAGCGCTATCTGCCGTTCCTGCAATGGCTGCCGGGGTATAACCGGGGGCAGGCCGCCGCCGATCTGGTGGCGGCGGGGATTGTCACCTTTATGTTGATACCCCAGTCCCTGGCCTATGCTTTGCTGGCGGGATTGCCGGCCCAGGTGGGGCTTTATGCCAGCATCCTCCCGCTGGTGCTGTATGCGTTATTCGGCTCCAGCCGCACACTCTCGGTGGGACCGGTGGCGGTGATTTCCCTGATGACCGCCGCCGCGCTGGGCCCGTTGGCGGAGGCGGGGGTGGCGGACCCGGTCACCGGTGCTGCCCTGTTGGCTGTGATGTCCGGCCTGATCCTGTTTCTGATGGGCGTTCTGCGGCTCGGATTCCTGGCCAACTTTCTCAGTCATCCGGTGGTATCCGGCTTTATCTCCGCCTCAGCGCTGGTGATCATCGTCAGCCAGCTTCGCCATATTTTCGGTATTTCCGCCAGTGGTCATAACCTGCTGGACTCTGGCATCTCCCTGCTTATCTCTTTGTCGGACGTGCACCTGCCGACCCTGTTTGTGGGCGGTGGTACCCTGCTGTTCCTGATTTTCGCCCGCCAGTGGCTGAACCCTGTTCTGGAATCCCTTGGCTGTCCCGGGCCATTGCGGAGTGTTGCCGTGCGCCTTGCCCCCCTGTTTGCCCTGTTGGTGACCACGCTGCTGGGGTGGTCCCTGGCTCTCGGGGACCAGGGGGTGGCCCTGGTCGGCGAAATACCCGCGGGGTTGCCGTCACTGGCCTGGCCAGCCGGAGATCCCGGGCTCTGGCGGCAGCTTTCCGGCAGTGCCTTGCTGATCGCCATCGTCGGGTTTGTGGAGTCGGTTTCCATCGGTCAGACCCTGGGCGCCAAACGGCGTCAGCGCATTGATCCGAATCAGGAGTTGCTGGGTCTGGGGGCCGCAAACATCGGGGCCGGGCTGTCCGGTGGCATGCCGGTCACCGGCGGCTTTTCCCGCTCGGTGGTCAACTACGATGCCGGTGCCCGCACCCCGGCGGCCGGAGCATTCGCCGCCGCAGGTATTGCCCTGGCAACGCTTTATTTTACGCCGGCGATTGCCTGGCTGCCCAAGGCGACTCTGGCCGCAACCATTATTGTTGCGGTCGCGCCTCTGGCGGACCTGGCCTCCATCCGGGATACCTGGCTCTATTCCCGTGCGGATTTCGGGGCCATGCTGGCTACCATTGTGCTGACGCTGTTCTATACCGTGGAAGCGGGGATCGTGACCGGTGTGCTGTTATCACTCGGTTTGTTTCTGTACCGTACCAGCCGGCCCCACAGTGCGATTGTCGGTCGTGTTCCCGGCACTGAGCATTTCCGGAATGTCGAACGCCATCAGGTGGAGTTGTGTGAGCGAACGGTCTTTCTGCGCATTGATGAGAGCCTCTATTTCGCCAATGCGCGATTTCTGGAAGAAACCGTGCTGGAGCTGCTGAGCCGCAACCCGGATCTGACGGATCTGGTGCTGGTCTGCACCTCGGTCAACCACATCGATGCCTCTGCGCTGGATAGTCTGGAGGCAATCAACGGCCGTCTGCAGGAAGCCGGGGTCCGGCTGCATCTTTCCGATGTAAAGGGGCCAGTGATGGATCGGTTGCGGGATACAGATCTGCTGAAACAACTGAGCGGGCAGGTATTCCTGAGCGCTTATCAGGCCTGGGTCAGGCTGAGCGGAAACGAGTCCGCCTGAATGCAGTGTCTGCTGGCGCGCGTTATGATGGCCAGGGATTCGTGAACGCAATGGTTTCTTTGCCATGGGGATGACAGACAATCTGCTCAGCACACTCCAGTGGTGGCTGACTGCGCTGGCTTTTCTGACAGTACTGTTCGCGGCGATGCGGGCGGTGGACTGGCGGGACTTCCGTCAGGATGAGGCTCTGCAGCATTCCTTCTATGGCGCGGCGCTGCTGCTGGCACTCCTCTGGCAGATGCGTGCAGGCCTGTCGCCGGGGTTGAGCATCCATATCTTCGGCATTACCGCGGTCACCCTGATGACCGGGTGGGGACTGGCAGTGCTGTGTGGCTTGCTGGCACTGGCTTTCACGGTTATTACCGGGCGTGAGCCCCTGGTTATGTTTGCCGCCAACGCACTGATCACGGTAATGATCCCCGCCCTGGTGACCCACTCCGTGATGATCTGGGAACGTCGTCGCAATTTCCGGAATTTCTTCGCCTATATCTTTTTCTGTGGCTTCTTCGGTGCGGGGCTGTCGGTGGCGGCAGCGGGCCTGTTCATGTGTCTGCTGTTATGGACCGCCGATGTCTATGAGCTGCGGGATCTGGTGCATGAATACCTGCGTTATCTGCCATTGGTAATGCTCCCGGAGGGTTTTGTGAACGGCACCGTGGTGACCGGTCTGATGGTGTTCCATCCGGAACGACTGAAAACCCTCGACGAGAGCCGTTATCTGTAGTGTGCTGTCCGGAGCTGGGTATCGATGGTGAAAGGCCCGGCACTTCATCCTTGATAGCCGGTGATGTGCGAGAATGCAGGGCACGAGAACCCGTAATCCTGGTTATTCTCTCCAGCGGGAATGCTTCTGCAGCTTTCGCTGTAGTGTCCGGCGATGCATATTCAGTGCCCTGGCGGTGGCAGAAATATTGCCATCATGCTCGTTCAGCACCCGCTGTATGTGTTCCCTTTCAATCTCCTGCACAGAAGGGGGTTCTTTGCGTACATGAGGTATCTGGTCCCGGGGCTGGAACCCGGCGATCAACTGATCCACCCCGGCCGGCTTGCAAAGATAGTTCACTGCACCCCGGCGTATGGCTTCCACGGCGGTGGCGATGCTGCCGTAGCCGGTGAGTACCAGAATCTCCAGGTTCGGCTGTTGCTCCAGCATTTCCGATAACAATTGCAAGCCACTTTCGCCGGCCAGATTGAGGTCCAGTACGCACCTGCCGAAAGGCCGGGAGCTGAGTAAGGCGAGGGCCTCGGAGCCGATGCAGGCACACTCTGCGCCGATGCCTCGGCGTTTCAGGGACCGCTGCAGCACCTGCAGAAAGGTTTTGTCGTCGTCAACGAGTAGCCAGGTGGGAGTCTCGCTCACCACGCATCTCCTGTTTTCTGTCCGGCTGCACCGTGTCCCGGCAGCTCAATAATCATGATGGTGCCACGGTCACTGGTGCGGGCCTTGAGGTTCCCGCCCATACGCTGAATCGTAGCGTTGGTCAGGAACAGACCCACACCCAGCCCGTTTTCGGACGGTACGGGTTGCTCGCCGGGGGCACCGTGTCCGGTCAGATCCAGCCCGCCGCCGTGGTCCTCGACGATCAACTGCACCCACCCGCCATGGCCTTGTTGCATGCTGACCGAGACTTGCTCCGGGCTGGCGGTAACTGCATTCGCCAGCAGGTTCAGAACCGCCTGATCCAGGGTTGTGTCCACATCGACCCGGCTCCGGGTCGTGGCGGCACACCATTTGATTCGGGCACCGGGCCAGAGCAGGGTGGCGGATTCTTTCAGGCGTGCCATCCAGTCACCCGCCGCCAGGGTTTCCAGGCGAGCGGTGCGGGCTTCGGCAGCGGCGGAGGACAGCTGCTGCAGGTGGGAACTGCACAATGCCAGCTGTTGCTCCATCAGGTTGAGATCGTCTGCGCAGTCTTCACCGGTCTCCATCGCGGATTTCAGTTCTCCGGTCAGTAAGGTCAGGGTGTTCAGCGGTGTGCCCAGACGGTGGGCAACAGAGGCAGCTGAGAGTCCCAGGGCGATAATCTGTTCATCCCGCAAGCGGCTCTCCCGCACCCGGGCGAGCTGGGCCTGCTGCTGGCGAAGTTGCCGGGCCAGGGTGCCGACCACCAGCAGCAGAATGCCGGCGGTCATGGCAAAGGTGACCCACATGCCTGTCAGGTGCAATTGTGCCAGATCCGTGCCGTGATGCTCCCGGGTAACAGGGGTATGCCAGAGCATCAGTGCGGTGTAAACCAGAATACCGGCAATGGTAATGACGATCCCCTGGCCAAGGGGCACCATAATGATCGCTACAGCAAGGGGAATCAGCAGCAGGGACACCAGCGGGTTGGTATAGCCGCCGGTCAGAAACAGCCACAGGCCGATCAGCAACAGATCAGCGGTCAGGGTCAGACTGACGGTGAGGGCCGAGCGCGGCGGACGGCGGGTAAACCACAGCCAGGCCAGGGTCGCCAGCACGGCATAAACCAGGCACAGAATCAGCGCCTCGGCGCGATGGGCGAGGGTAACGGTGGTTTCCGCCACGGCCATGGCAATCAGCAGCAGTGTGACCAGGGCCAATCGCATAGCCAGAAGGTATCGCGCGGCCTGGCGGAAACCTGTCTGGGAGTGTGTCAGCCATTCCATGGCGGCATTCTAGCAGTACCGACGACGGCGCACATGAAGAGTTAACGGCGGCTTGAGACGGATCAACCCGGGTAGTAGCCGGCCACTCAACGCCGGGTCGACCTCCAAGGGGGTGCGGCATTGTGTCTCAAGCCAGCTGAGATGTGCTGCCATAGAATCCCGGTTATCGAATTTCAGAACCGGGAACCAGAACATTATGCCGAGAAAACCTCCACTGACCTGCTGTATCAGTCTGTTGATGGCCGGTCTTGCTGTCCCCCCCGTTTTTGCCGCTACCGGCGAAGACGGTGTGGTAATTCGTGTTACCGAAGGTCAGTCTGCCGAGGCTGCCCGGTTGTCGGAGGCTGCCGTTCAGACGGAGCCGGTGGAGCGTCTGGCATCCAGCCCTGCCGTTTCGTTGTCGCGAATGGGTGGCCGTGGTCTGGATCCGGTGATCCATGGCCAGAGTGAAGAGCGGGTGGATGTGCTGATCGACGGCATGCGTGTGGCGGGTGCCTGTCCCAGCCGTATGGATCCTCCCACCAGTCGCCTGAGCACCGCACTGGCACCGGTGCTGGAAGTACGCACTGGCAATCGTACCCTGCGCTGGGGGCCGATTGCCGGTGGTCAGGTGGTGGCTACCACGGCAGCTCCGACGTTTGCACAAGGCAACCGCACCACCGGCCACCTGACGGCGGGTGGTTCGGATAACGGGGAAGGCCGGCTGGTGAATGGTAGTGTGGCGGCGGGCAGCAAGGACACCTTTATCCGCGCCGCTGGCGGTTACGACGAAGCGGATGACTATGAAGATGGCAGCGGTAATGAAGTGCGCAGCGCCTACCAGAACAGCGAAGGCCGGGTAGATGGTGCCTGGCTGGCGGATAACGGCTTTTACATCAAGGGGCTGGTCAGTCGTCAGGAAGAGCGGGATGTAAAATTCCCCGGCCGGGGCATGGATGCTCCGAAAACCGACACGGATCTCTATCGCCTGGAGTTTGGCGCTCCGGTGGCGGACGGTGGCTGGAGCCTGATGGCCTGGCAGGCGGATGTGGATCACGTGATGGACAACTTCAGTCTGCGTGAATCGCCGATGAAAATGCAGACCAACTCCGCGACCCGAACCCGGGGCGCACGGCTGGTGCTGGACCAGACGATCAATTTCAGCAAGGACGTGGCCCTGGGCATTGATGTGGAAAGCAACGAATGGGATGCCACCCTGTACAACGGCATGAACCTCGATAACGAAGCATCCCTGATGTGGCCCGGTGTGGAGCGGGATCGGGTCGGCCTGTTTATTGAAGCGTTCCACCAGATTCGTATCAACACCCGACTGGGTGCCGGAATCCGCTACGACCGGGTGGAGATGGATGCCACCCGTGCGGACCAGACATTCCGGCCCATGCCCGGTGGCATGATGACACTCTCGCCGGCGGGGCTGTATGCATCGGCTTATGGCACCACGGACACCGAAGCGGTGGACGATAACGTCAGCGGTTTTCTCACCGGGGAGTGGCATTTTACGCCCACCCATACCCTCGAAGTCACCGCCAGCCACAGCGTACGCTCCCCGGGAGTCAATGAGCGCTACGTAGCCCAGAAAACCATGCGGGGCAGCTGGGTGGGTAATCCCGACCTGGATACCGAAAAGCACAACAAACTGGAAGCCGGTCTGGCTGGTCGCAAGGGCAAATGGCACTGGCGGCCAGCGGTGTGGGTCGATCAGGTCGAGGACTATGTCTACCGGTTTGCGTCCAATAACCCTGACGGCACCACCGACACCCGCTACCGCAACATTGATGCGCGGCTGTTGGGAGTCGAAGGCGTTCTTGGCTGGAACGATGGCACCTGGAGCAGCACCAGCAAGCTGGCCTCGGTGAGGGGCGAGAATCGTGACGCAGGCAAGTCATTGCCCCGTATTCCGCCGATCCAGTTCATCCAGACCCTGGGGTGGCAGTATCAGGGGCATAAACTGCAGGCAGAGTGGGAGCTGGCGCGCCGGCAGGACCGGATTGACCAGGAGTCCGGGCTGGATCCCGGCCCCTCGCCGGGGTACGGAGTGGTCAACCTGTCCGGCACTCATCCGCTAATGGACAACCTGAGCCTCACCTGGGCAATAGATAATCTGTTCGATAACACCTGGGCACGTCACGTCAGCAAGGACAATCTGGCGGACCCGGGTGTATTCCGGGTCAACGAACCCGGTCGCACCCTGCGGGCCGCACTGACAGCTCGCTGGTAACCTGTTATGGCGGTTGCCCGCCTCTCATAGCTAGCAGCCTGTCGGACTTAAGGCTAATCTACTGCGCCGGTGGGAAAACGGCTCATATTTCCCGGCTTTTTCGTTGCATAGAACCACTATGCGCCTCAAAATCCAGAAAATCTGCGCTCGCTTTCCCACCTTGCTCG
>JACIZI010000039.1 GCA_014359475.1 Marinobacter sp. | reverse complement strand
GCCTCAGCGCCGCGCCCTTCGGGAGCCACTGAGAGCCTTGATAGCCGTGTTGCGCTGACTCGATTTGGAACCACCAAACCTTCACCATCGCGCCTTGCTCTCAAGGCTCTCAGTGGCTCAGTAGGCCAGCGAATTAACCAGACGGGACACTAGTCAATACCGACCAGCTTGTGCATCTGCAGGGTAAGCCGCCAACGGGGATGGGCCAGACAGTAGTCGGTCGCCCGGGCGGTATTGCTCTGGCGCACCGGATCCGGCATCCCCTCATCCGGCAGAGCAGGCGAGGCCATCGGCGAGAGGAAATAGTGGTCCGCCTGGATATCCAGAAAGCGCTCCGGCGGTGCGTCTTGCTGTGGGTATACCAGCTTCAGTTCATCACAACGGCGAATCACCACCTCGGCCGTCGATTTGGGACTGACACACACCCAGTCCAGACCCGCAGGGGCCGGCAGGGTGCCATTGGTTTCCACCGCCACTTCAAAGCCCTGCCGGTGCAGAGCGACAATCAAGGTCTCATCCAGCTGCAGCAGCGGCTCGCCGCCGGTGCACACTACGTATGGGTGACTGCCTTCACTGTCGGCAGGCCACAAAGCCCGGAGGTGTTCCGCCAGGGCCTGCGCCGTGTCGAAGCGCCCACCGTTCTGTCCATCCGTACCCACAAAGTCCGTATCGCAGAACCGGCACACGGCAGTGGCGCGATCCTTCTCCCGGCCGGTCCACAGGTTGCACTTGCTGAACCGGCAAAACACCGCCGCACGCCCGGCTCGGGCCCCTTCCCCCTGCAGGGTATAGAAGGCTTCCTTTACCCGGTACATCAGCCTCGCACCTCGTACGGCAGCGGGTCGCTGACACCCTGACTGGCAAACGCCTCCAGACGCTCCACACAGGAACCGCAGCGGCCGCAGGCCTGTTTGCGGCCGTTGTAGCAGGTCCAGGTCCGGGCATAGTCCAGATTCATACGCAGCCCCTCCGCCAGAATATCGCCCTTGTCCATAGCCATGAACGGGGCTTCGATACCTACCGGCTGGTAATTGGCCACCCGACATACCGCATCCATTTTCTTGACAAATTCCGGGCGGCAATCCGGGTAGATGGCATGGTCGCCCCCGTGGGCTCCATACCAGACGTCGTTCGCTTCCACGGTAACGGCATAACCGGTGGCCAGGGACAGCAGAATCATATTGCGGTTGGGCACCACCGTGCTCTTCATGCTGCTTTCCTGATAATGGCCTTCCGGCACCTCCAGCTCACCGGTGAGCGCAGAGCCGGACATGACCTGGCTGAGGGCACGGATATCGATCACCTTGTGGGGCACCAACAATTCCTCGCAAACCGCACGGGCGCAGTCCAGCTCCCGCACATGGCGCTGGCCATAATTGAAGGACAAGGCATGCACCCGATGCCCCCGGGCCCGGGCCAGGTGCAGCAGGGTGAACGAATCCATCCCCCCGGAATAAATCACAACCACCGTTTTGCTCATCAACGTTACCTATTAACCCGTACTGTGGTGAAACCGCAAACGGCAGGTGCCGTCTGGTTATTACATTGATCAGACATATTGTAACAGTCCCGTGGCACTATGGGTTCGCGTCAGTAGCGGGGTACAGGTAAACTCCATGGACAATACAGGATCAAAACACCGGAACGATGATTGACGAACAGCCCGCCTTTATCGACTTCGAGGCCTCCAGCCTTGACCTGATCGCCAGCTACCCGATCGAGGTGGGGGTGTGCCTGGGAAATGGCGAGGTTCACAGCTGGCTGATCGAGCCCCATGTGCTGTGGCAGGACTGGTCGGACAGTGCCGAGAAAATCCACGGCATTACCCGGGCGCAGCTCGAGAGTGAAGGCATACCGGTTCAGACGGTCGCCAGGGAACTGAACCGGCTCATAACCGGCCAGGTTTTCTGCGATGCATGGACGTTTGACAGCTTCTGGTTGCACCGGCTCTATCGGGCTGCCGGACAGAAAACGGGCTTCCAGCTGGAGTCGGTTTCAACCCTGCTGAACGCTGAGCAGGTAAGAATCTGGCCAGATATGCGGCGCAGTGTCATAGCCGAAGAGCAGCTGGTGACCCACCGCGCCGCAAACGATGCAGTGATTCTCCGCAAAACCTGGCAAAAAGTGATGGCCCTGAGCCCCTCCGGGACTGATCAGGCCTGAGCGGCTCGCGCCTGCCTGATTCACGCAAGACAAGTGAATTCACGCAGGCGGCACACAGGTGGCTACGGCACGACTGAAGGCGGCTATTGCGTATCGCGGAAAGGCATTTTATGAGACCATCCCGCGCGTCGGGGACAGACCTATTTTACTGCCAGACCACGCCCATTCTTCAGACCCGGTAAGCTACCCATGGAAATCAAAGTCAATTATCTCGATAACCTGCGCCTCGAGGCCCGCTTCGATGACTTCGCCGTGATCTCGGACCAACCCGTCCGCTACAAGGGCGACGGCTCAGCACCAGGCCCCTTTGACTATTTCCTGGCTTCCTCCGCCATGTGCGCCGCCTATTTCGTGAAGGTGTACTGCAACGCCCGGGACATTCCCACAGACAATATCCGCCTGTCCCAGAACAACATTGTCGACCCGGAAAACCGCTACCAGCAGATCTTCAAAATCCAGGTGGAACTGCCGGAAGACATTTCCGACAAGGACCGCCTTGGCATCATCCGCTCCATCGACCGCTGCACTGTGAAAAAAGTGGTGCAGACCGGCCCGGATTTCCAGATCGAAGTAGTGGAAAACCTCGACGAGGATGCCCAGGCACTGCTCACTGCTGCACCGGGCGGTGACGGCAACACCTACATCGAAGGCAAGGACCTGCCCCTGGAGCAGACCATTGCCAATATCAGCGGCCTGCTGGCCGATCTGGGCATAAAGATCGAGATCGCTTCCTGGCGCAACATTGTCCCCCACGTCTGGTCTCTGCATGTGCGGGACACCGCCGCTCACATGTGCTTCACCAACGGCAAGGGAGCGACCAAGGAAGCCGCCCTGTGCTCCGCGCTGGGCGAGTTTATCGAGCGATTAAGCTGCAACTTCTTCTACAACGACCAGTACTTTGGCCAGGACATCGCCAACCACGAGTTCGTCCACTACCCGAACGAGAAATGGTTCCAGCCCGGCCCGGAGGGCGAGCTGCCCGAGGGGATCCTGGACGATCATTGCCTGGCCATCTACAACCCGGATGGTGAACTGCTCGGCACCCACCTGTTCGACACCAACTCCGGCACCCCGGAGCGGGGCATCTGCAGCATTCCCTACGTGCGCCAGTCTGACGGGGAAACCGTGTATTTCCCCTCCAACCTGATCGAAAACCTGTACCTGAGCAACGGCATGAGCGCCGGGAACACCCTGCCGGAAGCCCAGGTACAGTGCCTGTCCGAGATTTTCGAGCGGGCGGTGAAAAAAGAGATCATCGAAAACGAAATTGCCCTGCCGGACGTGCCGGACAGTGTGCTGGCCAAATACCCGGACATCGCCGAGGGTATCAAGGCCCTGGAAGATCAGGGCTTTCCGGTGCTGGTGAAGGATGCCTCCCTGGGCGGCCGTTTCCCGGTGATGTGCGTGACCCTGATGAACCCGAAAACCGGCGGCGTGTTCGCCTCTTTCGGTGCCCATCCCAGCTTCCACGTGGCACTTGAGCGCAGCCTGACGGAATTGCTGCAGGGCCGCAGTTTCGAGGGCCTGAACGACCTGCCGGCGCCCACCTTCAACTCCATGGCGGTGACCGAGCCCAACAATTACGTGGAGCACTTCATCGACTCCAGCGGCGTGGTGTCCTGGCGCTTCTTCAGCGCGAAGTCCGGCTACGATTTCGTGGAATGGGATTTCTCCGGCACCACCGCGGAAGAGGCCCGCACCTTGTTCGGCATCCTCGCGGACATGGGCAGGGAATGCTACATGGCGGTGTTTGACGACTTGGGCGCGCCGGTGTGCCGCATCCTGGTGCCGGGGTATTCCGAGGTATATCCGGTTGAGGATCTGGTGTGGGACAACACCAACACCGCCCTGGCATTCCGGGAAGACATCCTCAACCTGCATCGCCTGAGCGAAGAAGAGCTGACCGATCTGGTGGAACGGCTGGAAGAAGCCGAGCTGGATGTCTACATGACCATCATCACACTGATCGGCATCGAATTTGATGAGAATACCGTCTGGGGCCAGCTCACCATTCTGGAACTGAAACTGCTGATCTACCTGGCCCTGGGTGAGCTGGAAGAAGCCCTGGAGCTGGTGGAAATGTTCCTGCAGTTCAACGACAACACGGTTGAGCGGGGGCTGTTCTACCAGGCCATGCAGGCGGCGCTGGAAGCCACCCTGGATGACGAGCTGGAGCTGGACGATTACCTGCATAACTTCCGGCGCATGTTCGGCAACCAGGTCATGGATGCCGTTGTGGGCTCTATCGACGGCACTGTACGTTTCTGGGGGCTGGAAGAAACCGGCATTGACCTGCGCGGCCTGGACCGCCACCTGAAGCTGATCGAAAGCTACCAGAAACTGCACGCCGCCCGGGCCAGAAAGGCCGGCCTGACTCAGTAACCAAAGGCAGCCTCAGGCGGAGCGGCCGGTATGCACCACGCGCCGGCCAATCACTTTCAGGGCTGCCGGCCGGCAATGGGCCTCGAAGGGTGTCTTGCCGGCCACATCCCCGTCCACCGTGACGGTTTTCGGCTGGTGAGTTTCGAGCTGGCACCATTTGCCTTTGATCTGGACAACCGTACTGGTGCGGCGTGGTGTCTTACCGTTCAACCGCACCATCAGAAAGGCAAACAGCAACTGCAGCCAGGGCCGGGGCTTAACGGCGATTACATCCAGCAGGCCGTCATCCGCAGAGGCCTGCGGAATCTCATGGCCACCACCGAAATAAGCCCCGGTCGCCACTGCCACTGACAGCCAGCGGCCCTCCATCACGGATTGGTCAGTGCGGATGCGACCGTGAAAGCCCCGCTGGGCACCCAGCTGGCGGAGCAGCGTCACTGCATAGCTGAAGCGTCCAAGGGTTTTCTTCGCTGGTGAGCTGGCCTGCCGGGAAGGCAGGGTACCCAGCCCGATATGGGCCACATTCAGGAAAATCCGCTCTCCCCAGCTGGCCACATCCACTGACCGGGCTGTGCCTTCAACGATCAACGCAGCGGCCTGAGCGGGCTCTGCGGGAATACCCAGGTTGCGGGCAAAATCATTCGCCGTGCCCGACGGCAATATCCCCAACGTGGCCCCGGTTTTCAGGCAGCATTGCGCCACCGTGTTCACGGAGCCGTCACCCCCTGCCGCAATCAGGCAATCCTGATCCGTCACCCGGGACAGCCAGGCGTTATCGTCGCTCAACTCGCACACCTTCACATCCGTCAGCCCCTTCTGCGCCAGATGCTCCAGCCAGAAGTTCGCGTCACGACGCCCGTCACCCGAACCGGGGCTGTCCACCAGCCAATACGTCATACCTGTTACCTCTGAATCAAATCCGTAACGCTGTGACCCTGATAGCATGACAGAATACGTTATGCATGCATGAAGCATTACCATCTGGCAACTCGGCAAGGACCGCACGGTGGCCGCACTCAAACCCTGCGCCAGGCAGTGCGCCCCTTTAAATCCGAACAAGCGCTCGCATTATTGACATCCAGGTACCACTCCAGCCACCTTTGCCGCGACAGCCCGGGCCCTGCGACACGGCCGGTTCCGAATTGAACCCGAACATTCCGCGCCCCTACTATGTCACTGTGGCTGCCTGCCCCCAAGAGGCTAAACACCATCGTTACATCGCCGCAAAGTATGCGCCCATGACAACCACAATCCCTGGCCAACAACGGAAACACCCATGGCAAATCGCAACAAGCGCGCCAATGGCGCGGAACACATCTACGACACCTTTATTGTCGGGGCCGGCATATCCGGGCTGGCCGCCGCCATCACCCTGAACCGGACCGGCTATCAGAACTTCAAGATTATCGAACAGTCTGACCGGGTCGGCGGCACCTGGCGGGAAAACACCTATCCCGGCTGCGGCTGCGACGTGCCCTCCTCCCTGTACTCATACTCCTTTGCACCCAGCAACCAGTGGAGCCACCTGTTCTCCCGCCAGCCGGAAATACTGGCGTACCTGGAGAAGGTCAGCGATGATTTCGGGATCACACCGCTTATTGAGTTCAACAATGAGCTCAATGAGGCACGATGGGACGAGCAACGCCATCTGTGGCAACTGGATACCCAACAAGGCCGGTATCTTTCAAAAACCGTGGTGTTCGCCACCGGCCCGATTACAGAATCCGTCATCCCCGATATTCCGGGGCTCGACACCTTCGGGGGGGAAATGTTCCACTCCGCCCGCTGGAACCACGACTATGACCTGACCGGCAAACGCATCGCGGTGATTGGTACCGGTGCCTCTGCCATCCAGTTTGTGCCCCGCATCCAGCCACAGGCGAAGGAACTGCACGTATTCCAGCGTACGGCACCCTGGGTACTGCCCAAGCCCGACATGGAACTGGGCGAAACCAGCAAAAAACTGATCAGCCGCTATCCGGCCATCCAGAGCAGCTGGCGCAAGGCCGTGGCGAGTTCCCTGAACGTCGTCAACTTCGGCCTGCGGAACCCGGCTTTCCTCAAGCCCGTCAACATGGCCGCCCGGCAACTGCTCAAACTGCAGATCCGTGATCCTGAGCTGCGCAGGGCCGTCACACCCAATTTCGATATCGGCTGCAAACGCCTTCTGTTTGCCAACGACTACTACGATGCCCTGCAGGCGGACAATACCTCGCTGATCCCCAGTGGCCTGGTCGAGGTGGAGGGCAACACAGTGATCGCCGCCAACGGCGAGCGCCGGGAAGTGGATGTGATCATCTGGGGTACCGGCTTTGACGTCTCCCACCCACCCATCGGCGCAAAGGTCTTCAATGCCAAGGGCGAGCGATGGGCAGACCTCTGGAAAGACAGCTCGCCGGAGGCCTATCTGGGCACTGCCCTGAAGGACTCACCCAATGCTTTTCTGGTCCTCGGGCCCAATGTGCTGGTGTACGACTCCTTCATAAGGCTGGCAGAAGCCCAGATCAATTACATCGTCGACGGCTTGTGGAAGATAAAAAAAGAGGGCATCAGCAGGCTCAGCATCAAACCCGGCGTGCTGAAGTACCACAACCAGCAGGTTCAGAAACACCTGAAAACCACCGTGTTCAACGCGGGTGGCTGCAGCAGCTACTATCTGGATCAGAACGGGCGCAACTTCGCGGCCTGGCCGTGGTCGCTGGGCGCACTGATGCGCAAGCTGAACACCTTCAGCCTTAAGGATTACGACAGCGTAGCCCTATAGCTCGGCCGGCTCCTGGCGCAGCTGTTCCCACATCTGCGCCATCTGCTTTCTGGCAGAGCCCCAGCGATACCCACCCAGAGCCCCACTTTGCCGGATAACCCGGTGGCACGGTATCAACAGGGCAACAGGATTGGCGCCCACGGCGTTACCCACGGCTCGCGAAGCTTTGGGACAGCCCAATGCTCTGGCGATCTGTGAGTAACTGGCCAGTTTTCCGGGGGGTATGTTCAGCAGTGCCCGCCAGACCGCGATCTGAAAATTGGTACCTTCTACCTGCACAGACAAGGGCCGCTGCTGATCCGCCTGGTCGCTGAACAGCTCAGCAATCACATGGACGGAAGCCTTCTCGTTCCTTGCAAGCTCGGCCTGCGGCCAGTCCTTCCGCAGGCCATCAACCACCTCCGCCTCATGATCGTTGTCCAGAAACGCCATCCGGCACACTCCCCGCGGAGTCACTGCCACCAATATGCCGCCCAGAGGCGTGTCGTGAACGCCGTATTCGATCGTAACGCCCTGGCCCCGCTTGCGGAACTCTCCCGGGGTGACAGCCTCCAGTGTCACAAAGTGATCGTGCAGTCGCGAGCTGCCACTCAGGCCAATCCGGTGGGAGACATCCATCAGGGAAAACTCATCCTGCAGCAGTCGCTTACCGCGCTCCAGGGTCAGCGACTGCAGAAAGCGCTTGGGGGTGGTTCCTGCCCAGCGGCAGAACATACGCTGAAAATGAAACGCACTGAGGTGAACGTGAGCGGCCACCTCCTCGAGGCTCGGCTGTCGGGAGGCATGCGCCGACAGGTAGGCCATGGCCTGTTCAATCCGATTGTAATCCGACATGAACGACACCCCGGGAAGCGCTTAGCTGGTAGATTGCCCTGAACGTACACCACCGATCATAAACGGTTGCTTACCGGGCGCCGACCCGGATCTTGCGACATTGCGTGCTAACGGCCGGGATCATCGTGCCAACTGCTCTTTCGATTGGCTCTTTAATGCCCCAATTATCAAAAGGTCCTCGTTAAGGCCGGATTCAATGTTGACTCAACCTCCACCGGCCTCTCGTGCAGCCAGATTTTCATTGAGCCCATGTTCGACTGTTCCAGAAACCCGACTCCCGGTGTCAGCGAGATCAGGGTCAGATCGCTGTAGTCGATCGGCAAGATTCCCCCAGGATAATCCAGCTACGGAACATCGGCACCCCGGGCGTAAAGTTCACTGAAGACAGGTCCGTGATGCCTTTGCGAGCCGACATGTGGAGTACCGGGGCCATCTCCTTCGAAATACCCTCAAAAAAGATTATCCAGGCCCAAACTGCCTCAGGGCTGGCCGCCAGTTCACTTTCAAATGTGAGAGTCTTACTGACAAGTTCCTCCCTGATTTACACCGCGGTCAGTACCCGTCAAGCTTAGTGCGCCCGTGTCCCTGTATATTCCCAGTTCCCGCTCGCGTCGACTGCGTCTTGGATCTTCGATGGCTTCCACCGCTTCGATCAAGGCAATGTAGTCTGCCGGAAGACCGTTTTCACGGGCGCCGACAAGAACATGGTCTTTGTACCAGTGAAAGGGCTTTAACGACTCATTGATACGGGTAGCAAAGTACATCCAGGCGTGCAGCCTCCTCTCCCCTGCTACAAGAAGCTCCACCTGTTTTTCCTCATACCCTCGTCCCAGTGCCTCATGCCGATCCAGGTCGGGCTTTTCATTATCAGCAATGTCGTAGATCACACCGATAACCCGGTCATTGGGATCGCCGGTCTCTTCGGCATCGCATTTGGCCGATCCGTCCATCGCGGCTTTGTGGAAGCGCAGCCGGTGTCCAGGCAGCTCAGCCACAGAAAAAAAACGAGCCGATGGCACCCGGGCCTGCAGCCTTCTTTTTGACATGTTGGAACCGTAGCAGAAGCAGAGCACTGAGCCTCCTGGCCAGATGTGCGTGAACAAGCGGGACCCCTGAGTGGCGAATCGGGCAGGTTGCTTCCTGCCCGGCAGTATCAACGATCCATGGCCTTGCGCCACCAAACCGGCGGCAATCACCGTATTCACCCAGCCAAGGGAAACCGTGGCCACTAATGTCAATTTGGCTGGCCTTTCAAGTCAATTCTTAATTCATCATACCCGTCTATCTTTAAACCAGACAACGCACCGATATTGGTTCAGACTGTAGTCATGACAAACACAATAACCTCCGAAGTACTGGTGATTGGCGGCGGGCTGGCCGGCATTGTGACCGCACTCGAAGCCCTGCGCGCCGGCAAAACCGTTACCCTGGCAGACCGGGATACCCCGGAACGCATGGGTGGCCTGGCACTGTGGGCCTTCGGCGGCATGATGCTGGTGGATACGCCCCTGCAGAAACACATGAAAATTGCCGACTCGCCGGACATAGCCCTGGCTGACTGGCTCAGCTTCGGCGAACTGGCACCGGATGACGAACTGCCGCTGCAATGGGCCCGCTACTACGTGGAACATTCCCGTGCCGAGGTCTACGACTGGCTGAGTAACGAGGGCATCAAGTTCCTGCCCGCGGTGAACTGGGTGGAGCGGGGCCGCTTTGGTGACGGCAACCGCCTGCCCCGCTATCACATCGTATGGGGCACCGCCCGGGAGCTGGTCCATCGCCTGCTGGCCGCCCTGCACCGTGCAGACACGGGGGGCAGGCTCACCCTCCTGCACCGCCATCGCATTACCGGACTGGACCAGGCCGCCGGCCGGGTGTGCGGTGCCGTCGCCGTCGATGAAGAAAATGGCCGGGAGGTACGTTTATCCGCACCCTCGGTGGTGATCGCCACCGGCGGCATCAACGGCGACCATAAACAATGCCGCGCCAACTGGCCCGCAGAGCGACCGCAACCGGAAACCATGCTCAACGGCGCCCACCCCTATGCAGACGGGCGGATGCATCACTGGGTAGCCGACGAGCTGGGCGGCCGCATCACCCACGCCGGGGAGATGTGGAACTATGCCGCCGGCTTCCCCCATCCGTACCCGCATTTCCCCGGCCACGGGCTGTCCGCCATTCCCTGCAAATCCGCCCTGTGGCTGAACCACCGGGGCGAGCGCATCGGCCCGGAACCGCTGGTGACCGGTTTCGATACCCACTGGCTGTGCCAGCGCGTGGCAGAACAGCAAAAACCCTGGACCTGGCACCTGCTCAACTGGCGCATCGCCGCTAAAGAATTCGCGATCTCCGGTGCCGAGCACAACGCCCGGATACGGGACAAACAGTTCCCGCAGTTTGTGAAGGAGCTGCTGCTGGGCAACCACGCACTGGTGCGCCAGATGCAGCGGGAGAGCCGGGACTTTCTGGTGGCAGACACCCTGGCAGAGCTGGCCGACAGGATGAATCAGCTCACCTGCTCCCACGACATCGACCCGGCGACCCTGCAGGCCACCGCCGACGCTTTCGATGCCAACTTCAACAACGGCACTGCGCTGCACAACGACCCGCAAATCCGCATGATCCAGCATGCCCGGGAATGGAAACCGGATCGCCTGCGCACCTGCAAACCGGCTCCCCTGCAAAAACCCGGTGCCGGCCCCTACATTGCCATCCGCATGCAACTGATTACCCGCAAGAGCCTGGGCGGCCTGCAGACCGACCTGCAAAGCCGGGTACTGGATGCCCGCGGGGAACCCATTCAGGGCTTGTACAGTGTGGGGGAAGCCGCCGGCTTTGGTGGTGGCGGCGCCAACGGCAAACGCTCTCTGGAAGGTACCTTTTTGCCCGGCTGCATCCTGACCGCCAGGGCTGCGGTGCGTGCCATACTTGCCGGTGGCTAAAGCCCGCTCAACAGAAATCACGGAGAACAACCATGACCAACGGCGCACAAGCCCTGATGAGAACCCTGGTGGATGCCGGCGTTGAAGTCTGCTTCAGCAACCCCGGCACCAGTGAAATGCATTTTGTCGCGGCGCTGGACGATGAGCCAGAAATGCGCGCGGTTCTGGCCCTGTTTGAGGGGGTTGCCACCGGCGCGGCGGACGGCTACGCCCGCATGGCGGACAAACCCGCCGCCACCTTGCTGCACCTGGGCTGTGGGCTGGGCAACGGACTCGCCAACCTGCACAACGCCCGCAAGGGCAAGGTACCTGTGGTCAACATTGTGGGTGACCACGCCACCTACCATGTGAAATACGATGCCCAGTTGCAGTCGGATATCGAAACCGTGGCCCGCAACGTATCCCCCGGTTTTGTGCGCACCGCCCGGAGCACTGAAACCCTCTGCAAGGATGCCGCCAAAGCCATCGGCGCTGCCCGCAGCGTCCCCGGCCAGGTCGCCACACTGATCCTTCCGGCGGATGTATCCTGGGGCGAGGGCGGGCAACCGGCGTTACCACTGACTCCGCCCGCGCCCCCAACAGCCGATGACAGCACCGTGGCCGCCATCGCCGATGCCATCGGCTCCGGCAAGAAAACCGCTCTGCTACTGGGCGGCCGGGCCCTGCGGGAACCGGCGCTACTGGCGGCCGCCAGACTGGCCGCCCACAAGGGCGTCAGACTGCTCGCAGAAACCTTCCCGACCCGCATGGAACGGGGAGCCGGCCTGCCGAAAGTCGAAAGGCTGGCGTATCTGGCAGAACTGGCCACTGTGCAACTGACAGACGTAGACCACCTGATTCTGGTGGATGCCAAGGCCCCTGTTTCCTTCTTTGCCTACCCCGGCAAGCCAAGTTATCTGGTACCAGACCACTGCACCGTGCACACCCTGGCTGCCCCGGATCAGGATGTCACCGGCAGCCTGAACAAACTCAACACGGTAATGGGCGCAAACGAGGCAGAGCCGACCCTGCAGGGAGCCAGGCGGCCCGTCCGGCCACGCGGCAAACTCACCGCAGAGAAAGTCTGCAAAGCCGTTGGCCACCTGTTGCCGGACAACGCCATCATCGTGGATGAATCCATCACCTCCGGGCTGATGCTCTCGGTAATGACCGAAGGGGCCCCCAGACACGATCTGCTCACCCTCACCGGCGGTGCCATCGGCCAGGGCCTCCCCAACGCCATCGGCGCCGCCGTCGCTTGCCCGGACCGGCCAGTACTGGCACTGGTGGGAGATGGCTCATCCATGTACACCATCCAGTCCCTGTGGACCATGGCCCGGGAACAGCTGGACGTAACCACCATCATCTTTAACAACGCCTCCTACTCGGTGCTGAATATCGAACTGGAACGGGTAGGGGCCGACAAGGCCGGCACCAAGGCCAGAAACCAACTGGACCTGCGCGGCCCGGTGCTCAACTTTGCGGTGATGGCCCAGGGCATGGGGGTACACGGTGTACGGGTGGACACCGCCGAAGACATGAACAAGGCACTGGAATACGCCCTGCGCATGCCGGGGCCGCACCTGATTGAAGTGATGATTCCCGAGTCACTGAGCGGAGTGAAACGCAGGGTACTGCCGTGGATGTTGCGGGCACTGCCGGGTTTGCCATTATCGGTTACCCGGGCCCTGAAGAAAAAGCTGGCCCCCTGAGGATGCCGGCAATGGCGAAGCTGCAATGGAAAAGACGTCGCCGGTTATGTGCTGTGAGCGACGTTCCCCCTAGCAGCCTGTCGGACTTAAGCAATCGTCGCGAGCAAGGTGGGAAAGCGAGCGCAGATTTTCTGGATTTTGAGGCGCATAGTGGTTCTATGCAACGAAAAAGCCGGGAAATATGAGCCGTTTTCCCACCGGCGCAGTAGATTAGCCTTAAGTCCG
>JACIZI010000038.1 GCA_014359475.1 Marinobacter sp. | reverse complement strand
TGTCTAAAGAAAAATTTCAGCGTAATAAACCCCACCTCAACGTGGGTACAATTGGTCACGTTGACCATGGCAAGACAACCCTGACTGCTGCTCTGACCCGTGTATGTCACGAAGTCTGGGGTACAGGTGCAGCGAGTGCGTTCGACCAGATCGATAACGCGCCGGAAGAGAAGGCTCGTGGTATCACCATTGCGACCTCTCACGTTGAGTACGACTCACCGAACCGTCACTACGCTCACGTAGACTGCCCGGGGCACGCCGACTATGTAAAGAACATGATCACCGGTGCGGCACAGATGGACGGTGCGATCCTGGTCTGTTCCGCGGCGGACGGCCCCATGCCGCAGACCCGCGAGCACATCCTGCTGTCCCGGCAGGTTGGTGTACCTTACATTGTTGTGTTCCTGAACAAGGCGGACATGGTCGATGACGAGGAGTTGCTGGAGCTGGTCGAGATGGAAGTTCGCGACCTGCTGAGCCAGTATGAGTTCCCGGGTGACGACACGCCGATCATCACTGGTTCTGCGTTGATGGCGCTGGAAGGCAAGGACGACAACGAGATGGGTACTACGGCTGTCAAGAAGCTGGTAGAAGCCCTGGACGACTACATCCCGGAGCCTGAGCGTGCCATTGATCAGCCGTTCCTGATGCCGATCGAGGACGTATTCTCCATCTCCGGTCGTGGTACCGTGGTGACCGGCCGTGTTGAGCGTGGCATCATCAAGACCGGCGACGAGATCGAGATCGTTGGTATCAAAGATACCGTCAAAACAGTCTGCACGGGTGTTGAGATGTTCCGCAAGATGCTCGACGAAGGTCGTGCGGGTGAGAACATCGGCGCACTGCTGCGCGGCACCAAGCGTGACGACGTAGAGCGCGGCCAGGTTCTGGCGGTACCGGGCTCCATCACGCCGCACACCAAGTTCGAGTGCGAAGTGTACGTACTTGGCAAGGACGAAGGTGGTCGTCATACTCCGTTCTTCAAAGGCTATCGTCCGCAGTTCTACTTCCGGACCACCGACGTGACCGGTTCCTGTGAGCTGCCGGAAGGTGTGGAAATGGTGATGCCGGGTGATAACGTGAAGATGACGGTTACCCTGATTGCGCCGATCGCCATGGAAGATGGCCTGCGCTTCGCGATTCGTGAAGGTGGCCGTACCGTAGGTGCCGGTGTGGTATCCAAGATTGTTGAGTAACCTTCGGGTTGCTCAATTGTTGTTGCACTGAGTTGTTTCGGTGCAGGCCAGTAGCTCAATTGGCAGAGCAGCGGTCTCCAAAACCGCAGGTTGGGGGTTCGATTCCCTCCTGGCCTGCCATTTTTCAACATCCGGATACATAAGCTGATTCCTATGGAGTCAAAAGCCGATAGTTCTGCCAGCCGCCTCGATGTATTGAAGTGGCTGGTTGTTTTCGTTCTGGTTGCTGCAGGAGTGGCCGGTAATCAGTATTTTAATGCCGAATCCCTGCTCTATCGGGTGCTGGCTCTGGTGGCACTGGGTCTGGTGGCGGCGTTTGTTGCGCTGCAGACTGATCGCGGTCGTCGCTTTGCGACGCTGCTGAAGGAAGCCCGGGTCGAGATCCGGAAGGTTGTTTGGCCCACAAGGCCCGAGCTGGTTCAAACCACTGTGATTGTGCTGGTTTTTGTGCTGGTTGTGTCACTGATTTTGTGGGGTATGGATTCACTGATCAGCTGGCTGGTCGCCGGGTTTATCGGTTAACGGGAGTGGCAATGGCTAAGCGCTGGTACGTCGTTCATGCGTATTCCGGATTTGAGAAGCACGTAATGCGCACTCTGAAAGAGCGTGTTGCGCTCAATGGCATGGAAGACAGGTTTGGCGAAATCCTGGTTCCTACCGAAGAAGTCGTCGAAATGCGTGACGGCAAGAAGCGCAAGAGCGAGCGGAAGTTTTATCCCGGGTATGTTTTGGTCCAGATGGAGATGGATGATGGCACCTGGCACCTGGTCAAAAATACACCTCGTGTCCTCGGCTTCATCGGTGGCACCAAGGACAAGCCGGCACCGATCACCGAAAAGGAAGCCGAGGCAATCCTGCGTCGCGTAGAGAGCGGGGCAGACCAGCCCAAGCCCAAAACGCTGTTCGAGCCGGGTGAGGTTGTTCGCGTTGTTGATGGTCCGTTTGCAGACTTCAATGGCGTGGTTGAGGAAGTTGACTACGACAAGAGTCGGGTCAAAGTTGCCGTTCTGATTTTTGGTCGCTCAACTCCGGTAGAGCTGGAGTTCGGGCAGGTCGAGAAAGACTGACCGGCAGCTGCAAGTCGAAAGCTCGCGCGCTCAGGCGACGCGGGCTTTTTGTGTCTGATATGGGGAGCCGAGAGGCGTCAGAACCCACAGGAGAAAATCATGGCAAAGAAGATTGAAGGCTATATCAAGCTTCAGGTTGCGGCCGGAAAGGCCAATCCGAGTCCCCCCGTTGGTCCAGCTCTGGGTCAGCATGGTGTCAACATCATGGAATTCTGTAAGGCGTTCAATGCCCAGACCCAGGACATGGAGCCAGGTCTTCCGATTCCAACGGTGATTACCGTATACGCTGATCGCAGCTTCACGTTTATCACCAAGACGCCGCCTGCGGCGATCCTGTTGAAGAAAGCTGCCGGCATCAAGAGCGGGTCCGGTCGCCCCAACACCGACAAGGTCGGGACGGTTTCCCGCGAGCAGTTGGAAGAGATCGTCAAGACCAAGGAGCCGGATCTTACTGCCGCTGATATGGATGCAGCGGTCCGCACCATCGCAGGAACAGCCCGCAGCATGGGCCTGAACGTGGAGGGCCTGTAACATGGCAAAGCTGAGCAAGCGTCAGAAGCTGATTCGTGAAAAAGTGGATGCGACCCGTTCCTACACGATTGATGAGGCGGTTTCCCTGCTGGTAGAGCTGGGCAGCAACGTCAACTTCAAGGAATCCCTGGATGTTGCGGTTAATCTGGGTGTGGATGCGCGTAAATCCGATCAGGTGGTCCGTAGTAGCACCGTGCTGCCGCACGGTACCGGGAAAACTGTTCGTGTAGCGGTGTTCACCCAGGGTGCCAACCAGGAAAAGGCCAAGGCCGCCGGTGCCGATATCGTCGGTATGGATGACCTGGCCGAGGAAGTTAAAAAGGGCAACATGGATTTCGATGTGGTTATTGCTACTCCGGATGCCATGCGTGTCGTCGGTCAGCTGGGCCAGATCCTCGGTCCGCGCGGCCTGATGCCCAACCCGAAAGTGGGCACCGTTACCCCGGACGTGGAAACTGCCGTCAGGAACGCCAAGGCCGGCCAGGTTCGCTACCGTACCGACAAGAACGGCATTATCCACGCTCCCCTGGGCAACGTGGAATTCTCTGCTGAGCAGATCAAGGAAAATCTTGAATCGCTGATCGCAGATCTGAAAAAGGCCAAGCCCTCGTCGGCGAAAGGTGTGTATCTCAAGAAGATCAGCCTGTCGTCAACCATGGGTCCTGGCCTGGCTATCGATCAGAGCTCTCTGAGTATCTGAGGTTCTGGTCGATAGTCACTTTGTAGTCTGGGCGGAAGCCAAGGCTGTCAAAGACCGCAGGCCCCCGAGGCTCCTGGCATGCCAGGGCCGCAAGGGTTAAAGCAACGCCTGCGCAGACGGTGTGAAGACGTTCTCTCTGAACCCAAACACCGTTAGGCGCCTCGCAAGGGGTACATATGGGTTTGCTGGTGATAACCGGCGAAATCGAGGAGAAAACCAGTGGCAATTAGACTCGAAGACAAGAAGGCGATCGTCGCTGAGGTCAACGAGACTGCTGGTAATGCTCTGTCTGTGGTTATGGCTGACTACCGCGGTGTCACTTCCGGTGACATGACTGCGCTTCGTGCCAGGGCTCGTGCTGAAAATGTGCATCTGAAGGTTGTTCGTAACAACCTCGCGAAGATCGCCATCAAAGGTACCGAGTTCGAGTGCATCGACGAAGCACTGGTAGGGCCGACCATCCTTGCTTTCTCTATGGAAGATCCCGGAGCCGCAGCGCGTCTCCTGAAGGATTTTGCCAAGGAAAAGGAAGCATTTGAGATCAAGGGTCTGGCCTTCGGCGGTGAGCTGATGGGCGCAGAACAACTTGATCGCCTGGCTACGCTGCCGACGCTGCACGAAGCGTTGACCAAGCTGGCCGTGGTCACACAGGCACCTGTTACCAAGCTCGTACGCAGCCTGAACGATGTTCCGGGCAGGATCACGCGTGTTGTAGCTGCAGTCCGGGATCAGAAGCGCGAAGCTGCTTGATTCTGTTGAACACCATTTTTTTACTATTGGGAGAAAGTCATCATGGCTCTGTCTAAAGACGATATTTTGAATGCAATTGCTGAAATGAGCGTAATGGAAGTTGTTGAGCTCGTTGAAGCTATGGAAGAAAAGTTCGGCGTATCCGCTGAAGCTGCTGTGGCTGCCGCACCAGCTGCTGCCGGCGACGCCGGCGCTGCGGTTGAAGAGCAGACCGAGTTTGACGTAATTCTGACCGGCCCGGGTGAGAAGAAAGTTAACGCCATCAAGGCCGTTCGGGAATTGACGGGTCTGGGCCTGAAGGAAGCAAAAGAAATGGTTGACAGTGCGCCGTCTGCCGTTAAAGAAGGTGTCAGCAAAGACGACGCCGAAGCAGCCAAGAAGAAGCTTGAGGAAGCGGGCGCAACTGTTGAGCTCAAGTAAAGCTCGGCAATTGCCCGCCACCATGCGGTAAGCATGGACAGGCTGGTGGCCTTGTGCCACCGGCCTTTTTCTGTTGTATGTGCTATAGCGTCTGAGGTTCGTGCTGCGAACCTGTCAAGGCGGTAGTGACTACGACAATGTCTTGTCAAAGACAGCGCAGTATGCCGTGCAAATCGGCCCCGAAGCAGGTCAATTATTGCTTCTTGATACCAGGTATCAGGTCTAAAGCTGGGGAATGCAGATGACTTACTCCTACACTGAGAAAAAACGGATCCGCAAAGATTTCAGTAAATTGCCTTCCGTGATGGATGTCCCCTATTTGCTGTCGATCCAGATCGATTCTTTCAGGGACTTCCTGCAAATGGAAGCCGCTCCCGGAGAACGCCGGGAGACCGGTCTTCACGCAGCCTTCAAATCCGTATTCCCGATTGTCAGTTACTCTGGCAATGCCGCGCTTGAATACGTGAGTTACCGTATTGGTGATCCGGTATTTGATGTCAAGGAGTGCCAGCTCCGGGGTGTAACCTACGCAGCGCCGCTGCGTGTCAAAGTGCGCCTGATGATCTACGACAAGGAGTCGTCCAACAAAGCCATCAAGGACATCAAGGAACAGGAAGTCTACATGGGCGAGATGCCCCTGATGACCGAGAATGGTACCTTCGTGATCAATGGTACCGAGCGGGTGATTGTTTCCCAGCTGCACCGTTCACCGGGTGTGTTCTTCGATCATGACAAGGGCAAGACCCACTCTTCCGGCAAGCTGCTGTACTCTGCCCGGGTGATTCCTTACCGTGGCTCCTGGCTGGATTTCGAGTTCGACCCCAAGGACACCGTGTTTGTCCGGATCGACCGTCGCCGCAAGTTGCCGGCCTCCATTCTGCTACGTGCGCTGGGCTACACCTCAGAGCAGATGCTCGGCATGTTCTTCGAGACCAGCAAGTTCTCCATCGGCGAGGAAGTCTGCAAACTGGAACTGGTGCCAAGCCGTCTGCGTGGTGATATTGCCACCTTCGATATCAAGGATAATGACGGTAATGTGGTTGTCGAGGAAGGCCGCCGGATTACGGCGCGGCATATCCGTCAACTGGAAAAAGCCGGCATCAACGAACTGGAAGTGCCAACCGAATATCTTTACGGGCGTGTCCTGGCGAAGGACATGGTCGATGAATCAACTGGTGAAGTGCTGGTTGAATGTAATGCCGAGCTGACCGAGGAAGTGGTCAACAAGATCCTTGAAGCCGGTGTAACCGATATCGAAACACTGTACACCAACGACCTGGACTGCGGTCCGTTCATGTCGGATACCCTGCGTGTTGATCCGACCCGCACACCGCTGGAAGCATTGGTGGAAATCTACCGTATGATGCGCCCGGGGGAGCCTCCCACCAAGGAATCTGCGGAGAACCTGTTCAACAACCTGTTCTTCTCCGAGGAGCGTTACGATCTGTCCGCGGTTGGCCGAATGAAGCTCAACCGTCGTCTGGGTCGTGAAGAGAGCACCGGCGAAGGTATCCTGACGCACGACGACATTATCGATGTCCTCAAGACCCTGATCGCGATCCGTAACGGTGAAGGCCAGGTGGACGACATTGATAACCTGGGTAACCGCCGGGTTCGCTGTGTTGGTGAAATGGCCGAGAACCAGTTCCGTGTGGGACTGGTGCGGGTTGAGCGCGCCGTGCGCGAGCGTCTGAGTCTGGCCGAAAGCGAAGGCCTGATGCCTCAGGATCTGATCAACGCCAAGCCGGTTGCGGCTGCCGTTAAAGAGTTCTTCGGTTCCAGCCAGTTGTCCCAGTTCATGGATCAGAACAATCCGCTGTCCGAGGTAACGCACAAGCGCCGTATATCCGCGCTGGGCCCTGGCGGTCTGACCCGCGAGCGCGCCGGCTTCGAGGTGCGTGACGTTCACCCGACCCACTATGGTCGTGTGTGTCCGATCGAGACGCCGGAAGGCCCCAACATCGGTCTGATCAACTCGCTGGCCACCTACGCCCGCTCCAACTCCTACGGCTTCCTGGAAAGTCCGTACCGGAAGGTGGTGGATGGTGTGGTGACCGATGAGCTGGTGTATCTCTCCGCAATCGAGGAGAGCAACTACATCATCGCCCAGGCCAGCGCCGCAACTGACGAGGGCAAGCGCCTGACGGACGAACTGGTTACCGTTCGTCACCAGAACGAATTCACTGTCGCGCCGCCGGAAGCGGTCAACTTCATGGATGTTTCGCCGCGCCAGGTTGTGTCCGTTGCGGCATCACTGATCCCGTTCCTGGAGCACGACGATGCCAACCGGGCCCTGATGGGTGCCAACATGCAGCGTCAGGCAGTGCCGACGCTCAGGGCACAGGTGCCGCTGGTCGGTACCGGTGTGGAGCGCACGGTTGCCCAGGATTCCGGTGTCTGCGTGACCGCCCGTCGTGGCGGTGTGATCGAAAGCGTCGATGCGGCGCGGATCGTGGTACGGGTTAACAATGAAGAAACCGCAGCCGGTGATGCTGGTGTGGACATCTACAACCTGACCAAATACACCCGTTCCAACCAGAACACCTGCATCAACCAGCGCTCCATCGTGAATGCCGGTGATGTGGTGGCCCGTGGTGACGTGCTGGCGGACGGCCCGTCCGTGGATCTGGGTGAACTGGCCCTGGGTCAGAACATGCGCATCGCGTTCATGCCCTGGAACGGTTACAACTTTGAGGACTCCATCCTCATCTCCGAGAAGGTGGTACAGGAAGACCGTCTGACCACCATCCACATTCAGGAACTGACCTGTGTGGCCCGTGACACCAAGCTGGGCAGCGAGGAAATCACTGCGGATATTCCGAACGTCGGTGAAAGTGCGCTGTCCAAGCTGGATGAGTCCGGCATTGTGTATATCGGTGCGGAAGTCGGCCCCGGCGATATCCTGGTCGGTAAGGTGACCCCGAAAGGCGAGACCCAGCTGACCCCGGAGGAAAAGCTCCTGAGGGCTATCTTCGGCGAGAAGGCCTCGGACGTTAAGGATACCTCCCAGCGTGTGCCCACCGGGACCCGGGGTACGGTTATCGACGTGCAGGTCTTCACCCGTGATGGCATCGAGAAGGACCAGCGGGCGCTGTCTATCGAAAAGGAACAGCTGGACCAGTTCCGTAAGGATCTGAAGGACGAGTACCGCATTGTTGAAGGCGCGACCTATGAGCGCCTGACCAGTGCCCTCAAGGACCAGGAAGTGATCAGTGCTCCGGGCCTGAAGAAAGGTGCCATGCTGGACGAAGCCTACCTGTCGGAACTGCCGAAGGATGACTGGTTCAAGCTGCGCATGAAGGATGAGGCGCTCAATGAACTGCTGGAGAAATCCGAGCAGGGCCTTGAGGATCGCAAGAAGGACCATGATGCACGCTTTGAAGACAAGAAAGGCAAGCTGCAGCAGGGCGATGACCTGGCACCGGGCGTGCTGAAAATCGTCAAGGTCTATCTCGCGATCAAGCGTCGCATCCAGCCGGGTGACAAAATGGCCGGTCGTCACGGTAACAAGGGTGTTATCTCTGCGGTCATGCCGGTTGAAGATATGCCGTATGACGAGCATGGCACGCCGGTTGACGTGGTGCTGAACCCGCTGGGTGTGCCGTCACGGATGAACGTCGGTCAGGTACTGGAAACTCACCTGGGTGCTGCCGCCAAGGGTCTGGGCGAGCGTATCAGCCGGATGCTGGACGAGCAGCGCAAGGTGGCCGAGCTGCGCGAATTACTGGACCAGATCTACAATCACTCGGACGAAGTGTTCAAAGTCGACCTGGACTCCCTGAACGATCGGGAAATCCTGCAGCTGGCCGGTAACCTGCGTGAAGGCGTCCCGATGGCAACGCCGGTATTCGACGGTGCCAAGGAAGCCGAGGTCAAGCACATGCTTGAACTGGCGGGTCTGAGCACGACGGGGCAGACGGAATTGTACGATGGCCGTACCGGCGACAAGTTTGACCGCCCGGTGACCGTTGGCTACATGTACATACTCAAGCTGAACCACCTGATCGACGACAAGATGCATGCTCGTTCCACCGGCTCCTACAGTCTGGTTACCCAGCAGCCGCTGGGTGGTAAGGCGCAGTTTGGTGGCCAGCGGTTCGGTGAGATGGAAGTGTGGGCGCTGGAGGCCTATGGTGCCGCCTACACCCTGCAGGAAATGCTCACCGTCAAGTCGGACGACGTGAATGGCCGTACCAAGATGTACAAGAACATTGTCGATGGCGATCATCGCATGGAGCCGGGCATGCCCGAGTCCTTCAACGTTCTTGTCAAGGAAATCCGTTCGCTGGGTATCGACATCGAGCTGGAATCCGAGTGAGCCGAATCGTTTTTGGCAGCGTGAGCGGGCACCCTGTGTGCCCGCCCGAGATTAACGCCATCCGGAGCTTTTACTGATGAAAGATTTACTGAATCTTCTCAAGAGCCAGAACCAAAGCAAGGAATTTGATGCCATCCGTATTGGTCTGGCATCCCCGGACATGATCCGGTCTTGGTCCTTTGGTGAGGTGAAAAAACCCGAGACCATCAACTACCGGACTTTCAAGCCGGAGCGTGACGGTCTGTTCTGTGCCAAGATCTTTGGTCCGATCAAGGACTATGAGTGCCTGTGTGGCAAATACAAGCGCCTGAAGCACCGCGGTGTCATCTGCGAGAAGTGTGGCGTGGAAGTGGCGTTGGCGAGTGTGCGCCGTGAACGCATGGGACATATTGAGCTGGCCAGCCCGGTTGCCCACATCTGGTTCCTCAAGTCCCTTCCGTCCCGCATCGGTATGATGCTGGACATGACCCTGCGCGACATCGAACGGGTCCTGTACTTCGAGAGCTTTATTGTTATCGATCCGGGTATGACCACCCTGGAGAAAGGCCAGCTGCTCAACGACGAACAGTACTATGAGGCCCTGGAAGAGTTCGGTGATGAATTCGATGCGCGCATGGGTGCCGAGGCGATCAAGGAGCTGCTGGAGGACATTGACCTGCAGGCAGACGTTGATGCCCTGCGGGAGGAAATTCCCCAGACCAACTCCGAAACCAAGATCAAGAAGTTCACCAAGCGGTTGAAGATTCTTGAGGCGTTCCTGTACTCCGGCAACAAGCCTGGCGACATGATTATGTCTGTCCTGCCGGTTCTGCCGCCGGATCTGCGTCCGCTGGTACCGTTGGATGGTGGCCGTTTTGCCACCTCCGATCTGAACGATCTGTACCGTCGGGTGATCAACCGGAACAACCGCCTCAAGCGTCTGCTGGAGCTGAACGCGCCGGACATCATCGTGCGCAACGAGAAGCGCATGCTGCAGGAAGCTGTGGATGCGCTGCTGGATAATGGTCGTCGCGGCCGTGCTATCACCGGCACCAACAAGCGCCCGCTGAAGTCCCTGGCCGACATGATCAAGGGCAAGCAAGGTCGTTTCCGTCAGAACCTGCTGGGTAAGCGGGTGGACTATTCCGGCCGTTCGGTCATCGTGGTGGGTCCGTACCTGCGTCTGCACCAGTGCGGTCTGCCGAAGAAAATGGCTCTGGAGCTGTTCAAGCCGTTCATCTTCTCCAAGCTGGAGCACCGTGGCCTGGCGACCACTATCAAGGCCGCCAAGAAAATGGTCGAGCGGGAAGAAGGCGTGGTCTGGGATATCCTGGACGAGGTCATCCGTGAACACCCGATTCTGCTGAACCGAGCGCCGACCCTGCACCGTCTGGGCATTCAGGCGTTCGAGCCGGTGCTGATTGAAGGCAAAGCGATCCAGCTGCATCCGCTGGTCTGTGCGGCCTATAACGCGGACTTCGACGGTGACCAGATGGCGGTGCACCTGCCGCTGACCCTGGAGGCACAGCTGGAAGCCCGTGCGTTGATGATGTCCACCAACAACGTGCTGTCGCCTGCCAACGGCGAGCCGATCATTGTGCCCTCCCAGGACGTGGTGCTGGGTCTGTACTACATGACCCGGGATCGCAAGAGTGCCCTGGGCGAAGGCATGGTGTTTGCCGACGTGAAAGAGGCTCACCGCGCCTATGGGGCCGGCAAGGTGGATCTGCAGGCCATCGTCAAGGTTCGCGTCAAGGAAGTGAGCTACGACAGCAACGGTGAAAAGGTCGAGTCCTACAAGATCGTGGACACCACCGTGGGTCGTGCACTGCTGTTTGATATCGTGCCGGACGGTCTTCCGTTCGATATCGTGAACAAGCCGATGGTCAAGAAGTCGATCTCGAATCTGATCAACACTTGCTACCGGGATGCCGGTCTCAAGGACACGGTCATCTTCGCGGATCAGCTGATGTACATGGGTTACCACTATGCGACGGTTTCCGGTATCTCGATCGGTTTCAACGATTTCGAAATTCCGCCCGAGAAGTACGAGATGGTGGACGCCGCTTCCCAGGAAGTGAAGGATATCGAGACCCAGTATGCCTCCGGCCTGCTGACCCAGGGCGAGAAGTACAACAAGGTCATTGACATCTGGTCCCGCGCCAATGACAAGGTGTCCAAGGCCATGATGGATCGCCTCTCCAAAGAGCAGGTGATCGGAGCGGATGGCAATCCGGTCAAGGGCGAGGATGGCGAATATCTGATGCAGGAGTCCTTCAACTCCGTTTACATGATGGCTGACTCCGGTGCCCGGGGTTCCGCAGCTCAGATCCGTCAGTTGGCCGGTATGCGAGGTCTGATGGCCAAGCCGGACGGCTCCATCATCGAAACGCCGATCACTGCAAACTTCCGTGAAGGTCTGAACGTACTGCAGTACTTCATCTCCACCCACGGTGCCCGTAAAGGTCTGGCGGACACGGCCCTGAAGACGGCCAACTCCGGTTATCTGACTCGTCGTCTGGTCGATGTGTCGCAGGATCTGGTGGTGACCGAAGAAGATTGCGGTACCTCCGAAGGCCTGTTGATGACACCGCATATCGAAGGCGGTGACGTGGTTGTGCCGCTGGGTGACCGGGTTCTGGGTCGTGTGACGGCTCGAGACGCCTTCACTCCGACCGACAAGGACAATGCCGTGGTTGAGGCCGGCACTCTGCTGGATGAGAAAACCATCGAAAAGCTGGAGCTTGCCGGCGTGGATGAGGTCTGGGTGCGCTCCGCGATCACCTGTGAGACCCGCCACGGTATCTGTTCCAAGTGTTACGGCCGTGATCTGGCCCGTGGTCATCAGGTGAATGTGGGTGAGGCTGTCGGTGTTATCGCGGCCCAGTCCATCGGTGAGCCGGGTACCCAGCTGACCATGCGCACCTTCCACATTGGCGGTGCGGCGAGCCGGGCTTCGGCAGTCGACAACATCCAGGTAAAGCATGGCGGTACGGTGCGCCTGCATAACATGAAGTCCATCGAGAAGTCCGATGGTACCCTGGTGGTTGTCTCCCGTTCTTCCGCACTGGCGGTTGCCGATGAGCAGGGTCGTGAGCGTGAGTGGTACAAGCTGCCCTACGGCGCCGTGTTGTCGGTGAAACAGGGTGACGAGGTGGAAGCCGGTGTTCCGGTGGCCAAGTGGGATCCCCACACCCACCCGATCATCGCTGAAGCGATAGGTACGGCCCGCTTCGTGAATATGGAAGAAGGCATTACCGTTCGTACCCAGACCGACGAGCTGACCGGCCTTTCCACCATGGAAGTGATCGATCCCAAGGATCGTCCCGCTGCCGGTAAGGATTTGCGTCCGGCCATCCAGTTACTGGATGAGAAAGGCGAGGAGGTTGAGCTGCCCGGCGGTGGCAAGGCGATCTACTTCCTGCCGGCCAACGCCTTGGTCACCATGGCCAATGGTGCGAACATCGAGCTGGGTGGCGTGGTCGCACGTATCCCGCAGGAAAGCTCCAAGACCCGGGATATCACTGGTGGTCTGCCGCGGGTTGCCGACTTGTTCGAGGCGCGCCGCCCGAAAGAATCCTCCATTCTGGCGGAAATCAGTGGTGTGGTTTCCTTCGGCAAGGAAACCAAGGGCAAGAAGCGCCTGGTGATCACGCCGAGGGATGACGATCCGTACGAGGTACTGATTCCCAAGCATCGCCAGCTGAATGTGTTCGAGGGTGAAACGGTCGAGAAGGGTGAAGTTATCTCTGATGGTCCGTCCAACCCCCACGATATCCTGCGTCTGCTGGGCGTCGTGGAACTGGCCAAGTACATCACCAACGAAATCCAGGACGTTTACCGTCTGCAGGGTGTTGTCATCAACGATAAACACATTGAGGTTATCGTTCGGCAGATGTTGCGCAAGGTGGAGGTCACTGATGCGGGGGACACCTCGCTGCTGGCCGGGGATCAGGTGGAAATCACCCATGTCCTGGAAGCGAACGAAAAAGCGGCTGCGGCCGACAAGGAACCCGCAAGGTTCGAACGTCTGCTGTTGGGTATCACCAAGGCATCCCTGGCGACCGAGTCATTCATTTCCGCAGCGTCGTTCCAGGAAACCACGCGGGTTCTCACCGAAGGTGCCGTCACGGGTAAGCGAGATTATCTGCGCGGCCTGAAGGAGAACGTAGTGGTTGGCCGATTGATTCCGGCCGGTACCGGCCTCGCTTATCACAATGAGCGCCGTCGCAAGCGCGAGATGGAAGAGCAGGGCGTTACCGCGGAAGACGTGGTCGAGGCGCTGAGCGCCGAGCTTAACCGGGAGCAGTAATCCTGGCGGCCACTCCGTAAAGTTACGGACCTTGCGGGGTGGTTAAAAAGAGAGCAGTCATCTTGACTGTCCGGGGACGCGGGCTTACACTTGCGTCCCTTAAATTTTACCCCCGCCTGTCGGGGGTAAGTTTCATTGGTATGGTTTTTGGAGTTTGCTTACATGGCAACGATTAATCAGTTGGTACGTAAGCCTCGTAAGCGCAAGGTAGCCAAGAGTGATGTTCCTGCTCTCCAGGCTTGCCCTCAGCGCCGTGGTGTGTGCACTCGTGTGTACACCACAACGCCGAAGAAGCCGAACTCAGCACTGCGTAAAGTGTGCCGTGTTCGTCTGACCAACGGCTACGAGGTTTCCTCATACATTGGTGGTGAAGGTCATAACCTTCAGGAGCACAGTGTTGTGCTGATCCGTGGCGGTCGAGTAAAAGACCTTCCGGGCGTGCGCTATCACACTGTTCGCGGAACGCTGGACACCCAGGGTGTGCAGAACCGTAAGCAGGGCCGCTCCAAGTACGGTGTAAAACGACCCAAGTCCTGATGCCGAATACACAGGTGTCTTTTATCGTTGCTGCGAAGAACGGTAAGAGTAAGGCTGAGTAGCCGATGGGCTATCTCAGGGGTTCCTGAAGACCTTTTTGATATATAAGGGCTTATCGATGCCTAGAAGAAGAGTTGCTGCAAAACGGGAAATTATCCCGGATCCCAAGTTCAACAGTGCCCGGCTGGCCAAGTTCATCAACCATGTGATGGAGAGTGGCAAGAAATCCGTGGCAGAGCGCATTGTTTATGGCGCGCTCGATATTGTTGCCGAAAAGTCCAAGGAAGAGCCGATCGAGATGTTCGAGAAGGCCCTGGAAAATATCCAGCCGATGGTGGAGGTAAAGTCCCGCCGTGTCGGTGGTGCGACGTACCAGGTGCCCGTAGAAGTGCGGCCTTCCCGTCAGAACGCGCTGGCCATGCGCTGGCTCGTAGAATTCTCAAGGAAGCGTGGTGAGAAGTCCATGGCCCAGCGTCTCGCAGGCGAGATTCTGGATGCTGCGGACAGCAAGGGTTCCGCAGTCAAGAAGCGGGAAGATGTTCACCGCATGGCCGAAGCCAACAAGGCATTCTCTCACTTCCGTTTCTAAAGAGCCGAGGTTTATACAGTGGCACGCAAGACTCCTATCAAACGTTACAGAAACATCGGCATCTGTGCCCACGTTGACGCGGGCAAGACAACGACGACCGAACGGGTTCTGTTTTATACGGGTATCTCTCACAAGATCGGTGAGGTGCACGACGGTGCGGCGACAATGGACTGGATGGAGCAGGAACAGGAGCGTGGTATTACCATTACCTCGGCCGCAACCACCTGTTTCTGGCAGGGTATGGATAAGCAGTATCCTGAGCACCGTATCAATATCATCGATACCCCTGGGCACGTTGACTTCACCATCGAGGTAGAGCGTTCGCTGCGTGTTCTTGATGGCGCGGTGGTTGTATTTTGTGGCTCTTCCGGTGTCGAGCCGCAGTCTGAAACCGTTTGGCGTCAGGCTAACAAGTACGAAGTGCCTCGCATGGTGTTCGTCAACAAGATGGATCGCGCGGGCGCTAATTTCCTTCGTGTGGTTGAGCAGATCAAGACCCGGCTGGGTGCTAACGCGGTTCCCATCCAATTGCCGATTGGTGCTGAAGAAGATTTCGCCGGCATCGTCGATCTGATTCGTAACAAGGCCATCTACTGGAACGAGGACGACGCAGGTGCCACCTACGATCAGCGTGATGTTCCCGAAGAAATGGCTGACGAAGTCGCCATGTACCGGGAACAAATGGTTGAGGCGGCCGCTGAAGCGAATGAAGAGTTGATGGAGCGCTACCTCGATGAGGGCGATCTGTCCATTGAGGATATCAAGAAAGGGTTGCGGATGCGCACCCTGGCCAATGAGATCGTCGTTGCGACCTGCGGCTCCGCGTTCAAGAACAAGGGTGTTCAGGCTGTTCTGGATTCCGTCATCGAATTCCTGCCTGCGCCGGACGAAGTCAAGGCGATCCGCGGCGAGGTGGACGAGGATGGCACGGAAGAAACCCGCCAGGCGGACGATGATGCGCCCTTCTCGGCGCTGGCCTTCAAGATCGCTACCGACCCGTTCGTGGGTACTCTGACGTTCTTCCGGGTTTATTCCGGTACGCTGCAAAGCGGCTCCGCGGTCTATAACTCCGTCAAGCAGAAGAAAGAGCGGGTCGGCCGGATGGTGCAGATGCACTCCAAAGAGCGCCAGGAAATCAAGGAAGTTCTGGCAGGTGACATCGCCGCAGCGATCGGTCTCAAGAGCGTGACAACCGGTGATACCCTCTGTGATGAAAATCACAAGATCATCCTGGAGCGGATGGAGTTCCCGGAGCCGGTTATCTCTGTTGCTGTTGAGCCGAAGTCCAAGGCAGATCAGGAAAAGATGGGTGTTGCGTTGGGCAAGCTGGCCCAGGAAGACCCTTCTTTCCGGGTTCGTACCGACGAAGAATCCGGTCAGACCATCATCTCTGGCATGGGTGAGTTGCATCTGGACATCATCGTCGACCGTATGAGACGTGAGTTCAAGGTGGAAGCGAACATCGGTAAGCCTCAGGTGGCGTATCGTGAGCGCATCCGCAAGCCTGTGGATGTCGAAGGTAAATTCGTTCGCCAGTCCGGTGGTCGCGGTCAGTACGGTCACGTCAAGATCAAGCTGGAGCCGTTACCCCTGGACGAGGAAGATGGCGAGAACTTTATCTTCGTCAACGAAATCGTTGGCGGCGTTGTTCCAAAGGAATACATTCCGGCGGTACAACAGGGTATCGAAGAGCAGATGCAAAACGGTTGTCTGGCCGGCTATCCCCTGCTGCGCATTAAAGCAACCCTGTATGATGGCTCCTACCACGATGTTGACTCCAACGAAATGGCGTTCAAAGTCGCCGGTTCCATGGCCATGAAGAAGGGGGCCCTTCAGGCTGACCCGGCCATCCTGGAGCCGATCATGAAAGTTGAGGTTGTCACGCCCGAGGACTACATGGGCGATGTTGTGGGCGATCTGAACCGTCGTCGTGGTGTTGTTCAGGGCATGGAGGAAGGTCCTGGCGGCAAGATTATCCGGGCTGAAGTTCCGCTGTCGGAAATGTTCGGTTACGCCACAGATCTGCGCTCCGCCACACAGGGTCGCGCGTCTTATGCAATGGAGTTTGCCGGTTACTCGGAAGCTCCCTCGAACATTGCCGAAGCGATCATTAACAAGGGTTGATCCCCAGGACTTGAAAAAAAGTAAGAGGTGTAACCGTGTCTAAAGAAAAATTTCAGCGTAATAAACCCCACCTCAACGTGGGTACAATTGGTCACGTTGACCATGGCAAGACAACCCTGACTGCTGCTCTGACCCGTGTATGTCACGAAGTCTGGGGTACA
>JACIZI010000037.1 GCA_014359475.1 Marinobacter sp. | reverse complement strand
CAGCGACCGCGACTCCTCAATGTGGCTCTGTCTAAGGGTTTTTACCCATCCCCAACGATAACCCACGATCGTTGAGGACGGGCAGGTCAAAACATCATGTCTAGTCTGAGTAGAAGCAGTCAGGCACTGGCGCATGGCCGGTGTCGGGTCATTGCTCAGTCGTCGGCTGGCGTGGGAGCGCGCGGTTGGCGGCGGCAGCAGGACCCGCTGCATTTGCCCCTCCGCTGATCCCCTCCGGCCGTCAATCCACTCAGGCGGATAGCCCCGGAGGCACCGATGACCAACACTGCAGAAAAGTACGCTCTCAAGGAACTGAATCTGGAAACCACCTTTGGTGGCATGGGCAAGGAGATCGACCGGGACGTGCCCGTGATCGACCTGACCGATTTCGAACCGCGACGGGAGGAAATCACCGACCAGCTCTGGCAGGCCGCCAACGAGGTGGGCTTCTTCCAGCTGGCCAATCATGGCCTGGAGCCTGGCCTGGTCGGCGAGGCCTTCGGCCTGTCAGAGAGGTTCTTTGCCCTGCCGGAAGCCGAGAAGCAGCGCTTCCGGCTCAAGAAGGGCCTCAACGCCGGCTGGGAGTTCAAATCCCAGGTGCGCCCGTCCACGGGAACCGCGGATGACAAGGAGTCCTACCAGATTACCCTGCCGCACATGGATGACCTGTGGCCCAACCAGACGCTGGTGCCGGAATTTCAGCGGGTGATGCTGAATTTCGAATACCGGGCCTGGTGCCTGGGCATGGACATCCTGTCCTGCTTTGCCGATCGCCTGGGCTTTGAACGGGACTTTTTTACCAAAGCCCACGACCGGGCACAACCGGATTACCAGAGCACCCTGAGGCTGTTGCACTATCTGCCGCAGCCGGAGGACCAGCCGCTGGACCCCTCGATCTGGCGCGCCGGTGCCCATACTGACTTCGACTGCCTGACCATGGTCTTCCAGCAGGAAGGCCAGGGCGGCCTGCAGGTCAGCCCGGGCCGGGGCACCGAGGGCAAGGGCGGGGAACGGGAGTGGTATTCGGTGACACCGAAAGACGGCCTGATCACCTGCAACATCGGCGACATGCTCATGCGTTGGAGCGACGACCGCCTGAAGTCGACCCTGCACCGCGTCCGCATGCCCAGGCCGGGCGAGTACAACGGCCCCCGCTACAGCCTGGCGTTTTTCTGCCAGGCCAACAAGGATGAAATCATCCAGGGCCCGGAGCAGAAATACCCGCCCATTTCCGCCCGGGACTACCTGCTGCAACGCATCCAGGCCAACTTCGAGGCAGCGGGGCAGGCTGCCTCCTGAGCCTGAGGCCCACTCACCCGGCCACTGCAGCTTACCCGGCATTCTCCGCCAGAAAGCGCCGTACTTTTGCGGCCATTGACTGCTTTTGTTCTTCGGTGACAAAGCTTGCTTCGATGGCGTTGAGGGTGAACCGGGCCAGTTCCTCCCGGGTGACGGGGTGGGCCTCGGCGAGGGCAAGGAAGTTGTCGGTCATGTAGCCGCCGAAATAGGCCGGGTCGTCGGAGTTGATGGTGACGCACAGGCCCTGGCGCAGCAGCCCGACAATGTTGTGTGCCTGCATGGTCTCGAACACCTTCAGTTTGACGTTGGAGAGTGGGCAGACGGTCAGCGGCATGCGGGTCCGGGCCAGTTCCCGTACCAGGGCCGGGTCCTCCACACAGCGCACACCGTGGTCGATGCGCTGGACGCCCAGAGCCTCTATGGCGCCGCGGATGTTCCCGGCGGGGCCTTCCTCGCCGGCGTGGGCGACGGCCAGGAAGCCGGTGTCCCGGGCCCGGCGGAAGACCCGGGTGAATTTTTCCGGTGGGTGGCCCAGTTCGGAGGAATCCAGTCCCACCCCGATGATGCTGTCCCGGTAGGGCAGGGCCTGCTCCAGGGTGGCCATCGCGTCTGCCTCACTGAGGTGGCGCAGGAAGCACAGGATGAGGTGGCTGGAAATACCCAGCTCCGCCTGGCCCCTGTCCAGCGCCCTGCGGATGCCCCCGGCCACGGTGGCGAAGTCGATGCCCCGGGCAGTGTGGGTCTGGGGGTCGAAGAAGATTTCCGTGTGCATCACCTGGTCTTCCTGGCAGCGCAGCAGGTAGGCCCAGGTCAGGTCAAAGAAGTCCTGCTCGTGAATCAGCACGTTCGCGCCCTGGTAGTAGATGTCCAGGAAGGATTGCAGGTTGCAGAACTGGTAGGCTTCGCGCACTTCCCGGGGCGAGGCGAAGGGGATGTCGATCCGGTTGCGTTGCGCCAGTTCGAACATCAGTTCCGGTTCCAGGGTGCCTTCGATGTGCAGATGCAGCTCCACCTTGGGGAGCTGCCGAATGAAATCTTGCATGCCAACCTCCAGGGTTCGTTGGTGTGTCAGTGTGTCTGGTTCAGCCATTGTCCCAGCTGCCGCCGTTCCTGTTCGGTCATGCCGGTGAGGTTGCCCAGGGGCATGTACTGGGTGGCCACCGCCGCCTGCAGGATCTGGGCCTTGTGGCTGAGCCACTGGGCGGGCTGCTCCAGCACGATGCCGGCCGGCGGCGCCTGAAAGCCCGGCTGACTCGGATGGCGGGCATGGCAGCCCAGGCAATGGGTCTGGACGATGCGCCGCACGGTGCTGTCGGATACCGGCGCCGAGGCCGCCGGGGCATCGCTGGCCGGTGTAGGCGCCAATACCCAGACCAGGGCCAGGCCCATCACGGCCGAGGCCACCAGGATCGATGGTTTGCGGATGCCCCGGTGGCGCAGGTTGAAATAGTGACGGGCAAAGGCGGTGATGAAGCCGATGGCCGCCAGGATCGCCCAGCCATGGGGATGGCCGTACAGGGACGGGTAGTGATTGCTGATCATGATGAACAGGATCGGCAGGGTCAAATAGTTGTTGTGGGTGGAGCGCAGCTTGGCCAGGTCCGCCAGGCGTTTGACCCGGGCATCCGGTTCGCGGTTGGCACGTACCGTGGCCACCAGGGCCTTCTGGGAGGGAATGATGCCCAGGAACACGTTGGCCACCATCACCGTGCCGATGGTGGCGCCCACGTGGATGAAGGCACCGCGGCCGGAAAACCACTGGAAGTAGGCCCAGTCTGCCAGTATCAGGATCAGAAAGAACACCAGGCCGAACAGCCGGCCGCTGTTCGCCAGCGGGCTCCGGATCAGTGCTTCGTACAGGGCCAGCACCAGGGCGATGCCGCCGAGTCCGATGGCCATGGCCGTGCCGGTGGCAAGATCGGCCTTGGCCGGGTCCACCAGGTAGCCGGGCGAGCCCAGGTAGTACACTACGAACAGCAGCGCCATGCCGCTGAGCAGGGTGGAGTAGGCCTCCCACTTGAACCAGTGCAGCTGTTCCGGCATGCGTTCCGGGCCGTAGCGATACTTGGCGATTTCGTAGAAGCCACCGCCGTGGATGGCCCACAGATCCCCCTTGATGCCTTTCTGCTGCTTCCACTCCGGCGGTTCCCTGAGGTGGTTGTCCAGCCAGATGAAATAGAAGGATGCTCCGATCCAGGCGACGCCGGCGATTACGTGTATCCAGCGGACCAACAGGGCCAGCCACTCGGTGAGGTATGCTTCCATGAATCAGGCTCCTTGAATGGGGGACGCGGGCGACTGGGTGGTTGCGATGGTGTCACCGAACCTGCGATAGCGGACCTCACCGGCCACGGCGGTGGCCGCGATGGCCCGGTCGTCCCCCAGGATCATCAGGTTGAACAGGGTCTCTGCCAGGGTGTGGGTGTAGGCCTGCTTCATATTCAGGGCGGGTGAGGCATTCTGGTCGAGCACCACGAAGTCGGCGTGGCGACCGGGCCGGAAGCTGCCGGTCTGGTCCGACTGGTGCAGTACCCGGGCGTTACCCAGGGTGGCCAGGTAGAACGCCTGCCAGGGTGTCAGAGTCTGGCCCCGCAGGCGGCAGACCTTGTAGGCCTCGGCCATGGTGGCCAGCATCGACAGGCTGGTGCCGCCGCCCACGTCGGATGCCAGGCCTACGCTCACGCCTGTCTCCCGGGCGCTGCGGAAGTCGAACAGGCCGCTGCCCAGGAAGGTGTTGGAGGTGGGGCAGAAGGCGATGCGGGTGCCGGTTTCGGCCAGCCGCTGGCGGTCCCGGGCGTCAATATGGATGCCGTGGGCCAGTATCGTATGATCCCCCAGCAGGCCGTGGTGGTCGTACACGTCCAGATAGCTGTGCCGCTCCGGGAAGAGTTCACTGATCCACTGGATTTCGCCGGTGTTCTCTGCCCAGTGGGTCTGGACCAATACATCCGGATGGTCGGCGGCCAGCCTGCCGGCCAGGGTGAGCTGCTCAGGGGTGGACGTCGCCGCAAAACGCGGGGTAATCGCATAGCGCTGGCGGCCTTTGCCATGCCATTTCTGCAGTAGCGCCAGGCTGTCATCGTAGCTGCCCTGGGTGGTATCGGTGAGGTTATCCGGGGCGTGGCGGTCCATCATCACCTTGCCGCCGGTCAGGCCCATGCCCCGGCTTTCGGCAGCCTCGAACAGGGCATCCACCGAGGCGGGGTGGGAAGTGCAGAACACCAGCCCGGAGGTGGTGCCGTGGGCCAGCAGCAGGTCGGTGAATCGTTGCGCCTCGGCCCGGGCCCAGTCGCCATCACTGAAACGGGCCTCGTGGGGGAAGGTGTAGGTCTCCAGCCAGTCCAGCAACTGGGTGCCGTAGCTGGCCATCACCCCCAGTTGCGGCATATGCACGTGGGTATCGATAAATCCGGGCAGGATCAGGCCGCCCTGCCAGTGAGTGACCGGGGTGCCATCAGACAGCTGTGGCAACAGGTCCTCCGCCGGGCCGGCGGCGAGCACCTGGCCGTTCAGCAGCACCAGCAGGCCGTCCCCGAAATGCGCCAGGCTGCCGGCTGCGGGTTCCGGGTCGTTGCCGGGGTCGTCGAGGAAGTGGAGCAGGGCGCCCCGGTGGGCCTCGCATCCTGCCGGGAACGCAGTATGGGCTGTTCTGGTCATCAGCTCCCCCGGTAGGTCGAGTAGCCCCATTGGTTCAGCAGCAGCGGAACATGGTAGTGGGCGTCGGTGTCGGCCACGTGAAAGTCCAGGCTCACCTCGGGGAAGAAGGTTTCCAGTCCCCGCTCCTGGTACCAGATGCCGGTGGCGAAGGTCAGCCGGTGGTGGCCCGCGTCGAGGGGGGCATCGAACCAGTTCATGATGCGTCCGTCGTTGTCGGTGATACCCTCGGCGATGAGGGTCTTCCTGCCACCCAGAACCTTGCTGAGGGTCACCGCGACGCCGTCAGCCGGCCGGCCGGTGCCCAGGTCCAGGATGTGGGTGGTGATGGGACTCTTTGCATTCATGCCAGTTTCTCCAGTCGTATCTCTGTGATCTTTGCCTGTTCCCGTGCGGCGTTTTTCAGTTCCACTTCGCGGCTGTTGGGCAGCCGCGCCTCCAGCAGGGCGAGCATCTCACTGGCGGACCTGCCGGTGGCGCAGACGATGAAGATAAATCCGAACTTTTCCAGGTAGGCGTCGTTGCCCTGCTTCAGGCGCCGGAGCAGGTCTTCATCGGCGCCCAGGGCACCGGCCTGCTCGCCACTGGCCAGGGCTTTGGTGCTGGCGTATTTCTTTCTCAGGCTGTCCACATCGCCGATCGTCGGGTGGGCCTCAAAGGCCTGAAGCCAGTCGCGCTCGGTGAGGCTGGGCCATAGCTGACGGCTCTGCGCCAGCATGGCCTCGCGGCTGGCATAGGGGCGGTTTTCCACCATGCCCTGCACCCAGGGCCCGGCGGCGCAGCAGTCCCGGAAAAGGTCCTCGGCCTGTTGTCGGGGCAGGGCGTTGATTGTTTCAAGGCTCATTCGGGTTTCTCTTGTCGGATGGCTGGCAGGCGTCCTTCCGGTTGTGGCCCGGTCTCGTTGTTCTGGATCAGACCTTTAAGTTCCTTCCACGGCAGGCCGCGGCGGGCGCCAGGTTGGCCCGCGCCGGCGCCCAGGCTGAGCAGCTCGGCGCAGATGGATACGGCGACTTCCATGGGACGTTTACCGGGCACGTCAGAGCGGCCTACCGGACAACGGATTGTATTGATCTGGTCCGGGCTGAAACCCCGGTGGATCAGTCTCTGGCGGAAACGTTCCGCCTTGGTGTCAGAGCCGATCAGGCCGATGCCCGCGCAGTTGCCGGCGGTGAGGAGGATGCGGCACAGCTCGAAATCCAGTTGGTGGTTGTGGGTCAGGATCAGCACCTGTTTGCCGGCGCACAGGGCCGGGGCATCGCCTGCCGGGTCATCGGTGTGGTGGATGCGGATGTTGGCGGGAATTTCGGCGGGGAACTGGTCGGCCCGTTCGTCCACCCAGGTGACGCGCCAGGGCAGGTCCCCGAGGATGGTCACCAGGGCCCGGGCCACATGGCCGGCTCCGAAGATCACCAGTTCCTGCTCGCAGCCCGGATGCGCCTCGATCAATACCGACACGCTGCCACCGCAGCATTGTCCCAGGCTGGCACCCAGCGGGAAATGCCCCAGCTCGCTGCTGTAGTCCTGCTTCGCCAGCCGCTCACGGGCCTGCTGGCAGATGCGGTATTCCAGGTGGCCGCCGCCGATGGTGTCGTAGCTGTGCTCGCCGGTGACTACCATTTTGCTGGCGGGTTCCCGGGGTACCGAGCCGGTCACACCCAGTACGGTGACCAGCACGTAGGGCTCACCCCGCGACTCGCACTCGGCCACGGCCTGGTACCAGTTCAGTCGCCTGTCCATTATGCGATCTCCTTTTGTCGGGCCAGCCAATGCTGGCTGGCGGTGACGGCGCTGAGTACCCGCTCCGGCGTGGCGGGAGTGTCCAGGGGCGGGCTGTAGCGGTAGTCGGTGATGCTGGCCACCGCATCCCGCAGGGCACTCCACACGGCGATACTCAGCATTAAGGGCGGCTCGCCCACGGCCTTGGAGTGGAAGACGGTGGCTTCGCGGTTGGGACTCTCCGGCAGCAGGGTCACCCGCAGATCCGGTGGGCAGTCGGACACCGCCGGAATCTTGTAGGTGGCTGGGCCGGTGGTCAACAGCCGCCCTTCGTCGCTGTAAACCAGCTCTTCAGTGGTCAGCCAGCCCATGCCCTGCACAAAGCCGCCCTCGATTTGGCCGATGTCGATCTCCGGGTTCAGGGAGCGGCCCACATCGTGGAGGATGTCGGTACGCACCACCCGGTATTCCCCGGTGAGGGTGTCCACCACTACTTCAGAACAGGCGGCACCGTTGGCGTAGTAGAGGAATGGTCGGCCGGTGCCGGTCTCCGGGTCGTAGTGGATCTTGGGCGTGGCGTAGAAGCCGGAGGACCACAGAGGCACCCGGTTCATGTAGGCGGCCTGAATGAAGGTTTCCCAGGGCACCGCCAGACCACCGACCATCACCTGGTTGTCGGAGAAGCTGATTTGCTCCGGCGGGGTGGACCAGTGTTTTGCGGCGAAGGCCACCAGCCCTTCCAGAATTTTCTCGCAGGCATCCAGCGCCGCCATGCCGTTCAGGTCCGAACCTGATGACGCTGCCGTGGGCGAGGTATTGGATACCTTGTCGGTGCGGGCGGCGGACACCTTGACCCGTGCCAGGTCCACCTGGAAGGCGGAGGCCACCACCTGGGCCACCTTGATGTACAGGCCCTGGCCCATTTCGGTGCCGCCGTGGTTCACCACGATGCTGCCGTCGGTGTAGATATGCACCAGCGCGCCGGCCTGGTTCAGGTGCTTGGCGGTAAAGGAGATGCCGAACTTTACTGGCGTTAGTGCCAGGCCCCGCTTGAGCACCGGACTGGTCCGGTTGAAACTGGTGACTTCCGCACGGCGCCGCCGGTAATCAGAGCTGGCCTCCAGATTTTCCATCAATTCCTCCAGTACATGCTGTTCCACCGTCTGGCCATAGTGGGTGGTGTCTCGTCCGGGCCGGTAGAGGTTGAGTTTGCGGACATCCAGCGGATCACGGCCCAGGTGCCGGGCGATGTCGTCCATGGCCTTTTCGATGATCATCATGCCCTGGGGGCCGCCAAAACCCCGAAAGGCGGTGTTGGACACCGTATGGGTTTTACAGCGGTGGCCCACCACCCGGGCCTGGTCCAGATAATAGGCGTTGTCGGCGTGGAACATGGCTCTGTCTACTATGGCGTCGGACAGGTCCGGGGAATAGCCGCAACGGCCGGCCACCATGATGTCGGCACCGCGAATCAGGCCGTCGTCATCAAAGCCAATGTCATAGGTGTTGTAGAAGTCGTGGCGCTTGCCGGTCTGCACCATGTCGTCTGCCCGGGACAGCCGGTACTTCACCGGCCGCCCGGTGGCGTGGGCCAGCAGGGCGGCGACGCAGGCCAGCGGTGCCGCCTGGGTTTCCTTGCCGCCGAAGCCGCCGCCCATGCGTCGGACCTCCGCCTGCACTTCGTGGATGGGCAGGCCCAGCACTTCCGCCACCAGCTTCTGCACCTCCGACGGGTGCTGGCTGGAGGTGTGTACAAACATGCCGCCGTCTTCGGTAGGCTCGGCCAGGCAGGCCTGTCCCTCCAGGTAGAAATGCTCCTGGCCGCCTACCTGCTGTTCACCCCGCAGGCGGTTGGGCGCCTCCGCCAGGGCACGGTCCGGCTCGCCCCGTTGCTGGGTGTGGCTGGGGCGCACGAAGAGTTGCTGGTCCAGGGCCTGCTTTACGGTGACTACGGCATCCAGCGGTTGATATTCCACCGAAGCCAGTCGAGCGGCCTTGCGGGCGGCGTCGTGGCTGGTGGCGGCTACGGCGAAGATGGGCTGGCCGATGTGTTCCACGATATCGTCCGCCAGCACCGGGTCTCCGGGGAACACCGGACCGATGTCCAGGTCACCGGGTACGTCCTTCGCCGTGATCACGGCCACCACGCCGGGATAGTTTCGAACCGCTTCAAGATCCATGGACAGGATGCGGGCGTGGGCCTGCTCGCTGTGGCCCACGGCGGCGTGTAACAGGGCCTCCGGCATGGGCAGGTCGTCGATGTAGCGGGCCTGGCCGCTGACGTGTTTCCATGCACTGTCGTGCTTGACGCCTTGGCCGGCCAGGCCGCGGGCGCTGTGGGCCGGCGTCGGTGTATTCAGGGGCATTTTACGCATAGTCGGTCACCATAAGGGTTTCGCTGGAGGTGGATGCCAGCAGCGCCCGGCGCAACAGGTTGCCGGCCACCTGCAGGCGATAGCCGGCGGAGGCGCGCGCATCGGTGAGTGGTGAGAAATCGCTGGCCAGGGCGGTGATTGCGGCGGTTACGCTGTTGTTGTTCCAGGGCTGGCCTTTCAGGGCGGCTTCGGCCCCCGGGGCCCGGGCCGGCGTAGCAGCCATGCCGCCAAAGGCCAGGCGACAGTCCGCCACTACGCCGTTATCCACGGTCAGACGGAAGGCGCCCAGCACTGCGGAGATGTCGTCGTCCAGACGCTTGGAGACCTTATAGATATGAAGCTGCTCGTTCGCCCGGGGCGCGGGCACCCGCACCGAGTGCACAAACTCGCCGGGTTTCAGGTCCGTCTGCTTGTAGCCGTGGAAGAAGTCCTCCAGGGGCAGGCGCCGCTCACCGTCCGGCCCGTCCAGCACCAGGGTGGCGCCCAGGGCCATCAGGGGTGGGGGCATGTCGCCGATGGGGGAGGCGTTGGCAATGTTGCCCCCGAGGGTGCCCCGGTTGCGGATCTGCAGGGAACCCAGGCGCTCCAGCATGGGGTCAAACGCCGGCCACAGGGCTGACAGCGCGGCCCGGAACTGCTGGTAGGTGGCCGCGGCGCCGATCACCAGTTCATCGCCTTGCTGTCTGCAGCTCTTCAGTTCCTCAACGCGCTCCACGCTGATCATGTGGTCCAGGGTTTTAAGTTGCTGGGTGATTTCCAGGGCCAGATCCGTGCTGCCGGCCACCAGCCGTGATTCGGGGAACTCCCGACGCAGGGTTCGCAGTTCGTCAAGGCTGACCGGGGCATTATAGCGGGGGCCTTCCGGTGAGTTCAGGGTGATGCTGTCCTGGTGGATGGTGGCCTCGTCGCCGCCATCCCGGGCTCGACCAAGACTGGCAGCGGGGTGTTGTGCTTCCGGTGCCCACTCCTGCACCAGAGCCTGGCGGCCGGCCTCAATAATGGGACGGTAGCCGGTGCAGCGGCACAGGTTGCCGGACAGGGCTTCCAGCAGGCGGTGGTCATCCGGGACTGTATCTTCCTTATTGGCGTGCAGTGCCACCAGTGACATCACGATGCCGGGAGTACAGAACCCGCACTGGGCACCGTGCTGCTCCATCATGGCTCGTTGCACCGGGTGGCCCGGTTCCTGTCGGAACGCATCGACTGTGATCAGTTCCTTGCCGTGCAGGCTGCCTATCAGGCTGATGCAGCTGTTAATGGCTTCGTATCGGATGTTGCCCTGCTGGCCGGGGGTGCCGGTAATCACGGTACAGGCACCACAGTCTCCCGACGCACAGCCCTCTTTAGTGCCGGTGAGTCGCATTTTGGTGCGCAACCATTCGAGGATGCTCAAGTTTGGGTCGATCTGGTCAACTTTTTCAGTTCGTCCGTTCAGCACGAATTCAATCACGGCTCTCTCCGCTCGCGGCTATTTGCGGTGTTTCACGGCTACCCGCTGTTCACTACAGGCAGGCTTTCCGCTGTTTATGGGTCGGTTTCTGCAAAAATCTGACCAATTGGTTTATTTAGGCGTTTTCTGGTGTTTGACAACTTTTGGCAAGCATATTGCTGTCCATCCAAATGTTGATTGCCTGGTCAGTTTATGGATTGGCCGAACCGGAATGTGAAACGACAAGAGACTGTATATGACTGCGGGGCTACGCCTGAAGCTGGAAAACATCGTCAAGGAATACCCGGGTTGCCGGGCCAATGACGGCATTGATCTGACGGTGGAGGCCGGCGAGATCCACGCGCTGCTGGGTGAGAACGGTGCCGGCAAGAGCACTCTGATGAAGGTAATCTACGGCGTTGTCCAGCCGGATGAGGGGCGCGTGGTCTGGAATGGCCGCCCGGTCACGGTGGACAGTCCTGCTCGGGCCCGGGAGTTGGGGATTGGTATGGTATTTCAGCACTTTTCCCTGTTCGAGACCCTGACCGTGGCGGAAAATATTGCGCTGGGGCTGCCCGCTGATGAGGCTCGGGACCGGCGCAAGCTGGATCAGCGTATCCGCGAGGTATCTGAGCGTTATGGCATGGTCCTGGATCCCCGGCGGTATGTCAGCACGCTCTCCGTGGGCGAGCGTCAACGGGTGGAGATCATTCGCTGCCTGATCCAGGAAACGACGCTGCTGATCCTGGATGAGCCCACCTCGGTGCTGACCCCGCAGGAAGTCGCCCACTTGTTCACTACGCTGCGGAAGCTGGCGAAGGAAGGCTGCAGCATTCTGTTTATCAGCCACAAGCTGGAGGAGGTTCGCAGCCTCTGCCACAACGCCACGGTGTTACGCCAGGGACGGGTCAGTGGCGACTGCCGCCCGGCGGAGGTCTCGGCCTCTGACATTGCCCGCCTGATGGTGGGCGACGACACGCCCATCTCCACCCGTGTGCCGGCCGCAAAGGCGGGTGACCTTCTTTTGCAGGTCCGCAACCTGTGCTGGAAAAGTAGCGATCCTTTCGGAACCAGCCTGAAGGACGTGAACCTGGATCTGCACCAGGGTGAGATTGTCGGTATCGCCGGCGTGGCCGGTAACGGTCAGGATGAACTGCTTAAGGCCCTCTCCGGTGAAATACCGAGGACCCGGGGCGACATGAACCTGGGCGGCTTCAGCATCAGCGGCCTGGCACCGGATCGACGCCGCAGGCTGGGTATCGCCGTGGTGCCGGAGGAACGTCTGGGCCGTGGTGCGGTGCCGCGCATGAGTCTGGCGGAGAACGCGCTGCTGACCGCATCCGGCCAGGGCCTGGTGGAGCGGGGTCTGGTCCGGTTCAGCCGGGTGCGCGAGTTCTCCCGGGAGGTGATCCGCCGGTTCGACGTACGCTGCAATGATGAGCACAGCACGGCAGCCAGCCTCTCCGGCGGCAACCTGCAGAAATACATCATCGGCCGCGAGGCGTTGCAGAATCCCCGCCTGCTGGTGGCATCTCACCCCACCTGGGGGGTGGACGTGGGCTCGGCGGTGGCCATCCATGAGGCACTGGTCAGGCTGAGGGATGAAGGTGCCTCCATCCTGCTGATCTCTGAAGACCTGGAAGAGCTGTTCCAGCTGTGCAGCCGTATCGGTGCACTGTGCGATGGACGTCTCTCGACCCTGGCACCCGCCACGGAGCTGACCATCGAACAGCTAGGGCAGTGGATGGCCGGCCAGTTTGAGCACGCGGAGGCGAGCCATGTTGCTGCTTGAACGTCGTCCCGTAGACTCGACCCTGATGCGCTGGGCCTCCCCGGTACTGGCGCTGACCCTGACCGTTATCACCGGTTTTGGGCTGTTCCTCGCCATGGGCAAGGACCCGGTTGAAGGGCTCACCTTCTTCTTTATCACCCCGATCAGTGACCTGATCGGCCTGGCTGAGCTGGGTCTGAAAATGGCGCCGCTGCTGCTCTGTGCCGCCGGCCTGACCGTTTGCTATCGCGCCAGGCTCTGGAATATCGGCGCCGAGGGGCACTTCCTGATGGGAGCCCTGGGCGCCAGTGTGGTGGCGGTGCAACTGGTCGATGCCTCCGGTTTCTGGGTGCTGCCGGTGGTGCTGTTGGCGGGCATCGTGGCCGGTGCCCTGTGGGCGGCCATCGCCGCCGGGCTCAAGACCCACCTGCACTGCAATGAAATCCTGACCACTATCATGCTCAACTATATCGCCCTGAACCTCCTGCTGTACGCGGTTCACGGGCCTCTGAAGGACCCCTACGGGTTCGGCTTTCCCCAGTCGGTAATGTTTGGCGAGGCGGCGCTGTTACCAGATCTGATTCCCGGTACCCGTCTGCACCTGGGGCTGGCGTTCGGGCTGCTCGCTGCTGTCAGTGTATGGGCGCTGTTCGCCCGCAGTTTTATTGGCTTCCAGCTCAATGTGGTGGGGCAGGATTCCCGGGCCGCCGCCTTTGCCGGCTTCAGCGCCCGCCGTCTGACCTGGTTTGCCTTTCTGGTGGGCGGCGCCACCGCCGGCCTGGCGGGGGCTTCGGAAGTGACCGGTCCTATCGGCCAGCTGGTGCCCCAGGTATCCCCGGGCTATGGCTACACGGCCATCATCGTGGTGTTTCTGGGTCGCATGCATGCCCTGGGGATTATTGCCGCCAGCGCCCTGCTGGCCCTGACCTTTATTGGCGGCGAGATGCTGCAGATCGCGATGAACATGCCCAAGGCCACGACCGGGCTGTTCCAGGGCCTGCTGCTGTTCTATCTGCTGACCTGTGATGCCTTTATCCACTACCGTATCCGCCTGAACCGGCCGGCGCGGCAGTTCATCCCCAAAGCGGCCATTGCTGCCGCCCCGGAGGTCTGACATGGAACTGCTGATCAATGTTCTGGCTGCCACCGTGGTTGCGGGCACCCCACTGTTGCTGGTGGCGCTCGGCGAACTGATCTGCGAGCGCTCCGGGGTACTGAACCTGGGGCAGGAAGGCATGATGCTGATGGGCGCCGTGGCCGGTTTTGTAGCCACCCTGACCAGCGGCAGCCTGGTGGTGGGGGTGGCCGCTGCGATTGTCGCCGGGGTTGCCATGTCGCTGCTGTTTGCCTTTATGGCGGTGACCCTGGCCGCTAACCAGTACGCCGCCGGTCTGTCCCTCACCATCTTCGGCATCGGGTTGAGTGCCTTTGTGGGTGCCGGGTTTGTGGGTGAGTCCATCGATGGCTTCACCCGGGTGGCGATTCCGGTACTCAGCGACATTCCGGTGATTGGCCGGGTGCTGTTCGATCAGGATCCGCTGGTTTATGTGTCGTTGCTGGCCTTCGCGGGGGTCGCCGTGTTCCTGCGCCATACCCGAGGCGGCCTCTTGCTGCGGGCGGTGGGGGAAGACCCGGAAGCCGCTAATGCAAACGGCCTCAGGGTGCTGGTGGTGCGCTACCTGGCGGTGGCGTTCGGCGGTGGCATGGCCGGGCTGGCCGGCGCCTACCTGTCCCTGGCATACACCCCCATGTGGACCGAGAACATGACCGCCGGGCGTGGCTGGATTGCCCTGGCCCTGGTGGTGTTCGCCACCTGGCGTCCCGAACGGGTGCTGCTGGGGGCCTACCTGTTCGGTGCCGCCAGCATCCTGCATCTGGTGCTGCAGGGGTTGGGCTGGAATATTTCCACCGAGCTGCTGGCCATGCTGCCCTACGTGGTCACCATCCTGATGCTGGTGCTGCTGTCCTGGAACCCGGTCCGGACCCATCTGAATACACCGCTTTCCCTTGGCCAGCCATACCGGCCTGGTCGTTAATAAAAATGAATTACTGCGTGCCAATGACGACTCAAAAAAGAACGTAACCTGAGAGGTATTACCATGAATGCATTTCGTAAGACACTGATTGCCGGTTGCATTGTTACAGCTTCCTTCGCGCCCATGGCCCACGCCGAAAAGTTCTTCGGTTCGTCCAGTGTGTCCATACTGCACAGTGACCAGTACCAGGGTTTCGGGGGAGAAGAGTACGAGGCGACTTATTTCACCTTTGAGAACGCCACTGTGCACAACTGGGGTGGTACCTTCTTCTTCATCGACCGTGACCAGGGACAGGGTAGTGCTGAGGGGGCTGACAATGTCTACGGTGAATTTGCACCCACACTCAGCGGCAGCTGGCTGACCGGTTCCGAGCTCAGCTTCGGTCCGGTGAAGGATGTTTTCCTGGCGGGCCAGTATGAGTTTGGTGGCGGCACCCAGGTGAATAACTACATGGGCGGTTTCGGGCTCGCCTGGAATGTGCCGGGCTTCATCTACCTGAACACTGCGTTCTACTACGTGGACAACGAGCAGATCAGCGATGACCTGCAGATGACCGTCACCTGGGGGTATCCGTTTGAAGTGGGCCCTGCCCGCTTCCTGATCGATGGCTACATTGACTGGTCCACAGCGGAGGACGACCACGCGTCCGAATTCCAGTTCACGCCCCAGGTAAAGCTTGATGTGAGCAATTTCTGGGGTGAGCCCGGTGTGCTTTACGCCGGTGTGGAGTACCAGTACTGGAACAACAAGTTCGGCGTCGGAGATGACAATGTACTGGACACCCAGAGCTCTGTCAGTGCTCTGGTGAAATTCCACTTTTGATCCGTCACGGGAGTCCGGCAGAATAACCCTGTCGGACTCCTGAACACATGGACAACAAGTGAGAAACCAATGACCAATAACTCAGTTGCAGAGGCTGACGTATCGGCCGGGGAAGGGAACAACCATAATGGCCGTAAATACCGCCCGGGCCGCATACGGGAGCGGAACAGGGAAAAGATCCTGCAGGCTGCGGAGGAAGAGTTTGCCCTGAACGGATACAAGGGCACCACCATCCAGAATATTGCCGAGCGGGCGGGCCTGCCCAAATCCAACGTGCTGTATTATTTCAGTAACAAGAAGCGGATGTACGCTGCGATGTTCGATGACATCCTGGCGCGCTGGAACAGGGTATTCTCCGATATCCGGCCCGAAGACGACCCGGCCGAGGCGCTGGCCACCTTTATCCGCACCAAAGTCGAGATGTCACGTCGTTATCCGCTGGCATCACGGTTGTTTGCCATGGAGATTATCCAGGGCGCGCCGTTTCTGCTCAATCATCTGCGCACCAATATGCGCGAGTGGGTGCGGGGGCGAGCAGAAGTGCTCCAGCACTGGATCGATAATGGGCGCATGGCACCGGTGGACCCGGTACAACTGATTTTTCTGATCTGGTCATCCACACAACACTACGCCGACTTCCAGGTACAGATCCTGATGGTGGAAAACAAGGCTGAATATGAGAAGCGTGACTTCGACCACGCGGCCGACTTCCTTACCGATGTGATCCTGCGGGGGTGTGGCCTTGAGAAACCGACATGAATGAATGCGACACTTATCCGAGGGACATGCGGGGCTATGGCAGGAATCCCCCCCATGCCCAGTGGCCGGGTAACGCCCGGGTCGCTGTCCAGTTTGTCCTCAACTACGAGGAGGGCGGCGAGAACTGTGTGCTCCATGGTGATGAGTATTCCGAGACCTTCCTGTCCGACATCGTGGGTGCCGAGGCCTATCGCGACCGGCATATGAGCATGGAGTCGCTGTATGAATATGGTTCCCGCGCCGGAGTCTGGCGCATCCTGAGGGAATTCCGCAAGCGGCAGCTGCCGCTGACGATCTTCGGCGTCACCATGGCCATGGCCCGCAACCGGGCGGTGGTCAAGGCCTTTATCGATGACGGTCACGAGATTGCCTGTCATGGCATGCGCTGGATTCACTACCAGGACATGAGCGAACCGGAAGAGCGCCGTTACATGGAACTGGCCATCGAACAGCATACCTGCCTGACCGGTGAGCCGCCCCTGGGCTGGTACACCGGCCGCGACAGCCCCAACACCCGCCGCCTGGTGGTGGAGCAGGGAGGCTTCGAATACGACAGTGACTATTACGGTGATGACCTGCCGTTCTGGACCACGGTCACCACGCGTGACGGAGTGAAAGCGCCTCACCTGGTTGTGCCCTACACCCTGGAAGCGAATGATATGCGCTTCACCTCGCCCCAGGGTTTCAATTCCGGTGAGCAGTTCTTCCAGTACCTGAAGGACAGTTTCGATGTGCTCTACGAGGAGGGCGAAGACGCCCCGAAAATGATGTCCGTGGGCCTGCACTGCCGCATTGCCGGGCGCCCTGGCCGGTTCCGGGCATTGCAACGCTTCCTCGATTACATCGAACAACATGACCGGGTCTGGGTGTGCCGGCGCATTGATATCGCCCGTCATTGGAAACAGGTACACCCCTACCAACCCGATTGATACCGGAGCAACACCAATGACCAATGCCGTTGTGGCTCCCCTCGTCGAAGGGCCCGACTTTACCCGCCAGGGCCTGAACCTGGCAGATGGCACCCTGGGCGCGGAAGTGGTCCGGGTGACGGATGAATTCTTCGCTCCCCGGGAGCGCATGCTCAACCCGGAGCAACCGGTGTTCTACCCGGACCGCTACGACAACCACGGCAAGTGGATGGACGGGTGGGAAACCCGCCGTCGCCGCACCGCCGGCCATGACTGGTGCATCGTGCGCCTGGCCATGCCCGGCGTACTGATGGGAGTGGATTTCGACACCAGCTTCTTCACCGGCAACTTCCCCCCGGCCGCCTCCCTGGAAGCCTGCTTCAGTCCTGAAGGCGAGCCGGACGAATACAGTGACTGGCAGCCCCTGATGCCGGCCATGGAGCTCAAGGGTAACGATCACCGCTTCTGCGCCATATCGTGCCCGCAGCCTTTTACCCACGTGCGGGTGCAGATCTTTCCGGATGGTGGCCTGGCCCGGCTGCGGGTGTACGGCAAGCCGTTCTGTGACTGGTCCATCCTGGCAGCAAGTGAGTCCCTGAACCTGCTGGCCCTGGAACATGGCGCCGACCAGGTGGATCAGGCCTGGAGCGACGCCCACTACGGTGAGCCCCGCAAGCTGTTGCGCCCGGGCCGGGGTATCAACATGGGCGACGGCTGGGAAACCCGCCGGCGCCGGGAGCCGGGTAACGACTGGTGCCTCCTGGCCCTGGGGCACAAGGGCATTGCCGAGCGCATCGAGGTGGATACCGCCCACTTCAAGGGCAACTTTCCGGCCGCCTGCTCGATCCAGGCGGCTTGTGTAGGGGCAGGCGAGGGTACCAATAGCTCCCTGATTACCCAGAGCATGTTCTGGCGCACCCTGCTGAACGAGCAGCCGCTGACTGCGGACAGCATCCACCAATTCAGCGAGCTCAATGACCTGGGGCCGATCACCCATATCCGGTTCAATATGATTCCGGATGGTGGCGTCAGCCGGGTGCGCCTGGTCGGGAAACCGGTGTCATGAGCGCGCCCCGGGAAATCATCGCGAAGCCCCTGACGCGGGAGGCTTTCTCCCGCTTTGGTGACGTCATTGATACCCGGGGCGCTGGCTCTTTCCCCATAAACCAGGGCCGTACCGAACGGTTCCATGCCCTGGCCGGTGTGGAGCTCCTGGGTGATGATTCCCGGGCCATTTTGTCCATATTCCGGGGCCAACCCCTCGAGCCCCTGCAAATTAACCTGATGGAACGCCACCCCCTGGGCAGCCAGGCGTTCGTGCCCATCAACAATCAGCCCTTCCTGGCGGTGGTGGCACCGCCGGGGGACTTCGATGAATCCGCCATTCGCGTATTCCTGGTCCGTGGTAACCAGGGCCTGAACTACCGGACCGGCACCTGGCACGCGCCGTTGCTGCCCCTGTTCCCCGACTCGGACTACCTGGTGGTGGACCGCCAGGGGCCGGGTGACAACTGTGATGAAGTGGTTCTCACAACCCCGGTTATACCGGTTACTGGCGTAGGTACCCTGTGACCAGTTTTGCCATTTGTAATGCCGCGATTTTCACGGTCGATCCGGATAATCGGGTGATTCAAGACGGCACCCTGGTGGTGCAGGATGGTATGATTACCCAGGTGGGGGATGATCGGGCGGTCACTGTGCCCGACGGCTTTGAGGTTATCGATGGGCGGGGCCATGCCGTGTTGCCGGGGCTGGTCGACTGCCATTCCCACTCCAGCCTGATGCGAGGCGTGACCGAGAACATGCCGCTGATGGATTGGCTGCCCTGGTATCAACTGGAGCACCGGGCCATGACCGAGGCGTTTGCCTACCACTCGGCGCGCCTGTGCTATCTGGAAGCCCTGCAGTCCGGTACCACCTGCGTGATGGACATGTTTCGCTATATGGACCGGTGCGCCGATGCGGCCGCCGAACTGGGCTTGCGGGTGCAGTTGGCGCCCTATGTGGCGGATCGTCCGGGAAAGGACTTCTTCTCCACCCGGGAGGAAAACCGTCGGTTGATCGGCTCCCATCATGAGACGCAGAACGGTCGCATCCGCGTGTGGATGGGGCTGGAGCACCTGTTCTACTGCACGGAGGAGGCCTATCGCGAGGCGGCGCAACTGAGCCGGGAGCACGGCGTGGGTATTCACACCCACTGCAGCGAGCAGAAGGAGGAGGAACAGACCGTCACCGCCGAGCTGGGTCGCCGGTCCCTGGCGATGCTGGACCATTACGGCATTCTCGGCGAGCGCACCCTGCTGGCACACTGCGTCTGGCTGAACAATGACGAGATTGCGCGGGTAGCGGACACCGGCACCAGTATCGCCCATTGCCCGGTGAGCAACGCCAAGCTGGCCAGTGGTGTGGCGCCGGTGCCGGAGATGCTGGCCGCCGGTGTGACCGTCGGGCTGGGTACCGACGGGCCGGTGTGCAATAACAGCCTGAGCCTGTTCGAGGAGATGAAGTTTGCCTCCCTGATCCAGAAGGCCACCCGGCTGGATGCCACCGCAATGCCCGCCGACCAGATCCTGCGCATGGCCACCATCAATGGCGCGAGGGCCTTGGGCCTGGACCACGAGATTGGCTCCCTGGAGGTGGGCAAGAAGGCCGACCTGTTACTGCTGGACCTGGACCAGGCCAACCTCACGCCGGTGAATGTGGATGAACAGGGCGGCAACCTGCTGTGGAACCTGGTGTTCGCCGCCGGCACCCACAATGTGGCCGGGGTCTGGGTGGACGGTCGTCACCTGATCGATCGTGGCCAGACCACAACCGTCGCCCAGCAGACCGTGATCGCCGAGGCCCAGCAGCAGGGGCTGGCCCTGCATGAGGCCTGTCGGAAGCTTTCCCATACCCGAACCTCGATGGTTTGACCACTAGTGTCCCGTCTGGTTAATTCGCTGATCTACTGCGTGGCGCTGAGGCCCCTGGCCAAGGCGCCAGTGCGCAGGTGTGGTGGTTCCACATCAAGTCAGCGCAACACCGG
>JACIZI010000036.1 GCA_014359475.1 Marinobacter sp. | reverse complement strand
TGTCTCGAATTCTGGTCGAACAAAGGTGTCTGAGCGCAGCGAGTTCTTTGTCGGCCAGAATTCGAGACACCCCCACGCCCCCACCAAACCACCCAGGCTAAACCAAAGCCCAACATGCTCCCGATAGAAGCCATCCTGCCAGAGCTGAAACAAATCCTGAACCAGGGCACCACCGCCCTGCTGCAGGCACCACCCGGTGCCGGCAAAACCACCAGGGTACCGCTGGCTCTGTTGGATGCCCCCTGGCGGGAAAACCGCAAGATCCTTATGCTGGAGCCAAGACGGCTGGCCGCCAGATCGGCCGCCCGGTTCATGGCAAAGCAGCTGGGAGAAGGGCCGGGGCAGACGGTAGGCTACCGAACCCGGTTGGATACAAAGATATCGGGTAGCACGCAGATAGAGGTGGTCACCGAAGGCATCCTCACCCGTCTGATCCAGAACGACCCCATGCTGGACGACTACGCCGCTGTCCTGTTCGATGAATTCCATGAGCGCTCCCTGCAGGCGGACCTGGGCCTGGCCCTGGTGCGGGAAAGTCAGCAGGCGTTACGGGAAGACCTTCGCGTGCTGATCATGTCCGCTACCCTCGATACCGCGCCGATTGCCCGCGTACTTGGCAAGGTGCCGGTGATTACCAGTGAAGGACGGGCGTATCCGGTGGAAGTGTTGTATCGGCCCCTGCCCCGCAATGCCCGGATCGTCGATCAGGTGGTGACGGTGATTCAGGAAGCCCTGCGGGACCAGACCGGCTCACTGCTGGTGTTCCTGCCAGGAGCCGGGGAAATCCGCCGGGTGGCGCAGCAGCTGACGGGGCAACTGCCTGATAACGTATTGCTGGCACTCCTCTATGGCAACCTGAAATCCGCACAACAGGACCGGGCCATCTCACCGGCTCCGGACGGCAAGAGAAAGATTGTGCTGGCCACTGCCATAGCTGAAACCAGCCTCACCATTGAAGGCGTGCGGGTGGTTATCGATGCCGGCCAACAGCGCCGCGCGGTGTTTGATCCGAACAGTGGTATGACTCGCCTGATCACGGGAAATGTGTCAAAAGCCTCTGCCGAACAGCGCAAAGGCCGGGCCGGGCGCATTGAACCGGGGGTGTGTTACCGCCTGTGGAGCGAGTCCGCACAATTCGGGCTGGCGGATTACACCCCACCGGAAATCCAGCAGGCGGACCTGGCTCCGCTGGTGCTGGAACTGGCCCAGTGGGGTGCCCGCTCGCCGCAACAGGTGGCGTGGATTGATGCACCACCAAAAGCCCACTGGCAACAGGCGGTGGACCTGTTGCAGTGGCTGGATCTGTTGGACACCAAGGGCGCCATCACCGACCATGGCAAGGCCGCACGGGACCTGGGCCTGCATCCCCGGTTGGCGCATATGGTGATCAGGGCCCGTGCTATGGGTTTGGGCCAGCTGGGGGCAGAGCTGGCAGCGCTGCTCGAAGAGCGGGACCTGCAGGGGCCGGGCTCCGGAGCGGATCTGCATGAGCGGATTCGGCTGCTGCGGGGAGAGCGGCCACCTCACGGGTTGGACCCGGCGCGATTGAACGCGGTCCGGCAGGCAGCCAAACGCCTTTGCCGTGAGCCCTGGTCGCAGGAAGTGCCCGGTGGCAGTGAGGTGGGCCGGGTACTGGCCCAGGCCTATCCGGACCGGATTGCCCGCCGCCGTTCGGGAGCCGCGCCCCGCTATCAGCTCAGTAACGGCAAGGGCGCGGTATTGCGGGAAGAAGACCCGCTGGCCCGGCAGGACTGGCTGGTGGCGGCGGATCTGGATGGCAAGGCCAGGGAGGCGACCATCTACCGGGCGGCAGCGGTGGATCTGGCCGATCTGGAACGGGATCTGGCACCTCATATCCAGGAGGGCGAAGAGGCCTTCTGGGATGACAGGCGGGGCACCATTGTGGCCCGCCATGTCCGTCAGCTGGGGGCTCTGGTTCTGGCGGAAAAGCCGCTGCAACAGATTGCCCCGGAGCTTATCCGGCAGGGCTTGCTGGATGCGGTCCGCCGCAAAGGCCTGGAGAGCCTGCCCTGGACCGATGCGGCCCGCCAATGGCGGGCGCGGGTGCAGTTGCTCGGAACGGCGTTTCCCGGCGACTGGCCGGACGTATCCGATAGTGCCTTGCTGGCCAGCCTTGAGCAGTGGCTGGTGCCGTTCATGGCCGGCATGCAGCGCTGGTCCGACCTGGCCCGGCTGGATCTCCTGCAGGCCCTGAACAGCCTGCTGGATTACCCGCAACAGCAACAACTGGACGAATTCGCCCCGAAAGCCCTGACCATTCCCACCGGCCAGAAGGTCAGCCTGGACTACACTGCCGACAATGGCCCGGTTCTGGCGGCCAAGCTGCAGGCCCTGTTTGGCTGGACAGAAACGCCGAAGGTAGCCGGCGGACGTGTGCCGGTGGTCATTCACCTGCTCTCACCGGCCCGGCGCCCGCTGGCGGTGACCGCCGATCTGGCCAGCTTCTGGAATAACGCCTATCCGCAAGTCCGCAAGGAACTGCGCGGTCGCTACCCCAAACACCCCTGGCCGGAAGACCCGCTCACTGCTCAGGCCCAACAGGGAACGAAAAAGCGCCCTGCGCGCTGACCCGGCCGCCGGTACCCAGCTATATTGCCGCGTGTTCCGGAAATAAAAAGCCTTGCCAGAAAGCCCTGTAGGGATAAAATGCGATCACTTTCTGATCAGGTCGATCCCCTTAATGCAGCTAGTATCCTTTGATATCTTCCGGACCCTTGGCTTTCCGGATACCACCGTGCTCAAACCCGGGCAGTTCCTGCAACACAGGCAGCTGCTTCGTCAGGCTGACTGGGTGCTGTTCCCCGAATACTGGCAGTTGAACGCCCTGGTACACGGCCTCAAATGCCGGGTGTTTCCCAGTGAAGCCAGCTACCGCATCGGCCACGACAAGATCGAAATGACCCGTGTATTCCAGACCGTGGCACCGCAGCACACCCCCTGGACCCTGATCGAACCCAATGGCCCCCAGGAGCGGGATGCCATCTGGGGCACCATGCCGCTGCCCTTCGTTGCCAAACTGCCGAAGGCCAGCATGGGAGAGGGGGTCTGGCTGATTGAATCCAGACAGGACTGGCAGCAGTATTGCGAGCGCACCAGCGTCCTCTACGTGCAGGAATACCTGCCCATCGACCGGGATATCCGCGTCGTGATTGTCGGTGACCGAATTGTTCGAGCCTACTGGCGCACCCAGGCAGAACAGGGCTTCTACAACAACGTCGCACGCGGGGGCCAGGTGGACAACAGCCCGGTACCACCGGTTGTCACCGATCTGGCATTACGCCTGGCCCGGGAGCTGGGAGTCAACCATGCCGGCTTTGATATTGCCCTGGTGGCAGGTTATCCGTACGTACTGGAGTTTAACCGCCTGTTCGGCAACCAGGGCCTGAGTGGCAGCCCGGATCTTAAAGAAGCCATCCTGGATTATCTCCGCGGGGGAACCAAGCCGCGGGATCCTGATGGGCCGGTGCCCTGGTTACCTGTTGCTGTTTGAGCCTTTCGGACAACCGAGCTTTCGGAACGGCAGTGGGGGTGGGGGCTTTTGTAGCAGGGGCATGGATGCCCCGGAAGCGTTGGGGTGGCAGGACGCCCCTCCGACGCGGCGAAAAAAGCCCCCACCCCCGCTGCCAGGCACCCAAGCTCACAGGCTGGGAAACCGACCCTGAAGATACCCGGAAGTCGGTACTTATCCGCATATCCGAATCCCCGAAATAACCTGATGATCGCGCCATTAACGGGCGCTTCAACAAGCTATAAACGCCCTTTTTCATGCCTGTTTGCCCGCCGGAGGGAAACACCATCCATGACCGAGATTGCCAACGCCAACATCGCTGACTACTACAGTGCCGAAACCTTCAAGCGCATCAAGGACTTCGCAGACACCAAGGAAACCCCGTTCGTGGTCATCGACACCGCCACCATCGACCGCCAGTACAACGAACTGGTGGAAGGTTTCCCCTATGCGAAGGTGTACTACGCCGTAAAAGCCAACCCGGCCCCCCAGGTACTCACCATGCTGCGTGACAAGGGTGCGAACTTTGATATCGCGTCAGTGTACGAGCTGGAAAAAGTCATGGCGCTGGGTGTCACCGGTGACCGGATCAGTTACGGCAACACCATTAAAAAGGCAAAGGACATCCGCACCTTCTACGAAAACGGCGTACGCCTGTTCGCCACGGATTCGGAGGCGGATCTGCGCACTATTGCCAAGGCGGCACCCGGCTCGAAGGTGTATGTGCGCATCCTGACCGAAGGCACCCTCACCGCTGACTGGCCGCTGTCCCGCAAGTTCGGCTGCCAGACTGACATGGCCATGGATCTGTTGATTCTCGCCCGAGACCTTGGACTGGTGCCCTATGGCGTGTCATTCCATGTGGGTTCCCAGCAACGGGAAATCGGTGCCTGGGATGCGGCGTTGAGCAAGGTGAAGGTGATTTTCGAGCGCCTGAAGGAAGAGGACAACATCGAGCTGAAGATGATCAACATGGGCGGCGGCTTCCCGGCCAACTACATCACCCGCACCAACGAGCTGGGTGTTTACGCCGAGGAAATTGCCCGTTTCCTGCACGAGGACTTTGGTGAGGAACTGCCTGAGATCATCATCGAGCCAGGCCGGTCGCTGATCTCCAATGCCGGTGTGCTGGTCAGCGAAGTGGTGCTGATATCCCGAAAATCACGGACCGCCCTGCACCGGTGGGTGTTCACCGACGTGGGCAAGTTCAGCGGCCTGATCGAGACCCTGGACGAAGCGATCAAGTTCCCGATCTGGACCGAAAAATCCGGTGAAGGAGAAGACTGCGTCATCGCCGGCCCAACCTGCGACAGCGCCGATATCATGTACGAGCACCACAAGTACCCGCTGCCGCTGAATCTGGCCATCGGCGACAGGATGTACTGGCTGTCCACCGGTGCCTACACGACCACGTACAGCGCCATAGAGTTCAACGGCTTCCCTCCGCTCAAGGATTACTACATCTAATTCTGCAAAATATAGGCTGAAAAGAGCTTGCAGGGCGATAACTCCCAACCCGGATAGCCGGGGTATGGGGTGGTCTTTCGCAGCAGGGGCAAGGATGCCCCGGAAGCGTTGGGGTGGCAGGACGCCCCTCCGACGCGGCGGAGAAAGACCACCCCGTGCCCCGGCCTCCCCGAGCTATCAGGCTACGAACGGAAGCTTACTCAGCAGCAGATCCAGCCTGCCGCCGAAGATCCAGCGTAAACGCCAGCGGAAACACCAGCAGCGCATAACCCACCATCACCATGATCGCATGCCGCGCATCCCCGCTCCAGTCCGCCAGCACCCCCCCGAGCATGGGCACTGAAAACGCCATAGTATAACCCACCAGAAAGGTACCCGCAGAGAGTCGTCCGGTCTCCTCGGAACGAACCAGTAACGGCGGCAACGCCACCAGCAGAATCAGCAGAATACCCGCCACAAAACTCATCAGCGTGGCGCTGGCAATTGACCACCAGCCGTCCAGCAGAACCGCCCCAATGGTGCCCAGCATACTCAGTGCTGCCGCCACCACAATGCTGGAGCGGCGACCCACCCAGAGCCGGGCCATCTTCAACATCACCAGCGAGGCAGCCACCTGCGCCAGATTGTAGCAGAACAGCGCCTCGGACAGCCGGTCGAACTGTCCCTGTTGCTCCAGCAGGTTTCCCATATAGGCATTGAGCCCGAAAAACATCGACCCGGACAGGCCAAGCAACAGCCCGAGTCTCAGAGTGAGGGGATTTTTCCAGTCCGGCAGCCAGGCAGCCCGTCGCACCGGTCGAGCCAGATCCCGTTTGGGCAGAAACAGCGCTGCCGCGATCAACAGCGCGGGCAAAGACCAGGCCATGAGGGTGGCGCGCCAGCTGTTATCCAGCAGCGGCATCAATACCGGCAGGGTCATCCCGGCCCCGATGAACTCCCCCATCAACATGCCATTCATGTAAATGGCCGTGCCCATTGCCAGATGATGCGGAGCCAGCCAGCGTGGCAGCAAGGCCGGCAGGGCAGGCTGCATCATCGCCACACCCAGCCCCATTACCGCGCTGGCGATCATCAGGGTCAGGGTATCCGGCACCAGTCCGCGACCGGCGGAGCCGGTCACCATGATCACCATGGCCAATGCCAGCGTGTTTCGGGGACCGATCCGGGAAATGGCAAGCGAGCCCGGCATCGCGCCAATGGCCAGCATCAGGATGGGCAGCGTTGTCAGTGCTCCGGTCAGAGCCTGGGAAAGGGCCAGCTCGTTGCCGATAAACGGGGCGAGGGGCGGGGCCACCAGCACGGGGATGCGCAGATAAAGACCGGCCAGCCAAAGCAGCACCGCCACCGGCAGCAGTCTGGCTGGCGGTGGCGGTGTGGTTGCGGCTTGTTGTTCAGCCACAGAGAGCGAATCAGTCTTCGCTGGTGTCCGGCATATAGGCACCATCCGCGTCATGAATTTCCTGCCCGGTGACGGGCGGGTTGAAGGCACAGATCAGACGCATATCCTCTGTGCCTCCGTACACCGTGTGACGATCATGGTTGTCAAGGGCATACAGGGTGCCATCGGTGATCTCATGCACTTCGCCGGTAGCCAGATCCTTGACCTTGCCGTTACCGCCAACGCAGTAGACCGCTTCCAGGTGGTGCTTGTACCAGAAAGTGTGCTCGGAACCTGCCTTGATGATGGTTTCGTGGAAGGAGAAGCCCATGCCGTCCTTCTTCAGCAGTAGCCGACGACTTTTCCACTCCTTGTCGCTGACTTCCCGTTCAGTACCGATGATGTCCTGTACGCGTACAATTTTCATAAATATTCCCCGGTTGGTAGGTCGAAAAGCCTCCCAGTATAAACACTACTCTTCGGTGCGGTTCAACCGCTAAACGTGTTAATACTTTAATCCCACGCTGAACAGATGGTAGCAGTTATCGCATTTTGTACCATAAACTGCCCCTTGGGGGCCTGACGTATCGGGAATATGCCGTTAGAGTAATGCACTACACTGGCCGGATAAAACAAACAGGAATGCCAGCGCGCCAATGCCATATCATTTGATGAATCTGCGACACGTGCCCGGTGAAGAGGCGGACGAAATCCGCGCACTTTTCGAGGAAAATCAGGTGTCTTACTACGAAACACCGCCCAGTCGCTGGGGCATCAGCATGGGGGGCTTCTGGCTACACGACGAAGGGGACGCGGAACGAGCAAAAACCCTTCTGGAGGACTACCAGATCAGGCGTCTTCATGAGCAGAGGGCCCTTTACCAGCGTGACCTTGCCCAAGGCCGCAATGGCGGATTCCGGTTCCGCTTCCGGCAGAAACCGGTTACCACGTTGGCGGCCATCGTTGCCATCATAGCGATTGGCTTAATCAGTCTGCTGCCGTTTATCGGGCTTTGATGCGGCGCAGAACCTTTATGGATCCGGAGTAACCAATGACCAGTACACTGTCTGATGCGGATATCCTTTGGCAGCCCACCCGGAAACAGATCGATAACAGTCGCATGGCCGGCTTTATCAGCTTTCTGGAAGATCGTGGGTATGGGCCTTTCGCGGATTATCACGCCTTGCACCGCTGGTCGATACAGGACCTGGAATCCTTTTGGGCGGAAGTCCGGGATTACTGCGGTTTGCTGTGGGAGGAGCCGGCGGAGCGGGTACTGGCCAACCGGCGTATGCCCGGAGCCGAATGGTTCCCCGGCATGCGGCTCAACTTTGCCCGCAACCTGCTGCGATATGCCGATATCGACCACGGCGACCGGCAAGCCGTGGTCAGCTACAGTGAAACCCGGCCGGTGGAGTACTACACCGGTGCCGACCTGTTGCGGGATGCCGGAGCCCTGGAAGCCTTTTTGCGTCAGCAGGGTGTGAGGCAGGGTGATCGCGTAGCCGGTATTGTCACCAACGGCTACGAGGCACTGGTGGCCATGCTGGCGGCGACCAGCATGGGCGCTGTCTGGAGTTCGGCATCCCCGGATTTCGGGGTCGGGGCGATACTGGACCGCTTCGGCCAGATTGAACCGGCAGCCCTGATTGTGGTGAACGGCTACGGCTATGGCGGAAAAGTCTTCGCGCGCCAGCAGGCGTTTGCTGAAGTGATCGAGGGTCTCCAGTCCCTGCAATGTGTGGTCAGTATTGCTCAGTTACCCGATGCGGAGCCCGTACCCGGTGACAAAGTCACTGACTGGCAGCGGGCCCTCAACCAGGGGCGAGGTCATACCCCCAGCTTCGTGCCCCTGGCGCCGGACCATCCGGTGTATATCCTCTATTCCTCCGGCACCACCGGCAAGCCCAAGTGCATCGTGCACGGCAGTGCCGGCCTGCTGATCAATCACGCCAAAGAGCTCATGCTGCACGGCGACCTGGGCCCTGGCGACCGGCTGATGTACTTCACCACCTGCGGCTGGATGATGTGGAACTGGCAGGCCTCCGCCCTGATGACCGGAGCCACCCTGGTTACCGTGGATGGGTCGCCCGGCTACCCGGACATGAACCACCTGTGGGACATCGTCAGCCGGGAAGGCGTCACCCACTTCGGCACCAGCGCCCGCTATCTGGCCGCCTGCCGCAAAGCCGGCCTGAAACTCTCGGATACCCTGAGCGACAGCCCCCTGCGGGTGATTTTCTCCACCGGCTCTCCGCTACTGCCGGAAGACTACGACTGGGTCTACAACGACGAGGCTCGCGACCTGCTACTCGGCTCCATTGCCGGCGGCACTGACATCTGCGGCTGTTTCGTCGGTTCCTGCCCGATACTGCCGGTACGCCGGGGTGAAATCCAGTGCCGCTTCCTGGGCGTGGATGCCACCGCCTACGACGACCAGGGTCAGGAAGTGAGCCGGGGTCGTGGCGAACTCGTCTGCCGCCAGCCCCTGCCCTCCATGCCGGTCGCCTTCTGGAACGACCCCGACGGCAGCCGCTACCGCAGCGCCTACTTCGAAACCTTTCCGGGTGTCTGGGCCCACGGTGACTTCATCGAATTCACCGAACATGGCGGTGCCATCATCTACGGTCGCTCCGATGCTACCCTCAACCCCGGCGGCGTGCGCATTGGTACCGCCGAAATCTACCGTCAGGTAGAAACTCTGCCGGAAATCACCGACAGCCTCGTCGTCGGCCGCCCCATCGACGGCGACGTGGAAATCGTCCTGCTACTGGTTCCTGCGGCCGGTCACAGCCTGGATGACAGCCTCAAAAACACCCTGAAAACCCGCATCCGTGAAGGTGCCAGCCCCCGGCACGTGCCAAAACATCTCATCGAAGTGCCGGACATTCCCTACACCCGCAGCGGCAAAAAAGTGGAACTGGCCGTTGCACGGTTACTCAGCGGCTCAACGAAGACTGACAACCGGGATGCATTGGCCAATCCGGAGGCGCTGGATGCCATTCGGGGGAGGCTGGAGGCGGGGGGCTTATTGCCTGAATGATTTTGCCGCGGAAACCGCGGAAGGACGCGGAAAAGAAAACGAGAAGGGGTGAAAGAAACACGGAAACCACGGACGGGTACGGAAAAAGAAAAGGGATGACCGAAAAAAATGACTTTCTGAGCCTCCGGCGGTAGACGCTGGCGTTCAGTCGCGGAAGGCCTGGTACCAGGTTTCCAGGAGTGGGGCGGGAAGGTCTTTCCAAAAGCGTAAGCAGCCAGGGATGGCTGCGCCCGAGCCCTGCATGGACGTATTTACGGGCGTGTTTTGGAAAGACCTTCCCACCCCGCTCCTGACTCCCAAAAGAGCAGAACCCGCAACGACGCGGAACTTACACAGAGAGAAAGGGCCAAATATACGGAGTTTCCGAAAATTCGCGCCTTTTCATTACTCTGTCACGACATTTCGGGGAACTTTAGCGGGCCATCATACTAAGATCGTAACCAGGAGTGCGCAAAAAATGCTATCTTAGTAAGCCTGTCAAAAGTTCTGAATCAGTCATTGCCAGGGGCGGACGTTCACAAGATGTCTGGCCCGGCCATGGCCGTCCTGAATACACATACTAGCCTGAGGACGAAAATGACATCATCCAAAGCCAAGATTGTCTACACGCTGACGGACGAGGCGCCTGCACTGGCGACCCGCTCCCTTTTACCCATTCTGGAAACCTACGCCAAGCCGGCTGGCATTGAATTTGAAACCAGCGACATTTCACTTGCGGCGCGCATTCTGGCAGCGTTTCCTGACTACCTGGACGAAGACCAGCGGGTACCGGATGCCCTGCAAGAGCTGGGTGAATACACCAAGGATCCGGAAGCCAATATCATCAAGCTGCCCAACATCAGCGCCTCGATCCCCCAGCTCCGTGCAGCCATCAAAGAACTGAACGACCAGGGGTACAGGGTTCCGGAATACAAGGAACACCCGGAAACGGCGGAAGAGAAAGAAGCCCACGCCAGATACTCCAAGGTACTCGGCAGTGCCGTTAACCCGGTGCTGCGCGAAGGTAACTCTGACCGCCGCGCGCCTGCGGCAGTCAAAGCGTTCGCCCGTAAACACCCCCACACCATGGGCGAATGGAGCCCGGCTTCCCGTACCCATGTGGCCCACATGCGCGGTGGTGACTTCTACTCTAACGAACAGTCTGTGACTCTCGACAAGGCCACCAACGCCCGCATTGTCTTCGAGAACAGCAAAGGTGAGCAGACCGTTCTGAAAGACGACCTGCCCCTGCAGGAAGGCGAAGTGGTCGACGGCATGTTCATGAGCAAGAAGGCGCTGGTGAAGTTCTTCGAGGATGCCATCGCCGATTGCGAGAACACCGGCGTGATGTTCTCCCTGCACGTCAAAGCCACCATGATGAAGATCTCCCACCCGATTGTCTTCGGCCATGCGGTAAAGGTTTTCTACAAAGAGCTGTTCGAGAAGTACGGCGAACTGTTTGACGAAATCGGGGTGAACCCGAACAATGGCCTGTCCTCCGTGATCGAAAAGATCAAGCAGCTGCCGGAGTCCAGGCAGGAACAGATCCAGGAAGACCTGCACAAGTGCTACGAGCATCGTCCGGAAATCGCCATGGTAGATTCCGTCAAGGGCATCACCAACCTGCATGTACCCAGTGACGTGATTGTCGATGCCTCCATGCCGGCCATGATCCGCAACTCCGGCAAGATGTGGGCCCGTGATGGCAAGCTGAAGGACACCAAGGCAGTGATGCCAGAGTCCACCTACGCCACCATCTACCAGGAAGTGATCAACTTCTGTAAAACCCACGGGGCCTTTGATCCGACCACCATGGGCACCGTGCCCAACGTGGGTCTGATGGCCCAGAAGGCCGAGGAATACGGCTCCCACGACAAGACCTTCGAGATTCCGGAAGACGGCATCGTCCGCATCGTCACGGAAGATGGCACCGTGCTCACCGAGCACAAGGTGGAGCAAGGCGATATCTGGCGTGCCTGCCAGACCAAGGATCTGCCGATCCGCGACTGGGTCAAGCTGGCGGTCAATCGTGCCCGTGCCACGGGGATGCCAGCGGTATTCTGGCTGGACGAGGAACGCCCCCACGATGCCCAGCTGATCAAGAAGGTGAAAACCTATCTCAAGGACCACGACACCGAAGGTCTGGACATTCGCATTATGTCACCGGTATGGGCCATTCGCTGGACCATGGAGCGACTGATCCGCGGCCTGGACACCATTTCGGTGACCGGCAACGTACTGAGGGACTACCTCACTGACCTGTTTCCGATTCTGGAGCTGGGTACCAGTGCCAAGATGCTCTCTATCGTGCCACTGCTTAACGGCGGCGGCCTTTACGAGACCGGTGCGGGGGGGTCTGCACCCAAGCACGTACAGCAACTGCTGGAAGAGAACCACCTGCGCTGGGACTCCCTGGGTGAGTTCCTGGCCATTGCAGTGTCTCTGGAAGAGCTGGGCGAGAAGACCGACAACCTGCGTGCCCGGGTGCTGGGCCAGACCCTGGACAAGGCCACCGGCCGGCTGCTGGAGAACAATCAGTCACCGTCCCGGGTCACCGGCGAGCTGGATAACCGGGGCTCCCATTTCCACCTGGCCCGCTACTGGGCAGAGGAGATGGCCAAACAGGATGACGACAAGGACCTGAAAGCGTTCTTCGAAAAACTGTCGAAGAAGCTGGAGGACAACAAGGACAAGATCCTTGAGGAGATGAGCGTTATTCAGGGCCATCCGGCGGATATCGGCGGTTACTATCATCCGCCGGCGGAGAAAGTCTGCAAGGTGATGCGGCCCAGCGAGACCTTCAACCGGATCCTGGAAGACGCTTGCAAGGAAGCTGAAAAAACCTGATCCGATGTGCGGTCAAACGGACAAAGCCGGGTGCCCTGTGCGGGTTACCCGGTTTTTTTATGTCAGTACGGGGTGAATTTTGCCGGGGGTGGCGATTTCAGATCGATGGCAAGGTTGCCGGTGTCTGTTTTTGTAATGGTTTTGCCATGTGCCATGTTCCCGCGACATACGGGGCCGGGCGCAATAACGGAACGCAGATATGGGCCTGGGGGCGGAGGCGTTCGGTCGAGGAGGCCAATGGTCTGTTGCCGGAAGGGATTATTCTGGATGTATCCGAACGCGAGGCGGGCCGGCCCGGCCATGGTTGCGCAGAAACGGGAACAGGAGCAATAGAAGCACAATGATTCATAGACTGGCCAGACAAATGTTTAATGTCATACCGGCACCAGAAGACCTGGCACCGATCACTTATATCGACACGAACGCGGAGCAGCCATCGGTTGACCTGCCGGAAGGTGCGGTGGAGTCTGTCTGGCGCAGTGTCGAGCGGCTCTACCGCACGGGTGTTCATCCCGGCCTGCAGCTATCCGTGCGCCATCGGGGCCGGCTGGTATTGAATCGCGCCATTGGGCACTCCCATGGTAACGGACCAGGGGAGCCGGCGGGAGCGGAAAAAACGCCGATGACCACCGATTCACCGATCTGCTATTTCTCCGCCTCCAAGGCGGTTACCGCCCTCCTGATGCACATTCTGGCTGAGGACGGCAGTGTCAACCTGATGGATCCGGTGTCCTACTATTGTCCGGAGTTCGCTCAGAACGGCAAGCGCACGATCACCCTGCACCAGATCCTTTCCCACCGGGGCGGCATTCCCGCCCTGCCCAGGGAAACCCCCATCGACACCCTGTGGGATAATGACGAGATCTGGCGTTTGCTGTGCGCCGCCCGGCCGGTAGCCGTAGACGGCGGCAAAGTGGCTTACCACGCCATCACCGGCGGGTATGTACTGCAACGGGTACTGGAAAAGGTGACCGGTGAATCCATTGAAACCTTCCTCGACAAGCACATTCGACAGCCCATGGGCATGCGCTGGTTCACCTATGGTATCGCTCCGGAGTCGGTGTCCGAGCTGGCCACTAACTACGCCACAGGGCCGACCCCGGTGTTCCCGGTGTCCTGGGTCGTCAATCGGGCGCTGGGGGGTGATATCAACACGGTGGAGGAGGTTTCCAATGATCCCCGCTTCCAGGAAGCGGTGATCCCGTCCGCTAACCTGTGCGGCACCGCCGAGGAAATTGGCCGCTTCTTCCAGATGATGCTTAATGGCGGGGTCTGGGAGGGGCGGCGTATCTGCAACGAAATGACCATACGCCGGGCGGTGCAGCAGTTTGGCTCCCTGCAGATTGATCGCACCATGATGGTGCCCATGCGGTTCAGTGCCGGTTTCATGCTCGGCGGCGACCCGGTGGGCCTCTGGGGACCGAACAGCCGGGGGGCGTTCGGCCATGTCGGACTGATTAACAAGCTGTGCTGGGCGGACCCGACCCGGGACATCTCCGTCAGCCTGCTGAACACTGGTATCCCCATTCTGGGTCACCACCTGCCGGCGCTGGCCCGGTTTGTTTACACAGTGTGCCACCGCTTCCCTCGCCTGCCGGAGGCCAGTCAGCCGCTTGGCGGCAGCCTGGCCTGATCAGGGGTTGAGCTGCGCCTCGAGGATGGCCATCACGGACGAGACGATGTCCCGGAAGTCCGTCAGGGTCTGAGTGCGCAGTATCACCGCCTCACGCTGTTCATCCAGTCGTTCCAGCCGGGGTACGATACGGCGCATGCCTTCGGTCATCACCTCATAGGGGTAGTGATGGTCGTCCCGCTTCAGCTTGTTTATTTCCGCCACTTCCTGGTTGAGGATGCTGAGGATGTCGTACAGCATGTCCTTGTGTTCCATGGTGCCGGCTTCCCAGTAGGCGTCATCGAGCAATTCCAGCAGGGAAAGGTACTCGCGTAACGTATCCGCGACGGAGGTTTGTCTCATTGGCTCACCTGGCGCATAATAATAAGTGAAACATCGTTCAGTCCTATTGATTTTCGCCGGACTGTACTGCAAACTGCGCCCCGGCGGTGGCGGAAGCCGTCAGGGCTGCTATGCTGCTATAGTGGAAACTATAGCAGAGTCCTGTGCAGCAGGAGGCTGCACTGCACAATCAGGATGTACCGTGAAGGCGTCCCGCCGGGCAAAGCGGAGACCAGACACTCAAGGGAAGAGATGCCATGGAAAGACCACAAGACGTGACCCTCAGCGAGAATCATCCCCCACGCCGGGTCAATCTGGACCAGCATGAGAGTGTGCGCTCCCACATCAACCGCCAGTTGCGCAGTGAAGTGTGTCGTCTGGAGCACCGCATCGAAACCCTGCGCCTGACCAAAGCCCCCCATGCAGCCATCATGATCGCCACCTATGAGCGGATGATCGATCGCAAGAAGGGCTTTATGCGCAACTGGGAAATGCGGCTCAGCGAGCACTGTTAAGCGCGCTCCGTGGAATGTTGTAGCCAGGTCACTACAATATGTGAAAAACCGACCACTGCCTGCTGGAGGTCACATTTTGCGGCAACGGTGCGCACCGGCCCTCTGGCTGGGTCTGATGTTGTTGTGCCTGACGGGTTTGTTACCTGCCCAGGCCGCAACGCAGGACACCTGCCAGGACACCTCCGTGTCTTTGACTCGCCATACCGACAGTATCCGGGGGCTGGGCCACTGTATCTGGTACCTGGAAGACCCGTCGCTGGAGCTGGAAATCGGCGATATCCTCGGTGGCAACGCGCCCTCATTCGAACGCCACGAAGGCGGTGTGCTCAACTTCGGTTACACCAGATCCGCCTACTGGACCCGCTTCGACATCAACACCAGGGAGCTGGATTCCGCTTCGGAGTGGATTCTTGAGCTGGCTCTGCCCCTGATCGACAGGGTGAACCTCTATCTGGTCCAGAACAACGAGGTGGTGCAGAAAAAGCAGATTCTCTACGGGGCCCCCTGGTCGTCCCGCGATCTGCAGGTGCCCAACCCTGCCTTCCGCATTGCGCTGGAGCCGGACACCAGCGCCCGTGTGTACATGGAAGTGAGCAGCACCCACAGCCTGCGCCTCCCCATCAGCCTCTGGGCACCAGACGCCTATCTGCAGAAAGTGTCCGTGGAGGAGGTGGTGCGGGGCATATTGCTGGGTAGCATCCTTGCCATTCTGGCCTACAACATCTTTGTGGCGGTGTCCGTGCGACAGGCGAGCCACCTTTGGTATGTACTGTATCTGGTGTTTGCCGCCTGGTTTATCTCCACCGAACAGGTGCACGGTATCCAGTTGTTGGGGGATGAGCCGGGCTTACTGCACAAGAAATACCTGCCCTACCAGATACTGGGTGCATGGTTTGCCGGGTTGTTCATGGCTCGTTCGCTGCTGGAGACCCGTATCCGGGCACCGGACCTGGACAAGGTGGTGCGCATCTGCCTTTACGCGGTAGTGACCACCTTTGTGCTGACCCTGTTCCTGCCGACCCGGGTTTCCATGGAGTGGGTTACCATCGGGTCCGTGGTGCTTGGCTTCGTGCTCATTTTGCTGAGTTACCTGGCGTGGTATCACTACAATCGTGCCGCGCGATCCTATTTTTTCGCCTGGACATTCGCCGTGCTGGGTTTTGGCATCTATGCCCTGACCGTTATCGGCTACCTGCCCCTTAACCTGTTCACCTCCTACGCTCCGCAATTCGGTCTGACCGCCCAGATTATTCTGCTGTCCTTCGCGCTGGCAGACCAGATCAAGCAGGTTCAGGGTGAAGCACTGGAGTGGAGTGAGCGGGCTCTCGCCAATCTTCGCAGTTACCAGTCGCTGTTCGATAACGCGATTGAGGGTGTCTTCCAGATGTCCCTGAATCGCCGGTTCCTCACCGCCAACCCGGCCATGGCCGAACTGATGGGCTATTCCGGCAGCAGGGAACTGATCCGCCGCTCCCCGGATGTGCTGGAAACCTGTTTCGCCGAAGCGCGGGTGCGTCGCCGGGTTGTCGAGCAGCTGGAGACCCGTGGCACCGTGAAAGGCATTGAAGCCCGCTATTATGACCTGCAGGGCCGTGAACGCTGGGCTACCATTTCACTGCACACCGTCTACGATAACGACGGCAACCCGTTACACCTGGAAGGCACCTGCATTGATGCCACCGAGCGTCACCAGCGCCAGCAGATCGAAAAAGAGCGGGAGCATGAGCGGCTGGAAAAAGAGCTGGCCCGTAACTCCGCGGAAGCGAAAAGCCAGTTTCTGGCCAACATGAGCCACGAAATCCGCACACCGCTGGCGGCCATCATCGGCTACGGGGAAAACCTGCTGGAGGCGGACCTGAACGAAGACCAGAAGCGCGCCAGTGCCGAAACCGTCGTACGCAGCGGCCGGCACCTGCTGGAGCTCGTCAACGACATCCTTGATCACTCCAAGATTGATGCCAACAAACTGGATGTGGACGTCGTATCCGTCAACCTGCCGGAAATGCTGGACGAGATCCGCGCCTTCTTTGCCCCGAGGGCCAGGGAAAAAGGTCTGGATTTTGCGATACAGTGTGAGTACCCGTTGCCTGAAAGTATTCACACAGATCCAACGCGCTTCCGGCAAATTATCATCAATTTGTGCGGAAATGCACTTAAATTTACGGAAAAAGGTTCGATCTCCCTGATGATTCGTTGTGATCAGGCGGCGGAGCGCCTGTACGCGAGAGTGGTGGATACAGGCATCGGGATGAAGCCGGAGCAAGTGCAGCGCCTGTTCGACCCCTTTGCCCAGGGCAGTGCGGCGATCGCCCGTCAGTATGGCGGTACCGGCCTGGGCCTGAGCATTTCCCGCCGGCTGGCGGAACTGCTGGGCGGCACTATCCGGGTGCGCAGCGATTATGGTGAAGGCAGTGAATTTGAAGTCTATATCAGCACCGGAGCGCTGGATGATGTGCGTTTTCTGCGAGACAGCTCAGAACTGGCCGAGAGTCGCCGGAAGCTCCCGATGGTCTCCGCGCCGGCCCTCAAAGGCCGTATCCTGTGTGCGGAGGATAATGAAGTGAACCGCCGGCTGATCGGCATGCTGGTGGCGCGCACCGGCGCGGAACTGGTTCACGTGTCCAACGGGCGGGCAGCGCTGGACCAGGCACTGGAAGATGATTTTGATCTGATCCTGATGGATATCCAGATGCCGGTCATGAATGGTCGTGATGCCACCCGCGCCCTGCGGGAAGCGGGCAAAAATACCCCCGTGATAGCGCTCACCGCCAACGTAATGGCCGAAGACATTGAGGACTACCGGGAAGCAGGCTGTAATGAACACCTGGCCAAGCCGATTGACAAACGGCTGTTCTACGAAGTGCTGAGCCGCTATCTGCAGCCCGCAGAGGGCGCGGCAGCGGAGCCTGCCCCCCGTTACCGGGGGCATGTGCTGGTGGCGGAGGACAGCCCGGACAACCGCACCCTTGTCAGTCGCATGTTGCAGCGGCTGGGACTGGATGTCACCGAAGTGGCCTCCGGTGACGAGGCGGTGCGGGCCGCATTGTCCAGCGGCTTTGATCTGGTTCTGATGGACCGGCACATGCCCGGCATGGACGGTGTGGCGGCTACCACCATGCTGCGCCAGGCCGGGTTCAGCCGACCCATTGTGGCTTTTACTGCGGGGGACCAGCAGGAAGTGGATGAACTGGTCAACGGCGGCTGTGACGGCGTTCTGACCAAGCCCATTGACCAGGCCCACCTGATTGCCCTGCTCGACCGGATTCTGCACAGGGCCGACTGGGAGCCGGACGAGCCACAGCAGGAGCCGGACAGTATGCCAGAACTGCGCGAGCGTTTTCTGGCCAGCCTTGCCGAACGTCACCCGCGCATGAGCGCCGCGCTCAAACAGCAGGACGCGACCATACTGCAAAGGGAAACGCACGATATAAAGGGCTCCGCCGGTGCCATGGGCTATCCGGACCTGACCGCCCGGGCCGCGGCGGTCAACCGGTTGCTGCGGCAGCCGGCACCGGACTGGGAAGAGATTGCCAGGGCCTGGCAGGCGTTGGATGCCCGCATCAAAGAGTTGGTGAATACCGTCCCGGAACCGGGAAAACACGACAGGAACAAGGACTATGGCAGATAAACCGGATACCGAAAACCGTTCACTGAGCATGATGTACGGAACCTACGCCGACGTACTGTTTGTGCTGTTTCCGTTCCTGGTAATCTGCATGCAGCGGCTCTGGGACGGCGACCTGTACAGCGTACTGCTACGTCCGGACCTGAGCATCGCCTCGGCGATCCTGGCGGGCCTTGCCATTGGAAAATTCGTACTGGGACTGGTCACTGAGCGGGAGCTGGGCCGCTTCAGGGAGCGCATCGTATTCTTTATCGCCCTCACCCTGTTGCTGGTTATGGGGCCGTCACTGATCCTGATACTGAGCATACTGGGGGGTGGCGATGTGCCCGGGTTTGTCGCGTTTGTGCAGCCGGTGTTGCTGATTGTGGCTATTTCCCTGTATACCTCCGCCATCAGTATCACCAACCTGCTGACTCAAGGACCGGGCACTGGCGAGCGCCGGCCGGAGGAAAACGAACCACCTTCCGGCTTGCATGGAGCCCGTGGTCGCACGGCAGAAAGCTTATCCATACCACCCCGCACCAATCTGTAAAGTGACAGGACGCGGGCGTGGTCAATAACGAATCAGCCAGACCAGACAGACGGAGACAGGTATGCACGATCTCACGGTCCTCGTAGTAGAGGATGACCCGACAATGCGGGACCTGCTTACGGATATGCTTTATCGTGCAGGTGCTGCTCTGGTGAAGCAGGCCGCAGACGGCGCATCTGCAAGGGCCGCATTTAATGATGAGCAATTCCAGATCATTCTGCTGGACCTGGGCCTGCCGGATGCAAACGGCCATGATCTTATGGTGGAATTCAAATCCCTCCGCCCCCATCAGCACATTGTGCTGGTGACCGCGGATGATTCGATTGAGAGTATCCAGAAGGCTATCAGCGCCGGGGCTAATGGCTATGTGGTAAAACCTTATTCCCAGGAAAAGATCCACGACGTAGTGAACAACTACGCCATGGTACACGCGCCCAGTCCGGGCGGTCAGCGGCCCCACTGAGCCACCGCCGACCGGGCGTGGTTACGCTACCTGGCGGGCAATCCAGGAGTTGTAACGGGTCGCGAGGGCGCGAACATAGCGTGCCTCGGCATCGCTCAGATTGCCCAGCACACCCTTGAAAATCCAGCCGCGCTCGTAAACACCAAGCACGCGCTGCTCATCCTCCAGATTGACGCGCTGGTTCAGTTTTTTGCAAATCGCATCCAGCAGCGGCAGCTTGTCCGGACGCCTGATCGGACCCTGCTGCGGGCGGGCCGATGAATTTGCTGCACGGGGTGATGGATGTCTTCTCATGGTATTCTCCTCGTCGTTTTGCGGCTGCAAAAACAAAAACCCCGGAAGCATCGCTACCGGGGTCTTGCTGGAGAATCCTGCCCCGGTCGCTGCATGGCTCCCGGGACTGCCCGAAAGCCGTTAACTATCGTTCACCATGGCGTGCACAGCCTGCCCCACGGGGCGACCTGCGGCCAGTTGTCCGGTTTTAATCAGTGCTCGGGTCAGCATGGTGAATGTGTGTCTCACAAACAGTGTGTGAACCTGAGAATCAGGGCTTCGGTACAGATTCAGTGTAGTCTGTGCAGCGTTTAATGCAATAGCCTCCCGCCTTCGGCAAACACCTACAGACCCACCCTGCCGAATTGGCGAGAATTTCACTGTCACGTGTTTTACGTTGTGCAATCCTCAGTATCGGCCAGTCCGGTATCTGACGGAACTCTCCTTTTGCAACGCAGCTTTCGGGCTGCGTTTTTTTCTGCCTCCAAACTGCAAACCGCACCACATTCCTGCCACCAACACCGGCCCCGCACCGGAAAACCCCCGGCAGATCGCCTACAGTAGATAGCTAAAGATCAGAGGCTGAACCCCGCAGGCAGCGGGCTGATTGCTCCAGGGAAATATTGGCCGTTGGGACTGGTTTGTGCAGCCGTGGGTTCTTGAGAAGGTCGATAAACTGCTGAGAGTGTTTGGGTTTTTTATCGCGATGAAATGGTTTTAGTTGAAATATGAGTCGTGGGGAAACGGCCTTGGGGGCTTATATGCAAATGTTAACCCCTCCGCCTGCCATCTTGCAAAAGTCCGTCAATGACGTATATTGGTCGTCATGTTTACCATTATCGAAACCCCTACATTCGAAGCAGATGCCAGAAAGATCTGGACTGAGGAGGAACGGAATGCGTTCTTTGCCTGGTTGGCAGCCAATCCGGAAATTGGCGATCCCATTCCAGGTAGCGGTGGATGTAGAAAGGTTCGCTGGTCGGTGGCGGGTTCAGGGAAGCGTGGTGGAGTGCGAGTCATCTACTTTACCAAATTGGCAAATGGTGAGATCTGGTTGTTGGTGATCTACAAGAAGGCCGTCAAGGAGAACATACCCGCGCATATCCTGAAGTCGATTCGTGAGGTATTGGAAAATGAGTAATGACACTCTGAGTGCTGAGGAGCTTGGCAACAAGCTGCTTCAATCTGTTAAAGAAATGAAAGCGGGCAAAGCTGCACGAGTCAGCCGTGTGGAGCCAAACAAGGTCGCAGAAGCGCGTGGCAAAACTGGCCTCACGCAGCGAGAGTTTGCCGAGGTACTCCATATTTCCCCACGTACGTTGCAAGAGTGGGAGCAGGGGCGGCGTAAACCGTCCGGGCCGGCAAAGGCGCTCATCGAGATTGCGTTTCGCCATCCGGAGGTTATTCGGGAAGACCTCGAGCTCAGGAGTTAACAAGGTGGTCAACGGGACGCCAACTACGCTGCGCTCCGTTGCCGCCCATTACCACTGGCGTTAACTATCACCAGGCCTAGCAGCCTGTCGGACTTAAGGCTAATCTACTGCGCCGGTGGGAAAACGGCTCATATTTCCCGGCTTTTTCGTTGCATAGAACCACTATGCGCCTCAAAATCCAGAAAATCTGCGCTCGCTTTCCCACCTTGCTCG
>JACIZI010000035.1 GCA_014359475.1 Marinobacter sp. | reverse complement strand
ATCTCTCTGGCCATGGATGGCCAGAGCCGAGCCCTACAGGGACGTACTTGCGGGCGTGTCCCGGAAAGCGTCCCCACACCCGGGCCCATGCACGGAGTACCGGACCGGGAAATCAGGCACCAAGGTCGCCCATAACATCGCCCCGAAACCCGAACACCCGGCGGTCGCCGACGTAGGGAATCAGGGTGACTGTGCGGCTCTGGCCGGGTTCGAAACGGATGGCGGTGCCGGCGGCTACGTCCAGTCGGTAGCCACGGGTTTTATCGCGATCGAAATCCAGAGCCGGGTTGGCTTCGGCGAAGTGGTAATGGGACCCCACCTGTATGGGGCGGTCGCCGGTGTTCGCCACTTCTACCTGGATGCGTTCGCGGCCTTCGCAGAGTTCTATGTCGCCGTCTTGCAGTTCGTATTCGCCGGGGATCATTTCGCTCTCCTCAGATAATGGGGTTATGCACAGTGACCAGCTTGGTGCCGTCCGGGAAGGTGGCTTCCACCTGCACTTCGTCGACCATTTCGGCGACGCCTTCCATGACGTCGTCTCTGGTGAGGATTTCGGTGCCGGCGGTCATCATTTCCGCAACGGTCCGGCCTTCGCGGGCACCTTCCATGATTTCGGCACTAATCAGGGCGACGGCTTCCGGGTAGTTCAGTTTCAGCCCTTTGGCTTTTCTGCGTTCCGCCAGTAATGCGGCGGTGAACAGCAGGAGTTTGTCTTTGTCTCTTGGTGTTAATTCCACGGTTCTTCTCCGTTCGGTCTGTTCTTGGGTGCCTGACTTGTACTCGTTTGGCCTTGGGCTTGGGTGAACGGGTCGGCAAGTGGGGGCTGTTTCCGGGACACGCCCGCAAGTACGTCCCTGTAGGGCTCGGCTCTGGCCATCCATGGCCAGAGACGGTCCCGGAAACAGCCCCCACTCACCGCCCCGGCCTGCTGACCTTGGTAGCGACGCTCAATGCCCTTGGACGATTTGAGAGCTAAACGGCCAGCATGACCAATGCACTGACTACCGCTTTCGATCCGGACAGCATGCTCCGGTGTCTGGAGAAGGGTGCGGGGTGTCTCTCTCCGGGACCGTCTCCAGCCATGGATGGCTGGAGCCGAGCCCCCCAGGGATGGGTTCACGGGCGTGTCCCGGAGAGAGACACCTCGCACCCTTCCAGCCCCAAAGCTCAGGTCAACCATATGCGAGGCACCTCCGCATCAAGCCCCGTTAACAGGGGCCGAAGTAACTCCCAGGCTTGCTGGCAAATGGCCCAGGCTTCGTTGCGTTCGCCACCGAGGTAACGCAACAGAACAACACCGCGACGGCGAGTGACCGCCCAGCGGACGTTGTCGGGCAACTGCTCACGCAGGCGTCCAATGGCCGCAGGCTCGTCTGCCAGGCCGACAACCCACAGGGTGGCCTGCACCGTTGAGCCACCCTGCCCCCATCTGCCGGTGAAGCGTTTGTGGGACGGGTCCAGTGGCTGGCGTTCCAGCCAGATGGGGCGACCGTCCAGGGTCAGTCGGAAGCGTTGTTCCAGGTGGCCCGTTTCGAACGGCAGGTTGCTGGCCGGGCGGCCGAGGGCCAGGATTTCCCAGCCGATGCAGCGAGCATTGCCCTGCAGGTCGATGGTGGTGGACTGCCGGCCCCGGGAGCCGTTGAAGGCGATGGTTTCCTGGGGCAGGTATTCCAGGGTGCCGCCATCCTCTACCGTTAAGTGGACATCCTGGGACCAGGCCACGCCGTGGCTGTCGGCCTTGTAGAGTTTGGCTGCCGCCGGGGTGGTGACCAGGGCATGGGCATCCCTTGCCACCTTGGCCTCGATCGTAAGTGAGTCTCCACTAACCAGCCCGCCCGGTGGGTGCAGCAGGTAGACGTGGCAGCAGCCTTCCGGGCCTTCCGGGTAGAAGGGGCGTTGCACCCGCAACGGCCCCTGGTGGCGGATGCGGGTCAGGCGGGTGACCTGGCGGTCCCGCTCCTGTCGTTTCTCAAAGCCGAGGCTCAGGTTGGCGGCCCAGAGGCGGCTTTGGTCGAAGCGGTGGCCGGAGGTGGACGGGCCTTTTATGGGCTCGTAGATGGTCATACGGTCAGGTGTTTCTTGATGAGTTCATCGGACAGCTCAGCGATTTCCCCTTCTGCGACTCGCCGCCCCCGGTCCATGATGGCGAAGCGGTCGGCGAATTTGCGGGCGAAGGGGAGTTTCTGTTCCACCAGCAGCACCGTCAGGCCATCTTCCTTGATGAGTCGGCGGATGACTTCGCCGATCTGGGTGACGATGTTGGGCTGGATGCCCTCCCCCGGTTCGTCGAGGATCAGCAGCCGGGGTTCGATGACCAGGGCGCGGCCGATGGCCAGTTGTTGTTGCTGGCCGCCGGAGAGGTCGCCGCCGCGGCGGTTTTTCATTTCCTTGAGCACCGGGAACAGCTCGTAGATGCGTTCGGGGATCTGTTTGCTGCCATCCTTGCGCACGGCCAGGCCGGTGCGCAGGTTTTCTTCCACGGTGAGCAGCGGGAAGATCTGCCGGCCCTGGGGGACGTAGCCGATGCCCAGGCGGGAGCGTTCTTCGAGTTTCTGCTTGGTCAGCTCGATGCTGCCGTCCAGCAGGATGGAGCCATCACTTGCGGGTTCCTCGCCCATGATGCATTTCATCAGGGTGGTTTTGCCCACACCGTTGCGGCCCATCACGCAGGTGCACTGGCCTTTGGGCACGTCCAGGTCGAGATCCCAGAGGGTGTGGCTTTCGCCGTAGTACTGATTGAGCTTCTCTATTTTCAACATTAGATGCCCTCCCCCAGATACACCTTGACCACTTCCGGGTCGTTGGATACCTGGTCCATGGAGCCTTCCGCCAGCACGCTGCCCTGGTGCAGTACGGTGACTTTGCGAGCGATGGAGCGTACGAAGCCCATGTCGTGTTCCACCACCACCACGGACTGTTTGCCCGCCAGGCTGGTGAGCAGCTCGGCGGTGCGCTCCATTTCCTGTTCGGTCATGCCCGCCACAGGTTCGTCCACCAGCAGCAGGCGCGGGCGCTGCATCAGCAGCATGCCGATTTCCAGCCACTGCTTCTGGCCGTGGGAGAGGATGCCCGCCGGGCGGCTTAGCAGCTCGGTGAGGCCGATGGTTTCCAGCACTTCTTCGATGCGCTCGCGGTATTCTGGCAGCATGCGGGCGGTGAGTGTGGGCAGGATGCGTTTGTCCGTGGCCATGGCCAGTTCCAGGTTTTCGAAGATGGTGAGGGCTTCGAATACCGTGGGTTTCTGGAATTTGCGGCCGATGCCCAGGCTGGCGATGTCCGGTTCGTTCATATTCAGCAGGTTGTGACGGCTGCCGAACCAGACGGAGCCGGTGTCCGGGCGGGTTTTGCCGGTAATGATATCCATCATGGTGGTCTTGCCCGCGCCGTTGGGGCCGATGATGCAGCGCAGTTCGCCGTCATCGATGGTCAAGTTCAGGTTGTTGATGGCCTTGAAGCCATCGAAGCTGACGTTGACATCCTCCAGGTAGAGGATGGGCCCGTGGCGCACATCCACCGGGGAGTCGGTGGGGGTCAGGAAGGTGAAGACCTGCTCCCGGTCCGCCAGTTGCGATAAAAAGCTCATGCGGTGGCCTCCCTGTTGGTGGGTTCCGCTTCTGGGTCGTTGTCCTGATCGTCATCGGCCTTGCGGCGTTTCTTGATCAGGCCGGCAATGCCCTGGGGCAGGAACACGGTGACGATGACAAACAGGGCACCCAGGGCGAACAGCCAGGCGTCTGGCATGACGCCGGTGAATACGGTCTTGGCGTAGTTCACCAGGATGGCGCCGATCACCGCCCCGTAGAGGGTTGCGCGGCCACCCAGGGCCACCCAGACCACCACTTCAATGGAGAAGATGGGAGAGAATTCGCTGGGGTTGATGATGCCCACTTGCGGCACGTACAGGGCCCCGGCCACTCCCGCCAGCATGGCCGAAACCACGAACACGAACAGTTGTACCCGCTCCACCCGGTAGCCCAGGAAGCGGGTGCGGGCCTCGGCATCCCGGCAGGCAATGCTGACCCGGCCCAGTTTGCTGGTGACAATGCCCCGGCACACCACATAGCCGATGGCCAGGGCGATGCCGGTGGCGATGAACAGCCCCAGGCGGGTGGCATCACTACGCAGATTGAAGCCGAGGATGTCCCGGAAGTCGGTCAGGCCGTTGTTGCCGCCGAAGCCCATCTCGTTGCGGAAGAAGGCCAGCATCAGGGCAAAGGTGAGCGCCTGAGTGATGATCGACAGGTAGACACCGGTCACCCGGGAGCGGAACGCCAGCCAGCCGAACACCAGCGCCAGTGCACCGGGCACCAGCAGCACCATGGCGAAGGCAAACCAGGCCATGTCGAAGCCATGCCAGTACCAGGGCAGCTCCTGCCAGTTGAGGAACACCATGAAGTCCGGCAGGACCGGGTCGCCGTACACACCGCGGTCGCCGATCTGTCGCATCAGGTACATGCCCATGGCGTAGCCGCCCAGGGCAAAGAAGGCACCATGGCCCAGACTGAGAATGCCCAGGTAGCCCCACACCAGGTCCACCGCCACCGCCAGCAGCGCATAGCAGAGGTATTTACCCATCAGGGTGACCGTATAGGTGGTCACGTGCAGCGGGTGGCCTTCCGGGAACAGCAGGTTGGCCAGGGTCACCAGCACCAGGGCGGCGAACAGGATGCCCAGGAACAGCTGGGTGGAACGCTCTTGTAGCGGTCTCTTTAACCACATAACGTGTCCCTTCTGACTGATGATTTGATCCACTGAGACGCTGAGCGCCACAAGAGCAAGGCGCGGCGGCGAAGGTTTGGTGGCGCCAAATCGAGTCGCCGCAACGCGGCTATTGTGGTGCTCAGCGGCTCCCGAAGGGCGTGGTGCCGGTCGCAGACCGGTGCCTCGCAGTGGGTTAAAGGATTAGTTAGATGGGACACGTCTAACCCTCCGCTGCCCGGCCTTTTTGCGGGAAGAGCCCGCGCGGCCGTTTCTGGATGAACAGGATGATGAACACCAGCACGATGATCTTGGCCAGCACCGCGCCAGCCCAGGGTTCCAGCAGCTGGTTGATGGTGCCCAGGGAAAGGCCGGCCACCAGGGTGCCCCAGAGGTTGCCGACCCCGCCGAAGACCACCACCATGAACGAATCGATGATGTAATTCTGGCCCAGGTTGGGGCCCACGTTGGTGAGCTGGGACAGGGCCACGCCCGCCAGCCCGGCCACGCCGGAGCCCAACGCGAAGGTCATGATGTCCACCCGGGTAGCACGAATGCCCATGGAACGGGCCATGGCCCGGTTCTGGGTAACGGCGCGCACTTCCAGGCCCAGCCGGGTGCGGCGCATGATCAGCATCAGGCCGGCGAAGACCACCAGGGCGAAGCCCAGTACATACAAACGGTTAAGGGTGAGGGACAGGGCATCGTTGATGACCAGGGAGCCGCTCATCCACTCCGGGGTGACCACGGTGCGGTTGAGGGGGGAAATCACGGTGCGTACCAGTTGCTGCAGGATCAGGCTGACCCCGAAGGTGGCCAGCAGGGTTTCCAGCGGGCGACCCTTGAGGTACTGGATAACGCTGCGCTCGATGGCGATACCCGCCAGCGCAGCCACCAGGAAACCGGCGGGGATGGACAGCACCAGCGCCAGGCCCGGCTGGCCCGGCAGCACTTGCTGGATGCCCCAGGTGGTGTAGGCGCCCAGCATGATCAGCTCGCCATGGGCCATATTGATGACGCCCATGACTCCGAAGGTGATGGCCAGGCCGATGGCCGCCAGTACCAGTACCGAGCCCATGGACAGGCCGAAATAGAGGGTTTCCGCCGCGCGGTTGATTTTCAGGCGCTGTTCGACGGTTTCCAGAGCCTCGGAGGCGGCCGCTGCCATGGCCGGCTCGCCAGTGGCCACCGCATTATTGAGGGCGGCGCGGGCTTCCGGGTGCAGGCGGCCGGAGAGTACCGACACCGCCTCAACATCGCCCTGCTCTACCCGATAAATGGCCAGCGCCAGTTCCAGCCGGCCCCGCACATCGGAATCCTGCTCTTTTTCAATACGGGCCTGCAATGGCGCGACCATGGAGGCATCCACTTCGCCGAGCAGGCCGCTCGCCGCTTCATAGCGACGCTTCTGGTCCTTTACATCGAGGTCCATCATTGCCAGCAAGCTCGCCAACTGCGTACGCAGGGCGTTGTTGATGCTTATCCTGTCCAGTTCCCGGCGGGACATTTCCCCCAGGCTGTCGCCGGTCAGCGGGTCCTGGATGCTCCAGTCCCGTCCCCGGTTATTGGTCACGATGACCACCTTGCCGGTGTCCTTGATGACGCTCAGACGATTGTTGCCATATGCGTCCAGCCAGTCGCGGGCACGCGAGTCGCCACTTTCAGCGATGGCAACCACCGCCGCCTGCACATCACTGCGTGAGGCTTCGGCCAGCTGTTGGAGCAGGGCCTGCCCTTTATCTTCCTGCTGGGCATGTGCCGGCATCTGTACCAGCAAGACCAGCAGACACAGCAGCGGCCTGAGCAATCCTGGAATGCTCATAAATATGTCCTGTTGGTTGGCAATGAACGTTGGTTTTTTTAATTGGGAACGACATCCGGAGCGAACAGGGCCGCTCCGGATATCCTTTGCACTGTCTTATTCGGCGGCGGCTTTCGCCTGCTCGCCGGCAGAGGCACCACACTTGCCGGTCTTGACGTTGAAGGTTCCGCAGAACATCGGCTTGCGCCAGTCCGCGATCAGGTCCCGTGAACCCGGCAGGAAGTCCGACCAGGCATCACCCACCACAGTGGACGGGGTTTCCCAGACGACGGAGAACTGGCCGTTGTCCTGGATCTCGCCGATCAGCACCGGCTTGGTGATATGGTGGTTAGGCATCATGGCGGCATAGCCACCGGTCAGGTTGGGCACGGTCACACCGATGATGGCATCCTTGACCGCGTCCACGTCGGTGGTGCCGGCCTTCCTGACCGCCTCAATGTACATATTGAAGCCTATGTAGTGGGCTTCCATCGGGTCGTTGGTTACGGCCTCATCATCACCGGTGTATGCCACCCAGCTATCGATGAAGTTGTAGTTGGCCTCATTATCCACACTCATGAAGTAGTTCCAGGCGGCCAGGTGTCCCACCAGCGGGCCGGTGTCGATACCGGAGAGCTCCTGCTCACCCACGGAGAAGGCCACCACCGGAATGTCAGAGGCAGAGATGCCCTGATTGCCCAGTTCGCGGTAGAACGGCACGTTGGCATCGCCGTTGATGGTAGAGACCACGGCGGTCTTTTTGCCGGCGGAGCCGAAGCGCTTGATGTCGGAAACGATATTCTGCCAGTCAGAATGACCAAAGGGGGTGTAGTTGATCATGATGTCTTCTTTCGCCACACCCTGATCCATCAGATAGGTTTCCAGGATCTTGTTGGTGGTGCGGGGATAGACATAATCGGTACCGGCGAGCACCCAGCGCTTCACACCGATGTTGTTCATCAGGTAATCCACCGCCGGGATGGCCTGCTGGTTGGGCGCGGCACCCGTGTAGAAGACATTCTCGGAGGACTCTTCACCTTCGTACTGGACCGGGTAGAACAGCAGACCATTCAGTTCCTCCACCACCGGCAGTACAGATTTACGGGATACCGAGGTCCAGTTACCAAAAATCACGTCCACTTTTTCCTTGTCCAGCAGCTCGCGGGCCTTTTCCGCGAACAGCGGCCAGTTGGAGGCGGGGTCCACCACCACCGGCTCCAGCTTGCGACCCAGCACACCACCTTCGGCGTTCTGCTTTTCGATCAGCATCAGGATGGTGTCTTTCAGGGCGGTTTCGGAGATGGCCATGGTGCCGGAGAGGGAATGCAATACGCCGACCTTGATGGGATCTTCAGCGGCAACAGCGCTTAGCGAGATGGAGAGGGCCAAGGCAGAGATGCCCATTTTCACGTGTTTTTTAATAGTCATTTTGCAGATCGTCCTTTTCCAGATTTCGTTGTGCAGCTTTGTTGTAACGCCTTCCATGAGTGCATCTGCTGTTCCAACATCCAGTTTGTTCCTTTTATTTCATGTACTTATGCAATCAACCATTACTTCCCGCTGACCCTGCCGGGGAGTCGCCTGCACCATCAGGACCCGTTATCACCCGACGCGCCCCTGTTTAGTGCAGTGGGGCAACTCCAATGCACAGAGAACGTTCAGATACCCTATGAACGCCCCACATCAGTGCATCGGCACTGCCCCAGCATGGTGCCGGGACCGCGGCAACTTTCGCAGGGATTACGCGCCTGTAAGAGAATGCGCACACACGGCAACTGCAATGTCCGATTTCCTGATAACGGGTCAGGCGTAGAATAACCACTGTCACGGACGACAAGGCCGGCACGGATTGCCGGCAAAAAAAGGAGAGAAAGAGAAAAGGACGACGGCTTCCGGGACTGGAAGCGAACCAGGGACTGGATCACCCCCAGGGAAAAGGATCAAGGGACGACAGGGACGACCACAAGGACGAAGCACACAAGGCCGTGTGCACCTGACGGATCAGGTATGGGGTCAGCCACGGACACGGGTCCACATGGAATGTGGCCCACGTCCGTGCACTCTATCCGCCTGCCGGTTTTGTCTGTCTGCGACCACGCCTCCTGCTAACCTGCTAATAAGCTCCGCCAGATCCTGCCCGGTAACGGATGCCGAGGCCCTTCGCTGTTTCTTGCCGATAAACAGAAAATGATGTTCCCGGGAACTCTCAGGAGCCAGGAACTCTCAGGAGATAGAAACCATGAATCGTTCACCCCTTCTTGCAACCCTGGTCATGCTGTTTGCGCTGCTGGGCAGCTTTGCCCACGCAGAACCGGCGACCGTCAACATCAACACCGCCGATGTGGAAACCCTTGCCACACTGACCGGTGTCGGCCCGGCCAAGGCGGAAGCCATCGTCGCCTACCGGGATGCCAATGGCCCCTTCGCGTCAGCTGAGCAGCTGGCCGAAGTGAAAGGCATTGGTCAGGCCACGGTTCAGAAAAACGCCGAGCGTCTGTCGGTTGAATAACCGCAAGGCCGGGTGGGTTCGCCCGCCCGGCTACCGGTTTATCCTGGCTGCTGCACCCTTTTGCTGACTGGACACTACTTTCCCGCCCGCCTATCGTTGCTCCCATAAGCCGATCCTCTGGTGATGAGCAGCCAATATGTCCGACCCGATCAGAATCTATCCTGCAAAACCCGACAAGGTATATTTCTTTGGCACCTGCCTGATTGACCTGTTCTACCCCGAAACAGGAATGGCCGGCATCCGGCTGCTGGAACGGGAAGGCATTGAAATCATCTTCCCCGCCGGCCAGACCTGTTGCGGCCAGCCTGCCTACACCTCCGGTTACCACGACGAGGCCCGGGCCGTGGCCCGAACCCAGCTCAACCTGTTTGCAAACGACTGGCCCATTGTGGTGCCCTCCGGCTCTTGCGGGGGCATGATGCGCAAGCACTACCCCGACCTGTTCCGGGGTACGCTGCACCAGAGCCGGGCAGAGGCCGTTGCAAACCGGGTATGGGAACTGACGGATTTTTTGCTCAATGTGTGCCATATTCACCTGGAAGATCTCGGGGAGCCGGTAGAGGTTGCCATGCACAGCTCCTGTTCCGCCCGCCGTGAAATGGGCGCAGCTGAAGCCGGACCGGCCCTTCTGAGGCAGCTGGAAAATGTCACGCTGCGCCAGCATGCAAGGGCGGAAGAATGCTGCGGTTTTGGCGGCACCTTCGCCGTGCGGCACCCGGAGATTTCCGCGGCAATGGTCAGTGACAAGGTGGATGCCATCACCCGGGCCGGGGCTCCACAGTTCGTCACCACGGACTGCGGCTGCCTGATGAACATTGCCGGCTTTGCAGAAAAACAGGAACGCCCGCTGGCCGGGCAGCATATCCTCAGTTTTCTGTGGGAAAGAACCCGGTCGGGGGAGACAGACCAGTCATGAGCCACCGCGACACCCGTCAGCCCCCAACACGCAGTCCGGTCCGGGAATTTCATCCCCGGGCACGTGCCGCCCTGGACAACCCCCAGATCCGCCGGAACTTCCGCAACGCCATGGACGGGCTGAAGGACAAACGCCGGGCCGCCTTTGAAGGTATGGATCTGGAAGCACTGCGGGAACTGGGCGCCAATATCCGACGGAATGCCCTGGCCAGGCTGCCGGACCTTCTGGAGCAGCTGGAAAAGAATCTCATTGCCAACGGCGTTCAGGTGCACTGGGCCGAAGACGGCGAGCAGGCCTGCCGGATTGTGCGGGACATCTGCGTCGCGAGGGGCGCGAAACGGGTCATCAAGGGCAAGTCCATGGTGTCGGAAGAAATGGAGCTGAACCATTACCTGGAGGAACAGGGTATCGAGGCCCTGGAATCCGACCTGGGGGAATACCTGGTGCAGATGGCCGGCGAAACGCCCTCCCACATCATCATGCCGGCCATTCACAAGAACACCGGCGAGATTTCCGAACTGATGCACGAAAAAACCGGCACAGCTCGCTCGGATAATGTGGAATACCTCACCGCCAGCGCTCGCCGGCAGTTACGGGAAAAGTTCATGGCAGCGGATGTGGGCATCTCCGGGGTAAACTTTGCGGTGGCGGAAACCGGCACCCTCTGCCTGGTGGAAAATGAGGGCAACGGGCGCATGACCACTACCGTGCCTCCTTGCCATATCGCCGTCACCGGCATCGAGAAGGTGGTGCCAAGCCTGGAGGATGCCAGCGCCCTGCTGGCGCTGCTGACCCGCTCGGCCACCGGCCAGCACATTACCACTTACTTCAACATGATCTCCGCGCCCCGCCAGCAGGATGAGCTGGACGGGCCCGAGGAAGTGCATCTGGTACTGGTGGACAACGGCCGCTCCACCATCTACCAGGACGATGAGTTACTGGACACCCTGCGCTGCATCCGCTGCGGTGCCTGCATGAACCATTGCCCGGTGTATACCCGGATTGGCGGCCATGCCTACGGCACCACCTACCCCGGCCCCATTGGCAAGATTCTCATGCCCCATTTGCTGGGGCTGGAGGAAACACAGGATTTCCCCTCTGCTTCCAGTCTGTGCGGGGCCTGCGGGGAAGTCTGCCCGGTAAAGATCCCGATTCCGGATCTGCTGGTGCGGTTACGCCGGGAGTCCGTGGATGGCGATCACCTGCATCCGCCGCAAGTGCAGGGCCATGGCAGCAAGAAAAAGCCGCTGGAAAGGCTGGCGCTGGCTGCACGAAAGGCCCGGTGCCTACCGGACAGGCACCGGTCTGGCAGCGCGCTTGCACCGGCTTCAACCGGCCAGAATGGGAGCCTGGACCCGCACCCGCACGGCCCCGAAACTGGCCAGTAAGACACTCCATCAAATGCTGAAGGAGCGGGACCGATGAGCGCCCGGGAAGCCATCCTCAAGCGGTTAAGGCAGAGAACCGGCGGAGAACTGACCGCACCGGAACGGGACTATTCCGTACTGGAACGGCCGGACTGGAGCCGGGAAGAGAAACTGGACCGGTTCCAGCAGGCCATGGAATCCGTGCACGGGGAAGTACACCAAACTACCGAGTCCCAATGGGTGATGAGGCTCGCTGAGGTTTTATATGCCAAGGGGGCCCGCAACCTGCTGGCATCGCGGCTCCACCCCATAGGGCAGGCACTGCGGCAGTCCGACCACCCAGCACTACCACCCCTGCTGGATTACAGCCAGCCGATCACCGCATGGCAGCCGGAGCTGTTCAATGATGTCGATGCTGCCATCACCTCGACACGGGGGGCCATCGCCGAGACCGGCTCGCTGATCCTGTGGCCCTCCACCGATGAACCCCGGCTGATGAGCCTGGTGCCCCCACTACAGGTCGCCGTTCTTTACGCCAATGAGCTCTACACTACGTTCCAGGAGGCCATGCGCGCCCAGAACTGGTCCGCCGGCATGCCCGGCAACGCCCTGCTGATCTCAGGCCCGTCGAAAACCGCCGATATCGAACAGACCCTGGCCTATGGCGTTCATGGCCCCAGAGAATTGGTTGTACTGGTGATCGAATGAACCGAAGTCGTCTACAGAAGGTCGCTGAATTCGGAAAAACCTTCCCTCGCCTTGAAGCGGGTGGACCGGGAGGCCTTGCCCGCGCCCCCAATAGCCGGAGAGCTAACCGAACCAACAGGAAAGCCTACTTGCGCTGCTTCTCCAACATGTCCGGCTGCAAAATCTCGATCCAGTAGCCGTCCGGGTCCTGGATAAACGCCAGGCCCTTCATTTTGCCGTCATCCGGTTTCTTCACAAACGGCACATCCAGCTTCGCGAACCGGTCGCAGGCCGCATACACATCCGGCACCGCAATGCCAATATGCCCGAAGCCCCGGGGCTCATCATTGCCATTATGATAGGCAAAATCCTTATCGTCCTCGGTACCCCAGTTATGGGTCAGTTCCAGTATTGCCTCACGACCGAACATATAGGTGGTGCGGTGGGCATCGTCGTGGGGGACCACGTTCATTTCCCGATCGGTAAGATAGCCCAGGAAATACAGGGTGAACGTCATCTCCGGGAAGTCCAGCTTGCGAATCAGATGCATGCCAAGTACGCGGGTGTAGAAGTCCAGGGAGCGCCCGGGCTCTTTGATGCGCATCATGGTCTGGTTGAAAACAAACCCTTCCGTCTCGGGAACCGGGGCATCATACAGTCCCGGCGCTTGTTCAAAATGTTTAGGCATGGGAGCTCCCCAACTGGTTACAGAATTTACGAGTCAGCTTAGCTCATCTTTAATCCTACAGGATATCATTTCAAGCCTTTGAACGTGACCCATGGAAACGGCCGCAGAAGGCTGTGGTAGAATCCCGGCACTATGTCCGGACAACCGAGAGCACGTTATGGAATTCCAGGCACCCAATACCCTGGCGGAACAGATTGCAAACTACCTGGCCGAGCGCATCATGACCGGTCAGATCCGCCCCGGCGAGCGCATCCAGGAGGCCACCATTGCGGCGGAGCTGCAGGTGAGCCGGGCATCGGTCAAGGAGGCACTCTACACCCTGGAGCGCTGGTACCTGGTAGATATTACCCCTCGCAAGGGCGCATCTGCGACCCGGCTGGACGAAACCCATGCGACCGAACTGTACGATGTGTACATGCACCTGCTGATCATGCTAGCCCGCCGGCTTTGTGAACGCTGGAAAGAGGAAGACAAGCCTCGCTTGCTGAAGCCCCTGGAGCAGGTGGTAGGTCAGATCAACGATAACCGGTCAGACATCGCCGGGGTGGTGGCAGCCAGTTTCGAGGTGATGGAGAAGTGCTGCGAGGTAGTCGGCAACCCTTACCTAACCGAGTCCCTGAGCAATTTCAAGCCGGCGGTCAGCCGCACCTACTACATAGGCTCCGACCGTTACCGGCAGGATCTGGACCAGACCGGCCATTTCTTCAGCGAACTGACTCAGGCGGTACTGGACCGTAACCCCGAAGAAGCGGAAAAACAGGTCACGCGGTTTGCGGAACACCAGAAGGCACTCATCCGCAGAGCCCTGGGCCAGCAACAGGCTGCCAGCCTGTGAGCGAAGTGTCGCGACCTGATACTTCCTGGCGCAGGATTCTGATCTTCGGCCTCTTGTTTTTAGGCCTGACGGCTGCAGGTCTTTATGTTGTCTACTCGAGCGTGGCCGAGCAGAATTTCAGCCTGGATCCGGCACTCTTCAGCCCTGGCCTGATCACTGCCTGCATTGCGTTACTCCTGGTCTACTTCGCCGCAGACGGTTTGCGGCTGCATTTCGCGCTCAAGGCGCTGGGCCATCATATCCATTTCCGGGCCCTGTTCCGACTGGTGTTTATCAACATCTTTTTCTCCAACGTCACACCCATGGCTACCGGCGGCGGCTTTGCCCAGGTCTGGTATCTGCGCCAGCACGGGGTGCCGGTGGGTGTCGCAACAGCGGCCACCACCATACGAACGGTGCTGGCAGTGATGTTCATTTTTTCCCTGACGCCGGTATTCCTGCTTACCCTGGCGCCGCTTGAAAAGCTCTCCATCGGCTACAGTATCGGCATCGCTCTGGCCGTATTGATCCTGTTGTACCTGAGTTTTTTCGCGGTGGTGCTGTTCCGCACCCGCTGGCTGATTCCTCCGCTCAGCCGCCTGGTGGCCGGGCTGCACCGGATACATCTGATTTCCGAAGACAGGGAACGTCATTGGCAATTCAAGGCAAAACGGGAGATGCTTCGTTTTGCCTGCAGCTTCGGAGTGTATATGCGAGGCCCCAAACACTACGTTGGGCTGTCGGTGTTGTTCACTTTTGTGTTCCTGTTATCCCTGTTCAGCTTCCCCGCCTTGTTGATGGCAGGCCTCGGCTATGAGGTGGATTACCTCCTGAACATCGGGCTGCTGGTGGTAACCACTTTCATCATGTATTTCTCTCCCACGCCCGGAGCATCCGGCATTTCCGAGGGCGTGTTTGGTATCTTCTTCCGGGGCATTCTGACTGCCAACCACCTGATTCTTGTAACAGTAGCCTGGCGCTTCCTGACGATTTATATCGGCATGCTGATCGGGTTGTTGCTGATGCAAAGGGAACTGGCGGGAAAAGCAGGAGGCAGAGAGTGAAAAACCGGAGAGTTCTCAAACTCCTGTTCTACCTGAACCTGATCACTGTCATTCTGCTGGTGGGGTACAAGACCTATCTTAACCTGCTGATTCCGGACATGGAGGCATTACATACCAGTCAGGTGGACCGCATTCAGGGCACCATTGTCCCCTCCGAACCTTTCCGGTTCGCGGTGGTGGGCAATATCAACAACTCGGTGGGGATCTTCGAGGAACGCATTATCCCGATGCTGAACAAGGCGAGCCCGGATCTTGTGGTTTCCGCCGGCAACGCAGTCAGCGGCGGCGGCGAGGACAAGTACAAGGCTCTGCAGGGGACCCTCAGTCATCTGGAACCTCCCTTTCTGCTGACGTTCGGCGAAAACGAGTATGATAACTTCGGGTCCTTTCGCTTTTACGACCATTTCGGCCCCCACTTCTACAGCGTGAGGGCGGGCAGCAGCCGGTTGATTTTTCTGGACAGCACCGGCAAAACGACCTGGCGCTGGCAGGTACGCTGGCTGGAGGACCTGCTGTCCCGGGACAACTCCAAGGCCCGCTTCCTGTTTGTCGGGCACCCGTTATTCCAGCCGGATACCGAAACACTGTTTGCCGATGAGGACGATTTCCTGCATCCCGAAGAGTTTCGCCAAACGCTGTTAAAGCTAATCGAAAAATACAACATCGACATGGTGTTCTCTGCCAACCTGTCCCTCTACCACGAACGCCAATATCACGGCAGCACCGTCATCACCACCGGCGGTGCCGGCGGCCTGGTGCTGAATAATGAGAACAGCTTCTATCACTATGTCGATGTGCAGGTATCACCGGAGGGCGAGGTCAGCCATGAACTGGTTCGCCTGGAAGTCGGCCAGCACCCGGTACTGAAACAGCTGGAGAGCCTCTGGTTCTTTATTTATTCGCTGTTCTATGCCGGTTACGTGAACTTTTTCCTGCTGGTAGCACTGTTCCTGATGATCACGGTACGACTCTACTCAGCGGTATTCCTGGGCAAAGACTATTACCCGGACTATGACCTGGATCCACAGCCCTGGCTGGATAAGCCTATGCGGGTCGCGATGTTCACTAACAACTACCTTCCGTTTATCGGCGGCGTGCCTATTTCCATCGAACGGCTGCGCAAGGGGTTGCAGGCACTGGGCGACAAGCTGCTGGTGATTGCCCCGAGCTATCGGGAGCAGCCCCCGGAGGAGGAGGGTGTGCTACGGGTAGCATCGCTGATGGACCTGGGTGAAAACAGTGAGTTCCGCCTGGCCAATATTTTTCTGCCGCATACCATCCGCAAAGTGAAGGATTTCCTGCCGGATATCATTCACCTGCATCACCCTATCTGGCTTGGTTCCCTGGGGCTGTTTATGGCACGCCGGTTAAAGGTGCCCGCAGTGTACACTTACCATACCCGGCTGGAGCATTACGCTCATTTTGTTCCCCTGCCGGTCTTGTTGTTCCGCAACCTGATTTCCCATGCCTTGATCCGGCGCTTCGCCAACAAATGCGATGCCATCATCGTGCCCACCTACTCCACGGAAGAATACCTGCGGATTGTCGGGGTGAAAAAGCCCACCTACGTGCAACCCACCGGCATCGAGTACCAGAAATTCCAGCAGGTGCCCGGCGAAAAGGTGGAAGCCCTGCGCAAAAGGCTGGGGCTGGGTGATGAGAAGGTGTTCGTGAGCGTTGCCCGGTTGTCCAACGAGAAAAACATCGATTTCATGATCGACGCCATCCACAGCCTGCGCCAGAAAACAGACACCCCCTTCCGGTTTCTGATGATCGGCGACGGTCACCAGCGCGACCGACTGCAGCAACGGATCAACGAGCTGAAGCTGGGCGAGCACATGACCCTGGTGGGATCTGTACCTCCGGAGGAGATGGCCACATGGTATAAGCTGGGCGATGCTTTCCTGTTTGCCTCCAAGTCGGAAACCCAGGGCATGGTGATTCTGGAAGCCATGGCGGCGGGCTGCCCAGTGGTAGCAGTGCGTTCCAGCGGCATTGATGATGTGGTGCGCGACGGCTACAACGGCTTCAAGACTCCGGAGAAACAGGAGCAGTGGGTTGCCCGGGTGCAACAACTGTTGGAGAACGACTCTCTGCGGCGGGAAATGTCCGACCACGCCCTGGGGTTTGCCCGGGACTATTCGGTAGAAAAGTTTGCCCGGGATGTGCGGGAGATTTACGCCCTGGCACTGGCGGCCCGGGACAAAAAACGTAACAAAAACGGCTGAATCGGCAACCGGACAGCGCTTTCTGGCAACGAGAAATCCGATTAGACTGACAGCCCGTACATGCGGGAATAAATCTCTGGAGGTCGTCGTCAAATGAGTGGTATCCCGGTTGGAATCAGCACCTGCCTGCTCGGCAAGGAAGTGCGCCACGATGGCGGACACAAGCATTCCCGTTTCTGCACCCAGGTGCTGGCCCGGCATTTTGAATTCCGCTCCATTTGCCCGGAGCTGGAAGCAGGTCTGGGCGTGCCCCGCCCGGCCATCCACCTGCGGGAGTACGATAACAAGCTACGCCTTATCGAGACCAAAGGCACCGCTGACCACACCGATGCCATGCAATCCTTCATCGAGGACATCATGCCCTCCCTGGCGAACCTGCGGGGGTATATCCTGATGGCCAAATCCCCCAGCTGCGGCATGGAGCGTATCAAGGTGCACAACCCGGAAGGTCGCGTCACCCATCGGGACGGGCGCGGGCTGTTCGCCGAGGCGTTGATGAAAGCCTACCCGCTGATGCCGGTGGAAGAGGAAGGCCGCCTGAACGATGACGGGTTACGGGAGAACTTCATTGAACGGGTTTTCGCCTATGACGACTGGATGCGGAATGTCGCCGGCGAGACGCTGACCCCACAGGCGCTGATCGAGTTCCACACCCGACACAAGTTTCAGCTACTGGCCCACTGCGAGAAGATCTATCGCCAGATGGGCCCGCTGATTGCAGATCTCAAGTCAGAGCCGCTGCAGGACATCGCCGACCGGTATATTCATCTGTTCATGGAAGCCATGAGCCAGAAGGTCAACCGGGGTGCCCACGCCAATGCCCTGCAGCATGTGATGGGTTTCCTTAAGGGCTCCATGGGGCAGGAAGAAAAGCAGGTGCTGAACGAACAGATTAACGCCTACCGCCGGGGTGAGGTGCCTCTGGTCGTGCCCATGACCCTGCTGCGTATGGCACAGCGACGGGAACCGGTGGACTATCTGCACAGCCAGCAATACCTCACCCCTTACCCGGACGAGCTGGGCCTGCGCAACAACGTATGACGGGCGACACCGATCAGAATCCGTACAACAGGGTAATCGATGTCTCGGTGTCGGTCTTCTCGCTGCCCGCCGGCGCATCGGACACATGTTTGACCCGGTAGGCAGCTTTCATGGACAGGTTACCGGCCAGTGAAGCCTGGATGGCGGTTTCCGACTCACTGATGGACTCGCCTTCATCAACACCGACTTCGCTGCTCAGCTTCTGCCGGAACAGGGCGTTTTCCGACAGCGCATAGTCGAGCTGTGCTGCCAGCCGACCGATGACTTCGTCCTCGTTACGCTCCCCGTCCTCGTTGGCCACATCCAGCCGATTGTAGCGATAACCGGCACCGATGGACAGATCGAGGAAAGAACGCTCACCGGTATTCCAGACCCGGTTCCCATAACCGCTGGTAACAGACGACTGGTACTCATAACCCGAGAAACGGTCGTCATCGTAGGAGCCCCGCAGGAACCAGTATTGATGGGCACCAAACTTGTAATTACCCTCGGCATCCACGCGGTACTTCTCGGCGGTGGTTTCATCCTGGCCCTCGGAATAAGCTGATCGGAAACTCGCGGTATTACGCCACACCGTTCCTTCATACTTGCCGGCCAGACGGCTGTTGATACTGGTTTCCTCCGAATTACCGGAAGTGATCAACACACCCAGTTCGGCTTCGCCCTCATAATTACCTTCCTGGGCCATTGCCAGGGGCGCTGCCACCACTGCGGCCAACAGTGTCGTTCTGCGCAATAACATAATCGTCCAATCCGTTCTGATTACTGTATTTCACCCTGCAGACTCTGCTCGGCCTGCCGGGCCCGTTCAGCTTTTTTGCGGGCCTTGCGCTCGGCAATGATCCGGGCCGCATCGCCCCCGACATGTTCTTCGCCCCGCTCACGGGCCAGGCGAATCTGCCGCTCCCGCTCCGCAAAGCGGGCTTTTTGCTCCTCGGTCAGCTGGTCGATGCACTGGTGGCAACTGACGCCCTGCCTGTATTCCGGGCGCTGCTTGTCTTCTTCGGTGATCGGCCGCCGGCAGGCGTGGCACTGATCATAATCACCCCGCTCCAGGTTATGGTTCACGGTGACCCGGTCATCGAACACAAAGCACTCCCCCTGCCAGAGGCTCTGATCCTCGGGCATTTCTTCCAGGTACTTCAGGATGCCACCCTTGAGGTGATATACCTCCTCAAAGCCCTGCTCTTTCAGATACGCGGTGGATTTCTCGCACCGGATACCGCCAGTGCAGAACATGGCGATTTTTTTGTGCTTCTGCGGGTCCAGATTATTTTTCACATACTCCGGAAACTGCCGGAAACTGTCCGTGGCCGGGTTAACAGCGTTACGGAAGCTGCCGACTTCCACCTCGTACTGGTTGCGGGTGTCTATAACCAATACGTCCGGATCGTTGAGCAGATCATTCCACGCGTTCGGATCCACATAGGTACCCACGATGCGTCTCGGGTCGATACCTTCCACGCCCATGGTGACAATCTCTTTCTTGAGTTTGACCTTGGTGCGCTTGAAAGGCTGGATATCCACCAGGGATTCCTTGTAATCGATGCCGTCGAAACGCAGATCCTGACCAATCCATTCCTTGATGGCGTCGATGCCTTCCCGGCTGCCGGCGATGGTGCCATTGAGGCCTTCCCGGGCGAGCAGCAGGGTACCCCGCACCTCTTTGGCCAGCATCAGGTCCAGCAGTGGCTGGCGCAGTGATTCATAGTCCGGCACCTCTGCAAATTTGTAGAGGGCGCAGACAACAACGGTGTCTTGCATGATGTTTCTCTCCTGCGGGCCGGATCGTAAATCCGGAGCAATGAGTTACAAAAAACCGGCCGGGTGACAACCGGCCGGTGGTGAGCAAAGGAATTCTAACCAATCTGGATCAGGAATCCAAAAATACGCTTATTGACCGTTACTGTTCAGTTCCCGTTCCACTACGGCGGAAAGCTGCCCCCAGCCGGGTCTGGTCAGGCGAATGTTGTCCACCAACACCGTCGGCGTGCTGGTTATCTGCAGTTGGCGGGCGACCGTAAGGCTGTCTTCTACCGCTTCCCGGTGCAACTCGGTGATCATGCAGTTGCGGAAGCGGCGATCGTCCAGGCCCAGGTCTCCCGCATAGCGGGCAAAGACTGCCAGCGGTGCATCTGAACCACTCCACTCGGTCTGTCGGTCAAACAACAGGTTGTGCATTTGCCAGTAGGAACCCTGATCGCCAGCACAGCGGGCCGCCTGAGCCGCGGGCATGGCATTGGCGTGCTGGCGCAGAGGCATATCATAGAACACAAAACGGACCTTACCGGATTCCACATATTCCCGCTTCAGCCGGCTTGCGGCGTCGGAGAACCTGGCACAGGCGGGGCACTGGTAATCCGCAAACTCACGAACCACCACCGGTGCATCAGCCTGCCCTACAGATACCCCGTACTGATCCAGCTCCTCCGGATAAGGCTCGGCATCCGGCGCAGCCACCGGCAGCTCCTCCGATACAGGGGCCGGCGGTCTGGTAAGAAAGGCCACCAGCGCCGCCACCAGGGCGACCACCAGCACTGCCATGCCGATAATCACCGGCTTTCTGTCCTTGCTGCGCGGTGCCGTCTGGCCGGTTTGCCGCCGTCTTTTCGCTTCACCCATAATCAGTGGTTGTCCTCTTTTTTCTCAGGAGCATCATCTTGCGCATTGGAGCCCGACAGGCATCGAGCGCCGCGCGGTTATCTTGCAACGGCCCTGCTCAGAACTGCAGGCCGAGCATTTTTACATGCCTGTCTTACACACGAAACAGGCATTGATCTTACCAGTCCGCGCTCAGTTGCCTCAGCCGGTGGCGCAGACGATCCACCTCACGGCGCATGGACTCGACTTCGTCCAGCAAATCCAGTGACATGGCCAGTCCCGGCAAGTTAATCTCCAGATCCCGCTGTAAGCGCAGGGCTTTACCCAGCCTTGCCAACGCCGCAGCATCAAATTGCCAGTCCGCCTCGCGTGATGCTTCTTCCACGGGGGTTATCACGCCATGGCTGACCAGGTTGATGATAAACTCCGCATGGCAACCGCCACGTTCGCACACCTCACGAAGGGTAAACCGGCCCTGCGTGTCATGGATGTCGACGGTGAATGTCGTTTGTTCCCGGGTCATTCCAGAATCCTCCGGTTACACATGCAGTTTGCTGCGTGGGTTGAAGTTCTTCTCCGCCTCGGCCAGCTCACGGTAAAGTGCTTCGGCCTTGTCACTATGCTCTTCCGGCACGGTGACCTGCAGGGTGACAATCTGGTCCCCCGGATGCTTGCCCGGCAGCCCCTTACCCTTGAGCCTGAGCTTGCGGCCGGTACTGGAGCCCTTCGGTACCTTGACGTTCACCTTCGAGTTCAGGGTTGGTACGGTAATGGTTGCACCCAGCGCCGCCTCCCAGGGTGAAACCGGCACCGTCAGCAGCACATCCCGGCCTTCCACCGAGAACAGCGGATGGGGGGCCAACTCGACTTCGATAAACAGATCCCCGTTCTCGCCACCCCCAATACCGGGCGCGCCCTGCCCTTTCAGGCGGATATGCTGCCCTTCACGCATGCCGGGCGGAATTTTCACCTTCAGTGTCTTCTGCCTGGCCCGCATGCGACCCTGCGCATCCGGCTCGTGGACGGCAAAGCTCACCTGCTTCTCACAGCCGTTATAGACCTCCTCGAGAAACAACGCCAGGCGGGCGTGAATATCTTCACCCCGCATACGCATGCTGGCCCCGGCACCGCCGAAGCCGCCAGCGAAACCGCCGCCCCGGCGACCGCCGCCGAAGACTTCCTCGAAGAAGTCACTGAATTGCCGTGCATCAGCATGGGTGTAACCGCCACCCCCGAAACCGGAGGCGCTCTCCCAACCGGGCGGCGGCTCGAAGGAACCATCCCCACGGGCTCCGTACTTGCGCAACTGATCGTACTCTGCTCGCTTCTCCGGATCTTTCAGCACCTCATAGGCCTCGCCGACATCCTTGAACTTGTCGGCGGCATCGGCTTCCTTGCTGACATCCGGATGATACTTCCGGGCCAGCTTGCGGTAGGCTTTTTTGATCTCTTCGGATGAGGCGGACTCGCTGACACCGAGTACAGCGTAATAGTCTTTGAAGTCCATTGGATTCCTCGCGTTGTTCCTGTTCGCTTGTGGTTCTTATATTTGACCGTTAGCTGGGAATTACAAGGTCCGCGGGTTTATTAATTGATCGGCATCAGTTTGGCTCTGCCAGTCTGGCCCTGGCCTGTTGGGTTGCGGCCCGAGCCTGTTGGTTCTGGGTGGCAGGAGCCATTGCGGGAGCCGTTTCCAGAACACGCCCGCGAATCCCCATGCCGGACGCAGATCGTGTCGCGGGCGAATACCAGGCACGCAGTTGAATAGCAGGAAAAAGCGAAAAGAGCAAAATCAGTACCGTTGAACCGCGCGATATCGAGGGGTTAAAAAGAGACGGGTCGGGAACCCTTTTCAGAAACGTCTCTGGCCATGGATGGCCAGAGCCGAGCCCTACAGGGATGTATTCACAGGCG
>JACIZI010000034.1 GCA_014359475.1 Marinobacter sp. | reverse complement strand
CGAGCAAGGTGGGAAAGCGAGCGCAGATTTTCTGGATTTTGAGGCGCATAGTGGTTCTATGCAACGAAAAAGCCGGGAAATATGAGCCGTTTTCCCACCGGCGCAGTAGATTAGCCTTAAGTCCGACAGGCTGCTAGCGGGTAACTCCTGAAGTAGGGCACTGGTCCGGGTGGCCCTTCCGGAAATGCTCGGAGCCATGGATGGCGGAGTGCAAGCGTACATGGACGTATTCACAGCGCTTTCCGGAAGGGCCGCCCGGACCAGTGACCGGCCGGTCACGTTCCGCTGGAGTTTACTCCCAATGCTGCGACCTCAACAGGTCTGAATCCTTCTGCTCAACCCATTGCTCTCCATCGGAGGTAATCTCCTTCTTCCAGAAGGGAGCCGAAGTCTTCAGCGCATCCATCAGGAACTGGCAGGCGGCAAACCCATCCCCCCGGTGGGCGCTGGCCACCCCCACAAACACAATCTGGTCCGCCAGCGCCAGTCGCCCCACCCGGTGAATCACCCTTACCTGCTGCAGATCCCAGCGCTGTGAGGCCTCGTCAATCAGCCCCTGGATCACCTGCTCGGTCATGCCGGGATAATGCTCCAGAAACAGCCCGGATACCCCGGACAGATCCCCGCTGTCCCGCACCAGCCCGGTGAAGGTCACAATCGCCCCGCTGGCGGGGCCACTGGCACGAAGGGCTTGGTACTCAGCGGCGGCATCAAAGTCATAAGTCTGAATGGAAATCATCTCAGCCTCCGGTCACCGGCGGAAAAAAAGCGACTTCATCGCCGGCTTTGACCGGTGTGGAAGGTTTGGCCATGATCTGGTTCACCGCTACCAGCACCGGCTGGTCGCCGGCCAGTTGCTGCCAGGGGCCGCCTTTTTCGGCCAGCGCCCGGGCAATATCGCCGGCGTTGGCGGCGCTGCCGGCCGGTAGTTCCAGTTCCCCGGTGTCCAGCTCTTCCCTCAATCGGGCAAAGAAACGCACGCGGATGGTATCGGGTGTGGTCATGGTCAGCCCATCAGCTCCCGGAAAGAATAGTAAGTAATGGTATCACCCTCGTTGACAGTGGTGTTTTCCGGCACCACCGCCAGCCCCTCGGCCCAGCAGGCGGAGCTGAGCATGCCGGAACTCTGGTTCGGGTAGCAGGTGACCACCGGACCTGCACTGCCGGCCTCAACCCGTGCCCGCAGGTATTCCCGGCGTGGAGAGGCTTTCAGGTGGCTGAAGGCAGCGGGTAGCTGTTCCCCTCGCGGCAGTGCATCGCCTGATTCACCCTGGCAGCGGCGGATCCAGGGCAGGGCAATCATCATAAACGTGACGAGCGCGGCCGCCGGATTGCCAGGCAGGCCGAGTACCGGCGTACCGTGGAAGGAACCAAACGCGAGGGGCTTGCCGGGCTTCATGGCCAGCCGCCAGAGAGACAGTGTGCCATCCTGCTCCAGCACCTGGCGCACATGATCTTCCTCCCCTACGGATACGCCCCCGCTGGTCAGGATCAGGTCTGTGTCCCGTGCCGCCTGTTGCAGGGTTCGCCGGGTGGCTTCGCGACTGTCTTTGAGGGTTTCGGCAAGGGTGATGCGGCATCCCGACTGTTGCAGCAGCGCTTTCAGGGTATAGCGGTTGGTGTTGTAGATCTGCCCCGGTTCTAGTGGCATGCCGGGTTCCACCAGTTCATCACCGGTGGATAAAAGTGCAACCCGCAGCGGGCGGAATACATCCACCTGTGCAACGCCGATCGAGGCGAGCAGGCCGATTTCCTGAGGCCGCAGGCGGGTTCCGCTGTGCAGGGCCACAGTGCCTTGCGCCAGGTCTTGTCCCCTGGGGCGGATGTTGTTCCCGGCGGGCGCGGCTCTGGAGAGGATGATGTGGTTGTCCTGGCGCTCCACATGCTCCTGCATGATGACAGTGTCCGCCCCCCGCGGGATTTCCGCGCCCGTAAAAATCCGCACCGCTGTGCCGGGTGCAAGTTCCCCGGAGGCCTCACCGGCGGCTATACGGCCGGAAACCGGCAGCATGGCTCCCGCGATGGCATCCCGGTGATGCAGGGCGTAGCCATCCACGGCGCTGTTGTCCGCCGGTGGCACATCCATGGGCACCCGGTAATCACCGGCCAGAACCCGCCCGAGGCAGGCATCGAGTTCCAGTGTGTCCTGACCGGAGACTGGCCGCGCGTGGGCCAATATCTGGGTCAGGGCTTCGTCGACGGAGGTCAGATGATCTGTGGCCATCACCGTGTTGCCTTGCTGCCGATGCACTGATCCAGTCGGGCCACCGGACGTTCCGGCTTGCGCTGTACCAGTGCAGCGAAATTGCAGGGGCCGTGAGTACTGTCCAACTGGGGCCGGAGAATCTCTTCCCAACCGGTGCGACAGGCTCCGGTGGAGCCGGGCAGGCAGAAGATCACCGTGTGGTTGGCGAGGCCGCCAAAGGCCCGGGACTGGATGGTGGAGGAGCCGATATCCGCTACCGACAAGCGGCGGAATTCTTCACCAAAGCCCTCGATCACCTTGTCCAGCAGCGGCCGGACCGCCTCCGGGGTGCTGTCCCGCTCATGGAACCCGGTGCCGCCGGTAATAATGACGCAATGAATGTCTGGTTCGGCAATCCAGCGGGCGATCAGGGCGCGGATCAGGTAAACGTCATCGGGAAGCAGGCGGCGGGTTGTCAGCCGGTGGCCCGCAGCGACCAGGCTGTCCTCGAGATACTGGCCGGAGGTGTCCTGCCCGGCGCCCCGGCTGTCGGAAACCGTCAGCAGCGCCATGTTCAGCGCGGCAGGCTCCCCGGTGTTTGCGTGGCTCATGTCAGCTCCATGTGCAGATTCAGGTGGCATCCTGAAAGTATCCGGATCCGGGCGCGGCTTGGGAAGGGGTGGCGGCCTGAAATGAGATGATTGAATGTGAAATCAGGCCTTTGATCGTGCAATGAGTCACGGCGAACAGGAAAATGCCCATTGGCGCTTGACAGCAGTGCAGTTAGTGGTCGATGATCCATATCAGCCTGGTGAGCAGTTGTTCTCCCCCTCTGGCTCCAGTTTTCTATCCGGACTTCATCTTTACTTACCGGTTGCTCCGTCTGGCCAGCATCTGAACAAGCTTTATCTTAATCCGACAACGCGTGCCGGGCTTTCCTGTCATTCACAACGTCAATCACCGTTTACTTCCATTCCTGAAAACCATACATCTATGAACCTTACCGAACTCAAGCAGAAATCTGTGCCCGAATTGCTCGATATAGCACAGGAAATGGGGCTCGAAAATCTCGCCCGGTCGCGCAAACAGGATGTCATCTTCTCGATACTCAAGCGTCATGCCAAGAGTGGTGAAGATATCTATGGCGATGGGGTGCTGGAAATCCTGCAGGACGGTTTCGGCTTCCTGCGGTCAGCGGATGCCTCATACCTGGCGGGCCCGGACGATATCTACGTGTCCCCCAGCCAGATCCGGCGCTTCAACCTGCGCACCGGTGACACCGTCGCCGGCAAGATTCGTCCCCCGAAGGATGGAGAACGCTATTTTGCCCTGCTGAAAGTCAACGAGATCAACTTTGACAAGCCGGACAATGCCCGCAACAAGATATTGTTTGAGAACCTGACACCGCTGTTCCCGGAAGAACGATTGCGTCTGGAGGCCGGTAACGGCAGCACGGAGGACCTGTCCTCCCGGGTTCTGGATCTGGTCACGCCCATCGGCAAGGGCCAGCGTGGTTTGATTGTATCGCCTCCCAAAGCCGGTAAAACGTTGCTGATGCAGGGTATCGCCCAGTCCATCACCCGGAACAACCCGGAATGTCACCTGATGGTGCTACTGATCGACGAGCGTCCGGAAGAAGTGACCGAGATGCAGCGTACCGTACGCGGCGAGGTGGTGGCCTCCACCTTTGACGAGCCGCCGGCCCGTCACGTGCAGGTGGCTGAAATGGTGATCGAGAAGGCGAAGCGCCTGGTGGAGCACAAGAAGGATGTGATCATCCTGCTGGATTCTGTTACCCGTCTGGCCCGTGCCTATAACACCGTGATCCCGTCCTCCGGCAAGGTACTGACCGGCGGTGTGGATGCCCATGCCCTGGAAAAGCCCAAGCGGTTCTTCGGTGCGGCCCGTAACGTGGAAGAGGGCGGTAGCCTGACCATCCTGGCCACCGCGCTGGTGAATACCGGTTCCAAAATGGACGAAGTGATCTACGAGGAGTTCAAGGGCACCGGTAATATGGAAGTGCATCTGGATCGCAAGATTGCCGAGAAGCGTGTCTACCCGGCCATCAATATTCGCAGCTCCGGCACCCGCCGTGAGGATCTGCTGATGTCCGAGGGGGAAATCCAGCGTGTCTGGATTCTGCGCAAGCTGCTGCACTCCATGGAAGACGATACCGCAGCCATCGAATTCCTGCTGGACAAGCTCAAGGACACCAAGACCAATGAAGAATTCTTCCAGTCCATGAAGCGTCGCTGATCCAGTATGAAGTATCGGGACCTCAGAGATTTCATTGACCAGCTGGAAAAACTGGGTGAGCTGAAGCGTGTCAGCGCCGAAGTGGACCCACATCTGGAAATGACCGAAATCTGTGACCGCACCCTGCGGGCCGAGGGGCCGGCACTGCTGTTTGAAAACCCTCGGGGGTACGACATGCCGGTGCTGGCCAACCTGTTTGGCACGCCGCGGCGGGTGGCCCTGGGTATGGGCCAGGACAGCGTCACTGCCCTGCGTGAGATCGGCAAGCTGCTGGCCTTTCTGAAAGAACCCGATCCTCCCAAGGGCTTCAGGGATGCCATCGAGAAACTGCCGGTGTTCCGGCAGGTGATGCGCATGAGCCCGAAAGTGTTGCGTTCCGCACCCTGCCAGGAAGTAGTGATCGACAAGGACGACGTGGATCTGTATCAGATTCCCGTTCAGCACTGCTGGCCCGACGATGCGGGGCCACTGGTCACCTGGCCACTGGTGATTACCCGCGGGCCGGGCAAGGAAAGGCAGAATCTGGGTATCTACCGTCAGCAACTCATTGGTCGCAACCGGCTGATCATGCGCTGGTTGAGCCACCGGGGCGGGGCCCTGGATTATCAGACGTTTTGTCAGCAGAATCCGGACAAACCCTATCCGGTGGCGGTGGCCCTGGGGGCGGACCCGGCCACCATTCTCGGCGCGGTGACCCCGGTGCCGGATGCGCTGTCGGAATATGCTTTTGCCGGTTTGCTGCGTGGTGGTCGCACCGAACTGGTCAATGCCGGCCTTAGCGATCTGCAGGTGCCGGCCAGTGCCGAGATTGTGCTGGAAGGGTTCATCTATCCTGGCGATACCGCGCCTGAGGGCCCTTTCGGCGACCACACGGGCTACTACAACGAGGTGGAGCAGTTTCCGGTATTTACCGTGGAACGAATGACCCATCGCAAACAGCCGATTTATCACAGCACCTATACCGGCCGGCCACCGGATGAGCCAGCGGTGCTCGGGGTGGCCCTCAACGAGGTGTTCATTCCCATTCTACAGAAACAGTTCCCGGAGATCGTGGACTTCTACCTGCCGCCGGAAGGCTGTTCCTACCGCCTTGCAGTGGTGACCATGAAAAAGCAGTACCCCGGTCATGCCAAACGGGTGATGATGGGGGTATGGTCCTTCCTGCGCCAGTTCATGTATACCAAGTTTGTGATCGTCACCGACGATGACGTGAACGCCCGGGACTGGAAAGACGTGATCTGGGCCATGACCACACGCATGGACCCGGCCCGTGACACCACCCTGGTGGAGAACACGCCCATTGATTACCTGGACTTCGCCTCGCCGGTATCCGGTCTGGGCTCGAAGATGGGGCTGGATGCCACCTCCAAGTGGCCGGGGGAAACCGAGCGGGAGTGGGGCACACCCATCACCATGAGTGACCAGGTCAAGGCCCGGATTGATGAGATCTGGGACAGCCTGGGAATTGAAAGCGGGACCGGTCGCCCCGACTGATATGTCCACTGACGATCATTGTATTACCCTGCAGCCTTCCGGCCTGCGGTTCTGCGCCCGGGGCGATGAGGACTTGCTCTCGGCCGCCCGTTCTGCAGGCATTGCCGTGCCAGGCGCGTGCCGCAACGGGGTTTGCGAACTGTGCGAGGCCAACCTGCTGGAAGGGCAGGCCGTGAATACCCGAAATCAACAGTCTATCCCGGTTTCCGCGCCCCTGATGATGTGTCGCACACAGGCCCGTGGAGACCTGAACCTGGAGATCAACGCCGTTATGGCCGCCGGAGAGAATCAGCCCTGCAAGTATCAGGCAAAAGTAGTGGATGTCCGTTCCATCAGCCACGATGTGTTCCGGGCACAGCTGAAGATCCCCCGTCGCCGGGAACTGTCGTTCCATGCCGGGCAGTACCTGTCGATCAATCTCCCGGCTTCCGATCCCTGTTATTTCTCCATTGCCAGCAGCCCGTCAGCGGAGCTGATTGAGCTGCACATCCAGGCCAGCCCGGACTGGGTATCCGCGCAGAATGTGGTTGATGCACTGAAATCGGGCCAGGATGTTGCAGTGGAAATGCCCCATGGCAAGGCCTGCCTGGCCGCAGTGCCGGAGCGTCCCCTGCTGCTGGTGGCTGCCGGCACCGGATTCGCCCAGATGAAAAGCCTGGTGGATTACCTGCATGACACCCGCTACAGCCACCCGGTCAAGCTATACTGGGGGGTGCGCAAACACGAGGACATGTACCTCCGCTCCCTGGCCCAGCAGTGGCATGAAGAGTCGGAGCGCTTTACCTTTGTACCGGTGGTGGGTGACGATGAGGACAACGACTGGAGCGGTCACCACGAGCAACTGGTGCGTGCCGTGCTGGCTTCGGGCATGGACTGGCAGAACGTGGAAGTTCATGCCAGCGGGTCACCCGCTATGGTGTATACCCTGATGGATGCGCTGGTTGAGGAAGGCTTGCCGGAAGCGGCATTCTTCTCGGATGTGCTGGAGTACGCGCCCCGCAATTGAAGTGCGGGGCGGTTGACCGGCCGGCTCAGGCCTTCGGCATCGGCAGATCGGGCAGGCCGCTGTCCTGCACCAATCCTTGCATCAGCAGCCTGATGCTGGTGTCCTTCTCCCCCATGTGGGCATTCAGACGGCTCAGCTCGGCCAGGGTTTCCCGGCTGCGGCGCAGTCGCAGGCTGGTTTCAAAGTACTCCCGGGCCTTGCCCCAGAGTTCGTTTCTCAGGCTGATACGCCCCAGGGCCAGCAGCAGTTCCGGATTGTTGGGCCTGTCCTTGAGCCACTGCTCCGCCAGAATCAGTTGCTCCTCGGGCCTGCTGCCTTCCAGTCGACCGTACAGGTTGATCAGCTCGTCACTCCAGTGCTTGCGCAGAACGTTGCGCAACAGGCTTTCCGCCTGGTCTTCATCCCCCAGAGAGGCTAACAGGGCTGCGTATTCCCGGATAACCTGGTCATCCCGCCGCATGGCACCGGGCAACTCGTCCCACAAGCGGGTGAGTGGCTCCAGGGACCGGCCGCCGGCGGTTTGTCTCCGGCAGTCTGTGGCGGCGTGTTGCATCAGGTTGCGCCAGGTGGTGCGTTCCAGTTGGTCCAGCTCGTCCTTGCCCAGCAAATCTCGTTTACGCAATTCAGGCAGCAGCCGGGACAGTTCCCGCCAGTCCTCCAGTTGCACATAAACGGTTTTCAAAAGTTTCAGGACAAAGGGATGATGGGGCGCTTGTTTGCGCAGCCGCACCAGGGTCGCCAGCGCCTGCTCCAGGCGGTTTCCGGCCAGCTGAAGCTGGGCCTGCTGCAGGCCCACCGCCATATCCGAACCCGGGGTGCTTTCGAAACCCTTGCGCAGTAACTCGTCCACCGCCTCATGATCACCGGTTTCCGCGGCAGCATGGGCCGCTGCCAGATAGTTGATCAGGGGCATGTCCGCGTGGCTGGCGGAGCTGGTCAGCAGTTTGCGGGCCCGGTGCCAGTTACCTTCGGCCATTGCCAACAGGCCCTGGGTGGTGCGACGGCGGGCCCGTCGCTGGTTGCCTTTGGCAAGCCAGCCGGACACCATGCCGCCGCCGTGGAACAGTCGACGTGCAGCGCCCATCAGGAACACACTCAGGGCTACCAATACAACGAACAGTCCTAGTCCCACCCAGAAATTGGTCTCTACCAGGTAATTCCCGAGGCTGATGCGGATGTAGCCCAGATCGTATTCAAGACCCAGGGCCAGCCCGGCACCGATGAGTAACGCAAGTAGCAGGATCAGCAGCAGGCGGATCATGAGTCACTGCTCCTGCCCGTGGTGTTGCCCGACTTCGCCTCCGGGCTGCTCAGGCGGCCTTCCAGGCGGGCCTTGAGCAGTTGCAGGGATTCGCTGATATCCGGCAACGCCGGATCGATGTCCAGCCCGGCCAGTTCGTTGAGGGTCTGTTTCAGTGCATTGACTCTTGGGAGGCTGTTGTCATACCACTGGTCAATGGTGCTGCGAGCCTTTGCCAGGGCGCGATCGTAGAGTGCCTGCTGGCCCCGCAGTACCGCCAGGGCGGCTTCCTCCAGAGTCAGCTGCAGGTTGAGGCGGGTGTAGGCGCTCTGCTCGGGTGACAACAGGGGCTTGACCGGTTCGTCCATGCGGCGCACCACCACGACCCGGGACAGGGTATTGCTGATCTTTTCCCAGGCAGTCTGCCACCAGGGCTGGTTCATTGGTTCGGGGCCGGCTTCCGGACTGGCATCGCTGTCAAAAGCCTGGTTGCCAGCCAGAGCCCGGTCCGTGAGCTGGTTGACGCTGTCGATGGCCGCTTGCAGTTTCAGATACAGTCCGGTGCGGTCCACGCTCTCAAGGCTGCGCAGGGTCATGGCCTCTTTGGCTACCTGCTGACGAACCGGGTAACTTCCCACATCATCGGTCTGTCGCAATACCCTGTCGGCTTCGGTCAGCGCTGCCAGGGCGCCGCGGATGTCTTTTTCGATCTGCAAACGCTGGTTGGCGATGCGCAGCAGATATTCTGCTTCCGCCAGCAGCCAGTCCGTGCGGCTGCGGTTGCCGGCCTTCAGGAGTTCACTGGCATTATGGTCGATCTGCCGCTGCTGGGTGGCAATCCGTTCCCGCTGGTCTGCCAGAGTCTGCTGGAGTGATTGTAGCTGCCTGGTCAGGCTGTTGTCCCGTTGACTGGCATTTTCTTGAAGCATGCGGACGTCGGCGCGCAGGTCGCTGACCGTACCAGCCAGGTTTTCTCTGGTCTGCCATTGTTGCCAGCTCCACAGTGCGAGCAGCACGGTGAGTGCCAGAGTGAGCAGCAGAACCAGCCAGATTGGCCAGGTGCGGGGGCGCGGAGCCCTTGACGTGTCTTCAACGGTCGCAGGCAATTGGGCGTTCGAGTCAGTCACGGGCATCCTTACTTTGTGTCTCCGGGGTCCGGGTGGGGCCCCTGTTCAATACTGCTGATCAGCGCCGGGGGATCCAGTCCATCGGGAACCAGTACCCGGCGGAACCCTGCTTCCCGGGCCTGTTTGGCCACGCGGGAGGCGGGTACAACCAGCAATGCGTTATAAATATTATGGACATTATTCTCACCCAGTGCGATGAGATTGTTCAATGTTTCCCCGGAGAGCGCAATGATTGCGTCCGGCGGCGCGTCGCCCAGCAGCTCCCGGAGCTGTTCCGGAGCGTATTCCGGGCAGCGGCGCCGGTACAAAGGTAGCACGGTTACGCGCGCTCCCCTCTCCTGGAGGGTTTCCCGCAACAGCTCCCGGCCCTGATCACCCCGGGCGATCAGGGCTCTCTGGTGTTGCAGGTCGGCCAGTTCCGGGGCCTCCAGCAGTGCCTCGCTGGTCCAGCCCCGTGCCGGGCTGACCGGTGTCAGGCCGGCATCCGCCAGAACGGCAGCGGTGGCCTTGCCGATTCCGTACCAATGGATGCCGGTGGGAAACTGCGGCCACCAGGGGTCGATCCGCTCCAGCAACCGGCGGGCTGCATAGGGGCTGACGGCAATAATATGATGGAAAAGATCCAGATCCTGAATCAGCGCTCGCTGTTCCGGCGTTTCCGGCAGCGGTTGCCGCTCCATCAGTGGCAGTTTCAGAGGGGTATGTCCGGCTGAGCAGATCGCCTCCGCCAGGCGGCTGGCTTCCGGCTCCGGCCGGCAGATCAGTATCCGCAGACCGGTGTCAGCGGCAGCCTTACTTCGGGGTGTGGCCATAGATCTCGGCGAGCAGTCTGTCGGCACCCAGGCCCAGCAGGTCTTCCGCCAGCTCACGGCCCAGGCGTTCGCCCTCGGCACGGGGGGCGCGGCCTTCCACCCGCAGAATCTCGGTGCCGTCCACTGCACCTACCAGGCCGCGCAGCCACACCGTGTGCTTGTCTTCCAGCAGGGCGTAGGCGGCAATCGGTACCTGGCAGCCGCCTTCCAGGCGGCGGTTGAGTGCCCGCTCTGCCTTTACGCGATCTGCCGTGTCCTGGTGGTTCAGGGCCGCCAGCATGTCCAGCAGCTCCTGATCGTCCAGCCGGCATTCAATGCCCAGTGCGCCCTGGCCCACTGCGGGCAGGGACAGGGTATCCGGCAGGCAGTAGCGGATGCGGTCGTGGAAGCCCAGCCGTTTCAGGCCGGAGCTGGCCAGTACAATGGCATCGAACTCGCCCGCATCCAGCTTGGCCAGACGAGTGTTGACGTTGCCCCGCAGGGTACGGATCTGCAGGTCCGGCCGGTGGGCTCTCAGCTGTGCCTCGCGGCGCAGGCTGGCGGTGCCGACAACAGCCCCGTCGGGCAGGGCATCGACGGTATCATACCGGTTGCTGACAAAGGCATCGGTCGGGTCTTCCCGCTCGCAGATGGCCACCAGCCCCAGGCCTTCCGGAAATTCCATGGGGACATCCTTCATGGAATGCACGGCCAGGTCCGCACGGCCATCCAGCATGGCTTCCTCCAGCTCTTTCACGAACAGGCCCTTGCCGCCGATCTTGGCCAGCGGAACATCGAGAATCTTGTCACCCTGGGTTTTGATCCTGACCAGCTCGACGGATATGCCGTCATTGAGTCGCTCCAGTTCCTGCTGGATGAATTCCGCCTGCCAGAGGGCGAGGGCACTGCTGCGGGTTGCAATTCTCAGTGTGCGTTTGGCCATGATGATCGGTTCGTCAAAGTTGAAAGTGTACCCGCAAGGGTACCTGTTCCGGCGTAAAAAGTCCCGCGGTCAGAGCGAGCCGGGCTGGTGTTCATCCAGCCATCTGCGCACGCCGGGCGCATGGCGCCGGCTCACCTGTAACGGTTGTTCCATGCCCCGCAGGAACAGCTGGTGCTGACCGGTGCCGGTGCGGACCAGGCTTTGAATAAACGCGGTACTGGCCAGGGTATGACGATGCACACGCAGGAAACGGTCCGGGTAAGCCTGCTCCAGTTCCTTCAGGGTGTAATCGGTTACTGTTTCGCCCCCGCTGTGGTGGAGGGTCACGTACTTCTGGTCGGCCTCGCAATAGCGTACCCGGTCCAGGTCAATCAGCTCGGTGCCCCGGTGGGTCCTGATCGCCAGGTGGGCGGGATCATTTGTTTGTGCTTCCAGCAGCGCCCGGGCCTGCAGGCGATTGACCCGGCCGGCGCGCTGCAGGGCCTGTTGCAGCGCCTCCCGGCGCACCGGTTTGAGCAGGTAGGCCGCTGCCTGCACTTCAAAGGCATGGACGGCGTAACGGTCATAGGCGGTACAGAAAATCAGTGCCGGCGGATTGGCCAGGCCAGCCAGTTGCGCCGCGGCCTGCATGCCATCCATGCCCGGCATACGGATATCCAGCAATACGATGTCCGGATTCTGTTCCGCTACCGCCTGCAGGGCAGCAGCTCCTTCATCGGCTTCACCGCAGACAGTGTAGCCATCCAGTGCCTCCACCAACCGACGCAGCCGTTCGCGGGCCAGGGGTTCGTCGTCGGCGATCAGTACTCTGCGTGAAGAGGTCGGGTTCATCAGATGCCTTCTGTGCCCTTGGGGTGGTGGCTGGCGGTCTGCCGGGGCAAACGCACTGTGACAGTATAGATTCCCTCATGTTGGCTGTGTTTGAGTACCGCCGAATCCCCGAACAGGCCCCGCAACCGCGCCTGTGTATTGGCAATAGCCATGTGGTTGCCGTGATGTCCCGGGCGCTCCGAGTCCGGCAGCGGGTTGTGCACCAGCAGGTAGACGAACTGCCCCTTGCGATAGCCTTCAATGGTGACGGTGCCACCTTCCGGTCTGGGCTGTATGCCGTGGTAGACGGCATTTTCCAGCAATGGCTGAAGGGTCAGCGGTGGAATGGCCTGTTTGTCCAGGCCGTCTTCCAGTTGCCATTTGACCGTCAGGCGGTCCCCGAGGCGCAGTTGTTCGATGTCCAGATAGCGGCGACAGAGGTCGGTTTCTGCCGCCAGAGGGATCACCCGGTCGCTGTTGCCCAGGCTGGCCCGGAACAGTTCCGACAGATCCAGTACGGCATCTTCAGCCTGTTCCGGCCGGACGGCAATCAGGCTGGCAATGGTATTCATGCTGTTGAACAGGAAATGCGGGTGGATGCGTGCCTGCAGGGCGCTGATACGGGCCTGCAACTCAGAGTCCCGTTGCTGGCGCGACTGATACTGCAGATAGAAGTAGCGCAGGATCATCAGGGTGAACAGGGCCGCCAGAATCAGTTTGGTCGTGACATCCTGCCAGCGGGTGACACCGGTTCCGGCGGACAGCAGGTAGTCTGCCAGCAGACTGAACGCCAGCACGTCCGCCAGCACCACGCCAAGGATGGCCAGGGTGGCACCGCTGACGGGGAGCTGTGACAGCCGTTTTCTGAGCAGGCAGATCAGGGCGGCACTGGTCAGCACCGTCCACTGCACAAAAAGCGATACCAGGCCGAAATAGCCCCAGTCAATCCACGCGTTGCCGGAACGCACCAGCGCCAGTGCCAGGGTGAGCACCTCGCTGGTGACCAGCAGCATGAAAACCGCCCGTACCCGGCACAGGTCCGGTACGTAGAATTCCTTCAGGCGGTCGTTTTCCTGTTGTCTGTGCTGTGCGTTGCTGCGGCTGCTTGTCATGGCGTTTCCGGTCGGAGCAAAGGGGGGGCGACCCGTGCGTTGTGGATGCTATAATCCCGCCACCAAATTTACCCGGTCCGGCCATTTTTGCCGGACTGTCAGCAGGAAAGATAGACCATGTTTTGTACTCATAAAACTGTAACCACCACTTTATGTCTTGTCTGATGAATGTGGACTAACGTTCGTCTATTGCTTTCTGATCAGCTGAAAGGGCACTAGGTTTGTTGGCTAAGTGTGATTGGTTGAACCTTTATAAATGTTGTAACAGCCTCATTTATTCAATGGTGGTTTATTGGGCACGAGATCACTCGGCGCACATTGTAGTTGTTCAGCTAGTAAATAAATCTTTTCGATTGTGATGTTAACTTCCCCTCGCTCAACCTTTCCCAGATAGCTTCTATCGACCCCTGCTTCATGCGCCAATCGCTCTTGTGAAAACCCCTTCGATTTTCGAATAGCCCGCAGATTCTGGCCAAACGCCTCACAAATTGGTGAGCCCATATCTTGCCCTCACAAAAAGCAAGACTATGGTTTCTTGAGGCATAACAGGCCACGGCATATACTACCCATTTTTCAGGGTCGACCAAATCGACCCAAAGACCAAGTGGGCCTTCGGATGGAAAAGTCACAGTCACTGCAAGTCGATAACACACTGATCGAACTATTACGAAAGCAAGCAGGCACCCCTTTCTCTACTACCGATATTCGGGATCTCTACGTCCTTCAAATTCCCGAAGGGCAGCGACCGGGTCGCAACCAACTACGCAAGCATGTTTATAGAGAGCTTCTGCGGCTTGAATTGGCCAAGATGATTGAGCGGCATGGCGGATCCACAGGCCGTGGGTGCAAGTTTATCTTCTGTCCAGAACATTCAAGTGTTGAGATCGAGGCCAGGCCCTCGCCGTTCGAAACCAGTGACCCTCATGTTGAGTCACCGATGGATGTTAAGACACAGCGAGCACTGCAAGAAGAGCTCTCTCAAAGGCGAATCGAGCTTGTCGCCAGCATTGGTGAAGCGGAAGAATACCAACGACTTTATAACAAATACCCAGCGCTTCGAGGGGCCGTGAAGGAGCAATATCTGGAGTCCAGAGAGAAGAGCACGAAACTCCTGGGTCAACTGCGCGCTGTCGAGTCCGTGATCACGAAAGTTGGCTTTCCCTCATGATGCAGTTGCGCGCGTGGCAGAGTGAGTGTATTGCTCAGGCTCTGAAATCTTTTAAACGCCAGTCCCACTTTCTATGTCATGCGACACCCGCGGCCGGGAAAACTGTCATGGTTGCGTCTGTCGCTAAGGCCCTTTTTGAACGGGGCAACATCGATTTTGTCGTATGTTTTTCACCTTCGCGAGCAGTAGCACAAAGTGTCGCCACAACTTTTAGCCAGATTCTCGGGAGAAGCTTTAATGGCCAAATCGGTGCTGCAGGTGGGTCTTATACCTATCAGTCGATGAGTACGCTCCCCAGTGAGCTTTGGCGAGTGTTGAGCGACCATCGAGTCCTCGTAGTATTGGATGAGGTCCATCACTGCTCTGGTAGTAGCTGGGACGAATTCTCTATGGGCAACAGTTGGGGGAGAATCATTCTCGATAGAATTCAGGGAAAGGCGTCCTTCACAATCGCTTTATCCGGAACGCCATGGAGAACGGACGACAACCCTATTGTTCTCGCTCGATATACTCAACCGGACGGCGAGCTGCATTGTGACTACGAATATGGCCTACAACGGGCTGTTCTCGACGGAGTGTGCCGAGCTCCAAATATCGTGCTCACTGACAATCGAGAGATCCATCTGAAGTCATCTGAACTCGGCCTTAAAACCTATTCCAGTATCCGTGACACTATCAAGCAGGGGCATATTTCTTACCCCGACTTTCTTTTTCGGGACGAGGTGATCGACCACACGCTTTCTGAGGCATCGAAAAAACTATTAGAGATTCGGGAGCAGGTCCCTGCTGCAGCCGGCTTGGTCGTAGCAGCAACAGTGGCACACGCAGAGCAGATTGCGGACAGGCTTTCAGCACTAGGTGAGAGACCTGTCGTTGTCACTTGTCGCACTCCGGAAGCTCATCAAATAATCAACAACTTCAGGACCTCCTGTGATCGATGGATCATTTCTGTAGGGATGATTAGTGAAGGAACCGACATCCCTCGACTCCAAGTGTGCTGTCACCTCAGTAGAATTCGGACAGAACTCCATTTTCGGCAGGTTCTCGGCAGAATTCTCCGGCGCCAAGCCGGCGAGCCTCCTGAAGTTGGAGGCTGGCTCTACGTACTTGCAGAATCGAGCCTGACAGAGTTCGCACGCAGAATTAATGACGACCTTCCTGAGCAAAACGTGGTTTCGTTTTCACCGAGATCGTCAAAGCAAAATGAGGATGACGCTTCGGAGTATGCGGTTTTCGCTGAAGACGATGAGGCTACCGAGTGGGGCTTCAGTATCGATGCGACTGGCACATGGCTCTCTGGTCCTGGACAAACAGAGCAAAAGGAAAAAACGGAGCTTTCTATGAGCAATCATTATTGGAGTGAGATTCTGTCGCTGTTCGAGGACCGGATCGTGTGACCCTTTACTCAGAAATGATTGCCGTCAATACCTATCATGCCCGCGAGTTCGCTGGTCAGGACGACCTGAACTCACCGCCGGCAGGGATGCCAGGCGAGCGCGACACCTGCACAGTGGTGTGACACGCCAGGGAGAGGCCTGGTTTCGACTTACCCTTCACCACCGACACTTTTCCTCTACAGCGCAACTTCATTCAGAAATATTAAAACCCAATCGGCGATTTTCCTCGACTCTCTCGTCTCAGATGTGGAACAGTCGTCAACCATTCTCGCCCTTGCTTTCAAGTACAATAATTCGCTTCATCAACTCTTCATATGTTGAGTTTTCTCTGAGTTGATTCACCTCGGCTTCAAGTGTGATTGCCTGTCGTTCGAACTGATAGCGGGCTTCATTCGACTGCTTTAACTCTTCCGCCGACTCATGAAGTCGCTGCGTGGTCTCTGCCAGTCGCTGTTCTAAATCTTCAATGATGGTGTTCGCATCCAAAATCTCGGCTTCTATTTCTGACCTCAACTGTTTGAGCTCACGAGATGTCTCTGAGACCTGTCTTTGTGCTGCTTTCAAAGCACCTTCATAGAGCTGAACTGTCAGTGGGCGGACCTGTTCTATTAGATTGCTCTCAAGCTCGGTAACCAGATCTTCTAGCTCGGCAGGTAGGCGAAGATCGGCGTTGTTGTCCACCTTGTCTCTGCTGGCGTATTCGTCCCAGACAGACTTTAGGCGTTTGGGGTCTCCTGCGCCAAGAATTCGGCGGAGCCCATAACCAGTAATGTTTTTGCCAGAAGTTTGCAGTTTTTTACCTGTCTCAATGATCTCTTCATTCGAAATTTCCGCTGGTCGCATCAGTCATGCCTCCAAAAAGAACGCCTTTGATTATACGAAGAAAGAAAGAAAGAAAGAAAGAAACAAAACAGCCCGTTCGTAACTGGCGTAGAGGGTGAGGTCAGGTTCAATGCGGACCAGGGGAAAATAATCGGAGACATCGACTTATTCCAGCCGACCGAAAAATCAGGACGTTTCCGGGTGATTCTCGCCGGCTACTGTCCAGGTACTATCAGGTTCCTGAACGGGTTTTAGTCGTCGCGAGAGGAGGAATGCATAGAGCCCCAAGGCCAGTGATGCATGGGAAGTATTATTCTCGTGCTCGTTATCTGGTTACCCCGTACGCTTTGCATCAAAGTAGCGTCGAGCTTCCATAAGATGCCTCATGGAACCTCGCGCCAGAAAGTCCAAGGCAGACGTTCCAGCGAAAGGAGCATCACAGGTTTCCAGGCGCATCCGGCGATTGGCGCGTTCGGCCGTTGGGTACATGGCTCTCAAGGATCTGTAGATGCCCAGGATGTAGCTGATGCGCTCCAGGGTATCCGGTGGGAGCTTAATGTGCGGCAATTTCTGATACTCGGTCAGCGTGCTCTGGGACACACCGCCGAGCATCTGCATCATTTCTTCCTGTGTGCAGTCCCACTCACTGCAGATACCAAAGAATCCTTTGAGCGCAACATGCCCTTTGGCTTCTTCGTCATCGAGGGCCATTATGATTGCCCTTGCTTGGGCTGATCTCGATCTTCCATAAAGTCGTCACTGACGCCTTCCGAGTCGAAATACTCATCCCAAACCGGGTCGGTTGGCCGGTCATAACGTTTGACGGAACCCTTGAGGCGCTCCAGCGGGGTTAGTTCTTGAGCCAGCGGCTGCGCCAGCTCATCGGCATGGGCGGTATGGGCATCGAGGCCGTCCAGGAGCTCTTTTTCGGTTGGGCACTTTGTTGTCATGGTCTGATGTACTCCACATCTATTGCTCTGCTAAACAAGAATGGGCAAATTCAACCGATAAAACTACATAGTGTCGGTACGATTCCCAGATTAGCACCAATTAGTAACGCAAATTATTAATTGATACTAAGCGGCACACCAGAGCGACCAACTCAACGGCGACACTTCTCGAGAAACTCTTGAAACCAGGCCGACTCCGCTGTCGAGGGTTTGAGATCATACCGCTTCACCACCCGAACAAACCGGGCCACATAGCCACACTGACCCGCCGGTGGCAGCCATTCGTCCGGCCCTTTAGCGCCCTTGATCCGATTCAGGCTAGCTTATACGAATATGAAATATGCGATTTTCGTTGCTGAGTGAGTGAGTTTAGTTGATATACGTAGCCTTAGAAAAATAAGTCGACAACATATTTGCAACAACAAATTTCTTAGGGTTGCTGCTTGAGCAATGCTAGCCAGCCAGCAACATTTTTCTAATCTAGCGTCGCCTTACGATTGCCTATTAGCGATGAGCACTGAAGTCAAACATCAATGGCAATGACATCATAAGTTGGCCGCTCCGGTCGCAAAGCGGACATTCGGGGATAGAACAGAAGCGCTCTCTTTGGGTGCGTTAGAAGTCGTGTTGAAGCCATAAAACTACAGTCTGCATTGGAAAGCGGCCCTTGTTACCGCGCCGAGATGGGGTGGAATCCCCCTCTCAGGGGCAGTGGCAAGCCCCCGATACAGTAAGCACCTGATAGCGGTTTGCTTTGATGCGGCGGGTGGTGATTTTAGATAACACTCCTTACTCGCAGTGCTGTGAACTTCAACCATACGACGACTTTCGTTACTCTTAGCCATCCACCGAGCCCATATTGGCCGCCACCCAAGCAGTCGAAGGAAACTACATGCAGTTGAAATCTATAAAATTAATAAATGCCATGTTCCTTGCTCTGAGCTTGGGCATCACCTCGATAGCAGGGGCTTCAGCCTTTGATGAAGGTTTAAAAGCCTATAACAAAGCCGACTACACAACGGCTCTTCAAAAGTTTCAACCGTTAGCCGAACAAGGCAATGCCAGCGCCCGGTACAATCTTGGGGTTATGTACAACATGGGGCACGGTGTTCCCCAGGACGCTGCCAAGGCAGCGTCCTTGTTCCGGCAAGCAGCCGAACAAGGAGTGTTTGAGGCTCAATACAATCTGGGGCTTATGTACGAAGACGGGCGCGGTGTACCCCAAGACGATACCAAGGCAGCGAGCTGGTTCCGGCAAGCAGCGGAGCAGGGAGTGGCTGAGGCCCAATACAGACTGGGGTTTATGTACGAAGACGGACGCGGTGTGCCCCAAGACGATACCAAGGCAGCGAGCTGGTACCGGAAAGCAGCCGAACAGGGCCATGCCAGCGGCCAGAACAATCTGGGAAATATGTACATCGTGGGGCATAGTGCTGCCCAGGACCATGCCAAGGCGGCGAGCTGGTTCCGGCAAGCAGCAGAGCAGGGCCATGCTGACGCACAATACAACCTAGGGGTTGCGTACAACATGGGGCACGGCGCTCCCCAGGACGATGCCAAGGCGGCGAGCTGGTTCCGGCAAGCAGCAGAACAGGGCCATGCTGGCGCACAATACAATTTGGGGCTTATGTATAAAAACGGTCGCGGTGTCCCCCAGGACAATGCCAAGGCGATGAGCTGGTACCGGAAAGCGGCGGATCAAGGCCATGCAGTCGCCCAGAACAATCTGGGCATTATGCACAGCAATGGCCTAGGTGTTCCCCAGGACGATGCCAAGGCGATGAACTGGTTCCGGCAAGCAGCCGAACAGGGCCATACCCTCGCCCAAAACAATCTGGGGATTATGTACGAGATGGGCCGCGGGGCCCCCAAAGACGCTGAAAAGGCGATGATCTGGTACCGGAAAGCAGCCAAACAGGGCCATGCCAGTGCCCAGTACAACCTGTGGCTTATGTACGACAAAGGTCAGATTGCTCCTGAGGACGATGCTGAGGCGGCGAGCTGGTTCCGGCAAGCAGCGGAGCGGGGGCATGCCAGTGCACAGTACGATTTGGGGCTTATGTACATAAAAGGCCAGGGTATTCCCCAAGATTATTCTGGGGCAGTAACTTGGCTCCGGAAAGCGGCGGAGCAGGGTCATGCCGGTTCTCAATTAAATCTGGGGAATATGTACAATAATGGGAAAGGTGTTCCCAAGAACCATACTGAGGCATTGACTTGGTACCGGAAGTCAGCACAACAGGACAATGCCATTGCTCAGATTCTTATGGGGGTTATGTACACCGAAGGAATGGGAACTCCTCAAGACTATATACAAGCTCACATGTGGTACAACTTAGCGGCGTCACAAGGGAATAAAAATGCTTCTGAAAGCCGTGATCTCTTAGCTGACCTAATGACATCCCAGCAAGTTTATGAAGCTCAAGCTCTTGCCCGGAAGTGGGTGTCCACGAACCGGCAATGACAGTCGAGGTGCAGGATCAGCGTGTGCCGCGCTGCGGCATACGCCGGTCTGAGCAACTTATTAGAAGTTTCACCGAGTGGTACCTAGCATTATTTTTTCCCGTTGGCAGCATGTTGCTCAAAAGATTGGGTGTGTAACCATCCCTGTTTAGTTGCATTGCTGATTAGAGTTTTCAGCCCTTTGGTGCTTTGCCAGGTATCTCCATTGCGTCAGGTCTTCAAGTGAATCGAGGGAAGGAAACGGGGTCACACGGCTCGGCAAAGGTCCTCGTAAATTCGATCATTTCTGAATGTCCGCTTTTGTTTAGGTCTTGCTTGGGATGTGGGGTGGTCGCAAAGCGAATGTTCAGATCAAAGTCCGAAACACTCCTTTTGAGGGGGCTGACGTGTTATGCGTACTAGGGAGAATCCAAGAGCTATCGATGCGCGTCTATTGAAGTGGGGTAAGTCCAAGTCTATGTTGACGATATTTTTATGATTTATTTACTCTTCAAATATGCTATCGTCCACTACCACTTTTATATCGTTTTTACTTTTAAATGTTTCATTAGGCTTAGCCGATCTAATTTGAAAAAAATCGTTCTCTAGATAAATGTAAGTCCGGAGTGCGACGCTTAAATATTCACCTTTTCTTGTATTAATTTTTGGCTTCTTAAGATTCTCAGATTCTTCTCTGCTAATGTATAGATTTCTATTTATTTTTTTATTCTTGGGTAGCCCAGGAATTAATCCAATATCCATTAAAAGCTTGGTAGCGACTAAAAATCCAGAATCTAAAAGAAATTCCGCAGGGACCCATAGATTCTCTGCCTTCTTCACTAAGACTAAGTACTTATGGCCATAGTAGTGCCCTGAATCATCTCCATATCGTATGAATCCAATTGCTTCAGTAACGTCAGATACCCTGGTGACCGTAGCATCTGGTCTACCTATGGACATGTGCTTACCGACATTAGCTATGTCTCGAATATAACCAAAAAGGCCTTTAGGCACGCTAATGCCAAACTTAGAAGCCTCAGCTTTTTCCAGATTGATTCTTAGTTCGTTTGCATTCCTCGCTTGCCATTTTTGTTTTATGTAATCGGGATACTCTTTGCTCAGGTAATCGATGAGGTTATTTAAGGAGTTGCTCAATTCAAATACATCTGTGCGCAGCAACCCGAGCCCGGGGTAATTGTTTTCTAAATTGTGTTGCATCTTGTCATGTTTTACAACGATTTCCGAGCTATAAATTGATCTTGTGTGCATGTTGTTGAATTCTCAATTGTGTTGTGAGCGGCTGAGAATAATCATAACAGCAATCAGACGGCGTTCCGCGAATCAGAGCGGAAGGAGTTTTTTCGATGGAGCCGGAACCCCGCTCAATGCGCCCACGGTTGCAAAGCGAACGTTCGCTTCTGTTTAGCTGACGTCCAGGAGCAGCCTTGGTCGCAGAGCGAACATTAGGGTTTGACTATAATGCTAGCAGCACGGGCGCGACGTCAGGAGCGTCATTTGCCTGTTCTGATTATAAGTCATTTCACTACCCTCAAATAAGGAGGAAGCCTCTTGCCTCGGGCTCTTTGAGTACCCTCACCCAAGAAGGCTTTCCGAGCCTCATCTACGACTCCCTCAAGCTCTTTCAGGTAGTATTCGCAAAGCTCTTCGATAGACTTTTTCTTCAAGTCGTCATCATCTGGAACCGGCAATTCACTGAAGTGCTGCTGAACCTTAGCCATACTCTCGGGGAGTTCAACGTAATACTTTTCCTTTGTCCCATCCGGCAATTCGATTTCCCATCCACTGCCGCCCGTTTGATCTCCAATAAAAAATCCACCAGCCCCTGGAGGAGGTGTTCCCAACTTTGCCATGTCAGAAGATGAGAAGTTGATTGAGGCGGATGTGCTGACTGGGAGCTTTCCCTGCTTGAGTATTTCGTTTCTCAGCGTGACGAAATACTTCATCAGAACATCAGACTTCATTTTTTCCTGTATCGGTTGATACCAAGCATCAAACCGATCAGAACCAATAGGCGTTTTAAGGTTCTGAATTACGAAAGTCACCGATCTACCAAAAACGACCAAATTCCGGATGCCCGAATACCGCCGGTAGCGATTTCCTGAGGTAAGGTCTTCATAGCCAAACCTAGCGGTCTGGAGGGTTTCTTCAGCCTTCTGAATTATCGCCCGAATCTCATTACTCACTCAGAACCTCGGACCTATAAGGTTGAGCTCAGCGGCGGCTGAAAGTCGTCTGGTGGCCGAAAGCCAAACACTGATGCACATGGTTATACCTTCAACCACTCGTAGAATTCTTGGGGCATCTCGTCCTCAACTATCTCAATCGATTTAACGTCGACGGTTGAGTTGCAGCCCATAAGAGGAACTTCAATCACCTGATCTTGATCAGACCAATCCATCTTCAAATACCGAATTTGGTCGTCATCGTAAGCCACAGTTTTAACTCTGCCATGACCATATAGCTTCATCGTCTTACCGAATTTTTCTCGTTTCTTGAGGACAACTAAATCGCCTTTGCAGATGGAATTAAACCGTTCCGCTTGATGCTCGCTCTCGAGGTAATCAAATCTACAAATACCCTGTTTTTTCCATTCCGTATCTAAACGCTCACTGAAATCAGCTCCCGGACAAAAACCCATGAAAAGAACGTATGAGTCTGTTGGTGTGGCGTCATTGATGGCGTCTAGAACCTGGTGAGCTTCTTTATCGCCTGTTGCTAGCTTTTGCTCGGCATTGCGCTTGAGCCTAACGAGATCGGATCGCGACATCTCACCACTTCTGACTCTTTCTACCGCTTTAATATATTTCATCGGCTTTGACCTTCTTTAGTTGGGATCCAGCTCTTCACTGTCTCAGAGCTCCTCGCAGCTAACAGGCTTCGTCGAGAGATAAGCGCTGCATTAGGTATAACGCCAACGCCCTGACAAGGGGGGGCGGTGGAGGCCGAAACGAATTTGATGCAATTGTTAGAAAATTCCGCAAGCTCAGTACCGATTCTGCGCGCGATCAATCAATCGATTTGCGTCAATATCGGCCCTCTCAAGATCTTGATTACCCTTATATTTCTGAAAAAGCGAGTCATAAAAAGTATTGAGCTTTTTGAAGTAAGGATAGTGTTCACTACTCTCGTCCCACTCTGCAAAATTTTTCATGAGCAATTCTTGGAAAAACACGTGCCCTACGCGATGACCGGCAAAGAAAGCTTTAAAATTTTCATAATTCTGCTGGTCTGGACCAGAGGTAATAGTAGTGAACATCGCCTTGCAAATTAAATAACACGCATAGCCTCCATCCATGGCCTTCTGTCTGTCAGAGAGGTTACCAGACGCTATCACGCGATTTTTATATTTCTGTGCGAGTAGCGCCGCTGCCCTGCTATCTCCATCGCTTATCTTCTGCTCACAGATGTTGATTAGTTCTTCTCGATTCACCGGAAGTGAATCGCCAAACGATGGACCCAGCAAGCTCATAATGTACCCCCAAACTTCTAACGCCGAAGCACAGCGGCGACCTTAAAATGGCTACGAAGGAGTCATGGAAAGGGCGTCCGGCGGCCATCGGTCGCGTACTGAAGCGATTTGTTGAACGAAGCCGCTACGCGGCAGAGCTTTAAATCGTCTGTACTTTCCTGACCCCTTCCACCCCGGAAGGGCCTGTCAGGAGAAGCACCATGAACTTCAATGAAACCGCTCGTTTTCAGGACCTGCATCAACGTTACCTCACCGAGCTTACCCTACGGGGCAAGAGCCCCAAAACCATCGACCTCTACACCCACTGCCTGCGGCAGGTCTGCGATTTCTTCGATACCTGTCCCGACCAGCTTAGCACTGATCAGCTCCAGCAGTATTTCATGCACCTGGTCGAGCATCGATCCTGGAGCCTGGTCAAGATCGCCCGCAATGCCCTGCAGAGTTTCTACCAGTATGTGCTCGGCAAGCCCTGGGAGTATGTCCCCATCGCCAAGCCCCCCAAGGTCCAGTCGCTGCAGGACGTGCTCTCCCCGGAGGAGATCGGACGACTGATCAGTCGTACCCGCAAGCTCAATTATCAGGTCTATTTTCTCACCACCTACAGTCTGGGTCTGCGGCTGAGTGAAGCCCTGAACCTGACCATCGCCGATGTCGACAGTCACCTGATGCGGGTTCATGTGCGCTGCGGCAAGGGCAGGAAGGACCGCTTCGTGCCCTTGCCCCTGATGACCCTCAAGGCCCTGCGGCGTTACTGGGCCACGCATCGTCATCCGGACCTGCTGTTTCCCGGCGGCCAGCCGCCCTATGCGGCGGTTGCTTCCGGCGCTTCCCGGGTGATGGACCGCGGCGGGGTGCAGAAGGCCATCAAGCAGGTCGCTCTGGACTGTGGTATTCGCAAGCGGGTTCATATTCACTCCCTGCGACACAGCTTTGCCACCCACCTGCTGGAGAATGGCGTCAACCTGCGCTCCATTCAGACCCTGCTGGGGCATGCCAGTCCGGTCACCACCGCCCGCTACACCCGGATGACCCACGAGGCCCAGCAGAACAGTGCCCTGATGATCAATGCCCTGGTGGATCGCCTGCAGGTCGACTGGGTGAGCTCATGATCACCCTGGCGCAGATCCTGCGCGATCATCAGGGCCACCTGCAGCACCGGGTTGGGGAGCGGATGCGACCAGAGCACCACGCGGCCATTCAGTCGATACTCGCCTGTCATACACCGGACTGTGGCGAGGTCCGCTATCAGTGTGGGCCCTGCCAACAGATCCGGCAGGCCTATCCGTCCTGCGGCCATCGCAGTTGCCCGGCCTGCCAGCACGGCACCAACAGCCAGTGGCTGGAGCGCCAGCGACAGAAGTTGTTGCCTGTAGACTATTTCCTGGTCACCTTCACCCTGCCGGCCCAGTTACGGGGCTTTGCCTGGCATCACCTTCGGTGGGCCTGCCACACCCTGTTTCAGGTCGCCCGGGAGACGCTGGGGCAGTTCGCCCGCAACGACAAACGCCTGGGCAATCAGATCGGGCTGGTCGGGGTGTTGCACACCCATTCCCGGCGCCTGGCCTTCCATCCCCATGTTCACATGGTGGTCCCCGGCGGCGGGCTGACCGGGCCTCGCTGGCATCCCCGGACCGGAAAGTATCTGTTCAATGGCAAAGCCCTGGCTCAGGTGTTCCGCGCCAAGTTTCTGGAGCGAATGCGCCAGCAGGGCTTTGCCCTGCCCAGAGCCATCCCCCGGGACTGGGTCGCACAGTGCGAGCAGGTCGGGCGCGGTGACACGGCTCTGACCTATCTGGCCCGCTATCTCTATCGCGGGGTACTGCGGGAGCAGAACATCCTCGCCTACGATGGTGAGAACGTCACCTTCCGCTACCAGGACAGTCAGACTCAGGACTGGCACACCCTGACCGAACCGGCCGTCCGCTTTCTCTGGCGTGTCCTGCAACACGTCTTGCCCAAGGGATTGCGGCGGGTGCGGGAATACGGGTTCCTGCACAGCGGTGCCCGCAAAACCCTCCATCGGCTGCAGTTACTCCTGCACGTGATGCTGCCCTCAAGCGACACCCTGGCTCAACGCCGTAAGCAACGCACCTGTCCCTGCTGCGGCAACCCCATGGCCATGACCTTCTGGCGACGCCCCTGTCGCTGGCCCGTAATCCGGCGAC
>JACIZI010000033.1 GCA_014359475.1 Marinobacter sp. | reverse complement strand
ATTAACTCCGCAAATTTCCTCCGTGCCCGAAAAACACCTCAAGAGCCCCATTGGTTCCCTCTCACATTTCAGAGACCAGATTGTTGGGGCTCTGGACCTGGCTATCACCGGCATTTAACGCCAGCCAGCATGCGCGGCTACGGAATGAAGGCGAAGCCGCAATGTAGTAGACGTCGCCGTGACTGGCCTTGTTATGCATTTACCATTGGACCAAAACGTCTTGAACTTTCAGTGTCTCCGAGTCGAATCCAATCGCCCAAAACACTTTGATATCACTTTTGCTGTATTTCGCCTTCCACAACGTCAACTTGGACTCATTTCTCGGTAGGCAATCTATAGACTCGATGCTTTCCAACGCACCCATTTCGTTCTCTATATCCCGACACATATCCAGATACATGTCTTCAGTGATCTTCCCATCGTCATTCGGGTCTTTAGGCGGCGCCGACATTTCTTGGAGTTCCCGATAGCTCCTTCCGTCATGTAGCTTGATTAGTCGCTCAGCCAGTTCAGTTTCTCGGTCAGTGATCACGTAACTTGTCCTCCTTGATTGCATAACGCCGAAGCACAGCGGCGGCCTTGGAGTGGCGACGAAGGAGCCACGTAAAGGGCGTCCGGCGGCCATCGGCCGCGAACTGCTGCGCCTTGTTATGCATGCTGAGCCACCTTGCGAGATGCCACGATGAAAACTGCTACTGGCAACCACACCAAAACAGCTAACAATGCCGCTTTGAAGCTGTTGGGGGCAAAGATTAGCCCATAGATCGCCCACGTTGGTAGGTTAAGCCACGCCGATACAATGCCAGATGCCCAAAACCCCTGGCAGTGAAAGCCAACCACCATTGCATCGGTAAGGTAGCAACCAGCAGATTCAGCAGCCATTGCACCACGTCCGATGAATACTGCGATCATGATATCTACCACCACCGCCAAACCAATCAGTGTCAGCGCTCCACCTGATAACTTTTTAGCAATTGACCAGTTCATCATCTTGCATAACGCCAATATTCAGCGGCGGCCTTTGCGTAGCGAAGCGCAGAAAAGGCCGTCCGGTGGAGGCCCATCAGGGCCGGAACGAACTGGAATGACTTGTTAACTGATTCAGATCCAAACGTCATTCTCTGCAGTTTTGCTGCCAACCTCGTCGCCAGTATTCACAACGCCACGTGGCTCGATAAGCAAAACTTTTGCTTCGTGTTCCGCATAAGGCTTGTGTTCGATGCCTTTCGGGACAACGTACATTTCACCCTCAGACAGATTCACAGACCCATCTCTGAAATCAATTCTCAGACTACCCTCAAGCACGATAAACGTCTCGTCTGTATCCGTGTGGTCATGCCAAACGAACTCACCTTGGATTTTGACGACTTTGAACTGGTAGTCATTCATCTCGGCGATGACCTTTGGTGACCATTGCTCATCGAAGAGGCCGAGCTTGTTCTTGAAATTTACCGCCTGATAGCTCATGTGAACTCCTTTTCAGTAACAGTTAACGCCCGGCTCACCGAGCAAATTTTTGATGGCGGCTTTTGTGCGTGTTTTTGCACAAAAGGTGACAGCAGAAATTTGTCCGGTGCAGCCGTTTGTTAGCTGACGACCCAACGTCATCAACTTAAGCCGCGGAGAGGCCAAAATCCAGCCCCAGCCGGGGCCATGGGCGGGGTTCAGGTGGCATCATCGGAACGATATCGCGGCGGCTTGCGCCAGTTGAAACGATTTTTCCGGGGAATGGGCCGGATTTCAAGCGGGTTGTGGCCTGAAAAGACCCGGGTTTGCGTTTTTCGGACGAGCGGAAGCCGACCGCTCCGGAAGCAGTCTTTTAGCGAGTAGCGAGTGATTGGATCCGGGTTTGTTAAGTCCGCTCAGCGGGTGGGCTTATACCCCTCGCAGCCTTTGGTTGCACATCGCCGACGTTTTCGCGGGCTGGAGCGACCGGGGCGGATGGCACCCAGGGCGCTGGCCATCAACTCCAGCAGGCCCGAGAGCAGCGCACGGGTGGGGTTGAGCAGCAGCCGGACGAGGCTGTTCTTGAGGCAGGACAGGCCCTGGGTAAAGTTGGGCTGCCAACGGAGCTTGCGATGGGCATGACGCCGATCGATATCGGGTTGCTGCAGGGTTTGCATCAGCAGTGCCAGGTTCTTGAGTAGAACGCGGGCGTGAAGGTCCTGCTGGACAGCCCGGGGGGAACGACCGCTGAAGTTCTCCAGGTTCAGGGTTTGCTTGAGACGCCGATAGTCGGTTTCGATGCCCCAGCGGCGGTGGTAAAGGTCGGCAAAATCGGCCGCGGGAAACGCCTGCGCATCCAACAGGGAGGAGGCGAGAACTTCGGTGGTGCCCCCGGGCAGGTCCACCCGCACCAGGCGCAGGGTCACCGGGCTGTCCGGGTCCACCCCGGACTGCTGGCACACCTGGCGCGAGAGCCAGTTGGTGCAGGTGAAGGTGTGCTGGGCTTCCGGTTTGCCGGACAGGACAAAGTTGCGCACGGCGCGATTGAAGTTCGCGCGCAGGCGCATCACGAACGGGAGCTGGCGTTGCTTCAGGTCGGCGAACAGCCAGTGGGCGGGGTAGCCGCGATCAAACAGAATCAGGCTGCCGGGTGGGGCGTGATCGAGGTGACTTTGAGCGCAGCCGCGCTCGCAGGTGTCCGGTGAGACGAGCAGGCTGTGCAGGGTCTGGCCGTCGCCCAGGTCGATCAGCTGGGAAAGCCGGGCCACCGGCAGGCCCTGATGGGTGCCAAAATGCCTGGCCTGTCTGTCTTCCAGGGGGAGATGGACACTGGAGCCGTCGATGGCCAGCAGGCGCAGGCCGCGCCACTGCCGGCGCAGCCCCTGCGCATCCAGTTGAGCCTGAACAACTTGGTTCAGGGCCTCGAACACGGCCGGATCCAGCTTGTGGCGGGCCTTGCAGAAGGCCGAGGCGGTTACCTGACAGGACTCCAGGGCCGCGCCGGTGACCTGCTGGAAAAAGCCGTTCAGTTCGGTTTGTAAAGCGGACTGGGGCTGATTGAGCAAAAACAGGGCCAAGTGTTTGAAGCTCAGATGGCAGCGGCGGGTGAAATCCTGGGGACGTTGGCGGTGTTGAGCAATAAAGGCGGGATCATCGAGCAGACTGGTTATTTTATGTACAATTTTCAGTCAGGACTTGGGTGGAGGTGTCAAACATTGGTTTTGGCGAGCGTTTCATGAGGCGTTTTCCTCGCGAGTGTGTGAGCGGTAATTATATGATATTTATGGATAAATGTCACTAATTCAATGACGTTGGGGGCTCACCCCGATAAAGCACAGACGGAGTTGGGGTGTCAGGCAATAAGGGATTTAGACCAAATGATATCTGATACGTGGTGATGGCAACGCAACAATCCTGATGGTTGCCGATCTTGATTAATTTTGATGAGGCAAAAATAATAGGCATGTTGGATTCTGTGGGTATGAATGTATGAGAGTAGCGGCTGTATTGGAAGAGGGTAAGTTAGGAGGGCCACAAATATATATTATTCGACTGGCTGCTGCGATGCATAGTAATGCAAAGCTTGGCGGTTTCGATACAGTCATAATTTTGCCGATAGAAAACTCGTCAAGTACCGTTTCGTTATGTAAATCGTCAGACGTAGAGTACAAAACAATAAGAATTAGTCGTATTACAAAAGAGTTGAGGGTGGCATTACGATATATTTTTTTGTTTCCTTTTGAAACATGGCAGCTCACTAAAGAATTTAGAAGAGGTGATTTTCAACTTGTTTATATTGCCGGCGGAGCCTGGCAGTATAAAGGCGCCATTGCTGGTAAGCTTGCAGGAAAAAAAGTAGTTTGGCATCTGAATGATACAGGTTTGCCATGGATTTTCAGGAAACTATTTGGCTGGATTGGTCGGGTGGCTGACGGTTTCATTTACGCCTCTGAGCGATCCAAAGTTTATTATAATCAGTTGGTTGATTTAAATAAGCCTTCCTATGTTATTCCTTCTCCAGTTGATACGTCTTTTTTTGACCCTAAATGTGTTCATTCTAGTGATGACGTTCAAATCAGGAAACCTGGCCAAGAAGTAATCGTTGGAACTGTCGCAAATGTGAGCCCCGTAAAAGGGCTTGATGTGTTGATTCGTTCCGCTGCGAAGCTCAAAAAGCAGGGTTTCGATATCCAATTTGTCGTCATTGGTGCGATTTACCCTTCTCAGCAACGTTATTTTGCGGATCTTCAGAAACTAGCCGCTGACTTATCGCTGGATAATATCGAATTTGTTGGCGCGTTGGATGATGTAAGGCCGTTGATGAAACAGTTTGATATCTATCTGTGCAGTTCTAATTCCGAATCATCCCCCATTTCGGTATGGGAGGCGATGGCTATGGAGAAGCCGGTTGTATCGACAGATGTCGGGGATGTTCCGATATACGTCAAAGAGGGAGAAAGTGGGTTCATTGTTGATGTGGGTGATTCGGACGCGATGGCGGAACGGCTTTCCCGTTTGATAAAGAACCCGACAATACGCCATGAGTTTGGCGGAAAGGCGCGCGAGATAGCGGTGCGGGAGTTGGATATATCCCGTTGCGTCGAGCGCCATCTGGCCGCGTACCAGGAAATCCTGTCGCTGTAATATTATCTTGGAGACTGTTGCATGTATATTTTGGGGATTAATGCCTATCATGGTGACTCATCGGCCTGTCTTGTCCAGGACGGAGAGCTGATAGCCGCAGTGGAGGAGGAGCGTTTTCGCCGTATCAAGCATTGGGCGGGTTTTCCCTCTGAGGCGATCAAGTATTGCCTGGAAGAGGCGGGGATCACTCTGGCTGAGGTCGAGCATGTTGCGATTAACAGCGATCCGAAGGCCAATCTCCTGAAGAAGGTCGGCTTCACGATGAAGAACCGCCCTGATCTTGGCATGGTGATGGACAGGATCCGCAATGCCAAAGAGCGGCAGTCGATAGAGCAGACGTTGGCGCAATCCTTTCCCGGGCAGAGCTTTAATGGAAAGGTGCACCATGTTGAGCACCACCTGGCCCATTTGGCGTCAGCCTACCTGGTGTCCCCGTTTGATGAGGCAGTAGTCGTCTCGGTGGACGGGTTTGGTGATTTTGCCAGTACCGCCTGGGGTGTTGGACGCAGAGGCGAGATGGAGATTGACGATAAGGTCTATTTCCCTTACTCCCTTGGTACCTTCTATCAGGCGATGACCCAGTTTATCGGCTTCCCTCACTACGGTGACGAATACAAGGTAATGGGGCTGGCGCCATACGGCGAGCCGAAATATCTCGACGAGATGCGTCAAATCGTTTTGCTGCAGGAGGATGGTTCATTTCGATTGAACATGGACTATTTTGTCTACCACAAGGAGAAGATCAATTACGAATGGGACAATGGGAGTCCCTCAGTAGGGCGGCTCTTTTCCGACAGGCTTGCGGAGCTTTTTGGGCCGGTACGTCAGAAGGGCGAGGAACTTACCCAGCGGCATAAGGATATCGCGCGCTCGGTGCAGGCGATGTACGAGGAGACCTTTTTTCACCTTCTTAACCGTCTGCATGCCCGTCATGCAGTCGATTCGCTCTGTCTGGCCGGCGGTTGTGCCATGAACTCTGTGGCCAACGGCAAAGTGAGGCGTAATACGCCGTTTAAACAGGTTTATATTCAGTCGGCCGCCGGCGATGCCGGGGGTGCGATCGGCGCGGCGTTTATGGTCAACAGCCAGCTCCGCGAGGATGGGCCGCGTTTCGTCATGGACCACGCGTACTTCGGCCCCGCTTTCAGCAATCAGGCGATCAAGGCCGTACTGGATGATGCCGAGCACTTGCTGGAAAAAGAGGGTTGCACCGTTGAGCGGATAGAAGATGAAAGCCGGCTATGCAGTCGAACAGCGGAGGCGATTGTACAGGGAAAGGTGATCGGCTGGTTCCAGGGCCGCATGGAGTGGGGGCCGAGGGCGCTGGGCAACCGCTCCATCCTGGGGGATCCGCGCCGTTCGGACATGAAGGATATCCTCAACCTCAAGATCAAGCGCCGCGAATCTTTCCGGCCATTTGCCCCGTCTATCCTGCGCGAGGCGGTATCCGAGTGGTTCGAGGAGGACGATGATGTGCCCTTCATGATGAAGGTATTACAGATCCGCGAAGACAAGCGAAGCGAGATCCCGGCCGTGACTCATGCGGACGGCTCCGGGAGGCTGCAGACCGTTCACAAAGATACCAACCAACGTTATTACCGGTTGATTAAGGCGTTTGAGGAGAAAACCGGAGTCCCTATCCTCCTGAATACTTCCTTTAACGAGAATGAGCCGGTCGTCTGCACTCCTCAAGAGGCTCTGGATTGTTTCTTGCGAACTAATATGGATGTTTTGGTCCTGGGAGACTTCTTTATTTATCGGTAATAGATGGCAACAGGGCCCGGCTGCCATTGCTGGGGAAGGTTGTGATCCAGAAAGTCAGAGAAGGTTGTGTAAATGGGGACTAAAAGAGTATTCGTAGCGGGCCACCGCGGTATGGTGGGTTCTGCCATTGTTCGTCAGTTGGAAGCGGTTGGGCAGTGTGAAGTTGTAACACGCACCCGGGACGAGCTGGATTTAATAAGCCAGGCTGATGTGCGCTCTTTTTTTGAAGCTGAAGCGATTGACCAGGTTTACCTTGCCGCTGCAAAGGTGGGCGGAATCCACGCCAACAACACTTACCCGGCGGACTTTATCTATGACAACCTGATGATTGAAGCGAATCTCATCCAGGCTGCTCACTCGGCAGGTATCCAGCAGTTGCTGTTCCTTGGCTCGTCTTGTATCTACCCCAAGGTTGCTGATCAACCCATGAAGGAAGAGGCTCTGCTGACGGGTGTGCTGGAACCCACCAATGAGCCCTACGCCATTGCCAAGATAGCTGGTATCAAGCTGTGTGAAAGTTTCAATCGCCAGTATGGTCGGGATTACCGCAGTGCGATGCCTACTAATTTGTACGGCCCTAACGACAACTTTCACCCGGACAACTCCCACGTTATTCCTGGCCTGATGAGGCGTTTTCATGAGGCGGCCCAGGAAGGTTCCGAAGAGGTGGTGGTGTGGGGCAGCGGCAAGCCGATGCGGGAGTTTTTGCATGTGGATGATATGGCCAGTGCCTGTGTGCATGTGATGAATCTGGATGTTCAGACCTATCAGGCTCATACCCAGCCCATGCTTTCGCATATTAACGTTGGCACCGGTGTCGATTGCACCATTCGGGAACTGGCCGAGACGATGGCCAGGGTGACGGGGTTCCAGGGTAAGCTGATGTTTGACGATTCCAAGCCAGATGGTACGCCACGGAAATTGATGGATGTCTCCCGTTTGCGGTCGCTGGGCTGGGAGGCTGGAACAAGCCTGGAAGAGGGGCTCACTGACACCTATCAGTGGTTTCTCGGCAATGTTGAACACTTGCGGCAGCAATAACCACGAGCCCTGTTGATGAAAATTTCTGTCATTACGGCCTGCTTTAACAGCAAAGCAACCATCAGGGATGCGATAGAGTCCGTGCTTTCTCAGGATCATAACGATGTTGAGTACATTCTGGTTGATGGTGCGTCCACAGATAACACCATGGCTATCGTTGGGGAGTATCGTGACCGAATCAGTCAGGTAATCAGCGAGCCGGATAGCGGAATTTATGATGCCCTCAATAAGGGGATTCGTTCGGCAACGGGTGATCTCGTGGGGTTTCTGCATTCTGACGATCTATTTGCCCATTCGTCGGTGCTGAGTCACATTGCTGCGCAGGCTTCTTCAAATAATGGCCAACTGGGCTGCGATGCCGTATATGGTGACCTGAACTATGTGTCTTCGGGCGATACGTCCCGGGTTGTCCGACGCTGGACTTCCCGACCATTTCAGCGTGAGCTTCTTTCCCGTGGTTGGATGCCACCTCATCCTACTTTGTATTTGAAGCGGGAGATCTATGAGAGTCTGGGCGGTTTTGACCTTGATTACCGGATTGCCGCGGATTACGAGAGCATCCTTCGTTACTTCTCACAGCCTGGCTTCAGTGCGGAGTATCTCCCCGAGACGCTGATTACGATGCGTTTGGGTGGGGCCAGTAATGGCACCCTTTCCGGGATACTGAGGAAAAGCAGGGAGGACTATAGCGCTCTGCGTAAAAACCGCATTCCTTATCCTTGGTTGGCGCTTGCGTGGAAGAATTTGTCGAAGCTGCCGCAGTTTTTGAAAAGATGATGCGGTGATTTGTAGTGGCATAGTGGATCTGGTCGCTACTGGCGATCGCATCGGTTGTTCTTCACACCTGCTAAAATCGTTCTTATTCAATAAACGGAATTTCTAATCGTTTTTTCAGCGGAATAATCATTTTGAACGCGATGACGGGGGATGAAATCGGCTATGCCTGGTTGGCTGTGCACTATAATGTGCGGCCAGTTCAGCCTTTGGCGGTCGAGAGCCGTATCGGGCCCAGGCGCCGAACCTGGCAGGAGGGTGGCCATCGCCTGGAATACTATATAGAAGCGATGCGTCCTCAGGCATCGCTGGGTGCGCACCTGACGTTCGCGTTGAAACATGAGGGGGTGGCGCTGGAATTCCTCGCCCGGTTGTTTGAGGTGGTGCCGGCAGAGGCGCTTGCTGAATGGATACGCTCTGAACCTACCGGGCAGTATGCCCGGCGTGCGGGTTTTTTCTATGAATGGCTGACCGGTAATACCCTGGCAGTTGAGGGCGTTGGTGGCAACTATCGTGATGCGCTGGACCCGGGGCTTTACGTTACAGCTGCCGGCGTGCGTCGTAATCGCCGATGGCGGATTAATGACAATCTGCCGGGAACACGGGATTTCTGCCCGCTTGTTCGCCGAACAGCCGCCCTGCGGGAGGCAAGGCAATACGCCATCGCGGATAGGCTGGAGGCAATGGAAGTTGAGTTCGGGCCGGATATTATTCGCCGCAGTGCGGTGTGGCTGACCATCAAGGAGAGTCGTGCCAGTTTTGTGATTGAGCATGAAGGGCAGCATCAGGACCGCATACGCCGGTTTGCGTCGGCGTGGTGCCCGAACCTTTCATTTTGCCGGTCTCAGCGGCGATAACATCCTCGGCGGTCAGACGTGCTGAGTATGACCGGATTCTCGAGCGTTACTCCCGGCCCTTGATGACGGCTTTCCGTGAATCGGTTGACTTCAGCCGTGAACGGGTGGCGTATGAAGATGGTATCGAGTCTGATTTTATTTTTGGTGCCTATGATGAAGCAGCACCCGTTTGGCGTTATCCGGATTTAACCGAACAGGCGGAATATCTGTTCGGGATCATTCGTCATACTCTGGAGCACGAGATGCATCATCAGGCTGCCTTCCAGCGAGCCTGGTATCGCACACGGGAGGCTGTGAAGGACTATGTGGAAGGCCCCGATGATCACATTGACCGGATCATTCGGGCGATACGCCAGCATGGCCGGGTCAGTGGAAAGTTGATGAAGGAGTTTCCGATGCTGGCGGAGGCTGACATTGCATCTGAATTAGAGCAGGCGGTGGCTGCGGGGTTTGCGGATTTGTCGGAGTAAGTCGGACAGCAAGACTTACAGAGGTGGCTCTGGTTCGCCGTCTGACGGTGTGGCTTACTTCCACGATCTTTCGCCTTAAGGTCTGCTGCGCCTTTTTGTGGTTTCTATGAAGTTGGTGCTATGATCAGTATGATCGATATGGTTGGAGGTTGCCGTGATTACAGAAACCAGCGCAGTGAAATTTCGCCAGAATCTGGGTGAGATGATCAATCAGGTTCAGTATCGGCACGACAGTGTGCTGATAAAAAAAGATGGAAAGCCCGTTGCGGCCCTGGTCGATGCGCGGTTGTTTGATCGTATCCGACGTATGGAGGCGCGTTTTGATGCGCTGAGCAACCGGTTGGAGCAGGGGTTCTCCGGGGTGCCTCAGGAAGAAGGGCTCCGGGAAATTGAGGATGCCGTTCTACAGTCGCGTACGGAAAAGTAAAAGGGGTATTTACCAGGGATGGCTTCTCTTCAGGTGGTTCTCGACACCAATGTGATTGTTTCTGGTTTGGCCTACCCATCCAGCGTCCCGGGCAAGATTATTCAGGCCTGGCGCAGTGGAGCTCTGGATGTTGTTCTGTCGGATTATATCCTTGACGAAATTTGCAGAGTGTTGCCCCGGCTGAGTCATCGCCATGGTATGACCAAGGATGAGATCGACGATCTGGTCGACATACTTGGCTTTCTTGCTGAGGTGGTTGAGCCGGATAGCTTGCCAGAGGATTCAGTGAGGGATCTGCTTGATGTACCTGTGCTCGGAACGCTCGTTGCGGGTATGCGGCTTCAAGGTGTGGTTTATTTGATTACCGGAGATAAAGACCTGCTGGCTTTGTCTGGCCAGTACCCTGTGCTTGCGCCTTCAGAGTTTTGGGGCAGGCATGGGGGTTTTTAGGTTTTATTCTTGTTGTTGTTATTTCACTTTTCCCTGTTGTCCCCCAGCGGGCACTTTGACCCCCGCAAAAGATACAGTGGTGTCTATAAATGGTATAATAAGCCCAATTATGGATATTGAGGTGTCTATATAGCATGGGTTTTCTTTCCGGTAACGATGTCCAGGTCGCGCTGGCGGATTTTGTGCGGCAGCGCCGCAAGGATCTGAAGTGGTCTCGCGCCGCGCTGGCTGAGCGCAGCACCGTGCCGGCCCCTACTATCAAGAAGTTTGAAACCACCGGCCAGATTTCGTTGCGGCAGTTTTTGTTGCTTTGGCAGTGTGTGGATGATCTTCAGCGTTTGTACCGTCTTACGGAGGCGCCTGCCCACCAGTCGCTGCCGCGTACGATTGATGAGGTGCTTGCGGAGTGAGCTTTTCTCCTGTTCGCCGCTTGACGGTGTCGCGCACCTTCAGTACCGGCCAGCAGGTTCGGGTGGGGGAGTTGGCACAGAACCGCCAGGGTGTGTTCTTTCAGTACGATGCTGATTACCTGGCGCAATTCAGCTCTATCTCGCCTTACGGGCTGAGTTGGGACGCGAGTTTGCAGCTTGCGCCACGGGATCCCCACGGTGGTTTGCCGGGTGTGTTTGCGGATTCTCTGCCGGACGGCTGGGGGTTGTTGCTGATGGATAGGGTGTTTCGCCAGCAGGGCGTGTTGCCTGCGCAGGTTACCCCTATGGACCGGCTGGCCTTTGTGGGCTCGGGTGGCAGTGGTGCGCTGAGCTATACGCCGGTGGTGGAGTTTGCGCCTGTGGGCGATGGCCAGTCGCTAGGCGTGGCGGAACTGGGGCTTCAGGCTCAGTCTGTGTTTGACGGACAAACCACGGAGGTGCTGGCGGAGCTGGTTGTTGCGGGTAGTTCAGCCGGTGCGCGCCCGAAGGCACAGTTGTATTTTGCGCCCGGGGATTATGGGGTTTGTCGTACCCGCGCCGTGGCAGGGGATGAGTCCTGGCTGGTTAAGTTTACCTCTGCCTGTTTGCCGATGGGGCATGAGGAAGGGTTATGTGAGGCTGCTTATCTTTCCCTCGCCGGGCGCGCGGGATTGCAGCCGCCCCGCTGGCAGTTGTTGCCGGCCCCCGGTGAGTCCGGTGCCCGGGGTTGGTTGGCGGTTGAGCGTTTTGACCGGGTGTGGCGTGCCGATGAGGTGCCCGGGTGCCTTCATTTGCACAGTGCCTGCGGTTTGCTGGATGCGGATTTCCGTGCGCCCAGCCTGGATTATGAGGATTTGATCAAGGTCAGCGGGCAGTTGTGCCGTGGAGTGGCGGCCTCACGGTTACAGTTCTTGCGTGCGGTGTTCAATTTGTTCGCAATGAACCAGGACGATCACAGCAAGAACTGGGCATTCCTGCAAAGTGATGAAGGCGATTGGCGGCCTGCGCCATTTTATGATGTTACGTTCAGTCCCGGACGTTTTGGCGAGCACAGTACCGCTTACGCGGGCTTCGGGAAAAAGCCGCCGTTGAAGGCAATGCAAAAACTGGCAGCCGATGCCGGGTATGCGACCTGGCAGCAAGCCCGTTGTGACATTGAAGGTGTGCTGGACGCGCTGGCGGGGTTTTCAGCGGTGGCGGCGGAGCTTGGTGTGGGTGGGGAGACTGTTCGGCTAATACAGCGGCAGCTTGATGAGACATATCGGCAGAATAGTGAGTTGGTTGCGTAAATTGAGGTTGAGGTTGTGACCAAAGTCACATTTCCATTTCCCGTCAGATACGCTATGTTTTGTAATACTGCGTTCAGTATCATTGTGTAACACACTATTTTTGGCCAGGGACGTTTCATGGAAGCGGCTAGTACTACCGGTTTTCTTGCAGTTGTCATTTCACTTTTTGCCCTGTTGTCCCTGCGCCCTTTGGCGCGGCGTGTGCATTTGGTGGATATACCCAATGAGCGCAAGGCCCATAAAGGCGCGGTGCCGCTGACCGGTGGGCTGAGCGCCTTCGCCGGGCTGTTGGTGGCCTGGCTGATTGCCATGCCGCTGGGCGGGGGCTTTGGTATTTATCTGTTGTGTTCGCTGTTTCTGGTGGTGCTGGGCGCCATTGACGATGCCCGGGATATTCCGGCCCGTTTCCGGCTCTGGGCCCAGGTGGTGCTGGGCGCGTTGCTGGCGTATGGCTCCGGGGTGTATCTGAACACTTTTGGTGATCTGCTGGGCTTCGGGGATATTGCCCTGGGTTTTCTGGGACCGGTGGTGACCATCGCGGCGGTGATTGGTGCCACCAATGCGTTCAATATGATTGATGGCATTGACGGGCTGGCCGGCAGCATGAGCCAGGTGACGCTGTTGTCCCTGGGTTTTTTGTTCTGGTGGTCGCCCGGTTTTGGCATGGAGCTGGTGCTGGCGGTGACCATCGCCATGGCGCTGCTGCCTTATCTGGCCGCTAACCTGGGCATTCGCCCTTTCCGCCACAAGATTTTTATGGGCGATGCCGGCTCCATGTTTATCGGCTTTTCGGTGGTATGGCTGCTGGTTAACGGTGCTCAGGCAGGCGAGCAGGCGTTCCGGCCGGTGACGGCGTTGTGGGTGATTGCGGTGCCGCTGATGGATATGGTGGCGATTATGGTTCGCCGTGCCCGCAAGGGCGAATCCGTGATGAAGCCGGACCGCGATCATCTGCACCATATTTTCCTCCGTGCCGGATTGACGGACCGTCAGGCACTGGTGGTCATTACGCTGTTTTCACTGGCCATGGCCAGCTTCGGGATTGTCGGCGAGCTGTATGCGGTGCCGGAGTGGCTGATGTTTGTGTTGTTCCTGGCGGTGTTTGTGGTGTACGAACGGGCGCTGGGGCATGTCTGGCGGTTGGTGACGATTGTTCGGCGGCAGGTTTTGAGGTGATGCCAGCATGGCAGCGGTCATCCGCGATGCAGGAAGCCGCTTCAGCGTCAGTCTGATCCCGGCCATTGCGGCTTGTGTTGGACTTCGCTTCAAGACCCATTCAAGGCACGATGAGTATCGATACTTTCCCCGGATGTTTCAAAGCTCTGGTGCAAAACTCCGCAAACCGCTCTCCCTGGGCCTGGCTATCCGCTCGGTCCACCAGGCTCGTCGGGTTTGAAACCATTATCCGGTTGTGTGCGTTTTCCTGTTGTCACTGGTCATGTCCGCTGATTAGGTCTGTGGGAGCGGGGCAAGGCGGTGGTGTGCCAAAATTACGAAAACGGAACGACTACAGGTCAATTGATGAACAGTAATCAGGAAAGAGAGGGTTATAGCGTCGAGATCCGACTGGTGGATCTGGCTGCTACCATTATCCGGCGTCGTCGTATCTTGTACGTCAGTTTTGTCCTCGTCACCCTTGCAGGGATCGGCTACGCACTGATGAAACCGGACAAGTATGAATACGTCACCCTGTTGGAGAGCGCCGAAAAAGCAGGCGGTGAATTCATAGAAAAGCCCGGGGCTACGGTTGCTGCTATACAAGCCCACTGGGTTCCCGAGGCTGTATCAAGGTATCAGGCCAGTCACGATGAAAAGTTGCCCTTCAAATTTCAGCCAGACAATCCGGATAATACGGGGCTTATTCGGATTGTCTCCGAGAGCTCTCCGGAAAATGCCGGGCTACTGAAAGACACCCATCAAGCGCTGGTGGACAACGTCATTCAGCGGCAGCAGAAGCTTCTCGGGCTTCAGCAAAAAAGCCTGAAAAATCAGATTGCTTCCATAGAGCAAGTGATTCAGTCCTTGCAGTCCTCTGAAGCTGGCGAGAGCAGGGGCACCGCCCTGGCTGCCGCAATTCGGATGCGTGCGGAATTGAACAGTGAACTGGAAGCGCTGCAACCGGCCAGAGTTCTGGTTATCGCCCGTCAAAGTACGGAGCAGAAGGGCCCTGGCGGCCTGCTCATCGTTGCCCTGGCTGCCGCGCTCGGTGGAATGCTGGGGGCGTTTCTTATCTTCTTTGCAGAATTCGCCGCGCAGGTACGGCAAAGCCTGGCCTTGGCTGACTACGATGAGTGACGGAGCAGAAGTTTGATACTCCGACACACACTGAGCTACACGGTCGTCCGGTTTTTCCCGGCGATGGCATCTATGGCGGCCTTGATGGTGTTCACCAGGCTGATGTCGCCCGGTCAGTTTGGTGAGTACTCGCTAACGGTTAACGTAACACTGACGGCAGTGGCGATACTGGGCAACTTTCTGGTAATCGGTCTCGGGCGGTTTGAGCCAGCAACAGACACTCTTGTAGAGAAGGTGCAGCTCCATTCAACGGTACTTGCAAGCGCGATATTGCTGAGTATTGCGGTTGCCGCTTTAACCACAATACTGGCCGTGCTCGACCTTTTACCGAAGTTGTCAGTCAATTATTACTATTTTGCCGCGTTGTTTCTGGTGTCGCTTCTTTTGATGCTTAGCCAGAAGCTGATTAATGCCAACCTCAGGCCCAATGCCTACGGGGTATCCCTCGCCCTCAAGAATATCCTGCTGCTGGTTGGCGGTGCTGCCGGCTTAATGGCGGGCTATGGCGTTCACGGTGTACTGGCCAGTCTGGCTATTGCCTCGCTATTGGCGTCGTTGCCGGCTTTAAGCTTGTGGGGGAAAACGTCCTGGAAGAGCTTCGATTTTGGGGTCTTTTGGCAGTTGTGGTCCTACGGCGCACCACTCACATTGTTGTACCTGTTTGTAATGATCATCAGCTTTTCGGACAGAATCTTCATTGATGTCATGCTGGGAAGTAAAGAAGTCGGCCTGTATTCCGCCGGATACGATTTGACCCAGTACACCATAGCCATCGTTGCCTCCGTTTTGCACCTTGCAGCGTTTCCGATAATTCTGAAGGCCTATGAACGCGAAGGGGAGGAACAGGCAAGGGCACTGCTTGCGACGTCCGTCCGGCTCCTGTTGCTGGTCATGTTACCGGTCACTCTGGGCTTTATTGCGACAAAGCAGGAAATATCGGAAATTTTTCTCGGTGAGGCTTTTGCTGCCACATCAATGTCGCTTATTCCCATCCTCGCGCTGGCCGTGTTGCTATCGGCAATCAAGTCCTACTACTTTGATTATGCCTTCCAGCTCACCAGGACCACGTGGCTACAATCAATACCACCAATGCTGGCTGCCATTTGTAACGGGGTGTTGAACTATCTGTTGATTCGTAGCATGGGTGTCAGTGGTGCCGCCTATGCGACGTTGATCTCCTATGGGCTTTACCTGGCAATGACGGTGGCGCTGTCGGGAAGGGTATTCAGGCTTCCAGGCTTTCCCTGGAGCTATGCCGCCAGGGTGTGCCTTGCCGGCTTGATCATGATGATCGCGGTCGGTGGGCTGGAAACAGATCTTTCCGTGGTTGTGTCACTTCTGCTCAAAATTTTAGTCGGCGTTTCCGTGTTTTGTATTGGCGCATTTTTGTTTATGAAAACCGATTTATTAGCCCTGCTTGAGAACGCCAATGCCCTGAAAGGTCGGGAAAAGTGACATTTGAATGGAGCCTCGCCTTACCGTCCCTGGTCGGGGGGGTGACTCTGTTGATGGCGGCCGGCCTTTGCAGGGTGTGTGAGAAAAGCGTCTTCGCACCTGCAACAGCGATGCTTCTGACGTGGGGCGTGGCACTCGTGGCCCTTTCGTTCCTCCCCCTGATGGGTTTTTACCATCTCTCGGCGGAAGCCGTCCTTCTTTACGTACTGGGTGCCTGTTGGTTTGCTTTCGTGGCGATTCTGACGACATGGACTCTGAGCAGGTACTCAAGGCTGTCCAATTACCTGGCCGGTCATACCGCAGACGACCTGAACTACAGCCGTCTTTTGTTGTTATGGGCTGTGGTTGCCGTGTTTGCTTATCCTTTGGCCATTCAGAGTATTCTCAGTTTTGGCTCCAGCATCGCAGAAATCTCCTACAACATTCGAAGAGCCTCTGTAGCCGGTGAACCCATACTACACCCAATGGTCTCCAATGCTTTTATTTTGCTGGGTGTACTGACAAATATTGTGCTGTTTGGTGTTATTCGCAAAAAAGTAAAGCTTCTGAGCTTTGCAGTTCTTGTTACACCTCTGGTGGTTATCAGTCTGGTAGTGTCAGGCAGGGCTGGTCTTGTGGCATTGATTTTCGGTTGGCTGGTTATTCTCGCAGTGTTTTCCGATAAGCTGAAGCTTCGTTATTTTGTTCTTCCGGTCCTGTTTCTGTTTTTTGTTCTGTATTTTGGTGGCGTATGGGTTAAGAAATTTGATGTGGAAGGCCAGTCCGCCGGTAATGTTCTTGTGGTTTTCGCTGATCATATCCTGGGATATCTCTATCAGGGTCCTGTGCTGTTTTCAAGATATTACACGGGTGAGATCGATATAGAAACTAACTGGGATATGCTAGGTTCGGCCTGTCACATTCTCTCGAAGATAGGTATGTGCCAACCTCAAAACCACCATGCTGAGTTCGCACAGTATGGGCCTTCGCTCACGGGCAATGTGTACAGCATGTATTTTTCAATAATTCCCTCGTATGGTCTCTTGGGGCTGGCGTTGGCTTTCGGGTGTTATTCTGTCTTCCTATCCGTTATTTTCTATATGCTGAAAGCCAGGCGTGTATTTGCGCTGGTTGTTTATCCGGTGATGTTTTCGGCTATTGTGCTTTCAGTTTTCAGTGACAGAATAAGTTATGCGCTGTACTGGTTAATAAAAGTTTTTATAATATGTATAATTATTCGTGTTCTGTTTTCGGAGAAGGCGTCACATTCAGAAAAGGATTGGTTCTCCGGTCGTAAGGGGGCGATTTGAACGTTAACGCAGTAACAGCAAGTAAAGGTACGCCGTCGGGTTGGTATCGGATCGGTGTTCTGAAGGAATTGTTTCTCGACCACGATATTGTTCTCCACGAGATCAACCCAAAGATTTCTCGCTATCCCCCGCCCGAAACATTGAAGCGACCTCTGTGGCTTCTGGCAGCGCTTTTTGAGAGACTCACCTACATCTCCCGGCTGCGGGGTGCGGATGTAACCATTCTTCAGCGAGAGTTGATTTCTACGCTACCTACCGTGGAGCGACTGTTGCCTGGGAAAAAGATCCTCGATGTGGATGATGCCATATTTCTTAACAAACGAGGGCTGGCGGCGAAAAATGCAGCGAAGGCCTGCATTGGGGTGGTTTGTGGGAATCAGTATCTGGCCGATTATTTCTCAAATTACAACAGGAATATCCGCATCATTCCGACTGGCGTGAATGTTTCGGATATGAAAGTTGATCCGGAGCGCCTCACAAGGAGCGGTAAAAATGTTATTGGCTGGATCGGTACACCGAGTAATCTTCCTTTTTTTGAGCCAATTGTTCCCCGGTTGAAGGAGTTTTTTAAGAATTACTCATCTCACGCCGAGCTTCGAATAATTACCAGCCATGCAGATTCTATCCCAACCGAATTAAGAAAAATCTGCACCTTCGTGAAGTGGTATCCCGGTATAGAATTTGATGAACTTCCTCAGTGGACCGCTGGTTTAATGCCGCTGGCAGATAACGAATGGGTAAAGGGAAAGTGTTCGTTCAAGATGCTTCAGTATATGTCTGCCGGTGTGCCTGTGGTTGTTTCTCCTTACGGTATGAACCGTGAAATCCTGGCTAAGAGTGAGGTTGGTTTTGGTGCTCAGTCCGGGGACGAGTGGTATCTGGCGCTGGAGCGCCTGCTCGTGGATTTAGATCTTAACCATACTTTGGGCAGGCAGGCGAGGTCCCTGGCTGAGAAGGATTTCAGTCTGGAAAGTGTCGTTGAAAAATGGTTGGATACGTTCAGCTCATGGCTTTGATGGGCCTTGCCTTTCTCTGGCCTTGCAGAAGTTCTGCATTGCAAACCCTGATTTTAACAGCCTCAGCCCTTAAGAGTTGATATTGTACAGTCCCATTGAAAGCCTGCCATCTGATAAACGATCCGGATCTCCGCGTGTCATGAAAGTTCTGCATGTTATAACAAGCCTGCAAGGCAATGGTGCTGAGGGTGCATTATACCGACTGTGCGTTGCGGACGTGGCCACTGACCACACTGTCTTCTCCTTAATGGATGAAGGTGTGTATGGCCCGAAGCTCACAGAGGCCGGCGTAAAAGTCCGTTGCGCTGGTATGCCACGTGGACGACTGACGTTGGCAGGTCTGTTTCGTCTGTGGAGAACGATTCGAGAGGTTCAGCCGGATGTTATCCAGACCTGGATGTATCATGCGGATTTTCTGGGTGGCCTCGCGGCCTGGATGGCGGGCAACCGAAGGGTTGTGTGGGGAATCAGGAATACAGAGCTGGATAAGGAGAAGTCAGGACGTTCGACGGTGTGGGTTGCCTGGCTCTGTGCGAGGCTGTCCGGATTTATCCCTGCGCGCATCGCAGTATGTGCCAGAGCGGCAGAACGGGTGCATGCGGAGCTTGGGTATTCTGTGGAAAAGATGACCGTTATCCCTAATGGATACGACCTTGGCCGCTTCAGACCGGAGGCTGAAGCCAGGCAAAGGGTACTGGCTGAACTTTCTTTGCCGGAGGATCGCCCGCTTTTGGGAATGATTGCCCGGTTTGACCCTTTTAAAGATCACGGCAATTTGTTGTCTGCCCTGGCCTTGCTTGTCGCGCGTGGCATCAGGTTTCATTGTTTGCTTGTGGGCGAAGGCCTTGAGCCCGGCAACCGGGCACTGGATGAACTGCTCTCAGATAAAGGGCTTTATGATTATGTGTCTTTGTTGGGGCGAAGGGATGACGTACCCGCAATTATGAGTGCGTTGGATGTTCATGTGCTTTCCAGCTCCAGTGAGGCGTTTCCGAATGTGGTTGCCGAGGCGATGGCCTGCGGTACTCCCTGTGTTTGTACAGATGTGGGGGATGCGGCGAACATTATCGGTGACACTGGCTGGTTGGCGCCACCATCCCAACCTGAAGCCTTGTCGACGGCTTTGCTGGCCGCACTGGATGAACTTAGGGATAGCGCTTCGTGGGGTGCGCGGCAGCAGCGCGCCCGGGCGCGTATCGAACGGTACTTCGGAATGGAAGCTATGGTTTGCGCCTATCGGCAACTCTGGGCAGAAGTTGATAATAAAAAGCGAGTGGATTATCTGTGAGAGTTGTCTATGTGATTACCCGCTCGGATGTGATGGGTGGTGCCAGTATTCATTTGCTGGATCTTGCGAAAGGGGTTCAGTCCAGGGGGCACAATGTCACGATCCTCGTGGGTGGAGAGGGTATTGTGGTGGACCGGGCCCGTGAAAAAGGATTGCCTTGTGTACCGCTCAGGTATTTGGTCAGGGAAATCTCTCTGTTCAGAGATCTGCGCTGCTACTTTGAAATTAAAGCTCATTTTGAAGCGCTTGACCCGGATCTGGTTCATTTGCACTCTGCGAAAGCGGGCATTCTTGGGAGAATTGCCGCTTCCGCGCTAGAAATACCTGCCGTCTACACTGCTCACGGCTGGGCTTTTACTGAAGGCGTTTCCGCTTCAAGTCGCCGCTTGTATGCGTTTGTTGAGCAGCATATGGCACGTTTTTCCAGCCAGATTATTACTGTTTCTGATTATGACAGACGGTTGGCCCTGAACACGGGAGTTGGTACTCCCGGGCTTATTACAACCGTCCATAACGGGATTCCGGATGCCCCGAATGTTGTTCATGGCTATGATGGCGACCCCTCTGCCGGCCGTGTTCGGCTTATTATGGTGGCCAGGTTCGAGCAGCAGAAAGATCATGAGCTTCTTGTTAACGCTCTGGCCAGTCTCGCGGGGCTTGAGTGGGAGCTGGAACTGGTGGGTGATGGGCCAAACCTGGAGTCGGTCAGAGAGCTCGTAAACGGGTTTGGACTGAACGACAAAGTTGAGTTTACGGGTGCCAGGCATGACGTCCCCCAACGTATACAGCGTGCAGATGTGCTGGTTCTGACTTCCCGTTGGGAAGGGCTGCCCCTGACGATATTGGAGGGCATGCGGGCCGGCTTGCCAGTGGTCGCATCGGATGTCGGCGGTGTACGTGAGTCAGTGGAGCATGGACGAACGGGCTACCTTGTGCCCCGGGCTGGCCTTAAGGAGCTGGAAGCGGCGCTCAGGCAGCTGATTGCCTCACCTGAATTAAGGCGGGAGATGGGGCTGAAAGGCAGAAAGCGATTCGAGGAAGAATTCACGTTTGAGCACATGCTGGACGGAACGCTTCAGGTATACGAAGGGGTCCTGCGAGCATGAAGAAGAAGGTTTTGGTAACCGGGGCTGGCGGATTTGTGGGATCCGCGCTTGTGGAGCATCTGGCCAGCTCGAGGGGTTGCCCGGTTGTGGGGTGCGTGAGACGCGCGTCGCCAGGTCTGGGATTTCAGCCCTTCGAGACCGGTGACCTGGTTGAGTTTGACCGCTGGGGCGAAGCACTTGAGAATGTCGATGTTGTGGTGCATCTGGCGGCCAGGGCGCATGTCCTGAAAGAGCAGACCGGCAATGCGTTAGCCCGGTTCCGGCAGGTTAATGTGGATGTCACTGCCAGGCTGGCCGAGGCAGCACTTCGTGCAGGGGCGAAGCGGTTTTTATATATCAGTTCTGTTGGTGTGAACGGAGCGGCTACTCCTGCTGGTCCGTTCTCTGAGGATATGGATCCCGCTCCGGAATCGGATTACGCAATCTCCAAGCTGGAAGCCGAAGAAAAACTGAAAAGCTTGTTTGCCGGTACGGATATGGAATTGGTTATCGTAAGGCCCCCACTGGTCTACAGTGGTAAGGCTCCGGGGAATTTCCGGCGTCTGCTGCAGCTTTCCGGAATCGGGCTACCATTGCCGTTCGCCGGTGTCAGTAACCAACGGAGCATGCTGGCGCTGGATAACCTGGTGGATTTTCTGGACTGTTGTATTCATCACGAAAATGCTGCGGGTCAGACGTTTCTGGTTGCTGACAGCGACGCATTATCCTTACCGGAGATAATCACTGCTATAGGTTCCGGTATGAATCGAAAGGTCCGTCTTTTTGCAGTGCCTGTGAAGGCGCTGTCTTTGGCCGCGGCACTGGTTGGTAAGCGGTCAGAATTCAATCAGTTGTGTGTCTCGCTGGTGGTTGATGTCCGAAAAGCCCATGAGATGCTGGGCTGGCAGCCTCCGGTTTTGGCACGACCAGCATTGGCCGAGGCCGGGCGGGAGTTCCTGGAGAGCCTGTGACTAACTCCGGATCTGATACGGGAGCAATAATTGTTTCGCTTGTTTGATTTCATGTTTGCTGTTCTGGGACTGACGATTGGATTTCCGATATTGGTGATCATCACCCTGATCGGCTTTTGCGACACCGGCTCGCCCATTTTCCGGCAGCAGCGGGTAGGCCGCAATGGCAAATCCTTTATCCTGGTCAAGTTCCGCACCATGCGCCCGGAAACCGCATCGGTTGCCAGTCATCTGGCTGATGTGTCTGCCATCACGCCTCTGGGCCGGTTTCTGCGTCGCACCAAGCTGGATGAACTCCCCCAGCTGTGGAATGTATTGAAAGGTGAAATGAGCCTGGTCGGCCCGCGTCCCTGCCTGTTCAGCCAGGAAGAACTGATCGCCGAGCGGGAACAGCGCGGAGTGCTGAACGCCCGCCCCGGCATTACCGGGTTGGCACAAATTAATAATATCGACATGTCTACGCCACGTCTGCTGGCGGAAACTGATGCCAGGATGTTATCAGGGATGGGTGTCAGGACCTATTTCTACTATATTGTAATGACAGTACTGGGGCGAGGTGCCGGTGATCGGGTCAGGGAGTAATTTCGTCAAAGGATTCTTCGGGCTGCCGCGGATTTATAAGCGGGTTGTGTCCGTTGTGTCCGATGTGTTCTTCCTTTCCTTCGCGTTTTGGGCGGCGTTTGCGTTGCGGTTGGAGCAGGAGGCCTGGCTGCCTTCAGCAAACCAGTTCGTGGTCTTTTTTGTCACGGTGGTGGTGACCATCGGGGTGTTCATCAAGCTGGGGCTTTACCGGGCGGTTATTCGCTATCTCAGTGACAAGGCCTTTCTGACGATTGTCTACGGGGTGGTCACATCCAGTCTGGTGATGATTGTGCTGGGTTATCTGATGCAGGCGTTTATTCCCCGCTCGGTTCCGGTTATCTATGGGGCGTTGGCGTTCCTGTTTGTGAGTGGTACCCGGCTTGGGGTGCGCATGCTGGTCAATCATCCCCGTAAGCGCTCCAAAGAGCCGGTGGCTATTGTGGGTGCGGGTGAGACCGGGATGCAGCTGGCCTATGCGCTGGAGCAGGGCACTGAGTACAAGCCGGTGTTGTTTGTCACTCTGGAACGCTCCAACCACAAGGCGATGATCGGCGGTTTGCCGGTGGTGAGCCTGGAGCATGTGGCCAGGTACATTGGCCGGTATGATGTCAGCCGTATTCTGCTGGCGCTGGATCAGGATACAAAAGTCAGCCGTAAAAGCCTGTTACAGCATCTGGAACCGCTTTCGATTCCGGTTCAGACCGTTCCTTCCATGTCCGAGCTGGTGGCCGGTCAGGCCCGTATCAACGATATCCGGGATCTCGAGATCGAAGACCTGCTGGGTCGCGATCCGGTGCGCCCGGATACGGCGATTGTGGCGGGCAGTCTGTATCAGAAATCGGTAATGGTCACCGGTGCCGGCGGCTCGATCGGTTCGGAGCTTTGCCGGCAGATTATCCGCCACAAACCCCGGCTACTGGTGTTGTTCGAGCAATCGGAGTTCTCTCTGTATTCCATTGAGCGGGAGCTCAGAAGCATTAATGACATTGAAGGGCTGGGGGTGCAGTTGCATCCGCTGCTGGGTAATGTCGCCCACCGCCGGCGGTGTGAGTCTGCCATGCGGGCCTTTGGGGTGCAGACGGTCTATCACGCGGCGGCCTACAAGCATGTGCCGTTGGTAGAGGAGAATGTGATTGAAGGTATTGAAAACAATGTGTTCGGCACCTGGCATACTGCGGAGGCGGCCATCGCGGCCGGGGTTGAACGGTTTGTGCTCATTTCCACCGATAAGGCAGTGCGCCCGACCAACGTGATGGGGGCCAGCAAGCGGATGGCGGAACTGGTGCTGCAGGGTCTGGCTCAGCGCCAGGCCCGCACGGTGTTTTCCATGGTGCGGTTCGGCAATGTGCTGGGGTCCTCCGGTTCGGTGGTGCCGCTGTTCCGGGATCAGATCCGTGACGGTGGTCCGGTCACGGTGACCCATCCGGATATTATTCGCTATTTCATGACGATCCCGGAGGCCAGTCAGCTGGTGCTGCAGGCCGGCAGTATGGGGCAGGGCGGTGAAGTGTTTGTGCTGGATATGGGCGAACCGGTGAAAATCGCGGATCTGGCGCGGAAAATGATTCATCTGATGGGACTGGAGGAGAAAACCAGGGAAAATCCTGCGGGCGATATCGAAGTGATTTTCACTGGCCTGCGTCCCGGTGAGAAGTTGTACGAAGAGCTGCTGATCGGTAATGATCCCCGGGGTACCTCACATCCCCGCATCATGATGGCCCGTGAGGTTTCCCTGCCCTGGAATCAGGTGGAAGAGCTTTTGGGCGAACTCCGACGCGCCAGCCAGAGTTTTGACTGCAAGGCTGCCGTTGATGTACTCCAGGCCGCCAAGACCGGCTACGCGCCTAACGGCGACCTCGCTGACCTGGTATGGTGCAACGGCCAGCAACCCCCTGAAATCAATTCCGCCGACAAGGTTCGCCGCCTGCCCTTGTAAACATGGGGCCAGCCAGGCCCCCATGCATTTTGCGGCAGGATTTGCCCCGGGGGCTCGCCCCGTTTTGTATCGAGGATGATGTTTGAGCATGGACAACGACAATATTGTATGGCACCACCATAAGGTGACCCGTGCGGAGCGGGCGGCCAACAAGAACCAGAAGCCCTGTCTGCTGTGGTTTACGGGGCTCAGTGGCTCCGGCAAGTCGACGATTGCCAATGCGCTGGATGTGGCGTTGCATGAGCGCGGATACCACACCTTCTTGCTGGATGGCGATAATGTGCGCCACGGGCTGAACAGGGATCTTGGTTTTTCCGATGAAGACCGGGTGGAAAATATCCGCCGGATTGGTGAAGTGAGCAAGCTGTTCACCGATGCCGGGCTGATTGTGCTGAGTGCGTTTATCTCACCGTTCACCAGCGACCGTCGCATGGTACGTAACATGCTGCCGGCGGGTGAGTTCATTGAGGTGTTCATGGATACGCCCATGGATGTCTGCGAGGAGCGGGATCCGAAGGGCCTTTACCAGAAAGCGCGGGAAGGCAAAATCAGCCACTTTACCGGCATTGATTCCCCTTACCAGTCCCCGGAGCGCCCGGAACTGCGCCTGGATACTTCCGCAATGGCCATAGGCGAGTGCGTGGAGCAGCTGATTTCTTACCTGCTGCACCATAAACTTATCCTGCCCTGTCAGTAACAAAGGGGTCTGAACCCTTTGTTGGTTCCATGACATAATGGGGGTGTTCGGCCATGAGGAGCATGATTTATGTATGCTGTAGAATTTGAGGCAGAGATACGGGATGGCGTTGTGAGAATCCCGGAAGAGTATGCTCGTCTTCGGAACGGGCATGCGCGGGTAGTCGTGCTTCTGGAGGATGAGTCGGAGCCTGCGTCTGAAGTCAGGGCTTTCTCCGGGCACTCGGCAAATACAATTGAGGAATGGAAGGATCCGGAAGAGGATGATATATGGACCTGAGCCAGGGAGAGGTGGTTCTTTGTGAGTTTTATTTTTCTGATTTTCGTAGTGCCAAAAAGCGACCTGTACTGGTTTTCAAGGATAACCTGTCTTTCGACGACTTTGTCGGTATTCCGATAAGCAGCAAGGTTCAAACGCTGCAGTCGGACGAATTATTGCTGCAGCCCGATAGCTTACGGGAAGGGACGTTGCCTGAACGTTCTAAGGTTATGATTCGAAAAACTTTTGTAATTTCCAAAAGTGTTGTTATTAAGAGGTACGGAATTCTGGAGGCTGGTCACTTCAGGGCAGTGTATGAGTCGTTCTGCCGTTATTTCGAGTGCTGCCAGCTTTAAATACCTCTGATATCTGGAGCCCCGCCCGATGGCATGGGAAGCCGTAGTTACCCTCCTCACTCTTGCTGCTGTACTTGGTACCCTGATGATTACCCGCGTGTCGGCGGATCTGGTGCTGATGGCGGCGATGGCGTTTTTGTTGATCATCGGGATTCTGGATCCGGCCCAGGCGCTGGCCGGGTTTGCGAATCCTGGGGTGATCACGATTGCCACCCTGTATGTAGTGGCGGCCGGCCTCAAGGAGACCGGGGCGGTGCAGTGGATTGCCCGGTCGTTGCTGGGGCACCCGAAGACCGAAAGGGGCGCGCAGTTTCGTATGCTGGCGCCCACCGGTATTCTCAGCAGTTTCATGAATAATACGGCGGTGGTGGCGATGTTTATTCCCGCCATCCAGGACTGGGCCCAGCGCCTGAACATTCCCGCGTCCCGTTTGTTATTGCCCCTGAGCTATGCGGCCATTCTGGGCGGCACCTGCACCCTGATCGGCACCAGTACCAACCTGGTGGTGGATGGGCTGTTGCAGACCCGGCTGGGCATTAACCTGGGACTGTTCGAGCTGGCCTGGGTGGGTATTCCTTCGCTTATTGCCGGCGGCATTTATCTGGTACTGTTCTCCTCCCGGCTGTTGCCGGATCGTGGCGGTATGGCGGAGGAACTGGAAGCGGTCCGTGAGTACGGCGTGGAGGTGGAGGTGGATCCCGCTGGCCCACTGGTGGGCCAGACGGTCGCCCAGGCGGGTCTGCGGGCACTGAATTATGGTTACCTGATGGAAATCGACCGTGGCGGCCGGCTGATAACCGCGGTTGAGCCGGACCGCATGCTGCAGCCGAACGACAAGCTCTATTTTGTGGGGGCCCCGGAGTGTGCCAGCGAGCTGCGCCGGATCCGGGGGCTGCAGGCGGCTGAGTCGAGTATTCAGAAACTGGATCTGGCCAATCACCAGCGTTGTCTGGTGGAAGTGGTTCTGGGCCAGGAATTCCCGGCGCTGGGCAAGACGGTGCGGGCGAGCAAGTTCCGCACCCGCTTCAATGCGGCCATTCTGTCGGTTTCCCGGGAAGGTCGCCGGGTGCCGGGCAAGCTGGGCGATATCACTTTCAGGATGGGGGATACACTGTTGCTGGAAGCCAGTCAGCAGTTCGTCGAGCAATACCGCTTCCGCCGTGACTTTTTGCTGGTCAGTGCCCTGAACGACTCCACGCCGCCGGATTTTCGCAAGGCGCCCCGGGCCTTGGGCATATTGCTGCTGATGGTACTGGCCAGTGCGTCCGGCCTGCTGCAGATTATGGAGGCGGCGTTTCTGGCCGCCGGGGCGATGATTGTGAGCGGTTGTATCACCGCCAGTCGTGCCCGCCGAAGCGTTGATTTGCCGGTATTGGTGGTGATTGCTGCCTCGTTTGCCCTCGGCAATGCCATGACCGTGACCGGTGCGGCCGAGTGGGTGGCCAGCGGATTGCTGGGCTTGTTCGGGCCCCTGACGCCGTGGCTGGCACTGGCGCTGATCTATGTGCTGACGACCCTGTTTACCGAGATGATCACCAATAACGCCGCTGCGGTGCTGATGTTCCCGATTGCCCTGGCGTTGTCCGAGCAGCTGGGGGTGAGTTTTCTGCCCTTTGCGGTGGCCGTGATGTTCGCCGCCTCAGCCTCGTTTATGACACCATTGGGTTACCAGACCAATCTGATGGTCTACGGCCCGGGCCGCTATCGGTTTACCGACTATATCCGTATCGGCGCACCCCTCAGCCTGATTGTTGCTTGCGTGGCGGTGGGCCTGATCCCGTTGGTCTGGAGTTTCTGAACATTGTCACCAGGGACTGTCCGCCGGGGCCAGACCCCCTGGCGTTTTGCGATACCAATTGCACCGGGGCCTGACCCCATAACAACCTAAGGACAAGCGAGTATGAAGAGGATTGCTGTAGTCGGGCTCGGGTATGTCGGGCTGCCGCTGGCCGCTGCGTTCGGTGAGAAGCGCGAGGTGGTGGGGTTTGATATCAATGCCAAACGCATTGCGGAGCTGAAGGATGGCGTGGACTTTACCCGTGAGGTGTCCCGCGATGAACTCGCTGCGGCCAGGCACTTGTCGTTCACCGATGCGCTGGAGGATATCCGGGATTGCCAGATCTATATCGTCACCGTGCCTACCCCGATCGATGAACACAAATCCCCGGACCTGACCCCGCTGGTGAAAGCCAGTGAGACCATCGGCAAGGTGTTGTCCGCAGGGGATATCGTGATTTATGAGTCCACCGTGTTTCCGGGGGCGACGGAGGAGGTGTGTGTCCCGGTGCTGGAGAAGGTTTCCGGCCTGGTGTTCAATCAGGATTTTTACGCCGGTTACAGCCCGGAGCGGATCAATCCGGGGGACAAGGAGCACCGCGTGGCCTCTATCATGAAGGTAACCTCCGGCTCTACACCGGAGATTGCGGAAGAGGTGGATGCTCTCTATGCGGCGGTGATTACCGCCGGTACCCACAAGGCCAGCTCCATTAAAGTGGCCGAGGCTGCCAAGGTTATTGAAAATACCCAGCGGGATCTGAATATTGCGCTGATGAATGAATTGTCGATGATATTCTCACGGCTGGGTATTGATACCCATGAGGTGATTGCCGCGGCCAGCACCAAATGGAATTTCCTGCCATTCAAGCCGGGACTTGTGGGCGGCCATTGTATTGGTGTTGACCCTTATTATCTGACCCATAAAGCTCAGGCTATCGGTTATCACCCGGAGATTATTCTTTCCGGCCGTCGTGTTAACGATAATATGGGGCCTTATGTGGCATCGGAACTGGTGAAGGCCATGATCAAGGCCGGCCAGACCATTGCCCGGGCACGGGTTCTGGTTATGGGTTTTACCTTCAAGGAAAACTGCCCGGATTTGCGTAATACCCGTGTTATTGATGTGGTGAAAGAGTTGCGGGAATTTGGTTGCAATGTCGATGTGATCGATTGCTGGGCCGAATCCCATGAAGCCGAGGAAGAGTACGGCATCACACTGATCGACGAACCCGGCGCGGACTATGATGCCGTACTGCTGGCGGTACCGCACCGGGAATACGCCGGTAAGTCCTCCGGGGAACTGCGCGGAATGATGAAAAACAATGGGGTGTTGTTTGATCTCAAGGGTGTGTTGCCTTTGGGTGAGTCAGATATACGGCTTTAATCAGAAACGCCTTAAATAACCCGTAAAATATATCGTGTGATGCTGATGGCAGTCGGATTTATGATCCTGCTGCCATTTTTTATTAACATTGCTTAAATCAATACGTTTGCTGAATGCCGAAGAGTCATTTATTATGGGACCGGTTACCGTTCAGGAAATAATCCGTGATGTACCGTGGCTCGTGTGCCCGGAAACACGGTTTGTTTTTTTGACAATCGATAAACAAAAGGGTTTTTATCCATGTCCAAGATTAATGACTATTATCAAAAGAAGCAGCTTGTGGAAAAGCTCTCAGAAGAGCTGGAAAAACTGCAGCAGGACGAGGCACTGAAAAGCGAACTGGAATTTGAAAACGAGGTTCGCGAGCTGATGGACAAGCATAATAAAACTCCGAAGGATGTGCTGCAGATTCTCAGTGCCATGGATTCCTCCATCGCCTCCGGCAAGGAAGAGGCTGCCACCGGCGGTCGCCCGAAGCGTCAGCTGAAAACCTACAAGAATCCCCATACAGGCGAAGTGGTGCAGACCCGTGGGGGCAACCACAAAACCCTGAATGAATGGCGTAAAAAATACGGTAAGGAAGCTGTTCAAAGCTGGCAGGAATAAGCCGCCGGCCGGACGGAGCAACGGGGTTTTTCCCTGGTGTTCCGGATGGCCTCCCGTCTTACGCTCCACCGGACGGACTCCGTCCGTGATATGTGATCTGTCTTCACCCGATCCGGGTTACAAACGCCGCTGAAATCGCTACAATCGTTCTCGCTCAGGATGAGTTTTTCATTGTTATTTACTTTCTTCAGGGATGGAAGATATGCTCCAGGCCAATGGACTGCAGTTTACCGCCACGGTTGGTGAACTCCCCCGCGATCTTTTCTCCGTTGTCCGTTTTCGCATCACCGAATCCCTTTCCACCCTGGTGACGGGCACCTTGCAACTGGCAAGCACCGATCCGTCCATCGCGCCGGAAGAAGTGCTGGAACAGCCCGTTGATCTGGTGGTGTGGGAAGCCGGTGCGCCGGTGCGTCGTTATACCGGTGTGGTGAATGAGTTCGCGCGGCTGGACAGCGGTCACCGCCGCACCGGTTACGAGCTGATTATCCAGCCCCCGTTATGGCGACTGGGCCTGATGCACAACAGCCGCATTTTCCAGACCCAGACCACCGATGCCATCGTGCGCACCCTGCTGGAAGAGCGGGGCATCGTGGATTCCGTG